>NZ_CP172887.1:2765000-2787632 GCF_050530455.1 Enterococcus sp. DIV1208 | reverse complement strand
ATAAGGCTTCCTCCTTCATTAAAAAGTGAATAACTAGTACTAATTTATCATTTTTTCATATAGTTTTCCACAGAAAGAGCAGAAAAAATTTTTTATTTGAGATTATCCACAAAATTAAGAGAGAAAAAAACAAAAAAAATCACAACGAGGAAAAATACTTATCCACATCACTAATCAACAGGTGGATAAGTGTGTTTTAAAGACAGAAATACCAGGTAGGTTGTGGATAAAAAATCTTTGTTTATCAAGGAGTTAAGCATTCAATTCACAGATAAATGACTGTTTGTGGATTACTTTTTTTACAGGTGTTTATTCTGTGTAAAAAACCCTAAAAAATAATTGTGGATAAATCTTGTGTATAACTTTTTCCACAAACGAATCACACGAAAAAAAACTAAACTGTGGAAAAATAGAATGCATAAATCCAGAAGTTTCCTTTCATTTTATATTGACAAATTACCTTGATTGTCGTTATACTATCAAAGTATGTCTGTGTTTTAACAGTAGATAAGAAATTTTGGAGGTGGAATACATGAAAAGAACATACCAACCAAATAAACGTAAACGTCAAAAAGTTCACGGATTCCGTAAACGTATGAGTACTAAAAATGGCCGTCGTGTTTTAGCAAGCCGTCGCCGTAAAGGAAGAAAAGTTCTTTCAGCTTAAGCCACTGGGGTTTCAGTGGTTTTTTTTATGCCCTTTTTTAGGGAAAAGCTGAAAGAATAAAGAGAAATATGTTATGATTATGGACGTAAGTGAAAGATAGAAAAGGAAAGAAAACGAATGAGAAAAGCGTATCGAGTCAAAAAAGAACGAGAGTTTCAAAACGTATTCCATACAGGAACGTCATTTGCTAATCGTAAATTTGTCGTTTACCGCTTAGAAAAAAAAGACCAGCCACATTTTCGTGTCGGGCTTTCAGTAGGTAAAAAAGTGGGCAATGCAGTATGTCGCAATGAGGTAAAACGTAAGATTCGTGCGGCGGTCTATTCTGTAAAAGAACAGATCGATCCGGAATTGGATTTTATCGTGATTGCAAGACCAAGTGTCAAGGGACTAACTTACGATGAGATTCGTTCCAATCTAGTCCATGTCTTAAAACTTGCAAAAATAATCGATAGAGAGGAAAAGAGTAAGTGAAGAAATACAAACGTTTACTTTTGATGGCAGGCATTATCAGTCTAGTCGTTGTCTTATCCGGTTGTGGAACTGGAGAAGTAAGTGCACAAAGCACAGGAATTTGGGATCGCTACATCGTTTATTATTTTGCAGAAGCGATCAAGGCATTGTCATTTGGAAATGCAGGGATTGGGATTATTTTATTCACTTTGATCATTCGTGTGATCTTGATGCCGTTGATGCATTTTCAAACAAAGAGTATGCGAAAAACCCAAGAACTTCAACCAAAATTAAAAGCACTACAACAAGAATATAGTTCAAAAGATCCTGAGACACAAAGTAAGTTACGTGAAGCGCAACAACGTTTATATGCGGAAAATAATGTGAACCCATATGCTGGTTGTTTACCGTTGTTAGTACAGATGCCGATTTTGATGGCGTTATGGCAATCGATTTCACGTGTGCCTGAATTAAAACAAGGAAACTTTTTATGGTTAAATCTAGGAACAGCAGATCCAACCTTTATTTTACCGATCCTTGCTGCGGTATTTACTTTTGCAAGTACGTATCTAAGTAGCATGAGTCAAATTGAATCAAATGCATCAATGAAGATCATGAATTTTGTGATGCCTGTGATGATCTTAGTTATGGGGGTCAACTTAGCAAGTGGTCTTTCATTATATTGGGTAATATCTAATGCTTTCCAAGTCGTTCAAACATTACTAATCAATAATCCATTTAAGATTAGAAAAGAGCGAGAAGAAGAAGCTCAACGTATTCGTGAAAAAGAACGTGCGTTGAAAAAAGCCATGAGTCCGAAGAAAAAACGTAAAAAATAAGGGAGGGAATGCTAATGCCGATTTATGAAGCTGCGACAATTGATGAAGCAATCCAACTTGGTTTAAACGATTTAGGATTGGATAAAGAGAAAGTTGAAATTGAGATACTAGATGAAGGTAAGAAAGGATTTCTGGGGATCGGGCGTAAGAATGCTCGTCTTAAGATTGAACCTTCAATTAGTGAAACTGTTTCAGAAGCAATTGAAGAAACGATTGAAGAAACGGTAGAAGAAGTTTTAGAAGAACCTTTAGAAAAAACGATAGAAGAAACTGAAACCATTGAAGTCTTCACAGAAGACCAACCAGAAGAAGTAGAAACCAGTGAATTAGGCGATGAAGCAGCTTTAACGGAATTAGCAGTCTATCTCACGGATATTACCAAGCAATTAGATGCGCCAGCTTTAGTAAAAATGACCCGCGAAGCAAATACCGTCGTTTTTCAATTAGATACACAAAAACAAGGGATTTTAATTGGCAAACACGGCAAAACATTAAATGCGTTGCAGTATTTAGCCCAAGTTTTCATTCACCGTATTGCTAAAAATAAACTATCTGTAGTAGTAAACGTTGGTAATTATCGTGAAAAAAGACAAGAAATCATTCAACGCTTAGCAGATCGTACTGCCGAAAAAGCAATTAAATCCGGTCAACCAGTCTTCTTAGAACCAATGCCGGCATTTGAGAGAAAACAAATCCATGCGGCATTAAGCAAGAATGAATATGTGAAAACTCATTCTGAAGGAGACGAGCCTTATCGTTATCTAGTAGTAGAACCTGTAAAAAAACGATTATAAACACTAAAAGAGTTTCCTTCATTAACAAATGCTTGTTAATGAAATAATGCTTGATAAATAAGAGAAGTTTAAATCAATGAAGTAGCGAAAAAGTAAACTGATTACTTTTTCGCTACTTTATTTTTGTTGTGTTTTGCAAGAAATCTTTTTTTCTCTGTTTTCTAAAAAAAAGTTTCTTTCTCCAAAATAATCTATGTTACTGTGAATACGACTGGGGGAAAGGAAGGGAAAAATGGAAGAGAAAAAAAGAAAAAAAATGATAAAAGATATCGAAAAAGCTCGTGAAAAATATGTAAAAAATGAACAAAAATATATTGCAGAAATGTCGCATGTCTTTAATCAAAAATGGAATTGGACTTCCAATATGCTGGATAATGAGGCTGGAGTAAAATATGATAACCTTATAGAGTATATGTATTTGTATAAAAAGGTAGTTGAAAAAAATCCTGAACAGTTTACAGAAAATGGTAGAGAACAAAAGAACTTAATAAACTCTTTAAACGGTAGTATAGGATGTAGTTACGATAACAAATATTTTAAGCCATGCATGAAAGACTTGGTAAATAATGATCCGGATAGTTTTTTAGTTATACCAATCATGTATAACCGAAGAACAGGCGATGTTCATAGTGTCAGCCTGCTTATTCAAAAAGAAGACAATAAAATTAAAGTGTGCGTTTGTAATAAAGGAGGTCAACTTGTACCTAATGAAGCGCCAAATGTTGATGGAAAAATTTCTCTTGAGCATTTAAATAAAATAGCGTCGTTTTATCAATGGGAAAACTGGAATGATTTTTCCGATAAAGAGAAATTAGACCTTTGGAAAGGCGTTAGTAAGGAGGATAAAGCAGAATGTGTAGAGAGTTTCGCAGCAGTAGAAAAATTGTGGGTAGATCTGGATACCAAACAATTAAAATCAATCTATGTATATGAGTTTGAAGAATCAAAAGAAAACATAGAAGCCATTTCAAAAGCTGTTCGTATAGGAAGATATGCTCCTACATGGCGAGATTTTTTAAGTTTGTCCCGAAAAGAAGGTGTGAGCTTTGGAAGCTTTTTTCAAGATAAATATATGTTGTTTTTTCATAAGACAACAGAATTTCCGTTAAAAGAGCTTCATCATCATGCATCAGAATGTAAGTTTGAAAATTATGTTGCAAGGTCACAAATGACAGGGGCATGTATCGTAAAAAATATAGGATTAGCATTCAAATATACACTAGGTTATAAAACTAAGGCAATTATTAAAGACAAAGAGTATGATCAATGTAAACAAATTGAGGGTATGGATGAAATGCTGCTAAAAGTTGCTAAAGATGAGGTCAAGAACCAGAGTTATAGTGATTTACTTGATCAGAATTACGCGTTTTTTCTTAAAAATAAAAAAGAATTGGCGCAAGAGACGCCAAGCATGAAAATAGTAAAAAAAGAATTGTTAATAGATGTTGTAAATGAAGCTGGAGAAAAAGTTGGAGACGTGCTTACAAACCAGTTTCTTATAAATCAGAAAGATGTTAAAAACGAGTTACATAATAGAAAAACGGGTGAAGAATACCTGAGAAAAGTTGCTGCTGTAAATAAAAAAGTTTCAAAAAAGAAAAAAGCAGAAAGACTAAACTCTGGATTGGAAAGATAGAGGTAAACCCTCCTGAATAGGGATAAAATAAATGTCGTTTTATCCTATAGTTGAAAATTCATTCAATCATACATAGAAGATCAGTTATATTGAGAAAAACAAAATTTAATGGTTGATATGCGTGGTTCTTTTTAGGAATCACATTGACAAACTTTTTTAAACAAAGTATATTTTATTAGAAATCATTCTTATCGGAGTATACGATGCTTAAGTAGTCTTACTTTGATAGAAAAAGCACATGGAGGTTAGCCTTCGTGTGTTTTTTTGTAGAACTGAGATGAGATAGCGATTTGTTTTGAATGGCTATTTTTTATGTTGAATAGTCGTGAAAAGGATCGCGACGATACAAAGGATGAAATAAAAAGAATGTACAATATCCTCAAATCAGAATGAATGTATAAATGAAAAAAATTTTTACGATATTGTAAAAAAGCAGAAGTTGTCAGAGTTCTCTATTTTCAATACTTGTGTCTTGTAACTAAATATGATAACCTATGTTCAGAATTTAATCATGGACAAGCAGTCAAAGTGCGAAGTTCACCATTTATTGTAAAGGGTGAAGTGGGCACTTTTTTTGTGCGTAAAATTAAAAAGGGAGTGAAAAAATGGCTGAAATTACTTTAGAATTTGATACGATTGCTGCAATTTCTACCCCACCAGGAGAAGGAGCGATCAGTATTGTTCGACTTAGTGGAGACCAAGCGGTAGCTTTAGCAGATAAAGTCTATCGTTGTGGCAAGAAAAGCTTATTGGAAGTACCTAGTCATACGATTCATTATGGGCATATTACTGATCCAAAGAATGAACAGATCATTGATGAAGTGATGGTTTCTGTTATGTTAGCACCTAAAACATTTACTCGTGAAGATGTCGTTGAAATCAATTGTCATGGTGGGATCGTAGTCGTAAATCAAATTTTACAACTGCTATTACGAGAAGGAGCAAGACTAGCTGAACCTGGAGAATTTACAAAAAGAGCTTTCTTAAATGGTCGTGTGGATCTTTCTCAAGCAGAAGCCGTGATGGATTTAATTCGGGCAAAAACGGACAAAGCAATGGGATTAGCTTTAAATCAATTAGATGGCAATCTTTCTTCGTTGATTCGTTCATTAAGACAAGAAATTTTAGAAACATTAGCACAAGTGGAGGTCAATATCGATTATCCTGAATACGATGATGTGGAAGAATTGACTACACGATTATTGCTTGAAAAAGCGACGATGATCCAACAAAGGATCCAAGCTTTACTTGCTACATCGAAACAAGGAAAAGTCTTGCGTGAAGGATTAAGTACAGCTATCATCGGTCGTCCAAATGTCGGAAAATCAAGCTTGTTGAATCACTTATTGCGAGAAGAAAAAGCAATTGTAACAGATATTGCGGGAACGACACGAGATGTCATCGAAGAATACGTGAACGTTCGTGGTGTACCATTGAAATTAATTGATACAGCAGGAATCCGTGAAACAGAAGATCTCGTTGAACAGATCGGAGTAGAAAGAAGTCGAAAAGCATTATCTGAATCGGATTTGATTTTATTGGTCTTGAATCAAAGTGAGCCACTGACCAGAGAAGACGAGCAGCTTTTAGAAGCCACTAACGGTTTGAAACGGATTGTACTTTTAAATAAAACAGATTTGCCGCAAAAGTTAGAAAAAGAAGAACTTGATCAGTGGTTAGAAGATGAACCGGTGTTTGCCGTTTCTGTGGCTAAAAATGATGGTTTAGATCAATTAGAAACAGCTATCGCTGATTTATTCTTTGGTGGGCAAACCGGTGAAAGAGATGCTACGTATGTATCAAATACCAGACATATTGCTCTACTTGAAAAAGCATCAATTTCATTAGCAGAAGTAGTTGCTGGGATTGAAGCAGGGATGCCTGTAGATCTTGTTCAAATCGATATGACACGCTGTTGGGACTACTTAGGGGAAGTCGTTGGAGACAGTGTACAAGATGAATTAATCACTCAATTATTCAGTCAATTCTGTTTAGGAAAATAAAAGGAGGAAATGTACTTGAATCATTATCAAGCAGATACTTATGACGTCATCGTTGTAGGGGCAGGACATGCTGGTTCAGAAGCAGCGTTGGCTGCAGCCAGAATGGGCTCCAAAACGTTATTACTAACTATCAACCTAGACATGGTAGCGTTCATGCCATGTAACCCTTCAGTCGGAGGACCAGCAAAAGGTGTCGTAGTGAGAGAAATCGATGCTCTTGGTGGCGAAATGGGTAAAAATATCGATAAAACGTACATTCAAATGAGAATGTTAAACACAGGAAAAGGGCCTGCTGTGCGTGCTTTAAGAGCGCAAGCAGACAAGCATGCTTATTCCGCAGAAATGAAGCATACGATAGAAAAAGAACCTAATTTGACGTTGCGTCAAGGAATCGTCGAAGAATTAATCGTCGAAGAGGGCGTTTGTCGAGGTGTGGTGACGTCAACTGGTGCTTGCTACCAAGCAAAAGCTGTTGTTATTACTGCTGGTACAGCTTTACGAGGCGAGATCATCATTGGAGAATTGAAGTATTCATCTGGACCAAATAATTCACAGCCTTCTGTTGGATTAGCTAATAATCTAAAAGAATTAGGTTTTGCGATTGATCGTTTCAAAACAGGAACACCTCCTCGGGTTAAATCAAGTACGATTGATTATTCAGTGACTGAAGAGCAACCTGGCGATAAAGAACCAAATCATTTTAGTTTTAGCACGCCAGATAGTGCGTACAACTTAGAACAAGAATCTTGCTGGTTGACTTATACCGGTGAAACGACTCATAAAATCATACGTGATAACTTGCATCGTGCACCGATGTTTACTGGAATCGTTGAAGGTGTGGGCGCTCGCTATTGTCCATCGATTGAAGATAAGATCGTACGTTTTGCAGATAAACCAAGACATCAATTGTTTTTAGAACCAGAAGGCTTGCATACGGAAGAAGTATACGTTCAAGGATTATCGACTTCATTACCAGAAGATGTCCAAGTGGATATGCTACACTCTATCGCAGGACTGGAAAAAGTTGAAATGATGCGTACGGGATATGCGATCGAATATGATGTTGTCGAACCCCATCAATTACGTCCAACGCTCGAAACGAAAGTCATCGAAAACCTTTATACTGCAGGTCAAACGAATGGGACTAGTGGTTATGAAGAAGCAGCGGGCCAAGGGCTGATTGCTGGAATCAATGCAGCGCTCAAAGTCCAAGGAAAAGAGCCTTTGATCATCAAACGCAGTGACGGTTATATTGGTGTTATGATTGATGACCTAGTGACTAAAGGAACCAATGAACCTTATCGCTTGCTCACTTCACGTGCTGAATATCGTTTATTATTGCGTCATGACAATGCAGATCTACGTTTGACGGAGATGGGACACCAAGTAGGTTTAGTCAAAGAAGACCAATACCAAGCTTATCTGAAAAAGAAAGCTGCTGTTGAAGCAGAAATTAAACGTTTGATGACTGTCCGGATCAAACCGACAGAAGAAGTCCAAGCATTTTTGGCAACTATCAATGCTGCGCCATTAAAAGACGGGGTTTTAGCGAGTGACTTTTTGAAGCGACCTGAAATTAGCTACAGCGATTTAATGTTGTTTATTCCGGAAAATGAAGCATTGACAGCGAAAGAAATTGAACAAGTTGAAATTCAGATTAAGTACGAAGGATACATTAAAAAAGCACTTGAAAAAGTAGAAAAATTAAAACGAATGGAAGCCAAAAAAATACCAGAAAATATCGACTACGCAGCAATTAATGGATTGGCTACAGAAGCAAAACAAAAACTACAAAAAATCCAACCAGAAACCATCGCTCAAGCTAGCCGTATCAGTGGTGTAAACCCCGCTGATCTAAGTATTTTGATGGTCTACATCGAACAAGGGAAGATTGCGAAAGTGGAAAACCTCTGATTTACGGTTTTCCAGAAGTAGCTACATTGGAAAATTAGCCGAAGATTTCAAAAAATAGGAGGAACTATTTTTGGATTCTCCGGCTTATTTCTCAGAGCTAGATACTCCTGTTGGAATCTCTAGAAGATAGTTTTTTTTCGTCTTTTTAGCAACGATACCAGTAAAGAGAAATCTTAGCACCATCAATGGATAGGAAGTATTTTGCTTTTTGTCCATTTTTTGATGGTGTAAATCTCCTTTTTTCAGGGCACAATTCAATTGGGTAGGTTGAGCTAGAATTGATGGGAAATTACCTCGTAAGTCTCGAGTCTCCTCCTATTTATAGACTGAGCCAAAAATTTGAGAAGTATCAAGTAGGTAACAATCAACAGCAAAAACTAGTGTTTGTGTTTTCTGTCAATTTCTGGAAATTCTTTCTTCTTTCTTGATGCTAAACACTTTTGTCTCAACCCCCACTTAATTTTTTATGAAAAATAAAGAAATTGTTGTTATACTAAATGATGTTGATAGAAACGAGAGCGAAACATTGGAGCCTCAACATCTAAATAAAGATAGAAGAAAGGAGCGATTGGTTGTTCAAAACTTATTTTCGTTTTAATAAGATTCAAGATAACCCATTTCGTATCATGAACCTGATGCTATTGATTTTTATCGTACTATGGTTAGGATACATAAACCAGAATTTCTTGATTTCAAGTTTTTCTTCATTAGGGATCTTTACTTTTTTCTATTATCAAAATATACCCATGAAACATTTAATTAAGCGCATGTTTTTCATTGGTTGTGGACTTTTATTTGCCTTTGTATTAGGAATGTTATCAACCTATGTTTTATGGTTGGAACCTTTTGCTGTAGCTGTAGTGGCTTTTGCCAGCCGGTTTATTTTGCGGTTGTTCCATATTTCAAAACCAGGTGGCTTATTTTTTGCGATGCTTTCGGCGATGGGAACAAGTATGCAGTTACCGATTGATCATTTGCCAATGGTTTCTCTTTATTTTTTCATGGGGGTCATGTTTTCATTGATTGCTGCAGTTATCACCAAGTTACTTGATTCACGTCCAGAACAAGCCATTGAACAAATCTCTTTAAAAGAGAGATTCCAAGAAGAACCGTTAGTAATCATTGATTCTGTTTTCTACAGTGTTGCTTTATTTCTTTCCGTCTATATTAGTCACGGATTGCAGTTACACAATCCTTACTGGTTAACTCTTTCTTGTGCTTCTATTCTTTTAGCTGAGAATTTGGATGCAATGAAACATCGGCAAGTACAATATTTGATTGGTTCCATGGGGGGCTTATGTGTGTCGGCTGTTTTATCCTTTGTACCATTTACTCAGTTACAAACGATTTTTCTGATCACTTTTCTTTACGGTATCTCACAATTTTTGGTTGCTAGAAATTATGCGGTTGCCAACATTTTTCTTAATCCGATGGCACTGATGTTATCGACACTAATTCGTGGGGCCTACTTGATATCCTTGATCGAATATCGCTTTTTGGGAATCGTTATCGGAAGTTTTATTGGTTTAGGTGCTGCATGGGTCATGACCGTTGGGTTACAGCACTATCTCAATGTTGTGCGGAGAAAATTAGAGACAAAATAATAAATAAAAGTATATACAAAAAAAAGCCAGTTCGTTTTTGAAGTGAGGATCAAAGACGAGCTGATTTTTTTAACCCATACATTTGATATGTGTTCATTTTTTGTTTAAATTTGAATAAAAAATCAACTGGCGTTAAAAATTAGAGATAACCTAGTTAAGGCATTTATTTTTTTTAATTACTTACATATAGAAGGATGTGTACTTCCTAGTGCTTCCTTTTTAATTTTTTAAAACCTCCTATAAATTTACCGGTAGAAAGATTGCAACTCGGTTCATTTTGCGTTAAAGTAAAAAGAGATTTCGTGAAACAATTGCTGTTTCACAATGAAAGGATTAATTATGACACCAGAAGAATTTCGTCAAGCATTGGCAGATAAAGACATCCATTTATCTGATCAACAAATGAGTCAATTTGAACGTTACTATCAGTGGTTAGTTGAGTGGAACGAAAAAATGAATTTAACAGCCATCACGGAAAAAAATGACGTTTATTTGAAGCATTTCTATGATTCATTAACGTTAGCTTTTGAGGTGGACTTTTCTCAGCCTCTTTCACTTTGTGACGTAGGTTCAGGCGCAGGTTTTCCGAGTATTCCACTGAAAATTGCGTTTCCTAACTTACAGATCACGATCGTTGATTCACTGAATAAACGAATCAACTTCTTAACGGAATTAACAAAAGAACTTGGTATCACAGCGGCACTTCACCACGATCGTGCCGAGACATTTGGTCAAAATCCTCAATTCCGAGCTTCATTTGACTTAGTGACTGCTCGCGCTGTAGCAAGATTGAATGTTTTAGCAGAACTATGTTTGCCTCTAGTGAAGCAAGAAGGATACTTTTATGCGCTGAAAGCTGCAAAAAGCGAAGAAGAACTAATAGAAGCCAAGCATGCGATCGCAATCTTAGGGGGAAAGTTTATCAAAGAAGATGCGATAGAATTACCGAAAATATCTGACAAGCGACATATTTTGGTAATCCAAAAGAAGAAAGTCACCCCGAAAAAATACCCAAGAAAACCTGGTATGCCAAATAAGCAACCAATCAAGTAGGAGGAGAAGAGATGGCACAAATAATATCTGTTGCAAACCAAAAAGGTGGCGTAGGTAAAACGACGACCACTGTTAACTTAGGTGCTTGCTTAGCTAGTCTTGGTAAAAGAGTCTTGTTAGTGGATATGGATGCACAAGGCAATGCCACAAGTGGTGTCGGTATTCGAAAACCAGATGTTACTCAAGATATTTATGATGTCTTAGTCAATGAGCTACCGATTGCCGAAGCAACTCTTGTTACCGAACATGAAAATTTGAGTATTGTGCCTGCCACTCTTCAATTAGCAGGAGCAGAAATCGAATTAACTTCAATGATGGCCAGAGAGTCTCGCTTGAAAGGTTCTTTAGCCGAAGTGAACGATCAATATGATTATATTCTGATTGATTGCCCACCTTCATTAGGTCATTTGACTATTAATTCATTTACAGCTAGCGATTCTATTCTGATCCCAGTGCAATGTGAATATTATGCATTAGAAGGATTGAGTCAATTACTCAATACAGTTCGTTTAGTTCAAAAGCATTTCAATCCAGAATTGGAGATTGAAGGCGTCTTACTTACAATGTATGATGCACGTACGAACTTAGGAAATGAAGTCGTGGAAGAAGTCCGAAAGTATTTCCGTGAGAAGGTCTATGAAACGATTATTCCAAGAAATATTCGTCTTTCAGAAGCACCAAGTCATGGAATGCCGATCATTGATTATGATCCACGTTCTAGAGGAGCTGAAGTTTACCAAGCATTGGCAAAGGAAGTGGTTAACCGTGAAGAAAAGTAAAGGATTAGGACGAGGGATCGATGCGTTATTTCAAGATTTAGAGAATTTAGAAACTGTGGATGTTGAAGATGAAACAGTTGTACAATTACCACTAAACGAATTACGCCCTAACCCTTATCAACCACGTAAAACATTTGAAGAAGTCTCGCTTCAAGAATTGGCAAACTCCATTGAGCAATCAGGCGTGTTTCAACCGATTATCGTCCGTCGTTCGGCAGTAAAAGGATATGAAATCATTGCTGGTGAACGTCGTTTCCGAGCTTCTAAGTTAGCAGAAAAAGCGACCATCCCTGCAATTGTTCGTGACTTTGATGAAGAAGCAATGATGCAAGTCGCTGTTTTGGAAAACTTGCAACGTGAAGACTTGAACCCATTAGAAGAAGCTGAAGCCTATGATATGCTGATGAAAAATCTTAAACTTACGCAAGCAGAAGTAGCGAAACGCTTAGGTAAAAGTCGTCCATATATCGCAAACTATCTCCGACTGTTAACGTTACCTGATTTAGTGAAGGAAATGGTCCAAGATCAACGATTATCGATGGGACAAGCTCGTACCTTATTAGGTCTAAAAAACAAAAGTTTGATTCTAAAATTAGCGAATCGAGCAGTTATGGAGAATCTAACGGTTCGTCAGTTGGAACAAATTGTTTCGCAATTAAATCAAAACGATGGGAAAGAAAAAAAGAAAATCCCTCGACTAGCAAAAGAAAAGCCTTATTATATACGTGAAAGTGAAGACCGCTTGATGGATAAGTTTGGTACAAGTGTTGCTATCCAAGAAAAAGACGGTAAAGGAAAGATTGAAATTGAGTACCTTTCGCAAAATGATTTGACAAGAATCCTTGATATCCTTAATATTCAATTCGATGAAGAATAAGTAATAGGAAAGAAGCGTTCAATTCAGACCAATCAACCTTAATTTTTACGATCACTATATGAATATCAAAAAAGACGTGGGAACCGTTCTTAAGAGAAATGACTAAAGGAGGGGACTTTTATGTACGACTTACATGATATTGTTGAAATGAAAAAACCTCATGCTTGTCAGACCAACCGTTGGGAAATCATCCGCATGGGAGCGGACATCAAAATCAAATGCGTCAATTGCGGGCACATCGTTATGATGACTCGTCGAGAATTTGAGAAAAAATTAAAAAAAGTACTTGAAAAAAATGCAGAGAAAGAGTGAATAAATCTATGGCATTAACTGCTGGAATTGTTGGATTACCCAATGTCGGTAAATCAACTTTATTTAACGCAATCACCAAAGCTGGAGCAGAAGCAGCGAACTATCCTTTTGCAACCATTGATCCGAATGTAGGAATGGTAGAAGTTCCCGATTGGCGTTTACAACGCTTAACTGAACTTGTTCATCCTAAAAAAACCGTGCCAACAACATTTGAATTTACGGATATTGCAGGAATCGTTAAAGGTGCAAGTAAAGGGGAAGGCTTGGGAAATCAATTTCTAAGTCATATCCGCCAAGTTGATGCGATTTGTCATGTGGTCCGTTGTTTCGATGATGACAACATCACACATGTTGAAGGACGAGTTGACCCATTAGCGGATATTGATACGATCAATCTAGAATTAGTATTGGCAGATCTGGAATCGATCACTAAACGCTATACTCGAGTAGCAAAAATCGCAAAAACGAAAGATAAAGATGCAGTTGCTGAATTAGCTGTTTTAGATAAAATCAAGCCAGTCCTGGAAGAAGGACGTTCAGCTCGCTCTATCGAATTTACGGACGAAGAACAAAAAATCGTTAAATCATTGTTTTTATTGACTACCAAACCAATCTTATATGTAGCAAACGTTGCAGAAGATGAAGTAGCAGATAGCGATACGAATCACTACGTTCAAGCTGTACGTAATTTTGCTGCCGAAGAAAATGCAGAAGTTATCGTAGTCAGCGCACGTGCAGAGGAAGAAATTGCTGAACTAGATGAAGAAGATAAAGCAGAATTCTTAGAAGCTTTAGGAATTGAAGAGTCTGGATTAGATCAATTAATTCGTGCAGCTTATGATTTGCTAGGATTAGCTACGTACTTTACAGCAGGAGAACAAGAAGTTCGGGCTTGGACATTTAAAAAAGGCATCAAAGCACCTCAAGCAGCTGGGATTATCCATTCAGACTTTGAGCGTGGATTTATCCGTGCGGAAACTGTTTCTTTTGAAGATCTAGATCATTATGGAAATATGCATGCTGCCAAAGAAGCTGGCCGTGTTCGTCTAGAAGGTAAAGACTATGTAGTCCAAGATGGCGACGTTATGTTATTCCGTTTTAATGTATAAAAGGGCTATCAAACGATACGTATAGTATGTTAGAATGTCTTTTGTGACAACCGTTAAAGTAGCGGCTAAGGAGGACTATTTAGATCATGGAATCAGAACAATTACGTGAAATTGTAAAAGAAAACAATCAATTAGAAGAAAAATTAACTAAAAGAAACCAACAATATATTTTTGACTTAAAAAAATCTTTAGAAGCAGCTAATCTATCCGAAGAGGAAAAGGTAAAAGCACTTCATGACATCCTTCCAACCTTAGTGTCTGAACAAAAAGGTGGAAAAACAGCCAGACAATTATTTGGAACTGTCTCTGAAAGAACTGAAGCAATTATCAACAAACCAGTTGAAGCAAAGGTAAATTCTAAACCACTATTGATGTGGCTAGACAATACATTCCTGTTATTAGGTTTGTTGAGTATCATGATTGCTATTACCGGATTGTTTTCACGTGGAACAACGCCAGCTTATGGAATCACAACTTTGGTCTTCGGATCAGCTGTTGGTGGTTGGGTATTTTACCTGATGTATAAATACATTTATCAATATGAGTATCCGGGAGCAGATCGTAGTAAAAAGCCAGGTATGGGTAAAACATTGTTGATCTTAACTGGAACTACATTGGTCTGGGTGGTTGCCTTTTCCGCTACCACACTTCTTCCTCCAGTACTGAATCCGTTGTTAGATCCAGTAGTTATCATCATTATTGGGGCTGCTGCACTAGCTTTGCGTTATTACATGAAGAAAAAATATGGAATCGTTGGAAGTTTATCTGTACCTAGAAGATAATTCGTTAAAGTACGATTCGATGTATATCAATGATGAGGGATCATTATTTGAAACAGTTGTTTGTTTTGAATAGTGGTCTCTTATTTTTTATGGAGAAATGGTTAAAACAGAAAGAACAAAAATTTGAGAAACTTGGTAAATTTAATCAGTAGCTTCTCTTAAAAGAGTTTCTCGTTATTAACCATATATGACTTGTGATGGAAACGCTTATAATAAGGATATTCTTAGAAACAGTCCGGATTATGGGAAGACGGTTGACTTAATAGAAAAAATCGATTATTTTAATAGATAAACTAAAAACTAGAGGAGTGGTACTAAAAATGTCCAACTGGGAAACAAAGTTCACGAAAAAAGGGTTTACTTTCGATGATGTCTTACTGATACCAGCAGAAAGTCACGTGTTACCAAACGAAGTGGATATGAGTGTACAATTAGCAAAAAATATTAAGTTGAATATCCCGATCATCAGTGCAAGTATGGACACTGTAACTGATAGTAAGATGGCTATTGCGATGGCTAGACAAGGTGGATTAGGTGTTATTCATAAAAATATGACAATTAGTCAACAAGCAGACGAAGTGCGCAAAGTCAAACGTTCTGAAAGTGGTGTGATCATTGATCCATTTTTCTTAACACCGCAACATCTTGTAGCAGATGCAGAAGAATTGATGAGCAAATATCGAATTAGCGGTGTACCGATCGTTGAGACTTTAGAAAACAGAAAACTTGTTGGTATTATTACGAACCGTGACATGCGCTTTGTAACTGATTATCATATGGAAATCAATGATGTGATGACCAAAGAAAACTTAGTAACAGCCCCAGTCGGTACTTCTCTAAAAGACGCAGAAAAAATATTGCAAAAACATAAAATTGAAAAATTACCTATCGTTGACAACGATGGTTGTTTAAGTGGATTGATCACAATCAAAGATATTGAAAAAGTGATTGAATTTCCCAACGCTGCCAAAGATGAACATGGACGTCTACTTGTAGCTGCTGCTGTTGGTGTAACAAGTGATACATTTGAGCGTGCAGGTGCCTTGTTGGAAGCAGGAGCAGATGCGATCGTTATTGATACAGCACATGGTCATAGTGCTGGAGTGATTCGTAAAATCCAAGAAATTCGTTCTACCTTTAAAGATGCTACTTTGATTGCCGGTAACGTAGCGACAGCGGAAGCAACAAAAGCATTATATGATGCTGGTGTGGATGTCGTAAAAGTCGGTATCGGACCAGGATCAATTTGTACAACACGTGTGGTTGCCGGTGTAGGTGTACCACAATTAACAGCGATTTATGATGCTGCTTCTGTCGCACGACAATATGGCAAAGCAATTATTGCTGATGGCGGAATCAAATATTCAGGTGATATCGTCAAAGCATTAGCTGCTGGAGGACATGCCGTCATGTTAGGTAGTATGTTGGCCGGTACAGATGAATCTCCAGGTGAATTTGAGATTTTCCAAGGACGACGTTTTAAAACTTATCGTGGTATGGGTTCATTGGGCGCAATGGAAAAAGGTTCAAAAGATCGTTATTTCCAAGGTAGCGTCAATGAAGCGAATAAATTAGTACCAGAAGGAATCGAAGGACGTGTGGCCTACAAAGGAAGCGTTGCGGATATTATCTTCCAAATGATCGGTGGATTAAAATCTGGTATGGGTTATGTTGGGGCAGGCAACTTGAAACAATTGCGTGACGAAGCACAATTCATCCAAATGAGTGGCAATGGGTTGAAAGAATCCCATCCACATGATGTCCAAATCACAAAAGAAGCACCTAACTATTCAGTAGAATCTTAATAAAAAAGAGATAAAAGTAGTGGGAAATCTAGCAGAATGCCAGATTTAAAGTAACAATGCTCGATTTATGAACATCAAAGTTAGTAGAATCTTACTAGCTTTGGTGTTTTTTTGTTGTCAGCGGATGCGATAGTTCTATCTAATTGATTGATTTAATTTCAAACCTGTATCTTTGATGTGGATCGTTTGATCAAACAAATATATGACAGATGAATTTGTCTTTTAACATTTTAGATTAGAAGTTTTAGGGAGTCTACCCGCATTTTTGTCTGGTTCGTTGTTTTTTGAAAAAAAGTCTAGGACGAATAGAATCTC
This sequence comes from Enterococcus sp. DIV1208, assembly GCF_050530455.1. NCBI lineage: Bacteria > Bacillati > Bacillota > Bacilli > Lactobacillales > Enterococcaceae > Enterococcus > Enterococcus sp. DIV1208. Next base: position 2,770,690 of record NZ_CP172887.1, on the reverse strand, counting down.
TATCCGTCCTAGACTTTAGCGTCATCCTTTTTATGATTTAAAGTAATAGCAAGATTTCTCTCCATCAACATTATTTGACAAAGAGCCTAGTTTTTATTGTGTTATCAGTCCACTTTTTGATCTAGCTCTATTTATTTGATTACTTTTAAATTTCCCATGTAAGGAACTAATACTTCTGGAACAGTCACTGATCCATCTTCATTTTGGTAGTTTTCAAGGATCGCTGCGACAGTTCGGCCGACTGCAAGTCCTGAACCATTCAGTGTATGAGCATAGTGGATTTTTCCGTCTGCATCACGGTAACGGATCATTGCGCGTCGTGCTTGGAAATCTTCACAGTTTGAACATGAGCTGATTTCACGATATGTTTCTTGTGCAGGGATCCATACTTCTAAGTCATATGTTTTGGCAGCAGAGAAGCCCATATCTCCAGTAGATAATGCTACTACACGGTAAGGTAAATGTAATTTTTGTAGAATATCTTCAGCATCGGCTGTCATTTTTTCTAGCTCATCATAAGAATGTTCTGCATCAGAGAATTTGACCATTTCTACTTTATTAAATTGGTGTAAACGAATCAATCCTCGAGTATCACGGCCGGCACTCCCTGCTTCCGAACGAAATGCGGGACTAAGAGCAGTGAAATAAATCGGTAAATCTTGCCCATCTAAGATCTCATCGTTGTAATAGTTTGTTAATGGAACTTCCGCTGTTGGGATCAATGTCAAATCTGTATCTTCTAATTGGAAAACATCTTCTTTAAACTTAGGAAATTGCCCAGTTCCGAACATAGCCCGACTATTTACGATATAAGGAGTAATCATTTCTGTATAGTCATGTTCATAGATGTGTTGATCTAGCATAAAGTTATAAACGGCACGTTCTAAGCGAGCACCTAATCCTTTATAGTAAACAAAACGACTTCCAGAAACTTTTGCCCCTCTTTCAAAGTCTAAGATACCTAAGTTTTCAGCGATTTCCCAATGTGGTTTCGGTTCAAATGAAAAATTACGAGGCGTGTTCCAACGACGAACTTCCACGTTGTCCTCTTCGTCTTTTCCAACAGGTACAGAATCATCTGGTAAATTTGGTAAGGTAGTCGCAATTTGATGTAACTTTTCATCTACTTGCGCTACTTCTTCATCAAGAGCTTTAATGTTGCCCCCAACTTCTTTCATTTCATTGATTTTAGCTGTTGCATCTTCTTTGTTCCGTTTTAATTGCGCAATTTCTGCTGAAACATCATTACGATATTTTTTTAATTCTTCCGTTTTAACAAGTAATTTTCGACGACTTTCATCTAATTCCATAAATTCAGCTAAGGTTTCTTTTTTGACCCCACGAGTCATTAATTTTTCTTGAACATAATCAAAATTTTGACGCATCATTTTTACATCTAACATTGCAATTCCTCCTTAAATATAATAAAAAAAGACCAATCCATCCCTCAATTATCTTGGGACGAATCGGTCTAACATTCGCGGTACCACCCGAGTTCAACATATAAATATGCTGCTCTTGTTAACAGATAACGGCTGTTTTACCGACCTTTCTTATTTCGAAAGGTACACATCAAAGAACTGGAACTTCCAACTTATTTTTTGCTGATTTACACCATCCATCAGCTCTCTTGAAAAAAATAAAATGTACTGGGTTCTGTGCTATATAGATATGATATATAGAAATGATTGTAATAAGAATATCGGATATTTTAATTTTCGTCAATATGTTCCTGACTTTTGATTGGTAATTTTTCATTTCTTTTTATTGGGAGATGCATGATGAATGAAGTCCAGTGTTTATCAGATTTAGCATAAATATAACCACCATGTAAAGCAACGATACTTTGAGCAATGGCTAAACCTAAACCCGTCCCACCGGTTTCTTGTGAACGAGACTCTTCTACTCGGTAAAAACGGTCAAAAAGATTATCGATTGATTCTCGAGGAATCATAGCTCCATTGTTTTTTACTGTCGCAACGACTTCTGAGCCAACTTTTTCGACTTCAATGACAATTTTTGTAGCGCCTTTGCCGTATTTTAAAGCATTCGTCAGTAAATTATTAAAGACACGAACTAGTTTTTCAGTGTCCCCATCCATAGTTAATGATGGAACCTGTGATGATACAAGGATTTGGATATGCTTTTTTGATGCTTCTAATTCAAAATCAGCAGCTAGTTGTTCAATTAGCTGGATCAGATCAAAAGCCGAAAAATTGACCGGAACAGCTGGTTGTCTGACTTTAGTATACTCAAAAAGATCATCCACTAGTAATTTCATTTGTTTTGCTTTGATATAAGCTGTATGGGTATACTTCAAAAGATCCTCTTTTGTTTGATACTGACCATCTTCGATTAATCCTAAGTAACCAATAATAGAGGTTAAAGGGGTACGGATATCGTGACTCACATTAGTAATCAATTCATCTTTTGATTTTTCAATTTTCCGTTCATCTTCGATCGCAGCTACTGTACTATCGACTAAACCATTAATGCTTGTTACTACACGACTAAGATCACCTGTTAATTCAAAAGGGATCCGATGGTCATAATTACCATTAGCGATATAGTGAAGCTCGCTAATAATATGACGTAGTTGCATTTGTCGGTAGCGACGGATTAACCGCCAGTATAATACGCCGATATCTAAAAGAAAGAAAAGGGGAATCAGAAAATTTCGGCCGTTCCAAAATAAATCACTATTCAATCGTTGAGCAAAAATATTTTTTGAATCCCAAATCGCATTAGTCAATGAAGGGGAACTACTAATTATTGAAGTAAGGACAACCAAAATCGCAACATTTAATAGTAGAAGGAGAATCACGGTGATAATACCTTCTGCTAATAACTCACTGATTTCCTTAGAAGTTAGATTGATTCGTCGCCGTTTTTCTGTTCCTCTTTTTTTATCTTGCATCAATTTTATAGCCCACTCCCCAAACGGTTTGAATGACTTTTTCTCCACCAGTTGCTTCTTCGATCTTATCTCTCAAATGACTAACATGGACCATAACAGTTTTTGCGGAAACAATACTTTCTTGTTTCCATACACGCTCAAAGATTTCATCTGCACTGAACACACGATTAGGATGACTTGCTAATAAGTATAGAATCCCAAATTCTAATGCTGTGAGCTGAATCTCTTTCCCATCAATTGTTTTTACTTCATGGGAATCTTTGTTAATAATCAAAGAGTTTACTTCTAATATATCCGGTTGATCCGGTGTGATTTGCATTTTTGTTCGACGAAGCAAAGATTTTACGCGTGCCATAACTTCTAAAGGATTAAATGGTTTTGTAACATAATCATCAGCACCAGCAACAAGCCCTTTAATTTTATCCATATCGGTTGTTTTTGCTGTCAACATGATAATCGGGATTTGCGATTCCTTTCGTAATTCTTTAACGACCTGCATGCCATCCATTTCAGGCATCATAATATCCAAAATCAATAACTCAATATCAGGTATCGTTCGAATCTTTGATAATGCTTCTTTCCCATCATAAGCCTTAACAGCTTCGTATCCTTCATTGTGAACATAAATACTTAGTAATTCAACAATTTCTTTATCATCATCAGCAATTAATATTTTCATAGATTGTTCCTCCAGAGTTAGAATGATACTATTTACTATTCATTCTAGCAAAAAAATGTCTAAATAGATAAAAGCAACACTTTGTTAAGGAAAATTTTAGAAGGTAAGAGCTAAGTGAAGTGGCTCATCAATAGAAAACTGAACAATCACAATGCTGAGAAGGCTATCATTAATGAAAAACATGTTAAAAGCGAACGTTTCTCACTTATAGGATTAGAACGATCGATTACGCTAAAAATGTTGATAAAACAGCTTTTTTCTTATTGACTTTTATTTTTGCTGTTGGTATATTATTATTTGTTCGAAAGAGCAAAGATCGCTAGTGAAAATAGTTAAAATAAACTGTTGACAGAGGGATCACACCATGATAAGATAACTGAGTCGTAAAAAAACGACAGCTTACGAAGCTTGATTCTATCGAAAAAAACTTCAAAAAAGTTGTTGACAAATAACAAACGACGAGTTATGATAAATGAGTTGCTGAAACACTTCTAAAAAACGAAGTCAAAAAAACTTTTAAAAAAAGAGTTGACAAACAAACGTCGCTCTGATATGATATAAAAGTTGCTACGGCAATCTCAAATGATTAGCTTTTAATCAAGTAGACCTTTGAAAACTGAACAAAGCAAAGACAAACCAAATGTGTAGGGCGTCTTGATTGATTCAAGACAACAAACATTTTTAACAAGCAAGCAATATGCTAGCAAACAATTGAGCTTAACAATCGCAAGATTGTTCGAACTTTTTATGAGAGTTTGATCCTGGCTCAGGACGAACGCTGGCGGCGTGCCTAATACATGCAAGTCGAACGCTTCTTTTTCCACCGGAGCTTGCTCCACCGGAAAAAGAGGAGTGGCGAACGGGTGAGTAACACGTGGGTAACCTGCCCATCAGAAGGGGATAACACTTGGAAACAGGTGCTAATACCGTATAACAATCGAAACCGCATGGTTTTGATTTGAAAGGCGCTTTCGGGTGTCGCTGATGGATGGACCCGCGGTGCATTAGCTAGTTGGTGAGGTAACGGCTCACCAAGGCGACGATGCATAGCCGACCTGAGAGGGTGATCGGCCACATTGGGACTGAGACACGGCCCAAACTCCTACGGGAGGCAGCAGTAGGGAATCTTCGGCAATGGACGAAAGTCTGACCGAGCAACGCCGCGTGAGTGAAGAAGGTTTTCGGATCGTAAAACTCTGTTGTTAGAGAAGAACAAGGATGAGAGTAACTGTTCATCCCTTGACGGTATCTAACCAGAAAGCCACGGCTAACTACGTGCCAGCAGCCGCGGTAATACGTAGGTGGCAAGCGTTGTCCGGATTTATTGGGCGTAAAGCGAGCGCAGGCGGTTTCTTAAGTCTGATGTGAAAGCCCCCGGCTCAACCGGGGAGGGTCATTGGAAACTGGGAGACTTGAGTGCAGAAGAGGAGAGTGGAATTCCATGTGTAGCGGTGAAATGCGTAGATATATGGAGGAACACCAGTGGCGAAGGCGGCTCTCTGGTCTGTAACTGACGCTGAGGCTCGAAAGCGTGGGGAGCAAACAGGATTAGATACCCTGGTAGTCCACGCCGTAAACGATGAGTGCTAAGTGTTGGAGGGTTTCCGCCCTTCAGTGCTGCAGCTAACGCATTAAGCACTCCGCCTGGGGAGTACGACCGCAAGGTTGAAACTCAAAGGAATTGACGGGGGCCCGCACAAGCGGTGGAGCATGTGGTTTAATTCGAAGCAACGCGAAGAACCTTACCAGGTCTTGACATCCTTTGACCACTCTAGAGATAGAGCTTCCCCTTCGGGGGCAAAGTGACAGGTGGTGCATGGTTGTCGTCAGCTCGTGTCGTGAGATGTTGGGTTAAGTCCCGCAACGAGCGCAACCCTTATTGTTAGTTGCCATCATTTAGTTGGGCACTCTAGCAAGACTGCCGGTGACAAACCGGAGGAAGGTGGGGATGACGTCAAATCATCATGCCCCTTATGACCTGGGCTACACACGTGCTACAATGGGAAGTACAACGAGTCGCAAAGTCGCGAGGCTAAGCTAATCTCTTAAAGCTTCTCTCAGTTCGGATTGTAGGCTGCAACTCGCCTACATGAA
>NZ_CP172887.1:2362500-2760000 GCF_050530455.1 Enterococcus sp. DIV1208 | reverse complement strand
GAAGTGAAGATGAATGGAAGAACTTTTTACGCAAAGAGCACAATTAGTATTAGAAATTGCACAAGATGAAGCAAAAAAGTTTAAGCATCAGTCTGTTAGTTCTGAGCATATTTTGTTGTCATTGGTTATTGAACCGAATGGAATTGCTGGGAAAGTACTACGTGAAGTTGGATTAACTGAAACAGACATCTACGAAGAGATTGAGCATTTGATTGGCTACGGTACAATGACTTCATATCCTCAAGGAACCTTTTTACCTTATTCGCCACGCATGAAACAAATTTTTGCATTGGCAAATAGTGAAGTAAGAAAAATGGGTGCTCAAAAAGTGGGAACGGAACATATCTTGTTGAGTATGCTAAGAGATGAAAGTATCATGGCTACTCGGATGATGATCAATTTGGGAATCAGTTTAACGAAAGTCCGACAATCTTTGAAACAAAAAATGGGCATAAAAAATGATAGCCGTAATAATAGTATCCGTCGTAAAAACCCACAAGAAAAGCGTCAAATGGTAAAAGGTACTCCAACGTTAGATTCTTTAGCAAGAGATTTGACGAAGTTAGCGAGAGACGGAAAACTTGACCCAGTTGTTGGGCGTTCAAGAGAAGTAAAACGCTTGATTCAAATACTTAGTCGCCGAACTAAAAACAATCCTGTATTAGTAGGGGAACCTGGTGTTGGTAAGACAGCGATTGCTGAAGGTTTAGCCCAAAAAATCGTGATGGGTGAAGTTCCTGAAGAGATGCAAGAAAAACGCTTGATGATGTTAGACATGGGGTCTTTAGTAGCGGGAACAAAATACCGTGGAGAATTTGAAGACCGTATGAAAAAGGTGATTGACGAAATCTATAACGACGGTCAAGTCATTTTATTTATTGATGAGTTGCATACCTTGATTGGTGCCGGTGGTGCAGAAGGGGCAATTGATGCATCTAATATTTTGAAACCTGCTTTAGCTCGTGGAGAATTACAGACGATTGGTGCTACAACGTTAGATGAATATCAAAAGTACATTGAAAAAGATTCTGCCCTTGAACGACGCTTTGCTCGAATTCAAGTAGATGAACCGACACCTGAAGAAGCAGAAGAGATTTTACGTGGTCTTCGTTCAAGATATGAAGAGCATCATGGTGTAGAAATCACTGATGATGCGATAAGAGCTGCGGTTCATCTTTCTGTACGCTATATCACTTCTCGTCAATTACCTGACAAAGCAATCGATTTGATTGATGAGTCAGCTGCTAAGGTACGCTTAGATAAAACAGATGATCTTTCGGAATCTACAGTAATTAAGTTGGAAATCGAACAATTAGTCAAAGAAAAAGAACGAGCAATCCAAAAACAAGACTTTGAAATAGCAGCACAATTGCGAAGACAAGAAAAAGCATTACACAAAAAATTAGTAAAACTATTGATACTAGAAGAAAAGCAGGAAAATGGTTATGCTGATCGTGTGACTGAAGAAGATGTAGCCACAGTCGTTTCTGAATGGACAGGTGTTCCATTACAACAACTGGAAAAGAAAGAAAGTCAGCGTTTATTGGAATTAGAAGCACTTTTACATGAACGTGTTGTTGGACAAGATGAAGCAGTCAAAGCAGTATCAAGAGCAATTCGTCGGGCTCGTAGTGGGTTAAAAGATCCAAATCGACCAATTGGCTCCTTTATGTTCTTAGGACCTACAGGAGTTGGTAAAACGGAACTTGCCAAAGCTTTATCGGAAGTGATGTTTGGGGACGAGAATTCCTTGATTCGGGTTGATATGTCTGAATTTATGGAAAAATACAGCACGAGTCGGTTGATTGGGTCACCTCCGGGCTATGTTGGGTATGATGAAGGTGGACAATTAACAGAAAAAATTCGACAAAAGCCCTACTCTGTCATCTTATTAGATGAAGTAGAAAAAGCCCATCCAGATGTATTTAATCTGTTATTACAAGTACTAGACGATGGCCATTTAACAGACTCTAAAGGTCGGAAAGTTGATTTTAGAAATACGATTATGATTATGACTTCCAATATTGGTGCAACCCAAATTCGAGAAGAAAAAAACGTTGGCTTCAATGTCCAAGACATTACCAAAGATCATAAAGCCATGCAAAAGCGTATTTTAGAAGAATTAAAGAAAACATTCCGTCCAGAGTTCTTGAACCGGATAGATGAAACAGTTGTCTTCCATTCATTAAGCAAGGATGAAATCCATTCCATTGTTCAAATTATGAGTCGAGCAATCGTCAAACGTTTGAAAGAACAGGATATCCAAGTGAAGATCACTCCGGCAGCAATAGATGTGATCGGAAAAGCTGGTTTTGATCCTGAATATGGCGCTCGTCCAATACGAAGAGCGTTGCAAAAAGAAATAGAAGATCGTTTAAGTGAAGCATTATTAGGTGGAGAAATCCATTTAGGCGATCAAGTGACAGTGGGAGCCTCCAAAGGAAAAATCACTTTGAATGTACGTCTTCCAAAAAAGTATGTAGTTGAATCATAGGAGTTAAAAAAGAAGTGAGAGAATTTTGTTCCACATAACGATTGAAGGTTATGGGCAAAAGGCTCTCACTTTTTTATTTTTTTTACTTTTTTTCTTGTGAATTTAAATTCAAAAATCCACCAATAAATGTAAGAAGTGTTGGCAACTTTTTTAAGCTATGCTACTATTATGGAGTTGTAGGAGGAGGAAATGATGATCGAAATCATAACTACGGTAGAAACTTTTGAACAAGCAAAAGAATTACTTGAAGCAGGAACAGATACTTTGTATTTTGGCGAGGAACTATTTGGTTTGCGATTACCTGCGTCGTTTACAAGAGAAGAACAACGTCAATTAGTTGAATTGGCGCACACATATGGTAAAAAAGTAAATATTGCGATGAATGGGATTATTCATCCTGAAAAAATGAAAAAAGTACCTGAATATCTACAATTCCTGAAAGAAATTGGGGTAGATCAACTGATAGTAGGTGATACAGGTATCATATATACCATGAAGAAACATCCAGAATGGCGTATTCCCTACATTTTTGATGCAGAAACGTTAGTTACTAGTGCTAGACAAATCAATTTTTGGGCGAAAAGAGGAGCTGTTGGAGCTGTTTTAGCTAGAGAAGTTCCTTTTGAAGAAATGAAAGCCATGGAAGAAAAACTAAATGTTCCGGTAGAAATTCTAGTGTATGGTGCTACTTGCATTCATCAATCAAAACGTCCTTTATTGCAAAATTATTATCATTTTACCAAACAAGAAGAGCGAGTAGATCGTGATCGGGGATTGTTTATTTCAGAACCTAAGAAAGACGACACACATTATTCCATCTATGAAGACACTCATGGGACCCATATTTTTGCCAGCAATGACATCAACCTGTCAAAAGAATTAGGGTTATTGTATCAACATCAGTTCCGTACATGGAAACTTGATGGTTTATTTACCCCAGGAGAAAATTTTGTAAAAATTACCAAAGCATTTGTGGAAGCGAAAGAACAAATCCTTGCAGGTACTTGGAATGAGGAAAGTGCTGAAATATTAAGCAAAAAGATAAGTGAATTACATCCTCAAAATCGTGAATTAGATACTGGCTTCTTCTATATTGATCCTGAAGCCATCAAGTAAGGAGTATGACGAGAAAAAATGACAACAAAAAGAAAATTGAAACGACCCGAAGTCTTAGCTCCAGCTGGGACACTTGAAAAATTAAAGACAGCGATTCATTATGGCGCAGATGCAGTCTATATTGGCGGAAATGCTTATGGACTAAGAAGTCGCGCAGGTAACTTTACCTATGAAGAGATGGCTGAAGGCGTAGCTTTTGCAAAAGCACATAACGCAAAAGTATATGTTGCTGCAAATATGGTGACACATGAAGGAAATGAAGAAGGTGCTGGAGAATTTTTCCGTCAATTACGTGATGTCGGAATTTCTGCCGTAATTGTTTCAGATCCAGCGCTGATTGAAATATGTGCGACAGAAGCACCGGGCTTACCGATCCATTTATCGACACAAGCATCTGCCACTAACTTTGAAACTCTTGAATTTTGGAAAGAAGAAGGATTAGAGCGTGTCGTTTTAGCTCGTGAAGTTTCTATGGAAGAAGTGGCTGAGATTCGTAAAAATACGGATGTGGAAATTGAAGCCTTTATCCATGGTGCGATGTGTATTTCTTATTCTGGCCGTTGTACCTTATCTAATCACATGTCAATGCGTGATGCTAATCGTGGGGGCTGTTCACAATCTTGTCGTTGGAAATATGGATTATTTGATATGCCTTTTGGCCAAGAAAGAAATCATCTGACAGAAAACGGCGAAATAGAAGAAGAATTTTCAATGAGTGCAGTAGATATGTCGATGATCGAGCATATCCCGGAATTGATTGAAAATGGGGTAGATAGCTTTAAGATTGAAGGAAGAATGAAATCAATCCACTATGTCTCTACAGTTTCTAATGTTTATAAAGCTGCGGTCGACAGTTATATGGAAGACCCTGAAAATTATGTCTGCAAGCAAGAGTGGATTGATGAGTTATGGAAAGTGGCACAACGGGAACTTGCTACAGGATTTTATTACAATACACCAACAGAAAATGAACAATTATTTGGGGAACGTCGTAAGATCCCTGTTTATAAATTTGTAGGTGAAGTAATGTCTTATGATGAAAAAACCAAAATTGCAACGATCCGTCAACGAAATCTATTTTCTGTGGGAGATGAGATCGAATTTTATGGTCCAGGATTCACTCATTTTAGCCAAACGGTTGAGGTAATGTACAATGAAGAAGATGAATCCATTGACCGGGCACCAAATCCGATGATGATTTTAACTATGCCAGTGACACAACCTGTAAAACCAGGAGATATGATTCGGAAAAGAAAATAAAAGCATACGCTAATCAATCCAATAAAAATAAAGCATCAAAGTTATATTATCTGTTTAAACGTGTTAAACTTATTTTTTGTAAGGATAAAAACAGTAGAGAAGAAATTTTTCTTGAAAATTTATCCAAAGTAAGAAGAAAAGCAAGCATCTTCTTAAATTAGGAGGCATAGCATGAAAACGTATGATTATATAGTTATCGGTGGTGGTTCTGGAGGGATCGCCTCTGCGAATCGTGCCGGAATGCACGGTGCAAAAGTTTTATTAATTGAAGGAAATGAACTTGGTGGGACTTGTGTGAATGTTGGTTGTGTACCCAAAAAGGTAATGTGGCAAGCCAGCACGATCCTAGAAACAATGGAACGAGATGCTTCAAGTTATGGGATCCAAGCAGATGTAAAAAAAGTAGATTTTAGAGAGTTAGTTGAAAAGCGTGAGAAATATATTGACTTTTTACATGGTGCGTATCAACGTGGCTTGGATAGTAATCAAGTGGATGCAATTAAAGGATATGCTACCTTTATAGACAGTCAAACCGTGGAAGTAAATGGGGAAACCTATCAAGCAACAAAAATTCTGATTGCAACTGGTGGTAAGCCTAGCAAAATGACGATCCCTGGTGGCGAATATGCAATTGATTCAAATGGCTTCTTTGAGATGACAGAATTGCCAAAACGGACAATTGTTTTAGGAGCAGGTTATATTGCCGCAGAACTTTCTGGTGTTTTACACGGGCTAGGTAGTGAGGTAATGTGGGCGTATCGAAAAGAACGTCCATTACGAACTTTTGATAAAATGCTATCTGATAACTTAGTTGAGATGTATCAAGAAGCTGGGATCAAAACTTACGCTGGACATATAGCTAAAGAAATCATCAAAAACGACAATGAGTATACAGTTGTATTTGAAAATGGTGAACGACTCTCTGGTGATTGTGTATTGTTCGCAGGTGGTCGAGTGCCTAATACCGATCAATTAGGATTAGAAAATACCCAAGTAAAATTAGATGAACGTGGTTTTATAAAAGTTGATAAATATCAAAATACCACAGATCCACATATTTTTGCGGTGGGAGATGTGATCGGTAAAATTGATTTGACACCAGTGGCAATTGCTGCAGGTCGACGTTTATCTGAACGGCTATTCAATGGGAAAGAAAATTCTTATCTAGACTATCACTTAGTACCAACAGTTGTATTTACCCATCCACCGATTGCAACGATCGGTGTAACAGAAGATGAAGCATTGGCTACCTATGGAAGTGATCAGATCAAAGTTTATCGTTCACGATTTACACCTATGTATTTTGCATTGAATGACTATCGACAAAAATGTGAGATGAAATTGATTTGCGTAGGAGAAGAAGAAAAAATCATTGGCTTACATGCAATTGGTATTGGTGTCGATGAAATGTTACAAGGCTTTGCTGTTGCAATTAAAATGGGCGCGACAAAAGCAGATTTTGATGATACGGTCGCTATCCATCCAACTGGTGCAGAAGAGTTTGTTACTATGCGATAGAAAGTATAACTATAGTGCGAGTCCAAAGTTAGTTTTTAGACTAACTTTGGACTCGCACTATATTTTTATGCTGTGATACCGATGTTAAACGAGCAATGATGTAACTCCCTTATGCATAAAGAAGTTCTTTTAGGTTGCTCCAAAAAGCAGAAGTGGGAATTTTTGATATTTTTAACATATTAGTCGAGATCTTTGTTTGATTTAGCTCGATATCAGTTAAAATTAGGTCATATTGATTGATTTTCACATAATCAACAGAGAAAATATTTTCTTGATACATATCAATTTTATATAACGACGGAAATTTTTTTAACAGCAGTTGTTTATAGAAAGACAAAATCCGTTCTTCCTGATAAGAAACAATGACGATGGATAAATGTTTTTTATAAGGAAGGAGTGTTGATAATAATTGTGGAGATAATGTAATCAGTTCTAAAAATAATTCTTCATAAAGTAATTGGTTTTCTTTGATTTCAGTCAAACCGGCTTGTTCGATTGAATTTTCATAAGCTGATAATAGTTTTTCTGATTCTTTGATAAATGTTTGTGATAAAAGATCTATGTATGTCGTCTTAAAGGATTGCAATCGTTCATTAAAATGGATAAAGTCATTTAGTCTTTGTATGTCGTTAGGAGATAAGGTAATATCTATGCCCATATAACGATAAAAACTATGAACTAAATTTTGTAATTTCTTTTGCTCCATTAATTCATCATTTTTTGAATTAAAAAAATATAAATGACTATATGAACTTAATAGGTTATGGACATTTGACTTTGTAATACTAAAATTATATTTCTTTTCAATGATCGAACAAAGAACGGTACTTTTTGTCAATAAGTCAAAAAATAATCGTTCACTTTCGGTTTCTTTTTTTAAAGGGTAATCAATTATGTGTCGTTGTCCGATACGAATAATGGACGTATAAAAATAGTAACTATTTAAAATTAACTTATATGTACTTACTGAAGAAAACGTATGGTTTTTATTATGATAACGTTGTAACAAGTCAAATATATAGTCAAAATGTGGTAGTTGCTGCGGGGTATAAATTTCACGAAACATGCTACAAAAAAAATGCCGTATAAAACTTTCGTCACCTGTAATTTGTAACTGAGAAGCAACTTTGATCATGATTGGCCAGTTTCTTTCAGAAAAATATTCATTGATTTTAAAAATAATTCGCCGAATACTGGTTTCACTTAAAAATAATGTTTCAGCGAGTTTTGACAAAACAGGTTCATTAATAAAAATCGTTTTTAAGATTTGAACGTTCGTAGAATGATTTAGTATTTTTTTGATTAAGTCTTCCAGATTCATATCATTAGGCATTTTTAATGTTATGATTTGATACTGATCAATTTTAACGACAACAGGTGAATAGGTGTGGTTAAAAAAAACAATGTCACTTAATAATGTTTTTTTTGTCACATTTAATTGCTTTGTTAGCGTGTTGCACTCAATTGATGACATACCCAGAAGTAATGCTAACTTGACTTGTCTTTCTGAAGTTTTTTCCAGTATATTAAGTTCTTTCATCATCATTTTGGATTTCAAAATCTTAGAAATCGCTTCCTCCCACCTTTCTCTTATGGTATATAAATTATTTTATCATATATTTTTGTTATGTTAGTGTTTTTTTTATAAATTTCTATACTTGTTTTTTATTAACTTTATAGTAAATCGTTAATGGTTATTTGTTACATTGGTTATTATTGTATTTAGTTATTGTTATTTAAAAAATGGAATAGATATATTCTATATGATTGGATTTTTAAATTTTATATTTTAACACAATTCAAATATTTTTGAGAACTTAAATTTCTAAAACTAGAAAAAAACATACGGGAAATTAAAGGAATTGACTGTACGATACTCTTACATGATGTTTAATAGAAGGGAGTTTTGTACTTATGGGGTTACTTGAAAAGCAATTAGAAAGGCAAGTTACCTTACTTTATTTGTTAAATACTAGGTCTTCCAATCTTAACAAACTAGCAAGGAAGCTGACAATTACCGATAAAACACTAATTGCTGATATTGAACACTTCAATGATTCCTATTTTCCTGTTCATATTGAGGTAAATAATCACAAAGAAGTGAGTTTGACGATACCGAACAATGTCAATTTAGATGATATTTTTGTAAAAATACTGAATAATTCAATTAATGTCAAAATACTAAAATACATAGTCATATACGAACCAACACTAACTGAAATTTCTCAATCTTTATTTTTGAGTAAAACAAGTATTCGCAGGATTGTGTCAAAAATAAACAATTATTTTTATACAGAGACCATAAATATTCAGATCGATTTACAAGCAAAATTAATGGTAGTTGGCAATGAAACGGAAATTAGACGTTTATTTGCATGCATGTTTAAAGAGATGTATCGAATACAAGAGTTTGCTTATTTTGATTCTATCTATCAATTAATACGTAGGTGTCTCAAAGCACAAAATAAAACGGCTAGTGCTCCTAAAATTATTTATTCGGTGTATTACATTTTTCTTTCGATCATTCGTATAGGTCACAAACACTTTGTACCGGAAGATGAGTTGGAGAATAAAGAAATGGTTGTCACTGAGCTTTTAACAGTAATTCAAAAAGATACGGTCTTTACAACGTTGATGAGTCAAAAATATAAGTTTAATGTAACTAGAAATAATGTAGCAAATGTCTTAAGTTCCTATTTCGGCTTGCTCTTTACAACAGATACTAATCGCCAGACAATCATGCCTAAGAAAATTGAAACTTTTCTTACTCATTTTTATTATTTACTTAATATTGAAGGATCGGTCAGTAAAAGAACCATCGACTACTTATCTGATTTTATCAATTTTTATAAAGAATTAATGATCTTTAAAGTCAGTTATGCGGATATATTTTATCAAAAAGTGATGCAAAACAATCCTAAGATTTGGCAAGCGTATCATCATTCCGTAAAGTTTTAGGCCTAAAACGCAAAAATGATCAAAAAAAAGTGCGACAGGAATTACGATCTGATTCAAAAAGTCAGAATAACATCCAGGGAACAAAACAGTCGACAGATCAACCAAAAGTGAATATGCAAAAGAAACAGCTAAAAAAAGAACAGTTAAAAAAAGTAGCAGAAGAAACAAAAAAAGGCAATTTGGTTGCTCGTTCTTCTAAGGATAGTACCCCTTACAGCTACACTGCTTACAAAGATCAAAAAGGATTTGCACCTCAAGATTCAGTGAAATCCACCAAAAAAAAATGGTACAATATTTTTGGTAAGGGTAAAAAGACGAAAGTTGTCTATGTAAATCCTACAAAAGGCGTCGGCAAAAAGGGTGGGTTCTTCAAGAAATTTCTAGGTAAAAAAAAATCAGCGTCAAAATTTTTAGATATGGCTCAAAAGCTGTCACCAAAAGGGCAAGCAAAAGAAGCGGCTATGAAAATGCTTGGTGGGCGAGATGAAAAGGGAGATTTAACGATTATCGGGATCCTCATTACGCTGATTTTTTTAGTGATTACAATCAAGGCGCTATTGATCATCGCGATAGTTATCGTTATACTGGCGATCATTCTCGTGGTAATCTCGGTTGTTTTAGCGATTTGGACTTTTATTGTCGCCTTGTTCACATTGAAAACAGAAGATATGGCGATCGCTGAAGCATTTGAGTATATTTCCTATTTGGATGCCTCTAAAAATAGAGATGTTTATAATCGTTACAATCAATTAGTTGAAGAACATGATGAAGTTTATTTTGAAGTGAATGGAATGGTTGCCGATCCGGAACAATTTTCGTTTGCTTCAAATGGGGATAACTATATCTATTACTTAAATGCCAAATATGAAAATTATAATATTAAAAATAGTGCGCTTCCTAATTATCTGAAACGACTAAAAGACCAAACATCCATGAGTCCTCCATTATATATGTCTTTTTATGCCCAGTTTAAAGATAAGTATTCACCAATGGAGGAAGAGCCAGTTAAGATTGCAAAAGTAGAAGATGAACTTCGCGCAATCCATGATGGCACTTTTACATACAAAGTCGAATTTGAAGAAGATAAAGATACAGAA
Organism: Enterococcus sp. DIV1208; assembly: GCF_050530455.1. Lineage (NCBI taxonomy): Bacteria > Bacillati > Bacillota > Bacilli > Lactobacillales > Enterococcaceae > Enterococcus > Enterococcus sp. DIV1208. The sequence goes on along the minus strand of NZ_CP172887.1, from coordinate 2,749,557 downwards.
GAAAAAGTTAAAGACAAAGAAGAAGACAAAGAAGAAAAAGACAAAGACAGCGTCACGCTGAATGTCAAAGTACAAACGATTGCTGAATTTCTTGATTTAGATCCTCAAATCGAACTCTATTCAAACAATAAAGTGATAGGAACGATCTCAGCATTCTCACAAGATGAAATCGATAAATATTATCCTGTGTTAGAAATCGATCGTTTTCAGGATAAGATTTTTATGGATAATCCTTTAGGGAAAGTTTCGTATGCTTCTGTTATTGGTAATTATGGTTATCGCGGTCGGGACGATGCCAATATGAATGATGAAATAATCATTGATGCGAAACCACAAACGCCTGTCTATGCCACATCAAACGAGAAGGTAACAGAGATCAGTACGCGTACGGCTCGAGATCTAAATGGGAAAAAGCAAACGACAACAAGTATCAAAACGGAAACAGGGAAATACCAAGCTTATTATATTAATGTGACGCCGATCATACGTGAAGGAGCTTCTTTAGAAAGCGGAGATTTGATTGGTTACACAAGTGACAAATTTGACGGTAATTTATTGATGATCATGAAAGAAAAACGAATCTTCCTCTACCGCAATCCAGAAATCAATCCGACAATTTTTATTGAAAATTTGGTTTATGGAAATCGTACGAAATTAAGTCAGTATGATCGAGAACAATCGCAAGGTGAGCTTATTTATCCACCTGAAAAAGTGGTTCAATGGCGAGAAAAAGTAGTAACAGAAGCAAAAAAACAGAACATTGAATCATTTACCAATGTCATACTATCTATAATCTGGGTAGAAAGTGGTGGGGATGGTGAAACCGTTCCGGATATTATGGGAATTGCTAAAGCACAAAATTTGAATCAAACGATCAACCCAGAAAAGTCAATTGAATTAGGTGTAGCTTATTTTGCAAATTTAATAAGAAAAGCACAAATGTATCAATTAGGTAACTTAGCAGCGATCCAAGCTTACAATTATGGGGAAGACTATTTGGACGAGTTGATCCGTACAGATAGTAAATATACATTTGAGCATAGCAAAGCTTATGCGCAAGAAAGAAGTAATGGGGAAGTTGTTTCTTATAATAAGGGCGTGGCTTTAGATCTTGGCTATAACTGGCGTTACGCATTTGGTGATATGTTCTATGCACGCTTAATTTCTTACAACCTCTCAAACTCTACTGGCAAGTTGGTAGAGGTGGCAACTAAAGAAATCGGTACGTTAAATGACAATAAATATTGGGAGTGGGCTGGCTATGAGAGCCGAATGGAGTGGTCTGCGATCTTTGTTACTTGGGTAGCAGAACAAGCAGGATATCTCAGTCAAGGTCGTGTACCGAATACTGTAAGACCGTTAGATATGTTCAATTGGTACAAAAAGAATAATAAATTCAAAGCCACTGATATAGGCTATATCCCGCAACCAGGGGATTTGATTTTCTTTGATTGGAAAGGTAATAAAACGGGGAAAGACCAAGTGGGGATCGTCGAATTTACAGGTGGAAATACGATTCAAGTAATTGAAGGTAATTCAGAAAATATGGTTCGAAGAAGAACCTATACACTCGATCATTCAGCAATCTCTGGATATGGGGTGCCTTAATCTTTCGACTAGCTAGTTAATGATTCATTAGTCAATTCGTGAAAAGTAAAGGTGGTGAGTAATTCCTAAAAATAACGAAAAGCTTTATTTTTAGGAAAAAATATGATCAAAAATTTTTTAGAAACCAAAACAGGTAGAAATTTTTTAATAGGGGTAACAGTTTTTTTCGTTGTGGTCTTGGGTTTGACAAGCTATTCATTGTTCTCAAACACAGCCAATCGGGAAGAGACGACTAAAAAAGGTCAGACAGAAGAAACAGCGGAAAGTAAGGAACGATTAGGAGAATACAGTGCCACTACTTATAGTGGTAAATGGTACTCCAATCGAAGTGACGAAATGGTACTAGAATTAAAAACCGACGGGACCTATCGTGCTTCTTCTTGGCTAGCAGCTGGTAAATATTACTTAGTCGATAACGGGTATTTAGTGCTAGAAGATAAAGAAGGAACCATGAAAAAACTCAAATTACAATCACGTATGGGAAGTACAATCTTTTATTTAAAAGAAGATAAAGAAGAAATCTACTTCTATCCAAATGAAGAAGTTAAAGTCAAAATGGAAGAAGAAATCACCGAACAAGCAGAAGCAGCACAACAAGTGATTTCACAAGCTTGGTTAGACGTCTTACAACAAGGCGCATGGGAAAATACGAATACCGATCGAACATTTACATTAGAATTTAAAGACGGTAAGTTAATCCAGAAAAAAATCGAAGAAGACAAAACGGTTAATGAGCTCACTTATGATTATCGTGTTGTCACCGTCAACCCAGATCAAGACGGTGCAGTATTTGTCATCACGAAAATCGACGATAACGGTAGAAAAGAAGAAGTTTCTTTCTCTATTGGAGAAAAAGGCTCGAAATATGCCCTAAGAGGCGACCCTGGTTCATTTAATTGGATTACGATATACGAGAAAGAATACGAAGCGGTATCTCCCACTCAAGATGGGACCACACGTGAAGAAGCAACGAAAAAGAATGTCTGATTCAGATGAAAAATAAGAAGGAGGTGAAAATATATGATGGAACCGGGAACGGAAAGAGAACTAGATTATACCGAAAGACTCTTTAAAAAGATGCCAGGATGGGCTGTTACTGCGACACTTTTTATTGGAAGAATGCTAATACGCGTAGGTCGAGCTGGGAAAAAATTATGGAATAAACGGAAAGAGAATCAACAACGAGCTTTTCTTACTCAACTATGTGAAGGAAAAAACGGTAGTGAAATAGAAAAAATAATAAAAGCAGATCCTAAACTAGCTAAATTAATCGAACCGAAAAAGAGAGGGTTGATTGGGCGAATAATTGATAAAGTGAGAGGTATTACGCCAGAAGCTAGGCAAGATAAATGGAAAGATAAACTACTTCAACAACCACTTCATAAATTTGATAAGAACCTATTAAAACCACTCATGAATGAGAATGAGGTCATTCGCGATAAAGTCCTAAGTGAGAACAGATTCTTGGGTTCGATTGATCCAAATGCAAGAAAAGTTTATCAAGCCACTCTAAAAGATACAACTAATCAGAGAGCTTTCGTTACGCAACTATGTGCAGGGAATCCAGAGGTAGTAAAGGCACTAGAAAAACAAAACTCTCCATTACTTAAATTAAACGGTCCGAAAAAAAGAGGCTGGCTTGGGCGAAAGATTGATGAAGTGAGAGGTATTACGCCAGAAGCTAGGCAAAGAGAATTGCTCCAACAACCACTAAAAAAATTTAATAAGTTAGCATTAGAAGACCTCATAACTAGAGATGATACTAAGGTAATTGAAGATCGAGTCAATAGTCATATCAAATTCAAGAGTTCGATTGATCCAGTTGCAAGAGCAGAGTATAAAACTCATTTAATAGATGCAAAGATACAGGCTCAAAATGCTAAAAAGGGAGTGAGCGCACTTGACGTCGGTAATACCATGTCTCGTAAAGGAGAACTAAGTAAGCTTACTGATCTTACGAAACATGCAATACCACAGGCTAAAAGACTAACTGCACAAAACCAACGAATAATCGGCGGCAATACACTAACGAAAGGTTTACAGGGACAGCTTTTGCAAGCACCTGTAAGGTAAAAGATTAGCATTCTAAGATAACTTAAAATTAACCCATGAAGTCACAGCTTTTCATTGACTTCATGGGTCTTATTTTTATTTGAAAAATCAATGGATCTCTAAACATAAGACAACAGAATACTGCAAAGTAAGCCCAATGCATAACTACTGTTGAACAAGATCATATTTTTGATGGCATAGCTAAAACTGATGGGGTGAGGCAAGGATTGTTTGAATTGTTGCAAGTTACGATAGATCGTTGGTAATGTGAGAAAAGTCAACAAGATTGGCCACTGGTAGACATGGCTCAATAGTCCAATCAAGACGACCAGATAACAAGCATACATCAATAACTGGAACAACAATTGTCCAATGGGACGCCCAATATAAAAAACTAAAGTATAGCGATGATTTTCGATATCTCTTTCTAAGTCCCGTAGGTTATTAGCTAACATGATATTGGCAATCGTAAAAACCAAGGGGAGTGAAGCTAGGATGATCGTTAGGATACTCCAAATGTTTCCTTCTAAACGGAAGGTTCCTGTCTGAAAAGAAAGAATCAGATCAAATACTTTCGTACTGTAAGTATTGATGTAAATGACCATGGCAAAAATTCCCAACCCCATTGTTACACCGCTGAAAATTTCCCCTAAAGGCATTCGTGATAAGGGAATGGGCCCAAAGGTATAAAAAATGCCAATGAAGCAACAAGTAGCGCCCATCAATAATAATAAAATCCCAGTTCTAGCGGTTAGGATTACACCAATCAGTAAGACAAAGAAAATCATTCCTAGGATCATTTTTTGGATCAGTTTTGGTGAGATGCCAGTTCGTCCAATTACGTTTTCTTGGTATTTATAAGTTTTCGAATGGGCTTTTTGGTAGTCCATATAGTTGTTGATTGCTGTAGTTGCTAAATCAAAAACCAACATACCAATAAAAAACAACCCTGTATTAAGCCAATGTATTTCATGAAAAAAAGCGATAGAGAATAAAACCCCTATCGCAAAAGGAAATACACTAGCCACCTTTGTTCGTAGTTCTACTACTTCTAAAAAGATCTTTAGTGTCATAGTTCATACTCCTTATTTCAATTCAGAACGATTGCCCATCGTATATTTAGAATCTTTGTCCAAAACGAAAGTATCTTTGATCGGATCGGTCACGTATACTTTGTTTTCTTTGGTAACAAAAATGGCTTCCGTTCCATCATTCAGTTCACTTTCGACGTATTCCAATCCTTTTTTCACACCCATTGAAAAGACAGCTGTCGACAAGCCATCACCATCAATTGATTTATCTGTGATGATTGTAACACTAGCAATATCATTATCAAAAGGATAACCAGTATCTGGATCAAATAGATGATGATATTTTTTACCATCTACTTCTAAATAACGCTCATAGATGCCAGAAGTCACTAATGTTTTGTTCCGTTCTTTGATCGTCCCTAAAACAGAACCACGTGCTAGATTCGGATCTTGGATACCAACTGTCCAGTCTTGATCTTCACCACGTGGGCTATGACCTAAAACATAGACATTTCCACCTAAGTCAACGATAGCAGTCGTTACACCTTGCTGTTTTAACACTTTGACAACTTCATCTGTGATATAGCCTTTAGCAATGGCTCCAAGATCGATGATCATGCCTTTTTCTTTCAGATAAACAGTTTTGTCTTTATCGTTCAGCTCAATTTTATGGTAATCAACCAGCTTTAATGCTTGATCGATTTCTTCTTGGGCCGGTTTTCTCGCATCGTCAAACCCAATACGCCATAATTGAGTAACAGCACCGATTGCCATGTCAAAACCACCTTGTGAATCTTGACTATATTCATAAGCACGTTTTAGTAACGTGTAGATATCATCAGAAACCTTTACTGGCTTGATACCCGCTTGTTGGTTCACTGCGTCGATTTCGGAACCCTCCTGATTGATCGTGATTTTATCACCTAGTTCTTTGACCCGAGCAAAGGCAGGTTTTAATGCTGCTTCTTTGCCTTCATCATAGATTCGAATCCGAACATAAGTCCCTAATAAGAACTGTTCATCAGAATAAGGTTCTTGTAAAATTTTGGTGGTCGTTTTGCTCTCAGAGGTCGTTTGTTTCGTCGCTGTGCTGCAAGCTGCTAACGTGAACAAACTTAAAAAGGCTACGAGAGAGAGTAATCGTTTCTTTAACATGTGTTTCCTCATTTCATTAGTGGAAGGGACGGTTGCTGAGAAATCAAAAAGTGTACTTTGAGAAATAAGCCGAAACATCACAAAAATTTTTCAAAGAAAAATTTTGGACATCTCGGCTTGGATCTCAAAGAAACAACTTGTGCAATCGTCTCTTCCACGGATAATTATAGAAAATTTATTTTGTTACGATATTGTCAACTTGAATTGTTTGAGTGTCGCCTTTTTCAGCAGCATTCACTAATTGTTGTGCATACATTACAAATGAATGTGAGCTGTGAGTCGCACCAGTAACAACTTCAACATCTGCAGGTGAGCCATCTTCTTCGCCCATTGCTTTGACAAGTTCATCGTTCAATTCAGGGATGTAAGTCTCTGGAGACGTACCACTTTTTGCTTTCATATTTTTGTTGTAGTCAGCATCGTCTTGTTTTGAGTTGCCGTCTTTGTCGACATAGTCAAATTTAGATTCAGATACTTTACCATCAGCGACTGTCATTTCAAATTGTACACGGTAACCATTAGAATAGTTTTTCTCTTCTAATTTGTATGTGCCATCTTGAAGATCTGCACCGTTATTGATTTCAATTGTATCAGTATTACCAGCTTGAGCAGCTTGGATCAATTGTTGTGCATAGTTTTGGAAGCTTTCTGAAGAATGAGTTGCACCAGTAACAACTTCAACTCCACTTGCGCTTTGTGCTTCGACTAATTGTTCATTCAATTGTGGAATGAATTTTTCTGGGCTAGTACCAGCTTTTGCTTCCATGTTTTTGTTGTATTCTGTATCTTTGGTTTTAGACTCGCCATTTTCGTTGATGTTGTCATATTTAGATTCAGTGATTTTGCCGTCTTTGACAACCATTTCGAAGACTGCACGATAACCGTTAGAGTAATTTTTTTCTTCTAATTTATAAGTACCATCTTGTAACTCGCCGCCAGCAACGATTTGTGCTGAGCTTTCAGTTGTTTTTGTTTCTGATGTCTTAGCAGTTGAAGCTTCTGTTGAGCTGTTAGAGCTTCCGTTATCATCCGCACCACAAGCACCTAACATTAAAGCTGAAAAAGCTAATACAGCAAATCCAGTAATAAAACGTTTTTTCTTCATTTTACTCCCACCGTTTCCTTTTTTAGTACACAATATTCTTTGTGATTCATTATACATTCTAATGAAAATCAGCCATAAGTCAACCGTTTTCGTCAAATAACTAGTGTAATCTTTAAACCGTTTTCTTTCTGTAAATTTCGTGAAAAAGAGCTTAACCACAAATTTTTAAAAATAATGAAAATGAGTTAGACAAAAGGGAATAACATCTATATAATGTATAAAGATTGTGTAATAGGTAGCAAACTAATACAAATGTTAATCATTTCAAATAAAGGATTACCAATAAGGAGCGGATGAACAATGACAAAGCAAAATATTGTCGTTGTGGGTGCAGGTTATGCCGGGGTATCAGCAACAAAATACTTGGCAAAAAAACTTAAAAAAGAAGATGTGACAATCACTTTGATTGATCGTCATTCGTACCACACGATGATGACAGAATTACACGAAGTTGCAGGTGGACGGGTTGAACCAGAAGCAATCCAATATGATCTACAGCACTTGTTTGCTCGACAAAAAAATGTTCAATTAGTGACAGATACGGTCACTGGTATCGATAAAGAACAAAAAGTTGTGAAAACAAAATTAGGCACTTACCCATTCGATCAGTTGATCTTGGGAATGGGGGGAGAACCAAATGACTTTGGGACTCCTGGAGTAAAAGAAAACGGCTTTACCTTATGGTCATTTGAAGATTCAGTTAAAATACGTGAACACATTGAACGTACCGTGGCAAAAGCAGCTTTAGAACCTAACGATGCGTTACGTAAAGCAATGCTGACGTTTGTGGTCTGTGGTTCAGGATTCACCGGAATCGAAATGATTGGTGAATTGATTGATTGGAAAAAACGTTTGGCTAAAGACTACAAATTAGACCCAAGTGAAATTACATTGATGGTTGTAGAAGCAATGCCGACGATTTTAAATATGCTGGATCGTAATGATGCAGCCAAAGCAGAGCGCTATTTAAAGAAACATCAAGTAGAACTACTATTGAATGCACCAATCGTGGAAGTAGCGAAAGACCATATCAAGTTAAAAGATGGTCGTCAGATTCCTACCCACACATTGATCTGGACAGCTGGTGTCAAAGGAACTTCTGATGCTGCTGATTTTGGCTTAGAGTCCGCTCGTGGTCAACGTTTGGTAGCGAATGAATATATGCAGGCAAAAGGATATGAAGATAAAAACATCTATATTATCGGAGACTTGGTTTTCTATGAAGAATTTCCTGGAACACCAACGCCACAAATCGTTCAAGCGGCTGAACAAACAGGTCATACAGCAGCAGCCAATATCGTAGCTGCCATCAAAGGCGGCGAAAAGCATAAGTTTAAAGGAAACTATCAAGGTTTCATGGTATCGATCGGTGCCAAATGGGGCGTTGCCAATTTATTTGATAAGATCCATTTAAGTGGTTTCTTAGCGATTGTGATGAAACACATCGTCAATTTGAAATATTTCTTTGATATTCGTTCTGGCTATTATATGTTCCAATACATGATGCACGAATTCTTCCATATCAAAGACGATCGTAATGTGACACGTGGCCATTCTTCCCGTTATGGAAATGTCTTATGGAGTGTGCCTTTACGAGTGTTCTATGGTCTGGTTTGGTTTATCGAAGCCTTCAAAAAAATTGTTGGTGATGGTCAAGTGTTGAAACCAAGTACTTGGTTTGGTGAAGGTTCATGGTTTACAGGTAACAGCGTGTTCCCTTGGACTTGGGAATACAATGTGACCGATGTAGCAAGTGGGGCTTCCGCTGCTGGCGATGCAACAACAGCAGCTACTGGTGCAGCAACCAGTGGTGCAGGAGAAGCTGCGACACAAGCTACTCACTTTGGTCTAAGTTATGCTTATGGTGAACAGCCTATGGCCGTGATTGAAAAATCACCAGACTGGTTCACGAAAATGATGCAAGTGATCATGCCAAATAATGATGTAGCAATGTTTTTCCAAAAATTCATGGTATTCTTTGAAATTGCTTTAGCACTCGCTTTGATTGCTGGTTTATTTACCTGGTTATGTAGTGCAACGACCATTGTTTTAGTGATTACTTTCTGTCTATCTGGAATGTTCTACTGGGTAAACATCTGGTTTATCTTTGTTGCTTTTGCATTGATGAACGGTTCAGGTCGTGCAATTGGTCTTGATCGCTGGGTGATTCCATGGTTACAAAAAACACTAGGCAATTGGTGGTATGGGAGACCTAAATCCCGATATGGATCAAAATAAAAAATTAGCCTAGAGCTTAAACTGAACAATTTGAGAATAATGGCTGATTGAAGAAAGTTCTGGGGAAACCTAGGACTTTCTTTTGTTTCATGCTAAAATTGGAGAACAGTTCAGCAAGAGGAGGCGTGCGAAAAGATGAAAGAATTTATCAAGAAAAGTTTGCTTAAACCTTGGGATATTTTCATTATCGTTCTTTTGATTGCTCTTTCTTTTTTACCCATCATCGTATTTAGTTATCAACAAGACAATGTAGCTCCTGATAAAGAAGCTGTACTACGCGTTGATGGTGATGAAATCAAAACCTTCCCATTAGTAGCTGGGAGTAAAAAATATACGTATACTTATGAAGATCCACATGGTGATTATAATTTAATCGAAGTTGATGGCGACAAGATACGCATAAAAGAAGCAGATTGTGGCGATCAGATTTGTGTGAGACGAGGGTGGGCTTCTAAGAATGGCGAAACGATTGTTTGCTTGCCTCATAAATTAGTGATCGAGGTTCGGTCAACAGATGGGAGTGACAAAGATGGTCTGATCTATTAGGCTATCCACACCATGACAAAATTACAAAAAATGATTTATATATCTTTACTAGTGGCGCAAGGAGTCATCATTGGATTAATTGAGAACATGATCCCATATCCTTTTTCATTTGCTCCTGGAGCAAAGTTAGGACTTGCTAATTTGATTACCATTGTAGCGATTTTTACGATGAAAAAACGGGATAGTTTTTTATTGTTATGGCTTCGCCTATTTTTAACAACTTTGTTAGGTGGGACGATCTCTACCTTTCTTTATAGTATGAGTGGCGCGTTACTCAGCTATGTAGGAATGCTGTTAGTGAAACAGTTAGGTCCTAAGCGAGTCAGCATTATTGGAATCAGTGCAACAGGTGGCTTTATGCATAATGTCGGACAACTAGTGATGGCTTCGTTCATTGCTCAATCATGGACAGTCATGTTATATCTGCCGATTCTATCTTTCTTAGGTATTCTGTCTGGAATTGCGATCGGGATTGCAGCCAATTATTTGTTGCAACATGTACGTACATTACAACTTTTTCAAAGAGACTATGAGAAAGAACAAAAAGAGAAATGGCAACCGCTTTTTTTGAAAAAATAATGGTTATACAAGGAGTTTTTTTATGAAGCTACATCCAATGTGGAGTGAGTATCCAACTTTGAAAAACGAATTAAACGAGACGTTGAAAAAGATGGAAGATGTTGTCCGCTTAAAGAACAAGCCAGTCGAACAAGCAATCAAAGAGACGATTCATGCGGGAGGTAAACTGCTAAGACCTGCCTATCAATTGCTCTTTTCTCAATTTGGTCCAGAACAAGATCGTGAAAAGGCGATTGCGCTAGCTGCTTCGATCGAAATGCTTCATACCGCTACATTGATCCATGATGATATCGTTGATGAGGCAGATGTTCGACGTGGTCAGCCTAATTTACGTGGTCGATTTGGGAATACGGTAGCCGTTTATGCAGGAGACTATTTATTTGTTTGCTGTTTCAAATTACTTTCAAATTATTCTAATTCGCTAAAGAGCTTACAATCTAATTCTCGGAGTATGGAAAAAGTATTAGATGGTGAGCTTGGACAAATGGACGACCGTTACAATTATCATTTAACTGTGCCGGAGTATTTAGAAAACATCTCAGGGAAAACGGCCGAACTCTTTCAATTAAGTTGTTCAGTCGGAGCTTATGAAAGTGGAATGAATGAACGGTTTGCTCGAAAAGCAGGTTCAATCGGTTTAGCTGTCGGGATGGCGTTTCAGATCATTGACGATATCCTGGATTACACGAAAGATGCGGTCGATATCGGTAAACCAGTATTAGAAGATATGCGTCAAGGCGTGTATTCTCTACCATTGATTTACGCATTACAAACAGATAAAAAAGCAGAATTGATTGCATACTTGGATAAAAAAACTGAGTTGACACAAGAGGAAGCAGAAAGTGTTCGTCAGATTGTCAGGGAAGTCAATGGTGTGACAAAAGCCAAAAAATTAGCGGAAGATTACACAAAAAAAGCCTTAAAGGAAATTAGTAAGCTCCCTGATACAGCCTTTGATACACGTGAGATTCTTTTGTCAGTTACTGAGTTGATTTTAGATAGGGAAAATTAAAGAAAAATACCATAAATCAGCCGCTACAATGGCATATTCTATTTCAAGAATCAAGAAGTAAAAAGAGTAGGCATGTGATGGTTGAACTTGAGAACCTTATTGTTGAGGAATTGCTTCTTGAACGCCGTTTATTCGTTTTTAGATATACCAGAAGAGATTGAGGAAAGTTTTGGCTCAGTCTCTTTTTTATTTTAGAAAAATATTGGATCTATTTCAATCACGTTACTTCTTTATTTGGAAGATCGGTCTAAAGTTTATTCTTTAATTTTACCAATTTTTTTTATTTTTAGAAAAAATAGTTGTCAAAGAGTATTGAGAAGAAAGTATGCTAATAATAGATGCCAGTGAAATCAGAGGACTTTGCTGTTGCAGTCTGAAATTTACTTAACTTTAGGCATGTACTTATAAGTGAGACTTTGTATACACAGAAAGTCGCTATCTGTATAAAAGGAGGGATCAGACTATAGGTTACAATCTTTAACTGACTATTCGTAGTTTTGGGGGAAACGACGAATAGAATTTTGAATAACATTCAGCCGGTTTTCTATTTGGGAAATCGGTTTTTTTATAACTGGATGACAAATCCAAAAGATAAGAGTGAAAAAAAGAAATTTTAACGTGTATTATTCATTAAAACAACTATTTTGCGAAACAATCTTTCCTAATTTTGAAAATAATTGTTCTGGACCAAGACTAAAAATATGTTATATTCACTAGTGAAGAAATACAATTAGAAAGGAAGATGTTGAGTGAAAAAACGATTAACAACGGATTTAACCAGAGTAGATGTAAATAAGATTTTAACCCGAATGATCAGTAAAAAAAATCATTTCTCATTTGAAGATATTGAAAAAGAATGTCAAAAACCGTTAACCACGGCGGATAAATTTCTAATTAGGACACTTGTTGTCAAAAAATTTAAGCTGAATGTAGAATATCTTTCATCTAATCAGTTAAAATTTTATCGTGTAAACAAAGAAGCGTGTTTGTAAGTCCTTTTTGTACATAATAAAATTAAAAATGTTGCAATACCATACAAAATAACACAGACCTTAAAGAATAAGGTAAGATAGAACCAGAAAGAGAAAAGGAGGAGAGCTAGGAAAGAAAAAGTGTTGTTGTGTATGGATCAAGAAGCAGCATGTTTGATTGAACAAGATTTTGGGGAAATCCGTTTAATGAAACATTATATATTGGGGAAGCGACAAATAGTAAGTAGAAGTCATACTTATATGACAGAATAGCATCAGAAAAACAAACCTTTTATAGGTGGAAGTTTGTCTGTGGCTTTTGATTGAAACATTCGATACATCAGATCAATGATATTGCAGTTGTATAAAAAAGCACATAGAGGTTTAAAAATTGTGTAGCATTTTTGTTATGAACAGCAATAGCACATAGAATAACAACTTCATTTTACAACTCGCTAAATGAAGGGGCTATGAAGTATTCTGCGAGATCACATAAAAAAGGAACCACCATTGATGAAGAAAGGGATGGGCATTTTTGCCCATCCCTTTCTTTTTGACTTACTCAATGGAGGTTAAACTAATTTCGCCAGAAAAAAGAGTGAGAAATTGGTCTTCTATTTGTACGATCAACTCTCCATGTTCTCCGATTTCTTTAGCAATCCCAGTATAATGCTGCCCTTTTTGGGTAAATTGTACTTTTTTTCCAAGAACGAAAGACTTTTCACGATAAAGTGTTAAGTATTCGTCTGTGGGTTCTGAAAGATAGTGAAAGAAATTTTTCCAAATTTGACTAATCAATTGATTCCGTGTGATGGATTTCTGACCATCAGGGAAAAGAGACGTTGCTTTCTTTTGAATTGCTTCAGGAAACTGTTTTTGCGGGATGGAAAAATTTAGACCAATGCCAATAATGATCGAACTGATCCCGCCAGTTTCCATGTCACTGATTGCTTCAGATAAAATCCCGCTAATTTTTTTTCCATTTAAATAAAGATCATTGACCCATTTGATCGAAGGGTCTTTTTTAGTCAATTCTTGAATGGCTTTCACGCATGCACTTGCTGCAATAACTGTATACTGGGGCAATTCATCAAATCGTTGATTGGGATGGATCAATAAGCTCATATAAATACCTTGTCCAGGGGCTGCAAAAAAAGGACGTCCAAATCGGCCGTGTGCCTGTTCTTGGGTATCGGCGATAAAAAGAGCGGGTCCGATTTCTTTGGTTGCCGCAAGTTTAGCATCTTTCATCGTAGATTCTGATCGTTCTTGTACCGACACCGTCAAATCTGGTATCCAAGGTTCTAATGCTTGGCGAATTTCTTGGGCATCTAACACATCAGAAGGAAGATAACGGTACCCCTTAGCTTGATGCTCAAAATGATAACCTGTTTTTTCTAATTCTTTGATTGCTTTCCAAATACTGGTACGTGACACTTGTAATTGCTGTGCCATTTTTTCACCTGATAAAAAATCAGGAGATTCTTTTAATAGTTGGAGTACTTTATCTTTTGTCGTCATCCATTGCAACTCCTTTCATGTAGTATTGTATCAATAAGAAAGCAGAAAACAAATGAGAAATTTGTCAGTTGTTATGGAAGCGACAGCAGATGATTGCTAACTTAAAAGTACTTGGTCGTCTTTCAATGCAGCGCCACTATTTTGTTTGAACATTTCTAGTAGCTGAGGGACAGTCAAATGTTGTTTTTCTGCCTGTTGAATATCCACGACGATTTGCCCTTGGTGTAGCATGATCAATCGATTTCCGTAGCGGATGGCATCTTCCATATCATGGGTGACCATGAAAGCCGTCAAGTGCTGTTCGCTAATTAATTTGTCCGTTAGTTCCATCACTGTTTTTGAAGTTGCCGGGTCGAGGGCTGCAGTATGTTCATCTAATAAAATCAATTCAGGACGTTGTAAAGTAGCCATTAATAACGTGATCGCTTGACGCTGTCCTCCAGAAAGCAAGCCGATTTCAGTGGTCAAACGATTTTCTAACCCAAGATTCAAGCGTGCGAGATGTTCCTTGAAGAAGGAACGATCTTGCGGCTTGACTCCTCGGAAAAAGCCTCGTTTTTTGCCACGTTTCATTGCTAGTGCTAAATTTTCTTCCACCGTCAATCGGACAGCAGTGCCTAATTTAGGGTCTTGAAAGACACGACTGATTTCTTTGGAGCGAGCAACCACTGACTTTTTGGTGATATCTTTGCCATTCAATAAAATCTTCCCTTGATCCACTGGAAAAGAACCAGCAATACTGTTCAATAGTGTCGATTTACCTGCACCATTTCCGCCAATAATTGTTACGAAATCACCTTGTTTCAATGAGAGATTAACTCCTTTTAGCACATGGTTTTCATTGATGGTTCCTTTTTCAAACGTATGGTGGATAGATTGAAGTGTTAAAACATCAGTCATTGATAGATCCTCCTTTTGCTTTCGTACGCTTAGGTAACTTTAATTTTTGTTGGATTTGTGGAAAAGATAAACAGATAACCAGAACAAGTGCAGAAGCTAATTTTGAATCGCTTGGTTGAACGTTCAACTCAAAAACTAACGCTAAGATAAAACGATAGATCACGGCGCCTAAAATAATTGTCAATAATCGAAGAAGCAATGGTTGGTTTCGAAAGAGGACTTCAGCGATGATGATTGAAGCCAAGCCAATCACGATCGTACCGATCCCAGAGTTTAAATCAGCAAAGCCATTGTTTTGTGTAAGCAACGAACCAGATAGAGCAATACAGCCATTTGAAATCATATACCCAATGATTTTCATCGTATCGGTGTTGATGCCATTTGCTTCACTCATTGCTAAATTATCGCCAGTCGCTCGAATCGCCAACCCCGTTTCTGTCCGTAAAAATAAAACAAGCAACGTGACAACAATCAATGCGACAAGTAAGCCAGCAATCAATACAGCATTTTCTTTTGAAACACCGAGTGATTCTGCCCATGTAAAGACGTTTTTTTGTCCTAACAAAGAAAGATTAGGTGCGCCCATGATCCGTGAGGTAACGGAATATAAGCCAGTCATCGTGATGATTCCAGCTAGAAGTGCCGGAATTTTAAGTTTGGTATGGAGCAGTCCTGAAACTAAGCCAGCTGCTGCGCCTCCTAAAAATCCTAAGAGGCAAGCAACGATTGGGGAAAGTCCATTAGTGATACTGACAGCAGCAATCCCAGCACCTAAAGGGAAACTGCCTTCAGCTGTTAAATCAGCAATATCCAGAATACGAAAAGTAAGGAAGACACCGATTGCCAGTAGTGCCCAAAGCACGCCTTGTGAAGCAGAAGATAAAAAGATACTTATTAAATTAGTCATGATTGTCCTCCTGTAAAATTATTCAGTCTCTTTGATTGTTGTTGGATCGATCCCAAGGGCTTTTGCCATGTCTTTATTGACATATAAGGAAAGATCATCTGCTGATTCAACCGGTAATTCACTCGGTTTTTTGCCAGCTAAGATCTTGGCAGCCATTTCACCTGTTTGTCGTCCTAATTCTTCATAATCAATCCCAACAGTCGCTAAGCCACCTTCTTTGACTTGATCCACGGAACCAGCAACGATCGGTGTTTTTGTTTCTTTGGCTACTTCACCGATAACGCTAGCAGCACTGGCGAATGTATTATCCGTTGGGATGTAGATACCGTCGACATCTTTGGCTAAACTTTTTGTCACTTGTTGAACATCATTGGTGGAGTTTGCCGTCAATACTTTGACTTTCACTCCGGCTTTTTTCAATGTTTTCTCGGCTAAGTCTCCTTGGATTTTGGAATTTGCTTCCCCGTTGTTGTACATGATCCCGATCGTTTTTGCTTTTGGCACGATCTGTAATAATAGTTCGATTTGTTTTTCGATCGGTACCATATCCGTTGTACCAGTCACATTTCCACCAGGTTTGTCATTAGAAGAAACTAAGTGTGCTTTTTCTAAGTCGGTAACTGCTGTCACTGTAATAGGAATCGTAGTTGTTTCATTAAGGAGTGATTGCGCAGCTGGAGTTGCAATCCCTAATAATAAGTCGGGTTGGTCTTTCACTAATTTTTCACTCATACTTTTTAGATTGTCTTGATTGTTTTGCGCATTTTGATAGTTGATTGTTAAATTGTCGCCTTCTTTATAGCCATTTTCTGCTAGCCCTTCTTTGAACCCTTTATATGTAGCATCTAATGAATTGTGTTGAACCAGTTGTAAAACACCGATTGTTTTCGAGTCATCCGATTTTGCTGAGGAACTATTTGCAGTTCCACATCCACCAAGTGCTAGTAATAATGTTGCGCCTAATCCGATCAATAAATTTTTTTTCATTTCTTTTTCCTCCTTCAATTTTGAAAACAAAAAATCCATTTAGACAAAACGTCTAAATGGATTGAGTATCGAAAGAGTATGTAAGTAAGAAATCGTGATTACTTTGTACTTTTCGCTTAGCCACTTAACGTAATGTCTACGTGGCTTTTGCGTAATACAAAGTTCTTTAGCCATCATAGATACAAACCAGTTGTTTGGTGTTTGTATCCATAATTCATGAATACAAACCTATCTAAAGTAGCTAAAGTAAAAGTTATTCAATTGTGTCGGGATAAGTTGTATATTCGGTTTTTGCATAAATAAATCCTCCACAAATAATAAATTTTCCTAAGTATAGCGGAGATGTAAGGGGGTTGTCAAGACGAACATTCAGAAAATTCTCAAAATCCATGAATGTTTATTCGATATATTATAGTAAGAAAAGTTTAAGAAAAAATGATGAAAAGAGGAGGGAAACGCCAGGAAGTGTTGACTTTTATGAAAAAAGAGTGTAATATATGAAGTTGCAAAAACTATCTGATGAAGTAAAGGCAGAAACGAAATATTGTCCGTTTCGGCTTTATAATAAGGAAACAAAAATAGAAGCGCATGAAGAAATGGTTTCAAAAGAATGCTCTATTTTTGGTTTTTTTTTGCCTAAAAGCCGCAAAAAATGTCTATTGTTATCTAAATATAATATTTTTAATATTATTGTAACAATTGATCGGGTAGTCTTTTTGAATGACATTTTAGAGGGGTGAAGAGCTTGGCTGGACACGTAGTAAAGTACGGAAAACATCGCGAACGTAGAAGTTTCGCACGAATCAGTGAAGTGTTGGAATTACCAAATTTGATCGAAATTCAAACAGACTCTTACCAATGGTTCCTAGATGAAGGACTAAGAGAAATGTTTGAAGACATTTTGCCAATTGATGACTTCAATGGCAATCTATCTTTGGAATTTGTGGATTATGAATTGAAAGAACCTAAGTATACGGTAGCAGAAGCACGCGCACATGATGCAAATTACTCTGCACCATTACATGTAACGTTACGTCTAACAAACCGTGAGACAGGTGAAATCAAAGCGCAAGAAGTCTTCTTCGGTGATTTCCCATTAATGACTGAACAAGGAACATTCATTATCAACGGAGCAGAACGAGTAATCGTTTCTCAGTTAGTGCGTTCACCTGGTGTGTACTTCCATGGAAAAGTAGACAAAAACGGAAAAGAAGGTTTCGGTTCAACTGTGATCCCGAACCGTGGTGCATGGTTAGAAATGGAAACTGATGCAAAAGATATTTCTTACGTACGTATTGATCGTACCCGTAAGATTCCTTTGACTGTGTTAGTTCGTGCCCTAGGGTTTGGATCGGATGATACGATCTTTGAAATCTTTGGTGACAGTGAAACGTTACGTAATACAGTTGAAAAAGACTTGCACAAAAATGCAAGTGATTCAAGAACAGAAGAAGGATTAAAAGACGTTTACGAACGTCTACGTCCAGGCGAGCCTAAGACAGCCGATAGTTCTCGGAACTTATTGAATGCTCGTTTCTTCGATCCAAAACGCTACGACTTAGCCAACGTTGGTCGTTATAAAGTAAATAAAAAATTAGACTTGAAAACACGTCTATTGAACTTAACATTAGCAGAAACATTGGTTGATCCAGAAACTGGTGAAATCATCGTTGAAAAAGGAACTGTGTTGACTCACCAAGTGATGGAAACATTAGCACCTTTCATTGATAATGGATTGAATTCAGTGACTTACTATCCATCAGAAGATGGTGTTGTGACTGATCCAATGACTGTTCAAGTAATCAAAGTCTTTTCACCAAAAGACCCAGAACGTGAAGTGAATGTGATTGGTAATGGTTATCCAGAATCAGCTGTGAAAACTGTTCGTCCGGCAGACATCATCGCATCAATGAGTTATTTCTTAAACTTGATGGAAGGGATCGGCAACGTGGACGATATCGACCACTTAGGAAACCGTCGTATCCGTTCAGTCGGTGAATTACTGCAAAACCAATTCCGTATCGGTTTAGCTCGGATGGAACGTGTTGTACGTGAAAGAATGTCGATCCAAGATACAGAAACATTGACACCACAACAATTGATCAACATCCGTCCAGTGGTTGCAAGTATCAAAGAATTCTTCGGTTCTTCTCAGTTGTCTCAGTTCATGGATCAAACGAACCCACTTGGGGAATTGACACACAAACGTCGTCTTTCAGCCTTAGGACCTGGTGGTTTGACTCGTGACCGAGCTGGTTATGAAGTTCGTGACGTTCACTATTCTCACTATGGCCGTATGTGTCCGATTGAAACGCCTGAAGGACCAAATATCGGGTTGATCAATAGTTTATCTAGCTATGCGAAAGTTAATAAATTTGGATTTATCGAAACTCCTTACCGTCGTGTTGATCGTGAAACTGGTCGTGTAACGGATCAAATCGACTATCTAACAGCTGACATCGAAGACCACTACATCGTTGCCCAAGCAAATAGCCCATTAAATGAAGATGGTACTTTTGCACAAGACGTTGTTATGGCTCGTGCGCAAAGTGAAAACTTAGAAGTTTCAATCGATAAAGTCGATTATATGGACGTATCACCTAAACAAGTAGTTGCGGTAGCGACAGCATGTATTCCTTTCTTGGAAAACGATGACTCCAACCGTGCCTTGATGGGTGCCAACATGCAGCGTCAAGCAGTGCCATTGATCAATCCACAAGCACCATGGGTTGGTACTGGTATGGAATATAAATCAGCTCATGACTCAGGAGCTGCTTTGCTATGTAAACATGATGGTGTCGTTGAATTTGTGGATGCCTCTGAGATTCGTGTTCGTCGTGACAACGGTGCATTAGATAAATACGCTGTAACAAAATTCCGTCGTTCAAACTCAGGAACAAGCTACAACCAACGCCCAATCGTTCATTTAGGCGAAAAAGTTGAAAAAGGCGATACTTTAGCAGATGGACCTTCAATGGAACAAGGTGAAATGGCGCTAGGACAAAACGTTTTAGTTGGTTTCATGACTTGGGAAGGTTACAACTATGAAGATGCGATCATCATGAGCCGTCGTCTTGTAAAAGATGATGTCTATACTTCGATCCACATCGAAGAATATGAATCAGAAGCTCGTGATACAAAATTAGGACCTGAAGAAATTACTCGTGAAATCCCTAACGTTGGGGAAGATGCTTTGAAAGATCTAGACGAGATGGGTATTATCCGTATCGGTGCGGAAGTCCAAGATGGTGACTTGCTAGTTGGTAAAGTAACACCAAAAGGGGTAACCGAATTATCCGCTGAAGAACGTCTTTTACATGCGATCTTTGGTGAAAAAGCTCGTGAAGTCCGTGATACTTCATTACGTGTACCACATGGTGGTGGCGGGATCGTCCACGACGTAAAAATCTTTACTCGTGAAGCCGGCGATGAATTATCACCAGGCGTAAACATGCTTGTACGTGTGTATATCGTTCAAAAACGTAAAATCCATGAAGGAGATAAGATGGCCGGACGTCATGGTAATAAAGGGGTTGTATCCCGTATCATGCCGGAAGAAGATATGCCATTCTTACCAGATGGAACACCAATCGATATCATGTTGAATCCTTTAGGGGTGCCATCACGGATGAATATCGGACAAGTATTGGAATTGCATTTAGGGATGGCTGCTCGTCAGTTAGGTATCCATGTTGCAACACCAGTATTTGATGGTGCAAGTGATGAGGATGTTTGGGAAACGGTTCGTGAAGCTGGTATGGCTAGCGATGCGAAAACCATCCTTTATGACGGACGTACAGGTGAACCATTTGACGGCCGAGTGTCTGTCGGTGTCATGTACATGATCAAACTTGCTCACATGGTCGATGATAAATTGCATGCTCGTTCAATCGGACCTTACTCATTGGTTACACAACAACCATTGGGTGGTAAAGCACAATTTGGTGGACAACGTTTTGGTGAAATGGAAGTTTGGGCTTTGGAAGCTTACGGTGCCGCTTATACCTTACAAGAAATCTTGACATACAAATCAGATGATGTAGTTGGTCGTGTGAAAACTTATGAAGCGATCGTCAAAGGCGAACCAATTCCAAAACCAGGTGTACCAGAATCATTCCGAGTATTAGTAAAAGAATTACAATCACTAGGATTAGACATGCGTGTCTTGGATATCAAAGATTCTGAAATCGAACTCCGTGATATGGATGACGAAGATGATGATTTGATCACTGTAGATGCTTTGACAAAATTTGCTGAACAGCAAACAGCCAAAGAATTAGAAAAGAAAGCTGCTGAACAAGTGGAAGATGAAAGACAAGATATCATCCAAAACTTTGAAACCGCAGAAGATAACTTAGACTAATCCGGTCTATGAGCTGTAAGGCGGTCGATGATCAGCCGCCTTGCGGTTTTGCCATTAAACGAAATGGAGGGAACCCCTTTTGATCGATGTAAATAAATTCGAAAGTATGCAAATAGGTTTGGCTTCTCCCGAAAAAATCAGAAGCTGGTCTTATGGTGAAGTAAAAAAACCTGAGACGATTAACTATCGTACCTTAAAACCTGAACGCGAAGGGTTGTTCTGTGAGCGGATTTTTGGTCCTACGAAAGACTGGGAATGTGCCTGCGGAAAATACAAACGTATCCGTTATAAAGGAATCGTTTGTGACCGATGCGGTGTTGAAGTGACACGTTCAAAAGTTCGTCGTGAACGTATGGGTCACATTGAATTAGCAGCACCTGTTTCACATATCTGGTACTTTAAAGGAATTCCTTCTCGTATGGGACTTGTTTTAGACATGAGTCCTCGTGCCTTAGAAGAAATCATTTATTTTGCTTCATATGTGGTTATCGAACCAGGAAACACCAACTTAGAGAAAAAACAATTGTTGACAGAACGTGAATACCGCGAAAAACGTGAACAATATGGACAAGAATTCCAAGCAGCAATGGGTGCAGAAGCAATCAAACAATTACTAGACAGTGTTGATTTAGATGCTGAAGCAGCTGAATTGAAAGAAGAATTGAAATCTGCCCAAGGGCAAAAACGGACTCGTGCGATCCGCCGTTTGGACATTTTAGAAGCTTTCCGTGCTTCAGGAAATGAACCAAGTTGGATGGTTATGGACGTTATTCCAGTTATTCCACCAGATTTACGACCAATGGTGCAATTAGAAGGTGGACGTTTTGCAACAAGTGATTTGAATGATCTTTACCGTCGAGTAATCAACCGTAATAACCGTTTGAAACGCTTGTTAGATTTGAATGCTCCAGGAATCATCGTCCAAAACGAAAAACGGATGTTACAAGAAGCTGTTGATGCGTTGATCGATAATGGTCGTCGTGGCCGTCCAGTTACTGGACCAGGTAACCGTCCATTGAAATCTCTTTC
Source organism: Enterococcus sp. DIV1208 (assembly GCF_050530455.1). Classification (NCBI taxonomy): domain Bacteria; kingdom Bacillati; phylum Bacillota; class Bacilli; order Lactobacillales; family Enterococcaceae; genus Enterococcus; species Enterococcus sp. DIV1208. Next base: position 2,727,553 of record NZ_CP172887.1, on the reverse strand, counting down.
TCACATGTTGAAAGGGAAACAAGGTCGTTTCCGTCAAAACTTACTTGGTAAACGTGTTGACTATTCAGGACGTTCCGTTATCGTTGTAGGACCTTTCTTGAAAATGTATCAATGTGGATTGCCAAAAGAAATGGCGATCGAACTATTTAAACCATTCGTGATGCGTGAATTGGTTCAACGTGAACTAGCTTCTAACATCAAAAATGCGAAACGTAAAATCGAACGTCAAGAAGACGAAGTTTGGGATGTCTTGGAAGACGTAATCAAAGAACACCCAGTATTACTTAACCGGGCACCTACGCTACACAGACTTGGTATCCAAGCATTTGAACCTGTTTTAGTGCAAGGCCGTGCGATTCGTTTGCACCCACTTGTATGTGAAGCTTATAATGCCGACTTTGATGGAGACCAAATGGCCGTTCACGTACCATTGAACGAAGAAGCACAAGCGGAAGCACGTATGTTGATGCTAGCTGCTCAAAACATCTTGAATCCAAAAGACGGTAAACCAGTTGTAACACCTTCCCAAGATATGGTTTTAGGTAACTACTACCTAACAATGGAAGAAGAAGGTCGTGAAGGCGAAGGAATGGTCTTCCGTGACCAAAACGAAGCTGTGATCGCATGGCGTAACGGCTACGTTCATTTACACTCACGTATCGGTGTGAACCCTAATTCATTAGGTGAAAAACCATTTACTGACTGGCAAAAAGAACGTACGATGATTACAACTGTTGGTAAGATCATCTTTAATGAGATCATGCCTCCAGAGTTCCCTTACTTGAATGAACCAACAGACTTCAACTTAACGGTACAAACACCGGATAAATATTTTGTTGAAGCAGGTACAGATATTCCTGCGCATATCAAAGAGCAAGAATTAGTCTTACCATTCAAGAAGAAAAATCTAGGAAATATCATTGCGGAAGTCTTCAAACGTTTCAAAGTAACTGAAACTTCTAAGATGCTTGACCGAATGAAAGACTTAGGGTATAAACATTCTACACATGCTGGTATCACAGTAGGTATCGCAGATATCAGTGTACTGAATGAAAAACAAGGAATCATTGAAAATGCCCATAAACAAGTTGAAACAATTACAAAACAATTCCGTCGTGGATTGATTACTGATGACGAACGTTATGAACGAGTAATCGCTGTTTGGAATGCTGCTAAAGATAGCATCCAACAAAAACTGATGGAAGGGTTAGAAGCGAAAAACCCAATCTTCATGATGTCTGACTCTGGGGCCCGTGGTAACATCTCCAACTTTACTCAGCTTGCTGGTATGCGTGGACTGATGGCTGCTCCGAATGGTCGAATCATGGAATTACCGATCATCTCAAACTTCCGTGAAGGACTTTCTGTCTTAGAAATGTTTATCTCTACTCACGGGGCTCGTAAAGGGATGACCGATACTGCCTTGAAGACAGCCGATTCAGGTTACTTGACTCGTCGTTTAGTTGACGTTGCCCAAGACGTTATTATTCGTGAAGAAGATTGCGGAACAGACCGCGGTCTTGAAATCCAAGCGATTCGTGAAGGAAACGAAATCATTGAATCATTAGAAGATCGTTTGATCGGTCGTTACACGCGTAAAGAAGTACGTGATCCAGAAACGAACGAATTGATCATCGCTGGTAACCAATTGATTTCAGAAGATATTGCAAAACAAATCGTGGATGCAGGTGTGGAAACTGTCACAATCCGTTCTGTCTTCACATGTAACACAAAACATGGTGTCTGCAAACACTGTTATGGACGTAACTTGGCAACTGGATCTGACGTTGAAGTTGGTGAAGCAGTTGGTACGATCGCCGCTCAATCAATCGGAGAACCAGGTACTCAGTTGACAATGCGTACCTTCCATACCGGTGGGGTAGCCGGAGACGATATCACTCAAGGTCTTCCTCGTGTCCAAGAAATTTTTGAAGCACGTAATCCTAAAGGGCAAGCAGTGATCACCGAAGTAACTGGTGACGTCATCGATATCTCAGAAGATGCTTCAACTCGTACAAAAGAAGTAACAATCAAAGGGAAAACCGACACACGTACGTATACTGTTCCTTATACAGCACGTATGAAAGTCGCTGAAGGCGATATGATCCACCGTGGTGCACCATTAACGGAAGGTTCAATCGATCCTAAACAATTGTTACAAGTTCGTGATGTATTATCAGTTGAAAACTACTTGCTGCGCGAAGTACAACGTGTATACCGTATGCAAGGGGTAGAAATCGGCGATAAACATATCGAAGTAATGGTTCGACAAATGTTACGTAAAGTCCGTGTAATGGATCCAGGGGATACTGATATCTTACCAGGTACATTGATGGATATTGCTGACTTCAAAGACCAAAACTACAATACATTGGTAGCTGGAGGCGTACCTGCAACATCTCGCCCAGTCCTACTAGGTATTACAAAAGCATCATTAGAAACAAACAGCTTCTTATCTGCTGCATCCTTCCAAGAAACAACTCGTGTCTTGACTGATGCTGCGATCCGAGGTAAAAAAGATCCACTTCTTGGTTTGAAAGAAAATGTTATCATCGGTAAAATCATCCCAGCTGGTACTGGTATGGCTCGTTACCGTAACATGGAACCAAAAGAAGTCGGTGTTGCAAGTGAAAATGTTTATAGTATTTCAGACATCGAAGCACAAATGGCTGCAGAAGATGCAATGAATGAACAAACAAAATAATGTGACACCAAACAGAGCTAAGATGAACATCTTAGCTCTGTTTTTTTTGTCGTGCTAAAGTTGATAGAAACAAACGAAATTGAGAATTTGTTCATTACGGACGAGCATTTTTTCTTATTTTTGTACTTATATAAAAAATTAGTTCCGTGAATCATTGAATTGCTTAGTGAAACTTGCTAAAGGTTGCTGTGCTAGATCACTTTTGTTCATCGTTCAGGTAAAACTGCTATGTAGGGGCGGATGGGTTGAGATTTTTTCAGATAATAAGCGATACATGATCGAATGTGAACCAAATGTTTCAGTAAGTGATGTGAGTGCTTGTTGGGACGAAGGATGTGTGGTATTGAGAATCAATTTTTCAAGTAGATTTTTTGGGTTGTCTTGATCTACTAGCGTACCAGAATTCTTTACTGACTTACTTGGTAAAATTTGTTGAATTTTATCAGTGAAATTATTTTTTTTGGCATAACGTGCCATCCTGCAGTTAAAAATTTTAGCGGTTGTTAATTCAAAATCTGTGGAAAAGTATAATATAAAAGAACTATCCACAAGGAAAAAGAAAAACCGTTTATTCTCTATTGTGGAAAAAACAGTTGAGAGGGAAAAGAAAGTTATCCACAAAAGAGAAAGGAAATAGGAAAAATTGATAAAAATACCGGGAGGGGGTAAAATGATTATTTCTTTCAATAAATGTAAAAAATGTGAGAACAATAAATGGCGTTTAGGTTTAAGTCCTAGGAGTATTGTATATACTTTTAAATAGATGGATAAAAAAATCAAATCAATGAAAAGATTAGTAAAAAAGAAAATACTGCAATACTCTATCTTAATAAAGCAAGCAGGTAAGTATAGGAGTATCGATTCTTTGTTTATTCGTTTCGAAGGTAAGCAAAACAGTATCACCCTTTTATAAATCAAGGTATGATGAAAGACAAAGGGGGATTTTATATGACGAAAAAAGCAGTTTTTGCAGGTGGTTGTTTTTGGTGCATGGTCAAACCTTTTGAAACACAGCCAGGAATCATAGCAGTAACCTCTGGCTATACGGGAGGACATGTCCCAAATCCTACCTATGAACAAGTAACCACAGGAACGACAGGTCATACGGAAGCGGTAGAAATCGAGTATGATCCGTCTCTGGTTTCTTATGAACAGTTAGTCGAAATCTACTGGCAACAAACAGACCCAACGGATGCTTTCGGTCAATTTGCTGATCGCGGAGACTCTTATCGACCGGTCATTTATTATAGCGATGAAGAAGAACGTGAAATCGCTGAAGCATCAAAGAAACAACTACAAGAAAGTGGTCGATTCGATCGTCCGATTGTCACAAAAATCGAACCCCGAAGTGAGTTTTATCCCGCTGAGGAGTATCATCAAGACTATTATAAGAAGAACAAAGTCCACTATAATCTTTACCGAGAAGGGTCTGGACGAGGGAGTTTTTTACGAAAACATTGGTCTGGAAAATAAGACACATTGCATTTTGAAGAATTTCAGTTAGGGATAAAAACTGGCTATGCTTTGGCTTGCTGTGAATTTAGTGGTTTTTATAATTTTTAGGTAAAGTTATCTAAGTGTCAATGGATCGGCCATCTGGTTGATCCATTTTTTTATAAATCAAGGTTCATTATCGTTTGTTGAATGACAGCAAGCAGAAAAGATACTAAGCTATCAAAAGCGTACGTAATGAGGCAAATAAGCGAAGTCCGTCAAATCATCATCAGTTAAAAGGATCGCATCGTTGATAACCAATAAATAGACAACTAAATTACCACACATGAAGGAGAAAAAGTGCGACACTCAAAAAAGGCACAAAAGGTACTCTTTTAGATTTTTTATCGTGAGAGAGAAAAATAAAGAAAAAAAGTAATCCCAATAAACTAGCAAGAAAGAGGAGTTGCATCAGTTGATTGAGAGTTAGACCGCCACTCCAGCTTAAAAGTAATAAAACATCACCTAAACCTAAACATTCACTCCCGTAACGAGTAAGGAAAAAACTGATCAAGAATAAAACAGCAAAACTAAGCCATTGAAATTCTCCTTTGATCAACCAAGTCATCCATAAGATAAACCAGATAAAATAAAGCGTTCTTCCCTCGATCATCAAATAAAAACTATTCATTAAAGAGAGTAAAAAGGCTGACAAAAACCAAAAAACAAGTAACCCGTCTGGGCGCTGTGAAAAATAAAATAGCCAAACAGATAAACAACCACCGATACATTCTGCTATAAAATAAATCGGTGAAAGCTTGCTGCGACAGTTTCGACAACGAAAACGTTGGTAACAGATGGAAAGCAATGGGACCAGTTCATACCAAGCCAATACATGCTGACAGTTGACACAATGAGACCGTGGGTAAATAATAGAGTGTCCTTGTGGCAGGCGTTGTGCCACTAAGCATAAGAACGAACCAATGCAACAACCAATGATAAAATAGAGAAACATAGCGAGGGCCTCCTTTTAAAGAAAGATACGCCAATAACAACCATTTTATTTATTTTTAGTAGAGGTGACAAAATGAAGATTTCGATCGGAGTCGATATCGGTACGACACAAACAAAAGCAGTGGCATTCAACGAGCAAGCTGAAGTCATCGCTTCAGCTTATTTTCTAAATCCGATGATCCAAGAAGCACCAGGAATGGCAGAACAAGACCCAGAATTGATCTTCCACGGTGTATGTACAGTAATCAAAGAAGTCGTCAAACAGTTACCGAAGTCGACAACTATAGAAGTGATTGCCTTTTCAACAGCGATGCACAGTTTGATTCTGTTAGATGATAATAAACACCCTTTGACCCGTATGATCACTTGGGCAGATAATCGTGCGAAAACACAAGCTGAAAAACTAAAAAACAGCCAACTAGGGTTTCACTTTTATCAACAAACAGGCACCCCAATCCATCCAATGACGCCACTAGTTAAAATCCATTGGTTGAACGAAACCCAACCAGAACTAACGAAGCAAGTGGCGTATTATGTGAGTATAAAAGAATATATCTTTTTCCGTTTGTTTGGACAATTAGTCTGCGACTACAGTACAGCCTCAGGCACAGGTTATTTTGATATCCATCAATTCAAATGGGCAGAAGAAGCGTTAAATTACTTATCAATCACTCAAGAACAACTACCTGAAGTGATGCCGTCAACCACGATACTCAATGGATTATCAAAAGAAAAACAAGAAATTTTAGGATTAGAAAATGATATATCATTTGTTTTAGGTGGTGCTGATGGTCCTTTATCTAATTTAGGACTGGGAGCATTTGGCGAAAAGATAGCTGCGTTAACAGTCGGTACCAGTGGGGCATTAAGATTTATTACAGGCAAACCACAACTACATCCCGAGATGGAAACCTTCTGTTATGTACTGGATCGTACACACTGGGTGGTCGGTGGCGCAACAAGTAATGGTGCGGGAATTTTTGATTGGGCAAGTCAAACTTTGATGCAAGAAGTAACTCAAGCGGCTATTGATCAAGGCGAAAATCCTTACGATGCCCTTTTCTCAGCAATTACGTTTGTCCCACCAGGAGCGAACGGATTACTCTTTCAGCCCTATTTATTAGGAGAACGAGCTCCTCTATGGGAGGCAGAAGCTTCTGGGAGTTTTTTAGGTTTGCAAAGAGACCACACGGAAAAAGAAATGATGCGAGCTATTCTAGAAGGAATTTGTTTCAATTTAAAAAGGATTTTGACAGGAGTTTGTTCAGAAGATCAATTAACAGAAATCAGAGCTACAGGCGGATTCTCACAATCGCCTGTCTTTCGCCAATTAATGGCTGACGTTTTGGGGTATCCGCTCATTTTCCCGGCGGTGTCTGAAGCCTCCGCTTTAGGAGCCGTTTTCTTAGGGTGGCAAAGTATCGGGAAGATCACTGATTTAAGCGAAGCTATAGAAAAAGTACAGCTTGCTTCACAAGTACCAGTTCAACAAACGGTCAAAGAGACATATCAAAAAATCTTTCCGATTTTTGTTGAAACACAAAAACAAGTAGCGGCAACTTATCAGCCTTTAGCACATTTACGTCAAACTTTAAGTACTATGGATGAAAAATAGGATGAAAAAGTAGAATGACGGAATAAGAGAGGAATAGTGTAAGAACTAGAAAAAACGACTAAAGCAATAGAAAGTCTTTTCTAAGAAATGATAGGATGAAAATCGTTCTCAACTAATTGGTTTTATTGTACTTTTGTCTCAAAGTTTACTATGCTTTTATTGTAGACAAAAGTTAGGAGGAGAAAAGAAAATGAAATTTCCACAAACAAAAGAAGTATTAAATCAATTAGTTGCAGACTTGAGTCAAATGTCTGTTGTTGTTCACCAAACACATTGGTATATGCGTGGACCAGGTTTCTTGACATTGCACCCAATGATGGATGAATTTATGGATGACTTGAATGAACAATTAGATGAAATCTCAGAGCGTTTGATCACACTAGATGGTTCTCCTTATTCAACCTTACGTGAATTTGCAGACAACACCAATATTCCTGACGAAGTAGGCAATTGGGATCGGACTATTCCAGAACGCTTGGAAATTCTTGTGAAAGGCTACCGCTATTTGGCAGACCTTTACCAAAAAGGAATTGAAGTAGCTGGTGAGGAAGGCGACGACCCAACACAAGATATTTTTATCGAATTTAAAACAGCGACTGAAAAACGAATCTGGATGATCCAAGCACATTTAGGAAAAGCACCAGAAATCGATGCGTAAAATGATCATCAACTGATGATATTATATAATAGTAAAAAAACTGCGAGGGAAGTTATTTTCCTTGCAGTTTTTATTTTAGAAGAGAAAGAAACGTTCTTCGTTCTAAAAAAGAATGAGTGCATCACAAGGATACGTGCAATAAAAACGAAAGTTTTGGATTGCTAAGAAAAAACGTTGACATTAAGGGGATTAGCAGGTAATATGTTAAATGGTATTGTTTGCCCCACAAAGAGCCCCGGAAACTCGAAGTGTATGTCAAACATCAGAACTTAAATTGGAGGAAACTAACGTGCGTACAACATATATGGCCAAACCAGGCGAAGTAGAACGTAAATGGTATGTAGTAGACGCAACTGATGTTCCATTGGGACGTCTTTCAACAGTTGTTGCATCTGTACTACGTGGTAAAAATAAACCAACTTTCACACCTCATTTGGACACTGGCGATTTCGTCATCGTAATCAATGCAGATAAAGTGAAATTAACAGGTAAAAAAGCGACTGATAAAATTTATTACCGTCACAGCAACTACCCAGGAGGATTGAAATCAATCACTGCTGGTGAATTGCGTGCTAAAAATTCTCGTCGTTTGATCGAAACTTCTGTAAAAGGAATGCTTCCTAAAAATACTTTAGGCCGCAAACAATTTACAAAATTGAATGTATACGCTGGAGCTGAGCATCCACATGCAGCACAACAACCAGAAGTTTTAGACATTACAAACTTAATCTAATAGGAGGGAATTTCATTGGCACAAGTTCAATATATCGGCACAGGCCGTCGTAAAAATGCAGTTGCTCGTGTACGTTTAGTACCAGGAACTGGTAAAATTACTGTAAACAAAAAAGATGTTGAAGAATACATTCCACATGCTGACTTGCGTGAAGTAATCAATCAACCTTTCGCTGTTACTGAAACAAAAGGCGCTTATGACGTATTTGTTAACGTAAACGGCGGAGGCTACGCTGGACAATCAGGAGCTATCCGTCATGGTATCGCTCGTGCATTGCTAGAAGTTGATCCTGACTTCCGTCTAGCTCTTAAACGTGCTGGCTTACTTACTCGTGACGCACGTATGGTTGAACGTAAAAAACCAGGTCTTAAGAAAGCTCGTAAAGCTTCTCAATTTTCAAAACGTTAAAAACAGCTTCATATCAGTACTTTCAGGCGTTTCGCAATTCACTTTGCGAAGCGTCTTTTTTTGAGTTGACACCATTGTTGACACCATTCCGGTCTGACTCTTTTTGAGATAATTTACGATAGGCAATTTCACCAATAGGCATTTGAATCACATTTGGTGTATTTACATAAGTTCTTGTGATGTTGGTATCGCTGTGAGTCAATGCTTCAGAAATCTGTTCTAGAGCAACACCAGCTTGTTTGGCTAAAGTTGCCCCAGTATGCCGTAACTTGTGTGGAGTCGCATGGGTAAGGTGCTTATGTCGTCGCTCAATGGATTTCATACGGTAGTTCAAATAATCTGTATGAAGTCTTTGATTGATATTCCCTTTATCATCAAAGAAGGTAAAGAGTAGCTGCTCTTCGGTTTGTTCGATTTCAAATTGAGCTAGTTCTTCTTTTTGTTGGACTTTCCACTGTTGAAGTAATTGCTTTAGTTCATTTGGAATATGGAAAATTGTCGTTTTATTCCCTTTGGTACTTTTTTCATTGCCGAACTTATCTAAGGCTTTACCAATCGTAATCTGGGAAGCAGTGAAATTCACATTCTTCCATTTGATGGCGTAAGTTTCTGATTTGCGATCAGATAAAAAGAAGGTAGTCAGAAATAATACATAGTCCTGTAAAGTTAGTTGTCCACTTTCATAATCGCTTTGGACGGCAGTTAGCCATTCTTGAAGTTGTTCAAAGGAGAGGTATAAATCTTCTTCTTTTTTAGCTTCTTGCAATTGGTTTTTCTTAGTAGCATTGATTCGTTTAAGCGATTTTTCTAGTTTATTCCGTTCGATGTATTCAAGTTCTTCCGCCCAATCGAAAATAGAATTAACGTAGCTACGTAGTATTTTGAAGTTTGCGTATTCGGCAGCCTTTTGTGTCATGATTTTTAGAACGAAAGCTTTATTTTGATTCAAATAGTTCAATGTGTATTTCCCAAACATTGGTAAGATGTGAAGTCGAAAAATATCTTTTGTATTCGCAATTGTCACAGGAGTAGGAGACTTCGTGTTTCGAGAAGTTAAACCAGCTGTATAAGCATCAATCCAGATATCTTCATAGAAAGCTTTGAACAGTGCTTCACCACCTAGTTCAAAAGCATTCTTTTCTTTGTTTTCCCGTAGCTCTTTAATCTTGGCATAAAAATCAATTTCTGCTGCTTTTGCCTCCTTTCTAGTTTTGAAAGTTTTGGAATAAAGTTTGTTTCCGCCTATCATCTCTTGGATATCTTGTGGATAGTAAAGCCGTAAACGGTAAGTCTCATTTTCTGTTTTGCTAATTGCCATAGTATTTCCCTCCGAATTTGCGAGCCGAAATCAAATACTATATATGGAGTATAACGATGTCGGAATTATTTTGCTAGGCTTGCTAGCCATTGATCAATGGCAATCCGGTCAAATCTATTTGAACCGTGGATTTGAATGAAGGGTAAGCCATCTTTAATCCAGCCATCTAACGTATTATTGGAAACTTGTAGATAGTTACAAGTCTGCTTCTTATTCATATAGCGGTGTTGCAGGTTTTCCTGTGTCTTAATTTTTTCGATTTCAGTTGTGATTAAATCAGATAGTTGAGTAGAAATGATGCCCATCTGGTCATCACTGAGTAAAATTTTCATTTCGGTCATATTCTCACTTCCTTTGAATTTTGTGTAGGGAATAATGAATTATTTTTTTATCTTGGTATAACGAACAATGCTTTCTTGAAAATCCATCACTTGTTCTGGATTCCCATCTTCATTAACAGCACTGTAAAATATTGGACGTCTTACAAGATACTCATTGGTATAAAGCACGTCTTGATTTGTGGTATCAAAAGGTTGATCCACGAGTTGTTTTGTGACACTAGGTATTTTGAGATTCTGAGATTTGAAGAACGCTTTTTTCTTATGCTCTTTCATATCCAAGTCCTTATCAAAATATTTACTGATATAGCGTCCACGATTTTCGATACTATCCACATCAATCTTGTTGATTTTGACAAATCCATGTCCCCAGATGGTAGTAAGGCGATTGAAGGAGATAAAAGGAAAGTCAAACAGGATAATGTGATAATGGATGGCGCCTCGTTCTTGTTTTTCCCACGTGGCAAGGTATTTTAGCTTAGATTTTTTTGTGTGATAGAGTTCGTAGTTTAGTCGTTTGATAAATTTATTAAATTCATTATTCGCATAGGCAATATCTTGAATGTTTTCTCTGAAAGTGAGGGTTAAAAATTTTGTCTGATTGTCAAAGTTCATATACACGAGTCGAGCAATTTCAAATCGCATATTTTGATAGTGTTTTTGTTTTCGTTTTAAGCCGTCGTATTGTCCTTGAGCAGATAATTCATCATAGTTTTTTCTCTTATCAGTGATGGTGTTTTCTTCTTCATAAAGCCAAGCTAATTCTTTCTTTCGTTTTGGATTGGTTTCATCTTTGTCTGCTTTTTGTTTCGGAGTAATGATTGCTTCATAATCATAAATTTCAAGGTACGTGGGAGTTTCAATGATTTTCTGATTATAAGCCTTCAAAAATCATCACTCCTTGTTGTTTATTCAATTGTCAATGAGCCGTTTATTTTCTCTAGATGTTGTTCTATAAATCAAGTTAAGGGGAAGTCCTGCAAAGCAGTCCTTCCAGCCTATGTGTTTATTGGGCGGTCTTAACGGACTGAAGCGGCTCTATGGCGCTGCCTCGCCGTTTGTCCTAACCACCCAACAAACCCATAGGAAAATTAGTTTTGCGTAGTGGGGCCCTGTTTTTTCGGAATCAAAGTTGCCGCATCTGCCGTGGCTGATAAACCATAGCTGACAAATTGACCGTTAGAGCGACCCCAAGGTGCAATCACTAAATTGGCAAATGTAACCATGGCTAAACCTTGTTGGGTAAGTTCTTCCGGAGTAATCACAGGAGTTTCAGATTTGACTTTGACACTGATTTTCTCGTAGCGGAGTTTTGGTAGGATACATTCGTAACTCCAACCTAGAATTTCTCCGTCTTTTTGCCAGCGAGTAACATTGACAACTTGATATTCTTTTTCGAGTTTTTCTTTTGGTAAAGTGAAATCGTTGATTTTAATTGGCATAATAGCCCTCCTTAGTTATATGTTGAAGGTTTTCATAGAATGTTGGTAGCTACCTTTCTTTTCTTCCTTCGTTAATAACAACAATTCAAATTTTCTTTTTGATACTAATTGATTTATTTTTCATCAAAAATTTAGATAGCTATCTGACTACCCTTCATTATTACTACAATTTGAGAGGGGGTATTTTTCGAAAAAAGAGGGGTAGACATTTTGGTTGTAAGAGTTTCTTAAGCTTTTATATCCTCAATAGGGTGAAGGACATGGTATTCTCTTTTTTTGTAAAACTCAAAAAAGACGTGTAGATGAACCGGACTTTGCATTGCTAGCCGGTCTGTTTACACGTCTTCGGAATTTATTTTAGTGATTTTTAGAAATTACGATGACAGCGGGAGAAAATTATCTAATTTACAGATAAGAGAAAATAGTTAAATCAGATATTACCAATACAATTATTACTAGGTTAATAGCCGAGAGGAAAATTCCGAATTTTGAATAGAATCTATATTGTTTCTCGCTCAATCCAAATTTATATTCATTTACCAGATATAATAACCCGAATGCGGCAAGTGGAGTTAAACAGGATGCTAACGTCAATAATTTGAGAAGTGAAAGCTTTTGATTGTCCAAAGATACTGTTTGTGGTTGCTTAGCTTCATAGATAGGAGACTCATCTGTGATAGTATCTCCATCAATTAAATAACTAACCGTAACCTTAAAAAAACTTGCTAGTAGATGTAAATTTTCCATATCTGGTTGAGAATATCCTCGCTCCCAATTTGAGATTGTCTGCCTAGAAACTTTTAGTTGTAGCGAAAGTTCTTCTTGAGTCAAATTATTTTTTTTTCGTAAATTACGTAATCTATTTTCCATTTTTTATCCTCCAAAATGCAATTCCAAATAAATGTCAAAGGATTTTGACAGTAAATTATAGTGATATCATCGATAATTTCATTGTAACTTCAAAACCAATTTTATCATATTAGGAGGATGTACAATGAAAAAAAATTTTGCAACTAAAGGAGGGGTAGTATTAGTTTTATCATTAATCTTAGGATCTACTTTGACACCACTAACTACCTTCGCAGCAGAAATAACGGATAATCAAAAAATTTACTATTCAGAATCTCAAAAAGAAAAAAGTGATATAAAAGAACAATTTAATTTATCTGAACGTTATCTAGATTCAATTGATAAAACTCAATCTTTTGAATTGAATCCTGAGCAACAGGATAAATTAGATAAACTGATTTTTCAACATGATAAGGTACGTTTCTTTGGTGTTGATGATGTATTAGCATTAATCGCAATAGCTGGAGTAGGATATGCTGCGGGACATTGGGCAGCGAAAGAGGCTCATAACAGGTTCGGTTTGACAGCGGCCAGCTATAAAAAAGACAGATGGTGGTGGAGAGCCGGAATTCCAGCTGCGGTTGGATTCGACGACTATTTTTATGGAATTTAAACGAAATATAAAACTAAGGCTTCGATTGTTTCAGGTGTTTTTTCTGTTACTGATGATTATTTCATTGCTAGAAAAGAGCTATATTCTTGCAGTTAGTTTTGGAGTTACATCTACAATTTTTTATCTTTTTCAAAAGATGCACAATAAGTAAAAAAATTAAAAATTAAAAATGGTAAGAGGAAAGGGTGGATTATGAAAATAACTAAAAAACTAAAGTGGGTGATAATGAGCTGCGTCCTTGTGATAGTAGCTAGCTTAGGTATGTATAAAGTAATCACCATTCCGTCAGTAAACTATGAAATGAAGACTTTTCAAATGAAAAAAATTGATACAGATAGTCTCGAAAACCTTTCGAAAGATAAGGGAGCATATACTATATATATTGGACGTAAGACTTGTCCTGATTGTATAAGTTTAATCAACCAAACAACAAAGGTACTAAACGATGAAAAGCAAAGCAAAATTTACTATTTTGATACCGATCAACACCGAAATGATAAGAATTTTGATGAAGTAACTGACAGCTTAAATATAGGTTTTGTTCCAGTAATATTAAAAATTAAAGATGGTAACATTACCCAATTAACTGCGGAAGATATTAACAATTATGGTCAAAATTGAAGGAGGATTTCAGATGAATAAGGTAAAAAATGTATTGTTAGTTGTAATGACAGTGTTGGTAACAATTGTTTCATCAGCAAATTTAGGTTTGATTAATGTGGATGCATCCGTGGTATCATCAACCACATCAATGCAAGAACTGGCTACAAAAATGAAGAAAATTGATAATCAGGAACTTTCAAAACAGCTTGAAAATGTCATCCATAAAGAAGTAGCCTCAAAGGATTTAACCTTGTTAGAAACTGAGAACGTTTTAGAATTTGAAAAACTAACTTTGTCTAAAGTAGATGATTATACTATTGCTACTATCCCATATAAGAACAGTGAAGCATATAATATTATGAGTAATCTTTCGGTTGTATTTGATGCGAGTGGAAATATCATAAATTATTCAGAGCAACAGTTAACACAGTCAGATCACAATACTTTTTGGGTTAAGCAGTCTGCTGATGGACACGTAGTATTGGATAAAGATTTAGGGACAGAATATTTATCTAATACTGAAACTTTGTCAGGTATTAATGAGTTGAAAAAAGTTAGCCAAACAAGGGGATTAGACCTCAAATGTTTTGGTATTGTTGCAGGTGCGGGTGCAGCAGTCTGTGCGACAATTGCTAAATTATGCGGCACACCTTGCGCATTGACTGCTGTGATTTGCGGTGTATGTGTTGGAGGAATTATTGTTATAGGCGGGGGTAGTATAGTTGGAGCAATTGTTGCATGTTGGAAATAGTTTCTGATGTTGTAATTGTAATATTTCCCTTCTTAGTTTATATGTTTATAGGTATTAACAGAAAAAAATGGTTATCTTGGACTCAAAATAAACAAGTTTTTTTTCTTCTTAGTTGGCTAGCTGTATCTGCTGTACTAGTATATTCTGATCTCTATATCTTAGTTTTAGTATCAATAGTGCTTTTTTTAATCGAGCTTTACTTGTAGCTAATAAATTTTTTGAATTGTAATTTTGAAAAAGTTCCTGAAGTAGTAAGAAACGAAAAAATAGAACCTTGTCAGATTTACATATGACAAGGTTTTTTATGGAGAGTCATTTTATTTTTATATATGTGAGAAGAGTAATGAATCAATCCGCAACTAATTGATAGTATTACTAAAATCATTTTTTGCTAAATATTATTGATTGAAGTTCAAACGGGAATAACAAGATTTTTCAATTTGGTTTAGTTCTGAACCAACACGATTTGATGAAGAGCCTTTAAGGTAGTTCAAGGTTCTATGATATTTGTGGTACTATAGTATCAGTGTTAGATAAATTGGGGGGGATTAAGTGAGTAAGGCTGATTTAATTAATTATGAAGAAATGGAGACAATGGTCAATAGTAATTTTGAAAACTACTTAATGTCTTTAGGACTTCCTTCAGAAAACATTTTGGCAACAAAATCAGAAAAAAATCAAATATCAGGTAATATACCAATAATAATTGAGAGTATTAATCCAGATATACGACGGAATGCAACATATTTATCTAAATTTATTTCAAGTGTTGCGATTGGGAGATTTGACTCTGCATTAAATGACTTATGGAATGAAGTTGTTACTAACTTGCATAATAAAATAATAGTTTATGGCATAGATATTTTTTATGATTCAGCCGTTGGTGGCAGTTTAAGAGAAGACTATGTTGACGAGAATGATCTAGTGGATATTAAAGATAGAGTTTTATTAGATACTTGTTTGAAGTTAGAGATAATAACAGATATTGTCCATCAAAAATTAGTACACATTTTAAATATGAGAAATAATATAAGTAGTGCGCACCCGAACGATGGACAGATCCAGCCATTTGAATTATTAGGATGGCTTCAAACATGTACTGTAGAAGTAATATCTGTTGAACCATCTAGAGGTGCTATAGAGGTTAGAAAGTTTATAAAAAATCTTAAAATGAAAGAATCTCGATTCACTTCTCCAGAGATTAGTGCAATCCAAGAATCAATCAATGATTTATCATCAACATTATGCGGGAATATACTAAATACGATTTTTGGTATGTATACAGATGTAAGATTAGATCGATTAGTGAAAGAAAATATTATCGATATTGCACCAATTATTTGGAGTGCAACAAAAGATGAAATTAAATACGATTTAGGGGTGAAAATTGAAGGATTTACTGTAAATTTAGAGGAAGAAAAAAAAGCATTAGGGGAAAGATTCTTTGATGTATGTAATGGATTTAGGTATAAACCAGAGTCAACTAAGAGTTTAGAGCTAACAAGTCTTTCTGATTCATTGCTAAGTGCTCATAATGGATGGGATAATTTTAAATATGAAACCCCAATTATTAGAAATATAATGAAATATATTGAAGCCCCCGAAGATATACCAATTGGCAGAAGAGAAATTCTAATCAGAAATATTTTACTTTGTAGAATCGGAAGAAGTGGCGTTAATTATAATAATGGTGTCTCTCCAAGTGCAAAAGAATACTATGATAGATTTTTCAGACTTTTAGATAATTCACAAGTTATGACATTATTCGATATATTGAGGGATCCAGTAGTAATTAATGAACTTTATAGTACAAATACTAATTATAACTTTATGCAGGTGTTATCATCGTTAAATAGTACGATGTTAAGTGATAGGTCAATGGAAATTTTAAATTATTTACAACATAATAATAATGTAGTATTTGCAAAAAAAATAAAAGCTGCTGAATATCAGAGACTAATTAGTAGAAGTTAATTGTTAATTTTTATCTGGCTAATCTTTCCATAAGTCTATAATTTTGAATTACCTTTAGTGTTTAAGGAAGGCTTACCGACCAGTAATTATTTTTTTTATACGCAGAACTAGTTTTAAAAAGTGGTGAACAAAAGAAAAAAACTTATCAGTCGTTAATTTGACAAGATCTTTTGATAAGGAACCATCTTATTTTTAATGAAAATCAAGCATTTTAGCTATTGAAGAATGTTGATTTATAGGGATTCCCCTTCCATATTATGTGGCTCTTTATTTCCACTCAATGCTTTATGCCTATGTATTCAATAGTATCGGTTCGACTCGCAAGTAATTGACACCATTGCCTTCAAATAAATTGAAAGTCAATAAAATATTTTATGTTTCAATCTCTTTAAATCGTTGCTATTAAAGTATTGTGAAGCTATTTGAAAAAATGGTTGGGCTAACCAGGTCTTAAGAAAGCTCGTAAAGCTTCACAGTTCTCAAAACGTTAATATATCTTATATATCAACGATTCTGGCACTTTCCAAATTTTGGAGAGTGTCTTTTTTTGTACTTTTGGGAACGACAATGATTTGCATTTATTGGATAAAACAATGTCTTCATTAGATCGTGTTTCCAAAGAGAGTATTCCTAATTTAGCGCCAGGACAAGTTATATTGACTGGTGTATTATTTGATCTTCCAATAATTATACAAGTTGATCCCTGTAAAAAAATTATCTATCTTTTGAGGCGTTAACAGGTTACTACTTATGGGTACTGAATCCTTTAATATAGGCAATTTGATTTTTTACATTCTTTTTGATATGATAATTATGCGAAGCGATACTATTTTTATCAATAAAGCACAAAAACCACTCTACTGCGAATAGAGTGGTTTTCTTTTTCATCCGTTGCGACTACGAATGAGTGGGCTAGAAGCAACTTGCTTTTAGTCATTGTCTGTCTCATCTAACCAGTGAGAAAAAAGTTTGATAACGATACCTACAAAAATAGGCGCAATGACCAAGGATACTATTTTTTCCAATAAAGCACACCCCCTTTGAGGGCAAGTTGCCAAAGTGAGTATAGCATATTGTGTATTAGGAAGTGAATTTAAATTTTATGGGTGAGGAATTGTTATTAAAGGGTTATCCATCCCTTTCCAAATTTTGGAGAGTGTCTTTTTTGTATATTTAGGTATAGAAATGGGTATGATTTTTTTAAACCTGCCATTCATTTTCCGTTTTTTACTTCTGCTAATCGTTGTTCAAATTTTTTATAAGTGGATAGATCGATAATTTAGTAGTTATCTTAGGAATGTTTGGAGTATATAAGTAATGATAGATGTAATTACTTGTTTCTATAATTGTATACGCGGATCGTATTTTTAAAGTATCTATTTAATAAAATGAATATTATCATTGCAATAAATAGTGTTTAATTATTTTACAAATTATCTAACCACTGAAGAAAATCAGAAGAGTATATAAAATAAATAAGTTAGTAAGGACAATTTGATTTTTTGGATTATTCTTGATATGATGATGGTGCGAAGCGATATTAATTTTTACCAATGGAACACAAAAACCACTCTACGGCGAATAGAGTGGTTTTCTTTTACAATCGTTGCGACTTCGAATGTGTGGGTTAGAAGCAACTTGCTATTAGTCATTGTCTTTCTCATCTAACCAGTGAGAAATTAGTTGAATAACTAAACCTACAAAGATAGGTGCAATAACTAGCGATATTAATTTTTCCAATGGAATCACCCCCTTGGGGGCAAGTTGCCAAAATGAGTATAGCATATTGTGCATTAGGAAGTGAACTTAAATTTTATGGGTGAGAAATTGTTATAAAATAGTCTTTTTGATTCACGCATATTTTTTGGGTACGTCTTTAGGTACGAAGGTCTTAAAATGTGGTGAAATCCATTAAAACCGTACTTGTTGAAGAGTTGCTCAATCTATTGCTATCCATCCCCTTCAAAATCTCTGCCACAGAACTAGCTCTTAAGAAAGCTCGTAAAGCTTCACAGTTCTCAAAACATTAAGAATACTATTATATCAATGTTTTAGACACTTTCTATTTTTGGAGAGTGTCTTTTTTTTGTACTTTTGGGTACGGAAATGGGTATGAGATTTTTAAACCTGCTATTAATTTTACATTCTTTGCTTCTTCCAATCGTTGTTCAAATTTTTCATAGGTGGATAGATCGATAATTTAGTAGTTATCTTAGGAATGTTTGGGGTATATAAATAATGATATTGGATATTTTTTGACTTTTCTTGCCTAAAAAATGTTGTTTTTTTTACAGTGTAGAGAAAATATAATAAATGAAATACTTTCTCCGCCATTATTTGTTTTTCTCCGCCAAATAATATAAAATGGCGGAGAAAATAAGTGGATGGCGGTGAAAGAATTTAATTATTCTACACGCCTTTTGTTCGTTATCTTGTCGGAATCATTTTGCGAACTTACGGAAACTTCTCAGACAGATCGGGCGAGTTACGAGAATCACACTGTGCGAAGCTATGCTGAGTGCAGTTACCTTGAGTATGACTTTCAAGGCACTTTCCAAACTTTGGAGAGTGTCTTTTTTCATTTTGAATCATAAAAAAGATGTCGTGAGTTTCACCAACATCAAAAAAGTATAGGGGCATAATAATCTGTTCCACTTTAATGTGGAACAGATTACGTATTTATCTTTAGTGAGAAAAACTCTATGATATAGACAAGGAAAACGTTTTCTGAGGTGATAATGGATGTTATCAAAGCGCGAGAGTCAGTTAATTGAATTACTTTTAGAGGAGGAGAATTTTCAACCAGCAAGTTTCTTTAGTGAAAAACTCAATGTTTCAAATAAAACAATTTATCAAGATATTCAGAAGCTTGGACAGTTCTTGAATCGTTTTGAGTTAAAAATTGAAAAAAAACCTCGCATTGGGATCTACCTAATTGGAACGTCAACTAAAAAAAATGATGCCAAAATATTTATCACTAGTAAAGAAGCTATGTCAACAGAGGTAAAGTATAGTTCAAATTATCGTAGAGTGTACTTATTCGCCAATCTAATTTTTAAAACGGATAAAAAAAGATATGAGTATTTTGAAAAAAAGTTTTTTGTCAGTATTGCAACTTTGCGTAAGGATTATGAGGAAATCATCAAATATTGTCGGTTAGCTGGGATTAGGATTACTTCAAATCATGTAATAGACACACAAAAAACACCTGAAGAGTTGATCCAGCGGACATTTGTCAATTATTTTGAAAAAAACATCGGTGTAGGGAATGAAAAATGTCAATATCACTTTGTTTTTGATCAAGCGATGGTTCAGTTTGTGGATGATTTTGTAAAGAATTTTTACCAACAGTCTAAACAGCAACCAACAAATTATATTGTCCATTCACTCAAACTTTCGTTGTTAACTTTGATTGGTCGAGTAAAGCATGGCTACCATTCACAAACAAATAAAAATCCTTTGTTTGTCGAAATAAAGAAAATGGAATTATATATGGTGGCACTAGATTTTTCAAATGGGGTCAAAGATGAATTGAATTGTTCCTTTACGATAAATGATCTTTACTTTATTTGTTCGTTGTTTATGGGACATGGAGTGAGACCGTTTGTGAATCTGGCAACCCATAGTCAACAAATCATGGAGACCACCAAACAATTTATTCAAGATATGTCGACACTGGTTGAGAAGGATTTGGGGCAAGATAGTCAGCTGCTTCAATCTCTATTTGCCCATATTGAGCCAATGGTTTATCGGTTGCAAATGGGGATTACCATTAAAAATCCTTTAAAAGAGGATATCATTCGGCAATACAGCACAATGTATACGCTAACAACTTACTGTATTCCAAAATTGGAAAAAGCAATGGGAATCAGAGTAACGGATGATGAAATTACTTTTTTGACTATTCATTTTCAGCTAGCTTTTGAAAAAATTGTGAATACGAAGCATGTTTTTCTTATTTGTCCAACGGGGTTGGGAACTTCGCAATTATTATTTCAGCGTATTCGTCATAGTTCTCCTAGCACCGTAGTCTATGAAGTGATTGATGTTCAAAAGTTGCAGGATTACAACTTAGATAGTGTCGATTTGATTATTTCAACAGTCAAATTAGAAAATGAATATCAAACGCCGATTATTTATGTTCGACCATTACCAACGAAAGAAGAAATTGCATTGATTAATCGTCATCTTCTTACCTTGAATCAACAAGACAATACATTTTTACCATCCATTGCACCGGATAAAACGATTTTAAAGAAATATTTGAAGGATGGTTGGATGTTCTTGAATCAAGATTTTGATAGTAGAGAATCTGTACTTTCTTTCATCACTGAGAAATATAAAGAAGAACAATTAGTAAAGGATAATTTTCTTGAGGTTGTACTTCAAAGAGAAAAACTAGGAGCTACCGGACTTTCATCAGGCGTAGCCATCCCACATGCAAATCCTAAATATGTAGTCAAAACAAAAATTTCTATTATCACTCTAAAAAACAAAATTACTTGGGGAGATGTGGATGTAAGGGTTGTTTTATTCTTAGCGATTGCAGAAGAAGATATGATTCAAGTGAAAAATATGATTGCACTACTTTATGATGTCTTTGTCTCACCTGAGAGAATAAAAAGTATTGCAAGTAAAGAAACAAGGAATGAGATTATTAACGAAATTATAGGAAAGAGGAAGTAAGATGACGAGTTATTTTGGAAAGAAAATTGCATTATTTCAATCTGAGGTAAAGAGTCAGAAGGAAGCTTTATCAATTATTGCAACTTGTCTATATCAAACAGGTTTAGTGAAGGATTCGTTTGCAGAGAATGTACTGAAAAGAGAAGAAGTGTTTCCTACTGGCTTATTAATCAATGATGTTGGGATTGCTATTCCACATACGGATGCAGAACACGTGAATGATTCTCAAATTGCATTTATGTCATTGAAAAAACCAGTAACTTTTTATGAAATGGGAACTGCAGATAAGGAAATTTCAGTCAGCTTGATCTTCATGTTGGCGTTGAAAGAACCACATGCACAGTTAGAAATGTTACAGAAGTTAATTACGATGTTTCAAAAAAAAGAGGTGGTTCAAAAGCTTCAAGCTGTAAATAATACTGAGGAGTATTATCAAATTATTGAAAAAGAAGGATTCGTTTAATAACCATTTTGAGGGGGAGCATTATGTTAGATTTATTACAAAAATTTGTTGATCTCGGATCAATCGTTGTATTGCCAATCTTAATTTTTGTTTTTGGTTTGATTTTAGGAACGAAACCGAGTAAGGCTTTTATTTCAGCATTAACGGTTGGTGTTGGATTTGTCGGGTTGAATTTAGTTATCGATTTATTGACCAATAGCTTAGGACCAGCAGCACAAGCGATGGTTGAACGTTTTGGACTAAACTTAACAACCATTGATGTTGGTTGGCCGGCAGCAGCTGCGATTTCTTATGGAACCGTTTTAGGTAGTTTGGCGATTCCAGTAGCTATCGTAGTCAATGTGTTATTAATTATTGTTGGCTTAACAAAAACACTGAATGTTGATATTTGGAATATCTGGCATGCAGCATTTGTTGCTTCACTTGTCTACGCAGTAACGAATGACTTTGCAATGGGCATGTTGGCAACGGTTATTTATACAATGATGATTTTATTGTTTGGCGATATTTTAGGACCAATCATCAATAAATTCTATGGATTTCCAAATATTACCTTCCCACACGGAACGGCAGCACCCGGGTTTGTTTTTGCCTTACCTTTAAATTGGTTATTCGATAGGATTCCAGGATTGAAAGATTGGCATGCAGATCCAGAAACGATTCAAAAACGGTTTGGCATCTTTGGTGATTCAACAGTCATGGGCTTTTTAATTGGTTTGGTTATGGGGATTTTAGCTGGATATGATGTTGCGGGAATTGGACAATTAGCGGTGAAAACTGGCGCTGTAATGGTCTTAATGCCTAAAATGGTGGCACTTTTAATGGAAGGCTTAACGCCTATTTCAGAATCAGCAAATTCATTTGTTCAAAAACGTTTCCCAGGAAGAGAATTATATATCGGAATGGATGCCGCATTGTCAGTAGGACACCCAGCTGTATTATCTTCTTCGTTAATCTTAGTCCCAATCACGATTTTATTAGCAGTGATTTTACCAGGTAACACAACCTTGCCTTTCGGTGATTTGGCAACTATTCCATTCTTAGTTTGTTTGATGGCAGCTGTCTTTGGTGGAAACATTATTCGAACAATCTTAGGTGGGACGATCTACATGGTCACCATTTTATACATCACTTCATGGGTGGCACCATTTTTAACAAAAGCAGCACAAGCGGCAAACTTTGATTTACAAGGACATTCATCAGTAACTGCGATGGCAGAAGGTGGACTGTGGACAACACTTCTATACGTGGGTGGTGCAAAACTATTTGGTTACTTTGCCCTAGTCGGAATTGGTCTGATTATTACAGGTTTACTATTCTACGTGAATCGCATTTTACCTAAAAGAGCAGCTAAACAAACTGAAGTTTAATACAAAATAGGAGAGATGACAGATGAAAAAATTATTAATTATGTGCGGAACAGGTGTGGCTACTTCAACAGTGGTAACAGGAAAAGTAAAAGAATGGTTGAAATCAAAAGGACTCGAAAATGAAGTGAAACTATATCAATCAAAAGTTGCTGATGAGATTGGCAAAATTGATGACTACGATATTGTGGTCAGTACGACCGTGGTTCCTGACAACATTAAAGATAAAGTAATTATGGGGCTTCCTTTATTAACCGGAATTGGCATTGATGGGTTGTTTGACGAAATTGAAGCGAAGATTAAAGCCTAAAAAATACTTGAAAAGAAGGTAATCAAATGTTAGTTACAACGAAAGAGATGTTTGAAAAAGCGCAAAAAGAAAACTATGCGATTCCGGCAGCAAACTTTTTTGATTTAGATTCTGCAAGAACCTTTGTAGAGGTTGCAGAAAAAATGCAAAAGCCATTAATTTTAGCCTTTGCACAAGCGCATATTGAAGAATGTCCTCTTGAAGAGGCAGCATTAATTGCAACATATTTAGCCAAAAAAGCAAGTGTTCCAGTAGCACTTCATTTGGATCATGGACAAGATGAGGAAATCATCAAGCAAGCAATCGAGCTTGGGTTCACTTCTGTGATGATAGATGCTTCGCAGGATGAGATTGAAACAAATATTCGTCGTTCAAAAGCAATTACGGAATATGCTCATGAAAGAGGTGTTGTGGTAGAGGCTGAGATTGGACACGTGGGAACGGGAAATAGTTATGAATTTAAGGAAACCACGGACACCATTTATACCGAAGTGGAGGAAGCAGCACGTTTTGCGAAAGAAACCGGCGTCGATTCATTGGCAGTTTCGATAGGTACGGCTCATGGGCAATACAAAGGAACACCGAAAATCAGCTTTGAGCGGTTGGAAGAAATTAAAAATGAAGTTTCAATTCCATTAGTGTTGCATGGGGGCTCATCATCTGGTGATGAAAATCTACACAAATGTGCTGTTTCAGGGATCAATAAAATTAATATCTTTACTGATTTTATCACAGCAGCAATGGATGTAATTAACGAAGAAAAACCAGAGGATTATTTTACACTTAAACGATTAGCGAACCAAGCGATTGCAGATACGTTATCGCATTATTACAAAGTATTTGCAACAAAATAGAGGAGGGTTCTCATGAGAACAGTAAGAAAACCATTTTTTGTGGTTAATCCTAAATCTTATTTGTATGGTGAACAGGCATTGGAACTAGCAAAAACAGCGGATCAATTAGCTGCAGCATACGACATCGATATCATTTTTACTTGTCAACATGTTGATGTTCGGCTAATTAAAGAACAGACAACGCAGTTGATTGTGAGTGTTCAACATATCGATGGGATAGCCCCTGGTAGAGGGATGGGACACGTTTTACCTGAAGGCGTTGTAGCGGCTGGAGCAGAAGCGACCTTCCTTAATCACGCAGAATGTCCTTTATCGGTTAGTGAGCTGTGCGATGCCGTCAAGCGAGCAAAGGAACTTGGTCTATTGACTATTGTTTGTGCAAATTCTTTAGAAGAGGCGAAGCTCGTAGCTTCCTTGAAACCTGATGTGATGGTTTGTGAGCCTACGGAATTAATAGGTACAGGTCAAGCAAGTGACATTTCTTATATGATTCAAACCAATGAAGCTGTACGCAAGATGGATCCTGAAATTTTTATTCTGCAGGCAGCAGGGATTTCAACGGTAGCAGATGTTCGCAAAGCACTTGATTCGGGGGCTGATGCAACGGGTGGAACCAGCGGGATTGTTTGTGCCAAAGATCCTGTGGACACATTGAAAGCGATGATTGAAGAAGTAAGTAAATGGAAAAAGGAGCAATCGACAAAATGACAACTTATACTGAGCAACTTGTTTTGACTTCAAATGGTCAGCGAGTGACGTATCATAACATTACCGAACAAGTAAAAGAAATGGTGGCAAAAAGTGGGATAAAAAATGGCATTTGTCTTGTTCAGTCGCCACATACTACTTGTTCAGTTATTTTTGAGGAATTCATGCACGATTTGGATTTTAATGGGGATGAATTTTTACAGGTTGATTTAAATCGGATTCTTGATCGAATTATTCCTCGAGAATTAACGGAAAATACCAATTATCGTTATCCTGGTCCGAAGCATCTTGATTTCTTGCTGTCCTTAGATGATCCAGACTATGCTGGTGATGCTGGAACGATTTTAAATGGAGATGCACATATTCGAGCATCATTCTTCGGAGCAAGTGAAAATTTCATTGTCAAAGAGGAAACATTAATGACAGGAGCTGTCGGCTCGATTTATTTCATTGATTTTGATCAAAACCGTGTTAGAAATCGAAAATGCCATATTTTAGTAATGGGTGAATAGAAAAGTAATAAGAAACAAACATTTGGGAAACTAATTGAATGGTCACACCTATAAAAATTAATACGAAAGATAATAGTTAGTTCATTCCGTTTTTTTGGTTAAACTACTAAAATTCATCATAGAGAATACTATAGGGAAACAAAAACTATTTAGTTTAGAAAAAGTATAGCCAGTTATCTGATCGGTAAATAAGATCATTGGGAAGACCTTGCTTAAGGCGTTCTTCTCAGTGATCTTAATTTATTGTTGTTTAAATCCATCCTTGCTTTATTGCAAAATTTATCGCTTCAATTCGTGAACGTGATGCTGTTTTGCTTAGAATAGCAGAGATGTAATTACGTACAGTTCCCTCACTCAAAAATAGAGTTTGGGCAATTTGTTGGGTGCTGATGCCGGTTTTTAACAACGTTAAAATTTCAAGCTCTCTTGGGGTTAAAGGGTTTTTTTGAGTAATGAATGATTGAATAACCAATTCAGGTGAAAAAATCGTATCACCCGCCATGATTGAGCGGATCGAACGAATAAGTTCTTCACTGGGACTATCTTTTAGCATATAACCGTTGACATTGTTCTGTAAAGCTTGCTGAAAATAGTGTTCTTGCGCAAAGGTAGTCAGAACCATAATTTTCACATCCTGTTTCAATAAACGAAGCTGCTTAGCAATTTCCAAGCCAGTCAACTTAGGCATTTCAATGTCTAATAAAACGATATTTGGTTTCAATTTGATGATGTCAGATAATGCCGTATCACCATCTGTTGCAGAACCAATAACTTCAAAATCTGTTTCAAGATTCAAAATCATCGTTAATGCAGTGTTCAATAATTGTTGATCCTCTGCCAAATACAATTTAATCATGCTCATTCTCCTTAGGCAACGAAATGACAATCTTTACTCCTTGTGTTCCAGTGATCGTCAACTGTCCTTTTTCAGTTTGAATCCGTTCTTTCATTCCGCTGATTCCATAGCCGGTTGATTTTAGTTGAGTGAATCCTTGTCCATTATCTTGAATGGTAATAAAATAGGTATCTATATTCTCGGTAAAATCAATCATCGCAATACTAGCTTTGCTGTGACGAATCATATTTGTGATGGCTTCTTTAATAACTGCGGATACTGTATGTTGAATGTTCGTCGGCCATTTTTCGGCTAGTTCCTCTCCTACAGAATGAAGCTGAATATTGGTAAGAACTAAATTTTTTTCTTCTTCTAGCATCGTTTGGGCAATTGTTCGCTCTTGTAAATTTGAAACGATCCCGCGAACTAATGATAAGTTTTTTCGGGAAGTCTCAGCAATATCATGTAATTCATTGGTTGCTTGGCGTGAATCAATTGCTATTAATTTCTCCGCTAATTCAGCCTTTAATGAAATGATGGAAAACGCTTGGCCTAAATGATCATGGAGATCACGAGCAATACGATCTCGTTCATTTTGGCGCACAACTGCTTCTAAACGTTTATTTTGTTGGTTGAGGCGATAGATCCGCCGATAAGATTCCCCTACCGACTTAGCTGCTAGTGGTGTAATAATAGCAGCTATGATAGTGATACCTACATTAATGTAACTGGATGAATGGGTGAAACGAGTGGTCCACAACATAGCGCCAAGACTAATCATGACGCTTACATAATAACCAGTCAAATAATGATAGAATAAACGTTTGGTTACTGGCAGGGAGCCAATCTCCCAGGCAACGAAAATAAAGAGATATCCATTTTTTTGAAAGATACCAAATAAGCAGGCAATCAATAATTGAAGGAAAACGTCCCCTGTTAAAAATTTATGAACTTCATAGCCATCTCGGTAAGCTTTTAAAAAAATAACTAAAAGTAATATAAATAACCAGTCAAACCAAGAAGTAAGGGGGAACAATGAATAGATCGTCGGTATTAAAAATACTAACCAGAAATAAGGTGCAATGCCGAATCGTTTTGGGAAAAATATGTGCTTTTCGAAAAAACTCATATGGTAGAAACCTCACTTTTACTTTGAAAAAAGACGACTACTTTGAACAGTACGAATAAAATGATCGTCCAAACTAAGAGTACCCCAAAACTAACAAAATTAAAACGTTGATAATTGATAAATCTTCTTAAAATTACAGCTGTTTGATAAGTTGGTAGCCAGTGTCCAACCTTTTGTACCCATGGGGGCATTATGCTAAGTGGCCACCATAGTCCGCTTAAAATTGCCATGGGAAAAACGATGAGATTACTAAGCAAATTTACTACGTTATCTGAACCTAATAGAGAGATGATCATTCCAATCAATATAAGTGGGAATGATAACAATGGAACGAGGAATAAAAGACCTATTAAATGAAACCAATTAATTGTTAGCTGATTTACTAAAATTCCAGTCATTATTAGTGCCAAAACCGAAAGTATATTTAACGATAGAAAGACGATTAACATCGATAGATAATATTGTGATTTTGAACCTGGACGTAGTGCTACAAATAAATCGAACTTTCTAGTATGATCTTCTAACAGAGTATGTGCGACTGTCATAACAGAACTAATCAATGAGCTATACACAATCATACTAATCATATAAGCGATATTCCATGTTTTCGAAGCTGCTGGTTGTGTTATTACCTGAGTAAATATAAGGTAAAAGCCTGTTGGCATGGCGATACTGAATAAGAGGAAGCGCAAGTTACGGAATACGATGCGTTTATAGTTGATTTGAACTTGAAACAAGAATTTTTTCATTTACCGCTACCTCCAATTACTTTTTGAAATAAAGAAGCCAACGAATTTTGCTGAATGGCTAATTCGTCTAATTGATTAAGATAAGGAATTAAAGCTTCCATCACTACGTTTGGCTCATCAGTTATTAATTGAAGCTGCTGATTAGTTTTTAAACATTCTTTAACAGCTGAAATGGATGTGAATGTTTCTTTTGGTAATGGAGTGGTAAATTGGATGCTTATATGACCACTTTTTTTCCGCAATGATTTCAAGGTACCATCGTATACTAACCTAGTATCTTTTAAAATAAGGATTCGATCTGCAATCTGATCTAGTTCCTCCAGATAATGGTTAGTGATAAAAAAAGTCTTTCCATTTTGCTTCAAACGGTCAATACTTTCCCAGAATGATTGTCGACTATTACTATCCATTCCAGCAGTCGGCTCATCTAAAAAAATTAGTTGAGGGTTTCCTGCCATAGTTGTTGCAAAAGTCAACCGACGTTTTTGTCCGCCAGACAATTGATCTAAGTAACACTTCTCTTTTTCTTTTAAGTTGGCTAAGCGAATCAAGGCTTCATAAGATAATGGGTTGTGATAGTAACTACGAGCAAGATTTAAACATTCTTTGACGGTGACTCGTTCGAGTGATAAGTTTTGTTGCAACATTACACCGACTTTGTCACGGACTTTCCTGATATCTTGGGTTCCCATCACATAAGTAGTTCCTGAATTTGGTTGAATCAATTGGTTAAGTAGATTGATCAGAGTGGATTTTCCTGCACCATTTTCTCCTAATAGTGCGACAGTCTCTCCGGGTGCAATCTGAAATGAGATATTATCTAAAACGGTTGTCCGGTTATACACCTTCGATAAGTTTTGTACATCGATTATTGGATTCATATTCTTTCCTCCTACTGATGTTATCTTAGCTATTTTTTGAGTTGTAAAACAGTCATGGATGTCATCAGTTGGACATGACAATTGTCATGTCTAAAGAACACAGAAATGTAGACTGCTGACTGAATAGTCAAAAAGTTGTTATTATTAATTAAAGAAGTGGAGAAAAGCTAAACTACCTTGTTGATTGTTCATTATGGAAACTCTTTTCACTTATATCTACTATTAAATTTCGCTAATTTTGATGTGGGGGAGGACTTTTGTTACTTGGCAACCAACTGATTTTTTTTGGAAGTTTGTGATTCATGGGGCACGTAAATTACTTTTATCAGACGTTCTACGGTATAATAAATGACGAACATGTTTCATTCATTTTCCTCTTACAACTAATTGAAAGCGTTTGTATTTTTGCTTCAAGAAAGATACTTAGATGCTTGGAGTATACTTTTGTTGATATCATTGATTGGAAAACGATACCTGATGCGCTTGTCACTAAAGTTTTTCCTGACAAGTGTGCATTTGGTGGTGTTCTAACTTCGTTTACTAAAGCAATTGAAATAAATTTGAGATGAAAAAGGAGCGGATAGGATGGCTTTTCCAGAGAATTTTTTATGGGGCGGTGCATTAGCAGCCCATCAATTTGAAGGTGGTGTAATTGGAACGTCAAAAGGGCTTTCGGTGGCTGACGTGATGACAGCTGGCTCACATGGTGTACCTCGAGTAATTACAGATGGAGTTGTGGAAGGTAATTATTATCCCAATCATGTAGGGATTGATTTTTACTATCGCTATAAAGAAGATATTGCACTGTTTGCTGATCTTGGGTTCAAATGTTTTCGTACATCGATTGCTTGGTCACGTATTTTTCCAAATGGAGATGAGCTGGAACCTAATGAAGAAGGTCTTCAATTTTATGACGATGTCTTTGACGAGCTGTTGAAATATGGGATTGAACCGGTTATTACATTGTCCCATTTTGAAATGCCCTATCATATTGCCAAAGAATATGGTGGATTTATGAATCGTCAAACGATCGATTTCTTTCTTAAGTTTGCAGAAGTGGTATTTGAGCGCTATCAAAATAAGGTGAAATACTGGATGACATTCAACGAGATCAACAACCAAATGAACTATTCAAATGATATTTTTGGTTGGACCAACTCAGGGGTTCATTTTGGCGATTATGAAAATCCAGAAGAAGCGATGTACATTTGTGGCCATCATACGTTAGTTGCTTCTGCTAAGGCGGTTAAACTAGGAAAATCAATTAATCCAGATTTCGAGATTGGGAATATGATTGCGATGGTGCCTATTTATCCATTTTCTTCTCGACCAGCGGATCAAATCTTAGCGCAACAGATGATGCATGATCGTTGGTTTTTCTGTGATGTACAAGTTCGTGGACACTATCCAAATTATGCCCTTAAAATGTTTGAGCGTAAAGGGTACCAGATCGATATAACAGAAGCAGATCGACAAGCACTCGCTGAAGGTACAGTGGATTATATCGGTTTTTCATACTACATGAGTAATACGGTCGATTCGCAAGTCCATCAAGATGTTTCAACGAATGTTAGTGGTGGAAGTACGTACTCCGTAACGAATCCATTTATTAAGGAATCCGACTGGGGGTGGGCGATCGATCCAGAAGGTCTCCGCTATTCATTGAATGCTTTTTATGAGCGTTATGAACTCCCATTATTTATTGTTGAAAATGGGTTTGGTGCCATTGATGTTCTGGAGGCGGATCACACGATTCATGATCCTTACCGTATCGAATATTTACGTAGTCATATCCAAGAGATGGAAAAGGCGATCAATGAAGATGGTGTCGTGCTTTTGGGTTACACGCCGTGGGGTTGTATTGATTGCGTGTCATTTACAACAGGGGAGATGAAAAAGCGTTACGGTTTTATCTATGTTGATCGGAACAATGATGGTTCTGGTACGCTAGAAAGGTATAAAAAAGACTCCTATGATTGGTATAAGCGGGTAACAACCTCTAATGGAACAGAGCTTTAGACGAGCAAACATGTAAATAGAACACAAAAAATCAGCTGGTTGTTTTCAAATCAGCTGATTTACTATTTATTTGTATTAAATTGAAAGAGAGTAAAAAGTTTATGCAAGTTGACCAACCTTGTTTATAGAACCGTTTTTATTTTTTTCCATAAGTGATCCAGATCCATTGTTCCGTACTCTGCTTTAGAAATAGCTATCACTGGTATCTGAGGGAATTTCTTTTCAATTTCTTCTTTGGCATAGGCAAACGTTGGGGTTAGTAAAATAATATCTGCTTCCGAGGCGTGTTCGTCTATCTGACTTGCTTCATATATTTTAAGAGCCCAAGATTGATTTTTTTCTCTTAAAAACTTCGCTAATTTCATTTCTAAGAACTGGGTTTGCAAACTACCATTGGTAGAAATAAAATTAAAAGACAGATCAAAAATGACAATAGTTTTCATTTTTTGTTCCGCATGTTTTTGAGGATTGTTCATCGAAGTAGTAGCCATTTGTTTTCTTCCTTTCGTTTCACCTATTCGTTATCTCTAGTATACGACAATTATTTTGTAAGCGCTATTTTAAGTTGGTGGAAATAAGTGTGCTTTTTCTTTTAATTTCATTTCATATAGCTACATAGTGAATAAATTGAATAAATATGAATAAACAGCTATTTTATGTTGAACTTTCATTATTCAGCTCATAAAAGGGGTCAAACAATGCTATACTTTATCCAATGGAAAACAGAATAGGAGAAAAATGTATGGATCAAAAAACATTTATTGTGCTATTGATTTGTGGCGTGATCGTTTTGCTCATTGCTCTAGATTTCAATGCGCGTCGAAAATTAAAAGAAAGTGTCCATCAGAAGTGGGGAAGAGTGCCTTATCAACCTCGATTTGATAAAGAAAAAAGTTTAAAGGAAGCGTGGCTCACAGAAAAAGAATTTCGTTCATGGTCAAGTGAAGTGGATGACTTGACGTGGTACGATTTGGATATGTTTGAAGTTTTTGAAGGCATCAACCTGACATACTCTAGTATTGGTTCAGAAGCTTTATATCAACGGCTGAGGAGCTTTAACTTTGGAAAAGATCAGCGATTAGAAAAGTTAATTGCTTTTTACCAAGAAAACCCTCAAACAAGAGAAAAAATCCAATATCAATTTGCACGACTAGGGAAAAAAGATGGTAATTTTACGAAGCAATATTTAGCGGATGGCCAAAGTAAACAGATCGGACATGTCGGCTTTTATACTTTTTTAGGTCTCTTACCGATCATTGGTTTAATTTTATTATTATTTGGACAAGTCTTAGGTATTTATCTAGCGATTGGTAGTTTGATTTTTAACACACTTTATTATCAAGTCAAGAAACAGACATTAGAAACTGAGATTAATAGTATGGGTTACCTAGTCTCAACGATCTCAACAGCGAATCAAGTAGCAAAGATTGCTACACCGGTTCAAGATGAATTACGGCAAAATGTTAAACCGTTAAAAGATATTCCTAAATTTGGTTTTTCTTTTCGAGTTAAGAGTGGGTCGGAAGCAGAAATTTTATTTGATTATGTCAATATGATGTTCATGTTGCCGTTTATTTCTTATCACTTTGTTATTAGCAGGTTAGAGAAAAAAACGAAAGAAGCAATGAAGGTTTGGGAATTATTGGGAGAAATGGAAGTAGCGGCTGCGGTTCTCAACTATCGTACTTACATGCCCATTACCTGTCAGCCAGAATTTACGGACAATGGCGTAGAGGCAGAAGATCTCTATCATCCTCTCTTGAAGGAAGCGGTAGTGAACCCAGTAGATTGGCACCAGAACATTTTAGTGACGGGCTCGAATGCTTCAGGTAAATCTACTTATGTGAAAAGTATTGCGATCAATTGTATCTTAGCACAGACGATCCAAACAGCCCTCGCAGAAAAGTTTACCTTGCAGCACGGTCACGTACTGACTTCTATGGCGATCGAAGATGACTTGTTTGCAGGAGATAGTTATTTTGTTTCAGAAATCAAATCGATTAAACGTCTACTAGCTCAAGTGGAAAAAGGGGAAAGATGTTATTGTTTTGTGGATGAGATTTTAAAGGGAACCAATACGATCGAACGGATTGCTTCTTCTGCAGCAGCAGTAAGATGGTTGGCAGATTATCCTTCACTAGCTTTTGTGGCGACTCACGATATTGAATTGACTGAGATCTTGAAAAATGAATGTGAGAATGTCCATTTTGAGGAACAGGTCACAGCAGAAAAAGGAATCAGTTTTGATTTTAAATTAAAGCAAGGTCCAGCAAAAACCAGAAATGCGATTGCATTATTGAAAGTCTTAAATTATCCGGAAAAACTAGTTGCGGATGCAAAAGAAGCAGCAACATTTTTTGATCAACATCGAAAATGGGAGATTTTTGACTAAAACGTGCGGTCTTAATATGTCAGGCTTGAATGGTTTGTCGCAAACTCATTTATATTAAAAAAGGAAGAAAGCGTGCCTTTTCCTGATGGAGAAATCATGCTTTCTTCCTTTTTGGAAATGGATAAAAGGATTCATTTATTTTAGTAGAACAATTGATCGAAAGAAGATGAAATGATTGATTTTATATTGGATGCTCGAATACATAAAATTCTATTTTTATTTTGAAAACTTTATTCATTTTCTTTCAATCATTCCATGTTACAATAGAGAATCAGATGGAAAAAAGGAGATCGTTAAAAAAATGACACAGGCTCTTGAAATAAAGAATTTAAAAAAAGTATACGCAACGGGAGTTGAAGCGTTGCGAGGGATTGATTTAACGGTGGAAGAGGGCGATTTTTATGCCTTGCTTGGTCCTAATGGTGCGGGGAAATCTACGACAATTGGGATCATCACTTCACTTGTGAATAAAACTTCTGGTGAAGTAAAAGTGTTTGGTTATGACTTGGATACTGATTTGGTTCGTGCCAAACAACAAATCGGATTAGTACCGCAAGAATTCAATTTTAATCCTTTTGAAACAGTTCAACAGATCGTAGTGAATCAAGCAGGATATTATGGTGTTTCACGACAAGAAGCAATCAAGCGTAGTGAAAAATACCTTAAGCAATCCAATCTATGGGAAAAAAGAAATGTTCGTGCACGCATGCTTTCTGGTGGTATGAAACGGCGACTGATGATTGCTAGAGCATTGATGCATGAACCGAAACTATTGATTTTAGATGAACCTACTGCAGGTGTAGATATTGAACTAAGACGTGAAATGTGGGAGTTCTTGCGAGAATTAAATGAACAAGGTACCACGATTATTCTAACGACTCATTATTTGGAAGAAGCCGAAATGTTGTGTCGGAATATCGGGATTATCCAATCAGGTGAATTGATTGAAAATACAAGTATGAAATCATTACTTTCTAAATTACAATTTGAAACGTTTATTTTTGACTTAGCACCGTATGAACAAGCGCCAGTTCTACAAGGGTACACTAGTACGTTTGAAGATGAGCGGACCCTTGCTGTTGAAGTAGAACGGGATCAAGGGGTCAACGGAATCTTTGATCAATTAAGTGAACAAGGGATAAAAGTGCTTTCGATGAGAAATAAATCGAATCGCTTAGAAGAATTATTCTTGAAAATCACGGAAGAAAATGGTCATGTGGAGGAAAAAAATGTTTAGTCTTTATTTTACAGCTTTAAAAAGTTTAGCCATCAAGGAAACCAATCGCTACTTGCGGATTTGGGTCCAAACACTGGTTCCACCAGTGATTACCACCTCACTTTATTTTGTGATCTTTGGGAAAATGATTGGCGGACGTATTGGGGATATGGGTGGATTTTCCTACATGGAATTTATTGTTCCAGGGTTGATCATGATGTCCGTTATCACTAGTTCTTATTCCAATGTTTCGTCCTCATTTTTTTCTCAAAAATTCCAGAAAAATATTGAAGAAATTTTAGTTGCGCCCGTTCCCACACATGTGATTATTTGGGGATTTGTGATTGGTGGACTGGGACGTAGTATCTTGGTCGGGGCGTTGGTAACGATGATTTCGCTATTCTTCGTTCCGCTAAATGTCTTCTCTTGGGGCATCGTGATTGTTACTTTGCTGATGACATCGATTTTATTTTCACTAGCGGGTTTGATCAATGGGATTTTCGCACAGTCGTATGATGATGTGTCGATCGTGCCAACCTTTGTCCTTCAGCCATTGACATACCTCGGTGGTGTCTTTTATTCGATCTCTATGTTGCCACCAATCTGGCAGGCAATTTCTAAAGTTAATCCGATCGTTTACATGATTTCAGGATTTCGTTATGGGTTCCTTGGAACGACAGATGTACCCATCATGATTTCGATCACGATTCTTGTGTTATTTAGTTTAGTGCTTTATTCACTATGCTGGTATTTAATCAATAAAGGTAGAGGGTTAAGAAGCTAGAGTTTGTGGAATGATCAAAAAAACTTATTTGGTTTTCTACAGAAACGGATTGATTTGATCAAATTTTTGGTAATAGACAAGAAATAGTTGAGTCTAGGATAGATGCTTATCCTAGACTTTTTTTGTTCGATTAAAGGACTTCCTGATACAAATTTAGACGATCTCCACTTAAACTAGCTAAATATAATGTGTTAAAATGATAACTAATCTTTAGCTTTTAGTGTCTTATCTAGTATAGAAAAATAAAAAGGGGATATGGAATGACAATTGAATTTCGCAAAACGACGTTAGCTGATGTGCCAGCCGTCATGAAAATCATTAATGAAGCAAAACGGTTATTAGCTTCCGCTGATAGTCCGCAATGGCAAAATGGTTATCCAAATGAAGAAACGATCAGGCAAGATATCGAAAAAACATGGTCTTATGTTTTGGTAGTCGATGGAATCATTGCTGGAACATTAGCCTTACAAAAAACATCTGATAAAAATTATCAAGAAATCTTTGAAGGAAGTTGGGAAAAAGCTGATGCGCCCTATACAACAATCCATCGCATTGCACTAGCTGATGCATTTCGCGGACAAAAGCTGGCTTACCGACTCGTTGAGTATGCAGAAGCAGAAACAAAGGCCTTAGGAATGGCACAAGTAAGAGTTGATACGCACAAAAAGAATACTAGTATGCAACGTATCATGGCTCATTGTGGGTTTGAGTTACGTGGTATCGTCTATGTCGACGATGAGATAGACAATGAACGATTGGCGTATCAAAAATTGCTTTAGTAAAGGAAGCAGTGGTTTTGCTTCTTTTGTTGATTCCTAGTATAATGACTCTGTTTTTTAGAATAGTGAACGAAGAGTATTACATGGCGAAACTACAATGAAATGGAGAGTTATCAGTGAAAGAAAATTTTTGGGCAGAATTACCGAAGCCCTTTTTTATATTAGCACCAATGGAGGATGTCACAGATGTGGTGTTTCGACATGTTGTGCAGGCGGCAGGAGCGCCCGATGTGTTTTTTACAGAATTTACAAATTCCGATAGTTTCTGCCATCCTGATGGTAAAGAAAGTGTCAGAGGTCGCTTGACATTTACCGAAGATGAACAGCCGATGGTTGCTCATATCTGGGGTGATAAACCAGAATTTTTTAGACAAATGAGTATCGAACTAGCAGAAATGGGTTTTAAAGGGATCGATTTGAATATGGGATGTCCGGTTCCTAACGTTGCTGAACGTGGGAAAGGGAGTGGCTTGATTCTTCGTCCAGAAGTTGCAGCGGAACTGATCGAAGCAGCGAAAGCAGGAGGATTACCTGTAAGCGTCAAGACAAGAATCGGCTATACAGAACAAGAAGAGTTGGAAGGTTGGTTGAGTCATTTATTGAAACAAGATATCGCCAATCTTTCTGTTCATTTACGTACGAGAAAAGAAATGAGTAAAGTAGATGCTCATTGGGAGTTGATCCCTCAAATCGTAGCATTAAGAGATCAACTTGCGCCACAAACGTTGCTTACGATCAATGGCGACATTCCTGATCGGCAAACGGGCTTGGAATTAGTTGAAAAATATGGTGTAGACGGGATTATGATCGGTCGTGGGATCTTTAAAAATCCTTTTGCTTTTGAAAAAGAACCAAGGGAACATTCAGCAACTGAATTGATTGATCTTTTACGTCTGCAATTAGATCTCCAAGACCAATATGCCAAAGAAATCCCCCGTTCAATGACTGGGCTACATCGTTTCTTTAAAATCTATGTCAAAGGATTTCCGGGCGCAAGTGACTTACGTGTTCAATTAATGAATACTAAATCGACCGACGAAGTCAGAGCGCTTTTAAATGCTTTTTCTAATCAAGAGTAACCGATGAAAATTTCAAGAATACTGTATTCTGTTTGTATTTTTGAATCTTATAAAAGAAATCAGAGGTAGATAAAACGCCGAATGATCCGAATGAATTTTCGTGATCATTGGGCTTTTTTTGTAAAAGTAGTTATTTAATGAGAAAATTGAATGGCAAATGAGACAAAAATTGTCACAGTCTCTTCTAGTATCTCTAAAAACGAATAAACGGCGTTCAAGAAGCAACTCCTCAACAATAAGCGATGATTTTCTAAAACATGAGGAGCTGTTTCAAAAAATTCTTTCTTATTGTCATCAGAGCTACCCGATGTTTTCACGACCTCTGATTCACGGTGTTCAAAGAGCTGACCTTCGGCGATAAGTCAAAAAATCTCAAAACATGGGAAGCTGTTTCGAGATTTCCATCCTTAATGCTCCTGCGATTACTCGTCGCAGTTTTTACTTGGTGAGCGCTCAGGTCAAAACCCTCTTTTCACGACCTCTTGTTCACGGTGAGACAAAAGTAGCATCTTCGGAAATAAGCTGAAATTTACCAAAAATTTGAGAAGCACCAAGTAGGTAACAATCAACATCAAAAACTAGTTTTTGTGTTTCTTGTCAATTTTCGGAAATTCCTTCTTATTTCTTGATGCTAAACACTTTTGTCTCAACCTCTTTGAGCATATTAGTTTATCACTTGATAAATTTTGCGTTATCATTAAATTTATCAAGTGATAAAAAAGGTAAGTAGGTGATCCCATGAAAAAAATTATTGTCATTGGGGCGGGAGTAGCTGGATTAAGTGCCGCAGTTCGGTTGCAAAAGCTAGGATATGAAGTCACACTGTACGAAAAAGATCGTCAAGTTGGCGGGAAAATGAATCAAATCAAAACGGCAGGATTTACCTTTGATTTAGGGCCAACGATTGTAATGATGCCAGAAATTTATCGGGAAGTATTTGAATTTTGTGGGAAAGACCCCGATGACTACATTTCAATGAAAAAAGTTGATCCAATGTTAAAACTGTATTTCAACAAAGAGGAACCAATCGAGTTTTCCAATGATTTAATTGAATTGACAAAGACGTTGGAAAACATTTCGTCAGAAGATACACAAGGTTATTTCGCATTTTTAGCAGATATCTATCAGCGATATACGATCGCAAAAGAAGCCTTTATCACGAAATCATTTCGTGGTTTTTGGGATTTTTATAATCCTAAATCATTATGGGCAGGGATCCGCTTGCGGACATTCAGCGATGCGTATACGTCTATTTCTAAATTTGTGAAGGATGACCGTTTGCGTAAATCATTGGCTTTTCAAACACTTTATATCGGGGTATCGCCTTATCAAGGACCCTCTTTATATACGATTATTCCAATGATCGAATTATTTTATGGTGTTTATTTTATTGAAGGTGGAATGTATACGTTAGCGACTTCATTGGCTCGATTGTTTGAAGAGTTAGGTGGAAAGATCGTTTACGAAACATCAGTAGATGAAATCCTAATTGACAATAAGATTGCTAAAGGGATCCGAATCGGGAAAGAACAAGTGATGGCTGATGCTATTGTATGTGGCGCTGATTTTCCTTATGCGATGAAGGAATTAATTCCTGATGAAAGAAAACGGGGAAAGTATACAAATAAAAAAATCGCTAAATTTGAATATTCATGTTCTTGTTTTTTGATGTATCTTGGCTTAGACAAGAAATACCCAGAGGAACACTTGCATAGTATTTATTTTGCAGAAGACTTTAAAAAAAATGTTGATGATCTCTTTGAACGAGGAAAGTTACCAGATGATCCATCTTTTTATTTGTACCGACCGTCATTGATGGATGATTCGCTTGCACCTGAGGGTCAGGAAGGCTTATATGTCTTAGTACCAGTGCCAGAATTGTCAAAATATGAGAAGTGGACGGAACAAACGATGCAAGCCTATCGCCAAAAAATCATCCGATTGCTCAAAGAAAAGACGATTTTTAAGGATATCGATGAGCATATCGTATCCGAAACATTGATCACGCCCAAAGATTTTTCTGAACGTTTCAATGCTTATAATGGAGCGACTTTTGGCTTAAAACCGACATTGAAACAAAGTAATTATTACCGCCCGCATAACAAATTTTCTGCAGCAGAAAATTTATATTTTTGTGGGAGTAGTACCCATCCTGGCGCAGGGGTACCAATTGTTATGCAAAGCGCAAAATTAGCGGTAGAGGAGCTGTTGAGAGATGATAACCATTAACAATGATCCTTTTCAAGAATACCAAAAAGATTTTGCCTATTGTGAATCAATCATCAAGAAAAATTCAAAATCGTTTTACCTGGCTTTCTCACAGTTGCCTAAACGAAAAGCTCAAAGTGTCTATGCCGTGTATGCGTTTTGCCGACGTGCAGATGATTTGATTGATCGCGACAACAATCAAGCGGGATTGAGACAGTTAGAACGGCAATTGCTAGATTTTAATGAGGGAAAGGTTCCCAACGATCCAGTCTGGCGTGCGTTATCAGTGGTCTTTGACAATTTCCCCATGGTAACCGCTCCTTTTTTTGATATGCTGACTGGTCAACGAAAAGATGCTGATTTTAAGCAACCAGAAACAAGAAAAGATCTTGAAGAATATTGTTATTACGTTGCAGGTAGTGTAGGTTTGATGTTGCTTCCGCTTTTAACTGAGCGCCCAGCTGACATCGTTGTACCAGCTAAAAAATTAGGAGAAGCGATGCAGTTAACGAATATTTTACGAGATGTTGGAGAAGATTATCAAATGGGGCGAATCTACCTGACAAAAGAAGACATGACTAGATTTGGGGTGGCAACTACCATGTTAAAAGAAAAGCAAGCCCAAACACAATTAGTCGCTTTATGGGAATCACTGGCTAAGCAGGCTGAAAACTTATATGAAGAATCATTTGAAATGTTTCCTCTTATTACAGAAGATTGTCGTCAAGCACTTGCCAGTGCTGCGTTTATTTATCGTGAGCAATTAAATATCGTGAGAAAACAGCATTATTCTTTATTTGATAATAAGAATAAAGTTAGTCATTATCGAAAAGTACAGCTTTTAAAAGAGGTCAAAAGTTATCTCAAAAGCTATTGAACCGTCTGATTATTAAAGAACCGAATATAAATTCAATATTGTTGTTTTCAAACGATCATTAGTTGAAAAAATTGAAAGCAATGAGCCCGAGACCAAAAAGGTTGTCGGGCTTTTTATCACTGTTTTGTTACATAGGTCTTTCTATGCGAGAAAAATTTTCAGATAAAAATAAAGATTTAGCGGAATATTTTAGAACTTGTCGTATATTATTCATGACCAAGGTAATAGTTTTACCAACTAAATGCTAGGAGGATGGAAGAATGGGACCAATTGCAGTTACGCCTGATCAATTAAAATCACAAGCGAAGATCTATCAGCAATCAGCGCTCCAAATACAAGAGGCTATCCGAAAAGTAAATACGATGAACCAGCAAATTGCACATAATTGGAAAGGACAAGCTTTTCAAGCATATCTTGATCAGTATCACCAGTTAGAAGGTAGCGTTAAACAAATGACACAATTATTTGAAAGTATTTATGAGCAACTCAACAACTATGCGAATACCGTCTCAGAACGGGATCGTCAAGATGCTCGGAATTTTGGGTTGCTATAGCGTTTATCAGTAAAAACCAATCTTCGTTTGACTTGTACCCATTAAAGCAGCAAATGTCAGTTGTTTTTTAGCTATTTTCATTTGGTTTTTGTTTTGATTCCTTGACTTTGAATGTAAAAAATAAGCCATACATGAAAAAAGGGGTAACTCAATGAAACAGGGAATAGTCATTGATATTTGTTTGCAAATCGAACAGCAAACGATCGACTTGCAAATACCTAGGGAAATAACCATTAGGCGCTTAAAGGAATTATTTGTGAACGCGCTTCAGGTTTCTTCGATCGTGCTACCGGCTGCGTTCGATTTAGAAGTGACAAATAAATCAATACGATTGAATGAAGAATTTCTTTTATCAGATTATCCAATTAGTCATGGTGACCAACTGTTAATCAAGCCACGTATCCTTAATGGTGGTGACAACAAGTAATTGAAGAGCGAAAAGGATGTATTTAAAAAAGAAGGTATTAAAATAACCGATGAACGAGTGGAAATTCAGCTACAAGCGAATCAATATGCGCTGGATCAGATCGAACAATATACATTTTTTTTAAAACCTAAAAGAAATTTACTGGCAGGTGACGTTAGCCATTTATCTACAGAAAAATTAATCATTCAATACAAAAAAACAAATCAAATGAAGTGTTTCTCACAGGTTTTGATTAAATTAGATTTTTACCAACGATTATTGCTTGCCCAAAAAGTCAATCAATTGTGTGATTTTATGAATGGACCGATCCAACCATTGTTTCATCCCGATAATTTGTTTCTGTTTGGAGAAGAGATTTTTCTTGCACATCGAGGGTTTATGCAAGTTATCGCTCCATATACGGTCACTGAAAATGATTTTCTGAAGCAATATCGGGCACTGGTGTTGGCTATCTTATATCCTAATTTGAGTTATGAGAGTTTAAATGGAGGAAGTGAAGGATTAACAGATGACTTGTCGAAATTGCTCCATGGAGCAAAAAATGTAACAGAAATCAATCAGATTATTAGCGACCAAATCGAAACACAAAAGGAGATTCGAGCGACAGAATTACGTGTGGTCAGTAGGAAAAATTACTTTATTTTTAAACGGGGTAGCCTTTTATTCAGCTTGTCAACCATCCTTTTTGCTTTATTAACAGGAATTTATGCGTTTTATCAATTACCACAGATAGAACGGAGCGTGGATGCACAAGCAAAATATATAGCCAAGGATTATGCAGGTGTTTTAACGGCTTTAGCAGATGTATCCCCCAGTTTGTTTTCTCAAAGTATCAAATATATAGTGGCTGTTAGTGTCATTCAATTAGATCATTTAACTTCATTAGAAAAAACAGCTATTTTAAATCAATTATCTCAAGAGTCAAGTGAGAATCGTTTGCTTTATTGGATTTACATTGACAGAAATAATCTCCAACAGGCATTGGATATCGCTCAAAACATTGGAGATGAGCAGTATCTTTTGCATGTCTATACTAAGTTATATCTGACAGTAAAAATGAACGATCAAATG
This sequence comes from Enterococcus sp. DIV1208, assembly GCF_050530455.1. NCBI lineage: Bacteria > Bacillati > Bacillota > Bacilli > Lactobacillales > Enterococcaceae > Enterococcus > Enterococcus sp. DIV1208. Next base: position 2,685,199 of record NZ_CP172887.1, on the reverse strand, counting down.
AGTGGTGAAAAAAAGCAAAAATTACTAAAAAACTATCAAGAAAAAATTAGTCAATATAGCAAAAAGCCAGGAGAGAATAAATCTGAAAATCCCACAAAATAAGACACTATGCACCGAAAATCAGATGAATATCAGTCTTTCCATCCTTTTTGATCTCTTTTATTTTGGGGAGATGTTTATTCATGAAGTATTTACTCAAAATGATAAAGAGCTGGTGATCGCCGGCAAAAAAATCTGTTATATCAAACAGCATATAAATTTTTCAGACTCTTCGATCAAAGATGATCCGAGGTTTCTGATATTAAAGCATGAAACATTGCAGAGAAAGTGGATCGATCCACCGAAGCAATTGATTGATATTTCATGTGCAACAACCTCTGCCTTGATGATTGAATCAGATGCAATGATTGCGATAGATTATCAGGATAATAACTATCAATTGAGTATATATCCTAGTAAAGCACCCGTTTATTATAATCAGCAACTTGTAACAAAAGGTGTATTTACTTTCCAAGTAGGTGATCAGATCGTAGTGGATCAGTGGATTATCGAAAGGCGGGAAAAGCAGTGGCAGATCATCGGTTTAGGTCAAGCGATCCAATTAAATCCATGGGTACTTTCTGAAGTCCCTTATATACCTGAATATCCTAAGCACTTCCCCTTTTTTAGAAGAAGCCCTAGAATCTATCTGGAAGAGCCAAAAGTACAAGTGGAGGTTCGATTACCGAGACACGAAGCAGCTCAGGAGAAACAATCCTTTTTTAAATTGGTTCTCCCGTCTTTAGGCATATTTATCTTAAGCGGAATGTTTCTATTTTTTAGCAATCGAAACCTGCTTCTGATACTAGGTATGTATGGACTTAATTTATTGACGTCCAGTATCTCTACTATCAATTATTTATTAAATAAAAAGAAAATAAAACGAAAAAAAAGTGAACAAAAAATAACTATCCAACAATATAGAATCAAAAAAGCTTTTGAATTAAACAGGTTACAGCAAAGACAAAAAGAAGTTTTACAGTACATGTATCCTTCTAATAATCAATTAGCACGAATGACAAAGGAATGTCATCCAAGAATCTATGAACGTCGACCAAAGGATAAAGATTTTTTAACCGTTTGCTTAGGAATAGGCGAACGTCCATCCAGTTTTAAAATTGTTAGTTCTTATTTGGATGAGGATCAATGGAACGATGAAATTCTATCCGATTTTATTCGTCCTTATCAAAAATTAAAGAACGCACCTATTGCGATTTCATTAGCAACTCAGTCAGTGGGGCTTGTCGGTCCATCGAATGTTTTGCAGGAAGCTCTTCAATCTTTACTATTTCAAATTTCTGTCTTGCACTCTTACCAAGAGGTTGAGTTTATCACTCTTCTTCAAGAAAAAGAATATGAAAAAACATGGAAAAATTGGCGTTGGTTACCACATCATACGTTGCGATCCTTTCCACTTAAACAAAGAGGGCTCCTATTCAATTTAAAAAATCGAGAGTTGGTTTTAAGTGCATTTTATAAGATCCTTTCTAAAAGGAAGCAAAAACTACAACATGCTGATTATCAGAAGATAGCTTTTAAACCAACTTATGTTTTTTCAATTATCACAGAAGAAGGCTTGTGGGAGCATGAAATCAGTGAGTTTTTAACGGAAGAATTAAATCGGTATGATGTCGTAGTTATTTGGGCGAAGGAATCTATCGATCAGTTGCCTGAAACTGTAACGACGTTAATAGCGTATCAAAGTCAAGATATTGCTATGTTGATCAATCATAAAGAACAACACATTAATCAACCATTTACACCTAATCGTTTACCAACTAGTTATCCACTTGAACAAGCAATTTTTCGCTTAGCTAACTTATTCCATGAAGAAATTGAAAATCAAAATCTGCCAGAAAAAATCAATTTATTAGAGCAATATCAAGTTCAGACTGTTGAGGAGTTAATGATTTCTAAGCGCTGGTTGAACGCAGAGCCAAGTAAGACATTGCGTTCATTGATCGGCTGGCAGAGAAAAAATCAGGGGATCTACTGGGATCTCCATGAACAGGCACATGGACCTCATGCTTTAATTGGTGGCACGACTGGTTCAGGGAAGTCAGAATTTCTGATTACTTATTTAGTGGGATTAGCCATCAATTTTTCTCCTGAAGATGTAGGGATTCTAGTGATTGATTGGAAAGGTGGCGGCCTCGCACAAACAGTAAGTAAGTTGCCACATTTTATGGGTGCGATCACTAATTTAGACCGAGTTGGTACGTCCCGTGCATTGATCAGTATCAAAGCGGAGCTGGAAAAGCGACAAAGGTTACTTGCGACCTATGAAGTAAACAACATCAATGAGTATATGCAGTTATACAAACAACGAAAACAAAGGAACGTTTCTGCGTACCCTGATCAGCCGCTGCCTCATCTTTTTCTAGTATCCGATGAGTTTGCCGAATTAAAAGTCAATGTGCCAGAATTTTTGGAGGAGCTGACTTCAGTAGCGCGGATTGGTCGTTCACTTGGCGTCCATTTAATTTTAGCTACCCAAAAACCAGCCGGAGTAGTCAACGACCAAATCGAGGCGAATAGTAAAAGTAAAGTGGCATTGAAAATGGCAAGTGTTCAAGACTCAAAGGAACTTTTACAAACAACAGATGCAGCTTATGTGTCAAGACCAGGGAGGGGTTATCTTAAGGTAGGAGAAAATGACGTCTATGAATTGTTCCAAAGTGGTTATACAAAAGCACCCTACGCACCAAACCAATCTCTTGAAGATGAACGGATCGTTGTTGTGAATGAATTTGGTCAAAAGGAAGTCCTCTTTGCTCCTACAGAAAAAGATTCGAGGAAAGCAGCGGGCAGTATAGTTACGCAATATGAGGCAGTCAGAAGGTTGATTGTACAAACTTTTCAACAATCAACATTCAGCCAACCATCACAACCTTGGTTACCAGAATTACCAACGTGGTTAGTAATGCCTATCTTTAAAGGAAATGAACGGAATACATTAAAGGTTCCTATAGGCTTGTTAGATGTACCTCATGAGCAAAAGCAAAGTCATTATTACTATGATTGCGAGAAAAGTAGTCATACCGTTGTATTCGCTAGTTCTGGATATGGAAAATCTACGTTATTACAAACAATTGTTTTAAGTCTTGCAAGACAAAATACTCCAAATCAAGTATGGTTTCATCTAGTTGATTTTGGTACTAATGGCCTTTTACCGTTGAAGAAGTTGCCACATGTCGTTGACATCGTCACTTTAGAAGAAGAAAAAAGACAAAAAATGTTTGTGAGAATCAAGCGATCATTGGCGGAGAGAAAACAACTGTTTAAAGAAAAGGGTGCCACAAATCTCTACCAATACCAAGAAAAAACGAGCATCCAATTACCGATCATTTTTATTATATTAGATAGCTACGAGAGTTTGGGGATAGAGGATAAACGAAAAGATTCCATCGATGAAACAATCGTGCATTTACTAAGAGATGGTGCAAGTTTAGGGATTTATCTTATTCTATCTGCAAATCGTGTCGGGAGTATTCGCCTAAATATGATGAGTCAATTTGCAACAAAGCTGTTTATGTATTTACATGATGAAAGTGAAATCAAACAATTGCTGGGAAGAGAAGCGATTGTTGCGTTGCCTATTAAAGGAAGAGGGCAAGTGATGCTTGACCGACCAACGATATTACAATTTTATTTACCCACTAATGGTCAAAATGAATCAGAAATATTCGAAAAAATGGCAGAAGAAATAACAAATATAGATCAAGACTGGGTAGGAAAACGTCCTGAAAAAATCCTGATGGTGCCCGAACGGTTAACGCCAAAACTTTTCAGTCAGTTTGTGCGCAATAAAGAAAAAGACTTGGTGTATCTAGGTTTGAATAAGCAAACAGTTGAGGTGGAATCATTTGCATTTTTTCTTGGAAAGCAGCTAGGTTTATTTTTTACTTCCAATGTACAATTGCAGAGGATGTTTTCATGGTGGCTATCACAAATGATGGATGTGGAATAAAATGTTATTTTAATCGATGTTTCTGGAACATTGGAGCAAATAAAAAACGAAGTGACTTCGTATTTTAGCTTGCATGATGTCGCAAAACGAAGTGAGAAATTTACTCATTTCTGGGATGAACTGTGGTTCACGCCAAAAACGAGAAAAATCGTGGTTCTTAATGGACTGGCTGATTTCGTGGAAGAAATGGGGTTATTCTCGGGAGAAGTGGGCAAGTTATTAAATAGAGGAAATTCGTGTTTTCAATTCATTTTTATTGATCTGTTAGCGAAAACTGGCAACTTTTATGGTGGAATGACTCAAATAGTAAAAGAAAATGTTTCTCAGATCCTTTTTGATGGGAGTCTCCAAACTCAAGGATTTGTTGATGATTTTACATTTACAAGAGAAAATAACCCAAATAATAAAAATAGTTTTTACAGTTTAAAGGATGGAAAGTTGGAAATCATAGTAGTTCCTGTCGAAGAAGAGTGAGGGTAAAAATGATACCGCACTAAAAATAATGTACCCGAACAAGAGGGCACGGGTGCATGGGTTAGCTCCAACAACAGAAGGAAGAATTTTTTGTAATAGCTTCTCAAGTGTTCGAAAATTCATGCGATTTCGAGGAATTAATTCTGGAATGTCTATTTGGCAAGAAGGTATGCTCACCATTTATTCATTTTTACACCTAAAAGAGTCTGGGAAGTCCTTTTTTGTCCCAGACTCTTAACGGTAATTTTTTTGAAAACTTCTTCTTATTATTGAAGTTTAAAGCATTTTTTTCTGTCTTTGGCAAAAAACTCAGGATCACTCGTAAATAACGTTGGCATAATAAATAGTTACATTTTTTTTTCGAGTAATTTTAATTCTTGGATCATTGCTTTTTTTCGCGGGTATTTTTCTTTTAATTCTTTGATCAACAATTGAACCGAGATCATGCTGTTTGGTAAAGTAGCCATTTCTTCAATATATCTCACCAGTTTATGATAATGATTCCGAGTAGTCACAGTGTGGGCTATTTTCCGCAATTCATATTCATATTTCTGTAATAGTGCTTCGGGAGTCTGTTTTTTTAAAATATTGAAATAACGATTAGCTTCTTTGATTCCAGAGGTCTCTAACACACGATTCAATAATAGATCATAGCATTTTTCCTGTGAATAAAGTAAGCCAATGTCTTGATGATTATGTAATTCTTGGAACAAACGGTTTCGCAACGATATCCATTCGTCTTTTGAACAAGTTTTTTTCAATTGGTGAACTAGATTCATATCTAATGCATCATTCTCAATCAATAACTTAAAAACTTGATTTATGTATGCTTCTTTTTTTCCTAATTTATAATAGAGTTTTTTTAGAGAATAACGATGAAGTTGAACGAGATCAGGAGATTGACGATCCAAAAGCAGACTCTCCTGTAGTACTTTTTCTGCTTCTTTGTATATTCTGTTTTTAAGTAAGTAATTAACATATTGTGTCCTGATAGTAGGGGAGTGCCAGTTTTCTTGGATAGTATGTTGAATTTTTTGCTTGGAATAGTTTAAGTACTCCATTTGTTTAACAGATAAAATTTGTTTCTTTTTTTTCAATCCTCTTTTTTTGTCTGCGGGTTCTTTCTTCAACGAGGAAGCAGATTGTTTCTCATAGTATGCTTGATATTTATTGATATCAAAAGAAGCATCTGAATAAATATATTGTTGAAAACGTTTTGCTAAGTGGTCATTTTCCTTTAAAATCATCTTTAAAAAAGGACGGATTTGTGAATCTTCCGCGTAGGAAACCAAATATGCGCTGTTATTTGCATCTTTCTTTTGTAAGTATTTATTGTATTCGAATAAAACGGCTACTAAATGGGGACAATGATCGTTCGATAAGCAGGGGCAGCTACAAACCATTTTTTCTAAATAAAAGTGGTCAACGAGGTCAATGATTGCATGATAGTTTTCATTACTAGTAATGTTGGCAGTAATCTGTTTTTGCTTAACCTTAAAGTTTTTTACCTGTTCCCCAATAAAATAGGAGTATCCTAAATCTATTGTAGTTTCTAAAAAATATTCTTTCCAGTTGTTCACCTAATCTCCTCCTTTATATTAATTCTTACTTAATAAGTTTAACGGATAAATGGATGAAAAACAGTATTTTTTTGTTGATACGTAAGTTATTTAATTTTAATATAAATGGCTATTTTTAGGTATATTTTTTTATAGTAAAATAATTACCAATTGTTGTTTAAAGAAATTTTTTTATTCTTTCGTGATTGTGAGGGCGTTTTTCAATTTCTAATACAGCAATTTTGTGTAGCAAAGAGTCTAACGTGATATGTGACATTTCTTCCTCTACTTTTGCTTGGAGTTGGGTATAGCTTGCCGTCAATGTTTCTTGAATATTCGCACCAACGATACAATTTGGGTTTGTTTTCGGATCCACTTGAATGAGATTAGTATTTCCTTCAATACTTTTATAAATATCTAAAAGTGAAATTTTTTCAGGAGAACGAGCTAAAGAAGGTGCAGCTTTTCCGACTTGCGTAATAATCAAATTCGCTTTTTTTAGTCGGCTCATGATTTTACGGACATTAGCTGCACTGGTTTCAATACTTTTCGCAATCATCTCACTAGATAACATATCGCTATCTTGAAAAATTGCTATGTAGGCTAAGATGTGGATCGCATCGCTCAATTGTAAAGAATATTTCATACTATCCCATTCCTTTCGACGTTTATTCTTGACTTATTTTAACATACTCTTTAAGATAATGGTGTAACTTAAAAATGTACAGGTTCTATTTAAAAAATTTATCAACGTGAAAAAAGGAGTGGTTAGAATGAATTATCTCATTACTGGAGCAACTGGTGGTTTTGGTAACTATGCTATGGAGTACTTAAAACAGCTCGTTCCTCAGGAAAATATCTATGTGTTGGCGCGGAATGAAGAAAAGGGGAAAACACTTGAAGAAAAGGGTTGGAATGTCCGTTTCGGAGATTATGCTGATTATTCTTCTATGAAAAATGCCTTACAGGGAATTGATCGCTTGTTGTTTGTGTCTGGTGCACCTGGTAATCGGCAAGCTGAGCATGAAAATGTTGTGAAGGCCGCAAAAGCAACTGGTGTTTCTTACATTGCTTATACTAGTTTTGCTGATGCCGATCACTCGACCAGTATTCTAGCGCCAGATCATCAGTTTACAGAGAAAGTAATTGCTGATTCTGGAATCGCACATACTTTTTTACGTAATAATTGGTACTTAGAAAATGAATGGCCACTCATTGAACTTGCCTTAAAGAATGGGCGCTTTATTTATTCAGCAGGTGAAGGCAAAACTGGCTGGGCATTAAAACGAGAATATGCCGAAGTTGCAGCAAAAGCACTAGCAAACTTGAACTTTCCAGAAGTTCTTGAATTATCGGGTCAACCGATCACGTATGAAGAACTAGCTAAAGAATTAAAAGAAGTGACAGGCAAACCTATTGATATCGTGGCTACCAATGACCATGAGTTCATCAAAAATTTAGAGGAGGCTGGTTATCCTGAATCTGCTGCACAAATGTTTGCAGCTATTCAAAAAGATATCAAGAATAATCAACTCGATGTTTCCTCAAAAGATTTTGAACAAGCTTTGGGACATCCACTTGTCTCTTTAAAAGATGGACTAGAAGAATTGTTGAATCAATAGTTGTAAAAAGCGGTTGAGACAACGTTTTTAATTTTATAAAACAAGGGTAAATTCTCACAAGTGACAAGAAGTATAAAAATAAGGTTTTTACGGTTGACACTTACCTGCTTACTGTTTCTTATTGAGTTTATTGCTGAAAGTTTAGTCAGTGAAAACCGTGAACAAAAGGTCGTGAAGCATCGTTTAGCTCTGATAACCTTAAGAAAGATTTTTTGGAACCAGTTTTTTGGTTTTGAAAAATTCGGACTTATTTCAAAGAGTAGCTGGTTGAACACTGTTTATTCGTTTTCACACCTATTTAAAGAGTCTGGGATCAGGCTCTTTTTTTGCATTTAAGTGATAAGTAGAAGATTGACTTTTTTGAATGTAATAAAAAAAACACTTACGAGAAAATGAGAAATATGCTACGATACTTTTCGTGACAAATTTAAAGGAGTGGTATAGTTGCCTACAAACAAAAAAGAAGGAATTATTTTTACATCACTAATGTGTTTTCTCATGGTCTTAGGAATGAGTGTGTATAATCTCTGGCTTCATGGGGATTTATATTTTTCAAATCTATTGATTGGTTTAGTTCCAGGATTCATCGTGGCTTTTATTTTAGATGTCTTTATTGTTGGTGTGATTGCGAAAAAAATAGCTTTCAAGTTGCCAGTAAATTCAGAAAGTAAATTTCAAATGATCGTAACGATTTCTTGTCTGATGGTCCTAGGAATGGTTACCTGTATGTCGTTGTTTGGTGTTGTGATTGAGCAGGGAATACCTGACCAACTATTTTCAGCGTACCTTACCGCATGGAAAATGAATGTGATTGTTGCATTGCCTTTGCAATTACTAATCGTAGGTCCTATCTCTCGATTGGTATTAAGCACGATCCAAAACTAAAAAGATCTTTTAGATTATAAAAAAAGAGGATGCGACTTGTTTAGCATCAAGAGATAAAAGAACTTGCCTAAAATTGCGTACACGCTTATTAGGAAGTTTCGTTTATTTTTTGAATGAGCTACTTCAGTCACATGCTCTTTTTTTAAGAACAATTAATCAAAAAATGTTTGCATCATTTCACGAACCTGTGTACACCATTGTAGTTCTTGCTGGCAAAGTAAAATTCTTCGTTGAATAACGACATAACGTCCAAATTCCTCTTTTTTATTTACTGAAAGATCTGCTAGTTTTGCTTGGTTTTTTTGCATGATTTTGTTTAATTGTTGTTCTCTTGTAAATAAAAGACCCGTCGCTGTTGTTTTATCTAAGGTAGAAAAAGCGTACAGTTTGGCTAAAAATTCATCTTTTTGAGTAGGAGCAGGGGTCTCTTCTTTGATCCATTCTTCTACGATCGCTTTTCCTTCATTGGTAAGGGTATAAATTTTTTTCTGCGAATGTTCTTCGATTTCCAGGACAGAAATATAACCTTTCTGGTCTAATTTAGCCAGTGTCGTGTAAATCTGACTGTGGTGAGCTTCCCAGAAAATGGTGATTAATTGTTTTAGTTCATAACCGGAACGAGGTTTAGACAAAAGAACGCATAATAAGATATAGGCTAAAGTATTCATACGATACCTCCTGACTGGTTTTCTCTTATTATAGCATATTTTTTATTTTTGTTTTTACATGTGCATATTGACATGTAAAATAAATCATGTATGATGCTAGGTAGAGAAAGGAATGGGGAATTTGGAGAATCAAATAGAAATCAAAGAAGAACTAACAGAGAAAGGACAGGAACAAAGTAAAGGAAAGAATTCAGCGTTAGTAGTCGCTGCAACTTGTATGTTTGCGTTTATGGGAGTTGGCTTAGTAGATCCCATTTTAAAAACGATTGCTGCTCAATTAGATGCAACACCTGCCCAAACGACATTATTATTTACGAGCTACATGTTGGTAACGGGAGTAGTGATGTTGTTTACAGGTTTTTTATCGAGTCGAATTGGTTTGAAAAAAACATTGATGGCAGGTTTGGTCATTATTGTTGTATTTGCTGGCTTAGGTGGATTGTCCAATGATATTGGTACATTGATCGGATTGCGTGCTGGTTGGGGTGTAGGGAATGCTTTATTTGTTTCAACAGCACTTGCGACTATTGTAAGTATTTTAGTGGGTAACACTGAAAAAGCTATTATGATGTATGAAGCAGCACTAGGCTGTGGGATGGCTGTTGGACCATTAGTTGGCGGCATACTAGGAAGTGGCTCGTGGCGGTATCCTTTTTATGGAGTAGCTACGTTGATGTTTATTGGCTTTTTAGCATTGGCGATCCTTCTTCCAGAGGCAGGAAAACCACAAAGGAAGGTTGGTTTTTGGGAAGGGGTCAAGGCGTTAAGTAATCACAAATTGCGTTCCGTTGGTCTGATTGCCTTATTATATAATTTTGGTTTCTTTACGTTACTTGCCTATGCACCATTCTTATTAGTGGGGTATAGTGAGTTAGAGGTCGGTTTTGTTTTCTTTGGTTGGGGCGTTTTATTAGCAATTGCTTCGATTTTTGTCGCACCAGTACTAGAACAAAAATTCACTACTTACCGAACGATTTTAGCAGCGTTTGTTTTCTTTATTATTTGTTTGGCGTTACTAGGTGCCGGTTCAACTATCCAAATTTTAGTGCCAATCAGCATTGTACTTTCAGGTTTTTTCCAAGGGATCATCAATACATTATTGACAACGATTGCTATGGAGATACCAGGTTTACCAAGAAATGTGGCTTCTTCAAGTTATAGCTTTGTTCGTTTCTTTGGTGGGGCATTAGCGCCATTTATTGCAGGGATCATTGGCGAAAAACTAGGTGAAAGTTATGCTTTTTATTTTGCTGCGATCATTGTCGTAATTAGTGTCTTTTGTATTATTCATCATCAAAATTATTTTGTAACAGATGAAGATCAATAAAAATGAGGTTTTGAAAGAAAGAATAAAAACCGAAAAAAATAGTTAATGATGAATCAATAAAACCTTGAATTTCACATACTGTGTTTCAAGGTTTTTTTTCTGTTATTTGTGACGTTCGATCTACAGTTCTGGTAACTGGTATCGTGAGAGGGTTTATTTTTAACATGTGTTTCAACGAAAAAGGTCAATGAATACACTGTTTTTGTCATAAATCATGTTATGATGAGAATAAGACACAGCCAGTAAAAAGTGAGGAAAAGCGATGATTGAAGAATATTTCAAAGAAGTAGGTATCACGTTGGTTGAACTTCCCATCGAGTTGGTGGATGATCGACCCGTTTATGGTGGTTATCTAAAAGAGCTGCCTGTAATCAATGCGACAGGAGAATCTCGAAAAATCATGCACCAGAAACTAGCGAGTATGTATCAAGCCTATCGTGAACAACTACTTACAGATATGGAAATAGAAAAAGAAAAAACAATGAATCTGTCGACAGAAGAATTGTTAAGATATTATGATGGTGAGACATTCGATGGGTTTGCCATTTTTTCTAACGATAATGAAGATCATCTTGGCTAAAATAAGCTATTATCGACTTAAAATTACGCTTAATGCGTTTCTTTTAGTCGATAATAGCTTATTTCACTCATTGTAGTTATGAGGCATTCTAGTTAAAGCGCTTGGGTAAGTTGTTTTTGTTTAATTGATATTTGAAAGACAAATGGAAAATTCCGGCAATCAATAAAGTGATCGTATAAGCAATCGAATGGTGGAACGCTAGATTGTAATTGATCACAGCTAAAATGCCTAAAGCGAGCATATAACTAACATGTAGCCTTTGAACAATGCCTTTAGGACCAATTTTTTGAAGATAAACTTGCCATTTTTCCTGAGTGGGATTAAAATTTCTTTTTTTTATTTGGAAAAAAGTGGCTAAAATCATCACTCCTATAAAGGCAGCGATGTTTAAAGAAATCAAGTATACTAAAAATATCGTGAAAATTTCGAACATAAAAGTAACCTTTCTAACTAAAAAACTTTTCAAGAATCAAAAAATAAAGAAAAATTTTGTCATATTTTTATTGTGAAGACTAAAATGTTTCGTGTGAAACATTTTAGCGGATTTGACCTTCGCCGTAAATGATATATTTCGTAGAGGTCAGTTCATTCAATCCCATCGGACCTCGAGCATGTAATTTCTGAGTAGAAATACCGATTTCAGCACCAAAACCAAAAACAGCTCCGTCAGTAAAACGAGTTGAGGCATTCACATAAACCGCAGCGGCGTCCACTTCGTTCAAGAAACGTTGGCTTGCTTGGTAACTATCCGTAACGATGGCTTCAGAATGTTTTGTATTATGGCGATTGATATGGTCGATCGCTTCATCTAAAGAATCAACGACTTTCACAGCCAGAATATAGTCTAGATATTCCGTATCCCAATCAGCTTTTTCTGCAAGGGTTGCAGTTTCTAAATATTCCATGGCACGCGTATCTGCACGTAGAGAAACCCCATGATCTACTAATGCTTTTTCAATAACAGGTAAAAAGAAAGGGGCGATCTCTGAATGGATCAACAATGTTTCTGCAGCATTACAAACAGATGGACGAGAAGCTTTTGCATTGACGATGATATTCGTTGCCATGGTCAACTGAGCATCTTTATCGATATAAATATGATTGTTACCAGTGCCAGTCTCAATGATTGGGACTGTGGCTTGTTCCTTCACTCTTCTGATCAAATTTGCGCCGCCTCGAGGAATCAACACATCTAAGTACTCTGTTAATTTCATTAATTCAGCAGCCGTTTCATGAGATGTATCGTCCACAAATTGAACAGCGTAAGGAGACAGGCCAGCATCAGTTAACGTTTGTTGCAGAAGCTTCACTAATAATTGATTGGAAAAGAAAGCTTCCTTTCCGCCTCTAAGAATAACGGCATTTCCTGATTTAAAAGCCAAGCTGGCTGCATCAGTCGTCACATTCGGTCTAGATTCATAAATGATTCCGATGACACCAAGTGGGACACGTTTTTTTCCAATCAGTAACCCATCAGCATTCTTCCACATTTGTTCTACTTTTCCAATTGGATCCTCTAATGAAGCGATTTTACTGATTTCTTCAGCCATATCATGGATACGCTCAGGCGTTAAGCGTAAGCGGTCAAGCATCGTTTCGCTCATCTGATTTTCGGTTGCTTGCTCTAAATCTTTCTGATTGGCTTCAAGTATCGCTCCTTGATTTTTTTTGAGCATCAATGCCATCTGTTTGAGAAGGTCATTTTTCTGTTCTGTACTCATCAAAGCAAGAGTTTGGGCGCTTTGTTTTGCATTTTTTCCAAGTTGATTTAAATCAGTCATATGTGTTCCTCCTTAAATAAGGTTCCAAGTTCTTTACCGGCTAAAAGATCGAAGATAATGGTAGGATTTTTTCCGTTTGCCAGGATCATTGTACTGTTGGCTTCAAAAATACGTAATGCTGCTTGTAACTTACTAGACATTCCTCCTGTTCCAAAGGTGCTGCCAGCACCACCCGCTTGTGCCATTAAACACTCGTCAATGACCGAAACGGTTTGATACATCTTTGCGTCTGGATTTTTTGAAGGATCGGCGGAATAAAATCCGTCAATATCAGATAAAACAATTAATAAATCTGCTGTGATCAATTTTGTAACGATCGCAGATAGTTGATCATTATCACCAAATTTCGTTGTATGTTCAAGTTCATCGACTGCTACAGTATCATTTTCATTAACGATCGGGATGGTTCCCATTGCTAATAACTGTTCAAGTGTGTTGATCACATTGACTCGACTTTGAGGAAAATCGATCACATCCCGAGTAACGAGGATCTGAGCTGTTTGCTGATTGTAAACACTGAAACGTTGATTATAAATGTTCATCAATTCTGCCTGTCCGATCGCAGCAATTGCTTGTTGTTCCGGGATCGTTGTGGGGCGTGTAGCTTGATTCATTTTGTGCATCCCGACACCAACAGCGCCGGATGAAACTAATACGACTTCTTTCCCTTGATTCCGAAGATCAGACAAGACAAAGGCAAGCTGATCAATCGCAGCGAGGTTGATGTTTCCATTGGGATAGATTAAAGTACTCGTTCCCACTTTAATAACAATTCGTTTGGCTTTTGTAACTTCTTTTCGCATGTGACACCTCTAACTAAATACACGTTTTGATTTCGTTCTATTCTACTTGTTTTACACCATAAAGTCATGTATAAAATTTATTTTTTTATGACAGCAGTATTTTATTCATCTTAACATAAATTAATGAAGAATTTTTTAAGTCGTCCTTTTGGTATCATGAATATGGTAAAATAAATATAGTCTATTTTGGGAGGAAATTCGGTGAGAAAAAGAGGATTTGAAGTTATTTCAACATATGCACAACAAAAGATACAATTACCTCAACGAGCAACTCATCATGCTGCTGGATATGATTTTGAGGCGGCAGAAGATATTGTTATTCCAAGTATTTGGAAAGCTGGATTAAAACAAGGGATAACAGCTCTTTCAGAGGTATTGAAAAATGAAGAAACAACAGTCGACGAGAAAAAATTAAAACCAGTTCTTGTTCCAACTGGGATCAAAGCCTATATGGGAGAAGATGAATTTTTACAGTTAGCCAATCGTTCAAGTAATCCGTTGAAGCGTTTTTTAGTTTTAAGTAATGGAGTAGGTGTCATTGATAGTGATTACTATAATAATGATGCAAATGAAGGGCATATCATGTTCCAATTTACTAATTTTGGTTTGAAGGATGTTGTCATCAAAAAAGGTGAGCGAATTGGACAAGGAATTTTCTTGCCATTCTTAAAAGCAGATCAAGACCAAACAGAACAGGCTCGTAAAGGTGGCTTTGGTTCATCAGATGTATAACTACTCAAGGTTTATTTAATTCAAAAATAATTATTTAAGGAGGCGGGACAATGGCAAAAAAAGCGAAAGTCCAGTTTGTTTGCCAAAATTGTGGCTATGTTTCGCCTAAATTCTTAGGGCGTTGCCCAAATTGCGGGAAATGGAACACGATGGTCGAGGAAATCGAGCAAGATACGACTGACCGTAGAACACGAACAAGTTTGACTGGAGAAAAAGCCAAACCAACGAAAATTGCAGAAGTGATTCCTAAAAAGGAACCACGAGTCAAAACAAAATTAGATGAATTGAATCGAGTTTTGGGCGGGGGCGTCGTTCCGGGGTCAATGATTTTGATTGGTGGCGATCCAGGCATCGGTAAATCCACATTACTTTTACAAGTATCCCAACAATTAGCTGATATCGGCGGGAAAGTATTATATGTTTCTGGAGAAGAAAGTGCAGAACAAATTAAATTACGTGCCGAGCGTTTGGGTTCAATAAATACAGAATTTTACTTATATGCTGAAACTGATATGAATGAAATTAGCCGTGCCATCGAACAGATTTCACCAGATTATGTGATCATTGATTCGATTCAAACGATGACACAACCTGATATTACGAGTGTAGCAGGGAGTGTCAGTCAAGTGAGAGAAACGACTGCTGAGTTGTTGAAAATAGCGAAAACAAATGGGATTGCGATTTTTATCGTAGGACATGTAACGAAAGAAGGATCGATTGCGGGTCCACGTATGCTTGAACATATGGTTGATACTGTTTTGTATTTTGAAGGAGAACAGCATCATAGTTTTCGTATTTTGAGAGCAGTAAAGAATCGATTTGGTTCAACAAATGAAATTGGTATATTTGAAATGCATGAACATGGATTAGAAGAAGTTGCGAATCCTTCCCAAATCTTTTTGGAAGAACGATTAGAAGGAGCAACAGGCTCAGCGATTGTTGTGGCGATGGAAGGTACCCGCCCAATTTTAGTGGAAATCCAAGCACTGGTAACACCAACAATGTATGGAAATGCTAAACGAACCACTACTGGCTTAGATTTTAACCGAGTATCATTGATCATGGCAGTTCTCGAAAAACGAGCAGGCTTACTGTTGCAGAATCAAGATGCTTACTTAAAAGCAGCAGGTGGGGTAAAATTAAATGAACCAGCCATTGATTTAGCGATTGCTGTGAGTATTGCTTCCAGTTACAAAGAAAAAGGGACACAACCGACAGAATGTTTTATTGGCGAAATCGGGTTGACGGGCGAAATTCGCCGTGTCAGTCATATTGAACAGCGTGTCAAAGAAGTACAAAAGCTGGGTTTCACAAAAGTTTATTTGCCAAAGAACAATCTAGGAGGGTGGAATCCTCCGACTGGCATTGAAGTCGTAGGTGTCGCTACCTTGGCGGAAACGTTAAAACGTGTCTTTCGTTAAAAATAGTAAAATTAAAGAAATGGAGGAAAGAGTATGCAAAAACGTGTCATCACCTTGCTGATGATTATTGTCGGTGCCAGCTTAGGTATTTCTTTTTTACCAATGGCTTGGCAGACAATTGGTCAGCAAACAAATGGATGGCTGAATAATACATTTACCAATAGCCTGTTAGGTGCACTTATTTTCTTTTTATTGTCTTTGCTATTGGCAAAACATATCTCAGCTGTTATCAAGCAAATTGAGGAAAAATTAAGTGAGGTTAGTTTAACTTACCTATTGTTTGGTGCAATTGGTGGGATTATCGGGCTAACTTTAGGTGTAATTATTTCAACGCCACTATATAATTTGAAAATTCCGTTTGTAAATAGTGTTCTTCCCATCTTATTAATGGTTATTTTAGGCTATTTAGGATTCAGGATGGGAACCACTCGAATCGATGAATGGAAAAAAATCTTTGGTTCAAGAAACAAGAAAGTGGAACAAGAAACACCTAGTCAAGTGGAGAGCCAAATACTGGAACGGAAATTAGGCGAGAACTTTCATAAATACAAGATCTTAGATACTAGCGTGATCATTGATGGACGAATCTATGACATCACCAAAACTGGTTTTTTAGAAGGCACACTGATGATTCCGAATTTTGTGCTTTATGAATTACAGTATATTGCTGATTCTGGCGATAGCCTAAAACGTGTTCGCGGACGCCGCGGGCTGGATATCCTCAATGCTTTGCAAAAAGAAGAAGGAATCTCTGTTGAAATGTATGACGGTGATTTTGAAGATATCACTGAAGTGGACAGCAAATTGATCAAATTAGCGAAAATTTTAGATGGTGTCATCGTGACAAATGATTATAACTTAAATAAAGTCTCAGAGTTTCAAAATGTACCAGTGTTGAATATCAATGCTTTAGCGAATGCAGTAAAACCGGTAGTTATTCCAGGTGAAAACATGAATGTTTTAGTCGTAAAAGCAGGAACAGAACGTCAACAAGGGGTTGCTTATCTCGATGATGGCACCATGGTGGTCGTGGAAGATGGACAGCATTATATGAACGAACATATCGAAGTGGTTGTTACAAGTGCCTTACAAACAGCTGCCGGGCGGATGATTTTTGCAAAACCAGCCCATGCAGGTCGTGGGATCGATAATAAAGACAATAAAAAAGAAACTGAAAAAAGTAAACATGCTTAACGAAAGAAAAATCGGAATATGAGTATAAAAAGTAGCCAACTGGTAAGGAAATTCAACCAGTTGGCTTTACTATTTCCCATATTAAAGGTAAAATTTGTGCTGAGTGGCTTTCATTTTAATGAAAAAGCCTTTAAGAAATATGAGGATGTAAAACAGAACATGTTTTTCGTGTTTTGTCTCATATTTTAAAGTCTAGTTTGAAAGAAGAGGAAGAAAATGACGAAAGTACGCGTACGCTATGCACCAAGTCCAACTGGGCACTTACATATTGGGAATGCTCGAACAGCATTGTTCAATTATCTATTTGCTCGCCACAACGATGGAGACTTTATTATTCGTATTGAGGACACAGACCAAAAACGAAACATTGAAGATGGTGAAAAGAGCCAATTGGAAAATTTGGCTTGGTTAGGTATCGATTGGGATGAATCTCCTGAAAATCCTGGAGAATATGGTCCTTATCGTCAATCTGAAAGAAAAGAAATTTATCAGCCTTTGATTGATCAACTTCTTGCAAGTAATCGGGCATACAAATGTTACTGTACAGAAGAAGAGTTAGAAGCAACTCGTGAAGAACAACGTGCACGTGGAGAAATGCCTCATTATGCGGGTACTTGTGCAAATCTAACACCAGAAGAACAAGCAGAAAAAGAAGCGCAAGGGATTGAACCAGTGATCCGATTCCGTGTACCACGTAATACGGAATATGCGTTCAAAGATATGGTCAAAGGGGATATCACCTTTGAATCAGATAATATCGGTGGCGACTATGTCATTCAAAAACGTGATGGTATGCCAACATATAACTTTGCTGTAGCTGTAGATGATCATATGATGAAGATTACTCATGTCTTACGTGGGGATGACCATATTGCAAATACACCTAAACAATTGATGATCTATGAAGCTTTTGGTTGGACACCACCAACATTCGGTCACATGACATTGATCATCAATACAGAAACTGGGAAAAAACTAAGTAAACGTGATGAATCGATTTTACAATTTATCGAACAGTATCATGAATTAGGTTACTTACCAGAAGCAATGTTCAACTTTATTGCATTATTAGGTTGGTCACCAGTAGGCGAAGACGAAATTTTCAACCAAGAAGAATTGATCAACATGTTTGATCCAAATCGTTTGAGTAAATCACCTGCAGCCTTCGATGCGAAGAAATTACAATGGGTGAATAACCATTACATGAAAGAAATGGATTTAGATAAGTTAACAGACATGTGCTTGCCTTACTTGATCGCTGACGGTCGAGTACAAGAAAATCCTGATGAAAAAACGATCGAATGGGTCAAAAGAATCGTTAGTCTGTATCAACCACAAATGAGTTACGCAGCTGAAATCGTAGAAGCTTCTTCCTTATTCTTCAATGAACATCCTGTATTGAACGATGCGGCTAAAGAAGTATTAGCAGGCGAAACTGTTCCACTTGTTCTTAATGCATTTAAAGCACAACTAGAACAAATGGAAGTCGTGGATGCCCCAACCGTAAAAGCAGCAATCAAAGCTGTCCAAAAAGAAACTGGCGTTAAAGGTAAAAATCTTTTCATGCCGATCCGAGTAGCTGTTTCAGGACAAATGCACGGACCAGAATTACCAGATACGATCGAATTGCTTGGTCGTGAAAAATCATTAGCACATTTAAATCAAGTCATCAACTAAACACGATGAACAGAAAGAAGTAAGTAATCATTGATCTCAAGAGAGGTGACGGGCGGTGGAAGTCACTGATTGATGTTTACTGAAATGCCTCTGGGAGTGGTTTCGGCGAGTGAAATAGACACATCTCTTTGTGACGAATTTCAGGTAGTCGAGAACGTGTAAGCTTACGTTAACAGCTAGAGGTAATCATATCTGATTATAAATAAAAGTGGAACCACGCCAATTAGCGTCTTTTAATAAGGAAACTTGTTAAAGGCGCTTCTTTATTTGTCAGAGAACTACATAAATTATTGAGAGGAAGGAGCGATGACGATGGGGTGGTTTGCCCGAGCGGTAGAGGCAGCTAAAAAAAATGACCCGGCTGCTCGTTCAACATTAGAAATCGTTTTGACATATCCAGGGTTTCATGCCTTATTTTGGCATCGGGTGTCACATTACTTATATCAGCATAAACTTTACTTGCTGGCAAAAATCAATGCACAATTTTGGCGATTTATAACAGGAATCGAGATACATCCTGGAGCCCAGATCGGACAAGGTGTTTTTATCGATCATGGGATGGGGATCGTGATTGGAGAAACCGCAGAGGTCGCTGATGATGTAGTTCTTTTTCATGGAGTTACGTTAGGTGGTACAGGTAAAGAAACGGGCAAAAGGCATCCCACAGTGAAACAAGGGGCAATGCTTTCTGCCAATGCTCAAATATTAGGACCGGTCACGATTGGGAAACATACGAAGATTGGTGCCGGTGCAGTCGTTTTAAAAGACATTCCAGATTATGCTACAGCCGTGGGGGTTCCTGCAAAAGTAGTACGGATTAATGGAGAAAAAGTGAGGAGATCAGAATGATAAAAATTTACAATACATTGACTAGACAAAAAGAGGAATTTGTACCGATTCAAGCAGGAAAAGTCGGTATGTACGTGTGTGGTCCGACTGTTTATAACTATATTCATATTGGAAATGCCCGCAGCACGATTGCTTTTGACACGATTCGACGCTACTTTGAATATCGGGGATATCAAGTCGATTATGTTTCCAATTTCACTGATGTAGATGATAAAATCATTCGTGCTGCTAATGAATTAGGGATCACGGCGCCAGAAGTAGCCAACCGTTTTATCCAAGCATTTGAAGAAGATACCAAGGCGTTGAATGTGGAGCCAGCTACAGCGCATCCTCGTGTGATGGATCATATGCCAGATATTATTTCTTTCATCCAAGTATTGATCGAAAAAGGTTATGGATATGAATCAAATGGCGATGTCTACTACCGTACAAGAAAATTTTCAACCTATGGACAACTTAGTGATCAATCGATTGATGAGTTAGAAGTGGGCGCGAGTCAACGGACGGGAGCAGAACAAAGTCAGAAAGAAGATCCGCTTGATTTTGCACTATGGAAAAAAGCAAAACCTAATGAGATCTCTTGGGATTCTCCATGGGGACCCGGACGTCCAGGATGGCACATCGAATGTTCCGTTATGGCAACGAAACATTTAGGGGAAACAATTGATATCCATGGTGGTGGGCAAGATTTAGAGTTTCCACATCATGAAAATGAGATTGCCCAAAGCGAAGCAAAAACGGGAAAGAAATTTGCCAATTATTGGATGCACAATGGTTACGTCACGATTGGCGATGATGATCAGAAAATGAGTAAATCATTAGGTAACTTTATTACTGTCCATGAAATGATCCAAACGGTAGATCCACAAGTGTTACGCTTCTTCATGGCAACAACTCAATATCGCCGACCGATTCGTTATAGTGAGGCAACGATGAAGGAAGCAGCGACAAACTTGCAACGCTTAAGAAATACATTTGATAATCTTAAATTCCGCCTAGCAACAGCAGAAAAATCTCTGGCGGATGACACAAAGTATTTAGCTGAACTTGAACAAATCGAACAACGCTTTATTGAAGAAATGGACGACGATTTTAATGCTGCGAATGGAATTACCGTCGTTTATGAATTGGCAAAATGGTTAAACACGTATTTGGAGAAAACAACTGTTTCAGCGGATGTTCTAGCAAACGGGGAAGCATTATTTACCCAATGGTTGGCTATTTTTGGTATTTTATTTACATCTGAGGAATTACTTGATGAAGAAATCGAGCAGTTGATCGAAGAACGTACGCAAGCAAGAAAAAATCGTGATTTTGCCCGTAGTGACGAAATCCGTGACCAATTAAAAGAAAAAGGGATCTTGCTTGATGACACACCGCAAGGAACTCGTTGGAGAAGAGAAGCATGAAAGACTATACACAATTAAACGGACTAGCTTTAGCTTATGTAGGAGATGCCATCTATGAGATCTATATTCGTGACTATTTGATCGAACAAGGGGCGACTAAACCGAATAAACTTCATAAAGCAGCCACGAATTATGTTTCAGCAAAAGCACAAGCTTATCTGATTAAAGAGATGCTAGAAGAAAAATTGATGACACCAGAAGAAGAAACTTTTTATCGTCGTGGTAGAAATGCCAAAAGTCATACAAGTGCAAAAAATGCAGATGTCACAACTTATCGAATTGCCACAGGTTTTGAAGCTTTGATGGGGTATCTGCATTTGACGAAACAAACAGAACGGTTAGAAGAATTAATTGAATGGTGTATCCAGAAAGTCGGTGAAAAAAATGGGTAGAGAACAAAAAGAACGTCATTATAACAAACGTAAAAAAGCAACGAAACAGCCAATGAACGCTTCATCACAGAAAAAATCGCAAAAAAAGCGAAACCATTATGACACTTCCTATGAACCTGTAGTTGGGGAGAAAAAAGAGGAAGCAATCGAAGATAATTTTGTCTTTGGTCATCATGCAGCAGTAGAAGCCTTACAACAAGGTAGAGGGAATAAATTATTTTTACAAGAGGACTCACGGGGAGAAAAAACCGAAGAGTTAAAGAACATTGCTAGAGATCAAGCTGTACCAGTTAAATGGGTACCAAAACAAAAATTAGATACATTAAGTGATCATGGTGTACATCAAGGAGTAGTCTTAGCGATTACCCCGTATGAATATTTATCCTTAGACCAGCTTCTTCAGCAAACCAAAGAAAAAACAGAAACACCTTTCTTTGTCATTTTAGATAGTATTGAAGATCCTCACAATTTTGGTTCGATCCTACGAACAGCGGATGCAAGTGGGGTAGACGGCGTAATCATTCCTAAGCATCGGGCGGTAGGCATTACGCCAATCGTTACAAAAACCTCTACTGGAGCAGTCGAACATGTACCTGTAGCACGAGTGACTAATCTTGTTCAAGCGGTCCAACAACTAAAAGAAGCCGGTTTTTGGGTTTTTGGGACAGATATGGATGGTACAAATTTCCAAAAATGGAATGCAAAAGGCGCTATTGCTTTAGTGATTGGTAATGAAGGACGAGGAATGAGTCCTGGATTGAAAAAAGAAATGGACGAACTTTTGACCATTCCAATGGTCGGTCACGTTCAAAGTTTGAATGCGAGTGTTGCTGCTGGATTGTTGATGTATCAAGCTTTTTCTCAACGTCAAGGAGAGTGATCAGATGAAAAAGCAGCTCCTAATTGTTGATGGTTATAACATGATCGGTTCTTGGCCAGAACTCGTTTTGTTGAAAAAACAAGAAAAGATGGCGGATGCTAGAGAAGCTTTGTTGCATCGTTTGTCAAATTATGCCAAATACGAAGGAATTGAAGTGATAGTTGTTTTTGATGCACAATTGGTTCCAGGCATTCAGCAAAACTATAAGAAATACCAATTAGAAGTCGTCTTTACAAAAGAAGATGAAACGGCAGATAGCTATATTGAACGTATTGCTGGCCAATTGAATGATCGTTTAACGCAAGTAACTGTTGCCACGAGTGACTTAGCCGAGCAATGGATGATCTTTTCACAAGGGGCTTTGCGGACTTCTGCCTATGAATTATACAAAACGATCCAGAAAACAGAGAAAAACATTGCACAAGATAATATAAATATGCAATTTGATAATTTTCGTCGTAATTCGCCTTGGAGTAAAGAACAATTAGAAAAATTGTCCCAAAAGTTAGACGATTTAATGCGAAAAGGTAGATAACATAGTTATATGATTAGTCAATCGGATGATTGATGGTAAGATTCCTCCATAATCGAAAGAGATGGAGGAATTATTTTATGTCTGAGGAGTTATTGCGCGCCGCACGTGACGGTGATGAAGAAGCATTCGCTATCCTATATCAAAAATATTTTCCACTTTTGTTACGTTTAAAAAATATGTACTACCTAAGAAATTATGTGTATGAAGATTGGGAACAAGAAGCAAGGATCGCCTTATACCAAGCTTTAAAGACTTATGAAAATAACAAAGGCGTTAGCTTTGGCAGCTATTATAAAAGCATTATCAGTAATCAAATTTATTCATTATTAAGAAAACAAAATGCCTTGAAACGTAGAGACCAAAAAGATGAATTATCGATTGATCAGAAGGTTGAAACAGAAGGTCCGGACTTTTTAGCAGAAATCACTACTCAAGAACCACTTGCGATGCAACGATTACTGTTAAATGAAGCCATTGAAGATTGCGAAATCAAATTTTCAAAAAAGGAAGCAAAAATATTTTATTATTATATGCAAGGAACCGATTTCAAGAGGATGGCAGAGGAACTTTCAATGGATGTCAAACAAGTCAAGAGTGCGTATAGCCGTGTGAAATTTAAAATAAAACAACATCTCAAAAATTATCATGAGGAATAATTTATAAAATTATTAATGTTTTTCTTATTTGTTTTTATTGCATTTCTTTTTTTTATATGGTAAACTTGAAATTTTTTAGAAAGTGTGGTATATTGGGTAATGAGGTGAACTGTATGCCAACAACTTTAGCTACAATCAAAAAAGATTTAGAAGGTCGTATCGGCAGCCCAATCATGCTGGTTGCTCAGACAGGAAGAAAGCGTCAAACAGAACGCCGAGGCGTTTTAACAGAAACCTATCCTTCAGTATTCGTTGTTGATTTGGATCCTGAAGAAAATTCTTTTGAACGAGTATCGTATAGCTATTCAGATGTACTTACTCGAACAGTCGAGATTGAATTTTTAACTGAAGCAGTTTAAAAAGCAAGCGAGCCTAGTTTTTTATAAGGTTCGTTTGCTTTTTTGTTTGGAAATAGGTATGCTGAAAAAAAGAGAATTGGAGGCACTTTCAAATGGAACATTATGTAAAAAAATTTGCAGATTTGACCACTCAAGAATTTTATGAGATTGTCAAAGAACGCATTGCTGTTTTTGTCGTAGAACAAAATTGTCCCTACCAAGAAGTGGATGAAATTGATAGCCAAGCTTGGCATACGTATTTCAAAGATGAAGCAGGGAAAATTTCTGCTTATACACGTATTTTTGAAGAAGATGGAACCATTCATTTTGGTCGAGTGTTGGTCAATAGTGAGCATCGTAAAGAAGGGTTGGGACGTAAGATCGTGCAACGTACGATGGAAGTAATTGAAGCCAATTACCCGCAACGACCGATCGTCATTGGGGCGCAAGTCTATCTTCAATCTTTTTATGAGTCATTTGGATTCGAGGCCATTTCAGATGTTTATTTAGAAGATGACATCCCCCATATCGATATGAAAAAATCGAGCTAAAGTGATCATGACGATAGGTAGCGCAATACAAAAAAGAACAGTTACAGTGAAAACTGATAGCTGTTCTTTTTTGTATCATTTAGTTTTCTTTATTTTTCAGTTGTCTGATCAACGGTTGCTTGTGTAGTTGGTCGTCCGTTGTTTTCTGCTGTTTGTTGTGCAAGTAGATCACGAATGTCGCTCAAATAATCTTCAGCAGTTGGTTTGGCAGGTGCTTCTTCTGTTTCTTTTTCAGGACGTAATCTTTTAGCGTGGTTGGCTGCTTTTACCACTAAGAATAAGACAAACCCTGTAATAATAAATGTTATGATTGCACTAATAACATTGCCGAAAGCAAACGTAACTCCTTTAGTAGGTGACCAGTCCAAGATAGAAAGGGCGCCTTCCAAATCAGACGTGCCAGTAATCATCGCTACAACCCAGCCTACAAGAGGTGTGATCAAACCTTGAACGATCTGATTGACAATGCTAGTAAATGCACTCCCGATAACAACCCCAACGGCTAAATCTAATACGTCGCCACGCATAATAAACTCTTTAAATTCTTTAATCATTTTTCTCCTCCTCTCACTTATCCTTAGTATAACGAAGAATAAAAAAATATAAAAACGACATGCATTTATGGCTAAGGTCTGTCGTTCAAGTACTTATATGCTATACTAGAAGGTGACTCTTAAGTGATGCAAGAGAGAATTAAAGCAGTAAAAAATAGTAGCCACATATTCTTTTATCCTCCAAGATAAAATCAACCATGTCGGAGAACGAACTGCTAATAAAGGAGCATGTACTATGACATATCAACTGGCAGAGGGTGTAAACCTCCACGTCTTGCAAACAAAACAATATAAAACGGTTCGTATCTTTGTTCGCTTTACTACGCGTTTAAAAAAAGAAGTCATCACGAAACGTTCCCTTTTAAGTAGCTTGTTAGAAACGAACAGTTTAAATTATCCTGACCAGACTCAGTTAAGTGCAAAATTGGCGGATCTTTATGGTGCTAGTTTTGGAACGTCCGTGAGAAAAAAAGGCAATCTTCACTGGTTGGATGCTAGCATCAACTTTGTCAATGGCAAGTATATCAACGATACCAGCATTTTAAACCAAGCTGTTGCTTTTTTGAAAGAAGTTCTCTTTTATCCAAACATTACGGGGGAAAAATTTGATCCAGCCACTTTTGCTTTAGAAAAAAACAATTTGAAACTTTATTTAGAGAGCTTAAATGAAGACAAGCAAACGATGGCTTCACTGGCGCTTCAAGAGTTGTATTTTGATCAGTCGGAGGCGCAGAAAATACCAAGTTTTGGAACAATCGAAGATCTAGATGAACTCACAGCTGAAGTGTTAGCTGACTATTATCATCAGATGATCACAGAAGATCAGATCGATATCTTCGTAGTGGGAGATGTCTCTCCTGCAGAAGTCCAAGCAGCTTTTAGTGAATGGGCATTTCCAGAGCGAGAAAGATTACACCCGGAAATTTTTTATAGCCAACCGCAAGAAAATATCATCAAAGAGCGACAGATCGAAGAACCAGTGACTCAGGCGAAATTAAATTTGGCTTATCAAACCAATGTCTATTATGACCAACCGGATCGTTTTTCATTGATGGTCTTCAATGGATTATTTGGCGGTTTCCCACACTCTAAATTATTTATGAATGTTCGTGAAAAAGAGAGCCTAGCTTACTATGCTTCCAGCAGCATTGATACTTTTCGTGGGTTCCTAAGTGTTCAAACAGGAATTGATGGACGTAAACGTAACCAAGTATTGCATCTGATCCATGAACAATTAGAAAGTCTACGAAATGGGGAAGTCACAGAACTTGAATTGACACAAACTAAGGCCATGTTACGAAACCAATATCTATTATCATTAGATGCCCCACAAGTAGCTGTCGAGACTGCCTATTTAGAGAATTGGTTGCCAGAAACGAAATTAACAGCTGACGAATGGTTAAAACGGATGGAAAAAGTAACGGTCGAAGACATCCAAAAAATAGCTCGACAAATCGAGTTGCAGGCAATTTTCTTTTTAGACGGAGGTACAACAAATGAATAAAACAGAATATGATCAAATCAACGAAACACTGTACCATGAAGTATTACCAAATGGTTTGACTGTTTATTTATTACCTAAAAATGATTACCATAAGACATATGGTTTATTTAGTACAAATTACGGTTCGATCGATAATGAATTTATTCCATATGGTTCAGATAAAAAGATAAAAGTTCCAGATGGTATTGCCCATTTCTTGGAACATAAATTGTTTGAAAAAGAGGATGGCGATGTCTTTCAATTATTTGGACAACAAGGGGCCTCAGCTAACGCGTTTACCAGTTTTACCAAAACAAGTTATTTATTTTCAACGACAGATCAAGTTGAAAAAAATTTGACGACTTTACTTGATTTTGTCCAAGCACCTTATTTTACGGAAGAAACAGTTAATAAAGAAAAAGGGATCATTGGGCAAGAAATACAAATGTATGAAGATGATCCAAATTGGCGGATGTTTTTTGGCATTTTGAATAATTTATACCCTGAACATCCTTTGCATATCGATATAGCTGGCACAGTTGAAAGTATTGAAGCAATCACTGCTGATGATTTATACACGTGCTATCGGACATTTTATCAGCCAAGTAATATGGTCTTGTTCGTAGTAGGAAAATTAGAGCCGGAAAAGTTGATGGAATTGATTCGAACCAATCAAAATGCTAAGGATTTTCCACCAGCTCAAAAAATCGAACGTTATTTCCCTGACAATAATGGTGATATTATTGCGAAAAGCTCAATGCGCTCAGCAATCACTAGAGATAAGTTTGTCTTGGGAATCAAAGGGCTAGATGTTTTACCAGCAGAAGGGAAGGAATTATTGAGATACAAGACTGCTCTCAATCTTTTATTCCAATTGTTATTAGGGAATACTTCTCAAAATTATTTGAAAATGTACAATGATGGTTTAATTGATGACAGCTTCGGTTTTGAATTTAGTTTAGATCGAGAATTTCATTTTGCTGACTTTAGCGGAGACACGGATCAGCCAGAAAAAGCAGCTGAAAAAGTGAAAGAAATTCTTCTGCATTTTGAAGAGGATCAAGAACTGTCTGAAGAAAATCTAACATTGTTGAAGAAAAAGATGTTAGGACAATATTTCCAAACATTAAATTCACTGGAATACATTGCAAACCAATTCACGCAAAGCCTATTTGGGGATCAAACATTATTTGATTTACCAGAAATTATTGAATCCATTCAATTAGCAGATGTATTAAAAGTAGGTCGTTCTTTTATCAAAGAAGAAGCGTTCAGTGAGTTTTATATGCAGCCAAATGTCTGATATAGAAGTAGAGATGACGAATGGGAAAGTAGTTAAACTCTTAAATTTCGTTATAGAGTGCATTCAATGTTACCCTAAGATAACTTCGTTTATGGTATTCTTAAGAAGATAAAGAATAAAAAATGGGCGTTGGTGTATGGCGTGTTACATTCTTAACGAAAAGGAACAATTAGACGACTAGCGTTTATACAATTGCTGGTTAGAATAAAAAGACTGGAGAAGATGAACGAGTGGCTTTTGAAACCATCGGAGAAACATTAAGGCAAGCTCGCCTAAATAAGAAAATATCTTTAGATGAATTACAGCAGATTACGAAAATTCAAAAACGTTATCTAGAAGCAATCGATAATGATGATTTTGATCAACTACCTGGAAAATTTTATGTTCGGGCATTTATTCGTCAATATGCAGAAGCTGTCGGTGAAGATGGCGATCATTTAGTTGATGTATTTGATGGGAAAAGCAAATTATCAGCTGGAGAAGTTGTCGCACGTCCTGAACCAGAAACAGTGAGTGGTTCGAGAAAAGCTATGCATCAGGAAGAAGCCAATCCAAGTAAGTTTTGGACAAGTCTACCGGTTATTTTACTTGGTTTAGTCGCTTTAGCAATTATTACTGTTGTGGGTTATATGACTTGGCAGGATCGAAAATCTGACCCGATTATTGATACAACGGCAACTTCAGTTTCGGTTGACGGTGCAATTACACAAACGACATCTAGCACTAAGAAAGAGCGTGAATCCTCTTCTTCAACAAGTACGACAACCACTTCAACAACACAAGAAGAGAAAAAGATGGCGATTACGGCTGGTGAAGACACAGGTAGTACGATCGCAGTGAATGTTACGGATGCGAAAAAACCTGTTACACTTGAATTTGCAGCGACTAACCGAATTTGGATCGGTGTATTAGTGGATAATGCCTATGTTTATCAAGGGACATTAGCAGCAAATGAAACACAAAGCACGCAATTACCGGAAACGGCAACCAATGCAACGATTCGATTAGGAGCTGCAAGTAATGCAACGGTTAAGATAAACGGGGAAGAAATCCCTGTTAATCCAGGAGCGAATAATCAAAATCCTAAAAATGTCACATTGACACTACAGTATGCAGAGTAAATCGCTTATAAGTAGAATGATGTGAAAAAAGAAAACAAGATAAGTACCTGGGAAGGCAGATTCATCTTAGGTGCTTATCTTTTTTCACGACTGCTGATAAAAACTGATCATTATCGGTGGAAAGTTTAGAACGAGTCACGTAGAATAGGGAAGAAAGGAGTGGATAGTGTGAATTTACCAAATAAATTAACTGTACTTAGAATTTGTATGATCCCGATTTTTATTTTAGTTGTCGGATTACCCTTAGATTGGGGACAAGTAACCGTAGGAACAACATCACTTGCTGTGACGCAATTAGTAGGAGCGATTATTTTTGCTTTAGCAAGTATTACCGATTGGCTCGATGGAAAAATTGCTCGTGCCAGAGGATTAGTCACCAATTTTGGAAAGTTTGCTGATCCATTAGCAGATAAAATGTTAGTGATGACCGCTTTTATCATGTTGGTGGGGCAAGGTAAGGCACCAGGATGGGTAGTTGCGATTATCGTTTGTCGAGAACTAGCTGTTACCGGTCTGCGACTATTGTTAGTCGAAGATGGGGAAGTCATGGCAGCAGCGTGGCCAGGAAAAGTAAAAACGGCTACGCAAATGGTGGCTATTATTTTGTTATTCATCAATAATATTCCATTTAATCTGATCAATTTACCGATGGATCAAATCATACTGTATGCTTGTTTGATCTTCACGATTTATTCAGGTGTTGATTATTTTATGAAAAATAGTGGTGTGTTCAAAGGTTCGATGTAAGATTCCTTACAAAGATGTACCATTTCGATAATTCGTCTTACCCCAAAATAACATTTTATATTTTGGGGTAAGACGAATTTATTTATGCTGATTCACGTTTCAATCATTTATTTGATCGCCATTTTTCTAAACTAGCTAGATGCCTAGCTATCTTATGATGAAGATGAAAATGATGAAACTCTTTATCAGAAAATGAGCAAATGATAAATGAAACGTTTAGCAAATGGCGTATACTATTAGTAGATAAAAAGAGATTGAGAAGAGACCAAAACAGGCCAACGAGAATTCGTCTGTTGTAATGAAGGAAGCGAAAAAATGAAATCAGAAATCATAGCAGTAGGGACAGAACTTTTACTAGGACAAGTAGTCAACACGAATGCCACGTTTTTATCTGAACAGTTAGCAGACCTCGGGATTGATGTGTATTATCAAACGGTGGTTGGTGATAATCCCGACCGCTTAGAATCATTACTCCAATTAGCAGAAACCAGAAGTGACTTGATCATTTTATGTGGAGGGTTGGGACCGACAGAAGACGACCTGACGAAAGAAGTTACTGCGAAACATCTAGGGGAAGAATTGATCCAAAACACCGAAGGCTATAAAAAATTGTTAGCATTTTTTGAAACGACCAAGCGTAAAATGACTGAAAATAATTTACAACAATCACAAATCATCGATGGGGGGATTGCTTTACCTAATCGCACAGGCTTAGCATTAGGTACGTTCTATCAAACAGCAGACCATGTCTATCTCTTGTTACCTGGACCACCGAGCGAATTAAAGCCAATGTTCATTGAACAAGCTCGCCCATTATTGGAGCAAAACTTTCCATCTGAAGAAATGCTGATCTCAAAAGTTTTACGTTTTTACGGTATCGGGGAATCCCAACTAGTCACAGAATTAAAAGACTTGATTGAAACACAGATCAACCCAACGATTGCCCCTTACGCAAAACCTAACGAAGTCACTTTACGATTAACTGTGAAGACCAAAGACAAACATGCAGGAAACCAAGCCTTACTTGTTTTGGAAGAAAAAGTATTGGCGAGAGTAGGTGAGTACTTCTATGGATATGGTGATGATAATTCATTGCCTAAAGTGGTCGTAGAATTATTAAAGGAAAGAAACCAAACAATAACTGCAGCAGAAAGTTTGACTGCTGGAGCCTTTCAATCAGCTTTGGGAGAGATCTCTGGTGTTTCTCAAGTCTTCCCAGGAGGCTTCATTACCTATTCTTTAGAAACTAAAGCAGAATTTTTACACATCGATGATGCACTATTGAAGCAGCATGGAACCGTCAGCCAAGAATGTGCAGAACAAATGGCTATCCAAGCACGTAATTTAGCAAAAACAGATTATGCGATTTCGTTTACTGGAGTGGCTGGACCAGATACCTTAGAAGGACAGCCAGCTGGAACAGTTTGGATCGCGGTTGCAACAAGCGAAGGGGAGGTCATTTCGCAGAAATACCAATTTACCAGAGACCGTTCTCATATAAGGAATAGCGCAGTAATGCAAGGATTTGATCTCATTAGAAGACAACTATTAAGAAAAAAATAAATGCGAATATTTGTTCGGTTTTTTCTTGCTTTTTGTCATTAAAAACGATATGATTAGTACAATGAAATGTCGCACTGATTTGTGAATATAAGGAGGATTATCGTATTGGCAGATGATCGTAAAGCAGCCTTAGATGCTGCGTTGAAAAAAATTGAAAAGAACTATGGGAAAGGCTCGATC
Organism: Enterococcus sp. DIV1208; assembly: GCF_050530455.1. Taxonomy (NCBI): domain Bacteria; kingdom Bacillati; phylum Bacillota; class Bacilli; order Lactobacillales; family Enterococcaceae; genus Enterococcus; species Enterococcus sp. DIV1208. Next base: position 2,653,906 of record NZ_CP172887.1, on the reverse strand, counting down.
ATGAAACTTGGCGAAAAAATCGACCAACAAGTTTCGACTATCCCAAGTGGTTCTCTTGCATTAGATGTTGCTTTAGGTGTTGGTGGTTACCCACGAGGACGTATCATTGAAGTATATGGTCCTGAAAGTTCAGGTAAGACAACCGTTGCCTTGCATGCAATCGCTGAAGTACAAAAAAATGGCGGAACAGCCGCTTTTATCGATGCTGAGCATGCCTTAGACCCACAATATGCTCAAAAATTAGGGGTAAACATTGACGAATTACTTCTTTCACAACCAGATACTGGGGAACAAGGACTAGAAATCGCTGATGCGCTTGTATCAAGTGGTGCAGTAGATATCGTAGTAGTCGATTCGGTTGCAGCTTTAGTTCCACGTGCTGAAATCGATGGAGAAATGGGTGACTCTCACGTAGGGTTACAAGCTCGATTAATGTCACAAGCATTGCGTAAACTATCTGGGTCGATCAATAAAACAAAAACGATCGCTATTTTCATTAACCAAATTCGTGAAAAAGTTGGAGTGATGTTCGGTAATCCTGAAATCACACCTGGGGGACGTGCATTAAAATTCTATGCAACGATTCGTTTAGAAGTGCGCCGTGCGGAACAATTGAAACAAGGAACAGACATTGTTGGGAACCGTACGAAGATCAAAGTAGTTAAAAATAAAGTAGCGCCACCATTCAAAATTGCTGAAGTCGATGTGATGTATGGGCAAGGAATTTCTCAAGAAGGAGAATTGCTTGATATGGCGGTTGAAAAAGATATCGTTGATAAAAGTGGTGCTTGGTATTCTTACAAAGAAGATCGTATTGGACAAGGTCGTGAGAATGCAAAAAATTACATGTCCACTCATCCCGAAATGATGGCAGAAGTTTCTGCTTTAGTCCGGGCGGCTTATGGGATCGGTGAAGATGTAGAAATACCCGAAGAAACGCAAGCAGAACTTCCTTTAGAGGAATAAGATGAAGTAAGAATAGAAATAATCGAATAACTATTCAAAGGATGTTTGAGCATCGAGAGAACTCGCGTCGTTCAGAGAAAGTGTTTTCCTTTGATATGTTGTCGATTGAATCTAATAAGCCGAAATTTTTTAAAATTTCGGCTTATTTTTTGTCTTTTAAGTAGTCATTTGACTATACTTTCTCCTAAAACATAATGGGAAATGGGAATGTTTATGCAGTGACTGACTACATCGGCAGAAAGGGACTATTCTACTTAAATGAAAGGATAGTTTGTTACTTAAAAGTCATTTTTTGTTCTTAATTTTCATTAATGCAAAATTATTTGTTCTTAATATGTTTTGGTTATTATTTAATATTATCTTTTATTCATAAAATGACCTTTAAATGAAAATAGAGAAAGCCGTTTCTTATGTATTTAAAGTTGACACTACGGGGTACAAACATTAGAATAAACTTGTGCATGTTTTTGTACACCTATGCATAAAGCATATTAACAAGTTTAGAGTACTTTATCATAAAAGTTATATAGATGATAAAAATGAAAAAGATAGTATGGAGGTGGATTTTATGGTATTCAATATTCTCCTCGCTATCATCGGTTTAATTGTCGGTCTTGGTTTAGGGTTTATGGTTGCAAAGTCACGTCATGAAAAAGAAATTGCAGGTGCTCAATCATCAGCAGCTGGAATTATTGATAGTGCAAAGAAAGAAGCAGAAACTCTAAAAAAAGAAGCATTGTTAGAAGCTAAGGAGGAAAACCAGAAATATCGTTCTGAAGTGGAGAGTGAGTTGAGAGAAAGCAAGTTAGAATTAAAATCTCAAGAAAATCGTTTAATTCAGCGTGAACAAACGTTGAATCGTAAGGATGACTCATTGGAAAAACGTGAGACCTCACTTGAAAGCAAAGAAGAAGCACTTAGTTCAAAACAGCAATTGATTGAAGAGCGAGAAAAAGACGTTGAAAAGTTGATTGAAGAACAACAAAGAGAATTAGAAAAAATTGCTGGTTTATCTAAAGAAGATGCAAAAGATGTCATCATGAAATCAACTGAAGAAGAATTGAATCATGAATTGACGTTAATGGTCAAAGAATCGGAACAACGTGCAAAAGAAGAAGCAGATCGTAAAGCCAAAAATCTTTTATCGTTAGCGATTCAGCGCTGTGCGGCAGACCAAGTATCTGAAACAACTGTATCCGTAGTAACTTTACCAAATGATGAAATGAAAGGACGCATCATTGGTCGAGAAGGACGAAATATCCGTACACTAGAAACATTGACTGGAATTGACTTGATCATTGATGATACACCAGAAGCAGTGGTCCTTTCAGGTTTTGATCCAATTCGTAGAGAAATCGCTCGGATGACTTTAGAAAAACTGATCCAAGATGGACGGATCCATCCTGCACGAATCGAAGAAATGGTCGAAAAATCGCGTAAAGAAATGGATGAACGAATCCGTGAGTACGGGGAAGAAGCGGCGTTTGAAGTTGGTGCGCATACCCTTCATCCAGATTTGATCAAAATCATGGGTCGTCTTCATTTTAGAACTAGCTATGGACAAAATGTTTTGAAACATTCAGTAGAGGTTGCTAAATTGTCAGGTATACTAGCCGCTGAGTTAGGCGAAGATATCCAATTAGCTAAACGAGCTGGTTTGCTTCATGATATCGGGAAAGCATTAGATCATGAAATCGAAGGTTCTCACGTAGAGATCGGTGCAGAGTTAGCTGCTAAATACAAAGAAAATCCTGTAGTGATCAATGCGATTGCATCTCATCATGGAGATGTTGAAGCAACGTCAGTTATTTCTGTCTTGGTAGCTGCTGCAGATGCCTTATCCGCTGCACGACCAGGAGCTAGAAGTGAATCCTTGGAAAATTATATCCGTCGCTTAAGAAGCTTAGAAAACATTTCAAATAGCTTTGCCGGAGTAGAATCTAGTTTTGCTGTTCAAGCTGGACGAGAAGTTCGGGTTATGGTAAAACCAGAAGAGATCTCTGATTTAGATGCAGTTCGTTTAGTACGAGATATTCGTAAACGAATTGAAGAAGAATTAGATTATCCAGGGCATATCAAAGTCATCGTTATTCGTGAAACGCGTGCGACAGACTACGCTAAGTAAAAAATAAAAGAACGTTACGATTAGTTAGGATAATCGTAGCGTCTTTTTTGTTTTAAACCACTATTTAATCAAGCTTGATCGCTTTAACATTATTTTGATAAGAGGTTGAGCAGCTATAAACATGGTGTGTTAACTTTGAGTTCTAAATTAGCTTCTTAATAAGAAGTAGGCATAATCTAACTAGAGACGATTATTCTATCATTAAAGTAGATCAAAATTATTCTTAATGACTACTAGAAAATCAAACTAGGATGAAGAATAGTTAGGAAATAAAATTTGTTGCATTAGTGTACATTTTTTTAACGAGAGATAAAAGTTGTATAAACTAGTAATATATTGATCTATGAGTTTGAAATCAATTTTATGTACAATTTTTTACTAGGATTTATTGGGTAGAAAGATATAGTTTTTGTTCTTGAAAACACAAGTAATTGATTCTATATGATCTAAATATAGATGAGGTGGGGTAAGCAGATGGATAATTATGAGTTGTTGGAATACAATTTAGCAGAATTTATGACTTCAGATATGCAAGAGGAATTTTTACAATTTTTTCATTTTCAGAATATTAATGAATTTAAGGAACAGTATGTTCATTCAAAAAAACTGCTAAAAGATCAGAACGAAGAGATGTTGAATGAACTAAAAGAATGGAGACAAGTTGATTCAATTGAAAAATTCTCGCAACAAGTAACAATAAAGCTAACTGAGCAATATTTTATGAAGTACCCAAATCTAATAAAATACAAAAATGTTAGCAATAACATTAATGAAAACCTTTGCAAAGATATTCATGAGATTCTTTTGCGAACGATTGTTTATGACTTTAATCTATTAAAGTCACAGTTACAAAAACTCTCTGTGAAAAGTTATATTAGAAATTATTTATCTAATGAGAAATACGTCACAGGTTTGTTTCAAAGATTTCCTGTTTTATTCAATTTAATAGATAAAAAAATCAAAGAAACAATTTGTTACATTTCTGAAGTTATCCAACATGTAGAGTATGATTCAAAGGAAATTAACGAATTGTTTAGTATTCAACTTGATCAAGAAATAGGAGTTGAATTTTCTTCGGGTGATCCGCATCTGTCAGGAAAATTTCCACTCGTGATAACAGGTAAAAAGAATAAAATTATTTATAAACCACGAAGTAATTACAATGATTTATTATTTGGAGAATGCGTTGCTTTATTTAATAAAAATAATTTTAACAAACAACTAGCACAAATAAAATTATTGAATCGTAAAACGTATTCTTGGTCAGAATTTGTTGTAAGTGATCCTTGTCAATCAGAAGAAGAAGTTCAAGATTTCTATTATAAAATGGGGGCAATTATTGCAATTCTTTTCTATTTAAATGCTTCGGATATTCATCTTGAAAATCTAATTGCAAGTGGTGGTTCACCCATGCTCATTGATTTAGAATGCTTGTTTAACAATTTAGATCGTATGGAAGCATTATCTGTAAATGATAAGATACATGAATTTTTGACTAATTCTGTTCTTAATTCTGGAATTGTACCTATGTACAACGAATTTTTTAAAGATGATATTTCGGCTTTAGGAAGTCATGAAAACTTATTCCAACGTTTTTCAGTACCACAATTGATTGTTTCAGAAGATGATTTAGAAATTAAATTCACTTAAAATTCTGATGAATTTAAATATTCATATTCTAATGTTCCGATGTATCATGGACAAAATTATCGTTTTTTAGACTATAAGCAACAGATCTATCAAGGATTTACAGAAACATTTCACCTATTTTTGGATAAAAAATCAGAGCTGATTGATATTGTTGAGCGCTATAAAAATGATATTACTATCCGACATTTAATAAAACCAACAGCAACTTACAGTAAAATAGCGACTTTAAGTTATCATCCTAGGTTCTTGACAGCACCGTTTGATCGCTTGTTATTTGTCTATTCTCAAATGGCAAGATTTGGTTCTACACCATTTCTTACCTATGAAATTGAGGACATACTAGAGGGGGATATCCCTTATGTTTTTTCAAAACTTAACTCAAATACACTTAACATTTCAAAAAAAATGACATTTACGAATAACAGTCGTATAGATTTCTTAACACTATGGAAAAAAAAGATCCATTCTCTTAGTGAGAAAGATTTAAACTACCAATTAAATATTTTGCAAAAAAGCTTTGGAGATAAAAATATTACGTTAGAAGATCTTTTTATAATTGGAGAAAAAAATGATGAGATCAAGACTTTAGAATCTTACATCCATAGTAAAAGGATAGTACACAATAAGCAGGTGACGTGGCTTCATACCGGTTATGAAGATTTAACAAAAGACAAAGATTTTAAAATTCGTTTAAAACTGCAGCCAATGAATAACAGTTTGTATAATGGGAAAATTGGTGTAGCAATCACTTACTATTATTTATGGAAAACAAAAAATGATTTTGATTACAAAAACAGATTTCTATTAATATTGAATGATTTACTTGATCATTTTGATTTATCTAATCAAAAAAATTATGATATAGGGGTTTTTTCTGGATTAGGTGGTTATATCTATTTATTTAATTTGATTGCTCCAACCTTGCGAACATCAAAACTGATCGCAATTGAGCAAGATATCCTTCAATATCTGGGACAAAAAATAAAAAAAGACAAAATTCTGGATATTATGAGTGGTACGGCGGGGTTATTACTACTTTTTTGTAATATTTATAAAAAGAGCCCTAATAAAGAATTAAAAAAATTAATTGGACTTTGTGTGGAGAATTTATTAAATAATTTAATAGAATCAGAGGGAAAAGGAAGTTATTGGGAATCCTCTGTAGAAAAGAAACTTATTTTAGGTTTTTCTCACGGAACATCAGGTATTCTTTATGCTTTAGCGATTTATGAAGAGTTATTTTCGGTAACCAAAATAAAAGAAACGATTGGCGCAGTTACCTTATTTGAAAACCAACATCGTAAAAACGGTGTGTGGTTTGATACAAGAGGAGAAAAATGGATTGAGCAAAATACTTTTTATTGTAATGGTCTTGTAGGAATGCTTACTCATCGATATCTTATGGAAGGAGAAAGCCCAGAGGAGCTATTATATTTTGCTCGATTAAAAGAAGAATTAAACAAAGAACGTGTAGATAGTTGCTTATGTCATGGCTTTTTAGGAAATATGTGGCTTTACCGTCATTTCTTCATTCATCATAATATAAAGTCATATGCGTTCTTACTCGATGATTGGAATGCATACTTAGACAAACGAACAATTAATGAAAGTTGTTTAGAAGACGAGTTTCTAGATGTTGGTTTGATGACCGGTCTTTCCGGGGTGATTTTGGGATTGTTAGCGTTGGAGAACCCTAACATACCAAACATACTTTTATTCGATTTATAGATAAATCCTTCAACCGAAAATACGAATGAAGAGATAGGATCTGATTGAATAATAGATTGATAAGTGTAACAAACAGTTGATGACAATAAAAAATGATTGATCAACTTGAAAGGAGGTGAAGAAAATGGCAGTAGGACTATTAATGAAAGCAGGCAATGTTTCTGAAGAATTAGCAGTATTAAACAACGAACATAGTTTGAATGCTTCGCTAGATACCATCTGCGGAACAATGGGTAGCCTTGGTTGTGGTAGTTTTGGTTGTGGCTCTTTATCTAGCTGTTGCTAAAATATATACGGATGAAAGGTTTCAGAGGTTTTATTGTGAATATTGAAAAATAATAATTCAGAATGAAGAGTCTGAATCTGGGACATTAATCAGAAAAAATCTGATTAATGTCCTACTTTTTTTAGTAAAAAGATTCCTTCAGACTCATTCGTTTTATTTCTTATCCAGCATTTCTCGATCTTTTTCGATCGTTGTATTGATCCCTTTGATAATAGCAGGAATGAAGCCAGCTTCTTCTAAAGCCACAACACCTGCAACGGTTGTTCCGCCAGGGGAAGAAACCTGGTCAACTAGCTCCCAAGGGTTTTCATCACTTGCTAGGAATTTTTGACAAGATCCCATAATAGCTTTGGCAGCGATCTCGGTTGCCATTTTTTTAGGTAAGCCATTAAAGACACCCGCACGACCCATGGCATCGATCAACATATAAATAAATGCTGGTGAACTACCGGCTAACCCAATAAACGTACTGAAATCACCTTCTGCCAGTGGATAGACACTGCCGATTGCTTCAAAGATTTGCGTTGCTTCTTTGAATTCCTCATATGTGACATGATGATTTTTACAGATAGCAGAGACACCTGCACCCACACTAACGTTTACGTTTGGCATGACACGAATGATTTTCGCTTCGGGGTCATTTAGGGCTTTTTCCAGATCATGTAATGATTTTCCTGAAGCAATTGAAATAAAGAGACATTTCTGACTATATTTTCTTAAATCCTTCAGTACTTGGTCAATGATTTTAGGTTTGACTGCCAGTAAAATGACATCTACTTGTTTTGCGACTTCTTGATTTGTTTGACAGGCGGTTACACCAGTTGCTTCTGCAAAACGTTGTGCATTTTCGAAATGACCACTTGAGACAAAAATATCTTCTTTAGCCACTGTTTCGTGTTCAATCAAGCCGTTAATGATTGCTTGCGCCATATTACCTGTTCCAATGAATCCAATTTTCATGTTATCCTCTCCTTTTGTTTTAGCATAGCTTTCTTTTCAATGAAGGGCAAGCAAAGAATAAAGCGTGTGGATAATAGATACATAAACAGGTGAAACTAGTGCATAAGTGGTAAAAATAAGGTAAATAAGCTAACATTGATTTATAAATTGAAAGTTTTCAAGTAAGGATGGTAAAGTATGAAAAATAAAAGTCATACGGCATTTCAGTGGTTGAAAAATCATAGCTTGATTTTAAAAATGATTTTTTTTGGATCTATTATAGTTTTCGTTGCCAATCAAGTCGTAAATATTGCAAATGGAATGAGTTGGCAAGATATTTGGCAAACTATGCGACAACAAAGTTATGTTACGCTGTGTTTAATGGTTTTAGTGGGGTTGATCGGTGTTTTGCCAATGTTGTTGTATGACTGGGTGACGATTCGCGTGTTGGAAAAACAAGGGAAACCTAAAATGAAGCGTCACGATTTTTTCTTAGCTGCTTTTATTACGAATACAATTAATAACTTAGCGGGCTTTGGAGGAATTGTTGGAGCTAGTCTTAGAGCAAATTTTTATGGAAAAGAAACAAATCGGAAAATGGTACTTGCTACCGTTTCTAAAGTTGCATTATTTATGTTGACTGGTTTATCATTATGGTCATTTCTAACGTTCATTGATGTTTTTTTTCTACAAACTACTAGTATTTTTAGAAGTTATTGGATTTGGTTACTTGGCGGTAGTGTGATAGCACCGGCTATTTTTTTCTTTGCTTATTTAAAAAGAAGAACATTATTTGCGGAATTCTATCCTAAGGGTCTAGTCGGGTTACTGTTAGCTTCTGTGGGGCAATGGACTGGAGCATTGGTCGTTTTTTTAGCGATTGGTTATTTGATGGATGTAGATATTTCCTTATTTTCGATTTATCCAATGTTTATTATCGCTACGTTAATCGGTATGTTGACAATGGTTCCTGGGGGTGTCGGGACATTTGATGTGTTGATGATCTTAGGTATGAGTCAGTTAGCTGTTCGACAAGATATTGCAGTGGTTTGGTTACTTTATTACCGTTTGTTTTATTATGTGGTTCCTTTTGCGGTTGGCTTATTTTTATTTCTGTCACATACTGGAGTAAAAGTGAATCGTTTTTTAGACAATATACCACGACTGCTCTTTCAAAAAATCGCGCATTTTATTTTGGTCACAGCCGTTTATTTTGCAGGGATCATGATGGTGTTACTATCTACGATTACGAATCTTTCTGCGATCAGTCGATTGTTTCAGATTTTATTACCTTTCTCGTTTAATTTTTTAGACCAAACGTTGAATCTATTGATTGGATTCTTATTGCTTGGGTTGGGAAGAGCGTTAGCAATGAAAGTGAAGAAGGCTTTTTTACCAACTATTGCTTTATTAGCTTTTGGAATCATTAACACAGTTACTCGAACATTATCTTGGCAATTGATTTTAGTGTATATCTTGATTCTTCTGGCTGTCTGGCTAGCTCGGAAAGAATTTTACCGTAAAAAATTTGTTTATTCATGGGGTGCCATTCTTTTTGATCTATGTTTGTTTGGGTTTCTATTTATCGTCTATGCAATTGCAGGGTATCATAGTGGACGTTTTTGGGTAAATCGATTGACAGCTGATCGCTTTCTCCTGTTCCCATCCGATGAAGTTTGGTTTTCAGGCTTGATTGGTCTAGGGATCTCGCTGTTGGCATTAGTAGCATTGTATCAGTACCTTGCTTCTGAAACGAATGAGTTAGGGTCAGATTTACAAATCGAAAGATTCAAACAGATGTTGACCGTCTATCAGGGGACATCTGCTAGTCATTATCTTCGTTTACCAGTATATAAATATTATTACTATCAACAAAATGGAGAGGATCAAGTCGTCTTTGGTTACCAGATCAAAGGAAATAAATGCTTTGTTTTGGGAGACCCGATTGGCAATCCTAAAATGATTCGTCCTGCTATTACAGAATTTATGCAAAAAGCTGATTGCTTAGGGTATCAAATTGCTTTTTACAAGATCTCAGAAAAATATGTGGTAATGTTGCATGAATTAGGTTTTCATTTTACAAAAGTCGGCGAAGTAGGAATGGCAGATTTGACTACAGAAGAAATGCCTTGGGTCAATCAACAGCTAGAGTACCAGCGTCTAACTAATGAAGGCTATCATTTCACTTGGTACGAACAATTACCTGAGGAATTATTAGCTGCGGTGAGCGAGGTTTCGGATCAGTGGTTACATGGTGCGAGAGAAAAGCATTTTTCTGTTGGGCGTTTTGACAAATCTTATCTGTTAGCCAGCGGTGTTGGAGTGGTACGCAAAGAACAAAAAGTGGTCGGATTTATTACAGAGCAACCAATATCTGAAAGCCAAGCAGGCTATGATCTATTACGTGTATTGCCAGATGAACCTGCTGAACTATCCGATTATTTATTAGTCAATCTATTTGTTGTCTACCAAGAAAAGGGCTATCTTGAGACAAATCTTGGTTTAGCTCCGTTAGCAAATGTAGGGGAAACAGACTTTGCATTCTTTCAAGAGCGCATCATGCATATTGTTTATAATTATGGTAGTTTTTTTTACTCCTTTCAATCGACCTATGAAGAAAAACTGCGCTATGTCACTCGTTGGGAAGGTCGCTATTTTGCTTACATGAAGGGAAGCAGTTTTACATTTGCCACATTACAGTTGTTTATACTAATTGGGAAGGGAAAAGAAAAAAGTATCAGTTTTGCAGAAGAAGTATTAACGGAATTGTAAATTGCGTAAATAGAGGAATAACTGGTGACGTATTTTAGCTACCCATAGTTTAAAACGTGAAAAAGCGATTGACGGTAGCTAGAGACAATGAATGTGGTCGAAGGATGGTTTGTTTTATCTGTAGACAGAAAAGGTCTGAGAAAACCGCTAAGATCGTAAACACGTCACTCGTATGAGCTATACTTTTATTTTTCTCTGTGATAGAATACTTGCGACTTAGACTTTTTGAATGGGTGAGAGGATGGAACTGATAGAAAAAGCACCAGCTAAGATCAATTTGGGATTAGATGTCTTGTACAAGCGTCCCGATGAGTATCACGAGCTGGAAATGGTAATGTCGAGTGTAGATTTAGCAGATCACTTATTCTTTGAAGAGATACCTGAGGATCGAATCATCGTAGAAACGAATAAGGCATTTTTGCCAGTAGATCAACGAAATAACGTTTATCAAGCAGCAACATTGCTTAAGAATAAGTATCATATCAAAAAAGGCGTAAAAATATTTGTGAAAAAAAATATTCCAGTTGCAGCTGGACTGGGTGGGGGCAGCACAGATTGTGCAGCTGCACTGAGAGGGATCAATCAACTATGGAATCTCGGTTGTTCTCTGGAAGAATTAGCTGAGATTGGTTTGGAAGTTGGTACGGATGTGCCTTATTGTGTTTATGGTAATACTGCGTTTGTTGGCGGCAAAGGAGAAGTGGTCCAAGTTCTCCCTTCAATGCCTCAGTGTTGGGTAATCTTGGTGAAACCTAAAATGAGTGTTTCGACTAGGACCGTCTTCAAAGAAGTAGATGCGCAAAAAATCCAGCATCAGAACATTCCTAGACTAGTGGAGGCAATCCAGCAACAAGATTACCATACGATGATTCAATACATGGGAAATAGTTTAGAAGATGTTACCGGCAAACGTCATCCAATTATCCATCAAATCAAAGAACGCATGTTAAAGTATGGGGCAGATGCCGCTTTGATGAGCGGAAGCGGACCGACAGTCTTTGCCTTATGTCAACATTATTCAAGAGCACAAAGAGTCTATAACGGGCTGAAAGGTTTCTGTGATGAAGTATATTTAGTACGCACGTTGTAAAATAGGCCAGAACTAGTTGTTGCTAAGAGATGAAGAATAAAAAATCTCAAAACAGAAGAAGCTGTTTTGAGATTTTTTTGAGTTGGTTGCAGCTTAGTTACTCTAAACGTTATTTATTCTATTTAGAAATTGGAAAAAATGGTCTAGATAACTTGTTGGGCTCTCAGTAACATGAATAAACTATCATTCATTTTACGGTTTACATTGAATTTATTCGTATAAATCAGAAATTGAAGGATTTCTATTGACTCTATTTTTTTATTCTGATACATTAAGTTCCGTTGATAAATCGTAATTTTACGATTTGTTCGAAAGGAGAGTCTTATGAAAAAATATATGATTGGTTTAACACTAGCTGTAGGGATGTTTTTATTAGCGGCTTGTGGTGGTACGAACCAAAAGGATTCAAAGAAAAATGAGTTAACGATTGTTACGACCTTTTATCCGATGTATGAATTTACGAAAGAAGTAGTTGGAAATGAAGGAAACGTCAAGTTGTTGATCCCATCTGGGACTGAACCGCATGATTTTGAACCTAGTGCAAAACAACAAGCAGAAATCGCTGATGCGGATGTGTTTGTTTATAATAGTCCAGATATGGAATTTTTTGTTGATTCATTGAAAGATTCTGTCGATACGAATAAAACATTGATGATTGAAGCAGCTAAAGGAATTGATCGTCTGAAATCAGCAGAAGAAGACCATGACCATGATCATGAACATGAAGAAGCTTCTTCTGAAAGTCATTCGCATGAGTATGATCCACATATTTGGTTAGATCCTGTGTTAGCAATCAAAGAGGTCAAAACAATTGCTTCAGAGCTTGGGAAAAAGTATCCTGATAAAAAGGCAACTTTTGATAAAAATGCGGATGCTTATATCAAAAAATTAGAAAACCTGAACCAAAAATATACGGATGCACTCAAAGATGCCAAAAATCGCACGTTTGTGACGCAACATGCCGCATTTGCGTATTTAGCGAATCAGTATGATTTACACCAACAAGCGATTGCAGGGGTAACGCCTGATCAAGAACCCACACCAAGCCGCTTAGCTGAACTAAAAGATTTTGTGAACAAAAATAAGATTAAAGTGATTTATTTTGAAGAAAATGCGTCATCCAAAGTGGCAGAAACATTGTCGAAAGAAACGGGTGTTAAATTAGAAGTATTGAATCCATTAGAGAGTTTGACAAGTGAACAAATCAAAGCGGGTGAAAATTATATTTCGGTAATGGAAGAGAACTTAAAAGCGTTAAAAGAAAGTATTAATTAAGAACGGAGGCATTTCGCGTGCATTATATCGAAATATCCGATTTGACTTTTTATTATGATGAAGAACCTGTATTAGAAGATGTGTCTTATCACGTTGATGCAGGAGAGTTCGTTATTCTAACAGGAGAAAACGGTGCAGCAAAATCAACATTGATCAAAGCTTCCTTAGGCTTGTTAAAACCTTCTAAGGGAACAGTGAAAATCGCCCCAAAAAATCAAGAAGGACAAAAATTAAGTATTGGTTACATTCCCCAACAAGTGGCATCTTTTAATGCTGGCTTTCCAAGTACAGTCTTAGAATTGGTTCGTTCCGGTCGCTATCCGAGAGGACGTTGGTTCAAACGGCTTTCTGAAAAAGATCATCAGCATGTTAAACGAGCTTTAGAATCTGTTGGAATGTGGGAGATGCGTCATCGACGGATCGGAGAATTATCCGGTGGACAGAAACAACGGATTAGCTTAGCCCGTATTTTTGCGACTGACCCAGATTTATTTATATTGGATGAACCGACAACGGGAATGGATGAAGAATCTCGTAATGAATTTTATCGACTATTGCGTCATAGTGCCCATGAACATGGCAAGGCAATTTTGATGATTACTCATGATCATGAGGATATCAAGCAATATGCGGATCGACAAATTCGTTTGGTAAGAAAGGAGGATTCTCCATGGCGTTGCTTTCATATGAATTCATGAGACGAGCTTTTTTAGCAGCCATTTTTATTGCGGGGATTGCTCCAATGTTAGGTGTCTTTTTAGTGATCCGAAGACAATCATTGATGGCAGATACACTGTCACACGTTTCGCTGGCAGGGGTGGCATTGGGTTTCTTTTTGAATATCAATCCAACGTTGACTACGATGTTCGTAGTAATATTAGCTGCGGTGATTTTAGAATATTTACGTACGATTTATCGTACTTACTCAGAAATTTCAATTGCGATCTTAATGGCTGGCGGACTGGCGCTGGCATTAGTTTTGATGAATCTTAGTGGTGGAAACTCAGCCACAAGTATCCAATCGTACCTCTTTGGCTCGATTGTGACGATTACTTGGGATCAAGTTATCTTTTTGGGTGTATTATTTGTTATTATTGGTTTCTTATTCTTTTTGTTCAAGCGACCAATGTACGTGCTGACTTTTGATGAAGATACCGCCCATGTTGATGGTCTGCCTGTTCACCGTATGTCAATGCTGTTCAACGTGATTACGGGTGTTGCGATTGCTGTCATGATCCCAATTGCCGGGGCATTATTGATTTCAGCAATTATGGTCCTGCCTGCAGCGATCGGTATGCGCTTAGGCAAAAGTTTCAATGTGGTGATTGCCATTAGTATCGGTGTTGGCTTTATCGGCATGTTATCGGGACTAACAAGTTCCTTTTATCTAGATACGCCACCGGGTGCGACGATCACACTAGTCTTTATCGTGTTGTTTCTTGTGGTCAATTTGTTCAAGCGGGTGCTTGTTTCCATTAAGCGAAAAAATAAATAAAAAATCAAAAAGAAAAGCGATGAAAACGAAAAATTTTCATTGCTTTTTCTTATATTTAGATAAATACCGAACTATTTAACTTATTTTCTTACAAAATGCTCGAATTTTTAAATGAAAACTTATATAATGTAAAACGATATAATTTCTTAAAAGGAGCTGAAATATGTGAAAGTACGTCGCAGTGAACGTCTTGTTGATATGACTCAGTATTTATTAGATCATCCTCACGAATTAATTTCATTGACAAGTTTTGCCGAACGTTATGAATCTGCTAAATCTTCGATCAGTGAAGACTTGGCAATTATCAAAAAAACATTTAAGGAACGAGGGTATGGTACCCTAGAAACAATTCCAGGTGCCGCTGGTGGGGTTTTATTTATACCAGAGATTTCTTACGAAGAAGCCAAAAAATACATTGAGTCGTTAGCTGAACGATTGTCTGAACAAGATCGTTTGTTGCCTGGAGGTTATGTTTATCTATCCGATTTACTAGGTGAGCCCGAATTATTGCGCCAAGTTGGAAAAATCATTGCTTCTAAGTATTTAGGTGAAAAAATCGATGCAGTGATGACAGTTGCTACGAAAGGCGTGCCGATCGCGCAAGCTGTGTCCTATTATTTAAATGCACCGTTTGTTATCGTACGCCGTGATTCAAAGATCACAGAAGGATCGACAGTTAGTGTGAATTATGTTTCTGGTTCTTCTGAACGAATCGAAAAGATGGAATTGTCAAAAAGAAGTCTTAAACGTGGTTCTCGTGTCCTAGTCGTTGATGATTTTATGAAAGGCGGCGGCACAGTCAATGGAATGAAGAGCTTGATCGAAGAGTTTGAATCTGAACTTGTAGGAATCACCGTTTTTGCAGAATCCAAATTTAATGGTCATCGTGCAATTGACGATTATACTTCATTACTATACGTGAAAGATGTCGACACGAAGACCAAAAACATTACAGTTGTACCAGGAAATTATTTCAAAGATTAGAGATTGAAAATTTATTTATTGGCCGATCAATAATAGCTGGAAGAGATTGTGACAGAAGTGTCCAGCTCTGAGAAATAAGCCGGAGAATCCGAAAATAGTTTCACCTATTTTGGGAATTCTTTGGCTTATTTTCGATAGAAACACTACAGCAACCAGCAACAACAAATCAGATATTCAGCTGTTATCTGTCAGATGAGAGAAATTCGTTCTCCTTTTTCATATAACCCTATTTTTCTCTCACTATTGTTGATTGACTAATTGATTTTTTAACCCCCAAGATAAAAATGGTCTAGTTACAAATATAGTCTGCTTGGTTGAAAAATTGAGTAGAGTGGGCTAAACTTAAAACCATCAAATACAATTAGGAGTGACGCAGTTGGACGCACGTTATGCAATCATTTTGGCAGCGGGAAAAGGAACTCGCATGAAGTCAAAATTATATAAAGTTTTACATCCAGTTTCAGGACAGCCGATGGTGGAACATATTATCAATCGAGTAAGTGAAACCAACCCAGATCAAATCATCACGATCGTCGGGCATGGCGCTGAGCAAGTAAAGGCACAGTTGGGTGAACGTAGTGAATACGCTCTGCAAGCAGAACAACTTGGTACAGGTCATGCAGTATTACAAGCCGCATCTTTTTTACAAGGGAAAGAAGGCACGACACTGGTGATCAGTGGCGACACACCGCTTTTAACCACTGAAACATTGAACAATTTATTTGAGTATCACCAAGGAAAAAATGCGAGTGCCACGATTCTAACCGCACAAGCCGAAGATCCAACTGGATATGGTCGTATCATTCGTGACCATATTGGGATCGTTGAAAAAATCGTTGAGCAAAAAGATACTACACCAGAAGAAGCATTGGTCCAAGAAATCAATACAGGAACTTATTGTTTTGACAATCAAGCTCTGTTTGAAGCATTGAACAAAGTAGGAACAGACAATGCACAAGGGGAGTACTACTTAACCGATATCATTGAAATCCTCAAAGATGCTGGAAAAACAGTAGCAGCTTATCAGACAGAAGACTTTGATGAATCAATGGGAGTCAATGATCGTATTGCATTAGCTAAAGCTAATGAATTGATGCGCCAAAGAATCAACAAAATGCATATGGTCAATGGTGTAAGTTTTGTTGATCCAGCAACGACTTATATTGATGCCGGGGTAGAGATTGGTTCTGATACAGTGATCGAAGCAGGCGTCCAACTTCAAGGTAAAACCGTCATTGGATCAGATTGCGTGATCGGTGCCCATTCTCGAATCGTAGATAGTGTGATTGAAGATCATGTGGTAGTTGAACATTCTGTGATCGAAAAAAGTCTTGTGAAAAGTCATGCGGACGTGGGACCATTTGCTCATTTACGACCAAAAGCAGAAATTGGTGAAGGTGTCCATATTGGTAATTTTGTGGAAGTCAAAAATGCTGAAATTGGTAAAAATACCAAAGTTGGTCATTTGACTTATGTCGGTGATGCCACATTAGGCGAAGAAATCAATGTTGGTTGTGGCGTGGTCTTTGTGAATTACGATGGGAAAAACAAGCACCGCACAACAATTGGGGATCATAGTTTTATCGGTTCTAATGCAAATATCATTGCCCCAGTGGAAATTGCTAAAAATACATCAGTAGCTGCAGGGTCAACAATCACAGAAGATATCCCTGAATATGCTATGGCAATTGCCCGTGCAAGACAGGTCAATAAAGAAGAGTATGCTAAAAAACTCCCTTATTTAAACTAAGACTTTTGTAAAACCCCTTGATTTATTCAGAAAATATGACTAGTATTTAATAGGTAGAATTCTAGAGTTGTGAAAAAGAAAGTGGAGGTCCCCATGTCAAAACATTACTTTGACCCAAGATTAAAAATTTTTGCGTTAAATTCAAATCGCCCGTTAGCAGAAAAAATTGCTGCAGCTGTCGGTGTCGAATTGGGTAAATCATCGGTTACTCAATTTAGTGATGGAGAAATCCAAGTGAATATTGAAGAAAGTATTCGCGGATCACATGTTTATGTTATTCAGTCAACGAGTAGTCCTGTAAATGATAATTTAATGGAATTGCTGATCATGATTGATGCCTTGAAACGTGCCAGTGCAAAAACGATTAACGTAGTAATGCCTTACTATGGATATGCACGTCAAGATCGTAAAGCTCGTGCCAGAGAACCAATCACTGCAAAACTTGTGGCGAACATGATTCAAAAAGCTGGAGCAACTAGAATGTTGACGCTTGATTTGCATGCTGTCCAAATCCAAGGATTCTTTGATATTCCTGTTGATCACTTGATGGGTGCACCATTGATTGCAAATTATTTCTTAGAAAAAGGGATTAAAGGGGACGATGTAGTAGTTGTATCACCTGACCATGGTGGTGTAACTCGTGCGCGTAAATTGGCTGAATTTTTAAAAGCACCAATTGCGATCATTGATAAACGCCGTCCAAAAGCAAACGTAGCAGAAGTAATGAATATTATTGGGCAAGTAGAAGGAAAAACTTGTGTATTGATTGATGATATGATCGATACAGCAGGGACGATTACCTTAGCGGCTAATGCACTAAAAGAAGCAGGCGCAGTAAGTGTCTACGCATCATGTACACATCCAGTATTATCTGGACCAGCTTTACAGCGTATTGAAGATTCTGCGATTGAACGCTTAGTTGTAACAGATTCGATCTATCTGCCAGATGACCGTAAGATCGAAAAAATCGATGAAGTAAGTGTCGGTGGTTTGATGGGTGATGCAATTAAACGTATCCACGAAAATAAACCTGTTAGTCCATTGTTCGAAACAAAAAAATAAGAGTTAAAAAAATTGAATAGTATCACAAAGGGGAGCCTTATGAGGCTGAGATTGAAGTTTTTCTAAACCCTTCGTACCTGTATCGGTTATGCGAGCGTAGGAATTGTGACGATCAATTGACGTTAGTCATGTAACGTTGGTTGTAGAAGTATGTTGTATTTACTTCCTCCTTTGTGATTTCAAATGAACGGAGGAAGTTTTTTTATGGAGAAAAAATATAAAGTATGGATTGAGGGGACACTTGTAGCTGCACTAGCGATGGTGTTATCCTTTATCCCTCTTCAAATAGGTAGTAGCTTTGAGATTTCATTAGGACAGATTCCACTGACATTGTTTGCGTTAAGAAGAGGCTGGAAGGCAGGGATTTTATCAGGATTTATTTGGGGGATTTTACATTTTCCAACAGGACAAGTGTATTATCTCAGTGTCATTCAAGTATTGATCGAGTATCCGATTGCTTTTACCTTTGCAGGATTTGCAGGAGTGTTCGCTAAAAGGCTGCAAAACAGTCTAACGATGGGCAATAAAAAAGGGATGACAACCACTATTATATTAGGAACTTTAGTTGGTGTTGGTGCTAGATATTTCTGGCATTTTGTCGCAGGCGTCGTTTTTTGGGGAAGTTATGCTTTGTGGGGAATGAATCCATGGCTCTTTTCTTTAGTCATGAATGGTGCAAGTGCCTTGGCTACAGGAATTGTTACAATGGTTGTTTTGCTTGGGATCGGGCGGACAGTTCCAGCTTTGTTCATCGGGAAAAAATAAACGAAAAGAGCCTCAGTCACTATAAAAGTGTCTAGGCTCTTTTTTTATAAGTATAAAATAATGGAACATCCAAGCATCAGCTTAAAGGAGTATAGTTGAGTTCCGCAGCTTCTCCTACAAGCTCCCAGCGTTTTTCTTCTGCATGATAAACTAAAGTGCCAATTGCTTCTTCATCAAGGTATCTTGTTCCTTTTAGCTTCCAAATATAATCTTCAATGACATAGATCGGGATATGATAATCGTTATCGATCAATCCACCTTGTTCAAAAGAAAAAATGATTCCTTCTTGCATCAAATTACGCATATTCTTCAGTAATTCCACACTAATTTTTTCGACCGGAATATCTCGTTTGAAAAACGATTTTTTCTCATTGATTTTTTTTGACAAGATGATACTTAGTTTATTGGCAAAGATCCGATAAAATTCATCTAAATAGCGATAATAGATTCGTTCTAATTGATCGTTAAGATCGAAGTAGACGAAATTATTTTGTAATTTATAAAAAAATGGTGAGTGAAGATGGGTCTTCATGTGTCCAAAATATAACAATTCTGAAATTTCTAATGGCGTTAATTCTTTCAGCATCGTTAAGTCGTTAAAATCGATCCATTTTAAATCACTCGAATGATTACGATTACGTGCAGAAGAGAAAAAGCGTTGGATATTTTCTGTTCCACGAATCACTTTCAACCCAGTATGGGATTCGTATTCACCAGCATTTTCTGAAGGATCTAATAACAATAAATTTTGTGGGAAATGCACGATGTTGTTTGAAAAATCACTAATAGTCAGCCCCTGAGTCACAACCGCATTGCTAGTAGTATCAATATGTACATAAACTGACTCAGACATCATGCTCCTCCTCTCACTCATTATCACTTTCATTTTACAACATTTATTAAAAAAAAGCTTGTTTCTTTTATTTTAAAATTCCATTACAAAATCACTTTTTTTGTGATAAACATGGACATTTTCATTGTTTTTGTATAAATGGATGGAATGGATTTTGTTATAGCTTTTACAAGAACAATGTATTCATTTTAGTATTTCTCAAAAAAATAGTATACTTTAAAAGAATATATTTGTCTTGTTATAATAAAAAAGGAGAAGATTATGCTGATTCAACAAGTGTACGGTTCAGAAAAAACAGTCCTCTACTCTACACTTCAACGAGCCAAACAATTGCTACCCTTTTATGCTACCCATCAGGAAAGCCGTGATGCCTTTTGGTTGGCAACAAAGAAAAGGCAAGCTTGGCGGATGATCGGTAACAAACATACCCTTTATTTTATTGCCGAACGAACCAGTGAACAATGGCTGATTAAAAATGTGCTAGTGGTTGGTGACATGCCTGGTTGGACGCTTTTTTTTAAAGAGATAGAGTGGTGTTCCCGTTTTTATTTCAAAAAATATTGTTCTTTTCAATGGATTGAACCACTGTCGACATATTGGCAGACACTCCTATCTCATCATGGTTATACGCAAGACAATCAGTTGGCTCAGACAATCTGGCAAAAAAAACTGACCTATCATATTGGTTTAGTATTAGGTGGCGGTGGCGCTCATGGTGCCTATCAAATCGGTGTTTGGCAAACGTTAAAAGAACATCAGATTCATTTTGAAGTAATTACGGGAACTTCAGTTGGTGCGTTAAACGGTGTATTGATCTTGCAAGATGATTTATCGCAAGCTCTTTCTTTATGGCAATCCCTCGCAACGAATCAAGTATTACAGCTACCAGAAACTGCATTATCAGAAGATCTACGGAAAAGGTTTATCCAAGAAACACGGCAAATGACGAGAGCAGCAATTATCAAGGGGGGAGCCTCAATCACCCCTTTGGAAAAGTTACTCAAAAGTAAATTAGATGCTGAGAAGATTTTAAAAATGAAAAGTCCTCGTTTATTTACCGTTTCGACTCGACTTCCTGATTTTAAAGAAGTGGTGACACCGATCCAGCAATTGGCAAGCAATGAAATTGCTGATTGGATCCTAGCTTCGGCCTCGTTTTATCCCGCTATGAGTTATCGAAACATTGCTGGACAAAAATATATTGATGGTGGTTATCGAAATAATTTGCCTGTGGATGTAGCAATTAAAGAAGGGGCAACGGAGTGCTTAATAGTAGATGTGGATGGTCCCGGAGTGACTAAGAAGATTACGATACCAGAAGAGACTGTTCCATGGCTCTGCCGCTCTAATTGGTCATTGGGAACCTTCTTGATTTTTAATCGGCAGAGAAACCAATTCAATCTCCAATTAGGCTATCTGGAAATGAAAAAAAAGTTAGGTGATTTTGAGGGGAATTGGTATACGTTCTATTCAACGAAACTTGCAGAACAATATTGGCGTAAATTTTTAAGCTATCTAGTGAATGATCTTCAGCTAGAAACAACTTTTGTTCAACAACCAAAATTTTGGCAAACTTTGCGTAATATATATAAAGACAGGGTAGTAATTGAAACATGCGGGGTGGCGATGCTTGAACTATTAGCCAAAAAAAAGCTCGTTTTACCGAATAAAGTTTATGATGTAGATGAATTGATCGAACAGATCATTCAAAAAGAATCAAGTTCATTTTTCAATCAAATGATTCGAGAGGTCGGACAATTAAATAGTAATGAGTGGCGCAGAGTCCAAAAATACCAAAAAAAGCAAAAGACTGAACAGGAACAAATCAATGAAATTGCTCATTTAGTTAAACAAAAAAAGAACGAGCAACTTCAATCTAAGCTTCATACGCAGTTATTTGACACCCTATTGAATTTATATTTACTTTATCTAAAGGAGGAACAACCATGGCACAAGAATTTTCCTACGAAATCATAGAAGAGATCGCTGTTTTATCCGAAAATAATAAAGGATGGCGAAAAGAGCTGAACCTAGTCAGCTGGAATGGCCGCCCACCTAAATTCGATCTTCGTGACTGGGCGCCCGAACATGAGAAAATGGGTAAAGGGCTTACTCTAACCAATGAAGAATTTGAGGCATTACAAAAAGCTATCGAAAATATGTAACAGAAAGGACCCTGTTGAATGAAAAGTATGACTGGTTTTGGTAAAGCCACCCGTGAAACCGCAGAGTATCAATTAGAAGTTGAGATCAAAAGTGTCAATCAACGCTTTTTAGATATGCAAATACGTAGTCCTAAATTGTTAAATTATCTCGAAAATGATATTCGCCAATTGATGAAACAACATTTAAGTCGAGGTCGAGTCGAAGTTTTTATCAATCTGACGTATTTGGGACAAAATCAAAAACAAGTTTTTGTTGATTGGAATTTGATTGACGAGCTGATGACGAACTTAACTGAAGGAATAACCCAACGTTATGGAGAGAAACAGCAATTACAGATTGGACGTCTATTAGAAACTTTGACAACGAATGAATCTTTTGTCGTGATTGAAGAAAAAAATGAAAACAATATGGATGAACTGACAGCCTTGGTTTTAGAAACGGTCCATGAAGCACTAGCTGAAATTGAAAAAAGTCGCCAAAAAGAAGGGACAGCCTTAGAGGCGATCATTCAGAAAAACAGTGATGAACTGAAACAAGTATTAAATGACTTACAACAATTTGTTGAGTTATACGAACAAGAGTATCAGGAAAAATATCAAAAGAAACTAGAAGATTACTTGGGAGCAACGGTCGATCAACAAAGATTGCTGACTGAACTCGCTATTTTATTAGAGCGAGGAGATATTCATGAAGAATTGGATCGCTTAGTGATCCATATCGGCAAATTGGATGAATTACTTCAAGTAAAACAGCCAGTTGGCAGAGAACTTGACTTTTTGATCCAAGAAATGAATCGAGAAATCAATACGATTGGTTCAAAATCAAGTGCGATTGAAATCAAAAACCAAGTGATCCAGTTAAAAACGATTTTAGAAAAAATCCGAGAACAGATCCAAAATATTGAATAGCAAGGAGACGAAAAAAATGAACTATTATGATATCACGTTTCATGAATTAAGTGGGAAAACGGTCATCAAAAGAAATGTTCCTTCTGAAAAAGCAGGATTTGAAGCTTGGCAAGATGCCTGTGCGCAAGTGACGGAGAAAGAAATCCAATTGTTAGTTAACGATGGGACTTATGTGACGATGAATCGTCAATTTATTGTGAGAATCGATGCAGAAGAAGTGAAAGACCCAACTGAAAAAGCACTCTCTCGAAAAGATGAGATCATGGGTGTTGTCAATACCTTGTCAAACATGGGTTTTTAAAAACGACGGTAATCGGCATGTTAGTGAGAAGAGCTGCAACCATATGTTGCGCTTCTCACTATTTTTTTGAAAAAGAATGCTGCTCAGTTAGAACCTGTAAGGTGAGAGGGACCTTTTTTTGAACTTTTGAATGAAGGATGAACTTGATAGTTAATCACTATCATCAAAAGCCCGAGTGAAAAGCAAAGGTTTTGCCAGTCAAAGGCGCTTTTTTTTGCTATAATCAAAGATGCCCTTGAAAGTTGTCGAAAAAAAGTGCAAAATAAACGTTAGTATAAAAAGACTAGTTGAAAGGACGTCGTCATGTCAGAGCGTGGATTATTAATCGTGTTGTCTGGACCATCAGGTGTAGGAAAAGGCACAGTGCGAAAAGCAATTTTTGAGAGTGAGGATAATGATTTCCAATATTCGATTTCAATGACTACTCGTAAGATGCGTGAAGGAGAAGTCGAAGGAGTCGATTACTACTTTAGAAGCAAAGAAGAATTCGAAGCAATGATCGAAGCCGGAGAAATGCTGGAATATGCTGAATATGTAGGGAATTATTATGGAACACCTTTGTCTTATGTCAATAAAACATTGGACGAAGGAAAAGATGTATTTTTAGAAATCGAAGTCCAAGGTGCTCAACAAGTCAAAGAAAAAGTACCAGATGGCGTATTTATCTTCCTAACTCCTCCCGATTTAGCCGAATTAAAATCAAGAATCGTTGGCCGTGGGACAGATGCAGATGAAGTAATCGAAGAACGAATGAAAGTTGCCAAAGAAGAAATTGAAATGATGGCACTATATGATTATGCCGTAGTCAATGACCAGGTACCCCTGGCGGTAGAACGAATCAAAAATATCATTGCCAGTGAACACTTTCGTGTCGACCGTGTGATCGGCAAATATATCAAAATGTTAAAGGAGATGTAGTCTTATGATGTTAAAACCTTCAATCGACTCATTGTTAGATCGCGTAAATTCAAAATATTCTCTAGTTATCTTAGCAAGCAAACGTGCACACGAGCTAGATGCAAAAGCACAACCTACGATGGATTCATTTGAATCAGTAAAAAGTGTTGGACAGGCATTAGAAGAAATCGAAGCAGGAAATGTGATCAATGATCCTCATCCTGAATTAAAACGGGAACGCTTGAGAATGGAAGATGAAGAGCGTAAAGCCAAAAAAGATCGTGAACAACAAGAGTTAGAGTCACGTATCCGTGAAGAGCAAAACCAATAAAAAGTGCTAGATTCTTTGGATAAGCCGAAATTTCCGAAATTTGTATTCTCAAATTTTTGTGGAATTTCGGCTTCTTTTTAGGATCACGTTTTAGCATATAAGAATGACTTTTCTGCAGAATGCTGCTGCGCCGTTAATTTTTTGTAAGGATTCATCAGAAAATAAGACAAACCAAGCAATCTCTAGTAAAATAGGCAAGAACGATTTTGTCTATTTGATAGAGTAACTAAAGGAGGAAGGAAACCATGCCAATCACAGCTGATGTTATCGTCGATGTACCCACTATGCAAACCGATCAGCCTTTCACCTATCTGGTTCCTTCTGAAGTAGAAACGGCGATTCAAGTCGGGATGCGAGTAGAAGTTCCTTTTGGTAACGGCAACCGTCATGTTCAAGGGTTCGTTGTAGGTTTGCGAGTACAAGATAGCATCGAACAAAAAAATTTAAAAGCGATTGTCCAAGTATTAGATTTAGCACCTGTGGTTAATCAAGAACTACTTCAATTGGCTGATTATATGAAGACGATCACTTATGCGTTTAAGATCACTTGCTTACAAACGATGCTTCCTGCTGTCATGAAAGCATCCTATGACAAACAAATCTATCCTGTAAGTGAAGCGGCGGACGTCCAGGCATTCTTTAAAGGACGAACAGAAATCTCCTGGAAAGAAGCGCAAGAAGAGGGCATTTTATCCCAATTGATCCGTTGGCGTCAGGACAAGTTAGTAGATATCAGATATGAAGTACACACTAAGAACAAAGTCAAAACGATTCGTTTGATCCGCTCAAATTTGAATAGTGTCCAGCTTGAGGAAGAGTGGGGAAAGTTAAGAGCGAATGCGAAGAAACAAAAAGAACTTCTGCTTTGCTTATCTGAGCAAAAAAAGGCTGAACCAATTAGTTATTACAAAGAAAAAGGTATCAGCACGGCAACTTTGAATCAAGGAAAAGACAAAGGCTGGTTAACTTTTGAAGAAGTAGAAAGTTATCGTGATCCTTATAAAAATCGCACGTTTGAACAAACACAAGCATTCCAGCTAAATAAAGAACAACAACATGCAGTAGAACGTATCGTTGAAGCAGGGCAACAAGAGAAGAGTCACACTTTTTTATTAGAAGGAATTACTGGAAGTGGAAAAACAGAAGTTTATCTACAGGCCATTGCTGAGGTATTAGCTCAAAATAAAACAGCGATTATGCTTGTTCCTGAAATTGCTTTGACACCACAAATGGTAGAGCGTTTTAAAGGGCGTTTTGGAGAGGCGGTAGCTGTCTTACATAGCGGGCTATCTCAGGGAGAAAAATACGATGAGTGGCGTAAAATCGAAAGAAATGAAGCCCAGGTTGTTGTTGGCGCCCGCTCGGCAATTTTTGCCCCTTTAGAAAATATCGGATTGATCATCATTGATGAAGAACATGAATCAAGCTATAAACAAGATGAAACGCCACGTTATCATGCCAGAGATCTAGCGATTTGGCGTGGAAATTATCATCATTGTCCAGTAGTACTAGGAAGTGCGACACCATCTCTTGAATCACGTGCTCGAGCACAAAAAGGGCTGTATGAATTACTCCATTTGAGTCAAAGAGCCAACTTGTCTGCTCAACTTCCAACAATTGAAGTTGTTGACATGCGACAAGAATTGCAACAACATAATACGTCCACATTTTCCAAACAGTTACAAGCAAAAATCCAAGACCGTTTGGCGAAAAAAGAACAGATTGTGCTGTTACTAAATCGGCGAGGATATTCTTCCTTTGTGATGTGTCGGGATTGTGGTTTTGTTTTACCTTGTCCCAATTGTGATATTTCTCTGACCCTTCATATGGACACCCACTCCATGCGTTGCCATTACTGTGGACATGAAGAACCAATCCCACACCGTTGTCCTAACTGTGGAGGGAATAAAATTCGTTACTATGGAACAGGGACCCAAAAAGTCGAAGAAGAATTAAAGACCCTTTTCCCAGAAGCTGGTGTTTTACGTATGGATGTTGATACGACCAGAAAGAAAGGTGCGCATGAACGTATCTTGCAACAATTCGGTCAAAAAAAGGCGAATATCTTACTGGGGACGCAAATGATTGCCAAAGGGTTGGATTTTCCTGATGTGACGTTGGTCGGCGTTTTGAATGCTGATACTTCCCTTAACTTGCCTGATTTTCGTTCAAGCGAGCATACGTTCCAATTGCTTACGCAAGTTTCGGGAAGGGCAGGCCGAGCCGAAAAAGCAGGCGAAGTGATTATCCAAACCTTTAATCCGCAACATTATGCAATTGAATTAGCAAAAGAACAGAATTATGAGCGATTCTATCAACAAGAAATGGCCGTCCGACATCGTAGTGGATACCCACCTTATTATTTTACTGTCAAAATCACGACCAGCCATGAGGAAGAACAAGTTGCTGCTAAGAAGATTTTTGAGGTTGCGAATCAGTTACGTCAAGTGTTAGGAAATCAAAGCTTGTTATTAGGACCGACCCCTAGTACAGTGAATCGGGTAAAAAATCGGTACTATTACCAGTTGATCATTAAATATAAACATGAGCCTAATTTAGCGAATATCTTAAAAAATATTTTAGACCAGGGCCAAAAAGAACAACGACAAGGATTATTTGTCGCGATTGATAATGAACCATTACACTTTATTTAAGAAGGGAATTTACATGCGCTATCCTATATTGATCCACCCCAATGATAAATTGAAACGTGTCGCACAACCAATCGATGTGATCACAGATGAAACAATTACTTTACTAGATAACCTATATGAAACGATGGTTGCTAACGACGGTATTGGCATTGCCGCTCCACAAGTTGGTCAAAACAAGCGAGTTGCAATCGTAGAAGTAGATGAAGGTGAAAAGTTTGAATTAATCAATCCAGAAATTATTGATGCAAAGGGAGAAAGCATTGATGTAGAAGGTTGCTTAAGCATCCCTCATGTTTATGGGACCGTCAAACGGTTTGACGAAGTAACGGTTCGCTATTATGATCGTGAAGGCGAAGAAATCGAAGTAGTAGCCTTTGGTTACTTAGCTCGTGCCTTTCAGCATGAGATCGACCATTTAGACGGTATATTATTCGTTGAAAAAATGATTGAGCAAATTCCAGAAGCCGAATTAGAAGAGTATATGGAGGAACATCTTGATGACTAAATTAGTATTTATGGGAACGCCAGCTTTTTCAGTACCGATCCTTGAAGGCTTATTAGAAGAAGGGTATGAAGTAGTCGCAGTCGTGACACAACCTGATCGCCCTGTGGGACGTAAAAAAATCATCACCCCTACCCCAGTAAAAGAAGCAGCCGTGAAACACGGTTTATTGGTTTTACAACCTGAAAAAATCTCTGGTTCAGAAGAAATGGAAAAAATCATTGCCCTACAACCAGATGTGATTATCACAGCTGCATTTGGTCAATTTTTACCAGAAAAATTATTACAGGCACCTGTTCACGGAGCTATAAATGTACATGCATCTTTATTGCCAAAATATCGAGGAGGGGCGCCAGTTCATTACTCGATTATCAACGGGGAAAAAGAAACCGGTGTAACGATCATGGAAATGATCAAAAAGATGGATGCAGGGGGCATTTATGCTCAAGAAAGTTTACCAATCACTAAACAAGACGATGTGGGAACCATGTTTGAAAAGTTAAGTGCATTAGGGAAACAACTATTACTTAAAACATTACCTGATATTTTGAATGGAAATTTGAGTCCACGTCCACAAGATGAATCAAAGGTAACTTTTTCGCCGAATATCACACGGGAGCAAGAAGCAATTGATTGGAACAAGACAGCAGAAGAGATCGACAACCAAGTCCGTGGGATGCGACCATGGCCGATTGCATTTACGACATACGAACAAACCCGTTGGAAACTTTTAAATGTAGAAGCGTTAGCTGAGAAAACTACGG
Source organism: Enterococcus sp. DIV1208 (assembly GCF_050530455.1). Taxonomy (NCBI): domain Bacteria; kingdom Bacillati; phylum Bacillota; class Bacilli; order Lactobacillales; family Enterococcaceae; genus Enterococcus; species Enterococcus sp. DIV1208. The sequence goes on along the minus strand of NZ_CP172887.1, from coordinate 2,625,643 downwards.
CGGAGCCAGGGACCATCATCAAAAAAGATAAGAAAAATCTGTGGATTGCTTGTGGTAAACAAACGGTGTTGGCAATCAAAGAATTACAGCCAGCAGGTAAAGGAAAACAAGCGATCAATGAGTTTTTGAATGGTAGTGGACAACAGGTAATGATTGGGCAGCAGGTGAAATAATGGCAAAAATACCAAAAAAAATGAAAAAATCTGTTCGTTATATGGCACTGATCACCCTTGAAAGAGTAAACAAGGGCGGTGCTTATTCTAATTTATTATTGAACGAAATGATCAATCAAGGGGATTTAAATCAAAAAGATGTTGGCTTGTTTACTGAATTGGTCTATGGAACGATCAGTCGTCAACTTTTACTGGAATTTTATGTCGCTCCATTGATAGCAAAAGCAAAAAAAGTGGATGATTGGGTTAAAACATTACTTTATTTGTCAGTTTATCAGTTGGAATTTCTAGATAAAGTTCCAGCTCATGCGATTTTAAATGAAGCGGTCGAAATTGCTAAGATCAAGGGAAATCCTGGTACTGGGAAATTTGTAAATGGTGTTTTAAGAAATTATCAACGACAAGGTAAACCAGATGTTGAACAAATCGGTGATCCGATTGAACGCTTATCCGTAAAAATCAGTTTACCGATCTGGTTAACCAAGCGATTGACTGATCAAATCGGTTATGAAGAAACGGAAAAATTAGGACTTTCCCTCTACCAGCCAAGTCACGTCAGTGGTCGAGTAGATATCAGAAAATATCCTAGAGAACAAGCAATCGAGACACTCCAAGCAGAAGAAATTTCAGCGACAGCAAGTAAACTTAGTCCTTATGGGGTAATTGCTGAAAAAGGACATTTAGCATCTAGTTCCTTATTCCATGACGGGGTCATGACGATCCAAGATGAAAGTTCGATGCTGGTCGCACCCGCTATGCAAATCGAGCCAGAACATCATGTTTTAGATGCTTGTGCGGCACCAGGAGGAAAAACAACGCATATTGCCACGTTTTTAGATCCAACATGTGGTGGCGAAGTTACAGCACTGGATGTTCATGAACATAAAGTAAAACTCATCGAAGAAAATGCGGAACGCTTAGGTGTTTTTACAACTGTTTATGCACAAAAAATGGATGCACGTGAAGTGAAAGAGGAATTTTCAGCTGAAACATTTGATCGTATCTTAGTTGATGCCCCTTGCTCAGGATTAGGACTATTGAGAAGAAAACCAGATATTCGTTATAAAAAAAATGCCAGCGAGTTAGCTAATTTACCAGTGATCCAATTGGCGATTTTGGAAAGTTGTGCATCTGTGTTAAAATCTTCTGGAATATTAACTTATAGTACTTGTACGATTCTTAAAGAGGAAAACCAAGAAGTCATTGAAACATTTTTACAGCGACATACTGATTTTGAAAGGATTGATGTTTTAGTTGATCCTGTGCTACAATCATCAATCGAAGATAAAATGTTGACTTTATACCCACATCAGTTCTATACAGATGGGTTTTTCATTTGTTGTTTGCGTAAAAAGTAATGAGGTGAAAGAATGCAGATTGAATATCAATCAGATGTAGGAAGACGACGTAATACAAATCAAGACTATGCGAGTGTTTTTACGAATCAAGCTGGAATTAAATTAGCAGTATTGGCAGATGGAATGGGCGGTCATCGTGCAGGTGATATCGCGAGCCAGATGGCAGTGACAAACTTAGGAACTGCTTGGGAAAATCTAAGTTTAAGTGATGACGAAAAAGTAGCGCAATGGTTCATCAAAACGATCCAAGAAGAAAATACTCGTATTTATCAACGTGGCCAAGAGCAACCAGAATACAATGGGATGGGAACGACGATCGTAGCAGCAGCTTTATCAGAAGATCAGTTTACTATTGCTCATGTGGGGGATAGCCGTGCCTACTTGATCCGTGAAGATAAAATCATTCAACTGACAGAAGATCATTCTTTAGTGAATGAACTAGTAAAATCTGGAGAAATCAGTGAAGAAATGGCAGCGAACCACCCACGAAAAAATATTTTAACTCGTTCTGTAGGAATGCCAGGAACTGTAGAAGTCGATGTATCGACTTATATTTGGCAATTAAAAGATCGTTTGTTGTTGTGTTCGGATGGGTTAACGAACATGTTATCTGAAGAAACGATTGGAACGATTATCAATCAAGAAGGGGCTTTGTTCGACAAGGTAACAGAATTAATCGAACGTGCAAATGAAGCAGGCGGAGCAGATAATATTACCGTTCTTCTGATCGAATACAAGGAGGACGTAGCATGATTGAGTTAGGCAAAAAGTTGAATGGTCGTTATCAAATCACTGGAAATATTGGTAGTGGGGGCATGGCAAATGTTTTTCTAGCCCATGACCTTATTTTAGATCGTGATATCGCAGTCAAAGTGTTACGATTCGATTTCCAAAATGATCAAACGGCAATTAGACGATTCCAACGAGAAGCACTAGCTGCGACTGAACTAGTTCATCCTAATATTGTTAGTGTGTATGATGTTGGAGAAGAAGACAACATGCAGTATCTCGTGATGGAATATGTAAAAGGAATGGACCTGAAACGCTATATTCAAACCCATTATCCTGTTCCTTATGATACAGCAGTCAATATTATGCAACAAATTTTATCAGCTATTTCTTTAGCACATACGCACCAAATCATTCATCGTGATTTGAAACCACAAAATGTCTTGATCGATAATGAGGGCGTGGTCAAAATCACTGATTTTGGTATAGCAATCGCATTATCTGAAACATCGATCACACAAACGAATACGATGTTAGGCTCTGTCCATTACTTATCTCCTGAACAAGCTAGAGGAAGTATGGCTACGAAACAATCAGATATCTATGCCTTAGGGATCATTCTTTACGAATTATTAACTGGCAGTGTTCCTTTTGATGGTGAGTCTGCAGTGACGATTGCCTTGAAGCATTTCCAAGATGAGTTACCTTCAATCAAGGATCTAGACCCAACAACGCCGCAAGCTTTAGAAAATGTGGTATTGAAAGCTACTGCAAAAGAACCGGCAGATCGATATAAAACAGCAGAAGAAATGTCAGAAGACTTAGCAACAGCGCTGTCTCCTGCTCGGGCAAATGAAGCCAAATGGGTGCCACAAGCAATGACCAAAGAAACTCAAGTGATCACACCATTAGAAGAAGATACACCAATGCCAGAGTCATTTAAATCCATGCCATTACCTAAAGAAAAATCAGAAGAAACTCCTGTGATGGCAGAAGAGACAGTTCCTGATCCAAAGAGTAAAAAGCATAAAAAATGGTGGATTATTTTATTGGTGATCTTAGCCTTATTAGGAATCGGAACAGCCGTCTTTTTTGCTTCTGGAGGTCGTGGAGAAGTCGAAATTCCTGACGTTTCGGGATTATCAGAAGCGTCTGCCAGAGATACTTTAGCAAAAGCTAAATTAGAAGCAGCAACAAAAACCGAAGAGATCCCTGATGAACAAATCGAAGAAGGAGACGTTGTCAAAACGGACCCAGCAGCGGGAACTACAGTGAAACAAAACCGTGAAGTTACCCTTTACGTCAGCACAGGTAAGAAAAAAATCAAGTTAGATGATTATACTGGGATGAATTTTGACGAAGTAAGTAGCCGATTGAAGAAGCTTGGTTTTCCAGCTGATAGTATCGAGAAAAAAGACGAGTTCAGTGATGAAGTAGAAAATGGACGAATCATTTCCCAGTCGGATGAAGAAGGAACGGAAGTCGATCCAACGACAGATAAGATCACATTTGTTGTGAGCCAAGGCGCGCAACCAACGATGGGGGATTATACTGGTCAAAATTATGACACCGTTCGTGGGATATTGAGCTCAAATGGTTATAAAAGGATCAGTGAGACGTATGATTACAGCGATACGGTTCCAGCTGGTTCAATCATTAGCCAATTACCTAGTTACGGTGAACCATTGACTGAAAATAGCTATATCAGTTTTGTCGTTAGTCAAGGACCAAATGCGAAAACATTAAATGATATTTCAGGCTATACGAAAAGTGATGCACAAAGTTATTTATCAAGTATTGGCGCAGAATACATCGGACATGAGTCTTATGAATATTCTGATACCGTAGAAAAAGATAAAGTGATCCGAACAGCTCCTGGCGTGGGGGCATCGATTACTCCAGGAACGATCGTCAATGTCATTTATTCAAAAGGACCAGAACCAACCAAAGAATCAAAAGAATCATCAAGTTCAACCAAAGAATCGTCAAGCAGCAAAGAAAGTTCAAGTACTACTACGTCTAAAGAAGAAAGCACGTCGTCTTCATCCAAATAGTAATAACAATAAAAAATAGCAGAGCGTTTCTAAACGTGCTCTGCTATTTTTTATTGAGTTTCGCTAAGTTTCTTGTCAGGAACGCCACATGATTTTTCTTTCCTGTGGTAAAATAAGGAAAACTGGAGGTGGCATACATCAAAGGACAAATCAGAAAAGCAATTAGTGGGTTTTATTATGTACACGCAGACGGTGAGACCTATCAAACGAGAGGACGAGGAAACTTTCGTAATCGAAAAATCACTCCGTTAGTGGGTGACCAAGTACTATTTGAAAGCGAAAACAAGACGGACGGTTATTTGTTAGAAGTGATGCCTCGTAAAAATCAACTGGTGCGTCCACCGGTAGCAAATGTCGATTTAGGTGTCGTAGTTACAAGCTTGGTAGAACCAAATTTTTCTTATAATTTATTGGATCGCTTTCTAGTGACTTTAGAATATGAATCCATTGAACCTGTCATATTTTTGACAAAAACAGATCTTGCTTCAAACGAACAGCAAATCGATGAGATCAAGCAAACGTATGAAACGATCGGTTATCCAGTGATTGTTCCGAAATATCCTGGAGATACTGCAGAATTAATTCGTTACTTCCCAGAACGATTGACCGTTTTTATGGGCCAATCTGGTGCTGGAAAATCTACACTCTTAAACCAAATTTCGCCAGATCTAAACTTAGAAACGGGGGAAATCTCTGATTCTTTAGGACGTGGGAGACATACAACGAGACATGTGGAATTACTCCCATTGTATGATGGTTTAGTTGCAGATACACCAGGATTCAGCTCGATCGATTTTTTGACGATCGAAACGACTGAATTACCAAAACAATTTCCTGAATTTGTCAGTGCATCGAACCATTGCCGTTTTAGAGAATGCATGCATGCTAAAGAGCCTGGGTGCGAGGTGAAACGCCAGGTCGAAACAGGTGAGATTGCCCAAACACGTTATGAGAACTATTTGCAATTTTTACAGGAAGTCGAAAATCGAAAACCAATCTATTCTAAAAAAGAAGGTAAACGAAAATAGGAGGAAGCATTAATGAAAATAGCACCATCTATCTTAAGCGCAGATTTTTCTAATTTACAAAGAGACATCGAACTAGTAGAAAAAGGAGGGGCAGATTACATCCATGTAGATGTAATGGATGGACAATTTGTTCCAAATATTACATTTGGTCCCAATATCGTACAAGCTATTCGACCAATTACTAAGTTACCACTAGACGTGCATTTGATGATTGTTGACCCGGAAAAATATATTCCGGCGTTTGCGAAGGCTGGAGCAGATATCATCACGGTGCATGTGGAAGCCACTCCACACATTCATCGAGCATTGCAAATGATGAAAGATCTAGGCGTGAAATCAGGAGTCGTGATTAATCCAGGCACACCTATAACGATGATCAAACATGTTTTACCGATAGCAGATCAGGTCTTAGTGATGACTGTTAACCCAGGATTTGGTGGACAAAGTTTCATTGAAGAAACGGTAGAGAAAATTGCTGAATTATCAGAATTACGCGAGCAAAATAATTGGCATTATTCCATTGAAGTAGATGGCGGTATCGTTCCTGAAACCGCACAAATTTGTCAAAAAGCTGGAGCAGATGTTTTCGTTGCCGGTTCTTATATCTATAACTCAGAAGATCCAGTGGGTCAAATCAACCAGTTAAAAGAGGCATTGAAATAAATGCAGGTTTTATTAGTGGCAGGAGGTTCTCCTGAAAATTGGCCAGAACTACAAAACAGTTATGACTGTTATGTAGGCATTGATCGTGGTGCATGGTATCTTCTTCAAAACAATTTCCCCTTGGATTTAGCAATCGGTGACTTTGATTCGTTATCGGTAGATGAAAAAAAACAAGTTGAACAAGCAACGAATGAACTGATCCAAGCACCAGCAGAAAAAGATGATACAGATACGCAGTTGGGGTTGTGTCAAGCCATTGAACGATATCCAGAAGCAACAATCACGATCATTGGCGCAACTGGTGGTCGATTGGATCACCTGCTTGCTAACCTTTGGCTGCCGTTAGAACCAAGATTTAAACCACATGCTCAAAAGATCATTATTTGGGATCGTCAAAATCATGTCACCTACTATTTACCTGGCAAACATGTGATTACCAAAATGGATAAAATGCGTTATTTGGCCTATTGTTGTTTGACGCCTGTAACAGAGCTGTCCATCCAAAAGAGCAAGTATGAACTGGAAACAACTGATGTGAGCCAAGCAACTTCTTATGCAAGCAATGAATTTGTTTCAGATACGGCTGATTTTTCCTTTTCAACTGGGATAGTCGCAGTGATTCAAAGTAAAGATTAAGTTTGCTCTAACCGAGTAAATACAACAGAAATAGTTAAAAATGACAAGTCAAATTATTTACTAAAAAAAAGCTTAAGAGAGGTGTCATACCTTTTGTTTCGCCTCAATTAGTGATAAAATTGACCATAAGAGTCTAATTAATTCGAGGTGTCTTTGTGAAGAAGTTCAATCCTAATAAAAATATTATTATTACCTTAATCATTGTTATCATTGTGGTGACAATCTTAAGTGTGACTGCCGCGCAACGAGCGAATGAAGGAAAACCTAATTTCTTCCAGTCTTTTGTCAATGACAGTGTTTCATTTGTTGACCGTGCAATCTCTGCGCCCGTAAGATGGGTCGAAAATGGAGTGGATTCAGTCCATAATCTTTTCACGACTTATTCTGAAAATGAGCGATTAAAAGAGAAAATCGATAGTTATGATGAATTAGCATTAAAAAATAAAAATGACCAAAAAGAAATCGAAGCATTAAAGAAAGAACTTAACTTAAATCAAACATTGACTAACTATGAAAAAGTAACGGCGAATGTGATTACACGCTCACCAGATACTTGGCAAGATATGTTGATCGTTGATAAAGGATCAAAAGATGGCATTGAAGTGAACATGGCGGTAATGGCACAAAAAGGATTAATTGGTCGAGTAGTTGAAGTCAATCGTACTTCTTCTAAGATCGAGCTGCTGACTTCGTCAAATGAAAGTTCGAATCATTTCCCAGTTCGGGTATCTTCTTCTAGTGGAGAAGCGTTTGGATTATTGAAAAACTATGACGAAAAACTGCAAGCGTTAGTCGTGACACAATTAACTGGAGATACGAATATCAAAGAAGGCGACGTCGTTCAAACTTCTGGCTTAGGTGGGAACTCACCAGCAGATCTGCCGATCGGAACCGTCATCAAGACCAAACCAGATAGTTATGGCTTGGATCGTGAAGTATATGTTAAGCCTTACGCTGGAATGTATGATCTGCCAGTTGTGACGATCGTGCAACGACTGGTGGAGGATTAACCTATGCTGAAAAAAGATACAATGAAATATTACTTGCCAGTTGTATTGTTCTTATTGATGTTGATTGATGGGCATTTGACTAGAATGTTTGTCGAGTGGTCAAATGGGCAATACATGGCTAGTGCCCATTTTCTCATTTTGGCTTTGCTGTTTTGCAGTATGAAATTTCCTAAAAGGTATTTATTGATTACAACGGTCGTCCTTGGAGCAATCTTTGATACCTACTATATCGGTGTAATCGGGATCTATGCGGTGGCATTACCACTGATGGTCTTTATTATGTATTCGATGAGTTCTTATATCCACTTTAATATCTTTACAGAATTTTTTAGTATGATTATTTTTGTTACGGGGTATGAGTTGTTCACTTTAGCTGTACAATTGATTTTCAAATTAGTATCTGTAAATAACACTTACTTTATTACTAGATATCTTGGGCCAACTTTATTATTAACGATGATTCTATTCGCAGTTTTCGTTTTTCCATTCAAGAAATTATTCAGTGATGAATAATTTCTTTTTTTTGTACTGATTTCTGAAATAAATGTCATATTTTGTGAATAATCATTGAAACTTACATGTTTGTCATTTTAAGATTTTATTTTGAAATGTTTTTGTAACATAACTATTATATCGTTGACATACTGCTATGGTACAATTTTTATATCGTTAAGAAAGACTTAAATATATTTAGATATTTATTAAATTAAGCCAGTCGGAGGAATGAAGAGTGAAAAAGAGTTTATTATCAGCGGTAATGCTAAGTTCAATCGCTTTAACTGCCGTAGGATCACCGATCGCTGCCGCGGCGGACGATTTTGATTCTCAGATACAACAACAAGACAAAAAAATTGCAGACTTACAAAACCAACAAGCAAGTGCACAATCACAAATTGAAGCATTAGAAGGTCAAGTTTCTGCTATTAACACAAAAGCGCAAGATTTATTAACTAAACAAGATACATTGCGTAAAGAATCTGCTCAATTAAAACAAGAAATCAAAGATTTACAAGAACGTATTGAAAAACGTGAAGCAACAATCCAAAAACAAGCACGTGAAACACAAGTAAAAAATACTAGTTCAAACTATATTGACGCTGTGTTAAATGCAGATTCATTAGCAGATGCTGTTGGTCGTATCCAAGCAATGTCTACAATCGTTAAAGCAAACCAAGACTTAGTACAACAACAAAAAGAAGACAAACAAGCAGTAGAAGCGAAAAAAGCTGAAAATGAAGCAAAACAAAAAGAACTTGCTGACAACCAAGCTGCTTTAGAGTCACAAAAAGGCGATTTATTAGCAAAACAAGCTGACTTAAATGTCTTGAAAACTTCATTGGCTGCTGAACAAGCAACAGCAGAAGATAAGAAAGCTGACTTGAACCGTAAGAAAGCTGAAGCTGAAGCAGAGCAAGCACGTATCCGTGAACAAGCTCGCTTAGCAGAACAAGCTCGTCAACAAGCAGCTCAAGAAAAAGCTGAAAAAGAAGCACGTGAACAAGCTGCTGCACAAGCTACACAAACACAAGCTTCATCATCAGCATCAACTACAACAGAAAGCTCATCAGCTGCACAATCTTCAAGTGAAGAATCAAAAGCTCCTGAGTCTTCAACAACAGAAGAATCAACATCTACTGAATCTTCTACAACAACAGAAAATTCATCAACTGGCTCTTCTTCTACTGAATCATCTTCAACAGAAGAATCAACAGTTCCTGAATCTTCTACACAAGAGTCAACACCTGCGAATACAGAAAGCAGTTCAAGCAGCTCTAATACAAATGTAAATAATAATACAAACAATAGCACTAATAATAGCACTAATAACAGTACAACAAATAACAACAATAACAACAATACTGTAACACCAGCTCCAACACCTACACCAACGCCTGCTCCAGCACCAGCACCAAATCCTTCTGGTAGTGTGAACGGCGCTGCGATTGTAGCAGAAGCTTACAAATATATTGGTACTCCATATGTATGGGGTGGTAAAGATCCAAGTGGCTTTGACTGTTCTGGATTTACACGCTATGTATATTTACAAGTAACTGGCCGTGACATCGGTGGTTGGACAGTACCTCAAGAATCAGCTGGAACAAAAATTTCAGTTTCTCAAGCAAAAGCTGGAGACTTATTATTCTGGGGTTCTGCTGGCGGAACTTATCACGTAGCTATTTCATTAGGTGGCGGACAATATATCCATGCACCACAACCAGGTGAAAATGTTAAAGTTGGTTCAGTTCAATGGTATACACCTGATTTTGCAGTAAGTATGTAATAATAAATAGAATGAACAGGAGGAGAAATCTTCCTGTTCATTTTTTTTTGTGGCTCTATTCTTTTTGATGTTGGTGAAATTCACCAACATCTTTTTTATGGTTTAAAAAGTATAAAAATGATACCCTATGATTCTAAGGTTTCTTTTTACCAATATCCTTTGACAACGTGTCTTTTTTAGTCTGTAATGCAATCAGTGAGTAAAGAATGAAGTTTATATGTAGCTATAAAATAGTAGGGGACATTGGTGATTTTCACAAAAAATGATCATGGATGTTTGGAATGAGAGACGAAGCAACCAAAATAAATGAGCTAGAGTGAAGAAGGTTGGTGTAAACCAATCACTATTCTCTCTAGCTCATTTGGACTTATTAGTCAAAATAGGATTTCCAATGAATGAAAAAACTGCTATTTTTACTGTTTATGAATCGATCATTTTATCTAGTAATGATTTAGCTTGATCAATTAATGTACATATTCTTCAGAAAGTGTCATGAAACTATTGATATCCTCTAAAACCATATCGATGCCAGCTTGCCAGAAATCTGGTTTCGTTAAGTCAACACCTAAATGTTTTTGAGCAAGTTCTTCGGTTGTCATTGAAGCTGTATCTCTTAATAACTCAATGTATTCTTGCTCAAAACTTGTTCCTTTTTTGTTTGCATAAGCATAAATACCTAAACTAAATAAATAGCCAAACGTGTAAGGGAAGTTATAAAAAGGAACATCATCAATAAAGAAATGCAATTTAGCTGCCCAGAAGTGTGGGTGGTAAGTAGCTAAGGCATCATGATAACCTTCTTTTTGAGCTTCAACCATCATTTGAGTGATTTCTTCTTCTGAAACAAGTCCTTCTTGTCGCGCAGAATAGAAACGATTTTCGAAAATGAAACGAGAATGGATATTCATAAACATGGCCAAAGCATTTTGTAATTTAGTATCTAATAAATTGATTTTTTCTTCTTTCGTTTTGGCTGCTTTTAAGGTAGCATCAGCGACAATCAATTCAGCAAACGTGCTAGCAGTTTCTGCAACATTCATTGCATAATCACGGTTCAATGCTGGCAGATCCCACATGACACTGCTATGAAAGGCATGACCTAATTCGTGGGCTAGCGTAGCTACTTCATTGACTGAGTTACTATAGGTCATAAAAATTCTGGATTCTTGGGTTTCTGGCAGCTCAGTACAATACCCGCCAGGTCGTTTTCCCGGACGATCCTCTGCTTCAATCCAACTTTTTTCAAATGCAGATTGTGCAAAGGTTGCCATTTTGGGACTGAATTTTTGAAAATTCTCAATGATGAAAGAGGCAGCTTCGTCAAAGGTAAACGTCTTTTCCTTTAGATCTCCTAAAATAATTGGTGCATCTTGATCTTGCCACTCCATTTTTTCTTTACCGAAAAGATTGGCTTTTCTTGTTAAGTAATCAACTAACGGTTGTTTATTTTTTTGGATAGTTGCCCACATCACATCAAGTGTTTCTTTTTTTAAACGATTGTATTCTAATGGTTTTTGTAAATAGTCGTTCATACCATGTAGTTTATAGGTTGATAAACGGAAACCATCTAAGTGATTTAATGTGTCCGATAGTAAAGACGTTTTTTCTTGCCAAGCTTTTTCCCAGGCGATAAATAACTTTTCACGTACGAGTGGATCTGGATCACCCATCATTTTATTGAAGGCTTGACCTGCTGACAAGTCAGTTACCTTGCCATTTTCTTCAAATGGAATCACGATTGTTCCCACAATTGTGTCGTAATGACTGCTCCACGCATTCAGCCCGTCTAATGAGAGTGTATTGATGATGTTTTCTTCTGCTTCGGACAATAAACGATGACCGTCTCTGCGAATCTCATTCATACGAAAAGCAATCAAAGAAAATGCATCTGTTTGGAGCAATGTTTGCCAATTATTGTCAGATATTTCTGCAAATTTTTTCGATAAAATCGTATCGGCTGATTGCCAACGTGGTAATAGTGCATATAATTTTCCTGATAAAAGCTTTGCTTGGGTATCTTTGACATTCGCAGATAACAAAGCCGTAATATAACTATTACATTGAGAAAAACCTTCTGTAATTGTTTCTTGTTGTTTGATCAGTGTCGTAAGTTCATCATTTGTACTGACTGAATGATCCCATTGATTAACGGATTGATAATAGGTATTGATTTGTTTTTCTAATTGTTCTAAGCGTTCATTTAAGGCTGGGGAATCACTTCCACCTGAAAAAATTGAATCAAGATCCCAATTTAGTGAATATGTCATGAAAAAGCTCCCTTCAATTTATAATACAATTAGTATAGCATTATTTTCTTATTTAAGTCTCTAAGAAAAGTTTGTTGTTTCGCAAAAAAAGAGCTATTATAAATGGCAGAGGTGACTTATGAATTCAATAAAAAAACAAATGAAAAATGGCAACTTTTATTTAGTTATTGCAGTACTCATCATGGCTCTCTTATTTTACAGTTCATCGCAAACTTACGGACAACAATCCCAAGTCTCCAGGATCGAAGAGTGGTTTCCCAATCATCCGTTTAAACAAGTATTTGATAATATTCGTTTTACTTATGGCGATGGGGTAGTGAGTGTGGATCATTTAGGTTATGGTAAATTCGTTGAATTTTTCTTACGAAAAGGTGCTCATTTTGGGTCTTATTTTATTTTAGGTGGTAGTTTGTTTTTAGGGGTCTTTCCTAAAATGAAAATCTGGTGGTTAACAAGTGTCTTAGCTTGGTTATCGGCGACCGGTTATGCTGGGTTAGATGAATTTCATCAGATGCTTACAGGGGATCGAACACCGTCTTTCCAAGATGTCATGCTCGATTCAATGGGGGCGTTGACAGCGATTGTCTTATGCTTGATCGTTGGTTTTGTGAGAAAAAAATTTTAGGTAGAAGTATCAATTAGTGTACATGAAAAAATGAGTTATAGAAGTAATTAAAATTGAGTATGAAGCCGAAAAATTCTAAAATAGTTTTCTATTTTAGGATTTTTCGGCTTCATTTCGTAGTATACTTGTGATTCATTTTTATAGAATAGAACTTGTGGATCAAAGCCAGCTGTTGTTTATTTATTGATAGATTGGATTGGAATTTATTTTAGGAGTGGTTGATTTTATCCTTGAATCATTATCTGTACCTCTCTTTGGGCACTAGTTTTTTATACGGTGACGCCTTTTGTGTATCGCTGTATAATCCTTTCATTATTTCTTCAAACAGAAGTTCATATGTATGTAATAATTTCTGGTGATTAGCCAACTCATTGGATGATGAGCGAAAAAACCTATTCCATAGCGAATTATTTTGATCTTGATTCGCGATCGTAGTATGAATAATATCCAGCTGCTGAAGGATTGAACAGAGGAGGCCCTTACCATTTAAAAATGATTGCATTTTTCTCTTGTCACTAGCTAGTTTTTTGACTAAAATCTTTTGTTCAAATTCGTTATTCTCTGGTTTGACGAGTAGTTTTTGCTGGTCTGCGATACTGGCGGATAATTCTAAGATCTGTTGCTCAGTGTAACCAAGAAACTGTTGATAATAAGTTTTTTTAGCTTGTAACTTATCGTCCATTTTATTCCCCCTTTGATAGTGATAGACGTAAAAAAACTGGTCTCTCTAAAGTTTAAGATAAACTTTGTTGAGAAACCAGTTTTTTTATGAATTCATTTTTTATTGAAGCTATCAGAAAATGATTACTGGTGTACCTTTTTCTACCATGCCAAACAATTCTTTCATGACACTTGGCGGCGTATTGACACATCCATGAGATCCACGAGTTTTCCAAAGATCGCCACCATATTCAGGTTGCCAGTCGGAATCATGGATACCAACACCGGTCCAGTCAACTGGCATCCAGTAGTTTACAGGACTTGCATAAGGGGTTCCATCATCATTCGTTCCTTTTAATGTGGCATTTTCCTCTTTGTTCCAAACATAGAAAACACCAGCTGGAGTAGGGGTCGTAGGTTTTCCAGACACGATGTCAGTTTCTAGCGCAACTTTACCATCTTTGTAATACCACATATGTTGGTTTTTTAAATCAACTTCGATATAGGTATCTTCTATTAAAGGATGATCAGCTGTTGTGGCACCTTGAACAATTGGTGATCGGGTAAAGTCTTTACCTGCCAGAATGGCTGACTTCAAAGCTTCTGTTTCTGCATCAGTTTTGATTGACCAACTATAGGTACCAACAGGAACCGTTACTTCACCACGTTTTGTACTTTTAAATTTCGTGTCATTCGTACTCGTGTTATATTTTTCTCCTAAACCTGTTACATAGTTTTTAACTTGTGTTGTATCTAAATCAACTTTACCATCTGTGTAAGTTAGCCAGTTAGCAATTTCAGAACGAGGTATCTGGAAAGTATTACCGTTGATACTATAGGTTCCTTTGGTATTAGCAATGGCATTCATTTCATCGACTTGTTTTGTTAAATTTTTATCGGTCGCTGTCACTTTTGGTTTTGTTTGAAATTTAGTCAAATCAATTTTGTTTTTGCCATCCTTAACACTGGTTTTCAGCGCGTTGATAGCTGCTGTCACATCAATCGTATCGCCAGTTATTTCTGGTTTTATTTTGAAAGAGTCACCAGATTTTTCAATCGTCGCATCTTGTGTCTGTGTCCGATCTTTATTTAATTCGGTTAGCTTATTCGTCGTGGAAGCCAGCGTTTCATCTAGTTTTTGATGATCAGTATCTTGTGGATCAATTTCTTGTTTTTCACTAGCGGAAACATAGTTCATGCCCCATGACCAAGCATTTTGTTGGTTTAACAATCGAGATAAATCTGCTGAAAAGTCATCTTTATAACCAAGCTCAGATTTTGCGATCTCTTCCCAAACTTTCCCATTTTCTTCAATCGTCAGCTTTTTATTGGAAAAGGTGTCTTTTAATTTGTCATTTGCCTGTTGCACGGTCAGGTTACTTACATTGATGGAATTAATTTCCGTGTTAGGTAAAAAATGATTGGTGTAATATGTACTGCGGTAAGCGTAAAAGCCGATTAATGCGAGGAATACGCCTAGCGTAGTTAATAGACCAATGTGTAGCGATTTCGATTTTTTATGATGAGAAGATCTTGTCATGCGGGCAGCTCCTTATTTGATAGTTTAGCGTATAACGAACTAATCATAGCATATTTTGAGAAAAAAGACGAAGGGGACAAATGATTTAGCAAAAATTTAACGATCGTTAAGTAAAAAAATCAAGCAGAATGCTGACATTCTGCTTGATTAAGTGGTTAAATTTATTCTAATTATTCAGCGTCTAATTTAGAAAAAGCTTCATCTAAGATTTCTTTTAATTGTTTAGCTGAAGCAGCCATACGATCTTGTTCGCTGTCACTTAGAGGGATTTCGATAACTTTTTGGATACCTTGACGGTTGATTACTGCAGGGGCACCAATGTAGATATCGTTCAAGCCGTATTCACCATTCATAAATACAGATAGTGGAAGTACAGCATTTTCATCATCTAAGATGGCACGAGTGATACGTGCTAAGGCTACAGCGATACCATAGAAAGTAGCGCCTTTCTTTTCAATGATTGTGTAAGCAGCATCACGTACACCAAAGAATAAGTTAACCATTGCTTCTTCATCAACGTCTGGATTGTTTTTAACCCATTCATAAATTTGTAAACCAGCAACGTTAGCATGTGACCAAACAGGAAATTCTGAGTCACCGTGTTCACCTAAGATATAAGCATGGACGTTACGTGCATCAACATCAACTAATTCTGCAAGTGCTTGACGGAAGCGAGCTGAGTCAAGTGAAGTACCTGAACCGATTACGCGTTCTTTAGGGAAGCCTGAGAATTTCCAAGTTGAGTAAGTTAAAATATCTACTGGGTTAGCAGCAACTAAGAAAATACCATTGAATCCTGATTCAACAATTTGTGTTACTACATCGCGGTTGATTTTTAAGTTTTTATTTACTAAGTCTAAACGAGTTTCACCTGGTTTTTGTGGTGCACCAGCAGTGATAACTACTAAGTCAGCATCATGTGCATCTGCATAAGTAGCAGAGTAGATTTTTTTAGGTGAAGTAAATGCTAGAGCATGTGATAAATCAATAGCATCTCCTTCAGTTTTTGCTGTGTTGATATCTACGATACCTACTTCTTGTGCAATGTTTTGAGTAACTAGGGCAAAGGCATAGCTAGAACCTACGGCGCCATCTCCAACAAGAATTACTTTTTGATGATCTTTTTTTTCTGCAGCTGCAGTCATTATATATCAATCCTTCCATTGATTTTGTTTTTTCCCATGCCTATGCTAACATTTATCAAGCCCGCTGTCACGCTATTTGGCTATAAAATATAACAGATAACAAGGTTGTATTATATGTAAAAGCTTACATGTGCGTGATTTCACTATTTTTAAAAGGTTATTAATTTATTAGACTTTGAAGAAAATTTTAATTTCTTTATCATTTGTTAAACATTCTCTTTTTGTTGAAACAGGTACTTGTGTGTTATACTTAATAGTAGAAAGTAAAAAAATGAAAAAATGAGTCAAAGACTGGATTGCTTTAGGGCGCTCCAGCCTTTTGTGCTGCTTTTTTCAATTAGGTGGTAGAACAAATGAAAATGATCGTAGGGCTTGGAAACCCAGGAACCAAATATGCACAAACCAAACATAATATCGGCTTTATGGTCGTTGATCGCATGGCTGAAAAGCAACAAGCTGTGTTTAAAAAAAATACATTTGAAGCGGAAGTTGCAGAGTTTTTCTATCAAGGAGAAAAAATCTTATTAGTGAAGCCGCAAACTTTTATGAACGAATCTGGTCGTGCTGTAGGACCATTAATGACTTATTTCGGTATTTATCCGGAAGAATTAGTTGTTGTTTATGATGATTTAGATCTTGTAACTGGCAAGATCCGCTTGCGCCAAAAAGGGAGTGCTGGTGGACATAATGGAATAAAAAGTATCATTTCTCACTTGAATACGAATGTATTTGACCGTATCAAAGTAGGCATTGGTCGACCAGAAGGAAACAAAACTGTTGTTCAACACGTGCTAAGCCCATTTAGTAAAGAAGTTCAACCATTGATTGAAGCAAGTATCGATCAGTCAGTGGCAGCACTCGAGTTTATGCTGGATGGTCATTCGTTTATCGATACGATGAACAAATTCAATTAGCGAAGGAGGAAAAAAATGGATATCGTTCAATTAATTGGTAAAGATCCACAGGTAAAGGAATGGCTCAACCAGATAGAAGAAAAATCACCAAGACAATTGATCACTGGTTTAGCTGGTTCAGCCAAAACTCTTCTCTTTGCTCGAGCGTTCAAAAAAACAAAGAAAAACTTAGTCGTATTAATGCCTAATCTGTATTATGCGAATCAACTAGCAGAAGATTTGCAACATGTTTTGCCAGCAGAACAAATACATTCTTTTCCAGTAGATGAAGTTCTTTCTGCGGAAATGGCTTTTTCTTCCCCAGAAGCAAGAAGAGAACGAGTTGCTACACTAAATGCCTTACAACAAAAACAACCAGGGGTCTATTTATTACCAGTAGCAGCATTGCATAAACGATTACCCAGTCCAAAAGTTTGGAAACAAGCCCAATTGACTTGGCGAACGGGAGAGGAAATAGCCGTTGACGATCTGCCTCGTCTATTGACTTTATTAGGCTACGAACGAGTTGAGATGGTGGCAAAAACAGGAGAGTATAGTATTCGTGGCAGCATCATTGATATCTACCCGATCAATCTCGAACATCCCGTACGTATCGAATTATTTGATGTAGAGATTGACTCCATGCGATATTTTGAAGTAGAAACTCAGCGCTCGATCGAAAAAGTAACAGAAATTTGGATCGCACCAACAAGTGAACAGGTCTACGACCAAGCTGATTTACTTCATGGGATCGACCGACTGGAAAAGTTGTTAGAAAAGAAACTAGCGACGATTTCAGAAGAAACAGACCGCCAATTCGTGCAGGATTATTTTGGACAAGTGATCGCGCAATGGCAAGCAGGAAATCCGACAGAAGACGCGAAACTTTATGCTGATCTTCTTTATCAAGAAGAAACGACGATCCTTGATTATTTTCCAACAAGTAGTTTATTCATTGTGGATGATTATCAACGAATCATGGAAACAAATCGGGAGATCGAAAGAGAAGCAGCTGAATGGCAAACACAAAAAATTAGTGAATTACGTGTCTTCTCAGAGCAAGTCTTTGTCAATGATGTGCATAAATTAGTTCAAAAAGAAAAATTTGTGACGACTTTTTTTGCGCTTTTTCAAAAGGGTATGGGGAATTTACGTTTTCAAGCGATTCACAATTTTCAATATCGTACGATGCAACAATTTTTCGGTCAAATGCCATTATTGAAAACAGAAATGGACCGATGGCGTAAGCAAGAACAAACAGTAGTCATCTTTATTCCTACGAAAGAACGGATTAGAAAAGCGGAGCAGATGTTACGTGATGAAGAGATCCTAGTCGTGGAAACCGAAAAAGAAAAACTGATCAGAGGACAAGTGCAACTAGTGGAAGGGGCGCTGCAAACAGGGTTCGAACTTCCTCAAGAAAAAATAGTCGCAATTACGGAAAAAGAAATTTTCCAAAAAACGACGAAGAAACAAACACGGCGACAAACCGTAACTAATGCGGAACGTTTAAAAAGCTATAATGAACTAAAAGCAGGCGACTATGTCGTTCACGCAAATCACGGGATCGGTAAATATATTGGGATGGAAACGTTAGAAGTGGATGGTGTCCATCAAGACTACATGACGATCCTTTATCAAAATGACGATAAATTATTTATTCCGGTTACCCAGCTGAATTTGATCCAAAAATATGTTGCTTCTGAATCAAAAGCACCTCGTATCAATAAATTAGGCAGTAGTGAATGGACGAAAACCAAAAGAAAGGTTTCGTCTAAAATTGAAGATATCGCAGATGATCTGATCAAACTATATGCTGCCAGAGAATCAGAAAAAGGGTATGCGTTTGGACCGGATGATGGGTATCAAAAAGAATTTGAAAATGCCTTCCCATACTCTGAAACGGATGACCAATTACGGAGTGCCGCAGAGATCAAACGAGATATGGAAAAAGAAAAACCGATGGATCGTTTGCTCGTTGGTGATGTTGGCTACGGTAAAACGGAAGTGGCTTTACGAGCTGCTTTTAAAGCCGTCAAGGAAAGTAAACAAGTTGCCTTTTTAGTTCCTACGACCATTCTCGCCCAACAACATTATGAAACGATGTTGGAACGTTTTGAAGGATTTCCAGTAAATGTAGGTCTATTGAGTCGTTTCCGAACGAAAAAACAACAAAAAGAAACGATTGAACAATTACGTACTGGACAAATCGATATCGTAGTCGGAACGCATCGTATCTTATCTAAAGACATTGAATTTAGTGACTTAGGGTTATTGATCGTTGACGAAGAACAGCGTTTTGGTGTAAAACATAAAGAACGTTTGAAACAACTACGTGCCCAAGTGGATGTCTTGACGTTGACAGCGACACCGATCCCACGGACACTCCACATGTCAATGCTCGGGGTTCGTGATTTATCAGTGATCGAAACACCGCCTGCCAATCGTTATCCGATTCAAACTTACGTGATGGAAAAAAATCCTGGAGCGATTCGTGAAGCTATCCATCGAGAAATGGGGCGTGGCGGTCAAGTGTTCTATCTCTATAATCGAGTAGAGACGATCGAACAAAAAGTGGAAGAAATTCAAGAACTTGTACCAGAAGCACGGATCGGTTATGCGCATGGTCAAATGACTGAAGCGCAATTAGAAAATACATTGTTTGATTTTATTGAAGGACAATATGATGTGTTAGTCACAACGACGATCATTGAAACGGGTGTCGATATTCCAAATGCGAATACGCTCTTCGTTGAAAATGCTGATTACATGGGGCTATCGACTCTTTATCAATTACGAGGTCGTGTGGGACGAAGCAACCGAGTGGCGTACGCCTACTTCATGTATGAACAACAAAAAATCTTGAATGAAGTCAGCGAAAAACGTCTTCAAGCCATTAAAGATTTCACCGAACTAGGCTCTGGTTTTAAAATCGCTATGCGGGATTTATCGATCCGAGGAGCAGGAAATCTGCTAGGTGCGCAGCAGCACGGCTTTATTGATGCTGTCGGATTCGACATGTATTCGCAAATGTTAAGTGATGCTGTTTTACGTAAACAAGGAAAGAACAACCAAGTGGAAAAAACAGCAGTTGAAATCGATCTTGGGGTCGATGCTTACTTGCCAGAAGAATATGTTTCGGACCAAAGACAGAAAATTGAAATTTATAAACGGATCAGGGAACTTGATTCACAAGAAATGCTTGATGAATTAGAAGATGATCTTTTAGACCGTTTTGGGGAATACCCTGAAGAGGTGGCACATCTCTTAACGATTGGCCAAATCAAAATGGATGGCGATCGCGCCTTGATTGAAACAATTCGCAAGCAACAGCAGACTATCGTCTTTAATCTAAGTAAAGCAGGAACAAAACGCTATACTGTAGAACAGTTATTTGAAGCTTTGACTGCAACAAAACTAAAAGCAAGTTTAGGTGTAGAAAAAGAAAAAATGGTGATTCGACTAACGGTTCCTAACAAGACCGATGAAGCAGTTTGGTTGCAAGAAATCCAACGTTTTGTCAAAGCTTTACGTGAACAAAAATATCTGTCTGCTTAGGAAGGAGCGAATACTTTGGACCATAAAGAGATGCGTCGCGTGATGCATGGCGCATTTATATTGACGATTGCTTCTTTCATAGCAAAAGTCCTAAGTGCGCTGTACCGCATTCCGCTCCAAAACTTAGTTGGTGATGAAGGATTTTATGTATACCAACAAGTATACCCAATCTATGGGATTGCCATGACTTTAGCGTTGTCTGGTTTACCGCAATTCATTTCAAAATATGTCGCTGAACGAAAAGATCCAATTCAGCGAAAAGAAGCACTGCAACGGCTTTATCCATTAGTTTTTTGGACAGGGATTGTTCTGTGGCTGTTTACTTTTCTCTTTAGCCGTTGGATTGCTTGGATGATGGGGGATCAGCAATTACGACCGCTGATCCAAATCGTTTCATTTACTTTCTTACTGATGCCAGGACTATCTTTTTATCGAGGAAATTTCCAAGGCAGATTTTTGATGGAACCGACAGCTGTTTCACAAGTCGTTGAACAATTTGTGAGAGTGGCGATCATTGTTTTCAGTGCCTTTGCTTTTCGACTATTTGGCTGGTCAGTTTACCAAACAGGAACTGCTGCTATGAGTGGTGCAGTCATCGGGGGACTTTGTGCCTATGGTGTGTTGCGCTATTATGAACAAAAGATCCATGGTGGGGCGTTAAGTTTTCGACATTTTTCGGTCACGAAACGACCTGACAAACGATTGATCCGGCGTTTTTTAGTTGAAGGGGGCTTAGTGTCAATCTATAGTGGTCTGCTGATTTTCTTTCAGCTGATCGACTCATTTTTTGTAAAAAATGCGCTTCAAGTTTATGGACTATCTGAACAAAGTGCAAAAATTGCAAAAGGGGTCTATGATCGTGGGCAACCGTTAGTTCAATTAGGACTAGTGATTGCAACTGCATTAAGTGCGACTTTCTTACCTGCATTGACGAAATACTTGATAACGGCTGTGCATAGTCAATTTCTAAAGACTGCCAAAATCTATTTACGGTTAACAACGACTTTAGCATTAGCTGCTTCTGTAGGTCTAGCTATGCTTTTACCGTATATCAACTATGCGCTATTTAAAGATTACGCTGGGAATGCAGCGTTGGTGCTATTCGTCTTTGCAATTGCTTTAACAGCGATCATCCAAACCTATCAAAGTATTGCCCAAAGTAAAAATTCTTTTCGTCCCTCTTTGAAAGGTGCAGGCTGGGGGCTGTTAGCCAAAGCATTGGCAACCCCGTTTCTAACTGGTTATCTAGGGACAGTAGGAGCTAGTTTGTCGACCTTGCTAGGATTGGCTGTCACTCTATGGTATTTTGTCCATACGGAGACTAGTGAAATCAATCAGTTCTGGAAAGAACGCCGCTTTGGAAGTAAATTGCTTCAATGTTTGGGATGGATGATCTTAGCCTTACTGATTTATTATGGCGGGCTGACGATGATTTTTGGCCCGGTTGCTCATCGGTCTTCTGCGTTCTTTGCCAGTTTAGCAGGTGTAGGAATCGGAGCGTTCGTCTTTGTGAATGCTGTGATCTGGACAAAATTATTTACGGTTAGAGAATGGTTGATGTTACCGTTTGGAAAAAAGATTTTACGATTTAATAAACTTATAAAAAATAAAAGTGAGGAATCCTAATGCGATTAGATAAATTTCTTAAAATTTCTCGAATTATCAAACGCCGCTCTGTAGCAAAAGAAGTGGCAGATAAAGGAAGAATTCAAATCAACGGAAAATTGGCTAAATCTTCTAGTGATGTCAAGGTAGGCGATCAATTGAAGATTCAATTTGGAAACAAAACAATGGAAGTAAAAGTCAATGAATTACATGAGTCAACGAAAAAAGAAGATGCTCAAAAAATGTATGAGATCATTTCGGAGATTCGCAAGCAAAACACTGACGAAATAGATTAGACAACCCTCAATGATATTGGTATAATGAAAACGACAATCAAAAAAGATTGGAGCGAAGAGAAGTGACAAAAAAAAGCAACAAAATTGCTGCTTTAGATACAGAGTATGCAAAGAAAAAATATGTCGAATTTCAAGAACAACAACGCCAGTTGATTTTTCGTAGACGTCGATTAGCAGTTATTTTTATAGGTGCTTTGGTCATTTTCGCAATTTTAGGTTTTCAAATTTTTCGTGATATGCAAAGAATGAATCAATTAAACGAATTGAAAGTTGAAGCAAATACGGAATTAAGCCAAGTCAATGCTGATGTGGATCAGCTAACACAGGATGTCTCATTATTGAAAGATGATGACTATGTGGCGAAACTTGCGAGAAGCAAATACTTTTATTCAAAAGAAGGCGAGCAGGTTTATCCAGTATTAGAATCAAATACGGATGACACAGACCAAACAACTAGTTCAACAACTGCAAAATAAGCAGTATTATAAATAGGTTAATAATTAGGAGGAACATTTTTTTTATGTCAATCGAGGTAGGAGCAAAACTGCAAGGGAAAGTATCAGGAATTACAAATTTTGGCGCGTTTATTGATTTAGGAGCTGGAAAAACTGGTCTAGTTCATATCAGTGAAGTCTCAAATGGCTATATCAAAGATATTCATGATGTTTTAAGTGTCAGTGATGAAGTAACTGTTAAAGTTATCTCAGTTAATGATGATGGTAAAATTGGATTATCAATCCGTCAAACACAACCAAAACCAGCGGAATCAACAGAATCAGATGATGATAAGCGTCCAAAAAAATACCAACAAAGAGATCCTCGCGATAATCGAGGTCGTTCAACACAGAAAAAACCTTTTTCTCGCAGTCAATCTTCTAATAACCATAAAGAAGACTTCGATTCATTAATGAGTTCATTTTTAAAGGATAGTGATGATCGATTGACTTCCTTGAAGCGCAATACAGAAGGTAAACGTGGCGGACGCGGCGGACGTCGCAGCTAACCAAAAACTTAAGAGCAGGCAATTGTCGCAGACTTTTGTCCGCTCTTTTTTTCATTGGAATCTTTGATGGTAGGTTGATCGAAGCCGAGAAGGAACAAGGAAGTGATTCGATGGAAGAAGAACAAGACGCAAGGAAGATCAGACAACGTTTTTTGACAAATTGTGAAATCAATGGTTATTTGAATGAACAAACAAGAGCGCTACTGGCGGTTTCTGGGGGAGTAGATTCTATGGTCCTTCTGGATTTAATGATGGAAGCGCAAAAAAAATGGGGTTTCTTTTTGGCAGTGACCCATATCAATCATCAATTAAGAGAAGAATCTGTTCATGAAGTTGCGTATTTAAAGAAGTATTGTCAACAACATCAACTCCCGTTACAAGTGGAAGTTTGGGAAAAGCCAACAAAAAAGGGCATTGAAACAGCGGCTCGAGAGTTTCGTTATCAAGTGTTTGCGAAGCAGATGCAAAGCGGCAGCTATGACTGCCTAATGACGGCACATCATGGGGATGACCAAATGGAAACGGTTTTAATGAAGTTGTTGCGTGGGGGGCAACTTAGTACCTATGCTGGGATCAAAGAAGCCCAACCCTTCTCCAATGGTCGATTGATTCGTCCGTTACTAGGATTTAGTAAGGCGCAATTATATCAATATGCTTCAGAGCGAGAGCTGGTTTATTTTGAAGACCATACGAATCAAGAGTTGGATGTTCAACGTAATCGCCTTCGTCATTTGGTTCTGCCTCAACTAAAACAAGAAAATCCACAAGCAATGGTTCATTTTCAACGTTTTTCGCAGCAGATCCAATGGGCAGATCGATTGATTCAAACACACATGAAGAAAGTCTTGATGGAAAATGTCGTAGAAGAAAACGAACGGGTGCATTTTCCTTGGAAACTATTAGCGGAGATGCCAGAAGAAGAAAACTATTATTTCTTATACGCATTCTTTGATCATTTTTTTGAAAAAACAGCGATCGTGATCAAAGAAAAACAAATCCAACTGATTTTACAACAGTGTCAACAGAAAAAAGGCCAATGGAAAATTACTCTTGAACGAGGGTGGGTTCTGCAACGTAGCTATGAAAAAATCTATCTTATCCAAGAGAAAGCTGATCCCTCAAAAACAATACAAGAACGAACAGAGGCACATAAGTTAGAGTTGAATCAACGCATCAGGTTAGATGAAAGCTGCTGGATCGGCTTGTTTACACCTGAAGCAGCCGAAGAAGCTAGAAAAGCAGATGATTGGGACGAGTTTTCTCATGATCTTTGGCTATCTTCACATCAAGAACTGTTTGTAGGAAAGAGACAAGCAGGAGAGCGTATCCAGCTAAATAGCAAACTAAAAAAGAAAATATCCAGATATTTGATTGATAACAAAGTACCTGATTCACAAAGAAAAGAGGCATGGGTCGTGAGGGATCAAAATGAAAATATTTATAGTTTGGTCCCATTTACCTATTCCTATTTGAGTATTGGTGTAGAAACTGATAAAATACACTACATACTTCTTTACAAATATCACAAAGAAGCAATTGGAAGGAGAACCTGATGTTAGAAAAGGATATTGAAAAAGTTTTGATTACAAGAGAAGAAATACAAGTTCGTTGTGAAGAACTAGGCAAAGAATTGGCAGAAACTTATAAGCATAATAATCCACTCGTTGTTGGTGTTCTAAAAGGCGCTGTTCCATTCATGGCAGATATCATACGTTCGATTGATGCTCACTTGGAAATAGACTTTATGGATGTTTCAAGTTATGGAAATGCAACGGTTTCATCAGGAGAAGTCAAAATCGTCAAAGATTTAGATACCAATGTTGAAGGTCGTGACTTACTGATCGTTGAAGATATCATCGATAGTGGAAGAACACTCGCTTATTTGGTTGATCTATTTAAATACCGTAAAGCAAAATCAGTGAAAATTGTCACATTGCTTGATAAACCAGAAGGTAGAGTAGTTGATATTGAAGCAGACTATGTTGGATTCAATGTTCCTAATGAATTTGTAGTGGGTTACGGATTAGATTATGCAGAAGCTTACCGTAATTTACCATACATCGGTGTATTGAAGCCTAGCGTTTATCAATCAAATTAGTGCTGTATCTACTATAAATTGTGTTACAATAGAATGGTCAGGATTGATAAAAAAAATGCTAAATTAAAATAACGCATAGGGAGGGCAACTATGAACAAAAAAAACAATGGCATGATGAAAAATGCCTTGTATTATGTCCTCGTAATCTTAGCGATGGTTATGGTCGTATATTTTATCTTTGGTAATAACGGCCAACGATCGTCAGATATCGAGTACACAAAATTTACAGAACAATTACAAGCAGGTAAAATCAAAGAATTTGAAGTGCAACCTGCAAATGGTGTATATAAAATTTCTGGAGAGTATAAAGAACAGCAAACCGTCTCTAACAGTGGTGGACTTGCTATCTTAGGATCGACAGATACAAAAACGACACACTTTACAACGATTATTTTGCCAAACGATACCACACTTAGCCAAGTGACTGATTTAGCGAAAGAACATAACGTAGCTACAACAGTCAAAGAAGAATCAAGCAGTGGCGTATGGGTATCCTTATTGCTAAGCTTCTTACCAATTATCATCCTTGTGTTCTTCTTCTATATGATGATGGGGCAACAAGGTGGTGGCGGAGGCGGCGGTGGCCGTGTCATGAACTTTGGTAAATCAAAAGCCAAAGAAGCCGACAAAAAAGCTAACCGTGTACGCTTCTCAGATGTCGCTGGTGCAGAAGAAGAGAAACAAGAATTGGTTGAAGTTGTTGAATTCTTAAGAGATCCGCGACGTTTTGTTGAGTTAGGCGCACGTATCCCAGCTGGTGTTCTTTTAGAAGGACCTCCAGGAACTGGTAAAACATTGTTGGCAAAAGCTGTAGCTGGAGAAGCGGGTGTACCGTTTTACTCTATTTCAGGTTCTGACTTTGTAGAAATGTTTGTGGGTGTTGGGGCAAGTCGTGTTCGTGACTTATTTGAAACAGCGAAGAAAAATGCTCCAGCAATCATCTTCATCGATGAAATTGATGCTGTTGGTCGTCAACGTGGCGCAGGCATGGGCGGTGGACATGATGAACGTGAACAAACACTGAACCAATTGCTAGTTGAAATGGACGGATTTGATGGGAATGAAGGTGTCATCGTCATTGCTGCAACAAACCGTTCAGATGTACTTGACCCTGCACTTTTACGTCCAGGACGTTTTGACCGTCAAATTTTAGTTGGTCGTCCAGATGTGAAAGGCCGTGAAGCAATCTTACGTGTTCACGCACGAAACAAACCGATGGCAGATGACGTTGATTTGAAAGTCGTGGCACAACAAACACCAGGTTTTGCTGGTGCAGATTTAGAAAATGTCTTAAACGAAGCAGCTTTAGTTGCGGCTCGTCGTAACAAGAAGAAAATCGATGCTTCAGATATTGATGAAGCAGAAGATCGCGTGATTGCAGGTCCAGCTAAGAAAGATCGCGTAATCAGCAAAAAAGAACGAGAAATGGTGGCTTATCACGAAGCAGGTCATACGATCGTTGGTTTAGTCTTGAGTCGGGCACGTGTGGTTCATAAAGTAACCATTATTCCACGTGGACGTGCAGGTGGTTATATGATCGCCTTACCAAAAGAAGATCAATTCTTGATGACAAAAGAAGATATGTTTGAACAAATCGTTGGTTTGCTTGGTGGTCGAACAGCAGAAGAAATCATCTTCAACGTTCAATCAACTGGGGCTTCTAATGACTTTGAACAAGCAACAGCTTTAGCACGAAGCATGGTAACTGAATATGGAATGAGTGATCGTTTAGGTCCAGTTCAATATGAAGGAAATCATCAAGTATTCGTTGGTCGTGACTATGGTCAAACGAAAGCTTACTCTGAACAAGTGGCTTTTGAAATTGACCAAGAAGTGCGTAAGATTTTGATGGAAGCTCATCAAAAAGCGCATGAGATCATCGAAGCACATCGAGCACAACATAAATTGATCGCTGAAAAACTGTTAGAATTTGAAACACTCGATGCGAAAGCAATCAAATCTTTATTTGAAAAAGGTGTTATGCCTGAAGGTTCAGAATCTGCTAACTATCCTAGTGAAAAAGAAGCGCAAACTTTTGAAGAAGCAAAACGTGCTTTGGAAGAAAAAGACGCAGAAAAACAAGCGGAAGAAAAGCAAGATTTTGAGCACGATAAGAAAGAATTTGAAGAAGAGAAAAAAGAATTAAATGAAGAAGAACATCAAACTTCTTCAACAGATGATTCGGATGATCAACCGAAATAATCGCTAAAAAATGAGAGCTACGACAAAAGTCGTGGCTCTTTTTTAGTAGTTGTTTTATTTTTTATTATAGAATAGGCAAATAAAAGAAAAGATAACATTCATAAGTTGAAAATTATCAGCGTAACTAGTATGATTCACTATGAATTTAAAAATCGGAAAAGAGGTACATAAATAAATGGAAGATTATTTGATCAAGGCACTGGCCTATGATGGCTATGTACGTGCTTATGCAGTTCAAGCAACAAATACTGTTGCAGAAGCCCAAAAACGACACGACACTTGGCATACATCATCGGCTGCATTAGGTCGTACGCTTGTTGGCGGACTTTTACTAGGTTCGACGCTAAAAGGCGAAGACAAGTTAACTGTGCGGATTCAAGGGGATGGTCCGGCTAATGGGATTGTGGTAGATGCAAATGGTAAAGGAGAAGTCAAAGGCTATATCCAAAACCCTCATTTGAGCCTACCTTTGAATGAAGCAGGAAAAATTGATGTGCGTGGTGCTGTGGGAACGCAAGGGATGTTCAGTGTTACTAAAGACCTCGGTTTGAAAGAACCATTTTCGGGACAAACACCTATTGTTTCTGGAGAAATTGCGGAAGACTTTACCTATTATCTTGCAATCTCAGAACAGATTCCTTCAGCAGTTGGATTGAGCGTTTTAGTTAACACGGATGACAGTATCAAAACAGCTGGTGGATTTATGATCCAAATCATGCCTGGTGCAGATGAAGAAACTATCAGTAAAATCGAAGAACAATTAAAAACGACACCACGTATTTCTACTTTATTAGACGAAGGATTAACACCTGAAAAAATTCTTGAAGGTTTACTAGGAACTAGTGAGTTGAATATTTTAGAGAAAATGCCGGTACAATTCAAATGTGATTGCTCAAAAGAAAAATTTGGGGAAGCAATTATTGCTTTAGGGGCAGAAGAAATCCAAGCGATGATTGATGAAGATCACGGAGCAGAAGCCGTTTGTTCATTCTGCAACAACAAGTATGAATACAGTGAAGCAGAATTATCCGAGCTAAAAGCAGAAGCGCTGGGAGGAAAATAAGTGGAACATACATGGAAAATCGGACATGTTGAAATTCCCAATCGAGTAGTTGTCGCACCGATGGCTGGAATCACTAATTCAGCTTTTCGTGTGACCGTCAAAGAGTTCGGTGCTGGATTAGTCGTCTGTGAGATGATCAGTGACCAAGGAATCCATTTTAGAAACAAGAAAACATTAGAGATGCTGCATATCGAAGAAACAGAACATCCACTAAGCTTGCAAATTTTTGGTGGAAACAAAGATACTTTGGTCGAGGCTGCCCAATTCGTTCAAGAAAATACAGCGGCTGACATCATTGATATCAATATGGGTTGCCCAGTGAACAAAATCATCAAAGCAGAAGCAGGCGCTAAATGGTTATTGGATCCAGATAAAGTTTATGAGATGGTGCAAGCTGTCTCTTCTGCCGTTGATGTACCAGTTACTGTGAAAATGAGAATTGGTTGGGATGACCAACATGTCTTTGCTGTGCAAAATGCTTTAGCGGCTGAAGCAGCTGGTGCCAGTGCAATCGCCATGCACGGACGTACGAGAGTACAAATGTATGAAGGTAAAGCAAACTGGGAAGTATTGAAAGAAGTTAAAAGTCAGCTCAAAATCCCATTTATGGGCAATGGAGATGTCAAAACTCCGGAAGATGCTAAAAGAATGTTAGAATACGTAGGAGCGGATGGTGTGATGATCGGGCGTGCAGCGTTAGGCAATCCTTGGATGATCCATCGCACCCAGCATTACTTAGAAACCGGCGAGTTAATCCCTGAACCAACACCAAGAGAAAAAATCGAGACCGCTAAATTACATTTGAAACGTTTAGTCGATTTAAAAGGGGAGGTTGTTGCGTGCCGAGAATTTCGGACGCATGCTTCCTATTATTTAAAAGGAATCTCTAGAGCAGCAAAAGTAAAAGTTGCAATCAATCAAGCAGAAAAACAAGTAGAAATCAATGAACTGCTTGACCGCTTTTTAGAGAAAACAGAAAAAGTATCTGTGAAATAATCCAGTGATTTTCTAAGTTTTTCGTGAATTTTCAAGTCGAACTTTAAGTTCGGCTTGCTTTTTTTGTGTTTCATTGGCATTATAGGAAAGAGAATAACATGAGAATGGAGGAACTTTTGTGACACAGGAACAACAACATCAAGTAGAAGATTTAAACGATCAAATGCTTGTTCGCCGTCAAAAAATGGAGCAATTAAGAGAAAATGGGATTGATCCTTTTGGTAAACGATTTGAACGTACGCACAATTCAGAAGAATTACATGAATTGTTTGATCCAAGAACAAAAGAAGAATTAGCAGAGATGGGGCTAACTGCAAGTGTAGCTGGTCGAATGATCACTCGTCGTGGTAAAGGAAAAGCTGGATTTGCTCACTTACAAGATCGTGAAGGCCAAATCCAAATTTATGTACGTAAAGATCAAGTAGGTGATGAAGCCTATGATGTATTCAAACATGCTGATTTAGGAGACTTCTTTGGCGTAACAGGTGAAATCATGAAGACTGACACTGGCGAAGTTTCAATCAAGGCATCAGAAATCACTATTTTATCAAAAGCTTTACGTCCGCTACCAGATAAATACCATGGATTGACTAATATCGAACAACGTTATCGTCAACGTTATCTTGATTTGATCAGTAACCGTGAAAGTTTTGATCGCTTCATGAAACGTAGCCAAATTATTAGCGAAATCCGTCGTTATTTAGATGGTAATGGCTATATTGAAGTAGAAACACCAGTCTTACACAATGAAGCCGGTGGTGCTGCAGCTCGTCCATTTATTACACACCATAACGCACTAGATATTGATTTATACTTACGTATTGCGTTAGAACTTCATTTAAAACGCCTAATTGTGGGTGGAATGGAAAAAGTTTACGAAATCGGTCGCGTTTTCCGTAATGAAGGGATCGATACAACTCATAATCCAGAATTTACGATGTTAGAAGCTTACACCGCTTATACAGATTTCCAGGATGTCATGAACTTGACTGAAGGAATCATTCGTAATGCAGCCCAAAAAGTTCTTGGTACAGCAGAAATCACTTATGATGGCCAAGCAGTTGATTTGGAAAGTGACTTTAAACGTATCCATATGGTAGATGCGATCAAAGAGCAAACAGGTGTCGATTTCTGGAAAGAAATGACATTAGAAGAAGCATTAGCACTTGCTGAAGAGCATCACGTAGAAGTGACCGAAGCAATGGGTGTAGGACATGTCATCAATGAGTTCTTTGAAACTTTTGTGGAAGAAACATTGACACAACCAACTTTTGTTTACGGACATCCAGTAGAAGTATCTCCATTGGCGAAAAAGAATCCAGAAGATCCACGCTTTACCGATCGTTTTGAATTGTTTATCGTTGGTCGGGAATTTGCGAATGCCTTTACCGAATTAAATGATCCAATTGATCAAAGAGAACGTTTTGAGGCCCAAGAAAAAGAACGTGAGCTAGGAAACGATGAAGCACACGGTGTCGATGAAGACTTCTTGGAAGCTTTAGAATATGGTATGCCACCAACTGGCGGTCTAGGTATCGGAATTGACCGTTTAGTTATGTTATTGACGGATGCACAGTCGATCCGTGATGTTTTACTATTCCCAACGATGCGTTAGATATGGTGAATATGAATAAAAAAGAAGCCAAGAACTGTTGGCTTCTTTTTTTATAATCTAGTAAAAGAGAGAAGTCAAAGGATCACTCTATTTTTAGTAGATAGCGTAAAACTTACACCACTTTTTGTCAGTTTCTTTTTTGAAATAATGAGGTACGGTAAAAAAATGCAAGGCGAGGATAATCGAAAAATTTATTATGTGGAGGCATAGATAAAGGAATTGCTTGCTTGTATTTGAGTGGATTGATTAAACTATCTTCTTATTTATAACGAATATTAAAGAATAAGGGATGAGTAAT
Organism: Enterococcus sp. DIV1208; assembly: GCF_050530455.1. Taxonomy (NCBI): domain Bacteria; kingdom Bacillati; phylum Bacillota; class Bacilli; order Lactobacillales; family Enterococcaceae; genus Enterococcus; species Enterococcus sp. DIV1208. Next base: position 2,593,847 of record NZ_CP172887.1, on the reverse strand, counting down.
ATCGCAGGAAAACTATTAAAATACGAATGATTATTTTTAAAATTACAGAAATGATCGTTCAATGAAAAAAACTTGAAAAAATACAAAAAATTCGTTGACCGTTAAAGGTTTAGTTGGTATATTATTATTTGTTCAAAAGTTATCACTAAATAACTTCTGACAAAAATAAAAAATAACTTCAAAAAGTTCTTGACGTGTGAGAGATCACATGATAAGATAACTGAGTCGTTAAAAAACAACAGCTTACGAAGCTTGATTCTATCGAAAAAAACTTCAAAAAAGTTGTTGACAAATAACAAACGATGAGTTATGATAAATGAGTTGCTGAAACACTTCTGAAAAATGAAGTTAAAAAACTTTTAAAAAAGAGTTGACAAACAAATGTCACTCTGATATGATATAAAAGTTGCTACGGCAATCTCAAATGATTAGCATTTAATCAAGTAGACCTTTGAAAACTGAACAAAGCAAAGACAAACCAAATGTGTAGGGCGTCTTGATTGATTCAAGACAACAAACATTTTTAACAAGCAAGCAATATGCTAGCAAACAATTGAGCTTAACAATCGCAAGATTGTTCGAACTTTTTATGAGAGTTTGATCCTGGCTCAGGACGAACGCTGGCGGCGTGCCTAATACATGCAAGTCGAACGCTTCTTTTTCCACCGGAGCTTGCTCCACCGGAAAAAGAGGAGTGGCGAACGGGTGAGTAACACGTGGGTAACCTACCCATCAGAAGGGGATAACACTTGGAAACAGGTGCTAATACCGTATAACAATCGAAACCGCATGGTTTTGATTTGAAAGGCGCTTTCGGGTGTCGCTGATGGATGGACCCGCGGTGCATTAGCTAGTTGGTGAGGTAACGGCTCACCAAGGCGACGATGCATAGCCGACCTGAGAGGGTGATCGGCCACATTGGGACTGAGACACGGCCCAAACTCCTACGGGAGGCAGCAGTAGGGAATCTTCGGCAATGGACGAAAGTCTGACCGAGCAACGCCGCGTGAGTGAAGAAGGTTTTCGGATCGTAAAACTCTGTTGTTAGAGAAGAACAAGGATGAGAGTAACTGTTCATCCCTTGACGGTATCTAACCAGAAAGCCACGGCTAACTACGTGCCAGCAGCCGCGGTAATACGTAGGTGGCAAGCGTTGTCCGGATTTATTGGGCGTAAAGCGAGCGCAGGCGGTTTCTTAAGTCTGATGTGAAAGCCCCCGGCTCAACCGGGGAGGGTCATTGGAAACTGGGAGACTTGAGTGCAGAAGAGGAGAGTGGAATTCCATGTGTAGCGGTGAAATGCGTAGATATATGGAGGAACACCAGTGGCGAAGGCGGCTCTCTGGTCTGTAACTGACGCTGAGGCTCGAAAGCGTGGGGAGCAAACAGGATTAGATACCCTGGTAGTCCACGCCGTAAACGATGAGTGCTAAGTGTTGGAGGGTTTCCGCCCTTCAGTGCTGCAGCTAACGCATTAAGCACTCCGCCTGGGGAGTACGACCGCAAGGTTGAAACTCAAAGGAATTGACGGGGGCCCGCACAAGCGGTGGAGCATGTGGTTTAATTCGAAGCAACGCGAAGAACCTTACCAGGTCTTGACATCCTTTGACCACTCTAGAGATAGAGCTTCCCCTTCGGGGGCAAAGTGACAGGTGGTGCATGGTTGTCGTCAGCTCGTGTCGTGAGATGTTGGGTTAAGTCCCGCAACGAGCGCAACCCTTATTGTTAGTTGCCATCATTTAGTTGGGCACTCTAGCAAGACTGCCGGTGACAAACCGGAGGAAGGTGGGGATGACGTCAAATCATCATGCCCCTTATGACCTGGGCTACACACGTGCTACAATGGGAAGTACAACGAGTCGCAAAGTCGCGAGGCTAAGCTAATCTCTTAAAGCTTCTCTCAGTTCGGATTGTAGGCTGCAACTCGCCTACATGAAGCCGGAATCGCTAGTAATCGCGGATCAGCACGCCGCGGTGAATACGTTCCCGGGCCTTGTACACACCGCCCGTCACACCACGAGAGTTTGTAACACCCGAAGTCGGTGAGGTAACCTTTTGGAGCCAGCCGCCTAAGGTGGGATAGATGATTGGGGTGAAGTCGTAACAAGGTAGCCGTATCGGAAGGTGCGGCTGGATCACCTCCTTTCTAAGGAATATTACGGAGACTACACTGTTTGTTTTTCACTTTGTTCAGTTTTGAGAGGTCTACTCTCAAAAACAAATCGGGGCCTTAGCTCAGCTGGGAGAGCGCCTGCTTTGCACGCAGGAGGTCAGCGGTTCGATCCCGCTAGGCTCCATTAACAACATTAGTTGTTAAAACATTTTGTTCATTGAAAACTGGATATTTGAAGTAAATTAGTAATACAAACCGAGAACACCGCGTTGAATGAGTTTTTTAATAAGTTCAATTGCTTATTTTCTTGATCGGACTTCTATCGCTAGAAGAAAGATCAAAACCCAACCGCAAGGTTGATAAGGTTAAGTGAATAAGGGCGCACGGTGGATGCCTTGGCACTAGGAGCCGATGAAGGACGGGACTAACACCGATATGCTTTGGGGAGCTGTACGTAAGCTATGATCCAGAGATTTCCGAATGGGGGAACCCAGCATCTTTTATAGGATGTTACGTTTGCGTGAATACATAGCGCATTCGAGGTAGACGCAGAGAACTGAAACATCTAAGTACCTGCAGGAAGAGAAAGAAAATTCGATTCCCTGAGTAGCGGCGAGCGAAACGGGAAAAGCCCAAACCAATGAGCTTGCTCATTGGGGTTGTAGGACTCCAATATGGTAGTTCTTTCAGATAGTCGAATGACTTGGAAAAGTCAGTCAAAGAGGGTAAAAACCCCGTAGATGAAATTTGGAAGGCACCTAGGAGGATCCTGAGTACGGCGGAACACGAGGAATTCCGTCGGAATCCGGGAGGACCATCTCCCAAGGCTAAATACTCCCTAGTGACCGATAGTGAACCAGTACCGTGAGGGAAAGGTGAAAAGCACCCCGGAAGGGGAGTGAAATAGAACCTGAAACCGTGTGCCTACAACAAGTCAAAGCCCGTTAATGGGTGATGGCGTGCCTTTTGTAGAATGAACCGGCGAGTTACGATTGCATGCGAGGTTAAGTTGAAGAGACGGAGCCGCAGCGAAAGCGAGTCTGAATAGGGCGTTTGAGTATGTAGTCGTAGACCCGAAACCATGTGATCTACCCATGTCCAGGTTGAAGGTGCGGTAAAACGCACTGGAGGACCGAACCCACGTACGTTGAAAAGTGCGGGGATGAGGTGTGGGTAGCGGAGAAATTCCAAACGAACTTGGAGATAGCTGGTTCTCTCCGAAATAGCTTTAGGGCTAGCCTCGGAATTGAGAATGATGGAGGTAGAGCACTGTTTGGACTAGGGGCCCATCTCGGGTTACCGAATTCAGATAAACTCCGAATGCCATTCATTCATATCCGGGAGTCAGACTGTGAGTGATAAGATCCATAGTCGAAAGGGAAACAGCCCAGACCACCAGCTAAGGTCCCAAAATATATGTTAAGTGGAAAAGGATGTGGGGTTGCACAGACAACTAGGATGTTGGCTTAGAAGCAGCCACCATTTAAAGAGTGCGTAATAGCTCACTAGTCGAGTGACCCTGCGCCGAAAATGTACCGGGGCTAAACATATTACCGAAGCTGTGGAGTACACCTTTAGGTGTATTGGTAGGAGAGCGTTCTAAGGGCGTTGAAGGCAGATCGTGAGGACTGCTGGAGCGCTTAGAAGTGAGAATGCCGGTATGAGTAGCGAAAGACAGGTGAGAATCCTGTCCACCGAATGACTAAGGTTTCCTGGGGAAGGCTCGTCCGCCCAGGGTTAGTCGGGACCTAAGCCGAGGCCGACAGGCGTAGGCGATGGACAACAGGTTGATATTCCTGTACTCGTTGTTTTTGTTTGAGCAATGGAGGGACGCAGGAGGCTAAGGAATGCAGACGATTGGAAATGTCTGTCTAAGCAGTAAGTCTTGATAGGAGTCAAATGCTTCTGTCTGTACGGACAAGCTGTGATGGGGAGGGAAATAATAGTACCGAAGTTCCTGATGTCACACTGCCGAGAAAAGCTTCTAGTGAGAAAACAACGACCCGTACCGCAAACCGACACAGGTAGTCGAGGAGAGAATCCTAAGGTGAGCGAGAGAACTCTCGTTAAGGAACTCGGCAAAATGACCCCGTAACTTCGGGAGAAGGGGTGCTGATCTAAGATCAGCCGCAGTGAATAGGCCCAAGCGACTGTTTATCAAAAACACAGGTCTCTGCAAAATCGTAAGATGAAGTATAGGGGCTGACGCCTGCCCGGTGCTGGAAGGTTAAGAGGAGTGCTTAGCGTATGCGAAGGTACGAATTGAAGCCCCAGTAAACGGCGGCCGTAACTATAACGGTCCTAAGGTAGCGAAATTCCTTGTCGGGTAAGTTCCGACCCGCACGAAAGGCGTAACGATTTGGGCACTGTCTCAACGAGAGACTCGGTGAAATTTTAGTACCTGTGAAGATGCAGGTTACCCGCGACAGGACGGAAAGACCCCATGGAGCTTTACTGTAGTTTGATATTGAGTGTCTGTACCGCATGTACAGGATAGGTAGGAGCCGTAGAAATCGGAACGCTAGTTTCGATGGAGGCGCTGGTGGGATACTACCCCTGCGTTATGGCCACTCTAACCCGCACCACTGATCGTGGTGGGAGACAGTGTCAGATGGGCAGTTTGACTGGGGCGGTCGCCTCCTAAAAGGTAACGGAGGCGCCCAAAGGTTCCCTCAGAATGGTTGGAAATCATTCGAAGAGTGTAAAGGCAGAAGGGAGCTTGACTGCGAGACCAACAAGTCGAGCAGGGACGAAAGTCGGGCTTAGTGATCCGGTGGTTCCGCATGGAAGGGCCATCGCTCAACGGATAAAAGCTACCCTGGGGATAACAGGCTTATCTCCCCCAAGAGTCCACATCGACGGGGAGGTTTGGCACCTCGATGTCGGCTCGTCGCATCCTGGGGCTGTAGTCGGTCCCAAGGGTTGGGCTGTTCGCCCATTAAAGCGGCACGCGAGCTGGGTTCAGAACGTCGTGAGACAGTTCGGTCCCTATCCGTCGCGGGCGTTGGAAATTTGAGAGGAGCTGTCCTTAGTACGAGAGGACCGGGATGGACTTACCGCTGGTGTACCAGTTGTTCTGCCAAGGGCATTGCTGGGTAGCTATGTAGGGAAGGGATAAACGCTGAAAGCATCTAAGTGTGAAGCCCACCTCAAGATGAGATTTCCCATTTCTTTAAGAAAGTAAGATCCCTGAGAGATGATCAGGTAGATAGGTCAGGAGTGGAAGTACAGTGATGTATGGAGCGGACTGATACTAATCGATCGAGGACTTAACCACATTGGTAAAGAAAAAAAACTCGGTAGAGTTTACGAAATACTTCAAATCCAGTTTTGAGTGAGCAAAAGCAAACTCAATAATGATAACACCACAGTGTGGTGGCGATAGCGAGAAGGATACACCTGTAACCATGCCGAACACAGAAGTTAAGCTTCTTAGCGCCGATTGTAGTGAGGGGTTGCCCCTTGTGAGAGTAGGACGTCGCCACGCTTAAGTTATCCATGGAGGTTTAGCTCAGCTGGGAGAGCATCTGCCTTACAAGCAGAGGGTCAGCGGTTCGATCCCGTTAACCTCCATATGAGCCGTTAGCTCAGTTGGTAGAGCATCTGACTTTTAATCAGAGGGTCACAGGTTCGAGCCCTGTACGGCTCATATTTTTTGCGGGTGTGGCGGAATTGGCAGACGCACTAGATTTAGGATCTAGCGCCTTACGGCGTGGGGGTTCAAGTCCCTTCACCCGCATAATATGATTTTTTTAATGACATGCCGGCTTAGCTCAGTTGGTAGAGCATCTGATTTGTAATCAGAGGGTCGAGGGTTCAAGTCCTTTAGCCGGCATCATAAACACGCGGAAATAGCTCAGTGGTAGAGCACCACCTTGCCAAGGTGGGGGTCGCGGGTTCGAACCCCGTTTTCCGCTTTGCCAAAGTAACAACGCCGGGGTGGCGGAACTGGCAGACGCACAGGACTTAAAATCCTGCGGTGAGTGATCACCGTACCGGTTCGATTCCGGTCCTCGGCATTACAAATATGCGCCCATAGCTCAACTGGATAGAGTGTTTGACTACGGATCAAAAGGTTAGGGGTTCGACTCCTCTTGGGCGCGTTTATATCAACGGGAAGTAGCTCAGCTTGGTAGAGCACTTGGTTTGGGACCAAGGGGTCGCAGGTTCGAATCCTGTCTTCCCGATAGATAATAATTTTCACACGGGGCCTTAGCTCAGCTGGGAGAGCGCCTGCTTTGCACGCAGGAGGTCAGCGGTTCGATCCCGCTAGGCTCCATTTCATTTGAATAATGAATATCTTTTTTCGCGGTGTAGCTCAGCTGGCTAGAGCGTCCGGTTCATACCCGGGAGGTCGGGGGTTCGATCCCCTCCGCCGCGATTTTTAAAGAGCCTGGACCTTTAGCTCAGTTGGTTAGAGCAGACGGCTCATAACCGTCCGGTCGTAGGTTCGAGTCCTACAAGGTCCATAGTGACGTTGTAAGTTCCATATTGGAGGATTACCCAAGTCCGGCTGAAGGGAACGGTCTTGAAAACCGTCAGGCGGGTAAAACCGTGCAAGGGTTCGAATCCCTTATCCTCCTTACTTTGTGAGTTACTATAAAGTAGTTGATTCGCAATTATATTATCGCGGGATGGAGCAGTCTGGTAGCTCGTCGGGCTCATAACCCGAAGGTCGTAGGTTCAAATCCTGCTCCCGCAATTGACTTTGAATTTTTCAAAGTCGACAATTAAAAAAACTAAAATCATGGTTTGGTAGTTCAGTTGGTTAGAATGCCTGCCTGTCACGCAGGAGGTCGCGGGTTCGAGTCCCGTCCAGACCGCCATGCGGGTGTAGTTTAGTGGTAAAACCACAGCCTTCCAAGCTGTTGTCGCGAGTTCGATTCTCGTCACCCGCTTTTAGTTTTTTTATGGGCCTATAGCTCAGCTGGTTAGAGCGCACGCCTGATAAGCGTGAGGTCGATGGTTCGAGTCCATTTAGGCCCATTAGTACAAAACTTTATTGGTTTTGGGGAAGTACTCAAGTGGCTGAAGAGGCGCCCCTGCTAAGGGTGTAGGTCGGGAAACCGGCGCGAGGGTTCAAATCCCTCCTTCTCCGTTTCAATATTTTACCTGGCCCGTTGGTCAAGCGGTTAAGACACCGCCCTTTCACGGCGGTAACACGGGTTCGAATCCCGTACGGGTCATGATTATAGTTTTATATTGGAGGATTACCCAAGTCCGGCTGAAGGGAACGGTCTTGAAAACCGTCAGGCGGGTAAAACCGTGCAAGGGTTCGAATCCCTTATCCTCCTTACTTTGTGAGTTACTATAAAGTAGTTGATTCGCAAATTATATTATCGCGGGATGGAGCAGTCTGGTAGCTCGTCGGGCTCATAACCCGAAGGTCGTAGGTTCAAATCCTGCTCCCGCAATTGACTTTGATTTTTCAAAGTCACCAAATAAGAAACTAAATATGGTCTGGTAGTTCAGCTGGTTAGAATGCCTGCCTGTCACGCAGGAGGTCGCGGGTTCGAGTCCCGTCCAGACCGTTTGGCTCGGTAGCTCAGTTGGTAGAGCAATGGATTGAAGCTCCATGTGTCGGCAGTTCGATTCTGTCCCGCGCCATAATGCGGGTGTAGTTTAGTGGTAAAACCACAGCCTTCCAAGCTGTTGTCGCGAGTTCGATTCTCGTCACCCGCTTTTAGTTTTTTTTATGGGCCTATAGCTCAGCTGGTTAGAGCGCACGCCTGATAAGCGTGAGGTCGATGGTTCGAGTCCATTTAGGCCCATTAGTTTCACCTGGCCCGTTGGTCAAGCGGTTAAGACACCGCCCTTTCACGGCGGTAACACGGGTTCGAATCCCGTACGGGTCATTAAAGATACTTTCTAAAGTATCTTTTTTTATTTGTAAGAATGATTTCAAAAGACTTAAGATAGTTATCGTAGGCGATGATTGTTTTAGGTCTTTTTATTTGATTCTATAGGTGATCAGAAATAGAATGAAAAAAATTTGATTCTGCTGCAAAGGATTTGTTGTACACTTATGCTCCTAAACTTTGAACCTTTTTTATTGCTATTCTTTAAACATGTAGCATAGTGAAGCGAAATGATTACCTGGGATAAAGGAAATAACTAGCATAATCAGTGAACTATTCAAATTTTTAAGTAATTACGTTAAAAAAACAAGCGTAAATTTCAAATATCTGCTATACTTGGTTCGTTGCAAGTTCCCGAGAGGATCCGTCATCGGCGGAGATGCCTTGTAACCGAATTTAACTAGGGGGAATCACTATGGGAGAAAGACATTTATTTACCTCAGAATCTGTTTCTGAAGGACATCCAGATAAAGTTGCTGATCAAATCAGTGATGCGATCTTGGATGCAATTTTAGCAAAGGATCCAAATGCACGTGTGGCTTGTGAAACATCTGTTACCACTGGTCTTGTATTGGTATTTGGAGAAATCTCAACCACTGCCTACGTGGATATTCAAAAAGTGGTACGTCAAACGATCAAAGAGATTGGCTACACACGAGCAAAATTTGGCTTTGATGGAGATACAGTAGCTGTATTAGCTGCAATTGATGAACAATCACCAGATATCGCTCAAGGTGTTGATGAAGCACTTGAGATTCGTGACGAAGCGAAGAGAGATGTATTGGATGAGATCGGTGCTGGAGACCAAGGATTGATGTTTGGTTTTGCAGTCGATGAAACACCTGAATTAATGCCTTTACCAATTGCATTAAGCCATCGTCTAGTTCGTCGTTTAGCTGATTTACGTAAATCCAATGAATTAACTTATCTACGTCCAGATGCAAAATCACAAGTAACAGTTGAATATGATGACAATGGTCAGCCAGAACGAGTGGATACCATCGTTATTTCAACACAACATGATGATGCAGTGGACAATGAAACAATTCGTCATGACGTCATTGAAAAAGTAATAAAAGAAGTTATTCCAGCTGAATTACTTGATGACAACACAAAATACTACATCAATCCTACTGGTCGCTTTGTTATTGGGGGACCTCAAGGAGATGCTGGGTTGACGGGAAGAAAAATCATCGTTGACACATATGGCGGCTATGCTCGCCATGGTGGTGGAGCATTTTCTGGGAAAGATGCTACTAAGGTTGACCGTTCAGCAAGTTATGCCGCTCGTTACATTGCGAAAAACATTGTAGCAGCTGGTTTGGCAAGAAAAGCTGAAGTTCAGTTAGCCTATGCGATCGGTGTTGCACAACCTGTATCTATTTCAATCAATACTTTTGGTACGTCAACTGTTCCAGAAGAAGACTTGATTGCCGCTGTGAGAGAAAACTTTGATCTACGACCTGCAGGTATTATTGAAATGCTTGATTTACGTCGTCCAATTTATCGTCAAACAGCAGCTTATGGTCATTTCGGTCGTACGGATATCGAATTGCCATGGGAAAAAACAGATAAAGTTGATGCAATTAAAGCAAGCTTAGCAAAATAGCTTTTTGATGGCTGGAATGGTTCTCTTTATGGGATCATTCCAGTTTTTTTTATCCAAACGACTGAAGAGAAATCCATGGTCGTTTTTGATTCGTGTTTTTGATAAATGATAAAGCCTATTTTTTTTGGCTAAAATTTATTTGGCAACAATAAAAAAAGGAGGAATAAGATGAAAAGAGAAACAAACGTCAAATTAGTAACGATCAGTGTGTTTATTGCAACTTTCATGACAGCAATTGAAGGAACGATCGTGACCACTGCGATGCCTACGATCGTCGGCTCTCTTCACGGTATGGAGATCATGAATTGGGTATTTTCGATTTATTTACTAACGAATGCGATGCTGACACCGATCTATGGCAAACTTGCAGATAAAGTGGGGAGAAAACCTATTTTTATCTTTGGAACGCTATTATTTATTATTGGTTCTTTATTTTGTGGACTTTCTCAAACCATGATGGGGTTGATTGCTGCTCGTGCTGTTCAAGGAATGGGCGCTGGAGCAATGATGCCAGTGGCGTTAACGATCATTGGCGATTTATATACGATTGAAAAAAGAGCAAAAGTTTTAGGTTTGAACAGTTCGGCTTGGGGAATTGCTAGTGTTTTTGGACCATTAGCTGGAGGTTTTATTGTAGAAACGATCAGTTGGCATTGGATCTTTTTTATTAATGTACCGATCGGGCTTTTATTGATGGTTTTGATCTGGCTTTATTTGAACGAACCACAGAGAGAACATGAGTCAAAACCGATGGATCTATTCGGGAGCTTTAGTTTGATGGCGATGTTGGTTGCTTTACTTCTTGGATTTCAATTGTTAGGGGATCAAGGATTTACTCCAGTAGTGATCGGGCTTTTGATCGGAAGTCTTCTTCTATTATTTTTATTTATTGCAGCAGAAAGAAGAGCCAAAGACCCTGTGATCATGTTGCATCTTTTTGCTAATCCACTATTTGTGGTCGTGAATCTAGCAGCAGCTTTAGCCAGTGGGTTCTTAATGGGCATCGATGTGTATATCCCGATGTGGATGCAAGGGGTATTGGGGCTAAATGCTGCAGTAGGGGGATTAGTCTTAGCACCGCTTTCTCTCGTTTGGATGGTCGGTTCTTTCTTAGCAAGTAAGTGGATGACTCAAATGGCAACGAATTGGGTATTGCGAATTGGTCTATTGATTGCCTCTCTAGGCGGTGCCTGGCTCTGGTTAATGCCATTTGAAAGTAATTTTTTATGGTTCTTTGCTATTTCAACGGTCATTGGTGTAGGACTAGGAATCACCATGACTACCTCAACTGTTAGTGCCCAAAATAGTGTGTCTCGAGATCAACTAGGGGTAGCTACCTCGTTCAATACATTGGTGCGGACGATTGGACAAACTGTGATGGTGGCAGTCTTTGGCTTATTGATCAATGGAGTAACACAACGGGAGCTGAATGCGACTAATTTGACGAATGATGCAGATATCATGAATAAGCTAGTCAACCCACAAACAGCTAAAAACATTGCGTCAGAGTTGATCACGCCTTTACGGAAGATTTTATATGAAGGATTGCATCAAGTCTATTTTGTGGGGCTATTACTAGTAGTGATCGCTTTTGCATTGACATTTGTCGTTCGTGAAAAAAGTGATAGAATAAGAGAGTATTAGTACAAGAAAGTAGTACTAAATGTTACTTTGTGAGGTCGTTTGACCAATTATTTCACAACGATAACCGGTGTTAGAATAGTTGTTTTATCAAAATTTGTCATTATTGGTCAGGTCAAAAACACTATTTTTCACACCTTAGAGAGGATGTTTCAACGTGGCATTTATTCAAGCAAATATTTATTCGAATGTTTTAGAGATGGAAGTAAACCTGAATGTAATCCTTCCACAAACAACAAATAAAGTGATCGGTACGAGTTCACAACAAGCGACAACAGATGTTCCTGTCTTATACCTTCTGCACGGAATGGGAGGAAATCATAGTGTCTGGGAGCGTCGGACGTCGATTGAAAGATATGTCGCAGACCATGGATTAGCGGTCATTATGCCTTCTACTGATCTAGGTTGGTATACCGACACGGCCTATGATATGAAATACTGGACGTTTATTTCAGAAGAGCTTCCCGAAATCTGTCATGAACTGTTTCCACAATTAACGACAAAAAGAGAAAAGACTTATGCTGCTGGATTATCAATGGGTGGCTATGGTGCTTTGAAACTTGGGCTGGCAAAACCAGAAAATTTTGCTGCAATCATTTCTTTATCAGGAGCCATTTCAGTAGGCAATCGGATGGATGATTTATTGATGATTCGAAAGGCAAAATTCTGGGAGGGCGTATTTGGACCGTTAGATCAGATCAAAGGTTCAGTTAATGATCCTCAGTATTTATTAGAAGAATTAGTAAAGAGTGACAAAACAGCACCTCGTATCTACTTGGCATGTGGGGAATCAGATTTTCTTTATCAAGCAAATCAAGAAATGACTGATTCATTGAAAGCAAATGGGATTGGCGTAACCTTCGAACATGGTCCTGGCGAACATAACTGGGTATTTTGGGACCAGTGGATTCAACGTGCTTTGGAATGGTTATTTGAAGAAAAATAGGTGAAGAATCCTTGATCTTTCTTAGCTTTTGAGACTATTTTTCAGGACGATCGCTAGGGCTAGGACATTGTCTTGGCCTTAGCTTTTTTATAGGACGAATCACAAGGTAATAATTTGAAAGAGGTGTTTTTTTGGAAGAGATAAAGCATTGTAAAGAATCGATAGTCATTCAAACACATCGGATTTTTCCGTTCGATCTTAATCCTTTTGGGTTTTTATTTGGTGGGAAATTGATGACGATGATTGATGATGCTGCGTCGATCTCTGTGACAAGACATTGTCGCAGAGGTGCAGTTACCGCTTCTTTAGACAGCTTGAATTTTTTGAAGCCATTGCATGAAAACCATTCTGTGTGTGTAGAATCTTATGTAAGTGGTACTCATCATAAATCGATGGAAGTATTCGTTAAAATTATTGGGGAAAATCTGACAACTGGGGAGCGTTACTTAGCCGCAACTTGTTTTACAACATTTGTCGCTGTTCCGTCTCATATGAATGAAGAAACGGAATTTACAGTACCTAAAGTCATACCTGACACGGCAGAAGAAAAACTAGTGTGCGCAGGATACGAAAAACGTCGCAAACAGCGCTTACAAGAACGAGAAGACTACCGAGCTTTTGCTGCTCAATTATCAACAGACCTTCCTTGGTTAAAAAATGAAGGAATAGATGATTAGACCGCTTTATCTAGGATAAGTGAAATGGCTAAACTAGTAGCTAAACTGGCTATTACTTGTGGAATAGGAAGTTTTATTCACGTAGTCAACTCAAACAGTAAACAAAAAAATCATGAAGGCAAGTTCGCGAACTTGCCTTCATGTCTTTTTTTGTTTACGATTCTTTTTGTACAGCCAACCCTTGAAGATAGATCGTCACGCTATCAAGAAAGAGTTGTTTTTCATTTTCTTGGTTCTGGTGAGCGGTGATACTAGCCTTTAGTCCAACTAGTGCATTTTCTTCGACATAACTTTTCATAGAAAGAATAGCATCTTTGAGTAAGTGATTACCGGTCATGATTTTGTGCCGAAGATTCTGTTCATGCTGTTGATCCATCAGTTGACCAATCAACAAGTTATGAAGAGCAAACACTGCTTGACGACTACGGTCAATCGAAAAGCCCGCTTGGATAAGAATCTGGATCATCATTTCTAAGTGTTCCAAACGACTCGCATAAGAAGGAACGGTATTGATTTCTAGCTCTGCACCACAAGGAAAGTGGGTGTAAAGGTCATAGTAGTTTTCCATGAATTGAACAAGACGTTCCTGCCAAGGTAAACGAGGCTCGGGAATGATTAGTTCATTTTCCATGAATTCAGCCATTTTTTGGAGCAAGTCTTGCTTATTTTTGAAATACCAGTAAAGCGCAGGGGCTTTTACTTGAACTTTTTGAGCAAGGTTTCGCATAGATAGTTTTGATAGTTCTTGCGTTTCTGCCAGAATCGCAAAAGCAGATTTGATAATCATTTCTTGGGAAAGCTTTGGTTCCAAATTTAATCAACCTCTTGTATTGCAATATTTTTTTAAACATGGTAAATTGTTAGTCGGCCTTATTTTACAGTGTTAAATAAGACCTGTCAATTTTAATAAAAAGGGGTGTAACAACCAATGGGCTTAATTTTAAGACATGCAAAAAAATACAAAGTTGCTGTATTTATTTCATTGTTTTCTGTAGCGATTATGGTAAGTGCCGCATTATGGCAACCGAAGCTTTTACAACAAGTATTAGAAGCTATTATTACAGAAGATAACGACAAGATGAAAACGATCGGTGTATACTTGATCAGTTTAGCTTTATTAGGACTGGCAGCTGGAGTTTCAAATACGATTTTTTCAGCGAAAGTGGCACAAGGGATTAGTGCTGATATTCGGGAAGAAGCATTTCGTAAAATCCAGACTTTTTCATTTGGAAATATCGAAAAATTCTCTGCTGGAAATCTGGTAGTTCGACTAACAAATGATATTACACAAATTCAAAACCTAGTCATGATTTCTTTACAATCGCTCTTTAGAATTCCATTTCTGTTTATCGGGGCTTTTGTTTTGGCAATGATGACGATGCCGCAATTATGGTGGATCATTGTCGCATTGATCGTAGCAGTTTTCTTGATTACAGCTTTATCATTTACCAGAATGGGTAAACATTTTATGATCATCCAAAAACTGATTGATAAAGTCAATAGTATTGCCAAAGAAAATCTTATGGGGATCCGTGTAGTCAAATCTTTTGTCCAAGAAGACAATCAATTGAAAGAGTTTAGTAAAGTCAGCGAAGATCTAACGAAACACAACATCATTGTGGGAACCTTGTTTTCTGTGATGATTCCATCCTTTATGTTGGCTGCTAATTTAGCAGTAGTTGGCGCAATCTTTTTTGTTAGTGATTTAGCAAAAGATGATCCAACCTTAATCGGTGGTTTGGCTTCTTTCATGAACTATTTGATGCAGATCATGATGGCAATCATTATTGGTGGAATGATGATGATGATGACATCAAGAGCTGCAGTTTCATTGAAACGGATCAAAGAGATTTTAGACACAGAACCAGATTTAACATACCAAGATGTGCCAGAACAGGATTTAACTGGATCAGTCACTTTTGATCATGTTTCTTTCCGTTATCCTGGCGATGATGCAGACACATTGAAAGACATCAGTTTTTCGATCCAACCAGGGGAAATGGTGGGGATTGTTGGTGCAACAGGAGCTGGTAAATCGACACTCGCTCAGTTGATTCCACGATTGTTTGACCCAACAGAAGGAAAAGTGGAAGTAGGCGGCGTAGATTTAAGACAAGTCAATGAAAAAAGCTTACGTCACACTGTATCCTTTGTTTTACAAAAAGCGATCCTTTTCTCTGGAACGATTGCGCAAAACTTGCGTCAAGGGAAAAAAGATGCTTCTGAAAAAGATATGGAACATGCTTCTGCGATTGCTCAAGCACAAGAATTTATCGAAAAATTAGCGGATCGCTATGAGGCTCCTGTGGAAGAACGTAGTAGTAACTTTTCAGGTGGACAGAAACAGCGGTTGTCTATTACCCGAGGTGTCATTGGTGATCCTAAGATTTTGATCTTAGATGATAGTACCAGTGCATTAGATGCGCGTTCTGAAAAGTTGGTTCGTGAAGCATTAGCAAAAGAATTAAAAGGCACTACTACGATTGTGATCGCTCAAAAAATCGCTTCTGTTGTCAAAGCAGACCGGATTCTTGTGTTAGATGAAGGCAGATTAGTGGGTGAAGGAACACACGAAGAACTAGTAGCAACCAATCGGGTGTACCAAGAAATTTTCGAAACACAAAAAGGAACGGAGGAGTAGCCATGACTGATTTAATAAAAGCCAGTAAGTTTTTCTATCACTATTTAAAACGGTATAAGGTCTCCTTTTTCTTTATTTTTGTTACAGTTATCATTGCCACTTATCTTCAAGTGAAGGCACCACAATATATCGGAGAAGCCTTTCAAGAACTAGCCAACTATGTTGGGGCTTTGATGCAAGGAGTCGATGATAAGAGTCGCTTCGTTTCCATTATTTGGAAACTATTAATGTTTTATGTTTTAGCGAGTGCCGCAAACTTCATTTACAGTATCTTATTTACGCAAGTAGTGGGTAAATCGACGAATCGGATGCGTATTGGTTTATTCAATAAACTAGAAAAATTGACGATCCGCTTCTTTGATTCTCATCAAGATGGGGAAATTCTTAGTCGATTTACGAGTGATTTAGATAATATCCAAAATAGTTTGAACCAAGCTTTGCTCCAAGTAATCACCAATATCGTTTTACTTTTTGGGATATTGATTATGATGTTCCGCCAAAATGTTGAGTTAGCTTGGGCAACAATTGCTTCTACACCAGTGGCAGTTTTGATTGCTGTTTTGATTATCCAAAAGGCAAGAAAATACGTTGATTTACAACAAGACGAAGTTGGGAAATTGAACGGCTATATGGATGAAAAAATCAGTGGTCAACGTGTCATCATCACCAATGGATTACAGGAAGAGACAATTGATGGTTTCTTGGAACACAATGAGACTGTTCGTAAAGCAACGTTTAAAGGACAAGCTTATTCAGGATTGCTTTTCCCAATGATGCAAGGGATGTCTTTAGTGAATACCGCAATCGTCATTTTCTTTGGTGGATGGTTAGCACTGAATGGGGATCTGGAACGCTCGGCTGCTTTAGGATTGGTAGTCACATTCGTTCAGTATTCCCAACAATATTATCAACCATTGATGCAAATTTCATCTGGTTATAGCATGATCCAATTAGCGATCACAGGAGCACGTAGACTGAATGAGATGTTTGCTGAAAAAGATGAAGTGAAACCAGCGAATGGTCAATCCTTTGATGGGATCGATAAAGGCTTATCTTTGGAACACGTTGATTTTGGTTATAACCCTGATAAATTAGTGTTAAATGATGTATCCATTGATGTAAATAAAGGTGAAATGGTTGCGTTAGTTGGACCGACTGGCTCAGGTAAAACAACGATCATGAATCTATTGAATCGTTTTTATGATGTGAATAGTGGTGCAGTAACGATTGATGGGACAGACATCCGTGAGTATGATTTAGATGCTTTACGAAAACATGTAGGAATCGTTTTACAAGAATCCGTCCTATTCTCGGGTACTATTCGCGACAATATTGTCTTTGGGAAACCTGATGCGACAGACGAAGAAGTGATCAATGCCGCTAAGCAGGCGAATATTCATGACTTTATCATGAATCTAGAAAAAGGGTATGAAACAGAAGTATCTGAAGAAAACAACTTGTTCAGTACCGGTCAGAAACAATTGATCAGTATTGCCAGAACGATCATTACGAATCCTTCATTGTTGATTTTAGATGAAGCAACAAGTAACGTGGACACAGTAACAGAAGCTAAAATCCAAAAAGCCATGGACGAAGCAATCAAAGGACGTACCAGCTTTGTGATTGCCCACCGGTTAAAAACGATTTTAAATGCAGATCGTATTGTTGTTTTACGTGATGGAAAAGTAATCGAAGAAGGAAATCATCATCAGTTGTTGGCAGAAGATGGCTTCTATGCTGAACTTTATCATAATCAGTTTGTCTTTGAATAATCTGTTTTTGATGAACAAATAAGCTAACTAATAGACTACTTAGAAGAGGGAATGGCTCTTTTCTAAGTAGTCTTTTTTGCATATAGAGATCTCTTTGACTTTGGCTATTGTGAGATAAGAAACGTTATTTTTCAGACTTGTCTGAAAAAGTTGAAGTAAGCTGTTTCAAGAAACCTGTTATATTTCATGTTAAATAAGGCGCTCCTTAAAAACTATAAAAAGGCAGGTAATGGGTATGAAGGTAAAAATAAGGCAGGTGTGCTTACAATTGATGATGCTCTTGACGATTTTGGTTCCTTTGTCCAACCCGCTCTTTTTGATGGGGCCGCTAGTCCATGCTTCCTCAAATGGTCATTTCCAGGTAACTGGACAACCAACAGGTTTTCAATTAGGTGAGGCTTACGGGAACAATGATAACGGCGTCCAATTGATGATCGATCCTGAAAAAGACGGCACGTATACGAATGATTTGCCCGAAACAGGCGTTCCAAGCGATACGAATGTCCGCCTTCAAATCAATTGGTGGTTGGTCGATGACGATATTTATCCTAGTGGCGATCTAATAGCTAATGAACGCTATACGATCATTGAAAATATTCCTGACACATTATTGATTCCAGCAGGTGGTCTATCGGGTGAATTGATGGATGAAACTGGACGATTTTCTTTTGGTACGTTTTATGTAAATGAGGATCGTAGTATAGCAATCCAATTTAATACCCGTATTTATAATTTTAGTGAGATTCAGGGTTCGTTTTCTATTGATACGAGTTTTGATAATATTACCGAAGAATTGATCGTAGATTTGGGAGAATATGGTGTAGTTGAAGTGCCAATCATTGTTAAAGGAGAAGAGATCGTTGAAAAACAGGGAATTGGTTTTAATCGGGACACTGGAATTGTTGAATGGGAAGCGTTGATCAACGAAGAACATCGGGCGTTGACAAATGTGAAAATCACAGATTTCTTTGGTGATAACCAGGAATTTGTGTCAGTTAGTATCCAAAAGAAAGAAGTTGAACAGTTCCATCCTTTGTTAGCAAGTGATTATAGTCAAGCGCAACAAGACAATCAAATAACTTGGACGATCAGAAATAATGAAGCACCTAAACGAACCGCTTATCGATTAATCATCCGTACCAGAGTCAAAGATCTGAGCCAACCAACTGTTCATAATCAACTCATTGTCGAAAGTGATGAATTAGGTCGGACAGAAACGAATGATGTCGAATTTGATATCGTAAAACAAGACTTTTCAAAACGAATAGCTAAAAATCCAAATGGATCAGACAAAATTGATTTTTATCGGGCGACAGATGAGCCTGGTCAACCAACAGGGAATCGCGAAGCGTATGACTATGTACTCGTGACTTGGCAAATCGACACGTATTATTACGTCGATGGTGAAAAAGACCCTATCGTTGATCGATTATCCGTCATTCCAGCAAATGCTGCGAGCCATACCTTTGAACAAAACTCACTGCAGATCACTGGAACGAATGCGGAAGGCTTTACAGTCGGTTTCAATGCAGAAAACACAGAGATGACGCTCACACCACCAGGGGATGCGAATGGCACCTACCGAATCACCTACCAAACGAGGATACAAACGACGGATGGACAGGTTTCAGCGGATACGATCCAGTTTTCCAACCATGCGATCCAAGGAAGTTTTGGTGAAGGTAGCGCTGGCGGAATCATTCCTAACCCAAGCATGCCAGGGATCGTAAAACGTGGAGTTGGGGGTGACCAGACTCAGCAGATCCAACATTGGGAGATTTTGTTCAATCAGGAAAATAAATTAGTTGAACAAGTAGAAATCCGTGATTCTTCCATCATCTTTGAAGAGGATCTCGTGCGATTGTTCGATCCTAATAACTATCACGGCTACTATGAGAACAATGTTCGTCCTTTTAAATGGATCTATTATGCTCGCTCATTACTAGAATCGACATTAGTCATCACAGATGACGTAGGCAACACATTAGAAAAGGATGTTGATTTTGAGTTGGTTTTGCATAATCTTTCTGAACCCGATGAACGATTGATGTTGCCGGATGGGAGTTATTTACATCAAGCGAATAGTGCTTATCAAACAGGGTTTACGATCCGCTTGATTGGAGATTATGAAACAACGGATCGAACCATTAAGATTCATTTTTCAACGAAAGAGCATCAGTTATCTAGTAGAGGTTATTTAAAAATCTGGGATGAAGACCCTTCTCAGTTCAATAGAAGTAATTACTATTCCAGCGATCCAGTAGTCCAAGGGACCTATCCTTGGTTAGGTGGAACGTATATCCATCCAGATATTACGTTCTTCAACTATGCCAAAGCAACTTGGCGACAAGGAGACGTTCAGTATTCTCAAGATTCAGTTGGTTATGGAACATTTGGCAATTGGCACTATAGCCTCATAAACGATGGACATAAAAAAGGGTTATTCCTACAGCCAGGGCAAAAGTATGAAGAAGCAATCGCTGAAGATGCAGAACAAGCTGATGCTGGAAATATCGGAACGTTTGAATATTGGACAGATGAAAGTTTTTCAAATGAGAGTCGACAACCGGTCTACACTGGAATCGTTGATCGCTACCAAACACTGTTTCGTCTAGAATTCAATCCTTCCAGTGGTCCATTACCAGCAGGAACCGTCATTGAAGATGATTTTTCGACCCTTGCTGGTTGGGAGTTTAAGCCAGACTCTGTTCACGTCTTTCAGGGGACCGCCAACCTAGCTGGTCCGATTGATCCTGATACGAACCAACACCGCTGGAAAATAGCGGCAGGAGATTATGCAGGGAATGAACGACTAGTGGAAGGTACGGATTATCGCCTAGAATATGATCCGCAAACACAATTGATGCGGATCGTTCTCTTAAAAGAGAGTCATCGACCAATCGTTATCTTCTTCATTGCCGATTATGTTGCCACTCAAGAACTAGCTGATAATCCATTACTAGCAGGTTCTTATAAAAATATAGCGACACTGACAAGTCCTGGTGGGCGCAAGACAGAAGTAGAAACGCAAGTCACGATACCGACAGAAAGTTTAGTGATCAAGACGGGTGAAGTAGCAGACGACGGCGAACATATCACCTACCGCGTGATCGTGAATCCAGGTGGCGCCAAATACCAGAATTTGTATCTCTTTGATCTCATGGATCATGAAGAAGAAACGACGCTTCTGCTAGATCCCGATACTGGAAAATATCGAATCAACGTTTTTGAAGGAAAATACAATCCCCAGACTCAGCAATTTGAAAAAATACGCCGTTTAATTGATGAACAAGATTTTCTACTGTTGGCACCACAACAACTCTTAGTCCCATATTTGCCAGAGTACATTGGCGTAGATGGGCGAGGTGCTTATCAAATCTTTGAATGGCAAGCAAATCCAGAAAATGATACAAGTGAAGCTCATTGGATCAGTCAGCAAACAGGAAGAGCTTTAAGTGAGCCAGGTGTGAAGGCAGAAACCGCCTTTGACCAGTTAGCTGCGGACGGTTTGATCAATTTATCGCAAAAAACTGCTCATTTCCAATTAGTTGTAGGTGATAATACTGGTCAGTCAGAAGTGACAGATAAAACATTGATCGTAGAATATACTGCCCAAACAACCGCTGATTCTGTCAATAATCGTGCAGGTGTTTTCTTGAATGGGAAACAAAAAGTGACGGAAGAATCCATTACGGACATCACGACGGGCGAAGGTTATGCTTCAGGAATCCACCGAATCGTGGAATTCTATAAAGCCGATCACGAAGGAAATGATCTTACAGGTTCAGAATTCCGTTTAGAGAAAAAATCTAAAGATTTTTTCCAAGAACAATTTCCTGAAAGAGTATTAGGGACATTTACAGTAGATAATCCTACTCAGATCGGTGGTGTTCATGAAGAAGAGGCTTATGGATTGACGAACGGAATCTATCGTCTGACAGAGATTACTCCACCAGCAGGTCCGTTTGCTGTACTACCAGAGCCCATTTATTTCAAGGTACAGGCATCAGGAACGACTAGTAGAGAAGAGGAAATTTTTTTCACCGATGAACAAGGGATTCCAGTGACACAAGAACGAGCAACGATCCAATTAGACAATGGTCAGTTCAAGTTGACTGTTGAAAACCGACCAAAGCCTTTCACGATCGAAAAAAATTGGGATTTTACCACGCCTAATGCGGCAGTACCAGAGGAGATCAAAGAAGATTATGAAATTACGGTCAATTTATTAAGGGAACAACGGCATGAACAAAGCGATGAGTGGCGCTTGGATGCTTCATTCACACCCATGACTTTCACTTTAAATCAGGAGAATGAGTTTAAAGTGTTGGTCGAAGAGTTAGCCGATTTAGGTGAGGATTATCGATATATCGTAAAAGAAACCAGCATCATCAATACCAAAACAGGAAAAAACCTGCAACCATATTTTGATTTAAGTAGTGGGGAAGAAGGCGATCAAGTTGATAATCTCAATAAGATCGTGAAAGATGCTAATCATAATTGGCAAATCACCCTGAAAAATAGCACGACACCTGAAAGTACCCCTGAACGTGTCTATGTGGGATTTGAGAAACAATTTGAATTCAGCGATTTAGATTACTCGAGCATTAACTACATTACCTTTGAGTTATTTAGAAGTGTCGAAGAAGGGGAAAAGCAGAAAATCCAAACGATTCTCTTAACGCCAGGAGATACAGGTGAAGGGTTGAAATGGATCAGTAACCGCTTGGAGAAATTTACTCCAGATGGTCAAGCTTATCATTATTACATTAGAGAAATAAGTATCACGGATCACGAAGGTAGTGACCTTTCTGAACGATTTAGGCTAGCTGATACAGATTACATTTTGTTACAACCACATGAAGCTGTCCAAAACTTGGACGAAATGGAAGTCGTACCAATCATGAATACGGAAACGTCTGGCTTATTGCCAATGACAGGTGGACCTGGACTTCGCTTCTTTCTAATTGCAGCCCTCACTACCATTGTTTTATTACTAGGTTGGTTGTTCTATCACTTGAGAAGTAAGCGAAATAGCAAATAGTAATTAGGACGGTCTGATGGCATTTCAGCAAATGAGAAAGGAGTAGAGGATATGCAGAAAAAAAAGAATGTTTCAATGGCTGTTGCTAGGTCTGCTGTTAGTAACCGGGTTCTTCCCATATTGAGGCTATGCTACTGATCCTGAGACTGTGACGTTTATCTTACACAAGAGAGTCCTTGTAGATGAGTCGATCACAGATCCACAGACCTCTCCATCAAATGGCAGACAATTGACAGAAGATGAATTGGCTAACTTAAATGGCCTTGGTCTGAGTGTTCCTTATAATGGCGCCACGTTTCATGTCTATCATTTGACGGATTACTATCTTCAAGCACAAGAAGATGCGCAAGCTTTAGCTAAACGCTTGGGACAGATGAACCCGATCCAAATCGAACAATTTATTGCAGAGCAGCAATTAGAAGAAGTGACAGGTAGTCCTGTCCTAACGCAGACTCATGCTGAATTTGGCGAAGGAGTGGGTGTGGTCGATGTTCCCAGAAAGCACAACGGTCACTATGGAATTTATCTGATCGTTGAGGATCATTCCCAGCAAACTAGTTATTTCAATGTGACAAATGCTGCACCGATAATGATTGGCTTGCCTCTAATGGACCCATTAAATGAAGTAGAGCTGACTCAGATTCATCTTTATCCTAAAAATGCTGGGTATTTTCGACAACCGTATTTTTACAAATATGGCAAAGAAGAAGACAGCGAGCAGACCGAACCTCTCGAAGGTGTGATTTTTTCCCTGTTTCGTTATAACGAAGCTGGGGAAAAAATCTATTTAGCACAAAATCAGGAGGCGTTAGGGGATGTGTGGAAACAAAGTGATGATCCCTTAAATGATGAAGCAATCGCAACCTTCATCTCTGATGCTGCAGGGCGTGTCAAGATAGCAGACCATTTTTTGATCGGTGGTGAATACTATTTTGAAGAATTGCAAACTCTTCCGGGGTATGAGATCAGTGAAGAAAATCGGCAGATTCCATTATTTATCCCAAATACTTGGAAAAATGAATCAGGTGAGTTTTTATTCATGACCCTTAATGAACAAAAAATGTCGGAACCTTTTTCTGATGAACAGGACGAATCGGTAGAGAAAGGACCTAGAATCTATAATATTTCACGAGCAGGAGAGTCTCAAAAGGACGATGATCTGCCAACAGATGATGGGAGTGGACAAGGAGGGACAGCGACAGGGACGGAACAGCTATTTAATCGTCTGTTACCACGTACTGCAGAAATGAGACAAGCGCTAGCTATTTTAGGCATTGCGTTGTTATTACTGGCTTACTTGTTAAGGAAGTACATGAACAAAACTAGGAGGGAAGAAGATGACTGAAAGTAAAAAGAATAAATTCAGGATATTCGTGATGCTTGCTACGTTGTTGTTTTCGGCATTCAGTCTTTTAGGAATGAGTCTTCCAGTAGCAGCAGCCCCAGAGCATGTGAATGTCACGCTTCATAAACGTGTTTGGCAGGATGAGATCCCGAAAGAAGCTTATCAACAAAATACTGGTGAACTAATGGAAAACTTTGGCGGTGATCCGTTAGACGGAGTGACATTTTCTGTCTATGATGTCACAGAACAATATTTTCGTTCTATCAGAGAGGATGGGAAAACAGCACGAGAAGCCTTGGAAAGAATCCAGTCTGATGCGGCTCTATATAAAAGAGCCCCTGATTATGCCAGTGGCCCTTCGCAGACTCAAGTGACAGCAACAGCAAGTGGCGAGACCGATCCAAACAGACAGGGGATTGCGGTCTTTGACCAATTACCTCGAAAAGATGCCCAAGGTAGAGATGCTGTTTATCTCTTTGTCGAAGAAGAATCACCAGCGAATATATATGAAATGGCATACCCACTACTTTTGGCTTTGCCAGTCTATGCTGGTGATGGAGAACTAACAGAGATCCACCTCTATCCTAAAAATATTTTGAAAGAACATTCGAAAACTTTAGTAGATAGCGGTCGGTTTAATGAAGTAACAATCACTCAAGAGGGGAATCAAGTAACCTACTATGATGTTGGAACAGATGACATCTTAAATTATCTGTTGACGGTTGCTGTTCCCCGTGACTTAGGTAACAAAGCATTTTTCGAAATCACGGATACACCAACTAATGGGTTGCGACTAACGACCCCTGATTCAATCGAAGTATTGATTGATGGTGTAGCGGTACCTAGTAGTTATTTTACGATTGATACAGCTACTCCGAATGGTGGGTTTACGATTACTTTCCACATTGACAATGAGGAAGTGGTTGAATTATTACAAGGAAAAACGCTCACGATTTCTTATGACATGTCGCTCACGGGTGATGCAATCACTCAACTATCTGATAATACCGCCACAATCGATTTTGGCTCGGATCCTACGATCTTAGATGGACCAAAAGTCAAGACGAATGAGCATCAATTTAGAAAGATCAATAGTCATGATGGTAATCCATTAAGTGGGGCGGTCTTTCGGATTTTTAAAGATTCTGATGGTCAAGTATTGTACGCACGTCTGAATGAAGAGAATGTCTTGATTGGTTGGGATGATGTCGGGACAGAAATAACCTCAGGACCAGATGGCTATTTTGATATTCGGGGCTTTAAAGCGGGAACCTACACGTTGGAAGAGGTGACGGCTCCAAGTGGTTACGTCATTTTAGATCCTTATACCACTTTTGAAATTGATTCAACTGCTTCAGAGACACTTTTAGTCACGATTGAAAACCAACCTCAAGGGCTTTTACCGGAAACCGGTGGTATGGGTATCTATATTTTCCTGCTGATCGGGGGACTGATTCTCTTAGCAGCTTATGTGGTGTACCGACAAACGAAAAAAAAGCCAATGTAAACAGGTTTTGAAGGAGGGAATATCCAATGTCCCAAAAACAGCGACCAAAAAAGTGGCTTCGGATCGTGATGTATCTCCTTTTTTTAACAGGTGGGTTAATTGCGAGTTATCCTTTTTATGTCAATGCCTTCAACCAACTCGTTGATCATTATCGCATCAATGAGTCTCAAAAAACAAAAGCAGAACAGCAACAGGCACGAGAAAGAGCCAAAAAGTATAATCAAGAACTAGCAGAAAGAGGCATGGGAGCGATCACGCTCCCAACCTATACTGGTCGGAAAGAAGCGGACCTCGCTAATTATTTAGCGAATCACTTGATTGGTTCGATCCAAATCCCTAAGATTAGGGTCAGTGTTCCGTTGTTTGACCATGCAAGCCCGACGATCCTCCAATATGGTGCTGGTGTTTTGGAAGGGACGTCCTACCCTACTGGTGGTAAAAATAACCATAGTGTGATCTCAGCCCATAGTGGGATTCCTGAAAGAAAACTTTTTACGGATCTTGATCAACTGGAGTTGGAAGATATTTTCATTATCACCTATGCAGAAGAAAAGTTGGCCTATGAAGTGAATGACATCACTATTGTGACACCTGATGATGTTAGCTCTCTAAAAATTTATCCAGAGGAAGATCTCGTGACTTTAGTTACCTGTACACCGTATATGATCAATTCCCATCGATTATTAGTCAGAGGACATCGAGTGCCTTATACAGAAGAACTAGCCCAAAAAGAAGCCGACGCAGAACAAAGACAATGGTGGCTCAATCTCATGATCTTACTCATTTTATTGCTCTTTGTAGGAAGTCTATCCCTGTTCATTCTGCGAGTCATACGTGAAAAACCAATAGAATAGAAAAAGAGATGCTTGTTTACTTGCAGAAACCCAAAATGATAAAAAGTCCATAACCATAGAAAGCTTAGTGAAAACTTTCTAGTTATGGGCTTTTTTATATTCGTCAATTAACAAAACTGTCCAAAAAACATTGATGAGCCATAAAGAAGCGAATGGAGTAATTGAACAAAGCCAATTATTTCAACATTTTTTCTTCTCCACACAATACAAAATCGGTGGATTGTTTTTTTGATTAATAAATTGATAGTTTAAAACATTATACTGATCTTGAGGGAGCCTTTGACAAAACTGTTGTACCATATCCAGTTCTGATTTCCCACCTTCATGACCATAGTAGACGACGATAATCATGCGTCCTCGAGGGGCTAAACGTTTCAGTATCTCTTCCATTGCGATTTTCGTTGTTTCAGGTAAAGTGATGATTGCTTTATCACTCTTAGGAAGATAACCTAGATTGAAAATCCCTGCTTTGATTGGTTGCTCTGGAGCCACAACATTCCCCAGTGTCTCATGACCTTGTAAATAAAGAGAGACTCGATCGGTCAATGCTTGTTCAGCGAGTTTTTCTTTCGTGGATTGCAAGGCAGCAGGTTGGATATCAAAACTGTAAACATGTCCGGTCTTCCCGACCAATTCAGCCATAAAAAGCGTATCGTAGCCATTACCCATGGTGGCATCAATAGCATGGTCACCTGGTTGCAGGATTTCTGTTAATAACGTATGGCTAAAGTGTAAAGCAGTTTGTAACATTAGCAACGCACTCCTTTACGAACATCAAATTTTCCTTGATAACTATTGCGACGAACCAATTCTTCATCTATCGCATTCAAGACTTCCCACTTTTTCAAACTCCACATTGGTCCGATCAACGAATCCCAAGGGGCATCACCGGTAAGCCGATGGATAATGATTTCTTGAGGGATCATTTCCAATTGATCACAAATCACATTGACATAATCAGGACGGGTCATCAGTTGCAAACGACCTTCATGGTAATCACGAAGCATCCTTGTTTTGCGCATCAAGTGCATTAAGTGAAGCTTGATTCCTTGGATATCTGAATCAAGGATCGTACGTCGGACATTTTCACGCATCATTTCTAATGTTTCACCAGGTAAACCGTTGATTAAGTGAGTGCAGACACGAATGCCATGTTTTCGTAATTTATTCACACCATCAAGGTAAGTTTGGTAGTCATGTGCGCGATTGATCAGTGTAGAGGTTTCTTCAAAAGTCGTTTGTAATCCTAATTCGACCCACAGATAAAGCCGTTCATTTAGTTCTGCGAGATAATCCACGACCGCATCTGGTAAGCAGTCTGGGCGAGTACCAATCGACAACCCGACAACACCAGGAAGGTTGATCACTTGTTCAAAACGCTCGCGAATGATTTCTACAGGTGCATGAGTATTCGTGAAATTTTGGAAATAAACGATATATTGGGTTACCCCTGGCCATTTTTGATGCATCATATCGATTTCTTTATGGAACTGAATAGGTAATGGGTCTTCGGGAGCGACGATCATATCACCTGATCCAGAAACACTACAAAAAGTACAGCCCCCGTGAGCCACTGTACCATCACGATTGGGGCAGTCAAATCCTCCATCGATTGGCACTTTGAAAATTTTCCCGCCAAATTCATTTCTTAACGCATAATTCCATGAGTGGTAGCGTTTATTTCCATCTGAATATGTAAATTCCATTGTTATCCTTCTTTCTTAATGGTGCTAAATTCATCACTTTCTTCTACTCGTATTGAACGATTCAGATCATTATACCTGATGAATGACGCAAAATCTAAGCACTTTATAACGAGAATCGTTCTTAGAATCAAGTAAAGAGACAGATTAACTAATCATCAAAGAAAAAAGTTAACTGTCTCTCCACAATTTTTTATTTATTTGGATGATTTGTAACAAAAGTTCTCACTAAAAAATACTTGTGTGAGATCAAGACGTTTTCTGCGTGTTTAGCCATTTTTCTTTTTGGGTTCGATAAATTGGATACGTGAAGCATAACCACGAGAGGCTAAGTAAAAAGCCACCTAGAATATCACTTGGAAAATGAACGCCTAAATAAATACGGCTAATCCCAACACTTACTATAATAAACGCTAGAAGTATTTGAATCAATGGACGAAAGACCTTTTTTTGAATAATGACAGGAATTAGAAAAATCAGTGTACCATATAAAATCATACTACCAGCTGCATGACCACTAGGAAAACTGTAACTGTGCTCTACCACAAGGTGTTCAAGGGTTGGGCGAACGCGCATCACGAATAGTTTGATCACAGGATTGATGATCCCAGCAATGGCAATAAAATTAACCGCTAACCAAATCATTTCAGGTCTTTTTTTCTTCCACCATAACAAAAATGAAACCAGCAAGAAGACTAAGATGACCGTGAGTGGATTGCCAAATTTTGTCATAAACAGCTGATAAGCATTCCAATGGGGGTAGGGAGCGCGGATCATTTCTGTTATTGATTGATCAAATCCCGCCAGTAAAGAAATACGGTATTTGACAATGTAGCCTAAGACTAAAAAGAGCAGTAAAAAACAAGCTCCAGCTACATGAAAAGTTGTACGTTGCTTCATAAATATCCTCCTTTTCAACAATGACTCATTATAGCATTATTCGCTCTATAAATAATATCCATAATTATTTATAGAATCGAGCACTTAATCAAAAAATAAAAAAGGTATTTTATTTGTAAATCACTTTGTAATCTCCTAGACATTTTCAAGTAATATAACTGACATACTTTGACTGGGAAAGTTTAAATCGATTATTTGTTAAAAGTCGTTAAAATCAAGCGGGGAAAGGTGCTATTTTTTTCTCAGTGTTGAACATTACGAAAGGTTACAGTCTGATTACAATAAGCAGTCACACACTTAAATAACTTTTAATAAAGATTAAGAGAAGTTATAATTATTATAATAGTATAGAAATTGTATATAGAAGTTGGAGGATAGAAGATGGAAAACATTGCAAGAAAAGAACGTAGACGTTTAAATGAAACCAAACGTTTTCGTAAAGTAAAACGTAGTGCTGCACTTGTCGGTACGGCGATGGTCGGCTGTTCTGTGGCAGCGCCATTGATTCAGCCTGTACAAGTAGATGCTGATCAAACCCCCACACAATTCGGTGCCAGAATCAATACAGCAGCGTTTATTGCTGAGATTGCTACGTATGCACAACCAATTGCTCAAGCCAACGATTTATATGCCTCAGTCATGATTGCTCAAGCAGTCGTCGAAAGTGGTTGGGGAAGTAGTGCCTTGTCACAAGCACCTTACTATAATCTATTTGGGATTAAAGGAAGTTATCAAGGTCAAACTGTTTATATGGATACACTCGAATATCTTAACAATAAATGGGTATCTAAAAAAGAACCTTTCCGTCAGTACCCTTCTTTTGCAGAGTCATTTAATGACAATGCCTATGTTTTAAGAAATACCTCTTTTGGTAATGGCTATTATTATGCAGGTACTTGGAAAAGCAATACTAAATCTTATACTGATGCTACTGCTTGTTTGACAGGTCGTTATGCAACTGATCCAGGGTATGCTGGAAAACTAAACAATATTATTACAACCTATGGATTGACCAAATACGATACACCAGCTAGCGGCAACGCTGGAGGCGGTGCAACGATTGGAAATGGCGGGAATACGGGAAATACATCCAATTCTGGAAGTACTAGTGGGAACTCAGGCGGTTCTGCAACTACGACTGGTACGACTTATACCGTCAAATCAGGAGACTCCGTTTGGGGAATCTCTCATTCATTTGGAATCACGATGGCGCAGTTAATCGAATGGAATAATATCAAAAATAATTTTATCTATCCAGGACAAAAATTAACGATCAAAGGTGGCCAATCTGCAGGTTCTTCAACCACTAACACTGGTAATAATGCTTCTTCTGGAAATACTTCTGGCAACACGAATACGTCTGGCAGTACGGGACAAGCAACTGGTGCAAAATATACGGTTAAATCAGGCGATTCTGTTTGGAAAATTGCGAATGATCATGGGATTTCGATGAACCAACTGATCGAATGGAATAACATCAAGAATAACTTTGTTTATCCAGGTCAACAGTTGGTTGTTTCAAAAGGTAGTTCTTCAGCAAGCGGTTCTACTTCTAATACATCGACAGGTAATACATCTAGTAATACGGCAAATACAGGAAGTACTACTTCTGGAAGTACTTATACTGTCAAAGCAGGCGAATCGGTTTGGAGTGTTTCGAATAAATTTGGAATTTCCATGAACCAACTGATTCAATGGAACAATATTAAAAATAATTTTATTTACCCAGGGCAAAAATTGATTGTCAAAGGTGGTTCATCTTCAAGTAATGCGTCCACTTCGACAGCTAATAACAAGAACACCGCATCAAGCAATACCAGCTCAACTGCGACAGGGCAAGCGACTTATACTGTCAAGGCAGGCGAATCAGTATGGGGTGTTGCAAATAAAAATGGGATTTCCATGAACCAGTTGATTGAATGGAACAATATTAAGAATAACTTCATTTATCCAGGACAGAAATTGATCGTCAAAGGTGGAAGCAGTAAAGCAAGCGCAACAGCAACAACCAAACCAACAGCTTCAACGCCAGCTTCTACAACTCCAACGGCTTCTTCAACGGGTGATACGAAGTATACTGTCAAAGCAGGCGAATCGGTGTGGGGCGTTGCCAATAAACACCATATTACGATGGATCAGTTGATTGAATGGAACAACATCAAAAACAATTTTATTTATCCAGGACAAGAAGTCATCGTTAAAAAAGGCACTGCACAATCAACGCCAGCGAAATCAGATGAAAAAACCTATACCGTCAAAGCAGGCGAATCAGTATGGGGCGTTGCCGATAGTCATGGAATCACCATGAATCAATTGATCGAATGGAATAATATCAAGAATAACTTTATTTATCCGGGACAACAGTTGATCGTCAAAAAATAAGTAATGACACATGGCAGGAAATCAGTAAATGTGTGAAATAATATTTGAACTTGTAGCATTTATTTGTTACTATGAATCTACACTTTTGAGTAAATAAAAATCAACGCCTGAAAAGGAAGTAGTAAAAAGTCGAAAGTTTTAGAGAGCACATGGTTGGTGGAAATGTGTACGGACGCTTTTGAACTCGCCTTTGAGTTGCGCCTACTGAAATCACAAACAGAGTAAGTAGGAGCGGTGACGACCGTTACAACGTTTGAGGCCTTTGTGAAAAGGCAAAATTAGGTGGTACCACGTAGATTACGTCCTATAAAAAGAGCAATCTTTTTATAGGACTTTTTTGTTTTCTTCAGATGAAAAAAACAAAAAGGTGAGGCTAGACTTCACTAAACTTCGACAGATTGATGTGGAAGTACAAATAGATCAGGGGGATAGAAAATGAGTTATAACCATAAAGAAATCGAAAAGAAATGGCAAAAATACTGGGCAAAAAACAATACCTTCAATACCCATGATGATCCTGAAAAACCAAAGTTCTATGCGTTGGATATGTTTCCATACCCATCAGGTCAAGGATTGCATGTTGGACATCCGGAAGGCTATACAGCAACAGATATCTTATCTCGTTTTAAACGCAGTCAAGGATTCAATGTCTTGCATCCGATGGGATGGGATGCGTTCGGACTACCAGCCGAACAGTACGCATTAGATACAGGAAATGATCCAGCTGAATTTACACAAAAAAACATTGAAACATTTCGTCGTCAAATCAATTCTTTAGGGTTTAGTTATGACTGGAATCGTGAAGTCAACACAACTGATCCAGAATATTACAAATGGACACAATGGATCTTTACAAAATTATACGAAAAAGGTTTGGCATATGAAGCAGAAGTAGCAGTTAACTGGGTACCTGAACTTGGTACGGTGATCTCTAATGAAGAAGTGATCGATGGAAAAAGTGAACGTGGCGGCTACGATGTCGTCCGCAAACCAATGCGTCAGTGGATGCTGAAGATCACTGCATACGCAGATCGTTTACTTGATGATCTTGATTTAGTAGATTGGCCAGATAGCATCAAAGAAATGCAACGCAACTGGATCGGTCGTTCAGTAGGAGCAAATGTTGAATTTAAAGTTGCTGGAACAGATAAAACGTACACGATTTTTACCACACGACCAGATACACTGTTTGGCGCAACGTACTCTGTTTTAGCTCCTGAATTAGACTTGGTGCAAGAAATCACGACGCCAGAACAAAAAGCAGCAGTTGAAGCATACATCGAAGAGACAGCTAAAAAATCAGATTTGAAACGTACAGATCTAGCAAAAGAAAAAACGGGTGTCTTTACTGGAGCTTATGCAATCAATCCAGTTAATGGAAAAGAGATCCCGATCTGGATCGCTGACTATGTGTTAGCTTCTTATGGTACTGGAGCAATCATGGCTGTACCTGCTCACGATGAACGTGATTATGAATTTGCAAAAACCTTTGATTTAGAAATTCTTCCCGTGATCGAAGGAGGAAATATTGAAGAGGCTGCTTATACGGAAGATGGTCCTCATATCAACTCTGAATTTTTGAATGGCATGAATAAAGCAGAAGCCATTGCTAAAATGAATGAATGGTTAGAAGAAAATAGTTGTGGGAAAAAAGAGGTCAGCTATCGTTTACGTGACTGGTTATTCTCACGTCAACGTTACTGGGGGGAACCAATTCCGATCATTCATTGGGAAGATGGTACAGTCACAGCTTTACCAGAAGAAGAGCTGCCATTACGTTTGCCTAAAACGACTAATATCAAACCAAGTGGAACAGGAGAATCGCCACTGGCTAACATCGAAGAATGGGTGAATGTTGTCGATCCTGTGACTGGCAAAAAAGGTCGCCGTGAAACCAATACGATGCCACAATGGGCTGGAAGTTCTTGGTATTATTTACGTTATATCGATCCACATAATAAAACAGAATTAGCGAACTATGAGAAATTAGAACGCTGGTTGCCAGTAGACATCTACATTGGGGGAGCAGAACATGCCGTTCTTCACTTGCTGTACGCTCGTTTCTGGCACAAATTCTTATATGATATCGGTGTTGTACCTACAAAGGAACCATTCCAAAAATTATACAACCAAGGAATGATCTTGGGAGAAAACAACGAAAAAATGTCTAAATCACGTGGCAATGTCGTTAATCCAGATGATGTCGTGGCCAAATATGGCGCAGATACATTACGATTATATGAAATGTTTATGGGACCATTAGACGCATCGATTGCTTGGAGTGAAAATGGACTAGAAGGAAGCCGCAAATTCTTAGATCGTGTTTGGCGTTTGATCGTGGATGAAAACAATAAGATGCGTGATCGAATCACCACTTTAAATGATGGGAAATTAGATAAAGTGTATCATCAAACCGTCAAAAAAGTTACGGAAGATTACGAAAATCTTCACTTCAATACAGCCATCTCTCAATTAATGGTGTTTGTCAATGAAGCGTATAAAGTGGATGCACTACCTTATGAATATATCGAAGGATTTGTTCAATTGTTGGCACCGATCGCACCACACATGGGTGAAGAACTATGGGCAATCTTAGGAAATGAGGAAGGGATTTCTTACGCAGCTTGGCCAACTTATGATGAGTCAGCTTTAGTCGAAGATGAAATCGAAGTTGTCTTCCAAATCAATGGTAAGGTCCGAGGAAAAGCTAATGTTTCACGTGACTTACCAAAAGATGAACTTGAAAAAATAGCGATGAACAATGAAACGATCAAAGAAAACATTGCTGGCAAAACTGTTCGTAAAGTGATCGTTGTACCAAATAAATTAGTAAATATCGTGGCTAATTAAAAGCAGGAACAAGTGAATTATAAGAGATTGTTGAAGGAGCTTTCGATGAAACCCAGAGCCACTTTCAGAATGAAGAACAGATCATTAAAAACAATTTTGGCTGTTTCAGTATTTTAAGATGTTTTATAAGTCGCAATCAGTTCAGCAAGTTTATAACTGAATAAACAAAAAAGAGATTATGACAAAAGTGTCTAGCTCTGAGAAATAAGCCGGAAAAGAGGTTGAGCCATGTGTTGGCTCAACCTCTTTCTTCGGCTTATTTTCCGTTAGAGCTTGAAACACCGTGGATAAGATCGTGAAAGAGGCGGATAGCTCCGAGCAGATGCTTAAATACTATTTATTTGTCTTGGGTCGCTTCCTCTCAAACTCTTTTATAGAAAAATAAAGTGAAGAGAAACTAAAACAAAGAAAATATCAATTGAAGAGTTAGAAACATTCACCGAGTGGAAGTTTGCTGACGTTTTTTTTTGTGAATAACTATCCAAGATGAACAGTTATTTTTTGTTAGTTACAGAAGTGAAAAAAACAAAAAGTGTTTTATTAAAATTGCTTATGTCTCACAATATTTGCATCGTGATAACTTTTGAACGTAAACAAATGACACATTTTTTTAAAACATTGTTATTTTTATTTAGTTGGCATGTTTTCTTTTTTTTAATACCAAGCTATAGTATTACGCTATTTTGTTTTTTTTTATTTTAGAAAAATGACAGGCCGATGAAACAACCACAAATCTGTTAAAAATTACCATTCTATCGGTAAAAAAAGGTTTTGTTCTAAGTGGATAATCGTAGATAATTTTAGTGTAGGTGTTTCATATGTTTTTGGAGGTGAGTATACGTAAGATTAAAATGAAAAATTTTTCTTTACATAGTGATTTTTGTTATGTTAATAGTCAAATAAACTATCATCTCATGAGCAAAAAAGTAACCTTTTACAAATATTAGGAACGTTCACACTAGGAATGTTCATAAGAAATAATAAAAATTTTGTTTATTTAATCTTTCCTTTTAGAGAATTTGAGCAAGGAAAAAGAGTGAGTGTATTAGTAAGAGAGGAGGACAGAAAATTTGAAAAGCAAGCATTTGCGAACGATAACAACCTCTTTGTTGTTGTTCCAAAATTGTCTTTATCCATTAACCGTTTTTGCTGAGGAAGCACCACCAGAACTAGATACGGAGTTTGTACAGGATTTACAAAATCAAGGGGAACAACCAGTGATGCAAGAACCTGTTTCACCTGAAACAGCTGCAAACGACTCAACAGAAGAGTCAATCGAGGTAGAAGAGCCAGTAGAAGAAAATACAGAGGAAATCGTAGAAGAAGCACCTGTAGTTGAGGAAGTACCGATCGTTGAAGAACAAGAAGCGGAAGAAGTACCAACTGAAACACCAACTGAACAGCCAACTGAAGTAACGGAACCTGTGATTCCATGGGAAGATCCTGTACCACCAGTCCTTCGACAAAGTGCTGAGTTAAGGAAGAATAGTTTACCAAACCTAGATAAATATCGACCTGATCTGATAGCAAATGGGAAAAAAAGTTATATTGAGAAAACGTTAGCGACACAGATTAATCGCACTATTATGTTGGGAGCTGCCGTTGGTTCGAAGACTTCCTTTACTGTGAATGTGCCTACCTATGAGAAGGTCACTCAAGATAAAGATCATGGTTGGATTTCTTGGATAGCAAGTAATCTAACCACAACGGATGATTATCCATACGATACGATGTATTATGGGAATCATTCATCTTACCGCGGAACGTATACGTTAACGATTCCATCTGATCAAAGTGTCAATGGGTACCAAGTGACGGTTACGAAGCCGAGTATTTCTTCTTATGCCGCATCTTTTACCGTCACGATCACTAGGCTGGCATCGACCAGTGCAAAAGAAGATCGATTAGTACTTAACGGAGACGTGAAACTAGGGACGACGGCTGTAGCCTCCCAATACTCTGTTTTAGACTCGATCCCGATCGAAGATATTTCGTATGTCAATGCTTTGCTGGGAACGATTACAGTGAAGAAAGAGCAACCTGAATTTGAGATCAAAAATGAAGTGACCGTTGAAGCACAAAGAGGAAAAGAACTATCTACGAGCATCCTAAAATCGTGGTTTTCTACGATATCGGAGAATTCAGGGAATTATGACTATAGTCTGTCTTCCGGACCGGCAGAATGGGCACCTGGAGCAACTGGAAAAGCTACAGTTATTGTCAAAAATAAAACAACGAATAACACGCAAGAATTTACGACTAACTATACTGTTGTAGATACTACTGCACCAAAATACACAGTAATCAGGGATGCACCATTGGAGGCTAGACGAAAAGGGAGTCTCACTGATGAAGAACTAAGGAGTATATTTGAAAAACTAGAAGATAACTGGAGTAAACCGGAGGATCTCCAGATTGAGTTATTTGATTATAACGGTTCCAACGTTCCTTGGGAGATTGCTGGGACTCAACCAGGTGTTGAAATTGTCAAGGTACGTGTGACCGACCAAGCAGGGAATGCTGCTACGGGAAGTGGTTATCGTATCCAAGTGGTTGATACTACGCCTCCTGATGGGAAACTAAAAGACAAAATCGTGATTGAACAAGGAATGGAACTGAAAGATTTAAGAGATTTACTAGAGGGTGATCCAACCGACAATTGGTCCTTGCCAGAAAAAATCAGTCTTTCGTTGGCTGTTGATGGCGGCAAGCAAGTCTCGGAATTACCTAGGGGAGAGCATAAATTTACGCTAACCTTGACGGATGAGGCTGGAAATACTAAAGAGCTCAAAGGTACGTTACACGTCGGTGATGCGTTTAAAATCAAATCGGAAGTGGTTGTCCAAGCACAAAGAGCCAAAGAGCTATCAACTGAAATTCTCAAAAGCTGGTTTGAACAATTACCAAACAATCCTGACAGTTATGACTATCGTCTGTCTTCCGGACCGGCAGAATGGGCACCAGACACTAACGGACAAGCAACAGTCGCTGTCACAAATAAAGCAACGAATGAAACAAAAGAATATGAAACGAAATACTCCGTCGTAGACACTAAAGCACCCACCGCAACACTTAAAAAAGAGATCGTGTTTGAAGCAAGGCGTACAGGTGCGCTCACGCAAGCAGAACTACGAGAACTGTTGATTGAGAGTGATCTGCAAGATAATTGGAGTTTACCAGAAAAGATTACGATCGGATTGACTAACATCGGATCCGCAAATGAACCGTTTGAACTTGTTGGAAAGGCACCAAGTATGTACAGTAATATTTTTATTACCTTAACAGATGAAGCAGGAAATACGAGTCGATACATGAAAAATATTTCAGTCGTTGACACGCAAGCACCAGAGGGCAAGCTTAAGGAGTCACTGTTTTTTGAAAAAGGCAGTAAAGAGCCAGATTTACGAGAGTTATTAGATGGCGAACCCACCGACAACTGGTCGCTACCAGAAAATATCAAACTTGCGTTAAGCTTCAAGGACGGCAAGCAGTTTTCAGAATTACCTGAAGGGGCGCACGAGTTTACGTTAACCTTGACGGATGAAAGAGGAAATGCTAGAGAACTTAAGGGTAAGTTGTACATCGGTGAACGGTTTGAAATAAAGTCTGAAGTGGTTGTTGAAGCACAACGAAGCCAAGAATTATCTCGGACGATTCTAGAATCATGGTTTGATAAACGACCAAAAGATACCGATGATTATGAGTATCGTCTGACTAATGGACCGAAAGAATGGGCACCTGGAGCAACTGGAGAAGTAACAGTTGCTGTCAAAAACAAAACAACGAATCACACGCAAGAACTTACTACTAAATATACAGTAGTAGATACGAAGGCACCGACAGCAGAGTTTGAACGGAGTGTTTCATTTGAAGCAAGACGTACAGGCAGTCTTAGCCGAGAAGAGTTAATGAGTGTGATTAAAGAAGGGACTTTACAAGATAATTGGAGTTTACCAGAAAAGATTACGATTGGGCTGGAGGATCTTCAAGGAGGAAAGTTTGAAATTGCTGGGAAAGTGCCTTCAGCTACTGCGTATGTTGTAGCCTCTGTTCTAACAGACGAAGCAGGAAACCAACAACACTTTTCACCTATAAATCTATTGATCGAAGATACAACACCTCCAGAAGGAAAGCTAAGAGATTCACTTGTCTATGAGCAAGGAAGTGAAATGCCGGATTTACGAGAGTTGTTAGATGGCGATCCAACTGACAATTGGTCCTTACCAGAAAATATCCGACTTGAGTTAACTTTCGAGAACGGCTTAGAATTTTCTGAGTTGCCTGCAGACGATCATCGATTTACGCTGAAATTGATTGATGAATTTGGCAATAAAACAGAACTAGACGGAATATTGACGATTACATCTAACGCACAATACATCGATGTCACCATTCCTGCACGTATGAGTTTTGTACAGGAGGATATTCTAGCTGGTATCGCTTCACCAAATTATGAGATCAAAAATAATTCCAACCGTCCGGTATCCGTTTATGTGGATGCCATGACTAGTCTTGAAGAAACCGAACGATTAACTGAACTGACATTAGGTTTGCAAAATACGGATCATGAACAAGAGGTAGTTTTAGTATCAAATGGTCAAAATCTATCAGAAACCGTTGAACTTGTCACTTTAACAAGTGAACAGAATGCTTATGAGTTCTCTTTCTTTGGAACAGCAGGTGATAACATCTTGTCGGAAACCTTAGATGCTCCAATCAGACCTAGTTACTTGATGCAGTTGCATTTTAAAACACCATGAGATATAGACCTATTCAAAAGAGATCGTGAAAGCATCGGATAGTTCCGAAAACAAACAGAAAGAATTTTTTAACCAACTAAAAAAGAAACTGAGGCAAGTTTTAGCTCAGTTTCTTTTTTTGTATGTTTTTTTCTTCCTAATCGATACGGAAGTATTTCTTTTGTAAAGAAAACGTTTACAATCTATACTTTAAATAGAACGAAAAGGAAGGAGCAAATAAAATGAAAAAAGCATTGATTATTTGTGCAGCAGGGATGTCATCTTCTATGATGGCTTCTAAGACCACGGATCTATTCAAACAAAAGGGGGAAGAAATCGAAGTCGATGCGGTATCTGCGACAGAAGGCGATAAAATGATCAAGTCAAGCGACTTTGATTTATTTCTCATTAGTCCTCAAACCACGATGTTTTTAGATAAGTTTGTTAAACTAGGAAAAACGGTTGATAAACCTGTGGTTAGTATCCCCTTTCAAGCGTATGTTCCGATTCCCACAGGTATTCAGAAATTAGTGGAATTGATTGAAGAAAATATCTAACTAGGAGTGGATAAAGATGAAACAGATCGAAAAAGCATTGTTAGGGCTATTGATCAACTATCAAAAAAAATATATCACTAGTCATGAGCTTGCTTCTGAATTGTCTTTATCTGATCGAACAATCCGTAAATACATGGTTGATGTCAAAGAGAAAATTGAAAAAAACGGAGCAAAAATTATTGCCAAACAAGGACAAGGATATCAGTTGGCGATCTTAAAGCCTTTGGCATTTGCATTTTTTTTAAAACATCAAAATATCGCAGCTGATCAAGGCATGTCTGAAATGGAATTTTTTGAAACTGAAGATCGTCAAAAATATCTGTTAAATAAGTTATTGCTAGAAGATGAAGCCATTTTTATGGATGAATTAGAGTCGGAACTCTTTATCAGCCGTTCTAGTTTATCCAATGATCTAAATGAGATAAAGGCAAAAATTGAGCCCTATGCGTTAAAAATTTGTTCTAAACCACGACAAGGAATGTGGATCGAAGGATCAGAGCAAAACAAGCGCCATTTTATTATGGACACGTTTTTTGGTGATCAAGCAGCTAATTCTTTAAAAGATTATTTAGTGAACAGTCACTTTTTCAATGAATTCAATTTTGAAGAGGTTTTAATCATTATTTTAGATGAGATCCGAGAAGCAAATTTAAAAGTTTCTGATTTTATCATGCAAAATCTAGCATTACACCTAGCATTGACGATCAAGCGAATCAACGAAGGATTCCCCATTGAAGCTTTAGATTTTAGTGAAGAGTTAGTGGATCGCCGTGAATATCAAGTAGCAAAAAAGATCGTTCAACGAATGAATCGTGTGACAAAAGTACCTTTTCCAGAAGCGGAAATTCATTATCTGACATTGCATTTGGTTGCTAAGTCTAATCCCATCGAAAAAATAAATGATGAGCTGCTTTACGAGGAATTAGCAAGAGTGATTGAGCAGCTTGCCGACTTTTTTGGCGATTCACTGATTGAGGATCAACAATTAAAAAATGGTCTGCTTAATCATTTGACGCCAATGGTGGTTCGTCTACGGCAAGGGATTACTTTAGAGAATCCGTTGACTGAGGATATAAAAAAAGAAAATATGGTCGCCTTTGAACAGACGAAAAGAATATTTAGTCAAATGCCTATGTTACGACAATTCACGATCAATGAAGATGAATGGGCGTATCTTACCTTACACATCATGGCAGCTTTAGAAAAAGTCAGAACAGCGAAAAAAATACGGGTATTGATCATTTGTGCAACTGGTTATGGAAGTGCGCAATTGTTGAAGAATCGTGTGCTTGCTGAGTTTGGCGAAATGCTCTTAGTGACCAATGTCAAAGGTTATTACGAGATCAATGAAATGACTTTGATGGGCGTAGATATGATTATTTCATCAATCGATTTATCAACGATGATTTTTAAGATCCCCGTATTACATGTGAGTGTCTTTTTGAATCCACTAGATAGCCAAAAAATTCGACAGACGATTGCGGACTTACAACCTTGTCCGTCAAAAAGAATAAAAACTATTTGCACAGATTCTCCGAAAAAAAGACAGGATTATCATGGCCAGCTTTCTGAAAGATGGTACAAAGTCTATTCTGAAAGACCAACTAAAGAGACGGTGATTTTAGACCTACTCTCGCTTTTAGAAAAAGACGAAGTAAAAGATTATACCCTTGAAATGATGGCACAAATCAGCAAGCGAGAGAAAATGGGACAGATTGTCTTCAGTGAAACCGTTACAGTCCCACATCCAGCTATTCCAGTAGGGGTCACGACAAAAATTGCAGTCGCAGTGATTCCGGAGGGGATGTTTTGGGATGATTACCAACAGATCAAATTTGTTTTTCTCGTGTCACCATCTTTTATTGAAAACGAAGAAATTACTATAGTGACAAAAGCAATTGTGCAATTAATTGATCGCACAGATTTGCAACAACAAATTTTAATTGAACCAACGTTTGAAAATTTTAGCAATCATTTTGACGAGGTGATTGAATAAGGAGGAATACGTGTGACTGGAAATATGACGAGTGAAGAATTACAAGTCATCGCTTTTGATATTATTTTGCATAGTGGAAATGCCCGAACATTGATTCATGAAGCCTTCAAACTTCTACGGCAAGGAGAAAAAGCGGAAGCAAGTCAACAATTAGATAAAGCAAATGAAGCTATTTTAGAAGCGCATAAAGCCCAGACAAACTTGCTAAAAGAATATGCAAGTGGGCAAAAAATCGAGATGGAGATCATCATGGTCCATGCCCAAGATCATTTAATGACAACAATGACCCTTTTAGAAGTCGCAAATGAAATGAGTTATTTGTATCAACAAAAAGCTTGAAAGAGGAGATTAAGGTGGATGAAACTAAGAAGCAACAATTAGCTTTAGAAAAGAAACAATTTAGTTTGAAAATCATGTACTTCAATCGTTATCTTGTGATTCGTTATTTGACAGCCTTTTTCTTTTTCATCAATCTTAATTGGCTAGTACTACTATTAATCGCAAGAAGCAGTGCCTGGCTACTGCCGCTTAGCTTGCTGGCTTTGATCGTTCCTGCTATCGGTGAACAAGTCATACTTTATCGTACGCACACGAACCGAGCACCTTGGACGAGCAATTATTTTAAGATTCAAGGAATGATGAACGTAGGAATCAGTGGCTTACTACTTACCCCATGGTATCGCTCATTTTTTCCATTTATATCTAATGATCATAGCACCAAGCTATTTTTACTCGCATTATTTGTAAGCGGTATCTTTGTTTGTGGCTTTTGCTGGTTCCGCTTAGAAAAAATTGAACGTAATCAAGACCGTCAATATCAACGTGTTAAACAATATGAAAAGATTTCACAATTAGGGAAGGGGAGTAACTAATGTTTAAATTTTTGGAAAAGTATTTGATGGGACCGATGGGAAAAATTGCACAAATGAAAATCGTTCGGGCGGTAATGGCAGCAGGGATGGCTTCGATTCCATTTACGATTGTCGGGTCGATGTTTTTGGTTTTGAATATCTTACCTTTACCATTTCCATTTCTTGAAGGGTTTTTCAACGCTACATTTTTTAAAGTCAGTGATTTGTACATGATCATCAACACGATGACCATGGGGATTTTATCCATTTATTTTGCTATTGTTTTTGCTTATGAACTGACTTCAATCGAACGAGATGAACAAGGGTTGAATGTCAATCCTTTAACTGGTTCGCTGCTTGCGGTATTTGCTTTCTTCATGTGTATTCCGGAATTAGTGTTATCCGATGGGAAAGTAAGCTTGATCGCTAGTATCTCAGATACGGAAACTGTTGTGAACGGGATTCGGATGGGCTCATTTGTCGAGCGGCTAGGCACTTCCGGTATCTTTACAGCAATCATCATGTCATATATAGCTGTTGAATTATATTGCATCTGTGTCAAACGGAATTGGGTCATCAAGATGCCTGATGTAGTACCTCCAGGTGTTTCTCGTTCCTTTACAGCTTTGATCCCTACATTTGTGATTGGCTTCGTCGTGATGCTTGTTAATGGTCTGTTGGTTGTATTAGGAACAGATATCTTCAAAATGATTGCGATCCCATTCGGGTTTGTTACTCAATTAACGAACACATGGTTAGGGATCATGGTGATCTATTTCTTGATCCATGCACTATGGATCGTGGGTATCCACGGCGCCAATATCATTACTTCTTTCTTGACACCGATCGTATTAGCGAACATGGCAGCAAATGCACAGGGAGCGAATTTCCCGCTTGCTGGCGAATTTAATAATTCCTATGTAACAGTAGGAGGATCAGGGGCCACATTAGGATTGATCTTCTTCATTGCCTTTTTGGCTAAATCCGATCAATTAAAAGTACTAGGGAAAGCTTCACTAGTTCCAGGTATCTTTAATATCAATGAGCCAATTATTTTTGGGATGCCAATTGTTTATAATCCGTATCTGGCTGTTCCATTTTTCCTAGCACCGATGGCATCGGCTTCACTAGCTTATTTTGCCATTCGCTTCGAGATCGTTAAGCCAATGCTGGCGCAAATGCCTTGGCCTTCGCCAGTTGGTGTGGGCGCATTTGTCGGTAGTGGGGGAGACTGGAAGGCGGCTGTTTTAGCAGTATTATGTGCAATTTTAGCGTTCTTCATTTGGTTACCATTCATCAAATACTATGACAATAAACTATTGACTGAAGAAAGAGAAAAAGCAGCCGAATTAGCTGCGGAATAAAGCCATGTGATTTGCTTCAATTAATTCAATAAAAACAAAGATAGAAAACTACGATAAATGTGAAGCGACCTTCAAAAAATCTAATTTTTGGAGGTCGCTTCAATACGTTTCGCATCTCGTATTTTTTATTGTAAATAAGTGGTATTCATTGAAATACTCAGTCTTCAATCAGTTCTTTGACGACTTCATAATCGCCTTTATAAGGAACATCTATCCCATTGATTTTTTGATAAGGATCGACTCCTTTTCCAGCGACTACAACGGAATCTTCAGGATTGCTGATCGCTAATGCTTGTCTGATCGCTTCTGGACGATCCATTTCATAGTGAACCTCAAGCTCAGCATTAGTGATAGCTGCATTGATTTCTTCAGCGATTTTTTGTGGATCTTCAAACGCTGGATCATCCGCTGTTAAAAAGACGACGTCAGCCGTTTCTGATAATACTTTTCCGAAATCCTGACGGCGAGAAACTGCTTTGTTTCCGGGGCTACCTAGAACAACGATGACCCGACCCTTCGGATGTTCTTTTTTGGCAAATTCTAATAATGTTTTTAAACTGAGATAATTATGTGCATAATCGACATAAACATGACTGCCATTTTTTTGGATCAACTGATCCATCCGTCCAGGCACACGTGCTGCTTTGAGTCCTTTTTGGGCATCCTCGATGGAAGCGCCAGTCAACGCAGCCGCAATGATAGCACTTGCTGCATTTTCTTGGTTGAAATCACCGGCTAATTGGATCTCATAGTCTGCTTCGATATCAAGTTTTCCGTTGTGTTTGATCAAGTGAAAGGCATGGTTCCCTGAAGTTAAACTTTTTACTTCATAATCAGATTCGGCAGAACGTCCATAAGTGATGTAAGGGACGTTTGCTAACTCAGCCGTTTCCTGTAAAAGATCGAAATGATCACTTTCATGATCTAAAATCACAGTTTTAGAATTTAAAATCAGTTGACGTTTGCAATAGAAATAATCATCAAAAGTTGGATGTTCAATGGGGCTGATATGATCAGGAGAGATGT
Source organism: Enterococcus sp. DIV1208 (assembly GCF_050530455.1). NCBI lineage: Bacteria > Bacillati > Bacillota > Bacilli > Lactobacillales > Enterococcaceae > Enterococcus > Enterococcus sp. DIV1208. The sequence continues at coordinate 2,549,473 of NZ_CP172887.1, read as the reverse complement.
TCAGGAAGATTCCTACATCTAGCGTTAAACCATATACCCGTTGTGTTTTGTAAGCCTGTGAGGAAACTTCCATCACTAAGTGTGTCATACCGTTTTTTACCGCTTCCGCCATCATGCGATACAAGTCTAACGATTCAGGCGTTGTTAAATGGGATTTAAAAAAAGTTTGTCCATCTAAAGTCGTGTTCATTGTTGAAAGCAACGCTGTTTTGTTGTTTGTCGCATGATCTAAAATGGCTTTGGTAAAATAGGCTGCTGTCGTTTTTCCCTTAGTTCCAGTGTAGCCGATCACTTGCAATTGTTTTTGGGGATACTGATAAAAAGCCATGGAAAGGATCGCCATCGCTTTGCGAATATCAGTCACGATGATACCAGTTGCTGTATTTTCGTAAGGCTGTTCAGCGACGTAGTAGCTCAAACCATTCGAGATCGCACTTGTTAAATACTCTTCTTTGAAATTCAGACCTTTACAAAAAAACAACGTCTCATGATCTACTTGGCGTGAGTCATAACTTAACTTTTTGAATACAAATTGCTCAGGAGCATCTAAATGCCAACCTTGAACAGAAACAAATTCTTTTAATAAATTTTCTTTGATCAATAATTTACGGATATCTTCTAAAGAGAAGCTCATTGAATCATCCCTCACTTTATTATTCATTGGGTTCTGATTTATTATAGCATACTTCAAAAGAGTTGCTAAAAAGGGAATCAGCTATCTCAAAAGAGAATAGGAAAGAGAAAAAAACTCAAAACGACCGAACGTGTTGAGCTTTTTCTCTTTTTTATATAAAAATTGCTTGTTACTTGTCTAGCATTACTGACCTATCCGAAACGAATGCATAACACATTGTTCCAACAGAACAGTTCTTGATTTTTTTGCACGTAATTCTTGAATCAACAGTGAGAGCATCACGCCTCTAGATCATTTGTGATCGGATAGATCCGTCCCAATAGCTTTAAGAATAGTGAACTTAAAACGATAGAAAATAAGACATAGAGGGTTTCCCGTAATCCAAACACAAGATAATTCAACCAAACAATGATTAGATTCGTTAAGAGTAATCCTTTAGAAACCGGGATACGGAAGAACTTTTGGAGGATGATTGGTGGGATTGTCACGCCACCGTTTGATGCACCAACTGTATAAAGCGTATAGACACCCGTACTAAAAAGTAGACTTCCCATGATCAACGAAAGAAGATGAGAATAAAAAATCGGTGTTTTAGGAATCACATCTAACACAAGTGGAAAGAGCAAACTACCAAATACTGCTTTAATGAAGATCATTTTTCCTAATAAGAGTATAGCTAATAGCAGCATGATGACATTCACTGACCAAACCGTGATGGATCGTGGAATCAAAAAGGCAGTCTCAACTAAATGTCCGATCGCTCCGACTCCTGCTGAAGCAATGTCATGTGGCAGTAAAAACCAATTCAAACCAATGGCAATAAAAACGACACCTAGTAAAATGATCGGTGTTTTTTTCAATTCTTTCAGCATAAGCGCATCCTCCGTTCGCTAATTATAGAACTAGTATAGCATAAGAAAAAAACAACTCGTTAGTAATTATAAATGTTAAATAATAACGAACATTATTGAGGAGGAACTTTATGATAGCTAGAAAGAAAACGTTATCTTAAAAATGTTGAATTTACAGAAAAATCACACAAAAAAGATTGCCAGTTTCCCTTTTTACTATTAAACTGTTAGTAATGTTTTGAAGAAAGTTGGAATCTGATCGATGACTAATCAACGAAAACCAGCAATGGAAAATTTAACACCTCAAGAAAAAATGGCTCGTGGCTCTGCTTGGATGACAGCTAGTAATATCATTTCCCGGTTACTCGGTGCGATCTACATTATCCCTTGGTACGCTTGGATGGGGGAGAATGCGAAAGCTGCTAATGGATTATTCAATATGGGCTACAATATTTATGCTTTGTTCCTACTGATTTCGACAGCTGGGATTCCGGCGGCGATCGCCAAGCAAACCGCTCGCTACAATTCATTAAATGAATATGGGACTTCTCGGCGTTTATTTATTCGAGCATTACAGATGATGGGTGTACTAGGACTCTTATTTTCATTATTTATGTATGTGGCTTCGCCTTGGCTCGCACATGCTTCTGGTGGCGGAGCAGAATTGATTCCAACGATGCGATCACTCAGTATCGCGGTACTTGTTTTTCCTTGTATGAGTGTTATACGAGGGTATTTCCAAGGAAACCAAGAAATGATGCCGTATGCACTTTCCCAAATCGTGGAACAAGTCGCACGGATCTTTTACATGTTGCTTGCGACCTTTATTATTATGAAAGTCATGAAAGGCGATTATGTCACAGCAGTTACTCAGTCGACTTTTGCTGCATTTATCGGAATGTTAGCAAGTATTTTGGTTTTGTTGTATTTTTTGAAAAAACAACAGGCGTATTCAGCGGCACGTGTCCAGTATAGTCATAACCAAGTCAACGTAGCGACAAAAGAATTGTTACTAGATACGATCAAAGAAGCGATTCCGTTTATTATTGTTGGGTCAGGAGTGACGATCTTTAAATTAGTAGATCAGTTTACCTTTATTAAAATCATGTCAGCAACGACTGAATATTCCAAAGATCAGTTATTGGATCTCTTTTCAATTTTCAGTGCAAACCCAGATAAATTGACGATGGTCGTGATTGCGCTTGCTACTTCCATCGCTTCTACTGGGTTGCCGTTGATCACCGAAGCAGTGACGATCAAAGATCACCGTGGTTTAGCGAAACTGACAAGTGGCAATTTACAATTGTTTTCGTTCTTTATGTTTCCTGCTACCTTTGGCGTGATCTTGCTAGCCTATCCTTTAAATACGTTGTTTTATGCACCTGATAAACTAGGAAGTCACGTGTTGATCCAAGCCAGTTTTGTGGGGCTGTTCCTTGGTCTATATATGTTAGTTTCCAATATGCTTCAAGGGATGTTTGAAAATGCCGCAGCGATCCGTTATCTTGCAATCGGTTTTGTCGTGAAGGTGATCTTGCAATATCCAGCGATCAGTCTGTTTGAAGTCTATGGTCCATTATTTGCGACGATGATCGGTTTTGCTGTTTCTTGCACGTTGATTTTAAAAAAGATGCGTCAAGTGGCACGTTTCAAACCAAGTTTTGTTTGGCGGAGAACACTATTGATTTTTATTTTGACACTGATCATGCTGGCAGCAGCTGGGGTCACGAAATCTGTTTTCGGTTTATTCCTCAATCAAGATAGTAAAATTCAGTCATTGTTCTTGATTTTATTTGTAGCTGGTGTTGGCGGTACGGTGTACGCATACTTAGCGTTAAAAATTCGATTAGCTGAACGTCTTTTAGGACCAAGTATGGTTCGATTACGCCATCGATTAAGAATCAAGTAGTAAATAAAATTTGAAAAAAGAAGTTAGGAATAATGTTCCCTATTATCCCTTAACTTCTTTTTTCAATCAAATGGAGGAAAAGCATGCGATTAGACAAATTTTTAGCGGATGTCGGATTAGGCAGTCGCAAAGAAGTCAAGGCACTGATCAAAAAAGGGCACATCAAAGTGAACGATCAAACCATTAAAAGTGACAAATTCCAAGTAGATGAATGGAAGGATCAAGTGACTTATGAAGGCGAACAGTTCATTTACCAAAAAGATTTTTATTATATCCTCAATAAACCAGCTGGAGTAATTTCAGCCACTCAAGACAACTACGATCAAACAGTGCTTGATCTATTCGATGATACTTCTTATCGGGAAGACCTTTTTCCAGTCGGGCGTTTAGATAAAGATACAGAAGGCTTATTGGTTGTGACAAATGATGGCGGCTTGGCGCACCGTTTACTTTCCCCAAAAAAACACGTCGAAAAAGAGTACTTCGCTGAAGTTAACGGTATCATGACCGAAGCTGATGTACAGGCATTTAGTCAAGGATTGACGATTGATGGTGGCGAAGAAACCAGACCTGCTCAGTTATCGATTGTTTCAGTCAATTCGGAAGATGAAACATCAGTGATTCACTTGATCCTACATGAAGGAAAATTCCATCAAGTCAAACGGATGGTCAAAGCCGTAGGAAAAGAAGTCACTTATCTTAAAAGAATCCGAATGGGGAACTTCCTGCTCCCAGAAGACTTAGCACTCGGCGAGTATCGACCAATGACAGCTGAAGAAGTCAAGCAGTTAGAGGGAAAGGAAATGTAATCAAACAAAATACAATGAAGAAACAAAAGCCAGCTAGCCTGTTTTTAGGCTCATTGTCAAATGATAAAATGATAGTTAGGGTATCTTTGATAAGCTAAGTAAAAGACATCTTGAAACCTCCTATGAATTAGTTCGCGAAATTAATTCTAAAGGAGTTCAAGGTGTCTTTTCTATATTTTTCCATCATATAAAAGATGTTGGCGATCTGCACTTTCATTAAAAAGTATAGAACCAATAAAGTTAATAGCTTTTGTATTAGTTTTTTTATTATTATTTAATGTTATTGAATCGATGGATTAAGAGAGAAATTTGATTATTGTACTAGTAAAATAGAATTTTAACGGCTGTTCTTTTTGGAATAAAAAATCTTATTTTTTATAAAAATGTTGAAATAAAAATTCGTAGGATGTATGATTAGCTATGTAATTATGATTCTATGTTTAATTGGTCGTCTAGTATTTGTGATTAGAATTATAATTTTTTTTTACCGCTAAAAGAAAGGGGTTACAAAAGTGATCATGTGGGGAGGAGCTACTGCGGCAAGTCAATATGAAGGAGGTTTTGACAAAAAAAAAGGAATCGATACTCAAGATTGTAGACCATATTTGCCAAGAAATAGTAATGCAACTATGCAGACGAGATTATTAACCAAACAAGTGATTCAAGAATCGAAAGATGAAGAAAGTAAGCTGTATTATCCATTTAGAGTTGGAACGAAAGGTTATGAGTATGTAGAAGAAGATTTAAACTTATTGAAAGAATTAGGTATTCAAATTTATCGTTTTTCATTAAGTTGGGCAAGGCTATTTCCAAAAGGAATTGAAGAAAAACCAGATATGGAGGGCGTTCAGTACTACGATCAGATTTTTGAATTTTGTAAACAGAACAATATTAAAATTTTTCTAACAATGAATCATTATGCTGTACCTTTGTATCTGGTCGAAAATTATGGTGGATGGACGAATAGAAATATGATTCGCTACTATTTGAATTTTGCGAATTTTGTATTTGAGCGTTGGGGGAGTTATGTTGATTATTGGTTACCTTTTAATGAGATAAATGCTGGTTACTTTAGCCCATATAATGGAACCGGTTTAATTAAGCCGGAAAGTGAAGGCTATGATATGCAAAAAGTTTTTGAATCTTTGCATCATCAGTTTGTTGCGAATGCGAAAACGATCCAGTTAGCAAAAAAATTGAAGGTATCTGGGGAGTTTGGTGCAATGATTTCATGTTTTTGTTATTACCCATTTACGCCAAAACCAGAAGATAATTTCAAATTAGTGAAGGAAGAACAAGTTAATCAATGGTTTTGTAGTGATGTGCTAATGAAAGGGAAATATCCTTATTACATGGACGATTTTTTTGAAAAAAATAAGGTTAACTTGAATATAACTAAAGACGATAAAAAAGTATTGAGTGAATTTCCTTGTGAGTTTATTTCATTTTCTTATTATTCTTCAAGTGTTGTCACTACAGAAGAAGTGGAGAAAACTGCTGGTAATTTAGTTATTACAACTAAAAATCCTTATCTTCAAGCTAGTGAGTGGGGATGGCAGATTGATGCAATAGGGTTACGTACAACCTTGAATAAAGTTTATGATCGCTATAATTGTCCTGTCATTATTGCTGAAAATGGTTTTGGCGCGAAGGATGTATTGGAAAAAGAACAAGTTCATGATTTATATCGAATCAATTATTTTGATTCTCATTTTAACGAGATCATTAAGGCAGAAAAAGAAGACAAAGTGGATATTCGTGCATATATTGCTTGGGGCATCATTGATATTGTTTCTGCTGGTAGTTGTGAAATGGATAAGCGGTATGGGGTAATTTATGTTGATGGGGATAATGAAGGAAACGGAACATACCGTCGATACAAGAAAGACAGTTTTTATTGGTATCAAGATTTTATAAAGAAACAAACAAATAAAATTTAAGTTGGAGGTAATTGTTATGAAACACGTTTTATTTATTTGCTCTGGTGGAATGTCTAGTGCGATTGTAGAAAAAGCTTTAGAAAAGGAAGCAGAAAAAAATAATGTTGAATTAGAAAGTTCCGCAGTTGGAAGTGGCGAAGCAGAGCATGCAATGAAATCAAAGAAATGGGACATCATTTTAGTTGCCCCGCAAGTGAAACACCGATTTAAATTATTTAAAGAGGTAGCAGATGAAATGAATTTGCCAATTGAATTGATTCAACCTAGAGATTATAGTCCACTGGGAGGAAAACATTTATTAGCTTTAATTGAACAAAACTAATTAAAAGAAAGGTTGTAGACAGAATATGAACCGTTTTTTTGAAGTTTTAGAGGAAAAAGTGGCATTGCCTATGTCAAAAATTTCAGAGCAACGTCATTTACGAGCTTTGCGGGATGGCGTTGTCTCGGCGATACCATTCATTATCGTAGGAAGTTTCTTTTTAATTATTGCTTTTCCGCCAGTTCCAGAAACCTGGGGAATTCATCAATGGGCAGCCGAACACATTAGTGAAATATTAATTCCTTATCGAATGACTTTTTGGATTATGTCTTTATATATCTGTTTTGGTATAGGTTATAATTTGGCTAAAAGTTATGACTTGGATCCATTGACAGGGGGGCAATTATCAGTAGCTGCTTTTTTATTAAGCATTATGCCAGTTCAATTTGATGAAGGGCTAATGTTACCCATGGAATCTTTAGGTTCAGTTGGAATTTTTCCATGTATGATTTTAGCAATTTTTGCAGTGGAAGTTTTACGTTTTTGTAAAGAAAAAAATGTGATGTTTAAGATGCCTGAACAAGTGCCTAGTTCGGTGGCGCATTCTTTTGAAGCAGTTATTCCAGCTGCCATTGTAATTGCTGTCATTGGTACAATTAATGTAGTGTTTAAAATCAACTTGGAACAAGTAATACAAGTTTTATTTTCTCCTTTAGTTAAAGCAGGGGATACCTTTTTAGGTGTGTTAGTTCCAGTCTTGTTAGTAACATTTTTGTGGCTGTTTGGGATTCATGGAGATTCAATCGTTGGTTCTGTGGCGCGTCCAATTTGGTTACAATATTTTACTGAAAATGCTGAAAAAGTGGCGAACCATCAGACACCTACACATATTGCTCCAGAAACATTTTTTCAATGGTTTATTTGGATTGGTGGATCGGGAGCTACTTTAGGATTGATTATTTGCGCTATTATATTTGGCCGTGCCAAATATACGAAGTCAATTAGTCGAGCATGCTTGATCCCAAGTATTTTTAATATCAATGAACCAGTTATATTTGGATTCCCGATCATGCTTAATCCACTATTCTTTATTCCGTTTGTTTTATCACCAGTAATTATGACTATTGTAACGTGGTTTGCGTTTAAATTAGAATTTATTCATTTGATGTACGTACAACCACCATGGACATTACCTGCACCAATTGGCGCTTTTTTAGCAACTGGCGGAGATTGGCGTGCGATTGTGTTAGTGATTATAAATATTTTGATATCAACTTTTATTTATTATCCGTTCTTTAAAATTTATGACAAAAAACAATTACAACTTGAGTTGGAAGAAGAATGAGAGATAAATCCCGTTTTTTAAATGCTTTTGTTTATGTTTTGTGTTTATTAATCATAAACATCATTCTTATTTATTTTAGTACTATTTATAATTCAAAAAAACTTTTATTTTGGGGAAATATTTTAGCAATAAGCTTTGTATTTCCAATGATCATTTTATACTTTGAAAAAAAAGAACCGTTTAAATGGAAGCGGTATATTTATTTTACTTTTCTTACATTTGTAGTAATGTTTATGATTTGTAATCTATTTATTTATCGTCTTTATTAACAGAATTAAATATTAATGGATGTGAAAAATATGGAAGAATTAGAAACAATCATTTTTGATTTGATTGTTCATAGTGGGAATGCACGCGGATCGTTATTTGAAGCGTTAGAATGTGCAGAGAATAAAAAATATGACGAAATAGATAATTTGTTAAACAAGGCAAAAGAGGAGATGAATATAGCACATAATATTCAAACTCAATTGATTCAAGATAATCTGGCGGGTAAAGGCGAAATTAGTTTACTATTGATTCATGCCCAAGATCAATTAATGACGGTTATGAGTGAACAAGCATTGATTGAGCGATTAATCAAAATGCAAAAGCAAATTAATGAAAATAATTAATACGTTAAAAGAGGGCTTAGTTATAAAGTCCTCTTTTTATGAGGAGTGTAGGTATGGAATATCTCATTGGGGTAGATGCTGGCGGAACAAAAACAAAATTTAGTATGTACGATGTAAATGGTGTTTTGGTTAAAGATTTTAACTTGGATGCAGCAAATATTGTTGTCCAAAAAGAGTATGCGTGGTCGATTATTCAACAAGGGTTAAATTTTTTATTAACTAAATATCATAATGAAGTTAAAATGATTCTTGTGGGGATTGCAGGAATAGAAACAAGTGGGCTTCAAAATGATATTGAAAACAAATTAAAAGCATTATATAACTGTCCATTCATTGTAATGAGTGATGCGAAATTGGCACTAATTAATAAACTAAAAGGAAATGATGGCGGACTGATCATTTCAGGAACGGGATCAGTTGGCTATGGTTTGCAGCATGCTACTTTTTATCGAGTAGGTGGGTGGGGGCATCTTTTAGGAGATGAGGGAAGTGCTTATTCTATTGGTTTGGCTTGTTACAAACAATTAGTAAATGAATTAGATGCTGGATTGGAACTAACTGATTTTTCTTTAGAATTTTTGGAATATATTGGTGAAAAAGATTCAATGAAAGCTATTAGTCGATTTTATGAAAAAAGCAAAAAAGAAATTGCAGACGCAGCCTTGTTTGTTGCCATGTATGCGAAAGATGGGGATGTAAAATCCAAAATTTTGACAGATTCTATAGAAGCATTAAATTTATTGTTAGATAGTTTGATTCATAAAATGAAAGCGAAACAAGAAAATATGGAAATTGCTTTTGCCGGTTCTGTGTTAGAAAAAAATGAATTCATTAGAGAATCATTGATAGGAAGACTAGCACAAAAAAATATTAGAGTGTTGCCTATATCCCAAGATTTTAATACGAAGGCTGTGTATTATTACTATAGAAGAAACAAAGGAGAAAAAAATGAGTCTTATAAAAAACATTGAGAATGTTCAAAATGAGTTGTCCATGACTGAAGAGAAATTAGCTAGTTACATATTAGCTAATCTTGGTGATATTCCACACATGACTGCTCAAAAATTAGCAGATCTATCAGAAACAAGCCCAGCTACTGTTATTCGTTTTTCAAGAAAAATAGGTTATAAAAAATATTCTGATTTTAAATTAGCTGTTTCTCGTTCAATTGAAAAACAAGTTAGAAATGAATACAATTATATTTCGTTTGATGAATCATTTGAAGTTACTAAAAATAAAATATTAATTAATGACAAGTTGGTTGTGGATTCTATAGGGGAACTATTAGATGAAAAAACTATTAACAGAATTGTCAAAGAAATTTATGATGCAGACAAGATTTATGTATTTGGCGTAGGAACTTCTGGAATAGCTGCAGAAGATATACGACAAAAGTGGTTGAAAATTGGGAAAATGGTTATCTTTGAAAAAGACAAATCATTGATTTTGGAACAAATAAAAAATGATTTAGAGTATAACAAGATCGTTTTTTGGGGGATTTCTCATTCAGGGAAAAACAGAGAAGTCTTACAATTGATTAGAGAAGCCAGAAAGAATGATATAACAACAATTGGAATGACTCAGTTGGGTGGGTCAGATTTAGAGAAGGCAGTGCAATATGTGCTTCAAACTTCTCGTACAGACAATATAGAAAATGGCCATTATGGAAGTGGCGCTACGCATTCGTTATTACTACAACTGTTGACCATTGATATCGTCTATTTCTTCTATTTGAAATATTCTAGAAGTGTAAATACTATATGAAGATAATCAAAAGCTTCATATTTCAAAAAAACATAAGCAGTGCATTGTTTTCCTTCATTCGGTAGTTTAAAAAAGTACTTCCCATATGTTGGAGAATGTGGCTATTCTTCTGGCTTGTACTGAAGAACATCTTTATAAATCAAGCAAATATGTCCTTTATATTTTTCTTTGGTTAAACAATTTTTCTAGAAATGGATAGTTGGGTCTGGGGTATTTAGCTATCTTTGATAAACTTAGTATAAGACATCTTGAATCCTCTTATGAATTGGTTCGCGAAATTAATTCTAAAGGAGTTCAAGGTGTCTTTTCTATTTTTTGAATCTTAAAAAAGATGTTGCGAATTGCACGAATATCAAAAAGTATAGCCTATATTAATAATAGAGATACTTATAGAGAGAACAGTCAATAATTTTTTAAACAAGTGGTCGATAATTACTCTCTATTCATTAAGAATCATGTACTTAACAAAAAATGGTACCGTCATCATAGTCGATTTCCTAGTTAAGATCCAAAAAGGTATTGAATGTGATTAAACAAACGACCATAAAAACCATTATTCGATAAAAATGAAGAGAAATAAAATACCGCAGAAGACTTGATTAAATCAATTGAATAAGTATGTTTTATAGATTACTCCCTTTATTTAAATAGAATTTTCTATTGTGGTTTTTATTTTTAGTTTTTTTTTTTTGCTTAATATTTGAAAAACAAAACAAACAAAAAAACTGTTTATTTACTTTTTTTTGGGGGAAAAGAGGGCGTTCACCTAAGGTTTGTTTTGTATTTTTTCGATTGATTTGTAGAAAAAAACTTATAAAATCAACATGCGAGTGATTTTACAGGTGTCACAATTAAAGGTACCAACGGCACTGTTCAAGAAAATGATGGTAAAGGAAACCTTTCTACTATTGCTAACGATGTAGTTACTACCACTGCAAAGGATTTAACAATTAGTAACACAGCTACAACTATTATGGAAACTAAAGAAGGTAGTATGAAAGATGGAATATATGATTACTCTGTAGAGAACTTTAAAATTAATATTCCAAATGCCAGTGTAGTACCGGCTGGTAGCTATACAGGAACAATTGATTGGAACTTAACTATTGCTCCAAATCCTTAATTTAGCTTATTAGGAATAAAACGATATGGTTTTATTCCTAAGGAAACAAGGTTTTATACTAAAACCTTGTTTCTTTAGGATATAAGCCAATGAATAAGGAGAGGATAAATGAAGAAACAAGTAGCATGTTCAACTTCTCGTTTTATACGCTCTGGGACTATAGTTAGTGCTATTAATCAAATGATCGACCTTAGTTGGAAAGTGAGAAAAATACATTAAACACAAGTAATGAAAAGAGCAACTTTAATTGGGAAAATTTTTTAGGTATTTAAGTATATAGAAAAATAAATAGAAAGGATAGAGTAGATAGATGAAAAAAAGTAAGATTATTTTTTTCACGTTATTGGTTTGTGTAAGTAGTTGGCTAGGTATAAACGTAAAAGCAGATGAGACAGCGCAAGCAAATGGTGGATATACGATTGAAGGTGTTGCGAATGAACACCAAATCGATCCTAATGTTAGTTATTTCTATTTGAGAGAAGAACCTGGGGCAGTTGATCAATTAAAAGTGAAATTGATCAACCAATCGGATGCTGAAAAAACACTACATGTGAAAGTAACCAATGGAAATACGAATGCGAATGGTTTGATTGATTACACAGGAAAGTTAGCTGACCATAAGACGTTAAACACTCCTTTGACGTCTCTTTTGAAACCACAAGAAGAGGAAGTGAAGGTACCAGCTAATGGGGAAGCAATTGCGACATTAGATTTAAAAATGCCGGAAAAAGAACAAGAAGGGATCATTCTTGGTGGAATTGTAGTATCAGACTTAACTAATAAAGATACTTCAAATAAACAATTGTCAGTGGAAAATACTTATAGTTACACACTAGGTGTGGTATTAACCAACCAAGAAGCAGATCCGGTTATGAGTGTCAATGAGGGAGTGGATTTAACATTAGAAAACGTAGAGGCTAAATTAGTTGCAGGAAAAAAAGTGGTTCAAGCAGATATTGTGAATCCAAATCCTTATATTCTTGAAAAATCAACAGTAGAAGGAGAAATTCTTCAAGCAGAGGGCGAAAAAGTTGTACAAACACACAAAACAGAAAATGTTCGAATGGCTCCTTACTCTGTCTACCCTTTCCAATTTGATTGGAAAAAGGAAGAGCTCAAGCCTGGAGACTATATTTTTAAAGGTCGTGTGATTTCAGAGAAAAATACTTGGGAATTTACACAAAAATTTACTATTTCAGAGGAGCAAACAAAAATAATCAACAAGGAATCTACCTTTAAGGTTCAAATTCCGTCCTAGTTAATATGGAGTTTGTGGATCATGGTGATCACCTCATTGATTAGTACTTTATATATTTTATTTGTTAAAGGAGGAAAAGAATGAAAAAGAAATGTATATTGACTGGTTTAATGTGTAGCTTATTTCTCGGCTCAATGCTAATTCCTGGTACTTCAACAGGAGTAGAAGCAGAGGCACAAGAGCAAACAGAGACAGATCTTAAGATTACTTTATACAAAAAAATCATGCCAGATAAATTACCTGGAGAAACAGTGAGTGACGAAACAAATAATACAACGAATGATACAACAAATAATACAACCAATGATCCGAGTAATGATAGAAGCGAGAATACAGCAGATTCTTCACTCACTATAGCAGGCAAAGGCACTAGTTCACTCGACCAAGGAAAAGGAGAAAATCATTTTTTAAAAACATCATTTTTACCGGAAACTGGAGCCGTTAAAAATAATTGGTTGCTCTGCGGTGGTATAGGACTGATTGTGTCAATCTTCTTGTTTTATATTTGTAAACCAAAACGAAGAAAGGAGAAGGAAGAATAATGTATGTATTGCCTATTTGTTTGCTAATTATGGCTGTTGTCTTTTTAATGATTCAGATTCGTTATTTCTTGATTCATTATAAACAAGCAAGTGAAGTAGAACCATCTAAGTTAAATGTATATATATATATAAACTATTGTGGTTTGATCAGTTCATTGAGTGTAGCGGTTTTATCTATCATATATGTATTTATCCTTAATAACCAATTATAAGAAATAAGGGAGTCTGTATTACATGAAAGCAACAAAAGTTGTTGGACTATGTTCTGCAATTTTAGCTAGTAACCTATGTTTGATCACAACAAATGTGTGTGCACAAGCAACAAACCCATCGGATACTCAAGTAACTCAGAATTACTCAGAAGAAAAGGATTTAGTCCTAAATCCATTGGATCCACTGAAAACAGTTCAAAGTGAGGAAAATGGTCTGGAGGAAGACCAAGAAATATCCCCAGAAGGAGCATCTTCCCAAACTACTTCTGAAAATCTGACTGCTTCTTCTGAGAATGAAGAAACGGAGCAAAAGGAAGCAGAAACGATTGAGACAAGTGAAACAGAATCTAGCTCGTCTTCAGAAACGAGTGATACAACAGAGAAACAAGCAGAAGAAAAGGCGCAAACCGATTCTTCTAAAACTAAAGAAACGGGAAATGAAAAAGCAACAGCAACAGGAACAGCTGATCCAGAAATTGTATTAGCGGATTGGGATATTACAGTAACAGGGTCTACAGCTACAATTAATAAATATGTAGGACCAGTAAACATAACTAGAGCTAAGAGAGTAATTCCTACTTTGGAAGATCTACAAGCATTAGATCCAATGAAGTATGCTCAATGTACAGAGGTGTTTATTGAGAAGATTGCTATTAACAGAGCAGCAGCATTTACTGATAACAGTACTAATATCTTAAGAGTTAGTTCAAATGGTTCTAAAGTAAAATATGCAGGAGATTCAATGGAAAAGATCTGCAGTAACAGGAGATATCTTAAGGTTTTAGATTTAAATAATTTAGATGTATCGAATGTTACAAATATGAATAATGCTTTTTCAGACTTAAACTATATAAAAGAAATTGGAATATCGACTTGGGATACATCATCCGTAAAGGACATGTCTAACATGTTCGCTGGTTCGAGCTTAGAAGTTCTATATATTCCGAATCTCAGAACAAATGGAGCAAATACTACACATATGTTTTCTGGTACTACCTATGCAGGCGGCAGATTCTTGGTTGTTACAGATGATCCACATTTACTTAATGAGTATAAATTTACTCAAACGCCAGCGTTATTAAATATAAGTAGTGGCGACGGGCAATATCCTGATGGAACAACAGGAATTAAAAAATATTTCAATACAGTTGCAGTTGATTCTAAGCAAGGATCACTGGATGCGATAAATAGATGGATGCAAGAAAATCAACCCCTACGAGCTGGCTATGAATTTGCTGGCTGGGAAGTCAACTTCACTAACCCATGGACTATAGCCCCAGGAAAAGATTTATTTGCAATTACTAATTCGACCTATAAACCAACATGGAAAAAAGTAACAGAGCCGAATGTACCAGGGGAAAGTATCAAACCAAATCCTGATAGCAAAGAAAATTTAGCTTTAGCTTATCTTCCAAAGTCCTTTAATATACCTACCACGCAACTCCAAGAAAGTGGACAACAAAGTATTCCATTAGAAAATGGTTCCGGATTTCATATTGGAGTCAAGGATCAAAACTCTGGTTCAACTTGGCAGTTGAATGCGCAGTTAGTTTGGAATACACCAGGAATTGAAGGGAGTTATATTAAATCAAAAAATACCAATGGGCAAGTATATAAGAATAATAATGGCCAATCACCCGTACAAGAGCCAGATTTCACACCAATTTCAGAGGTTACTGGTACAGCCAACCTTCAGATTGGAACGGGTGCTGAAGTTTGCGTCATGCAAGTGAACCAAAACGTACCATCTGGTGTTTACGATTTTGCTTTAGGGGATGCCGAATTAGTGATCCCAGAAGTGGCACAGGTACAAGCGAATCAGTATGCAGGACAAGTTAATTGGAATTTAGTGAAAGCACCATAATTGTAATACCTACAAGCAAAGTAAGTAATTACTTTGCTTGTTTCATCTAGTAAGTGAGGTGATAGCTTATGGACAAATGGATGGATATAAAAGAAATTGAACAGTTAATTCTAGCACTAAGAAAACGAGAATATAACGACGAAAATAATAAAGAAGTAAAACAAAATATTACACTAGCATTGGAAAAAATTGATTCCTTAAAGCAAGAATGTCTACAGAAGATCCAATATTCGAAATCGAAAGGCATCGAAAGTATTTTATATCTTTTAAAAACAGAAGCCGAAATCATTAATGTTATTGGGGTGGTGACGTATAGTGATTTTTCCGATCAACAGACATTGGCTGCCTATTTAGAGCGAGAATCAGAATATACTTATAGAGAGTATATCGAGGATATTCAATATTATGCAAAAGATTTTCAAAATATAGGGATTTTACCACAATTTTATATTAAAACAGTTTCAAATACGGAAAATTGATTTCTTTTGGAGAAGAGAAAGGCAGTTTAATGCTATTCTTTGAGAAAAAAACTTATAATGAAAGTAGTGATTGGGGGCAGGATTGGTATGATCGAAAATTATATTGAGAAAGAAATTATGCGGCAGGTGAAATTAACAGAATACCTATACGAGTGTAAAAAATTAGTGATTTCAGATGTAGCAAAACGCTTGGATGTTAGTTTCAATACGATAAAAAGAGATTTTGATAGATTGGTCTTCCAGTTAGAAGATTACATTGTAAGCTACGAAATCACTAAAACACACATGACCGTCTGGTTTGATACCATCTATACAAGATATGATTTAATCAAACAAATTTATAGTTATTCGAAATTTTTAAATGTATGTCTACTTTATTTGACTGATGAAACTAATTATTTAACTATAGTAGAAAATGAATTTGTTTCAGTGACAAAGGCTTTTCAGCTAAAAAAAAATGTTGAACAATATTTTATAGAGATAGGTCTTTTAGATGAAAATAAAGCTTGGTTAAATGATGAAATAACCTTTAGACTAGTGACATTAACGGTATTGGCTAGAAAACCTCTTAATTGTCATACATTAGATAAAGAAAAAATGAAGCAATCACAAGAATTTGTAGAAAAGTTATTTTTTGATTTAGCGAATTGTTATGAGAAAAATGATCGTGAATACACGTTTTTGACGTTAGCTGTTTATCTAACCATCACAAGATACGAAGACCATCCAGTACAGAAAAGTTCAATAAAATACAAATTAGAAGAAAGCTTAACGTTTAAGAAAATTCAAACAAATGTAAAATTGTTTTTTAAAGAATATGATTTAGATAACAATGAATTGCTTTTTTTGACTACTATTTATAAAAACATCTCACTAAATTCTGATAGCTTTATGACAATTCAACTCAATTACCAGTATGAACGAGAACATGTCATTGAAAATATTCGTGAAGTCCAAAGTTTGGTCTTTCATTTTGAAGAGGAATTCAAAAATAACTTATTTTCACAAATTATTTTTGAACGTCCACTCATTACTTTTTGTTATTCCACTTGGAATAGCTTACAACATTTTTTGTTGTATCGTCATCATTATCTAAGTGAAGAACAATTGCAACTTTTACCAAGAATAAAAAAAATTTTTATTCAATGGAAAGAAGAGGTATGGCCAGAACCGCCTTTTATTTTTAGTGATGTAGCAATTGAGTGGTTCACTGCACAAGTGTCTTCGAGTCTTATTTTTAGAGAGAAACAAAAGAGAGTGTACTTTGTTGTGGCAGAAAGTGAAGAGGCACATATCATTTATCGGGAATTACTTATTCACTGGCTTAATCTGGATTACAATATGATCGATTCGTATCTATATTATTCTGTGGATCAATTACCAGAATATATAAAAAGAAATCCTCATATAATTATCTGTGATCGCTCGGTATTGGCCGAAACTGAATTAGATCTTCCCAATCTTTTTCCTATCTCCCGTTATTCCGTTGGAGAGGATTTAAAAGTAATATTGACAGAAAGTTTAAATCTAATCCGTTAAATTAATTTATGATTTCCCCACCATTGGTTTATAGAAACTGAGTACTAAGAAATCACACGGTCTTATATACTGCGAGTTGCTTCTACTTTTTAAATCTAATAATAGTAGCATTTATTTTATTCACAGGTATAATTGTACCGTTTACATTGGGGAATCTAATCATGGATTTATGGTATCTAGTCATAGGAGTTATGATATTTCCAACATTTTCTTTACTTGTTCGAATAGTAAGGGTCGTATGAATTTATTAAGAAAAGGTTGATGGATTTTATAAACAAAATGGTGTACGCAACAATGTCAAGGGTCAAAAACTTTTAAGTTTTTGACCCTTCTTATTTATATTACAGCCACATCACTTTAGTTTATATAAAGCAACATAGTTGCTGTTAACAAAAGAGTGAATAGAAGCAGTATAGGATTGATCGTCTGTTCAAAACTCCTGTTCAACTAATCGTGAGTATTGTCTATCTCAAAACGAATATAACTTGTACAGTAGCAACTTAAGTACCTACTAGAATATCAGTGATTTTCATTCTAATGAGCGGCTGTTTTTTCTGCATGTTCGACTTATTTATCGGTTTTTCTATACCTAACACCCTTTTTTATGCTCATTTCATCCGTGTTTATTTAGAAATTACTGCCATTAGCCAACGATTTTTTGAAAAAATTGATCGCTAAAATTGAACCTCTGCCTAATTTTGTTATCTATATTTTGTATCATTTTATCTATAATTTGTTTATTTATTCCTTTTGTTGTAAGCGCTATAATTGGCTTGTGAATGACACGAAAGGAGTTTTACGATGAAAAAAAGAAAGGGGTTAAATCATTTTTTTGCTAATCTATGGCGCTACAAAGCTTTAGTACTAATGGCTGTGCCGGGGATGCTATGGATGATTTTTTTCTTTTATATCCCAGTATTAGCAAACGTAGTAGCATTTAAAAACTTCCATATTTCTGCTGACGGGTTTTTAGCTAGTTTAAGAGAAAGCCCTTGGGTTGGTTGGGAAAATTTCCGCTTCTTATTTACTTCTGATCAAGCTTTCTTGATCACTAAAAACACCATTTTATATAATGTTACTTTTATTCTTTTGAATTTATTGATTTCCGTTGTTTTTGCCATCATTATGAGTGAATTACGGAATAAACGACTGGTAAAAGTTTACCAAACAATGTCGTTACTTCCTTACTTTCTATCATGGGTCATCATTGGGTATTTTGTTTATGCCTTCTTGAGTCCTGACAAAGGAATCTTTAATCAGTGGATCACTGGGCATGGTGGAGAAGCGATCAACTGGTATAACGAACCGAAGTATTGGCCGTTTATTCTTGTCTTTATCGGTACGTGGAAAGGGATTGGCTATAACAGTATCATTTATTTTGCTTCTGTTATGGGGATCGATCCTACTTATTATGAAGCAGCGATGGTGGATGGTGCCAGCAAATGGCAACAAATCAAACATGTGACGATTCCACAATTGATTCCGTTGATGACGATCTTAACGATTCTAGCTGTCGGGAATATTTTCCGAGCAGACTTTGGTTTATTCTACAATATCCCGAGAAATTCCGGGGCACTTTATGATGTCACACAAGTATTGGATACTTACATTTATAATGGCTTGACCTCTACTGGTGACTTTGGAATGACAGCTGCAGCGGGATTGTATCAATCCGTTGTCGGGTTTGTTCTATTGATGATCACAAATACGATTGCTCGTCGTTTCGACAGCGAATCAGCATTGTTCTAGGGAGGAGAAAGAAATGAAAAAAAAGAAAGTCGAACGAGTACAAATTCGTTCATTTAACAAAACAACCAATTTTTTCTCTAACTTGTTGATCGCATTATTTGCTCTTTCTTGCATCTTACCGTTTCTATTCGTGATTGCGATTTCTTTTACGAAAGAATCCGCTTTGACACAATATGGCTACAGTTTTTGGCCAAAAGAATTTAGTACATTTGGGTATACTTACTTATTCGGTCAAATGCAAGACAAGATTTTCCAAGCTTTATTTGTGACGATCCTTGTCACTGTTCTAGGGACTTTGATCAATAGTACAGCGACTTCTTTATACGCTTATGCGATTTCACGATCAAACTTCCCATTTCGGCGCTTCTTTACCGTATTTTGTTTGATCACGATGTTGTTCTCACCAGGGATGGTTGCGAACTATTTAGTAATGACGAATCTCTTGCAGTTAAAAGATACGATCTGGGCATTGATTTTGCCAATGGCGGTCAGCCCGTTCAATATCATCGTGATGCGAACGTTCTTCAAACGCTCGGTTTCAGATTCGATCATTGAATCTGCAAGAATTGATGGGGCTAGTGAGCTGCGAATCTTTGTGCAAATCGTTTTACCGCTGGCAATTCCAGGGATTGCAACGATCAGTTTGTTTGCTGCCTTAGGGTATTGGAATGATTGGTTTAATGCGTTGCTTTACATTCAAGATGATAAACTGGTTCCTTTGCAATATTTATTGATGAAGATCCAAAGCAATATTCAATATTTGACACAAAATTCAGGAGCGGGCAGTCAATTGACAGGCGGACTTGCTTCTGTTCCGGGAGAATCAGCTCGAATGGCGATCGTCGTGATTTCTACTTTACCGATTGCGATCAGCTATCCATTCTTCCAGAAACATTTTGTTAAAGGATTAACGATTGGTGGAGTAAAAGAGTAATGCAATAAAAATATAAAACAATTTAGGAGGAAGAAAAATGAAGTTATGGAAGAAATTAGCCTTTACTGGCGTTTCTGCAATGATGGTTGGAACATTGGCAGCCTGCGGATCGGGGACAAAAGAAAAAGCTGAAGCAAGTGATTCAACAACCCTTCAAATGTATCAAATCGGTGATAAACCAGAGAATTTCGATCAGTTAATGGACATTGCAAATAAACGGATCGAAGATAAAATCGGAGTCAAAGTCAATATCAACTACATCGGTTGGGGCGATTACGAGAAGAAAATGAATGTCATTATCTCTTCTGGTGAAAACTACGATATTGCCTTTGCCAACAACTATGTATCAAATGCGCAAAAGGGTGCATTTACTGATTTGACAGAATTAGCACCAAAATATGCGAAAGAAGCGTATGATTCTTTAGATGAAGCGTATATCAAAGGAAATTTAGTTAACGGAAAATTGTATGCCTTTCCAGTAAATGGCAATGTGTTTGCCCAACAAGTGTTGACTTTCAACAAGCCGTTATTAGATAAATACAATTTATCGATTGATGGGATCGAATCTTATCAGGATGCGGAAAAAGTGTTACAAGAATTCCATAAAAAAGACCCAAATACAGCTGCTTTTGCGATTGGACAAGGATTTAAGGTCCAAGGAGATTTCGATTATCCATTAGGGAATACATTACCATTTGCGGTTGATTTGAACGGCGATGACACTAAGATCATCAATCAATACGACAACAAAACGTTTATCGAATTATTACGTACGATGCACAGCTGGTATAAACAAGGATTGATTCCTAGCGATGCTGCTACTAGTAATAAAGATTACCCACTTGAAGGGAATACTTGGTTAATGCGTGGCGAAACGCAAGGACCATACGATTATGGCGATACGATCTTGACTAATGCAGCGAAACAAGAATTGGTTTCAAAAGCAATCACTGTTCCATTGAAGTCAACTGGACAAGCACAAATGGCCAACTTTGTCGTATCAAATACCTCTAAAAACAAAGAAAAATCAGTTGAATTTTTAGGTTTATTAAATAGCGATCCAGAATTATTGAATGGTTTAGTTTGGGGTATCGAAGGCGAAGCATGGAAAAAAGATGGCGATGACAAGATCAAATTATTAGATGGGTACCAACCAAACATGCACATGTCTGCTTGGAATACCGGTAACAATGAAATCTTATACACACAAGATACGATCACAGATCAAATGATCGCTGAAAGAGATAAATCAATTGAAGAAGCAAAAACTTCTCCAATCTTAGGCTTTAGTTTCAATACAGATAGCGTAAAAACAGAACTAAGTAATATCTCAAATGTCATGAATCAATACCTAGATGGATTAAATACTGGGACAGTTGATCCTGATGAAACATTACCAAAACTAAAAGATGCTTTGAACAGAGCAGGTTATGACAAAGTATTAACAGAAATGCAAAAACAATATGATGCATTTCGTAAGGAAAGTAAATAATTCAAGAAACTGAATCAGTTTCTAGAAAGAAGCAGAACTTTTTCCGAAATTTGCATGTCGAATTTTTGGAGAGTTCTGCTTTTTGATTAGTGTCCGAAGAAATGAAAGATAAGCAACCAAGTAGCTAAAAGTTCATTAGGATTTTTATCAAACTGGTTCTTTTACTTTTTTACTACTCTTGTATAATGAAAGGGAATACAATATTTTTTATGGAGGGAATCGCATGTTAGGTAAAGCACTAGAAACATTATTTATCAGAGTGTGGGTGGTCATGAAATTAACTTTTTATTTTTGGATCTATACACTGATGGGAGCCATCGTATTAGGGATTGGACCTGCTTATAAAACAGTCAACGAATTGTTTTATCTTTATGGTTTTGAATATAAAGAGATTACGTTTAAGCGAGGGTGGGAAACATTTAAACAAACATTTGTCCGTGGGAATGTGTTGTTTGGTTTATTTTTAGCGGGGACATTTTTGCTTGGCTATAATTTATACTTATCTGTTCAAATTCAAGGAATCCTTTTTTTGATTACTGATTTTATCCTGATTTTTAGTTTACTTTATATTTACTCCACTTATCAGTATAGCTTGATTTTAGATAGTGAATACGAAATTTCGATTCCTAACCTACTTAAGTTAAGTTTTGTTTCAGGCTTTTCCAGTTTTTCGACCTTTTTGAAATTGTTGATTGGCGGAGGCATTATTTTTTGGCTAACTTGGAATTATAAAGGACTGATTCTCTTTGGTGTGATTGGCTTATTGACTGTTTGGAATGGGCTGGTAACCAAACAATGGCGGGAAAAACTGGATATGCAGTTAGAAAGCTATGAATAAATGGCGTATTTTATTTTCACAAGGAACACTTCTGAATCGTCTTTTCCGAAAATATGCGCTCGTCCTGATTTTATTAACAACGGTGGCGACTGCTATCATCAGTGTTCATACGTGGGTACAAACGCAAGAGCAAGCCAAGCGAACGACAAGTGAGGCGTTACAAAGTACCAGTCGTACACTGAACGATAAAACGACACTAAGTAAAATCATTAAAGACCAATTGTTGGGGAACTCTGATAAAATCGAGAATGCGACTACTTATCTGACAAAACCGATCAATGAATATTTGATGTACGCTTATGATCAACAACAAAAAACGACCGATTTTGTCTCTTTTCCTTATCTAATGAGAGATATTTATGTCAGCTATGAGGAAGTCAGCTCCGTCTATGTTGTTTTCAGTCAATTGCCTGAGTATCTGGAATCTTCTAGAGCAAATAAAGGAGGGGTGATTAAAAGTGGTACGCCTAAATTGACAGATGCTTTTTATATCAAAATGTCGATCACGCAAGGTGGAAGCGAAGTCGGGAGCATGTTTGTCGGTTTTGAAAAAGCGGAATTGGATGCGGCATTAAAGAGTTTGAATACCTTTAGCGGCTTATCATTGTATATGATCTCTGGTACCACCAACCGTTTATACACATTCCATGATCAAGGAATGACAAAGGATAAACTAGCAACCCAAGAACAATTGATTACAACCAGCCTTCAAGAAAATTCCACTTTGCCACTGATAAACCTTGAAAAAAATAATTTCATCCAGTACCAACAATTACCCGATGATTACCGGATATTGGCTACTTTAGATCGTTCGATGGTTAGACGAGCGGTTATCCAAGATTTAACACCATTGATTTTCGGTGTATTTCTATTAGATGTCAGTCTGCTATTCTTTTTATACCAAACCTTCAAGCGCTATTCGCAACAAGTAGATCTCGTGATGGATGCAATGAATGAAACGGCCAAAGGTAATTTGGAGACGCGGATCGATACCACCCAAACGGAATATGAATTAAAAGACCTTTCTATAGGGATCAATGAGATGTTGGATAGCATCAACCAATATGTTGAAGATATCTATAAATTGGAAATCAAACAGCAAGATGCCCACATGCGTGCATTACAAGCACAAATCAATCCTCATTTTCTCTATAACACGTTAGAGTATATTCGGATGTATGCGTTAAGTGAAGGCAGCGAAGAATTGGCAGATGTGGTGTATGCTTTTTCGGCCTTGTTGCGAAACAATACTAATCAAGAAAAGACGATCAGTTTAAAGGAAGAACTGGACTTTTGCGAAAAATATGTCTATTTATATCAGATGCGTTACCCCAACCGGATCGCCTATCATTTTTCCATTGATCCATCATTAGCAAGTATCGAAGTACCGAAGTTTGTGATTCAACCATTGATCGAAAATTATTTTAAACATGGGGTCGATTTTACACGTTTTGATAATGCCTTAAGCGTGAAAGTGTTTCGTGAAGGGCAACGAGTCCAGATTATTGTGAAGGATAACGGCAAAGGGATCACACCGGAACGCTTGGCAGAGATCGAATCAAGATTGGCGCATCCTAAAGTCGAATTGTACCAATCGATTGGATTGCAAAATGTGAATGAACGTTTGCGTGCTAGTTTTGGACATAGTTATCAGATGAAGCTAAGTACCAATCAAGAAGGAGGATTGTCTGTCACTATTACATTTAAAGAAAAGGGGTAGGAACATGTACCGAGTGTTATTAGTCGACGATGAATATATGATCTTGGCAGGGTTGCAAAAAATTGTTGATTGGGCAAGTTTGGGATTTCAGGTAGTCGCAACGGCAGAAAACGCGATGCAAGGATTGTCTGTTTTAGAAAATCAATCCATTGATTTAGTTATAACAGATGTCACGATGCCCGAAATGAATGGTTTAGAATTTATCGAGGCGGCTCAAAAGGAACATCATGCGTTTGAATTTATGATTCTTTCTGGTTATCAGGAATTTGATTATTTAAAAAGTGGGATGCAATTAGGGGCCATCAATTACTTGATGAAGCCAGTTAATAAAACCGAACTGATTGCTAGTTTAACCAAAGTGAAGCAGCAATTAGATCATCAAATTGAACAGAAAAACCAGCAAGAAATCTATCAAGAAGTCCTTTTTAGTCAGTGGCTCAATGAAGAATTAGATGAAGTGAGTGAAGAAGAGATTTTAGACAAAATCGGAGGGAAACAACGAAGAGTTTTACTCGCTCAAGTGTCTAGATCCGTCGGGAAATCAGTGAATCAGTGGCTGAAAAACCACCAAGAACTTTTTTATTATCAACGAAACTTTGGAGACATGGAACGCTTTACTTTGTTGCTGGAAGAAGCGTCAGTTTCTGCATTTTGCCGCTTCATTCAAGAGAAGAGTATGGAAGAAAACTGGTTGATCAGTATTGGAGATGAAACAGCAGATCCCGATAAGATCCCTGAGAGTTATCAACATGCCAAAGATAATTTACAACTGCATCAATTTTACGGTGAAAAAGATCAACATATCTTTTTTGCCGAACAAGAAGCAGCGAAAGAACAGGCAATTGATTTTTCTTCGTTTAATCGTGTGTTAAAAAGCGGGCAATTGGCTAGTGCCCAACAAATGATCACTCAATTTTTTGACCAATTCCAAACTGCTGTGATGACACCGGATGATATCCGTCATTTTAGTTTTTTGTTGTTTATGGATATCCACCGGGAATTGATTCGGCTAGAAGACGATGAATATTTAAAAGGGATTCAACAGATCAATCAAGCAAAAACAGTCCAAGAACTGCATCAACTCTTACTATCTTTGATCAAGAAACAGCAAAAACAAGTCCGATATAGCGAGAATGTCGAACGAGTGATGACGATCTTACACGAACACTACCGAGAACCTTTAACCTTGAAAGAAGTTTCAGAAAGCCTGCATTTGAATGTGATGTATTTGGGGCAATTATTCAAAAAAGAAACGAAAAAAAGTTTTTCAACTTATTTAAATCATCTCAGAATGGAACAAGCGAAATGGTTGCTGCTGCATAGCAATCAAAATATCAATGAAATTTCTAGTGAGATCGGCTACAACAACACAACCTATTTTTCAAAGTTGTTCAAAAAAATCGTCGGCAAGTCACCAAAAGAATATCGTGAAAAGAATGGAATGATCGTATAAAATCAGCTACTGTGGTTCAGAGGAAAGTGCTCATTACCCTCATCAAGTAAATCCAAGGTGCCGCATGTCTTGAAGCTTGTTTAAATTAGTATAATTCGGTACAATTTTTCTAGATGATGTCTAGAATTTTGAAAGAAAGCGAGCATGAAACTTTCTTTTTTCTGGTTGGTGAAAAGAGGATGCAGGATGGATTTTTTACGTAAATATGGATTTTATTTTTTATTGTCAGGAGTAGTAAGTGATTTTCTGACGCCGTATGTTTTAGGGATTTTTTATCCCAAACTTAATCAAATGACTGCTGTGATCAGTCTTTTTGGGGATGTTGGTAGTCCCGTACGAAAAGCATTTTTGATTTGGTCGGTCATATCTGGCTGCTTGTATGTTTTGGCAATGCCAGCGTTATATCAAGCTTTTGTTACTACTTCAAAACCACTTGCTTTATTAGTGACAGCTGCCATCGGTCTATATGGTGTTACAGATTGTATTTTTACCGGGTTATTTAGTGTGGACACGAACGAAACTTCTTGGAATTTTTCGACTTGGATCCACAATCTTGGTTCAGGGATTGGGTATGGTGGATTTATTTTGTTCCCTTTATTTGTTTTCTTATTGTATCGCAAAATGGGCGATGCACAATTAACTCAATCGTTTTTTATTTTACTAGTTGCCAGCTTGGTTTTTGCAGGAATTTATGGCGCAGCACGTATTCCCGGATTAAATCAATTGCCGGTTTTGAATCAGTTAGGTTTTTGTCAACGGATCAGTTTCTTCTTTAATTATTTACCAATTGTGTGGTTAAGTATCTTACACATTAGGGCATAGCGGACTGTAGCCCTAACTAAATGCTGGAAATTCGTAAAACTGATTGAAACCACAGGACAAATGTGTCAGACTAAACCTTGACCGCACATCGTGATGTGCAAATGTATATCGTAGGGGAGTCTAATGAAAGACATGAGAAATATCAAATTAACGATCGAATATGATGGGAAACGTTACTCAGGCTGGCAACGTCTGGGAGATGACGATAAAACGATCCAAGGTAAAATCGAAGCAATCATCTCACAGATGACTGGAGAAAAAATTGAGATCATTGGATCGGGGCGCACGGATTCTGGGACACATGCCAGAGGACAAGTGGCAAACTTTAAAACGACTTCTCAAATGAGTCGTAATGAAATGCTAACTTTTCTCAACCGCTATTTACCAAGAGATATCGTGATCAAAAAAGTGGAAGAAATGCCTGAACGCTTTCATGCTCGATACAATGCGACAGGGAAAAAATATAGCTATTATGTGTGGAATAATCCCATTCCAACTGTTTTTGAACGAAATCATAGTTTCTATTTTCCGCAAGAACTAGACCTGGAAAAAATGAATGAAGCTTGTCAAAAACTAATGGGAAGTCATGATTTTATCGGGTTTTCTGCCTTGAAAAAATCAAAAAAATCAACAGTTCGTACAATTCATGAACTCTCAATCGAACAAGAAGGTGGCATGTTGCACTTTACCTTTGTGGGCAATGGCTTTTTGTATAAGATGGTTCGGATCTTGATGGGTACACTCTTGGAAATCGGTACAGGAAAGTTACCTGTTTCGGCGATTGATGATATTTTTGAGAATAAAGTAAGACAACAGGCAGGAGAAACCGTGCCGGCACATGGTTTATTTTTAGACGAAGTGTATTACCAATAAACATTCATATCAAATAGAACAAACTGAGAGAGTCGTTTGATTGCCTGTAGTAGGCAAAAGAATGGCTGTTTCAGTTTTTTTGAGTAGCCTACGCTCGCCCATGACTCCTCTAAGCGGTCTATTCGCAATTTCGCTAGTTTCGTGATACATTCAGGACGAATTTACATATTTGACCAAGAAGTGAGGGGAAAAGTGGTGGAGCAAGAGCTAGCAGAATTATACAATCTCATTTTAAACCCTAATACCCGTGAATGGGAACGGACATTGTTGATCCAAGCGAAAAACCAAGTAGGGGAAAGAAAACAAAGAAAAGAAATCCTTGAAATGATTGAAGTCTCTTTACGACCACTAGCACTTCGGGGGAATTTGACGCCTGACGTCATGGACTTTTATTTGAAGATCACCCATGATCCGATGGGACAAGTGTCTTACGACTTTGCGAAACACCAGATCATCGATGAAAGCTATCAAGAAAAAGCCGTCTTTGCCGGGGGCTGTTTCTGGTGCTTAGTCGAACCGTTTGAAACACGGCAAGGGATTATTTCCGTGTTGTCCGGATATACTGGCGGGGAGGTCGAACATCCTAACTATGACCAAGTTAGCAGTGGCACGACTGGGCATGTGGAAGCAGTGGAGATTATTTTTGATCGGCGAATGATAAACTATGAAGAACTATTAGCGATTTTTTGGCAAGTCACCGATCCAACAGATGCCTTTGGACAGTTTCAGGATCGTGGGAATCAATACCGCTCCATCATTTTTGTAGAAAATGAAGAACAAAAAATACTAGCAGAAAAATCCAAGCAACAAGTGATCGCTTCGCATCAGTTTGCGGAACCAATCGTCACACAGATCAAGCCAGCAACAACTTTTTGGCCTGCTGAAAATTATCATCAACAATTTTACAAAAAACAACAAAAACGTTATAAGAAGATCAAGAAGTCTCATCAACAATTTTTATTTTTTAAGCGGGCAAAGAAAAAATGGTCTGGAGGAGACGAATAAGTACACTTATTCATTAGCAGTCACCTGATTCCATTACTTTCTTAGGGACATTTTCCCAATGAGCCGACGATTTTTCTTGTGGCAAAAAAAGATTCCTGTTAGCAATTCACCATTGATAAGCGTATAATTCACATAGAACAATAGTTATCAACAACGAAATATCACATACGCAGATTAGGAAAAAGAAGTGGTAAACCATATTTTTTTGAAAGCGTATACTTTTTTAGGAGGAGAAGAATATATGTATGTAGCAAATCAGCAGCGATACGAAAAAATGACGTATCGAAAAACTGGAAAATCTGGGTTGAGATTGCCTTTGCTGTCTTTAGGATTATGGCAAAACTTTGGTGATTATGATCCTATAAGTAATCAACGGGAAATTTTACGTGGTGCCTTTGATATGGGGATCACACATTTTGATTTAGCCAATAACTATGGTGGTCCAGCAGGAGCAGCAGAGAAAAACTTTGGTCGGATCTTTAAAGAAGACTTTCAAACGTATCGTGATGAAATGATCATTTCAACCAAAGCAGGTTATCACATGTGGGAAGGACCTTATGGGGAATGGGGTTCCCGTAAATCGATCATTGCTAGTTGTGATCAAAGCCTCAAACGGATGGGGTTAGATTACGTAGATATCTTTTATCATCATCGTCCTGATCCAGATACACCTTTGGAAGAAACGGCAGAAGCGCTTATGCAATTAGTTCGTCAAGGGAAAACACTGTATATTGGGATCTCCAACTACAACGGGGAAGACACGAAGAAAATGTCTGCTATCTTACGTGAAATGAACGCTCCATTTATTATCCACCAAATGCGTTACAATATGTTTTCAAGAGAGTTATTAGAAGAAGATTTAGCACCTGTTTTAGAAGAGACAGGTCTGGGAGCTATTACTTTTAGTCCTTTAGCGCAAGGGTTATTAACTAAACGCTATTTACATGGGATTCCAGAAGATTCTCGAGCCCATCGTAAAGAAATTCCTTTTCTATCAGAAGATCAAGTGGCACCTACATTGGGTAAGATCAAGCAATTACAGGATTTAGCTGATTTGCGTGGACAGACATTAGCACAAATGGCTTTAGCATGGAATCTACGACAAGAGTCAGTGACCAGTGTGCTTGTAGGCGCTAGTCGACTTAGTCAATTAGAAGAAAGTGTTCGGATGATGGATAATCTTTCCTTCTCACCTGAAGAAGAACAGAAAATTGAACAAATCTTAGGACACTAATGAAAGCTGTTTTTTCCTTTTTCTCAGAAAAATAACGTAAAGGAGGAGTGGCCATGGCTCATCAAGATTACGTTCATCTGAAAACAATTGATACAGATATTCGTTCATTTATTTTACAAAAAAATAAGAAACTGACCATAGAGTCCCAAATCCCTTTTATTACCTTTATGAATTATCATTTTGAGTATATAAAAGAAAAAATCATTCAAGACCAGAATGAAACAAAAAAAATTAATCAAGAAATGCTAGAGCAGTTGAAAAATAAGCAAATAATTAGTCAAAATTTAAATACAACGATCAATCAAAAAGCGACTTTTGGTCAAAAATCAGCAGATGCAATTGCCAAGTTTGGTGGTAGTTGGCCGTTTATCTTTCTCTTTGTAGTGATTTTAGGTAGTTGGATCTTGTTGAATACGTTACATTTTTTGGGGCTATCATTTGATCGATATCCGTTCATTCTTTTGAACTTAGTGCTTTCTTGTTTAGCTGCTATCCAAGCACCGATCATTATGATGAGTCAAAACAGACAAGCAACTAGAGATCGGATAGCAGCCGACCATGATTATCAAACAAACCTAAAAGCTGAGTTAGAAATTAGTTTGTTGCATGAAAAAATCGATTATTTGATGTCACAGCAATGGCAACAAATGCTAGAATTACAACAATTACAAATTGAGTTATTAACCCAATTAAACAAAAAATTTCAAGAAACGACCAAAAGTGAATAGTAGGACAAGCAGATGAAAAATAAGCTGGAATTCGCTCAAAGGAGTCATTTTTGCGAAACTACGGCTTATTTTTTTTGATACCATGAATTAGTTACACAAATTTATCAGAGAAATGATCAACGTTTGCACACTAATTTTAGTGTGCAAAGAAAAAAGAAGTGTGCATCTATACAGTGTCCTCTTGAAAGCGTTAGCACGACAAGGGATTAAAGCGCTTTAAAAGTTGGCACGGTAATTGCTTTATATAAAAGTGTAAGATACAAGAAAGGGAAGTGTAGAAAATGGAAAAGAAAACAATCATGCTTGTATGCTCAGCTGGAATGAGTACTAGTTTATTAGTAACAAAAATGCAAAAAGCGGCAGAAGAAAAAGGAATCGAGGCTGATATCTTTGCAGTATCTGCTTCAGATGCAGACAATCAATTAGAATCAAAAAATGTAGACGTTTTACTTTTAGGTCCACAAGTACGTTTTATGCAAAATCAATTTTCTGAAAAATTAGCACCAAAAGGAATTCCTCTAGATGTAATCAATATGCAAGATTACGGTATGATGAACGGTGCCAAAGTATTAGAACAAGCAGAATCATTAATCAATAAATAATGGAGGAAACCAACAATGCAAGAGCAAAAAAATCTTGAAGCAATCATGGGTTTGATCATGTTTGGCGGAAATGCAAAAAGCGATGCAATGGAAGCGATTGCTGCAGCGAAAAAAGGAGATTTTGAGTTAGCTGATGCAAAAATCAAAGATGCAGAAGAATCTTTAGTGCAAGCTCATCACTCTCAAACAGAAATGTTAACACAAGAAGCACAAGGTAATCATATGGAAGTGACTTTATTGACGGTTCACAGCCAAGATCATCTGATGACTTCGATTGCATTTACAGATTTAGCAAAAGAAATCATTGATTTATATCGACGTTTAGATGCTTAAAGTAAACTGGTGAAATAGAAAAGAGGAAAGAAACATGGATAAATTTGTTGCATTTATGGAGAAACATTTTATACCTGTGGCATCAAAAATTGGTGCTCAACGTCATTTAGTAGCGATTCGTGATTCATTTATGGTCAGTATGCCTTTGATGATTTTAGGTGCGTTAGCAGTAATGATCAATAACTTGCCTATTCCTGGTTTCCAAGAATTAATGAATAAAATTTTTGGTGGCGAAGCTTGGAAAGGATTTGGCGCAGCTGCTTGGAATGGTACATTTGCGATTCTTTCAGTTTTGATCGCCTTTCTACTTGCTTATCATTTGGCAAATGGTTATCGTAAAGACGGCGTTTCTGCTGGAGTAATTTCTTTAGGTTCATTCTTCGCATTAGGCGGAGCGTTGGGCATGAGCTCAAACGGTTTATTTATTGCAATTATTGTTGGGATTATTTCAACAGAAATCTTTGTTCGTTTAAGTGGAAATGAAAAATTAATCATCAAAATGCCTGATGGCGTGCCACCAGCTGTAGCTAAAGCCTTTGCTTCATTATTACCTGCAATGATCACGATCTCATTCTTTGCTTTGATTGCTGCGATCTTTGCTGCATTTGGTGTAGATGATATCGTAGGCGCGTTTTATACAATTGTCCAAGAACCATTCATGGGACTAGCCAATTCTTATCCTTCAGCTTTGTTGTTAGCATTCATTACACCATTCTTATGGTTCTTTGGATTACACGGAGCAAACATGGTAGACCCTTTGATGCAAACAATCAATGCACCAGCAATCGAAGCGAATGTTAATGCGATTGCTGCTGGTCATAGCGCACCATACATTGTAAACAAACCTTTCTTTGATAGCTTTGTCAACTTAGGTGGTACAGGGGCAACATTAGGTCTGTTGCTAGCAATTTATTTAGTGGGACGTAGAAATAAACCTTATATGGTTGTTACGAACTTGTCGATCGCACCAGGTGTTTTCAATATCAATGAACCAACAATGTTTGGTTTACCAATCGTATTGAACCCAATTATGTTTATTCCGTTTATTTTAACCCCAATGGTTTTAGTATCTGTTGCTTATTTTGCTACTGCTACCGGACTAGTTCCAGCTGCAACGGTGATGCCACCATGGGTAACACCACCAGTAATCGGTGGGGTATTAGCAACAAAAAGTATCGCTGGCGGTGTCTTAGCTGCTATCAACTTAATCTTATCTGTCTTGATTTACCTACCATTTGTGAAAGTAGCGACAGTTCAAGAAAAAAGAAAAGAAGCATTAAACGGCTAAAAGCACATAAAAGAAAGAAACAGCACATACAATCAAAAGTAGCTATTCTTTAGTGAAAAGATCTTGTTTCGTTTAATGAGCGATCAAAAAAAACAGTTGTCTGACAGAGGTCATGATAACTGTTTTTTTTTGGATAAATGGCTCAAGGATAGCTTTCTTTTTTCTTAGTGAAAAAGAAGGATAGAAGGAGGTTTTTTTGGAGTTTAAAAAAAACCATTTCGATAACAAGCGTGCTATAATAGTGCAAATGTATAGGGGAGTGAAAGGACGAAATGAAAGGTTATGAGTTGGTTAAGATCAGAGAAAGACCTGAATGGTTGGAACAGGCAGCGCAATGGTTTACGTCAAAATGGCATCTTCCGCTTTCCTTTTACCAAGAGAGCATGGAAGATTCTCTTCAATCATCTAACGCTGTTCCTCAATGGTATATAGTCGTGACGTCAGAACAAAAAATTATCGCTGGAGCAGGGGTCATCGCGAATGATTTTCATGATCGTCCAGATTTGACTCCGAATGTTTGTGCGTTGTTTGTTGAAAAAGAATATCGTAATCAAGGAATTGCCAAAGAGATTTTATCATTTATTCGAAAGGATATGGGGGCGCTTGGGATTTCGCAGCTCTATGTAGCGACTGACCATACAGGTTTTTATGAAAGATATGAGTGGGAATATCTGACGACAGTGCAAGATAATGAAGGGATCCCGGTTTATTTATATCAACTAGCGATTTTTACAACGTGATCGGAGTTGATTACTCAAAAGGGTTCTTTGTCTGATCAGTAATCTTTTGTTTCTGGTGAGCAATGCCAAGAAAAATCGGAAATTGTTTTTTGATGCTATTTTTGTTGGTATATTGGTTATTCGAGTATTATTTAGTGGACGGTACTATTTTTTAGCTTCAAAAAAATTCCAGGAGCAATAGAAAGTTCTATCAGTCCTGGAATTTAGAATGGTTGATTTGTTGGAAAAGCATGAATGAGCTCGCTATCCTAAATAGGCGTTCCGTCTTTTTACCGAAAAATTAGGAAGCTTTCTTATTCATTCTTTTTTTCGCTCTTTTTTTGTTTTTTTTTCTCGTCATAGATGAAGACATTACGTACTATTTTCAAAATAGGTCGTGCAGTCAAAAAGATCGCTCCTACTAGATAACAATAGGTACTATAACGGTCTGGAATATCTGTTAACAACGCTACGCTTCCAAAAATATAAAAAATCCCTGTCAATAAATCAACTGCAAGAGACAATAATGTATAGCGGTTCTGGAAATAAAGACGAAAACGTTGTCCAGCAATTTCGATATCTTCTTCTTTCCCAATATCTATTTCATGGCTTTTTCGTTTTATTTCTGGCATCTCTCACTCACCTATCTGTGAACAAAGCTAAGGTTTCAAAACAACTTTGATATTTTTATCTTCTTTTTTGTCAAAAATCTCGTATGCTCGGGCAGCATCAGCTAAAGGCATCGCATGTGTGATGATTTGGGTTGGATCGAACAGACCCGCAGCAATCATCTCGTAAATTTTAGGCATCAAATGAACGATCGGTGCCTGACCATGCTTCACTGTGATATCTCTCATGAAAAATTCTTGTAGTGGGTACGAAGAAGCCGGGGTCATATAAACACCAGTGATTTGTACGGTTCCAAATTTTTTGACAGCTTGCGCAGCCATTTGGATCGGTGAAATCGTCCCGCTTTGCAAACTAACGAGATTCTTAGCTTTTTCTTTCACTGGTTCCAAGCCATCCATCCCTACACAATCAATGATGACATCAGCGCCACCTTTTGCTAATTCGTAAAGTTCTTTCCCAGCAGACTGAGTATCTTCTAACAAATAAGTTTCTACATGATTGTAACGAGCGGCTTTATCAATACGATGTTGGACCGGATCGACAGCAATCACGCGCTCTGCTCCTGCCATAGCGGCAAATTTTTGTGCAAACAATCCAACTGGTCCTGAACCTAAGACCACTACAGTGTCGCCTTTTTTTACGTTGGCATTTTGAACGCTCCAATAAGCAGTTGGAAGGATATCCGATAAGAAAAGGACTTTTTCGTCTGCAAGATCATTGTCAGGTACGATAAACGAAGTGCTATCAGCAAATGGTACCCGAAGATACTCAGCTTGACCACCCCAATGGTTCCCGTTTAAACGGCCAAAGCCAAATAAACCACCATAAAGTTGATCTGGATTTGAGCGATCACATTGACTTTCCATCTCATGGGTACAGAAATGACAATGCCCACAACTAATATTAAAAGGAATAACGACCCGCTGACCCTTTTTTAGTTTTTTTACTGCAGGACCTACTTCTTCAACAATCCCCATTGGTTCATGACCAACGACATATCCTTTTTCTAAGACAGCCTCCCCATGATGATAGAGGTGAAGATCCGAGCCGCAAATCGCAGTAGCGGTAATTCGAATAATAGCATCTGTCGGTTCCACGATTTTTGGATCATCTACGTTTCTGATTTCCATTTTTTGGTTTCCTTGCCAGGTAACAGCTTTCATGAAATAAAACTCCTTTCTTCAAACCCTATAACATGTCATTTTTTGAACGAACAGCTAATTTCATTCTAAAGGAGGAGCTGGCTTTTGAGTAGTGAAACGCTTTTAGTAAAGGGAAAATCGTTTTAAAATAACTTGTGTATTATTTGGTTTACATTGAGAAGCTTTATAGTTAGAAGTATAATTAAATTATGTTGATTTCTTAGGTTAAGTAAATAACAGATTAAAAAATAGATCAAAAGGGAGGTTATTTGTGATAAAAGAAAAAAAGGGAGAACAAATCAGAAAACTGATGGTCACATTTGCTTGTTCAGTGACTTTGTTTGTGATTATTTCCGTAGGAATCATTCAAGTGACGTTTTTTGATCAGGCGTATTTACTCGGTCAAATCGAAAAAACAAAGTATAGCGAATTGGTCCTCGCAGAAGCTGCTCAGAATTTTCGGAAAGAAAACACAGAAGAAAGTGAATTTTCAGAGGTCGTTGCAACGGCACTTTCACCACGTTTTGTCGAAGAAGCCCTTCGACCATTTATCCAACATATATATGAAGAAACAAATTATGAGCTAAGAGACAGCAATGAGGTGAGTGAGATAATTGCTCAAGCGGTGGCTACAGTTGCAACAAAAAAACAACTGACTATCGATAAAGAGGAGAAAAATAAAATCGAGACAATGATCTTTATTTACATGTATCACTTCCAAAGTGCATTAGGTGATCGATACTTGACTATTTTTATCGAAAACATCGTGTCTGCTCGAAAAATAGTGGTACCTCTTTTTTACATCTGTCTGGGTCTATTGGCGTTTTGGCTAGTCTATTTATATCGGTTAATTAACAAAACACCCTTTTCTTTCCTACGTTATGGTATGTTTATTTTGGGAACAACTGGAAGTATGTTTTGCGTTTTAGCAGGATTGCTTTATATACAAGACGTTTTACATAATATAGCTTTTCATTCACAAGCGACTTTACAATTAATGACACATTACGTGCAAGATCTACTGCTGTATCCAGCGATTATTGGGGGCATTCTTTTGTTTTGTGCTGTATTATTCGGTGGGGGAAGTAAGCTTCTGCAGAAACGGCAAAATAAAAAGTGGCTGAAAACTGGAAGTAGTACCTTAAAAAAAGCCTGAGATAATAGCTAAATAAAAATCATTCGTTGAATGATGAAATACTAAAAAACGACTGTCACTCCCGTTACTAGGAAGTGACAGTCATTTTTTGTTGCGGTTGTTCCTTGTTGCTACCTTATTGCATCGATCATTCAAACATTTTCTTAGCAGCACGCATCAATGTAGGAATATCTTTGTCATATCTTGGAGTTTTAACAAGACGTGACATTGGAATACCAGCAAAATGGAAAGCAGCGATCTCGCCAGAGCGTACGGCACTTTGTTCCGTAAAGATCATTTGATAAGGTTGTTCGACAAATTCTCCAGTAAATGCCAAGTTCGTTGAGTGTTGAGGAATCACTTTTGGTCGGTCGCTTTTTGCTCGATTATTAAATAATGCAGAAGCATAAGGCATATACACAGGAATATTATTCACAACGCTATCAAAAATCTCGGTTTCCTTCGTTCGAATATTTTCAGGACCAGGATCGACTTTCGAAAGTTGTCCGATCAATTCTTCTAACATTTCTTTCCCAGTCATCTTGATATATTGCTTATCCACAAATTCTCCACGACGTCGAGGGTATAAGAAATATCCCCAAATGACGGTTTCGTTTGGTTTTTGTGAAGTAAAATGTGGTTGGTGATGAACGACGATCGACATATTGACATCTTTTTGTCCGAGTGGTGTGATTGGTGTAGTGGAGATAAATGAATTCAATGCATTACCAGGGACTTGTGTCGTGATCCGAGTAATTTCATTTAAAAGCAAATGGTCCTTAGTTGTTAAAGTGAAACTGACCCATTCGCTGGCATCACGATCGGCAAAAAATTTGTCAGGGTTACCTAAATTATAGAAACGTTCACTGGCTTTCTTCCACAAGCTAGAAGCAGCACCATAATCCATATTTTCAACAGCTGGTGTATCGTAGTCACCTAGTGTAGCCGAATCAGTAATTGATCCGTTAGTGAAAAGCACACCCGTATCACCATCAACCACGACGTGTTCTTCCTCATTGGTTAACGTGTTGATCATTTTTAAGCCAGTCACTGTAATTTCATCTTGCATCGGAGTTTCTTTGAATTCCCAATCGACTACGCGGCGGTTCAAAATGATTTGACATCCTTGGTCTTTTAAATAATTGATCAATGGCAACATGATACTTTCATACTGATTGTAGCGAGTTCGGTTTACTCCTACCAAATGTTCGATTTGTGTAAATTCATAAATCATTTGATGCATATAGCGACGAAGTTCTTGGGCAGAACTACGAGTACGAAAAGCAAAAGTTGTTTCCCACATAAACCAAAAGTTTGTCTCAAAGAAGTGAGGATCATCTTTGAAGTATTCTTCAATTGTGACATTATCTAATTTTTCTTCTTCTGAATCAGGCATGGCGATCAGCTTAGTCAATAACAAACGATCTTTATTGTTAAATCCTAGTTTGCCACCGTCAATAATCCCTTTTCCGCCTTCCATCAAACGTGCTTTATCAAATGTTCGGTGTTTTGCATCAAAATCTCTAGTATCTTCAGCCGCAGTCATTCCTGGTTCGGTGACAGAGGGGATTCGGCTTAAGAGATCCATCAAATCCACGTATGTTCGATAATTGAGCATACGTCCACCACGGGCGATATAGCCCTTTTTGTTTTCTAAGGGATGATTTTTATTCCAATATTCATCGACAACGGTATCCGTTGGGGCACCATCATTGGAGCCATGGTCATCTAAAGAATAAAACGTAATCTGATCACCACGCCAGTTTCCTTCTTGAATCAAATAAACAGCAGCTGCCATATTGGCGATTCCAGCGCCAATCATTATTGCTTTACTTTTTCTCATTGTGATTCCTCCAGTATTTTACAAGTGAACAGTCTGACGATTCGTTTCTTTGACTAGATCGATTCAAATTCATCATACAAATGACGATCATCTTCTAACAAGCCTGTCTTTTTACCAAGATAAACAGCACCCAATGTTAATATGCCTAGTCCAATACCTAGTTTGATCCATTTTTTACTCATAAGATGTTCCTCCTTTGTTTTTTCTCTCGTCCTTCTATGTAAAAGGATAGAACCTTTCATTCTAATTGCCAAATGATAGGGTAATCAAATATCCAAACTTTGGACAGATTGAACAGAGTGTCTAATTTTGAGCAAAAGTAAGTCAATGGAATCGAAAAGTTGGTCAGCTGAAAAAATGGAAAGCTTGGGAAGAAAATCAAGATTGGCAGAAAATCTGGAAAGAATGGTTTGCCAGATAGCAATGAAAGGATATGTAAGAGGTTTGTGTTATTTTATATCTGATGAATCATTAGGTAATTAGAATTATTTTTTAAAAAAAGTTTCATTAGATTTGATTTTAAAATCAAAATTCTAAATAAAATGCTTTCAAAAATAAAAATCGCATAAAAATTTTGTGTTATAGTAAAACTGTTAAAAATTCTATATATAACAAAAAAGGCAAAATAAAAAAGCACCGAGACAGTGCTTGCTTTAAAAGCTGATAACGGACAATGCCTTATTTTAACTCGCTATGTTGATTTGAATGCTACCAACAAATTGATTATAGCATAATACCAAAGAGTTACAAGTAGAAAAAGAAAATCACTTTGTCTAACTATTCATGATGGTTGGCAATTGTAAAGAAGACAACTTGCTAAGTTGTGTAAATGTTAAAAGAAGGGATGGATAGTGAATGACAAAGGACTATACGATTGGTTTAGATATAGGAACCAATTCTGTGGGCTGGGCGGTACTAACAGATGATTATCAATTAATGAAAAGGAAAATGAGCGTTCACGGAAATACTGAAAAAAAGAAAATCAAAAAAAATTTTTGGGGCGCACGATTATTTGATGAAGGTCAAACAGCGGAGTTTAGAAGAACTAAGCGAACGAATCGCCGAAGATTGGCTCGCAGAAAATATCGACTCAGCAAATTACAAGATCTTTTTGCTGAAGAACTCTGCAAACAAGATGATTGCTTTTTTGTACGTTTGGAAGAAAGCTTCTTAGTTCCAGAAGAAAAACAATACAAACCAGCATCGATTTTCCCCACGTTAGAGGAAGAAAAAGAATATTATCAAAAATATCCGACAATCTATCATTTGCGCCAAAAGTTAGTCGATTCAACGGAAAAAGAAGATCTCCGTTTGGTTTATCTGGCATTGGCTCATCTATTGAAATATCGTGGTCATTTTTTGTTTGAAGGAGACTTGGATACGGAGAATACCTCTATTGAAGAAAGTTTTCGTGTTTTTTTAGAACAGTATAGCAAACAATCAGATCAACCACTGATCGTTCACCAACCCGTTTTAACTATTTTGACAGATAAATTATCGAAGACGAAAAAAGTGGAAGAAATCCTCAAATATTATCCTACAGAAAAAATCAACAGCTTTTTTGCTCAATGTTTAAAATTGATCGTTGGGAATCAAGCGAACTTTAAACGTATATTTGATTTGGAAGCAGAAGTAAAACTCCAATTTTCAAAGGAAACCTATGAAGAAGATCTGGAGTCTTTGTTAGAAAAAATCGGTGATGAGTACCTAGATATCTTTTTGCAAGCAAAGAAAGTCCATGATGCGATCTTATTATCAGAGATTATTTCTTCAACTGTCAAACATACGAAAGCAAAACTATCTTCAGGGATGGTCGAACGGTATGAACGGCATAAAGCTGATTTGGCAAAATTCAAACAATTCGTGAAAGAAAACGTACCGCAAAAAGCAACGGTTTTTTTCAAAGATACCACCAAAAATCATTGCGTTATTCAAATTTCGAATCCCTTATTATGTCGGTCCTTTGGCAAAAGAACAAGAGGCTAGTTCTTTTGCTTGGATCGAGCGGAAAACAGCTGAAAAAATCAATCCGTGGAATTTTTCAGAAGTCGTAGATATCGAAAAATCAGCGATGCGTTTTATTCAAAGAATGACAAAGCAAGATACGTATTTACCGACAGAAAAAGTACTTCCTAAAAATAGCTTACTTTATCAAAAATATATGATTTTCAATGAACTAACCAAAGTGAGCTATAAAGATGAACGAGGTGTGAAACAGTATTTTTCAGGTGATGAGAAACAGCAGATTTTTAAACAGTTGTTTCAAAAAGAGCGAGGAAAAATCACTGTCAAAAAATTACAAAACTTTTTGTATACGCATTACCATATTGAAAATGCCCAGATTTTTGGTATTGAAAAAGCATTTAATGCTTCGTATAGCACGTATCATGATTTTATGAAATTAGCAAAAACAAACCAAAAAGCCATGCAAGAGTGGTTGGAACAGCCCGAAATGGAACCGATTTTTGAGGATATCGTAAAAATACTCACCATTTTTGAAGACCGTCAAATGATTAAACATCAATTAAGTAAGTATCAAGAGGTCTTCGGTGAAAAGTTGCTCAAAGAATTTGCAAGAAAACATTACACTGGCTGGGGAAGATTCTCAGCTAAATTGATCCATGGCATCAGAGATCGAAAAACGAATAAAACGATCCTTGATTATCTAATCAACGATGATGACGTTCCGGCTAACCGTAACCGTAATTTGATGCAGCTGATCAATGATGAGCATTTATCTTTTAAAGAAGAAATTGCAAAAGCAACGGTGTTTTCTAAACATAAATCATTAGTTGACGTCATACAAGACTTACCAGGAAGTCCGGCGATCAAAAAAGGAATTTGGCAAAGTCTTAAAATCGTGGAAGAACTGATTGCGATCATTGGATACAAACCAAAGAATATCGTGATCGAAATGGCAAGAGAAAACCAAAAAACGCATCGGACGAGCCCACGTCTTAAAGCTTTAGAAAATGGGTTGAAACAGATAGGAAGCACGTTATTAAAAGAACAGCCAACAGATAACAAAGCGCTCCAAAAAGAACGGTTGTACCTGTACTATTTGCAAAATGGCAGAGATATGTATACGGGAGAACCGCTAGAAATCGAGAATCTTCACCAATACGAAGTGGATCATATCATACCGAGAAGTTTTATTGTGGATAATTCTATTGATAACAAGGTGTTAGTTGCTAGTAAACAAAATCAAAAGAAGCGCGACGATGTGCCGAAAAAACAAATAGTCAACGAGCAACGGATCTTTTGGAATCAACTGAAAGAAGCCAAATTGATTAGTCCAAAAAAATATGCGTATTTAACCAAAATTGAACTGACACCAGAGGATAAAGCCCGTTTTATTCAGCGGCAATTAGTCGAAACGAGACAAATCACGAAACATGTTGCGAATATTTTACATCAATCGTTTAATCAGGAAGAGGAAGGAACAGATTGTGATGGGGTACAGATTATTACGCTAAAAGCAACATTGACGAGCCAATTCAGACAAACTTTTGGGCTTTATAAAGTACGTGAGATCAATCCACATCATCATGCGCATGATGCGTATTTAAATGGTTTTATTGCGAATGTTTTGTTAAAACGGTACCCTAAATTAGCACCTGAATTTGTCTATGGAAAGTATGTCAAATATAGTTTAGCAAGAGAAAATAAAGCTACCGCTAAAAAAGAATTTTATTCCAATATTTTAAAGTTCCTTGAATCAGACGAACCGTTTTGCGATGAAAATGGGGAAATTTATTGGGAAAAAAGCCATCATCTCCCACGGATCAAAAAAGTTCTTAGCTCCCATCAAGTGAATGTAGTGAAAAAAGTCGAACAACAAAAAGGTGGTTTCTATAAGGAAACGGTCAATTCAAAAGAAAAACCTGATAAACTGATCGAACGGAAAAATAATTGGGATGTGACGAAGTACGGTGGTTTTGGAAGTCCAGTCATTGCCTATGCCATTGCGTTTGTTTATGCCAAAGGGAAGACACAAAAGAAAACCAGGGCAATTGAAGGAATTACCATCATGGAACAAGCGGCTTTTGAAAAAGATCCGACTACATTTTTAAAAGAAAAAGGCTTTCCTCAGGTGACAGAGTTTATCAAATTGCCAAAATATACCTTGTTTGAGTTTGATAATGGGCGCAGAAGATTCCTGGCAAGTCACAAGGAGTCGCAAAAAGGGAATCCTTTCATCTTATCGGACCAATTAGTAACCTTGTTATACCATGCGCAACATTATGACAAAATCACCTATCAAGAAAGTTTTGATTACGTCAATACTCATCTTTCTGATTTCTCAGCCATCTTAACCGAAGTTCTCGCTTTTGCAGAAAAGTATACACTTGCGGATAAAAATATAGAGCGAATTCAAGAACTCTATGAAGAAAACAAATATGGAGAGACTTCGATGATCGCACAATCCTTTTTGCAGTTGTTACAGTTCAATGCGATAGGTGCTCCAGCAGACTTTAAATTTTTCGGAGTAACGATCCCTCGAAAACGTTATACCAGCTTAACGGAGATTTGGGATGCTACGATCATTTACCAGTCGGTCACTGGTTTATACGAAACGAGGATAAGGATGGGTGACTTATGGGCTGGCGAACAGTAGTAATCAATACCCATTCTAAACTGACTTATGCAAATAATCATCTGGTGTTTAAAAATGCGCAACAAACGGAAAAAATCCATTTGTCTGAGATCGATATCCTTATTTTAGAAACAACCGATATCACGATCACGACAATGTTGTTGAAGCGTTTAACAGATGAAAAAATCTTAGTGATATTTTGCGATGACAAGCGATTGCCGTCATCGCAATTATTCTCCTATTATGGGCGACATGATAGTAGTTTGCAGTTATCTAAACAAATTCAGTGGGAATCGGACTTGAAGGGCGTAGTTTGGACAACGATCATTGCCCAAAAGATCCATAACCAATGTCGTTTTTTACAAGAAAATGATTTTGTTGAAAAGGCATCTGCGCTTTCCAAATTATCAGAAGAATTGGAAACATTTGATCCGACGAATCGTGAAGGGCATGCGGCAAGAATCTACTTTCAAACGTTGTTTGGTAATCAATTCACGCGGGAGGAGTCGAATGAAATCAATGCGGGGTTAGATTATGGTTATACGCTGCTAATGAGTTTGTTTGCAAGAGAAATCGTTAAAAATGGTTGTATGACACAATTCGGTTTAAAACATGCGAACCAATTTAATGATTTTAATCTAGCAAGTGACTTGATGGAACCATTTCGTCCGCTAGTTGATCAAATTGTTTATACATATCGTGATCAACCTTTCCCAATTATCAAAAGAAGGCTGTTTGATTTGTTTTCACAAAAGTATTTATATGGGAAAAAAGAAATGTTCTTAACGAATATCGTGACGGATTACACCAATAAAACGATTAAAACATTGAATAATGAAGGGAAAGGAGTTCCTTATTTCGGAATATGAGTTATCGTTACATGAGAATGTTATTAATGTTTGATCTGCCGACAGAGACGAGCGATGATCGAAAAGTTTATCGAAGGTTCAGAAAGTTTTTACTGAGTGAAGGCTTTATCATGCATCAATTTTCAGTATATAGTAAGTTGTTGTTGAACGGTACTGCTAATCAAGCGATGCTCGGTCGATTAAAAGCCCATCATCCTAAAAAGGGCTTAGTTACCTTACTAACGGTCACTGAAAAACAATTTTCACGAATGGTTTATTTGTGTGAGGAAAAAGACCTGAGTCCAGCTAATTCAGACGAACGAGTCATTTTTTTAGGAGAGGATGTGGAGGATGAACCTTAACTTTTCTTTATTAGAACAACCGATAAGCTTTGAAAAAGCGCTGATTTTTGTAATTGAAGATGTGGAAGTTTTTTCAAAAGTCGTTCATGGAGTTTACCAGTATGGTGAAAATAGCATGTTAAAGTTTTTCAATGATAAATTACAGCTACTCAAACCATCAGAATTGATAGTTGTGACGGATATCTTAAGTTTTGATAGCCAAGCTCCGACTACATTGAAGCTGATCTATGCTGACTTAGAGCAACAATTAAATGAAAACATCGAACTAAAATCAAGGATTGATCAATTAACCACCAAGGTTCAGGAATGGATTAGTGAGGAACTCTTAGAACATGAATTAGATTTAGTCTGTGAAGAAATGAGTATGGTTGAGCTATTCAAAGCATTAAAAATAAGAATTACGACGCAACCAGAATCAATCTTTCAAAAAATAATGGAG
This sequence comes from Enterococcus sp. DIV1208, assembly GCF_050530455.1. Lineage (NCBI taxonomy): Bacteria > Bacillati > Bacillota > Bacilli > Lactobacillales > Enterococcaceae > Enterococcus > Enterococcus sp. DIV1208. The sequence goes on along the minus strand of NZ_CP172887.1, from coordinate 2,505,542 downwards.
ATTTTACAGATTTATAAGTATCTAGTGAAAAAGAAATGCTTGGTTTTTATCAATGTTGGAGCGTACTTAACAACCACAGAAATGGCTGAACTACAGGAATATATTTCTTTGTGTCATATGCCTGTCCTTTTTATCGAACCACGAAAAATAAAAGGATTGAAGCAAACTGTTTTAGATCAAGACTATTTTTTGTGTGAAGAAATGTGGTAAAATAAGAACAATCAAAATAACAAAAAACAGCATGAATGAGCATTCAAGACGAAAGTTTTGCTATGGACGAGTAGCGCGATTACGAGATTTCGTGAGAAAAAAATTTTTCTGCGAGGTTTTAGAGCTATGTTGTTTTGAATGTTTCCAAAATGTAGAAGCGTTGTGCTTTACTCGATCGCTGTTTTAGTTTTGTGTTATTTTGAGTGCTGACCTCATCAACTATGATAAGAGGTAGCTTTAGAGTTATGTTGTTTTGAATGAATGAAGATGCCTACTTTATCATGAAAAGTAGGCTCTTTTTTTACTTATATATAGGAAAGTGTCTTCAGTTGTTGAATCTGCTAAGTTTTGATCATTGAAAGGGGGAATCGTGCCTTTTAAAAATGAATGGGTATGTTTACGGAACAGGACACAATTGTTCAGTCTTATCAACATTGAAACGAATTCATTTTCTCAAAGAAAAGATGAGTTGCTAATTTCGTGCTTTTTCTCTATCATCAAACAGTAGGCATTTGTTCGTGAACTAAAATGAATGTGAGAGGGGACAGTGAGATGTTTGATACAAATTTGATAACTTATTTGGACTGGTTGATCGCAATTTTGAATATTGCTTCAATCATTATTTTGCTGGTAGGGATTTTTTTAGTCTTAAAAAATCTTTTTGACTGGCACCCACTGAAAAAAGACTACGAACAGCGTAATTTCCGAAATGCGGAAGTACGCAAATTATTGGCTAGTTATATTTTGCTGAGTCTAGAGGTGCTAGTGGTAGCAGATATCATTGAATCAGTTATCAAACCAACTTGGACAGATATTTTAAAATTAGCAGTGATCATCATTATTCGAACGATTATTTCCTATTTCTTGAATTTAGAAACACAAGATAAAAAGCAAGTAAAGGTAGGAACACATAATGGAAATTAATTTGATCGAGAAACTTGCCCCTTATTTGGAACAATTAGTCATCATATTAGACGTTTTTGCTATTTTAATCATTCTCTGGGGTGCCTGGTTAGCTATCAAAGATTTTCTCTACTTTTCTTTTACGGAACGAAGAATCAAAGCAGAGCGGATTAACCAAAACAATGCAATCAAAAAAATGTTAGGTGGCTATATCTTGTTGAGTTTAGAAGTCCTGATCTCAGCTGGTATCATTGAGTCCATTATCAAACCAACCTTGGAAGATGTCTTCCAGTTAGCTGCTTTGGTTGTGATCCGAACGATCATTTCGTTCTTTTTAAATAAAGAAATCGGCTCGGATGCACGACAATAAGTTATAAGTATCACTCAATTAGTTTATTATGGCGCGCCAACGTAGAAACATTTGCAATATAGAAAAAATCTCAAAACGACTTTCCATGTTTTGAGATTTTTTGTTTTGCTTTTTAATTGCCTAACATCAGCCATTTTACAGAACGAACGTTATTAAACAGTTGTTCTAACAACTTGGTTTCTTCACTGGAAGCTGGCTTTCAGCGAAGCATACGCCGTTTTTTCCCAACACGGCTTATCGAACTGCTTGAACTGCCCAGACAATCGATTTTTCAATTGTGTCTACGGAAACGGGAACAATTGTCGGAAACTGTTCTGCTTCTGGCGTATAGAGAGTTTTTTCACATAAAATCCGAGTGTTTTCTTGTTGTGCAGCACTTTTTATCGCTTCGTCTAAGTGCTGATAAACAACGGGATCGACTTCCATATCGAAAGTAGTGACGGACTCTAAGGCTTCTCGGTAAATCAGATATTTTACGTCTGAGTTGGTAACGATACGGACGTGGAGTTTTGTTTTATTAATGCGTAAAATGCCACTTAATTCAATAACGAAAGCGTCCAAACAATTGATTTTAAGTCGTAGTCTATAAGGTAATTGGGCTAACCATTGGTTGAATAAAGGCTGTATTTCGGCTAATAAGGATTGCTGTTCTGGGGACAGAAGATAAAATTTTTCAGGTACAAAGAGTTGATAATTATCCCATGCGGTGCGCATCAAACGAATTAAAGCGCGTTCGAATGCTCGGTTACCGATGAATTTTCGATTGAAATAGCTTTCAAACTGGGTAATCAGTTGCTTGATTGATTGGCTATCTTCAATGAAAACTTGATGGAGGTGACAGAAGTCTTCTTCGATTGCTTGGTAAGAATTGAAGCCATAATCACTGAGATTAAATAAGATCAAAGCAAAGTATACTTCATTTTCTTGATAATAATGTTTTAGTTTAGTTGTATGCCATGCATCCATCACATATTGATAAATGGGGCGTTTTTGAAGTTCGGATATAAAATCTTGTTCAATCGATAAAGGATGCTTTTTTTGAGACAAATAGCTGATCAACAATCCAATACGTAAGATCTCACGGTTGTCTTTATCGTAGATACGCCTACTATTAAAGGTTACCGATTCGATAAATTCATCTATTGCCAGGAAGTAGTCTGCTGGAAGTGTTGGGATCTTCAAGGTGCCCGTTCGATAAGTCACATTCAATAATAATAAACGACGTTCGATCTCCGTAAATCGTGGAGAGTGGTGTTGGATTTGAATGTCACAATCTTCAAAATAAGCAAGTACTTGTTTTTTTAATGAATACGCTTTGCTAACAGAAATATACTCGATTTCAGTCAGTTGGAGATAATCAGGTTCATTTTCAAGATATAACTGACAAGTTTTAAGAAATAAAGAAGGGCGTGCTAATTTTTGTATCAGGCGAAAACGAGGGATCGTAGGATCAAAATACAAGGAACAAGTATCTTTTTCTCGGTGGCTATAGATGATCTCATCCTTGAGTTCAGTTCGAATCGCTTTGATGTCATTGAGTAACGTTGTTTTGCAGACTTGTAATAAATGGGATAGTTCGTCTAAATCGATTTCTTTTTTGTGATAGAATTGACCGCAAAGAAATAACTGGCGTAAAATATTTTTTTCCAAATAGTCTTCAAACATTAAAACTCCTCCGTTTTGTAGATGGTTGAACAATGTCTTATTCATTATGCCATGATTTAAAGTTTAAAACACCTTTATTTTTTTTCATATGAATGAAAAAGCTTGTGATGACAAGCTTTTTTGTTATAAAACGATGTTTTATAAAAATATAAAGAGAAAAAATTCTTGTGAAAAAAATACAATAAAAGTAAAAAATGGATGAGTAAACGGATAAATAAAATAATTATTTTTTTAATATACGTATTTATTTTTAAACACACTTAAGAAACGACAGTTTTTTATCTCATGTTTTTATAAAATATTCGTTATTATGAGTAGAAAATTCTGAAAAATCAGACTTTCTTTATTTTTTTCTAAAAAAAGGGGTTATTTTACAATGTTATAAAAAAAATTATCTCATTTTTTGTTCTATAGTCAGTAGTGTGATACAGATGGATGGTTTCATCTGCAGTTACAAAATCGTTGGCCAACGAGAACAATATGGAGGTAATAGACATGAAAGATATGGATATCAAAGCCGTCTTTATTGGCGACAAATCAGAAAATGGCGCATTTTACAAAATGCAATTGAACAAGATGGTCGATGAACATTTAGGTTGGAGAGAGAATTATCTTCCTGGTGACGTTGCAGCCATTAGTGAAGCCGACAAACAAGCACCTCGATATATCGCCACTCGTGAGCATATGGTGGAAGTTTTGGATGAAGTCAGTCAACGGATGCGTGCAGGATCGATCCCTTGGCATTCTGCTGGGCGTTATTGGGGTCAAATGAACGCTGAGACATTGATGCCTGCCTTGCTTGCTTATAACTTTGCTATGCTTTGGAATCCGAATAATGTGGCATTGGAATCTTCTATGGCAACTTCACAAATGGAGGCAGAAGTAGGACAAGATTTTGCTGATTTATTCAATATGACCGGTGGCTGGGGCCATATTACAGCAGATGGCTCGATCGCAAACCTTGAAGGTCTTTGGTATGCACGTTGTATCAAATCTATTCCCCTTGCAGTGAAGGAAGTTTATCCTGAAAAAGTCAAAGATAAAACAGATTGGGAACTATTGAATCTTTCTGTCGAAGAAATCTTAGAAATGGTTGGAACCTTCAGTGATGAAGAATTAGATGCTGTCAAAGCAGCTTCATCTCGTAGTGGGAAACACCTCCAAGAACTTGGCAAATGGTTAGTGCCACAAACGAAGCATTATTCATGGATGAAAGCTTTAGACATTTGCGGGATTGGCTTAGATCAAATGATCGCTATCCCAGTTCAAGAAGATTATCGTATGGATGTTGCTATTTTAGAAAAAACGATCCGTGAATTAGCCGCACAAAAAATTCCAGTCCTAGGTGTGGTAGCGGTCGTTGGGACTACGGAAGAAGGCCAAGTGGATAGTGTAGATAAAATCGTCGAATTGCGAGAAAAATTATACAAAGAAGGAATTTATTTCTATCTTCACGTTGACGCAGCTTATGGCGGATATGCACGTGCATTGTTCTTAAATGAAGCAGGCGAGTTTGTACCTTATGAATCTCTGCCAGACTTTTTTGAAGAACATCATGTATTTAATTATGATGTTTCCATTGATCAAAGTGTTTACGATGGGTTCAAAGCAATCTCTGAGGCAGATTCGGTCACGATCGATCCGCATAAAATGGGCTATGTTCCTTATGCTGCTGGAGGTATCGTAATCAAACACAAAGAAATGCGTAACATTATTTCCTATTTTGCTCCTTATGTTTTTGAAAAATCAGTAAAAGCACCGGACATGTTAGGCGCCTATATTTTAGAAGGATCAAAAGCCGGGGCAACGGCTGCTGCTGTTTGGACTGCTCATCGTGTATTGCCATTGAACATTACTGGTTATGGTCAATTGATTGGTGCCTCGATTGAAGCAGCTCAACGATTCCGAGCATTTTTAGAACAATTGAGCTTTACCATCAAAGGGAAAACGATTGAAGTTTATCCTTTGAATCATCCAGATTTTAATATGGTCAATTGGGTATTTAAAGTCAAAGGATGCACGGATTTAAAAACGATCAATGAATTGAATGAAAAAATGTTCAATCGTTCTTCTTATATGGAAGGGGATGTTTATAGTGAACATTTCATTACTTCACATACGACCTTTATGAAAGAAGAATATGGAGATTCCCCACTTCCTTTCATTGAACGGATAGGTCTTTCGAAAGAAGAATGGCAAAAAGAACAAAAAGTGACATTGCTAAGAGCGGCAATTATGACACCATATCTTAATGATGACAAGATTTTCGAGTTCTATACGCAAGGCATTACCAAAGCCATGGAAAAAACACTCAATGAAATCTTATAACAATAAAAATTAACCGATAAACTGTCTAGTGAAGAACGGTGTTACAGGAAGCTATGATCAAAGAAGATAGATGATGCACGTTGAATTGTTGTATTCAGAGTAGAAAGAGTGGATGTTCAAACGCTTTTCCGATTCAAGATATCAAGATTATGTCAAACTCAGATAGTTGAAGACTAGTGAGTAATCGGGTAAACGCAAGCAGTTCTTTTTCAAAATGAAGTACTGCCATTAATTTTTTTCGTTCATAGCTTTTCCCCCCTGTAACGTTCAAATTAGATAGTTTATTCTGTGTTGATGGAAAGAAGGAAAATAACAATGACAGATTCGAAAACTTCACAAATCACTACACTGACATTCATCGGTATGACTTGTGCCTTAGTTGCTAGTGTTCGGAACATTCCTGATGTTGCAGCCACGGGTTGGACGATGCTTTTCTATATGCTTGTAGCGGTATTATTTTATGCTTTTCCTATTTCGTTGATCTCAGGTGAATTTGCTGGGATATTTCCCCAAAAAGGTGGACCAGAACTCTGGGTCTCAAATTCTTTAGGACGAAAATGGGGCTTTGTTGTCTCATGGCTTTTATGGGTCCAAATGTTTCCAGGGATGGTGATGGTCGCTTCAGCGCTAGCACCTTTATTGGGTAATATGATTGATAACGTTCCTTTAGGGTTGAATAGTAAATTTACTTTGATCGTTATTCTAGTCGTGTATTGGATCATTACATTATTAAATTTGAAATTTGATATGGCTAAAATTGGTGGGAAGATCGGTGTTTGGTTAGGTCTATATATTCCATTAGCAATTATGCTTCTTTTAGGTATTTTTTCATGGATCAAAGTCGGTATCCAACCACATGCAACATTAGGTCATTTTTCTTGGGCTAAATTGATCCCTGATGCAGAAACAGCGAAATCATTCGTTTACTTTGCACCAATCATGTTTATCTTTACGGGGATCGAGATGTCATCTGTCTACATCACCCGTTTGAAAAATCCTGTAAAAACTTATACTAAAGGGATCTTTGCTGCATTGATTTTTCTCTTCTTTGTGAATACGTTGAATGCGTTAGTCGTAGCAAATGTGGTACCTAAAGGCCAAATGGAGTTGAATAATATTGCGCAATCCATTTCAATCTATTGTCAGATTCTAGGATTACCACATATCATCGTTAATATTTTCAGTCTATTAGTCTTTGTAGGTGTAGCTGTCCAATTATCTGCATGGGCTTCAGGACCAGCCAAAACAGTCACTGCAAGTGCGAGAAAAGGAGCATATCCACCAAAATTCAATTTTTGGAAAACGAACCAATTTGATGTGTCAAAATCAGTAATCTTAACACAATCAACGATTATTTCGATCTTTGCTTTGTTTTATTTGTTGATACCAGGTGTCAATCAGGCATTTCTGATGTTAGTGAACTCCACGACAGTGATTTATTGTATTGTATATGTCATTATGGGGATTGCTATTTTGAAATTAAGAAAAGCCAAACCTGAACTTGCCCGACCATTTAGAATCGGTAAAAAAGGTGGTAAGGGTGATTTAGGTGCATGGATCGTTGTACTTGTTCTTTTTGCAGCAATTGGCTGTTCGGTAGGTTTGACGATGCAAGCTGGAACGTTGATCAACTTTTTCGCAGTAACGGTGATTAGTTTGATCTTATTCATTGCCCCATTATGTATTGATAAAATCAGAAAACCATCATGGGAACAAGAAGTCCAACAAAAATTGAATCAAGAATAAAGAAAAGGTGAGTAAGATGGAAAGAACCACAATGAAGAAAACTTTGACGAACCGGAATATCCAGATGATTGCGCTAGGAGGTGCGATCGGGACTGGACTATTCTTAGGTTCTGCCAAAGCAATCAAGTTGGCGGGACCTGCTGTCTTGCTTACTTATTTTGTTTGCGGCCTCGCTATTTATGGGTTGATGTATGCGATGGGTGAGCTCTTTTTATCCAATAATGAGTTTCAATCGATCGGCGATTTCATCCAATACTATTTAGGCGAACGATGGGCATTTTTAGTCAACTGGACGTATTGGTTATGTTGGATGGGTGCTGGATTGACCGAATTGACAGCGATTGGTTTATATATCCGCTTTTGGTTACCAGCACTCTCTCCCTTAATCAGTGGGATCTTCGCACTTATTGCCTTAGTGATCATTAACGTAGTTGCGGTTCGTTGGTTTGGTGAGTTGGAATCCTTGTTTTCAACTATCAAGATTTTTGGGATTTTATTATTTATTCTTTTAGGGATTGGCGTTTGCTTTTTGTACTTCAAGTCACCAAGAATTGGTGTCAGAGAAAATTTTGATCAGCTCCAAACCATTTTTCCATTTGGACTAACCGGCTTAGTTGCTGCTTTTCCAATGGTTTTATTTAGTTTTGCCGGAGTTGAAATGATCGGTTTAACGGTGGGCGAAACAGCAGATCCACAGAAAAACCTTAAAAAAGCGATCCAATGTTTACCCGCACGTATCCTCTTTTTCTATATTGGAACGATCGTGGCGATTTTGTTAGTCGTTCCTTGGCAATCTTTAGATTTAAAAGAAAGTCCGTTGGTCACGATGTTACAGTTCATTCATTGTAGCAAAGGGGCAGGAGTCATCAACTTGATCATCTTGGTTGCTTCCCTTTCTTCCACGAATAGTGCCATTTATAGTACGAGTCGTATCTTATATAATACGGCAAAAGAAAAAAATCTTTCCAAATGGTTTCTAACATTATCTTCTCGAGGTGTGCCCTTGCACGGTATCTTATTTACTGGAGGCATGTTTTTATTAGGACTTTGTTTACACTTTTTTGTATCAGATAGTCGGATTTTATTTCAATTACTTGCAGGCATGACCACGATTTCGTTCTTATTTGTCTGGTCAGCTATTTTATTTGCCCATCTAAAATTAACGAAAAGTCAGTTGAAAAAATGGAAAGATCGACTCATTCTATGTTTTTTTGGTTTGGTAGGAATCAGTTTGTTTTTTGAACCAACTACTCGTGTGATTCCCGTAGTTTCCGTTGTTTGGTTTGGTGCCTTGAACTTGATCTATCAACGGATTCGTCAGACCTCTCCAAAATGATTCGATATTTTTCCCCTATTTTTTTCAGGGCCCTCTGAAATAATTGACGTTAAATCAAGTCTCTCCTACCTATAATAAAAGTATCACAACCGAAAGAGGAGGGATTGCGATGGTCTGGTATAAAGAAACAGCCCAAGAAGTGATGAAGACACTCAAAACGACTCCAGATGGGCTAAACCAAGATGAGCGTATCAGTCGTTTAAAAGAAAACGGCTATAATCATATAGAAGTAAAAAAGAAAGTTAGTCCATTACGAAAGTTTTTGAAGCATCTGACAGAATTATTGATGATTATCTTATTGGTTGCTTCTTTGTTAAAATTTTTTACAGGAGAAGTGATTGAAGGCAGTATTATTCTGGCAGTCGTTCTCGTCAATAGTTTTGTTGGTTATTGGCAAGAGCGAAAGGCTGAGGAAGCGTTAAACGGCTTAGAAAAACTTTTAGGACAGAACGCGGTGATTTTCACAGAAGGGATCAAAGAATTGGTTCCAGCTAAGGAATTAGTACCAGGTGATTTGTTAGCGTTGAAAGCAGGCGATGTTATACCTGCAGACGTTCGCTTGATTGAGGTCCATGACTTCATGGTAGAAGAAGCCGCATTGACGGGGGAGTCGGAAGCAGTTGAAAAGACTAGCGAACGATTGACGACAACTGTCTCAACCGGAGATCAGAAGAATCTGGCATTTTCTGGTACCTTAGTTCAAACAGGGACTGCGATTGGTGTGGTCATCGAAACGGGAGATACCACTGAAATCGGGAAAATCAATCAGGCACTACAATCAGTCCAACAACAAACTACACCACTCGTTAAAAAGATCAACCAACTAAACAAGCAGATCTTTCGTGGGATTCTTTTCCTTAGCTTGTTCTTACTCTTTTTCACGACATTTAGATATGGCTTGGAAATGAACTTCTTATTTTCAACGATTATTGCTTTGATCGTTTCGATGATCCCGGAAGGTTTACCAGCAGTACTCACGATGATCCTTTCTTTAGGTGTGAACGAAATGGCTAAAGAGCAAGCGATCATTAAAGGCTTGCCTTCTGTGGAAACTCTTGGCTCTATGACCGTGATTTGTTCGGATAAAACAGGAACCCTGACAAAAAACGAAATGAGTGTTGTCGAAACAGTGACGGATCAAGAAGAAACCATGTTGGCAATCATGAAAAACTGCCAAGAGATCCAAACCAAAGCAAATCAAAACGTGACCGAATTAACAGGAAACCCGACCGAACTTGCTTTACTACGTTACACGGCAAAAGCATCACTACCTTTGGAGCCAGTCAAAGGAAAAATCCCATTTAGTTCAAGCTATAAATACATGGCAACAATGCATGACAAACAGGAACATGCGATTGTTTATGTCAAAGGGGCACCAGAAGTATTACTAGCAAAAGCGAACTTGACACCGAAACAAGTCGGAAAATGGCAAGAGGAAGCGATGAAACTCGCCCAAAAAGGACAACGAGTCTTAGGCTTTGCTTATAAGACACTTGCTCCTGATCAAGAATTGGGACATGATCAATTGAACGAACTGACCTTTGTAGGGATTGCAGGAATTATCGATCCACCAAAAGAGAGTGCGATCCGAGCAGTCAAAGAATGTCAAAATGCAGGGATCTCGGTGAAAATGATCACAGGAGACCATAAAGACACTGCGCAGGCAATTGCTGAACAAATCGGTCTCAAACACACAAAAAACGTGTTAGAAGGAATTGACATTGATCGTTTATCCGATGAAGAACTAGCGAAACAAGTGAAATCAGTAGATGTATTTGCCCGAACGACACCGGAACACAAGTTACGGATCGTGGATGCTCTTCAAAAAAATGAAGAAATCGTTGGAATGACGGGTGACGGTGTGAATGATGCGCCAGCTTTGAAGCGTGCTGATGTAGGAATCGCTATGGGAATCAAAGGGAGTGAAGTGAGCAAGCAGGCAGCGGACATGGTACTGGGTGATGATAATTTCCATACGATCGCTAAAGCGGTCAAAGAAGGGCGGAGGATTCTCGACAATCTTCAAAAAACAATCAATTTTTTCTTACCAACAGCTTTAGCCCAAGGACTGGTCATTATTTGGGCACTACTCGTTAACCAGCCGTTACCACTGACACCTGTCCAAATTTTATGGGTGAACATGGTTACTACGATCACGTTATCCTATGCTTTAGGATTTGAAAAAGCTGGTAAGGACACGATGAGTCGCTCACCGAGAGATCCAAAGCAAGGGATTCTCACCCGCTACAGTGTGTTCCGAATCTTTTATGTGTCATTGCTGATCATGATTCCTGCTTATTTACTAGCAATGAGCTTTGAAGGACAAGCGCTCCAACAAACCATGCTTTTACAAAATATCGTAGCTGCTCAAGCTGTGTATATGATCAATTGCCGCGAGTTACTTGATCCTTCATTGAATCGTAGTTTATTTGAAAACAAAGCGTTGTTCTTGTCACTCGGGATGTTGGTCCTCTTGCAAGCAGGAGTGATTTACTTACCGATCGCACAACAGCTAATTGGGACAACAAGTCTTTCCCTGACAGAGCAACTACCGATCTTACTAAATATTCTAATACTTTTTGTAATCGTTGAGATCGAAAAGCGGATCAGTAAGATGATCGCCAAAAAAAGAAATGCTGAGTTACCCACGTAAAAAGTACCACCACAAACAGGAAATAAAAGCTTATAAACGTACTCTTTGGCCATTACCAAATAGACATTTATAAGCTTTTGTTAGTTACTTGATCATTGATCGATGTTAAGACAGAGCATAAAAAAACTAAGTGTGAGTTACAAATACGATCGCAACGATAAGTCACTTAAACGATCCAATTCATTTTTTGTCGGGATCGTTGAAAGATAAATGACAGGCATTGGCGGTGTATCGATCGGAATATTTGAAACTAATAAATCATTTTTCTTGATAGTGATATCTGACAATTGACTCAATTCAATGGGTTCCAAGATCACTCGTTTGCCTAAATAAGCATTTAATTCTTGTTGCAAAAAAGCTTTCCATGAAGGTTCCCCTTGAAAAATAAAATAAATCGTTGCTTGATACGGCTGCACGGCTAAAAGTGTCTGTTGGATCAATAAAGAAAGTAAATAAAAGAAATAAGTCTCATTGGTGACCTTTTTGACCATGCTCGTCGATTCTTTAACTTGTTGCAACAAAGCGAATTTATGAGGATATAACTCTGGGTATTCTTGTTCATATTCTTTTAAATAATAGTGATATTGTTTGGTTGTTTGTTCGATCAATAACGGTGATTCATAGTATTTCAGGAGTAGTAAAATCAAATTTTCCGGTAAGTTTGTTTGTTCTAACTCTTTGATAGCTAAGCTTTCTGATAGACGATTTACAAATTCACGAATGTTTGTTTCTGCAGGGTGACGGTGTAAAATATCCAAGATCATAGGCGGGTAAGAGTTGTTATAGTTCCAACTGTCAAGAAAACAGGAAAAAGCAAACGCTGCTTCTTTATCTTTAAGATAGACCCCTTCAGTTCGGTACAGTTTTTCTAATTCAGGAGCATAGAGTAAAAATAATTGATCCTGGGTAGAAAACAATGAAGTCGGGATTCGACAACCAGCTTTGATCCGAATCGTGTTGATAAAAAACCAACAAATCCCGAATACCTCTTCGGTATCAACAGCTAACTCAGCTTGTCGTAAACGTTTGAGAAATCGGAAGTAGTGTGATTCATGGATCGAGTAATCCTCGAAAAAATAGTTGTTATGGGTAAACGGCATAAGTAACCGATGATAAAATAGCCGAATGGTTTCTTCTTCACCTGAAAACGACAAACGGTGGCGGTTTTGTTCGATCTGTAATTCATAGACGACTAATTGTTGATTCAATTTTTTGACATGACGATTCAATGTTTCGTAAGACAAGCCGTTACGTGCTAAAAAGGTGGGGGTAGCGACTTCTTTAATCGTTAATAATTCTTTCAATAATTGGACACTGATCGACTGTGTCAGAAAAATTTCCCACAGTTCATTTGTCAGGAGATTCTGTTCGTTTTTTAGTTGAATCCCTGATTGGTCACTATTGATTAGCCAGCCTTTAGGTAATTGGGTTTTGATTGTTTGAAGATCAGAAAAAATCGTACGCTCTGTGGTATTGACAACTTCGGCCAATTCGTTCACAGTTATTTGCGAGTGATTCAGTAATAGTTCCACTAAAGAGACTTGGCGTTTGATATCTTTTTCAGTAATGATTTTTTTCATTAAAGAATACATCGGATCAACCTTTCTTTGTTAAGTATGACAAGTGAGGAAGACACTCGTTTCGCCGCATCTTCATAATGAAACCTGATTATTTTAGATAGCGCTTACCATTAGTATAATGAAAAAAGGCACAATATCAAATAAAGGATGAGTTTTTTGGATTTTTTTACTTCAATCAGCCTTCGTTTATTTAAAGTAGAAGTTAGCTAAAAAATTTGACTTATACTAAAATAAGTAAAAAGATAGTCATGTGAGAGGAGTGAGTAGAATGGAAAACAGACTAAACGATTATCGCCGCTTACTAGCGATTGCTCAAGCTGGATTGCTTTATGGGAAAGACGTGTTTGACAAAGAACGATATGAAGAGCTGCAAGAAATCTCGTTGAAGCTGCTGAGTGAAGTGGGATTGGAAACAAAGGAAGAATGGACAAGCCTAATAGAAGCTCATGAAGGATATCCAACACCAAAAGTTGACGTACGTGCATGGATCAAACAAGACGAGAAGATTCTATTGATCGAAGATACAAAAACACAAGAATGGTCATTACCAGGAGGATTTGCAGAAGTTGGTTTGTCTCCTAAAGAAAATATACGTAAAGAAGTCAAAGAAGAAACTGGATTAGAGGTAGAAGTAGGTCAATTATTAGCGATATTTGATACGAATCTGCGCACAGACATCCCTCAAGCCTTTCAGTATTATAAAATTGTTTTTTCTTGCGCTATCTTGTCAGGTACGTTTGTGGCAAACCATGAAACTTCTAATATGAAATTCTTCCACTTAAATGATTTACCAAAACTCTCGCTGAAACGTACGACCAAAGAGCAACTATTGATTTTAGAAAAAGCTACCTTGCCTTATTGTGATTGATCAGGGAAGGTAGTTTTTTATTTTTAGTGATTTTTTGTTGCAAATGCAATAAAAAAGAGTAAAATCATACTAAAGCTAGGTAAGGGAGGGCTAAAATGGACGAAATCATTCGAGAGATTGGAGCAATTGCCCGTGCCTTGGACTCGATTAGTAACATTGAGTTTCAAGAAGTTGATTTGACAAGAGGACAATATCTGTATTTAGTACGAATCTGTGAACATCCTGGCATTATTCAAGAAAAGTTAGCTGAGATGATCAACGTTGACCGAACAACAACGGCACGTGCGGTGAAAAAATTGATAGCAAAAGACCTGATAAAAAGCATGCCAGATAAAAAAAATAAAAAGATAAAAAAACTTTACCCAACGGATCGTGGAAAAAAAGTCTATCCGTTTATCCTTCGAGAGCATCATTATTCCAATCAAGTAGCTGTCAAAGGGTTATCCCAGCAAGAAGTTTTGCAATTACACACACTTTTGCAAAAAGTTCGGAAAAATGTGAGTGAAGATTGGCATTATATAAAAAAAGGAAACAAAAGAATTTATTGAAAGGACTGGAGCGGTGAAAACAATCGAAATCGTAGGGATCAAAGAAACGGAAGTAGAAAAATTACAGGCAATTAGTATCGAGACCTATCAAGCTACCTTTGGTGAACACAACAGTGAAGAATTGATGACGACCTATTTGGATGAAGCTTATGCGCTCGATAAATTGAGGCGAGAACTACAAGAGGAACAGTCAGAATTTTATTGGGCAGTACTAGATGACCGGATTGCTGGCTATCTAAAATTAAATATAGGGCAAGCACAAACAGAAGCAATGGGAGAAGGATTTTTAGAGATCGAACGTATTTATGTCCGATCGCCATTTAAATCTAAAGGGATTGGATCTAGATTGATCGAATTTGCTGTGCAAAAAGCGCAAGAAAAACAAAAAGAGGCGATTTGGTTAGGGGTATGGGAACATAACTATCCTGCCTTAGCTTTTTATAGAAAACATGGATTCCAACATCATAGCCAACATATTTTTTATATGGGAGATGATGCTCAGACAGATTATCTATATGTCAAAAATTTACAGAAATAAAAGGAGTAGAAACATGGAAAAAATCATCGCAGAACAAAATTTTTGGGAAGTCTTTCCAGAAGCAACAATTGAAGTTTTGGTAGTCGAAGGTACCGATAATCATGTAGATAAAGCCAAAGAAGAACAATTCCATCAACTATTGAATGATGCAGCGAAAGAAGCAAGAGGATATTTGACAGAAGAAACATTCAGTCAAAATGAAGTCATTGCCCAATGGCGTCAAGCTTTTTCACGTTTTAAAACCAAAAAAGGAGCCCGTTCATCGATTGAAGCGTTATTAAAAAGAGCTAGCCAAGAACGTGAATTTTTCCCTATCAACCCATTAGTCGATATCTATAACAGTATTTCTCTAACATTTGGTGTGCCATGTGGAGGAGAAGATCAAGAAAAAATCAAAGGGGATCTTCATCTAGGAAAAGCTCATGGTGGTGAAAGTTTCTTACCTCTAGGAGCAGAAGCTGATGCACCAGCTTTACCAGAAGAAATCATTTATTACGATAACGAAGGAGCAATCTGTCGCAGTTTCAACTGGCGAGAAGCGCAACGGACAATGTTGACGGAAGACACGACTAAAGCCATTTTGGTTATTGAATCAGTCACAAAAGAGCAAGCATCACGTGGCGCAAAAGCAATGACAGAATTGAAAAAACGCGTGGAACAAACATTTGGCGTAGAAGGGAAAACATTTACGCTAACGAAGGAACATCCAGAAATGAACATTTGAAGTAGGAGCGAAACGTAGGAAGAAAAAGTAGCTCAACCAATAAGATCACATAGAAAAACGAGGGATTTTTCTATGTGATCTTGTTTTCTCTAACGAGTGTAGTTTTGAATGGTTTCGTTTCACTGTTGTGCCATCAAATCTTATCAAAACAAGACAAACTGACAAAGAATCGTCACAGTCTGTCAAATCTTGTCGGATTTTTCGATTCTTAAACCGAGAATTCTTTGATTATCCGCTTTCATGATATACTTAATGAAAAGGATCAACACCATCAAAGGAGGATCAGAGATGATCGGTAAAACCAGAGTCATGCTTTATGCAGAAAATGTTGAAGTGCTTAGTCAATTTTTTGTCGAAACTCTAGGCGCAACAGTTAGTGAAACGATTGAGTTACCAGAAGAATTTCAAAGTACGATCGTGCAACTTTCACCAGAATTTGAATTAGGGATTTTTCCAAAAGTTTTTGTCCAACGATTTTCGCCAGAAGTGTTAGGTACGACTCCTTCGATCATTTTCTTTACGGATCAATTTGAGGAGATCTATCAAAAAATAGAGAATGCTGGTGAAATCATGGAGAACAATGGCGTAGAGACGTTCAACTTTTCTGATCCAGAAGGAAACTATTTTGTGATCGGTAAGTTGTAATGTTTGAAATCAGAAGAGGTCCTGGTGTTTGAAAAGGAGATGCACAGGACAAGGAATTTAAATAAATGAATAACAAATTTTTGAAGGAAAGGAGAGACTGTCATGAATCTAATCGCAAAAATGGAAGAATATTCACAGAGACGACGAGAAGAAAAAAGTGAAAAAATCCGTATGAAAAACTTGAAGACAGGGAAAAAGCCAACAAAAGGTTGGGGGAAAATGGTAGATACAGGATATGGCGGCTTGAATTCGTTGACTAATTCTAGTGAAATTAGTAAATATTTTTCGGCAGAAAGTGACATCAAGGGATTCATTGCTGAAGAACAAAAACGCATCGGAAAAGAGCAGCTAAAAAATAGCTAAAGCAAACCGATTTGGTACGCTATTTTGTTTGAAATGCTCCTTTTCTATTAAAAAAACTGTTAAATCAGTTCATAACGATCAAAAAAACTTAAAGTTCGGATTTTGCTTGAAATCCGACTTTTTTGTTTACTTATGTTCTGATTTAGTATATGATTAAACACGTTGTTTTTAAATAATTCAAAATTTTGAGGGACTTTTTTATAAATGTTCGGTTTTAGGGGGATGAAAGATGAAGGAAAAACTACTTTCCTACTTCGAGATTGAAAAATTAGGTACCACCGTCAGAAGAGAAATACTTGCAGGCTTTACAACATTTATCTCAATGGCATATATCTTATTTGTCAATCCAACAGTTTTAGGCGCATCAGGAATGGACGAAGGTGCGGTGTTTACGGCTACAGCATTAGCAAGTGCGATCGGCTGTATTTTAATGGGGGTCTTGGCACGTTACCCGATTGGTACTGCGCCAGCATTAGGGATTAATGCCTTTTTTGCTTATTCCGTTTGTTTGGGAATGGGGATTCCTTGGGAAACAGCTTTAGCAGGCGTGTTCGTTGCTTCTTTGATTTTTATTTTAATCACGATTTTCAAATTACGTGAAATGATCATTGATGCAATTCCAGCTGATTTAAAATATGCGATCTCAGGTGGGATTGGCTTATTTATTGCTTTCCTTGGCTTGAATGAAGGAGGAGTCATCGTTTCAAATGAATCCACATTAGTGGGGTTAGGATCACTAAGCGTAGGTTCAACATGGTTGACGATTTTTGGGTTAGTTGTGACAGCAATCTTATTGATAAGACGTGTTCCAGGAGGTATTTTTATTGGGATGGTAGCTAGCACAATTCTTGGATTAGTGACTGGACTTATTCCTATGCCTTCTCAATTAGTTTCAGCTGCACCAAGTTTAAAGCCAACATTCTTAGTTGCATTGAAACATATCGGAGACATCAACTCACTACAAATGTGGGTAGTCGTATTAACCTTTTTATTAGTTACATTCTTTGATACAGCAGGAACGTTAGTCGGTTTAGCTAATCAAGCTGGTTTTATGAAAGATAACAAAATGCCTCGTGTTGGGAAAGCGTTGGCTTCTGATTCAACAGCCATGCTTGCAGGTTCTTTATTAGGAACTTCACCAGTTGGGGCTTTCGTTGAATCTTCTGCCGGAATCGCTGTTGGTGGCCGTTCTGGGATTACTGCAGTAACGACCGGGATCTTATTCCTATTCGGTTTATTCTTTTCACCTTTGCTATCAGTAGTGACTTCACAAGTAACAGCACCAGCACTGATCATTGTCGGTGTATTGATGGCACAATCGTTGCGTCAAATCGAATGGGGCAAGTTAGAGATCGCCATTCCAGCTTTCTTGATCTTGATCGGTATGCCGTTAACTTACAGTATTTCTGATGGGATCGCATTAGGATTTATCTTCTATCCAATTACTATGATCGCAGCAAAACGCGGAAAAGAAGTATCACCGATCATGTATCTGTTATTCTTTGTCTTTATTGGCTTCATGTGGATACTGAACATTAGTTAACTTGATTTAGTTGATTAATTTTTATGATGTGTGACAAGTAAAAAAACCTTGGCAAATGGAGATCTCGCTATTGTTAGCGAGAAAACAAATGCCAGGGTTCTTTTTTGGAAAAAATTGTTATCGGTAACAACTGAAAGTAAAAGACGATAGCATCAAGGTTTAGGCGTGGTGAAAGAAATAAGGAGAATAATGGCTATTTACTCTCGTTTTTGAAAGCGTTACAATTTTTTCGAGGGATCAATAATCTTTAACCAATGGAGGAAAGTATGGAGAAAAAATGGTGGCATCAATCAGTTGTCTATCAAGTATATCCTCATAGTTTTCAAGATACGAATGGGGATGGAGTCGGGGATTTACAAGGAGTGATCACTCGATTGGATTATCTGCATTATTTAGGGATCGATACGATATGGTTATCTCCCGTATATGAATCTCCTAACGACGATAATGGTTACGATATCAGTGATTATCAAGCAATCATGGCCGAATTTGGCACGATGGCTGATATGGAGGAACTGATTGCAGAAGCAAAGAAACGTGAAATAAAAATCATTATGGATCTCGTCGTCAACCACACGTCAGATGAACATGCTTGGTTTATCGAAGCTCGTCAAAGTAAAGAAAATCCGTATCGGGATTATTACATTTGGCGTGACCCAATCAATGGAAATGAGCCTAATCAATTACGGTCGATATTCAGTGGCTCCGCTTGGCAGTTTGATGAAACAACTAGTCAGTATTATTTACATCTTTATAGTAAAAAGCAACCAGATTTAAACTGGGAAAATCCCCATTTACGTCAAGAGATCTATCAGATGATGAACTTTTGGATCGACAAGGGAATCGGTGGTTTCCGAATGGACGTGATCGATACGATTGGGAAGTTACCTGATCAAGAAATAACAAGTAATGGTCCCAAACTTCATGACTATTTACAAGAGATGAATCAAGCTACTTTTGGAAACAAAGATCTGATGACAGTGGGCGAAACTTGGGGAGCAACCACGGACATTGCCAAGCTTTATTCTGATCCCAAGAGAAATGAACTATCGATGATCTTTCAATTTGAACATGTCGGTTTGGATCAACAGGCAGGAAAAGACAAATGGGATTTAAAACCATTAAGTATTCCTGAGTTGAAACAGGTATTATCAAAATGGCAAACTTCTTTAGGGAATGAAGGATGGAACAGTCTATTTTGGAATAACCATGATTTGCCAAGGATCATCTCACGTTGGGGGAATGATCAAGATTATCGAGAAGAAAGTGGTAAAATGTTTGCGATTTTGCTTCATATGATGAAAGGGACACCTTATATTTATCAAGGAGAAGAAATCGGGATGACAAACTACCCGATCAAGGATATTTCTGAAGCGCAAGATATTGAAACGATCAACATGTATCATGAACGGTTAACTTTAGGATTTACTCCGGAAGAAATCTTGTGTTCGATCAATGCAAAAGGGCGTGACAATGCGCGTACACCGATGCAATGGGATAATAGTGAACATGCTGGATTTACCACAGGAACTCCTTGGCTACACGTCAATCCAAACTACCAAACGATCAATGTGAAAACAGCCTTAGCAAAGAAAGATTCTATTTTTTATACGTATAAGCAATTGATCGAGTTACGGAAAAACAATGAACTCATCGTCTGGGGAGATTATCAGTTGGTAACAGATACGCCCGATGACGTATTTGCCTATTATCGGACGTTGAATAATGAACAATGGTTAGTCGTTTGCAATATGTCTGAAAAAAATCAGCCATACACATTGGCTGATCAAGCGATGACACTAGTCATTTCAAACTATCCACAAAAACAGATACCAACAGGCAAACTGAATTTACGTCCTTATGAAGCTTTTGTTTTGAAGACGAGCAAATAAATGACTTGTCCGAACACCTCAAAAAAGAGTATGATAAAAGAAATTTAGACAAGTGTGAGGAC
Organism: Enterococcus sp. DIV1208; assembly: GCF_050530455.1. Classification (NCBI taxonomy): domain Bacteria; kingdom Bacillati; phylum Bacillota; class Bacilli; order Lactobacillales; family Enterococcaceae; genus Enterococcus; species Enterococcus sp. DIV1208. The sequence goes on along the minus strand of NZ_CP172887.1, from coordinate 2,485,568 downwards.
CATGATGAAAGTATTGTTTGATTTGATTCCAAAAAAACAAGAGGAGATGGTACTTTTTCAAGTTCATGAAAAGGTACCATTTTTAACTTCGATTGCTGATATTTTAGAGAAATACAAAGTGGAAACTATTTTAGTGAGAGACTATAAAAAAGAAAGAGATGTCTATTTAGATTTATTCTCGATTTTTTATATCGAATACCTTGATCGCAAATGTTTCTTTTATACGGAAAATGAAGTGTATGAGCGAAGATTGACACTAGCTCAGTTAATGAAAGAACTCCCAGAACCATTTATCCAAATATCGAAAACGACTATTTTAAATATCTATATGGTTAAAGAAATCAATTCGTCGCTTTTAAATGGAAATCTCTATGTCACATTACAAAATACAGAAGAGTTACTCGTTAGCCGTTATTTTTCCAAAGCATTAAAAGAAAAAATCGATCAGACTTTTCGCAACAAGTGACAAGAAAAATGCAAGAAATGACAATCAAACTAGCTTCAAGAAGGAAACCTTGTAGAATAAATGTACCTGATAGCTGGTAAGATGAAAAGGAGAGCCCGATGAAATTGATACAACGTATGATGAGAAGTATTGGTATTGGAAGCTTTGCTTTCTTGCTGTTCAAATTAGTTTCACAAACCCATGAGATCACGAGAAATGAGATTCTTTTTGTCTTCTTTCTCTCGGCTTTTATTGGCGTAGTATCGCTGATCGAGCGAATTGAGAAGCTTAATTATCTTCAGATTATACTGCTGCATTTTATTAGTACGTATGCCTTTAGTTATTTCTTGTTGGTGCTGTTAAATGGAAGAGTGTCTGTTCATCTTGAGAGATACACGCTAACCTTTGTGAGTATCTATTTCATTGTGTGGCTTTGTTTGATCATCAGGAACTTTTTACGAGCCCGATTGTTAAATAAACGAATCCAAATAATCAATACACGGCATTCAGGAATTTCAGGAAAGAAAGAAGAATAAAACGTGGAACATCTACAAAATTATCTCATTGTGTTAGTATTGATTCTCTTTATTTTACAGAGATTACTTAAAGAAAGAGCAATCAAAGACACGATGAAAAGTGAAATCATCATTGTATTAGTTGGACTTTATTTAATCATAAGCAACTGGCAAGAAATCATTAAGACTAACCATACCCTTATCCTTATTGTTTTGTCTGTTTTGCTGGGGTTCATCTTTGGCGTGTTACGTGCCCAAACTGTAAAAATCTATCAAAGACAAAGTGACCAGCAATGGGTAAAAAAGGGAACTTGGCTGACCGTCCTTGTATTTATCATAGGGGTCATCATCAATCGTGTCAGCGTATTGCCTTTTGGTGAAAGCGTACCTGCAGTTGCTGAAACTTTGCATATCGGTGTCTCATTATTAGGTGCCAAAGTAGTTTATCTGAAAAAAGTATAAACCAATCAGTCGCATTTTTTTCTTATTCGGCGGTACCTAGTGACAATTTTTTTGAATCATTCTTTTATGAATGGAATAAGACCTCTCTTCAACAAGGAGAGCATGTGAAAAGATAACAGTATGAAACATCAAGAAAGTAAGAAGACTTCAAAAATGATAAAAAATACCAAGACAATTTTTTGCCGTATCTGTTCTCTACTTATCTTATTTCAAATTTTTGGTGCAGCCCATTGTTTGAAGGTGCTTGAATCTTGTTTCTGCGTTTTTATATCCCCTAAAACAGGTTATATTATTCTTTCTAGGAATTTTACATGCTCTTGTTTTCCCTTGTTACTACAGCCTTTTTTGACAAATAACAAAAATCATACTATGATATGTTACGCGGATATTAGGGGGAGAAAACATGGGAAAACCGATTGAACAAGCGTTAAATGATTGTCTGTTTTTTAGTGTGAAAAAATTAGATCGCCTGTTGAATAAAATGGCAGATGAAGCATTTAAGAAAACGGGTTTGACACCGACATATGGGTTTATTTTATTGATTTTAAAAGAAAAAGATGGGTTACCACAAAAGGATATCGCCCAATTACTTTGTTCTGCACCTTCAACGATTGCTCGTTTTGTCGAAAAATTGGAATACAAAGGCTATATCAAAACAGTCAGTGATGGACGCTTGTCATTAGTTTATCTGACGGATCAAGGACGGGAATTTGTAAAAGAAATCGATAGTAGTTGGGAAGAACTACATCATGCATATCAAGAGATTCTAGGATCTGTAGAAAGTGAATGTTTATCTAAAGCAATCAATTCAGCCACTGAAAAACTACAAAAAAAATAAATTTTTTTAATCTAGTTAGTTGTATGCGCAACTAATTATGTGTTTTAATAAACGAAGAGAACTGAATGGAGGAATCACCATGGCAAATTTTAACGAAACAATCACTTTTCCTTCTGGTGTGACATTACCTAACCGTTTGATGATGGCACCTATGACCACCCAGTTAAGTTTTTATAATGGTGTGATTACGGAAGATGAGATCACGTATTACCAAGAACGTTCGAAGGGACTAGGCGCTGTTATTACAGGGGCTGCGAATGTGCAAGATATAGGAAAAGGCTGGCCCGGTGAACTTAGCATAGCGCATGATGAAATGATACCTAGGCTCAGTGACTTGGCAAAGGCAATCAAAGAAAATGGGGCAAAAGCGATCGTACAAATCTTCCATGGCGGACGTATGACGAGTCGAGCAACGTTATCAGGCGAACAAACTGTTTCGGCTAGCGCAATCCCTGCAGAACGACCTAATGCGGAAACACCACGTGCCTTGTCAGAAGACGAAATCTTAGAAACAATCAAGGCTTTTGGTGAAGCAACTAGAAGAGCGATCGAAGCTGGATTTGATGGTGTAGAATTACACGGTGCTAATACGTATTTGATCCAACAATTCTTTTCGCCACATTCTAATCGTCGTGAAGATCAATGGGGCGGAAGCTTAGAAAATCGCTATCGCTTTATTGATGAAGTAGTGAAAAGTGTGTTTCAAGCTGTCGAAACATACGCAACAAAGCCTTTTATCGTAGGTTATCGCTTTTCACCAGAAGAATTTGAAACGCCTGGTATCCGTTTTGAAGATACAATATGGTTAATGGAAAAATTACGTGAAACAAAATTGGATTACCTTCATGTTTCATTAAGTACGTATGATCGTGTTGCTCGTTCTGAGAAATACAATGAGCAATCGATGCTTCACTATCTCCATGAAACAGTGCAAGGAAAAATACCATTAGTGGGTGTAGGGAATGTCCGTAATCGCCAAGATGTTGAAGCCGTTTTATCTGATGCAGAACTTGTTGCAGTCGGTCAGCAACTATTAGTTGACCCCGAATGGGCGGTCAAATTAATGGAAAATCGCGATACAGAACTTGTGACCAAACCATTTGCAAAAGCATATCAAGAACTCTATTTACCTAATCCATTGTATAATTTTTTACAGATCCGTTATCAATCAAATACTAATAGATAAGTGAAGATTTATTAGTAAAGAAAGAAGAGAGAACAATGAAAGTATTGATCGTCTTAACGAATGTGGAAAGATATAAAGGAACCGACCGTCCAACAGGGCTGTGGCTGAGTGAACTGACTCATTTTTATGATGCTTTAGTCAAAAATAATATCTCAGCTGATTTTGTCAGTCCTAAAGGTGGGTATGTTCCTTTGGAGCCGAAGAGTCTGGAAGCGATGGATGAAATCGATTGGAACTATTATCAGGACGAAGATTTCCGTAACCGAGCGTTAGGAAGCACCTTGAGTCCAGCTGAAGTCGACCCAAACGAGTATCGTGCGATTTATTATACCGGTGGACACGGAACCATGTGGGACTTTCCTGAAGCAACGGATCTAGGAAAAATTGCTTCATCGATCTACCAAAATGACGGAATCGTTTCAGCTGTTTGTCATGGTGTAGTCGGGTTACTTCCTGTAGTTGACGTTTCTGGTCAACCGATTTTAGCGGGGAAAACGGTCACTGGTTTTAGTAACGAAGAAGAAACAGCGAATGGAACAACGGACAAAGTACCTTTTCTAACAGAAGATGCCTTGAAAGAAAAAGGAGCAAACTATCAAGCAGGACCAGCTTTTACAGCGGTCGTACATGCAGATGGACAGTTGTTGACCGGACAGAATCCTCAATCTGCCCATCAATTAGGAATCAAAGTCGTTGAATCTTTGAAGAAGTAAGTTGTTAAGGGAAAAAGTTAAGCAAAAAACGAAAATAAACAGTTCCGACGTAGGCCTTCTTATTACAGCATTATAGTAAGTCTGCCAAAAAACAATCCAATTTAACAATAGAAGAAAACTTTATAAAGTAGAGGGTGGAATCTGAAACGTCCTCCAAAATTTAGATTTTTTAGTCTAACTGTTTGGAGTCGCTTCAGATTTTGCCCTCTATTTCTATAAAAAAATAAAAAGAATGTACAACGTAAGTCTAAAAATTGATTTTTTTATGGAGTATGAGAGGTAAAAAAACATGGTAAAATAAAAGCGGATACATAGAAAGTAACTAAGGAAGAAAGGAATGATGAAATGGAATTGCTAGAAAAAGAAACGTTCTATTATAAGTATAACGATCATTTAATTGAACCCGTCCATTGTGCTTTTTTTAAAGAAGACAATAACCAAGGGATTACGAGTCATCAAGAAGCAGTACTGGCCTTTCTCACGTATTTTAATCGGGTATGGTGCATTTGGACACCAAAATTTGTGCCTGGATTAACTCAAAAATTTTCCGAAGTGCCAAAAGTTGAGGTCACACTAACCCCAGAAGTCGAAGCAAGAATAGAAGCTGAGGTAGATGCCCAAATAAAAGGAGATATACAAGGAGAGATCAAATATCTTCAAGCCGTCGGACGAAAAGTAGATCTCAAAAAGCTACAAATTGATCATGAAGAACGCAAACAAGAGCGTTACCAAATGATAAAAGAGCTTAGAAAAGAGCGTGAAGCATTATTGATCAGATTTCCACAACTCTACGAGCGAACTGAAGAAGTAACGCTTACTTATATGGAAGAAACCTCATTTGATACTTATGACGGCTTTCCCATACGGGTCAATCCCGAAATGATGAAAGCTGATGAAATTAGTTCTACCACTTTTTTTGCCAAGGGTGGGGAATACCAAATTGCTTTTTGTAGTTATCTCCAGACCCATCGAACAATCGAAGATTTCCGACGAGTCAATCAACTTCTGTTTCCTGATCGAAGTGAGTTAGTCATTTATCAATGGCATACTGATTTTACCAATTATTATAATGAACCCAGAAGAGATGATGGAGCGTATCTATGGTCGATCTATGACAAAAAAAGGAAACGATTTACAGTGATTGATATTGCCCTAATTATTCCATAAGTGATAAAAAGTGTTTAAGAAAGGAGTTAAGGGAAAAACTTCCTAGCTATTTGGTGTTCAATTCTTTCTCTTTTTATGAAAAAGTAGGTTTATGGTAGTTGTCTTACTTCAGTCGTCTTCATGATAAAATAAAGTGAGGCGTAGCTAAGTAGAGGAGAGTGGAAAAATGGAATTGCTAGAAAAAGAAACGTTCTATTATGAATGTAATGAATATCTAATTGAGCCGGTCAATTGTGCTTTTTTTACTGAGGAAAAGTATCGAGGATATGAAAGTCATCGTGAAGCAGTACTGGCATTTCTTACATATGCTAATCGGGCATGGTGTATCTGGACACCAAAATTTGTGCCTGGATTAACTCAAAAATTAGCCGAAGTGCCAGAAGTTGAGATCACACTAACCCCAGAAGTCGAGGGAAAAATAAAAGCTGGGGTAGATGCCCAAGTAAAAGCAGATATGCAAGGAAAGATCAGATACCTTCAAGCAGGCGGACGAAAAGTAGATCTCAAAAAGCTACAAATGGAGTATGAAGAACGCAAACAAGAGCGTTACCAAATGGTAAAAGAGCTTAGAAAAGAGCGTGAAGCCTTATTGATTATGTTTCCTCAACTGTATGAACGAACTGAAGAAGTAACGCTTACTTATATGGAAGAAACCTCGTTTGATACTTATGACGGCTTTCCTATACGGGTCAATCCCCAAATGATGAAAGCTGATGAAATCAGTTCCACCACTTTTTTTGCCAAGGGTGGGGAATACCAAATTGCTTTTTGTAGTTATCTCCAGACCCATCGAACAATCGAAGATTTCAAACGAGTCAATCAACTCCTGTTTCCTGATCGAAGTGAGTTAGTCATTTATCAATGGCATACTGATTTTACTAACTTTTATAATGAAGGTAGAAGAGATGATGGAGCGTATCTATGGTCGATCTATGATAAGAAACAAAAACGATTTACGGTCATTGATATTGAACTGTTTATCCCGTAGATGATACAAAATGATTAAAAAAGGAGAGTCAAGGGTAGAACTTCCTTGGCTCTCTTTTCTTTAAGGGGAAATCAACAAAATCAAGTACATATTGTAGTTCGATTACTCCATACTACACTATTATTCATAGAGCAAAGTATTTGTTTCTTCTTTATATCTTTTTAGATCTGGAAAAGCAGTGACAATGTAATACTTATGATTTTTTCGAAGTTCGTTCTTCCTTTTTTTGTGAAAAAGTAGTTTTAAATAATTTTATAATTAAAAAGGTTTTATGATGGAATTAAAGGAAAATAGTATGGGGAAGTATAGGAGAGTGATGAAATGGAATTATTAGAAGAAGAAACATGGAATTTCAGAAAAAAAGGTTTTGCTATGAATTATGCTTTTTTTTATGAAGAGAATTATCAAAAGATAATAAGTCATCAAGAAGTTGCATTAGCTTTTCTTAATTACAAAAATAGACTGTGGGCGCTTAGAATTTGGGCGATTAAAACAAAAGATGGAAAGTTTACTAGTAGGGAATATGAAAAGAAGTATCAGGAAACAAGAGAGGAAAAGATTATTTACACTAATTTGCGTTCATTTGATGAAATCAAAGGTTATCCTATCCAAGTAAATCCAGAGTTAATGAATAGCAAAAAAATATCTGTCGAAGAATTTTTTGAAGAAAAAGGAACATATGAACATGCGTTTATGGATAATCCTCAAAATTTATATGGGAAAAAGGAAGATTTTATTGAAATAAACCAGCAACTTTTTCCAGAAAAAAAAGGTTGGAAATCTATCTTTGGAATAATGAATTTACCCAATATTATAATGGGGGGCGAGAAGGACTTGGAGCATATTTATGGACAATCTATGATGTGGAGTACAAAAAGTTTATTGTAATTGATGCTTCGTTAATAATAGATTAATGAGACTGGGACGATAGTTCTTTCTCAAAAAGAAGATAAGTTCGATTTTGATTTTTATTGTCAAAATCGAACTTATTTTTTTATTCTGCAAAAGTTGCCTACTTGATCTAACACCACGGCTGTTCTTATGATCGAAGATTTGCTTCGTTTTTGAGTACATTTTTTGAAACATTAACGGTTACATGATACTCTTCAAATAGGCTATTGGAAAAGAGGGAAATGGATGAGGATCGTGATCATTGGTGGTTCTTTTGCGGGGATCTATGCAGCAATTTCTTTGCGAAAAAGTTGTCCTGACAGTGAGATCATACTTTTGGAAAAACAAGACAAGATTGGGTTTATACCGAGTGGACTCAATTTACTGTTAAAAAAGCAACTCACAAGTAAAGAGCAACTTTATTGGTTGACTAAGGAAGAATTGCAAGCGCTATACGCAATTGATGTGCAAGTACGCACGGAAGTCGTTTCACTTGAAATAGCCACGAAGACTGTGTTTATCCAAAATGGGCGACAGCTTACTTTTGATACATTGGTGATTGCAACGGGTTCGAGTCAGCAATTCAAAAATGGAAACAAAAGTACGCAGATCCGCTCTGTTAAAGATATCCACTTAAAAGAATCTTTGGAACAAAGTCTTGCGAAAGCACAAAAAATTGCTGTGATTGGTGCGGGACAAGTAGGACTTGAATTAGCAGAAGGGTTATATCATCAGCAAAAAGAAATCCATCTCTATGAAAGTCGACCAACATTGTTGTTCCGTTATTTCGATCCCGAAATGGTTGAACCGTTAACACATGAGTTATTGCAACGGCATATCCAATTGTTTTTGAATGAACAAGTACAAACGCTCGAAGAAAACGAGCAAGTGGCCGTAGTGACGGATCAAAAAACAGAAAGCTATGATTTAGTTCTGCTAGCGAATCACACGCGTCCAGACCATCATCTCTGGCAAGATCAGTTGAAGCTAAATGAAGATGGTACGATTTGGGTCGATGAGTATTTGCAAACGTCAGCGAAGGATATTTATGCAATCGGTGATGCGATCCAAGTGACGTTCCAACCGACTCAAGAAAAAATGTATGTCTCTTTGGTCAATAATGCACTACGTACGGCACAAGTGGTCAGTCAAACGATTAGTGGCAAACGTACGAAAGATCCGGGAACCTACCGAGCAATTGGAAATCATTGGTTTGGCTATTTTCTAGGAAGTGTCGGGCTAACGGAAGAAGAAAGTATTTTTTATCCGCAGACTGTCCGTAAAACATATTTGCTTGCCCGCTTAGCTGCGACCAATAGTGAAACGGCGAAAATCAAAGTGATGTGCAATGAAAAGGGACAATTACTTGGTGCGCAGTTGCGAAGTCGAGAGGAGATATTCGATTTATTGGATCGATTCACTCTCGCTATTGAGGAAGGCTGGACGTTAGAGAAATTATTCGAACGGGAGTTATTCTTCCAGCCAGAATATCGGTTGCCGCTTCAATTGATAAAGGTGGTTGATACGCTCGATGAAGATTGAACAATTACTAGAGAAAAAAGAGCAGTTGCAAGTGCTGATTCTTAGGGACATGGTGTTGCATGGTGGAACTGTAGGCACGAATCAATTAAGGGAACAAGTCAATCTTTCTAAAACATCATTTGATCAATATATAGCAGAAATCCCAATGATCGGTAGGATGATGGGGAAGAAAGTAGCAATCAAAAGAAATGAATTTCAAGTCACATTAGAGTTGGCTGAAGATGTCAGCTTAGAAAAAATCATTCTATTCTTAGTTCAACAAAGCTTGAAATTCAATCTGCTTGTTTATTTATTAGAACATCACCAAGCATCGATCGTTCGTCTAGCGACAGCGTTTAATATCAGTGAATCTTCTGTCTTTCGTAAGATCAAAGAATTGAATCAGTTACTGCAAGAATTTTCTCTACAAATCAAAAATGGCCAACTCTATGGTGAGGAATTGCAAGTTCGTTATTTCTACTATGTGTTATTCCAATTTATCTCTGAATCACAACGTCCCCTTTTCTTACAACAGACGCCTGATAAAGCGCCACTTATTTTAGGATTGGAGCGAGCCTTAGAAACGACATTCTCTCAAGAGTCAGCTAGTAAAATCGCCTGCTGGCTGGGGATCACTCGTAAACGGCTATTGAGTGAAAAAACGACGTTTGCTACATTGAAAGAAAAGAAAATACTTTACCAAAAGGATCGTTTGTATCAAACACTTGATCCGGTCATTTCACTTTATTTAAGTCGGACAGCTGCTGAGATCAGTGGCTATGAGCCTTTAATGTTTTACAGTTTTTTTGTCTCGTTTGCTGTGTTATCAGAAGAACATTTTTATCAATATGATTTAACCCGAAGCAAAAAATTACCAACAGCTGTATTAGATACGTACATTAGAGAAACGATGTTGTGGCACTATCGTCCACGAAAGTTGAAGATCAAGGAAGAAAAAGCAGTCGGTTATCAATTAGCTCAAATCGATAATGAGTTTTATTTTTTTCGAGGAGTCATGATGATCTATGAGCCAGAGCATCTCCTGCAACAACAGAAAAAGATGTTAGGCCGCTCCCTTAGTCAATTACTCGAACGATTGAAAGAAACAACGCTGACACAACTACCTGCTAAACAAGGTGAAGAAGCTGCTTTAAGTTATCTCATGATTCAGTATGCCAATATTCTTATGATGATCGATTTTTATATTGCGAAATCGGTCACTATCGGAATCGATATTGAAACATTACCGATTTATCGAGTGGCATTTCAACAATTTTTGTTAAGAGAACTAAAAGGAATCAGTGGAATTGAGATTGAAAATCGACGACCAGGAAAAAAGTATGATTTAGTGATTACATTTAATCAAGAAGATCCTCATCAAAATTATTATTATTTATCAGAGTTTGCTTCAAGCTATGATATCGCAAGGTTAAAGCAAAAAATCGAAGAAGAAAAAAAAGCAAAAAATTAAAAACTGTCAAAAAAACAGAAAATAAATGTTTTTTTGGCAGTTTCTAAAAAATGAATCGGTGTAAGATAAAGATAAGTTTAGAAAGCGTTTGCAGATAATGGAGGAGATCAGAATGACAGAATCAACATACATCATGGCGATTGACCAAGGAACGACAAGTTCACGAGCAATTATTTATGACAAAAAAGGTAGACATATCGGTAGTTCGCAAAAAGAATTCACGCAATATTTTCCTAAAGAGAGCTGGGTGGAACATGATGCGAATGAAATCTGGAACTCCGTACAGTCGGTCATTGCAGGAGCATTTATTGAATCTGGGATCAAACCGAATCAAATCGCAGGCATCGGGATCACTAACCAACGTGAAACGACGGTGATCTGGGAAAAAGATACTGGACGTCCGATTTATCATGCTGTGGTCTGGCAATCTCGTCAATCCGCATCAATTGCTGATAATTTAAAAAAGGAAGGCTACCAAGACTTTTTCCATAAAAAAACAGGTTTAGTGATTGATGCCTATTTTTCTGCTACAAAAATACGTTGGATTCTTGACCATGTAGAGGGAGCGCAAGAACGTGCTGAAAAAGGCGAATTGCTTTTTGGTACGATCGATTCATGGCTGGTATGGAAATTAACAGACGGTCAAGCACATGTGACGGATTATTCCAATGCAAGTCGGACGATGTTGTTTAATATTCACGATCTTGATTGGGATCAGGAAATCCTTGATCTCTTGAACATTCCTCGAGCAATGCTGCCAAAACCGACTTCTAATTCAGAAATTTATGGTTATACACAAGGGTATCATTTCTATGGAAGTGAAGTGCCGATTTCTGGGATGGCTGGTGACCAGCAAGCTGCTTTGTTTGGACAAATGGCTTTTGAACCTGGAATGGTCAAAAATACGTATGGTACAGGATCATTTATCGTCATGAATACTGGGGAAGAACCACAACTATCCAAGAACAATCTATTAACGACGATTGGTTATGGAATCAATGGCAAGGTTTACTATGCACTGGAAGGGAGCATTTTCGTAGCAGGTTCTTCCATCCAATGGTTGCGAGATGGGTTGCAAATGTTACAAAAAGCAAGTGATTCCGAAGAGGCAGCAAAACGTTCCACAAGTGAGGATGAAGTCTATGTCGTGCCAGCATTTGTTGGGTTAGGGGCACCTTATTGGGATCAAGCTGCGAGAGGTTCGATGTTTGGGTTGACACGTGGGACGACCAAAGAAGACATTATCAAAGCAACCTTACAATCGATTGCATACCAAGTAAGAGATATCATTGATACGATGCAAGAAGACACAGGGATCAAAATACCAGTCTTGAAGGTCGATGGTGGAGCAGCGAATAATGAATATTTGATGCAATTTCAGACAGATATTTTAAATATTCCGATCCAACGAGCAGAAAATCTGGAAACTACGGCATTAGGTGCGGCATTTCTAGCTGGTTTAGCGGTTGGTTTTTGGAAAGATACAGATGAAATCAGAGAATTTTATGAAGCGGGCAAGATGTTTGAAGTAGAGATGCCTGAAGAGCGTAGAGAAAAATTATATGGCGGTTGGAAAAAAGCGGTAGTAGCAACACAAGCATTTGAGTAAAGGGAGGGAATGTCATGTTTTCAAGAGGAACAAGACAAGAAAGTATTGAAAAAATGCAACACGAAAAGTTGGATCTGCTGATTATTGGTGGCGGTATCACAGGGGCTGGTGTGGCGCTTCAAGCCGCTGCATCAGGAATTAAAACGGGGCTAATCGAGATGCAAGACTTTGCAGAAGGTACTTCTTCACGCTCCACAAAATTAGTACACGGAGGGATTCGTTATCTTAAAACTTTTGACGTCGAAGTTGTAGCAGATACTGTAGGCGAACGAGCGGTGGTCCAAGGTATTGCGCCACACATTCCAAAACCTGATCCAATGTTACTACCGATCTATGAAGATGAGGGGGCAACGACGTTTAATATGTTTTCAGTCAAAGTGGCAATGGATCTCTACGATAAATTGGCAAATGTGACTGGAACAAAATATGAAAACTATACGCTGACACCAGAAGAAGTGTTAGAACGAGAACCATTTTTGAAAAAAGAAGGGTTAAAGGGCGCTGGTGTTTATCTAGATTTTCGGAACAATGATTCACGTTTAGTGATCGATAACATCAAAAAAGCAGCAGAAGATGGCGCTTACCTAGTAAGTAAAATGAAAGCGATTGGCTTTTTATATGAAGGAGATCAAATCGTGGGTGTCAAAGCACGTGATCTGCTAACGGATCAAGTCGTGGAAATCCACGCAAAAATAGTGATCAACACAAGTGGTCCATGGGTCGATAAAATCCGTAACTTGAATTTCAAACGTGCGGTATCACCTAAGATGCGACCAACCAAAGGTGTTCATCTAGTCGTAGATGCTAAAAAACTGCCTGTTCCACAACCAACATATTTTGACACGGGCAAACAAGATGGCCGAATGGTTTTTGCCATTCCACGAGAAAATAAAACGTATTTTGGAACGACAGATACGGACTATCAAGGGGACTATACGGATCCAAAAGTAACGCAAGAAGATGTGGACTATTTATTAGATGTCATCAATCATCGTTACCCAGATGCAAACATCACCCTCGCAGACATCGAATCAAGTTGGGCAGGGTTACGCCCATTATTGATCGGTAATTCTGGTTCTGACTATAACGGTGGTGACAACGGCTCTATTTCAGATAAAAGCTTTAGCAAAGTCGTTGATACGGTTACTGAATATAAAGAAAACAAGGCTTCTCGGTTAGAAGTAGAGGATGTATTGAATCATTTAGAAAACAGCCGTGATGAAAAAGCCCCTTCTTCGATTTCTCGAGGTAGCTCATTAGAACGTGAATCGGATGGTTTGGTGACACTATCAGGTGGGAAGATCACAGACTACCGTAAGATGGCGGAGGGAGCACTAAAATTAATCCGCCAGTTGTTGAAAGATGACTACCGGATGTCAGTAAAAGAAATCGATTCGAAACATTATCCCGTTTCTGGAGGAGATTTTGATCCAACAAAAATGGAAGAAACTGTGGAAGAATTGACAAAAATCGGAGTTGAATCTGGTTTAGCAGAAGCTGATGCAAAATACATTGCAGATTTTTATGGAACCAATGCGAAAAAGATTTTTGCTTTGGCAAAAGAAATGACACCGTATGAAGGACTAAGTTTAGCTGAATCTGCTCGTTTACGTTATGGGTTAGAAGAAGAAATGGTATTAGCACCAGGCGACTACTTGATTCGCCGCACGAATCACTTGTTGTTTGAACGTGATCAACTTGATGCAATCAAACAACCGATCATTGATGCCATTGCGTCTTACTTCGCTTGGTCAGCAGAAGAGAAGAAGCGTCAAGAAGCTCATTTAGAAGAATTGATCGCAGAGTCGGATCTACGTGAATTGAAGGGGGAAAAATAGATGAGTGCAGAAATGACGCAGATCATGGGAGAATTTATTGGTACGATGATTTTAGTTTTACTTGGTGATGGGGTATGTGCTGCGGTTAACTTGAACAAGAGTAAAGCCCAAGCTTCTGGTTGGATCGTGATTGCTTTCGGTTGGGGACTAGCCGTTACAATGGCTGTCTATATTTCCGGATTTATGGGACCTGCTCATTTGAATCCAGCCGTATCTTTAGCGATGGCGATGACCGGTGCAATTGGCTGGAACCTAGTGATTCCGTTTATTATTGCGCAAATGTTAGGTGCGATCGTCGGTGCTGTTTTAGTTTGGTTGACGTATTTACCACATTGGAGTGTGACAAAAGACCAAGGCGCAATTTTAGGTACATTTGCGACAGGTCCTGCCATTCGAAATTATCCAGCGAACTTTATCACCGAGTTGATCGGTACTTTCGTTTTAGTACTAGGACTATTAGCGTTTGGACAAAACTCATTTGCCGATGGTACGAATGTCTTTGCTGTCGGAGGTTTGATCTTAGCAATCGGTCTTTCCCTAGGAGGACCAACTGGCTATGCGATCAACCCAGCTCGTGACCTAGGTCCACGTCTGACCCATGCGATTCTACCAATTGCAAACAAAGGAAACTCAGACTGGGGCTATTCATGGATACCAGTAGTAGCGCCAATGGTCGGAGCTGTCGTGGCTGTGGGCATGTATATGTTGATGGTATAAAAAGGCGGTAAAGTGTGTTATTCATTAATAAATAATCTAAAAAACGGTAAAATAGTTCTTCTATTTTATCGTTTTTTAGCACTTGACAAAGAACAGCATTTTAAAAATGGGTTATTGAAGATCGCAAAATCAACGGGGTGCTTTGCTGACAACCAGAAAATTTTTTTAGATTTGTTCATGGGTCTTGATTGAACTAACCAGAGTGAAATAAAGGGCTTTCGTTTTTGATTGACAGTGACAGCTAAACTTGCTATAGTGAATTTGAAAATAAATAAAACCTAGATGAATGAGGTATTTTGATGAGTGTAGCAGGTATCTAACGTAGTAAGTTGAATAGCCAATAGAGCCGTAAGCTTATTTGGCATGCTTATAGATGATACCTGTCATTTCATAACCAACAATTCTATTAATGAGGGATGGGGCGCGTCTTATTTGAGATGTTCCTCATCTTTTTATTTTTCCTAGGTCTTATTTATTTTAGGACAGGTATCTCTTCAAAAAAGGAGAGAATATGAAACAAACAATCGATAAATTACAATTTAATCAAATCAAAGAAGAAGTGAAAAAACGAGCTATTGGACAATATAGCAAAAAGCGTATCGAAGAAATGACCCCGCAAACTAATCTACAGACAGTCAAAAATCGCCAAGAAGAAACAAAAGAAGCGCGACAAATCTTAGAAAGTCAGCAACACGTTCCCTTTATGGGATTGACACGGATTGATGCGTTGACTTCCCAAGTGAAAAAAGGCTTTTTACTGACACCAACTGAATTGATCGAGTATGCAGACTTTTTAAGAAGTAGTCGAATGATCCGTCGTTTTTTTGAAAAAAATCAATATCAAACACCCTTATTGCATGTGTATAGTAAGAATATGCCTGATTTGTCGATGGTCGAAGAGTTGATCTATCAACAAATCAAGAACCAAAAAGTGAGTGATGAAGCCTCACGAAATTTACGGAAAGTACGAAAACAATTACAATTAACAGAAAAAGAAATCCAGGATCGTCTTTTAAAGTTTCTAAGACATCCGCATAACAAAGAAATGATCCAAGAAGCAATGATTGTTCAAAAAGGCGATCACTATACGACCCCAATCAAAGCTAGTTATAAAAATAAAGTGCCAGGCACGATTATTGAACAGTCAAATAAAGGGACGACCGTCTTTATTGAACCAACGGCTGTGGAAAAAGCGAGTATGAATTATCAATTGTTAAAAGCAGAAGAAATAGCAGAAGAATATCAAGTTTTAGCTTATTTGACTGGTGCTTTAGCAGAACAAGAACAAGCAATCGATTTGATTATCGAAACGATTACTAGATTAGATATCATTTTCGCCAGAGGGAAGTATAGTCGAGAAATACATGGTGTGACACCACGGATCAATCAATCAGAATACATCAAGATCAAACAAGGAAGGCATCCACTGATCCAAGGGAAGGCTGTTCCGTTAGACTTTGAACTTGGTAAAGACTATCGAGGATTAGTGATCACTGGAGCGAATGCAGGTGGTAAGACTGTCGTATTAAAGACAGTGGGGTTATTGACGTTGATGGCGATGTTTGGTTTACAGGTTCCGGCAGCCGAAGGAACAGAGCTAGCTGTTTTCGATGAGATTTTTGTGGATATTGGCGATCAGCAAACGATCGAGAATGCGTTAAGTACGTTTTCTGGTCATATGCAAAATATTGCTGAGATGTTACGCAAGGTGAGTAGAAATACCCTTGTATTACTTGATGAGATCGGCAGTGGCACAGAACCTAATGAAGGAGCGGCGCTAGCAGTTGCTATCATGGAAGTCATGTATGAACAAGGGGCATTGATCGTTGCAACTACTCATTATGGCGAAATCAAAAAATTTGCGAATGATCATGAAGATTTTATTCCAGCCGCAATGGCATTTGATAAAGAAGCATTGAAACCTAAATACCTTCTTCAAGTGGGGGAAACAGGAGAAAGCCAAGCGCTATGGATCGCTCAAAAAATGAACATGTCGCAAACCTTGATCGAACAAGCCCAATATTATATCCAGCATAAAGCTTATCGGACAACCAAAAAAGTGTTTCAGACAACGAAAGTAAACGTGCCTAGGACGAAGACACAAGTGCAGCAATTTTCGAAAGGGGATCGGGTATATTCTGCGGTCCACCAACAAGAAGCCTTAGTTTATGAAGATACAGCAGAAGAAACGGTTACGATTTTCTTGGATAAAGAGTTAATCAATGTCCCACGAAAACGTCTCACGTTAAAGATGTCAGCAGAAAAGTTATATCCAGTCGGTTATGAATTAGACCATTTGTTTACAGACTTTCAAACTAGAAAATGGCAAAGAGATCTAGCGCGAGGATCGAAAAAAGCGCATAAAAAATTATCCAAAGAAGCTAAAGAACGACGAGAAAAAAGAGACTAGGGGTTAAATGAAGACATTGTTTTAAAGAGGAATAGCCAATAGCTCTCGTCTTTTTTTGACAGTCGTTCCAGTAGTTTTTACGATCCAAGTATGTGAATAGCTAAATTGGAGAGTTACTCATGACTTTAGACAACGGGAAAAAATTGGCACTTTTACCGATTTAGGTTAAAATGGAACAAAGTTTATTTAGGGAGATGTCATGGATGAAACTGACTTCGAATTGGCGAAAAGAAATAGGAACGATCCCTAATCTCTTATCAATTTTTCGTGTGGTTCTTTTGCCGTTTTATTTTTACTTTGTTTTAGAGCAATCGTTTATGCTTGCCGGTATCTTGATTGCTCTATCAGGAATCACTGACTTTTTAGATGGATTTATTGCTCGTAAGTTCAACCAAATCACGGAATTGGGGAAATTATTAGATCCAGTGGCAGACAAGTTGACGCAACTGGTCTTGATCCTTTCCATGGCTTGGTATCGACCGATGATTTGGTGGATATTCGGTTTATTTCTGATCAAAGAAGGGTTCATGTTTTTTGCTGGTATCATTGGATTGAGAAAAAATGTGAAATTAGATGGGGCAAAATGGTATGGGAAATTAGCAACTGCGGTCATTTACGCAGGCATGGTGCTTTTACTGTTGTTTCCCGAACTTCCTGCGATCTGGGTCAATTGGATCTTTGGATTGATCACTTATAGCTTGCTTCAATCCTTCGTTTTGTATATCCGTGAATATCATAAACTATTGAATTAAGAGAGTAATGTCTCAAATACAAATAAAAGAACTCAAGCCAAGGAAGTGGTTTGAGTTCTTTTACTTGATGAGGGGATGGATTTCCGCTCATTGTTTTATTTTCCATAGGAGAACCTTGCTTAACTCTCGAAGCTAGTAGTCTTAAGGTTTGATATAAGCATAGCCTTTTTCTTGTAATTCAATGAGGTCTAAAATACCAGCTGGTACCACGATGACCTTTTCAGGCAAGGATTCTGTACTGATGTGATTGCCACGTAGCGCATTAGCACAAGCGTGGAAGGTAACCCCTAAAGCAAGAAATTCTTCATTTGCTGGATCAAGGTAGCCGGTGATGCCTTCACCGTTGACACTAACCACAATCGTCGTTTCAGGAGCGATTTTCAATAGGTTCTTGACGTTATTCATCGTTTCATGCCACTTTCTCGTTTCATCGATATGAAAAACAACTCTCATTTGAGTCTCTCCTTATTTTTTGATGATCAAGTTGATTGCTTGTTCCATTTTTTTGGCTTGCTCTTCTGCGCTGTTTTCTGGATGCTCCAAACAGTCTTTTAAGTTTTCTGCCACGATCATTCCCATGACACGATCAATGCTAGAACGAACGGCACTTAATTGTGTGATAATTGCCATACAGTCTTTCTCTTCTTCAATCATCTTTTGGATGCCGCGAATTTGTCCTTCTGTTCGTTTTAGTCGATTGATGATGTTCTTGTCATTGATTTCCATTTGAAAACCTCCTTTATGCTTCTAGTGAGATGATACCCTATGTAGGTATATTTTGTAAATAATTATGTCGATTTGAAAAAGCTAGAATTTGAATAGTTGACAATTCTCTCTTTTTTGTGTTGAATATACCCCATAAGGTATTTACAAAAAATAAAAAGGTGGAAATCAAGATGTCACTATTTCAAACAGTCAAATCAATCTCAACAGCGGAATTAAAAGAAAAATTGAATGGTTCTATTCAGTTGCTCGATGTAAGAACACCAGCAGAATACCGAGGGGGGCATATCAGACAAGCGAAAAATATTCCACTTCAACGTATTCTAAGTTTTAAAGGAAAACAAGAAGCGCCTGTCTATGTCATCTGTCAATCGGGAATGCGGAGCAAACAAGCTACGAAAGAGTTGAAGAAAATGGGGTATGATGTTATCAATGTACGTGGTGGGATGAATCAATGGTTTGAACCAACAGTAGGAGGGAAATAAATGAAAATTGTTATTGTCGGCGGGGTAGCAGGGGGGATGTCTGCTGCCACTAGATTACGTCGTTTAAAAGAAGATGCTGAAATCGTCGTGTTTGAAAAAGGACCGTATGTCTCATTTGCCAATTGCGGGTTACCTTATTATCTCTCTGGTGAGATCAGTGAGAGAGAGAATCTTTTGGTACAAACACCAGAATCATTGGCTGCTCGTTTTCAATTAGATGTGCGTCCCAATCATGAAGTCACAGCCGTTTATCCAGATGAAAAGAAAGTTGAAGTTTTATCTGACGGGAAAAAATGGCAGGAGAGTTATGATGTATTGCTTCTTTCCCCAGGGGCAAAACCAGTCAGACCAGCTATTTCAGGATTAGCAGAAGCCAAAAATGTTTATACTGTTAGAAATGTACCGGATATTGATATGGTAATGAATGCTCTTGAAGAACAACCCAAAAAAGCTGTCGTAGTAGGGGCAGGATTTATCGGATTGGAAATGGCAGAGAATTTAAAAAAACGTGGACTGGCAGTTTCAATTGTAGAACTGGCACCACATGTCCTGCCTTCTTTAGATGAAGAAATGGCGGTGCATATCCAAAATGAACTCATTAAACAAGGCGTCCATGTCCAAACAAAACGTTCTGTCACTGCTTTTGAACATGGTGGCAAGCAGTTACGATTAGATGATGGCACAACGATCGATTCTGATTTAACGATCCTCTCAGTAGGCGTTCAGCCAGACAGTACATTGGCAAAAATGGCTGGACTTGAAACAGGGCTGCGTGGTGGGATCGTAGTCAATGAACACTACCAAACAAGTGATCCTTCCATCTATGCGGTGGGAGATGCCATCGTTGTCAAACAACAAATTACAGGTGCCGATGCGTTGATTTCTCTTGCTTCTCCTGCTAACCGTCAAGGGCGACAAGCAGCAGATAATATAGCGGGAATCGTTCGTAACAATCGAGGAAGTCTTGGTACGTCAATTGTGCGGGTCTTTGACCTTGCTGCCGCTTCTACTGGATTAACAGAAAGAATGGCCCAACAAGCCAACTTACCTTTCTCAGTAGTCCATGTTTCTGGGAAAGACCATGCTAGTTACTATCCTGAAGCTACAGATATTTTGTTAAAACTGATCTTTCATCCTAAGACAGGTGAAATCTATGGTGCACAAGGAGTCGGTGCCAAAGGTGTTGATAAACGAATCGATAGTTTAGCCACAGCCATCAAAGGACAACTAACGATTTTTGATTTACCGGAATTAGAATTTACCTATGCGCCACCTTTTGGTTCTGCGAAAGATCCAGTGAACATGTTGGGATATGTGGCCATGAATGTCGCAGAAGGGCTAAGCGAGACGATCCAATGGCATGAATTGCCAGAAGCACTTGCACAAGGAAAAATCTTACTCGATGTTCGTAATGAAGGCGAGTTGCAAAACGGTGCTTTTAAAGATGCGCTGAATATTCCTTTAAATGATTTACGCTGTCGATTGGCGGAATTAGACCGTGAGAAAGAATACATTGTCAGCTGTCATAGTGGACTTCGTAGTTACTTAGCAGAACGTATCTTGAAACAAGCAGGCTTTCATGTCCAAAATCTCGATGGCGCCTTTGCTTTGTATCACGCTGTTCGTCCAGAAGACTTGATTTATCCAGAAAAATAGAGCTTTGCCTTGCATTCTTAGTGAAATGGCGCTAGACTGGTTAGTTCTACTACTTCGAATCAAAGGAGAATGTGTATGGTCAACACACGAAATTTAGAAGAAGCCTATCTAGCGTCAGTTTATCGGCAATTACTAGAAAAGCAGGAAGAGTATCAGCAATTATTACAAGAAACCAGTGCGTACGGTCGGGACTCTCTACAAACGATGTCTGAAGATATTCGGATCAATTTTGAAAGTTATTTAGACAATCTTGATACGTATTCACTGATCGAGATGAAAAATCGCGAAATCGATCAATTGAATCTCAAGATTCAATCAGCTAATGAGACTTTGAAAAAAATCGAACGGCTATTGATGAGTCCCTATTTTGGGAAGATCGAAATTGATTTTTTAGAGGAAGAAGCACAAGGAAAAAATAGTCACGAAGCTTTTTATATTGGGACGGCTAACTTTACCAATGATGAAGATGAAACCTTGGTTTATGATTGGCGTTCGCCGATTGCTTCTCTTTTTTATAACAACGATTTAGGTCATTCTTCTTATTTAGTGAATCAAAACCAAATTGAGGTAATGATCCATGAGCGACGTCAATTTATCATCAAAAAAGATCAATTGCTCCACTTTTTTGACACCTCGGTAGCAATCCAAGATGATGTCTTACTTGATGCTTTAGAACAAAGTGAGACGTCAGAGATGAAGGCAATCACGGCTACGATCCAATCCGAACAAAATACGATCATCCGAGACACTACAAGCCAAAATATCTTAGTCAATGGCGTTGCAGGCAGTGGGAAAACCTCAACGATCATGCAACGAATTGCTTATTTGCTTTATCAATACCGAAACCAACTTTCTGCGGATGATTTGCTGATTTTGTCACCGAACCATCAATTTATTGATTATATCGGTAAGGTATTACCTTCGTTAGGTGAAAAAATCCGTTGAATGTCACGATGATTCAGTTGGTGGATCAACTTTTTTTAGGGAATGTTGAGTCAGAAAAAGCTTATTTTCAACGGATTACGCAGACGGATGTGGATGACCAGACAGCAGTTCTCAGAAGTCAGGCATTTATGAAGCAGATCGAGCAAGCGACTTCCTTGTTTACTAAACAGGCTGATTTCTTTTTAGCCATCAAAAAGAAGGAAAAAATCGTGATCTCAAAAGAAGTGATCAAAAAAATCTATGATAGCACGCCCGATTACCCGAATCTAAGAGAAAAACTTCAAGCGACTAAAGACCGATTGTTGCGCTACTGGGAAAAGCAATTGCTGAAACAAGCAGGTAGTGACGCCATTAAAGATCAATTATTATCCTTACCAGAAGAGATGCAACAACAGTATTTCCAACAGTTGATCACCGATGAATCGCCAGAAAAATTAGTCAGTTATGGCAAACAATTGCTTCAAAGAAAATATCGAACAGTAACGAAACAAATCAAACAGATGGCATGGGTCGATGAACAATTTTTATTTGAGGAGATTTATCAAAGTTACACTGGGAATAAGTATCAGCGAACAACTCCTTGTACATTAGATGAAGCCGTCGCACGTTTGCATGTGCGCCATCTGCTGATCGAAAAAATCACCCAAGTCAAAAAGTTCGTGTTGATCGATGAGGTGCAAGACTATACAAGTGCGCAACTTTTGCTCTTGTTAAACATCTTCCCCAACGCTCGCTTTACACTCGTAGGAGATGAAAATCAGGGGATTTTTAATTCCACGACTTCTTTTGAAGCAATTGAAAGCTATTTTTCAACGGCTGGACGATCTGTGACGAGATATGATTTATTGAATAGTTATCGTTCAAGCGGGGCAATCACGACTCTCTTTACCCAATATTCAGGGGAAAAAGAAAAGATCGCTATTGTTCCCGTTCGTCCTTATGGGGAAGAGCCGGAATTTGTGACTGCAGCGACTTTTGATCAGTGGCTCAGTCAGGTCAATGAACGACAACAGCACACAGGTGAACAATTAACAGTTATTACGTTGGAAGAACAGCAAGCCGCAATGATACAACAAAAAGTAGAGCGGAATAATCAGCTGAACATCCAAGTACGCCCATTGAGTCTTTCTAAAGGACTCGAATTTGATCACGTACTGATTTATCTAACAGCTGAACCGAATACCCCACGTGAAAGAAGGCAAATGTACACGGCTATATCTCGAGCAATGAAAACTGTCGTTATTTCTTTGGTAACAGATCAATAGAGAAAAAACAAGTTATCTTTAGTGAGACTCGCTAAGATAACTTGTTTTATATTTTTATTATTTTAGTTATTTTAATTTATTAAGAAAACCTTAACGTCAAGATCAAATCTCATACATATTTCAAGAAACAAGCTACTATTAAATAAACAAAATTAAATAAACACAATAAAAGTAAAGTATAAGTAAAGGGTAGTTGGTCATTTGATGAATTGTTCGTCTAGCTGTCATCATCAAAAAATGTAAAGGTTTTTATAAAAGGGGACTAAATTTATTTTTTAAAGGTGGGAGAAAAATGAATACTCGAATAAAACGTGAAGAAGTAGCAACTCTTTTGATTAAGGATAAGTTTTTTGCCAAAGGAAATCGACGGTTAAAAATCAAGCAATGGATTGTTGCGATTCTAGGATGGTGTGGCGTGATTTTTCCATTTATTTGGGTAACTATTTCGTTTCGGGCTTCAATGAAAGGGAGAGGATTACAATGGCATTCGTTTCCGGAAGAACGAAAAACGTTTTCTTTTTTGTTGCTATTTTTAGCGGTTGCTTTTTTAGGCTTTGTTCTTTTATTCTTATTCATGACTCGTTGGAATAATCGTCGTTACCAAACGATGCTAAGAAGTGAAAAAATGTATGATGAAGAAAAATTAGAAAAGCGTCGAGATATTTTAGAAACGGAATTCAGCATGCGCTTTGGACCTAAGGAAGAGCGTGAAGCGGTTTGCTATTACGTAGTATCAGAAGAGCAAAATCTTGAAAAAGATTTGATCGAAAACCTCTAAAAAAATGAGGGGGTCGAACTCTAATGGTCAGAGTCATTCATACAGGTAATGAACTACTGGATTTTGTAGCTACGATCATTTATTTTATCCTTGTTTCTTACCCAATCCTTGGTAGTTTTGCATGGTTTATTGGGGTATTATGCTATTCGTTTTTATTTAAATATAAGCACATTGATTGGGCGGAGATTCCGACAGAGGTCGAACCGTTTATCACGATCATGGTACCGGCCCACAATGAAGAAGTGGTGATTGAAGACACAATCGATTATTTAATGACAAAAATCAATTATGGGAATTATGAAGTGTTAGTGACAGATGATGGTTCAACGGACGAAACCCCGGCAATATTAGCTCGTTTACAAAAAAAATACCCCAAATTACGAGTGATCCGCATTGATAAAAATAAGGGGAAAGCTCACGCATTTGATATTGGGATGGCTTTTGCCAAAGGTCGGTTGATCTTAAGCAATGATGCGGATACGGTACCTGAACCAGATGCTTTGTCAAATTATGTGAATTACTTTATTCGCCCTGGTGGTAGAAATATCTCTGCTGTTACTGCCAATATGGACGTGAAAAATCGTACGTCTTTACTTGGAAAATCCCAGACTGTTGAATTTTCGAGCATCGTAGGGATCATCAAACGAACACAAGCAGGTGTACTTGGCGGTCTTTATGCGTACAGTGGGGCAAATACCATGTATCGAAAAGACGCATTGATCGATGTTGGCGGCTTTCGTCAAGATCGGGCGACAGAAGATATCAGTATTGCGTGGGATCATCAGCTGAATGGCTGGATCTCGGTGTTTGCGCCAACCATCATATTTTTTATGGAAGTTCCAGTAAGTTTGCCGATGCTTTATCGTCAGAGAAAACGTTGGGCAAAAGGGGGGACGGAAGTCTGGTTGACGAATTTTAAAAAAGTCCTCTTCCATCCTTTTGAAAATATCGGCAGGACGTTCATGTTTATTGATCAAACTTTTAGTATTATTTGGTCGTTGTTCTTTTGTATTTCATTTTTCGTTTTTATTATTTTAATGGGTATTTATCTTTATCAAGGAAATTTTGAACAAATCTATCGGACATTGACGATTAGTTTTCTGTTTGTTTGCTTCGAAATGATCTCAGGCATCATTCAACTGATTGCATCTTTGGTGGTAGACGATCAAGGAAGAAAATTGAAATATATGTTATTTGCCCCATTGTATATGTTGTTATTCTGGATGGTCAATGCGATCACCATCATGACGACCTTTATCCCAGCAATCAAAACGATTTTAGGATACGGAAGCGGCACATGGAAAAGTCCAGAACGAAAAAGTGAATGATGCAACTGAAAAGGACTAGCAAACAAGTGACTGTAGCAGAAGACGAAAGCCGTCTTTTACTACAGTCTTTTTGGTTACATAACTAACTAAATGATTCAGAGAAACCGTTTACTAACTGTTTTTTATAATAACCATTATAATGTTTAATATAAACATAAAGGAGGAGATAATGTGGAATTGTACTATCTGACGGGGTTGTTTTTAATAATTATATTGTTGTATTTGTTGGCAAAAAAATATGATTTTGTCAAACAACTTTTTTCAAAGATCACGATTACTTTTTTAGTTGTTTATTTGATATGGCGCTTGTTTTATACCATACCAATAGATAGTTCTGTTTCTTTAATATTTGGGATCATTCTTTACATTGCAGAATTTATCGGGTTATTTGTCTACGGTTTTTTTATTTACCTATTTTCGAATAAATTGTCAAATGAACATCTCTATGAGGCCTATGACGAGAGTTTTCAACCAAGTGTTGCGGCGTCTATTTGTACGTATAACGAAAATAGTAAATTAGTGATCGCCACGGCTTTGGCTGTCAAAGCGTTACGATATCCCAATAAAAAAATATATATTTGCGATGATGGTCATCGTGAGGAATTAAAAGAGATGGCAGAACGTTTTTCCATCGGTTATTTATCACGAGAGGGCAATGAGCATGCGAAAGCTGGCAACATCAACTATGCACTCTCACAAACGACTAGTGACCTCGTACTACTATTGGATGCAGATTTTATTGTCAAAAAAAATATCATTTTTGAAGCCGTTAATTATTTCAAAAATCCTAAAATGGCACTCGTTCAATATCCTCAAACCTTCTATAATAAAGATCCATTTCAGCTTTTAAGAAATTCCTTTTATAATGAGCAAGAATTATTTATGCGTTTTTTGGAGCCAGCTCTTTCTCGAGAAAACGCCCTGATCCATATCGGGACAAATGCAATTATTAGAAGAAGTGCTTTAGAAGAAATCGGTGGGGTTCCAACGAATAGTATTACAGAAGACATGGCGACAGGGATGTTGTTACAAAATGCCGGCTACGAGACCCTCTTTATCAACAAGGCTTATGCATTGGGAATTACCCCTTATACAGCGAAAGAACTAGCTTCCCAACGCTCGCGTTGGGCACAAGGTACGAAGCAGATTTTTGACCACTTCAAGCCACGAAAGTTAAAAGGGTTGTCATTGATGCAAAAATTATGTTATTACAACTCTTATTTGTATTGGTTTACTTCTTTCCAGAAAATTATTTTTTTATTAGCGCCTACGCTGTTTATGGTTTTTGATATTTTTCTTGTTAGAAGTAACAACCATCAATTGTTACTATTCTTTTTACCGCCGTTTGTTATGATCACCTTATCCTTTAGGTTATACGTGCCTAAAATAAGAAATCTAACGAGTTCTCACATTTATGACTGCTTTGTGGCACCGATCCACACAGGAGCATTATTAAAAGAATTTTTCAAACCACAAAAGAAATTCAACGTAACGAAAAAAGAAATTGTCGGGAGTAACGCATTTGATTGGCGTACGGTGTTCCCGCATATCGTTCTTTTTTGCTGGATTCTTTTTGCTTGTATCATTGCTCTTTATCGATTGATTCGTGGGGAAGGCTATGAATTTGGTTATATTGTTACGTTAGTATGGTCAGTCTATAATCTTTATGGCTTGTTTTATGCCATCACGATCGGTAAAAACCGAGATATCGAAAGTGACAGTGAAGCATTAAGTATTACAGTCAATCGTCAGTTATCCTATGATTCGAAAATTTTTGAGATGTATCAAATGAGTTTTAATGGCTTTCGGATCAGAACTGGTGGGGAATCATTCATTCCGGGAGAAAACTATATGTTTGTTGATCAACAACAAGGGTTGCAGATTACTTCAGTGTGTCGAGAAACACAGGAAGCTTACACCACTTTCTCATTTGAAGATTTGACCCCACAATCAGCGGAAGAACTAGCGAGTTATTATAGTGACCAGCTGAATGCTGCCAAACAACTAGAATTTGATATGGAAGATGATTTAGTAGAAAGCTAAAAAAGAAGAATCACTCGCTTTTTAAAAAAGCGAATGATTCTTTTTTCATTTTTTATCAGCTATTCAAGACTTCTCCACAGGCTCGACATGTACATCTGTTTCGTGGACTTGGAATTGTTCAAATAAAGTGTGTTCGATCAAATCAGAAATATCATGACTTTCTTTGACAGTCAAATTAGGGTCCATGGTAACAGTGATATCTACATAGGTATTTGAACCATAAGTACGCCCTTTGATACTCTTCACGCTTTGGACTTCCGGGATGTTATTGACTGCTTGTTTGTAGCGCTCTAATTTTTGTTGGTCAAAGCCATCAGATAAAGAAAAGGAGCTTTCTCTAAAGATATCAACCGCTGTTTTTAAAATCAATAAACCCACGACGATTGCAGCGGCACTATCCAACCAACCCAAATTGAAGGAGGCCGCAAACACTGCCACGGCCGTACCGATACTTGTCCACGCGTCACTAAGATTGTCTTTCGCAGCAGCTAGTAAACCAGGACTGTTGACTTTTGTGGCTAGTTTTTTATTAAAGAGATAAACCCCGTACATGATCAGCGCTGAGACAATCCCAACAATGGCTGCGGTCATATCGGGTGATTCCATTTTTTTGTCAGTAATCGAGAGAATCGAAGAGTACAAGACTTCCAGACCAACCAATAACATAATAAACGAAGTGATTAAACTTGCAATATTTTCGGCTTTCCAGTGACCATAGCGATGTTCAGTGTCTGCAGGTTTGCGTGAGATTCTCAAACCGATCAATACAGCAACTGAAGCTAGGATATCCGTAAAATTGTTTAAGCCATCTGCTCTTAACGCTTCAGAATTTGCGAGATTCCCGATAGTCAACTTCAGTATCGAGACTACGATATAAGCGACAATACTGATGATTGCACCTAATTCTGCTTGTTTCAATTGTTTATATCTGTCTTTGTTCACACATTTTCACTCCAACATAAAGTATTTTATTATCTTATAATATTTTCGAATAAAATCACTAAAAGTGTGGAAAATATAATGGTTTTGGATAGGCGAAATTTGGAACTATCCCGAGCTTAACTGAATCGATAGGAGCAGCGAATCAAAGGGGATCAGCTATGATGACACCTGCAGTAGATTCAGAAATCAGCTAAAAACAAAAAGCAGGAAAGTCATCTGATGCGTATGCTTTGAGCTTTAAATTTAACCGTGTTAGGGTAGATTTGTACCGAATAAGAAGGAGGAAAGAGACACATGGCAAAAAGAGATTTACCAAAAGTCGAAACTCGTCTTTATATCAATGGCAAATGGCAGACAGGAACAGAAGGTACCTTCGAGGTGATCAACCCTGCAACAGGTGAAACCTTAGCGAATGTTCAAAAAGGTGGAGAAAGTGAAACACATGAAGCAATCAAAGCCGCTAAGAAAGCATTTGAAGAGTGGTCAAAAACTTCTCCTGCTCAACGGGCAAAATTAATGAACAAGATGGCAGATCTAGTGGAAGAAGACAGTGAACGTTTAGCTACGATCATGACGATGGAACAAGGAAAGCCACTCAAACAAGCTGCTTCAGAAATCAACACGAATGTTGAAAATTTGCGGTGGAATGCTGCCGAAGGGCAAAGAATCTTAGGCGAGATCATTCCTTCTCCGGCAACCAATGAATGGCAAGTACGTAAAGAACCAGTTGGAGTAGTAGGTGCAATCACTCCTTGGAACTTTCCATCCAATATGATTATCCGTAAGATATCTCCAGCAATCGCGGCTGGCTGCACGGTTATCTTAAAACCAGCAAAAGCGACACCGCTTTCTGCATTGGCGTTAATGGAGCTTTTTGATCAAGCTGGCTTTCCTCCAGGGGTCGTTAATATCGTGACTGGAGACTCCTCAACGATCGGTAAAATTCTAACCGAATCAGAAGACGTGCAAAAAATCACTTTCACTGGTTCGACAGAAGTAGGTCAAATCTTAAATAAACAAGCAGCATCAACGTTGAAAAAAGTTTCCATGGAACTAGGCGGACATGCGCCGTTGATTATTTTTCCAGATGCAGATTTAGAATTAGCAACGGATCAATTGATCAAAACAAAATTCATCAATAACGGACAAGTATGTACGTCGCCTAATCGAATTTTTCTTCATGAAGCAATCAAAGAAGAAGCTACGAAATTGATCGTCGAAAAAATCAAACAAGTATCCGTTGGTAATGGCTTAGATGATCCAACGACAGGTCCTTTGATTAATCAAGAAGGTTTAGAAAAGGTAGAAGAACAAATCAAAGATGCCGTAGATAAAGGAGCCAAGATTTTAGCAGGTGGGCAACGACTGACAGAAGGCGAGTATGCGCATGGTTATTTCTTTGAACCCACTGTTTTGGATGGTGTCACGAAGGAAATGGACATCTTTTATCAAGAAACCTTTGGACCAGTGATTCCGTTGATTGCTTTTAAGGAAGAAGAGGAAGTGATCAAAGACGCCAATGATACCATCTTTGGGTTAGCTTCTTACTTCTTCGCAACGAATATCCACACGATCGCGAATGTTAGCCAAAAACTCCAATATGGGATGGTCGGTGTCAATGATACAGCTATTTCAAATTCAGCTACGCCATTTGGAGGGGTCAAGCATTCAGGCTTTGGTCGGGAAAATGGAACTTACGGTGTGGAAGAATATGTAGTAGCGAAGTTTGTGACGATTCGGACAGCTAAATAACTAGCGTATCAAAAAGCAAAAAAATAACCAAAGAAGCTAGATTCTTCCCAGCTAGTTTCTTTGGTTATTTCTACGTTATTTCTGTTGTTCTTGCTTTCGACATTCATGATAGACATGATAGAGATTTAGTTCATATTCTTTTTTGGCATTCGTTACAACAGTATCTAAAATCAACCCAGTAACTAATGAAAGTAAGGCAAGGATCATCAATCCGGTACTTAAAATAGCAGAAGGTACCCGTGTGATAAAGTGAGTCAGCATATACTCTCGGATCACTGGAACACCGGCAAATAAGCCGAATACAAAAAAGAAAAAGGTCCAGATGCCAAAAAACATCAATGGTTTGTAGTCTTTCCACATTTTAACGATCATCATGATCACTTTAAATCCATCAGAAAATGTATTCAGTTTCGATTCACTGCCTTCTGGACGGTCTCGGTAATCGATCGGCAATTCGACCAATTTGAATTTTTTGTCTAAGGCATGGATCGTCAGTTCAGTTTCGATTTGGAATCCGGAACTCATGATCGGGAAACTTTTGACAAAAATACGATTAAATCCTCGATAGCCTGTCATGACGTCTCGTATTTTTGTTTTATATAATCGTGTGATTGTGTTTTTCACTAAATTATTCCCAAAATCATGAAACGGACGTTTGTTTTCGTCAAAGTAAGTCCCATTTGAAAGTCGGTCACCAATTACCATATCCGCTTCACCTGAGCGAAGTTTATCCAGTAATCCATGCACCGCTTCGGCAGGATAGGTATCATCACCATCCACCATGAGATAGTAATCTGCATCAATATCAAAAAACATTTGCCGAATGACATTTCCTTTCCCTTGTCTTGGTTCTTTTTTGACGATTGCCCCACACGCCACGGCAAGTTCATAGGTGGTGTCAGTCGAATTGTTGTCATATACGTAAATCTCTGCTTCCGGTAATTCTCGTCTAAAGTCTGCAATGACTGTTGAAATCGTCGCTTCTTCATTATAACAAGGAATCAGAACAGCAATTTTCTCTTGTTGTTCCATTTTTCACTCTCCTTAAATCATAGAAAACAAAATCTCTATTAAGAATACTGTATCAAATTCTTAAATGCTAGTACCTAGAGAGAATTTTCACTTCTTTTTGTTTCCATTGTAAAAAGCCCCGTATAAAACCACTATTTTTATATTAATGGTGATGGCTGAGGCTTCGCTTTATTAAATCAATTCATTCTTTTTTCTTGAAATCTCTAACACGGTGCCGGTATACGCATCCGCTAAAAATTCGTAGCAAATGATTTCGCCATCTTCCAGGCGGGAAATCCCTCCACGATAAGCTTTGGAATGGATCGCAAATTTTCTAGTCGGTTCTTTTTCAAATGAGATCCAAGACCCCTCGATGGAGCCTTCTTTTAAGAATGATTCTTTGACTTGTTCTAAGACTTGATCAGCTGATAACGTTTTCTTACGTTGATACAAAACCATTGAAGTGATGCCACTGATTAAACCAAGTCCGATACCTATAGCAAGACCGTTTTTAAAATTATTTGACTCACATTCTTCAGAATACATACGTCTTACCTCCTTCTTTGTCCAAAAAGATTATCTTCATTTATTCTACCATACTCTGTGTTTTTCTTAGAAATAAATAACCGCTATCAATTAAAATAAGCTATAATAAATGTGAGTGATTGACTAAGAGCAATACAAATTAGTCAGTCAACTATAAATTTGAGAGGAGCATAGTCTGAATCTTAGGCGAACTTTATTATGGATGAAAAAACATTTCAACGAATCAAAGAGTTAACAGAACTTCAAGGAACAAGTGGTTTTGAACAAGACATTCGTGCGTATATGGAAGCGCACATGGAACCCTTAGTGGACGAATTACAACTAGATGGTTTAGGTGGAATCTTTGGCTTACGCCAACATGAAGAGGCAGATGCCCCACGTGTGATGGTTGCGGCTCATATGGATGAAGTAGGATTTATGCTAACCCAAATCCAGGACAACGGTTTATTCAAAGTTGTACCTTTAGGTGGCTGGAATCCGTATGTGGTTTCTGCTCAACGCTACACATTGAAGACTTCTTCTGGCAAAAATTACCCATGTATTTCTTCTTCTGTTCCACCACATTTATTACGTGGAACAAGCGGCCAAAAATCAGTGGAAGTGACAGATATCTTATTTGATGCTGGTTTTGAATCACGTGAAGAAGCAATGAGCTTTGGCGTATTGCCAGGCGATACGATCGTACCATTCGCTGAAACCATCAAAACGGCTAATGGCAAAAATATCATCAGTAAATCATGGGATAACCGCTATGGTTGTACAATGGTGTTAGAAGCGTTAGAAGCGCTGCAAAATGAAAAACTAGGTCATACATTGATCGCAGGAGCAAACGTGCAAGAAGAAGTTGGCTTACGTGGATCAAAAGCTTCTGTCAACAAATTCAAACCTGATTTATTCTTTGCAGTCGATTGCTCAGCAGCAGACGATACGGTAACGAAAAAAGGGACATTCGGACATCTAGGTGAAGGAACGTTGATGCGTATCCAAGACCCAGGATTGATCATGTTACCACGCTTGCGTGAATACTTATTAGACGTGGCTGAAACAAACAACATTCCTTACCAATACTTTGTCTCAAAAGGCGGCACAGATGCAGGTGCGGCACATACACAAAACGAAGGAATCCCAAGTACGGTGATCGGAGTCGTAGGACGCTACATTCATACACATCAAACAATGTTTAGCATTCGTGACTTTGAAGCAGCAAGAGAGATGTTAATCCAAACATTAAAAGGATTAGACAAATCGACTGTCAATACGATCGTTTACGGAAAATAAGAATACATCCTTTAAACGAAGTGAAACGAGAACCATGGATCGTGGAACAGAGATAAGCGAAGGATAGTATAAATAGTTAAGAAGAGGCTGTGAAAGAAGCGTTTAGCTCCGAGCGAATAAGAGAGGATTTTTTAAAATAGCTCCTCATATTTTAGAAAATCATCGCTTATTGTTGAGGAGTTGCTTCTTGAACGCCGTGAATCAGAGGTCGTGAAAACATCGGGTAGCTCTGATGACAATAAGCCTGAATTTTTTGAAACAGCTTCTCATGTTTTGGAAAATTCAGGCTTATTTCAAGGAGCTGATGTTTGAACACCGTTTATTCGCTTTTAGAGATACTAGAAGAGCCTGAGACAAGTTTTGTCTCGGCCTCTTCTTGTTTTGACGTCAGTCAGTAAATACGGGGGAAATCGGTGAATCGTTTTTTTGGTTGAAGCACCTGAATTTTTTGAATACAAAAGTGAGGACTGGTTAGGAGTTGGTGACTTTTAAAGAAAGGTGTATAATTTAAATATAAGAAGAAAAGAGGGACAGCAATGATTATTCCAAAAAACTTAGAAGAATTAGCAGGTTACGTTGAAAAAGGGAACAGTGTCTTTTTCTTTACCGCAGATTGGTGTGGCGATTGTCGCTTTATCAAGCCTCAAATGCCAGAAATAGAAAATGATTTTGCCGCATGGCGTTTTATTGAAGTCGATCGTGACAAATACATAGATGTAGCCGCTGAGTGGAACATTTTTGGAATCCCAAGTTTTGTAGTGATCAAAGACGGTAAAGAATTAGGTCGTCTAGTGAATAAAGATCGGAAAACAAAACAAGAAATCGAGGATTTTTTAAATCGTGTGACGAACGGCTAACATCTGGATATTTGTTAGGAGGGATCAGGATGGAACAAGAATATAAAAATATTTTGGTCGGGATCGATGGAAGTGAGCAAGCACTTTCTGCCTTTAAAAAAGCAGTTGAGGTTGCTCGAAGAAACGACGGAACCGTCTATGTAGCAAATGTGATCGACCAACAATTTTATAATTTCATGGGCTATGTCCCAATAGATCAAACGCTAGTTGACCAACAAACAGAAGCAGCGAAACAAATGATCGAAGACTGCAAAGCTTATGGAAAAACAGTTGACTATCAAAAAATCGAAGGAATCGTCGCTTATGGTTCTGTTAGAGAATCAATGGCAGTCAACTTACCAAAAAAATATGCGATCGATTTGATCATGGTCGGTCAATCAGGATTAAATGCGGTTGAACGATTTATGACAGGTAGTGTTTCCAGCTATGTCATCCGCCGAGCACCATGTGATGTCTTGATTGTCTCTGATGAAGTGGAGAACAACACCGACAATTAAATACGTTAACTAAGAGATAGTGAAATGCCTAGCTCTAAGAAATAAGCCGGAGAATCCGAAAATAGTTCCTCCTATTTTTGGGATTCTCCGGCAAATTTTCTGATAGAGTGACTTTTTGCATGCTGTTTACTCGTTTTTAGAGTGAAGGGCAAGATATCTTTCACAGGCTCGTTGCTATTGAAAATTCTTGCGATTCCATAACTAAGAAAATAGTTGTTCGCACTTTTTTTGAAGAATGAAAAAAAGCATGCACAAAAACTTTTTTTTTGTTAAGATAAATGTCAGCAAAGGATAATGGAGGAAAAAACATGATTTTTGCTTATAATAAAGCGCACGTGGGAGATACCTTGATGGTCATCGTCTCAAATGACAATGGAACCGAAAATACGGTCATCCGTAAATGGAATGTTGCTCAAATCAAAGATGAAACAGGACAAATCGTTGGCTGGAATTTTTTCCATATCTCCGACCATCTTACGATCGAAGGTAACGGACAAGTCAAACTAACAGAAGAACAAATTGCACAGTTGAACCGCTTGATCAAAGAAGCTGGTTTTGAAGAAACGTTAACAGAAGAAAATGAACCAAAAATCGTTGTTGGCTACGTCAAAACTTGCGTACCACATCCTGATTCTGATCACTTATCGATCACTGAAACACAAGTAGGAAAAGAGGAAGTCTTACAAATCGTTTGTGGCGCTCCGAACATTGAAGCAGGACAAAAAGTCGTTGTTGCCAAACCAGGAGCTATGATGCCTGATGGAATGATGATTTGGCCAGGAACATTACGTGGGGTTGAAAGTCACGGAATGATTTGTTCGGCAAAAGAATTACAATTACCAGATGCACCGAAAGAAAAAGGGATCCTTGTTTTACCAGAAGATGCAGTGATTGGCGAAGCATTTCCAAAATAAGCAAAAAACAGCACAGTTGCCGAGCAACCGTGCTGTTTTTGTATAGGAAATTAGTTATTAGTTACCAGAGTTCTCTGATTGGCTTTGTTTTAATGCGGATTGATCAATTGTTAATTGAATTGTTGTTGTTTTCTTTTCTTTTCCGCGATAGTAAGTGACCTTCACTGAATCGCCGACTTTTTTCTGATACAAGACAGATTGTAATTCTACACCAGAAGAAACATCAGTATCATCGATTTTTGTAATGACATCATATTGTTTCA
The DNA here is from genome assembly GCF_050530455.1 of Enterococcus sp. DIV1208. Classification (NCBI taxonomy): domain Bacteria; kingdom Bacillati; phylum Bacillota; class Bacilli; order Lactobacillales; family Enterococcaceae; genus Enterococcus; species Enterococcus sp. DIV1208. The sequence continues at coordinate 2,450,762 of NZ_CP172887.1, read as the reverse complement.
AGCCAGCTTTTTCTGCAGGTGTCGCCGGTTGAACGCTGGTAACAATCACACCATTTGTCACAGATTCAGGAATTTTCAAGATTTGTTCTTGTTGTTGGGTTGAAACGGCTGAAAGGTCAACCATTGTGATCCCTAGAGCAGGACGGGTTACTTTTCCATCTTTTTCAAGTTGGTTGATAATATTTACTACATCGTTACTTGGGATCGCAAAGCCCATTCCTTCCACGCTTACACCTGATGAAGAAGCAGAAGTACTTGCAATTTTACTTGAATTGATCCCGATCACTTGACCTTCGATATTAACTAATGGACCACCAGAATTACCAGGGTTGATCGCAGCATCTGTTTGGATCGCATTGATATTGACCGTTTGATTTGACTCGTTCGTGCTGGTTACTTGGCGATTCAATGAAGAGATAATCCCAGAAGTCACAGAGTTGGCATATTCAGAACCTAAAGGAGAACCAATTGCGATCGCCGGTTCACCTACTTTCAATGAATTAGAGTCACCAAATGAAGCAACTTTGTTCACTTTATCTGCACTGATTTTCAAAACGGCTAAGTCAGAATAAGCATCCGTCCCGACTAATTCAGCTTTGACTTTTGTTCCATCTTTTAATAAAACTTCTAATCCTTGTTGGCCTTCCACTACGTGATTATTCGTTACGATATAAGCGGAATTACCACTTTTTTTGTAGATGACACCACTACCTTCACTAGAAGCCTCTAGGTTGCTATCATCAGAACTTTCTTGTTGTTGTTGGCCAAACAGTTGCCCAAAGCCGTTGGTCCCTTGATTTTGGCTTTGAAGATTGATAACAGATACCACCGCATCTTGGACTTTATCGACCGCATTCGTAATATCTGAATCGACATTGACTTTGACATTCTCAACGACAGTTTCGCCCGCTGAATTTTGATGACCACCCGAATTTGACGCTGCGTTTCCAGAACCCATGACAGCATAAAAAATACCAGCCGTTACCAAGCCCCCAATAATTCCACCGACTAAGCCTAGACCCAGCTTACGCCAGATTCCATTATTCTTTTTCATTTTTGGTGTCACATCTTTTCTCTCCATGTGATCTGCCTCCATTTATCATTTTCTTCTATCTCTAAGTATAGACTTATTTGTTAAGATTAGTCTACTTGGAGACTATGAACTTTTTATGAAAAACTTTAGGAAAAATCATTGCGTTCAGATGAAAAAATAAGAAAAAAGTTTTCCACAAATCCTGTGTAGAAATCAGCGGAAAACTCGCAGAAAAACAATATCCTTTTTTATCCACAAGATGTGGACAACGTGGATAAATCAGTGCAAAACATACGTTTGCTTAAGAAATACTTATAAAATAAGCCAAAATCATCGTCTTTTCTGTGGATAAACCTGTGGATGATGTGTATAACTATGTGGGAATCTTTAAATAAATAAAAAATAACTCGCTTTTTCTTTTAGCAAACATTTCGTTATAATAGAAAAGAAGGAAATACGAACAACGAACAATGAAAAAGACAAATGAAGGAGTAAAGCAATTGAATATCAAAATCATTTCAGTCGGTAAACTAAAAGAGAAATACTTGATTCAAGGAATCAATGAATACGTCAAAAGGCTGCAAGCATACGCTAAAATCGAACGAATCGAAGTCCCCGATGAAAAAGCACCTGAGAACTTGAGTGAAGCTCAAATGCGCCAAGTCAAAGAAAAAGAAGGCGAGCGGATCTTGAGCAAAATCAAAGAACAAGAATACGTCTACGCACTAGCGATCGAAGGGAAAAATCCAACCAGTGAAGCTTTCGCCAAAGAAATCGACCAACTAGGAATCCAAGGGAAAAGCCAGATCACTTTTGTCATCGGTGGTTCACTCGGCTTAAGCGAAGCCGTCATGAAACGCAGCAACGCCCAAATCTCATTTGGTAAAATGACCTATCCCCACCAACTCATGCGCTTGATCCTCGTCGAACAAATCTACCGCGCTTTTCGGATCAATGCGGGTGCTCCATACCACAAATAATGATATTTTTTAAGAGAAAAAATTATCCCTATTTTAAATAATAGCAATAGGTAGTGGTAGGGAGAAATTTATAAATAACTTTTTTATTTGCTTTGGTAGCCAAGTAAGTTGCAAAAGAAAAATAGATACTGTTAAAAAGATAATGTAGACATAGAAACAAATACACCCGTGGTGCTAGTTAATTTTTTCCTAGAGGAAAATGTCTAAACATGTTGGTAAATCAACAAAAAAAACGCATATAGTAGTCTCAAAACTCCCAAGAAATGAGGACTACATATGCGTTCATCAAAATATACTGAACATTATACAGATACTTTTATAACATTCAAGGAAATTATGAGAACTGTTTCTAACATATACCACAATTGTGTACCAGATAAGATTAAAAACCGAAGAAATACTGATCAACTGAAGCAACGCGATACAGTGATTATTGCTTGTGTTATATGGGGCATAATTAATGGCTATACTAGCCAAAGAGCCACGTATAGAGCGGTTTGTTCCGTCTTATTTCCTAATGGTGACTTTCCTAGTAGGAGTCGATTCACTCGCTTAAGTTCAAACTTAGCTTACACTATCAAGATTATTCGATACTTTTTCATCAAGAAGCTCACCAAAGGTGAACTAGTCGGAATTATAGATAGTTTTCCTAGTCCATTATGTAAACCAGTTAGAAATAGACAAGCAAAACTATTGAATCAAATAGCCAAAGTTGGCTATAACTCAACAAAAAAATCTTATTTTTATGGTCTTAAAATTCATATGATCGTTACTAAGACTGGCTTTCCGATTACTTACTCAATCACGAATCCAGGTGTCCATGACGTGAAAGTGTTAGAGACTTTATCGGAAGAAGCGAATCTTACCAATATCCTAGGGAACAAAGGATATATTAGCCATAAAATCCATGAAAAGCTTGCCCTTAAGGGTATTACTATATCCGTTCCGCCACGTAAAAACATGGATAAATCAGAAAAACTAGACCACAGCTTACTTGGAAAACAAAGAAAAACAGTTGAGACTGTTTTTTCTTCCTTAGAAAAATTAGGTTGTCAAAATTTCAACTCACGTTCTGTTAAAGGGCTAGAGAGTAGATTTGAAAGCATATTTCTGGCTTACAGTGTTCTATTAAGTCGAGCACAACGACGTTTTGAAGGAACTTTGAGATATTCTTTAGGATATTAAAATTAACTAGCACCACGGGTGATTTATAGTATACTATGTCAAAAGGAGGAGTTAGATGAACAATCAAATCACACTAGCGTATTTAGATTATGATGATCTAGATGCTTTACAAGTTGTAAGTGTTGTCAGTTTTTATGAATCGTTTATCGATGGCGCAGATCCACTTGATATGCAAGGATATTTACAGACACAATTGACAACTGAAATATTGGCAGTAGAATTGGCACAGTCAACCAGTAAATTTATTGGTATTAAGGATCATCAAATACTCATTGGTTATATGAAAGTCAATGATGAAAAAGATGCTATAGAGATTCAACGGCTCTATCTGCTCAAAGATTATCAAAACAAAGGGTTAGGGCAACGGTTACTCGATGAAGCGAATCGTTATGCTAAAACGAAACAAAAACGTTATTTACGTTTGACTGTTTATGAAAAAAATCATGCAGGTATTCGTTTTTATGAACGTCATGGATTTAAAAAAATCGGGATCAAACATTTTCCTTTAGGAAAACAAGATCGTATTTGTCCGATTTTAGAAAAAGAAATCTAAAAAAACGTCCTCACTTTTGATGCTGAGGACGTTTTTTTAGACTGGTAATGGAACCATAATTCGCTTTCCTTTTTGATAAATCGCTAATTCCGTCACACCTTTTGCTTTTAACAGAGCAAAAAGATCATTGAAATGGAAACGGAAATGTTCAAGGTAATGCCCATCTGATCCAACACTAAACAAGGTACCACCACGTGAAAGATATAAATCGATGACATATTCATATAACGCTAAATTGTCATACAAGTAAGCGCTCTTAGCATTTAATTCGAATGCCAATTTATTTTTGATTACTTGATCTAGAATCGGTAAAAACTGCGCTTCATATTGTTTAAATTCAGCAACGGATAGACCAAATACCCGAAAACCATAGTCAAAATGAGCAAAGACATCTGCTTCTATAACAACTAGTGCTTCTGAAAGTTGTGCAAAATACTGAGGAATCACAATAGCAGGATCCATATCTTTGACTTCGTCATCTAAATAATCAAATTGACCATTATGATGCACACTGAGTAATTTTAAATCGTAATCTTTATCGGCTAAATAGTCGATGATCCGATCCTTTTCAGAAGCGATGTAACCGATTTCGATGCCTTTTAAAACACGATTGCCAAAACGCTTATTTAAGCTATCGATTGTTTGACTGTACATTTCATAATCGGGGATATCATCGACTTTAGTAACAGGATTGGCTAAGTCAAAATATTCAGTATATTTTGATGAACGCATATGTAGTCCTCATTTCTTGGGAGTTTTGAGACTACTATATGCGTTTTTTTGTTGATTTACCAACATGTTTAGACATTTTCCTCTAGGAAAAAATTAACTAGCACCACGGGTACAAATACGTAAAATTTTAGTTAGAATAATGGCAAGGAGAAAAAACATGATAGATGAAAAAAAGTGTTTAAAAAATCTATTGGAGGATATGGATGATATTGAAGAAAAACTATCTAAATGGACTGGGAAAACAAATATATTTCAGATACTTAAGCTATCTAAAAATGAAATAAGACATAGTAATTTTTTAGCTTTTTTGTTTGCTCCAAATGAAACCCACAATTTATCTGATGAGTTTTTTTAAATGTTTTTGAAAAGGTATATAGATTCTAATGATGATACCAAAGCTGCTATCAATTATTTTGATGCTTTACTTAATAGCTATGAAGATTTAATTGTTTACAGAGAAAATAAGAATATTGATATTTTATTGGTATCGGAAAAAAATAAAATAGTGGTGTGCATCGAAAATAAAATTCTGTCTTCGGAGTCTGGAGGGCAACTTAATAAATACCAAATATATATAGAACGCAATTATTCTAACTATAAAAAAATTTTTGTTTTTTTAACTCCAGATGGAAATGAACCCACAAATCCTAGTTGGGGCATAATTACTTACAAGAATATCGTTGAAGAGAGTGTAAAATATTTTGTGTAAATAGAAAAAAGGAAGTCCCTTCTGTAGAATAGAGTTACCACAACACATTCACAGAAAAGAGGACTTCCATATGAACGATTTTACTACAGAAATTATGGAAATACTAATCAATAAAGGTGATTTGGATGATTTGTTTCGTCGTCACCTAGAATTGGCTATTAAAGCTTTATTACAAGCTGAATTAACGGTATTTCTTGACTATGAAAAGTATGATAGAGCTGGATTTAATTCAGGTAATTCCCGTAATGGGAATTATTCGCGCTCTTTTAAAACAGAGTACGGTGAATTGAATTTAGTAATACCTAGAGATAGGAATGGAGACTTTTCTCAACAAACTTTACCTGCTTATAAAAGAACCAATGACTCTTTAGAAACCACTATTATTCAGCTAGTTCAAAAAGGAATTACTATGTCCGAAATCTCTGATCTAATCGAAAAAATGTATGGTCATTATTACAAACCACAAACTATTTCAAATATGAGTAAAATTGTGTCTGAAGATGTTTCGGCATTTAAAGAAAGAACTTTAGAAGCTAAATACTCAGTCATTTTTATGGATGCTACTCATATTCCCTTAAAAAGACAAACCGTATCAAAAGAAGCTGTCTATATAGTAATTGGTATCAGGTTGGATGGAACTAAAGAGGTTCTAGGATTTACTATAGCTCCAACTGAATCTGCTTATGTTTGGAAAGAGATTCTTCAAGATCTAAAAGACCGTGGTTTAGAAGAGGTTTTGTTAGTCGTAACAGATGGTTTAAGTGGTATTGACGATAGTATTCATAGTGTTTATCCAAATGCTCAATTTCAACAATGTTGTGTCCATATATCTAGAAATATCGCTCATAAGGTTCGTGTTAGTGATCGACAAGAAATCTGTAGCGATTTCAAATTAGTTTACCAAGCAAGTTCAAAAGAAGAAGCAAATAATCAAATAAGGTTTATGATAGATAAATGGAAAAAGCAGTATCCACGAGTGGTTAAATTGCTCATGAATCCTGCTATATTAACCTTTTATAATTTCCCTCCGTCAATCAGAAGAACTATTTATTCAACTAATTTGATTGAAGGTTTTAACAAACAATTAAAGAAATATACCAAAAGAAAAGAGCAATTTCCTAATGAAGAATCTCTGGAGAGATTTCTAGTATCTCAATTCAACAACTATAATCAAAAGTTTCTATGCCGAGTTCATAAAGGTTTTAAAGAAATACATGATACATTAGAATCAATGTTTTAACTTGATCAACAGAATGGGCTTTTCCATTTACACATAATTATTGACACAACCTATTCTGGAAACTTACAAATAAAAGCTTATTCTTCAGCCACCTTCGGGTGGTTATTTTTTATAAAAAAATGTAAAAAAATATTGATACATAAATAAATTAGTTGTAGTAAATAGTTTTAGAATTGAATTTCTCTATCCTTTTTAAATAATTTTTTAGACAAAAAACAGAAAGTGTCTAAAGAAAGCTTGACGAAGAAAATAATTTTTAATAACTTATTTAAGGAAATTTTTTGAAGGAGAAGATAAAAGTGAGAAAAAAGATTATTATTAATGCTGGAGTAATTATAGGATTGATGTTAGTAATTTTCTCCGGAAAGCAATATGCTGATAATATTTTATTATGGGGAGGGGAAGATAATATTGAAAAGATCAACAACAATTTAACTATATTAGACACAGCTCTAGAAAATAAAGAGCAAAAAATTAGTATTTTAAATTCACAATTGTCTTCAAACAACCAAACTCTTGAACAACTAAGAACTAATATTGAAGTTTCCAAACAAAAAGTGGCATCTTTAGAAAACGACAAGAATCAATTAGTATCAGAGAAAACTAATTTAGAAAATCAATTGTCAGCAAAAGACTCTGAATTGCAAGGAAAACAAAATGAAATTAATGCGAAAATAGACGAAATTAACCAAAAAGTAGCTGAAATAAATCGATTAAATAGCGATTGGAATAATCGTTTACAAAATGAAAAGAACAAATTTAATGAAGAACAATCTACTATTAATAGTTTAAACCAGCAAATTAATCAAATGTTGAGTGAAAAAAATAACATTCAAAATCAACTGCAAGCTACTCAGCAAAAGCTAGAAGAAGAAAAGTCAAAAAATAGTAGTTTGAATAATTACATTGAAAAGCTTCAAAAAGCTAAAAATGATGTAGAGGATACCGCAAATAAAGCACAACAAATTGTAAATGAACATACAATCCAATAGATATAGTTTTAATTTAACAAATGGTATGTTTGGAGATAATGAGATAGAATATAAATGTCATAATATTATACAATCTAAACACCGTTTCCTTTTCTATTTTTGATGACATCAGTATATAGCTACTCGAAAGAGTAGTCTTTTTATTATTCTCGCTTATTATTGATATGAAAATTTCGATTTGACAAAAGGTACCGAATAATTTTGTAATATGAATTATTATCAAGAAGTAATTATGATGATAACATATGGAAACTAGTTAGTAATAATCACAGGTGATTAAACTTTTGAACGACTTGTAATTCTATATTTTTTCTTTTAAGTAAAAAATATAGGTGATTTTTTTTGACTTCATATTTATAATAAAGACACGTAAATCAATTATTTTTCATTTTACTTTAACTAATAATGTTTATTTGGAGGGATTATTATGTTAGATGATAGATTGACGTGTTCTAATTGTGGTACATTATTTTACTATGAGGAAGTTAGAAATATTGTAAAACATAGAAAAAAAGAAATGCCTATACGTTGTCCAAATTGCAATGAAGTTATTAAGCGAAAGTTGTCTCATGGTTATTTTGTCAGCTACGAACTATATGAAGAAAGTAAAATAAATCTGAAAAAAAAACCAAAATACTATAAAAATTTGAAAACTGGAGCTATTATAACTGAAAAAGAATTTAAAAATTTAGTGACTGAAGAAGAAAGCAGGTTTTATAATTTGTCTGGTAATATTTGCCCTGGATTTATGGATCAGATTATTGAAAATGAGTCAATTGAATCAATTGAAAACTATGTTCCTGTTGACTTACCAAAATAGAAAAAATAATCCTGTTTTTACAGTGAATTATTTTAATTTTGATTTTCAATAAAAATATATTACAATAATAATCGTAATAGCTAATGAAACAATTTCTCAATCTTTTTACCACTCCAAACAGGGAGCGTCAATAATTTTGTGTAAATAACTCGTCCTTCTGCAAAATAATGGGTTACTCAGTAAACATTGAAGCTAATGTATCCGTCACTTGTTGGAAGCCTTTATGGCTTCTATTTAAGAATTTTTGATTGTATGTATCAAAGATGGATACTAGGAAACGCTCTAGTGATTCTTCATTTTGAAACTGCTCTTTTCTGCGGCTGTATTTCTTGATTTGTTTATTGAAAGATTCGATTGTAGAACCAGAAGGAATGGAGAACACTTTTGAACTTTACAACAAAACTACTGTTGATAAATTAATTCCAATTTTAGTTCCAACTGATTTAAATGGTCATGATGTTTTACTTCGTTTTAACGGATTTTTAGGTGAGGATTATAGATACCTAAAAATTTCTGATCCTCAACCTTTAACAGAATAATAAAAAACGTGTAATCAATTATTTGATTACACGTTTTTTATTTCAATCTTCGTTGTAGTAGTGGTTGCGACATACCGAAAGGTAATCTTCATTACCTCCTACTACAATCTGTTCACCTGAATAAACTGGAATACCATCAACAATACGAGCATTCATTACAGCCTTTTTATTGCAAAAATGGCAAATAGTTTTAATTTCCTCAATTTTATCAGCAAATGTCAATAATGCTTCGGATCCCTTGAAGAGATTATTTTGAAAATCATTCTTCAATCCATAGCAAATTACTGGTACTTCCTCATTCATTACGATAAGTGATAGATCAATAATATTCTCTCTACTTAAAAATTGAGACTCATCGACCAAAATACAATCAACTTTTCCGTACTGATCAATAATCTCCACTAATTCTCCGTACACATCCATTTCAGAAGTAATTGCAATAGCTGGTTTCGAAACACCTATACGACTCTCAACTTTTCCAAATTCTGATCGAGTATCTATTGCGCTTGTCATTATGATAACTCTCTTCCCTTATTCTTCATAATTATGAGCCACTTTCAGTAGCTCAATACTCTTTCCACTATTCATTGTTCCATATCTGTAAAATAATTGTGCCATTAAATTTATTCCCTTCTTTTACAATTCAATTATTCCTTAATTCCATCTGCTTTTATGCAGCTGCTCGTTTATTCCTTGATATGTCTATAACATCTACTATCCCTAAAACCAATTTATAAGCCATTAGAGATGGTATTCCTGAACATCTCTCATATTGTTTTTTGAGTGGTATATCATCTGAAAAACTGAAGGAATCATGAAAATAGCGACATACTTATCATTTAGAGTTCTAACTTTAAATGCATTTACTTCTTCAGTCAGCACTTTAGTCATGTTGGACATGGTTTGGGGCGTGTAGTGATGCCCATACATTTTCTCAATCAAGTCTGCGATTTCCGACATGGTAATACCTTTTCGGAAGAGGTGAATGACGGTCTCCTCTAATGTGTCATTCGTCCGTCTATAAGCAGGAACAGTCTGTTGCTTGAACTCGCCATTGCGGTCGCGCGGAATCTGGAGATGAAGTTCCCCATACTCGGTCTTGACCGTACGGTCATAGGAGCCGTTACGAGAATTACCCGTGTTAAAACCAATGCGATCGTACTTTTCGTAATCGAGGAAAGCCGTTAACTCCGTTTTGAGAAGCGTATTGACAGCTTTTTCCAAATGGACACGGAATAATCCATTCAAATCGCCTTTGTTCGCTAGAGTCTTTAGGATTTCTGTAGTAAAATCGTTCATATGGAAGTCCTCTTTTCTGTGAATGTGTTGTGGTAACTCTATTCTACAGAAGGGACTTCCTTTTTTCTATTTACACAAAATATTTTACACTCTCAACAAAAGTATCTTCGATTAATACTTGCTCAAGTTATGTGCAGCTACGAAAAAGTAGGTACCGAGGTACTTTCTTTTTCGCAGCTTTTTTTGGACTTATGAGAAGTACATTCGCTGGAAGAATACGATATAAAACGAGCTTTTTCACTAAAGATATTAATAGAGTGAAAGAAACAAGCTTTTGTTGTCAGTTTTTTCACTTTTCTAAAAATGAAAATAAAAAATTCTGGAAGTGGAGAAGAATTTTGCTTGCTATACTTTGTCTTGTAGAAAAGAGGTGGACAAAATAATGCAAGCTCAAATAAGCGATTTTCCATAACCTTGGTAGGAATGACAAATTAAATAGGAAAGGGAAGTAATAATATGAATAAAAAAAAGTTATCTCTATTCGGTTTTTTTGCCCTGACAGCTTCCATGGTTTTGACTGTTTATGAGTATCCGACCTTTGCAACATCACAATTACATTTGGTTTTCTTTCTTCTTTTGGGAGGTATTTTATGGTTTCTACCAGTTGCTTTATGTGCTGCAGAAATGGCAACAGTTGAAGGATGGAAAGATGGTGGGATTTTCAGTTGGGTTAGTCAAACTTTAGGAGAACGTTTTGGTTTTGCAGCTATTTTTTTCCAATGGTTTCAAATTACAGTAGGTTTTATTACAATGATCTACTTCATACTAGGAGCGCTGTCGTATGTAATTAATTTTCCAGAGCTTAATACAGATCCATTTATCAAGTTTATTGGTGTATTAGTCATTTTCTGGGTACTGACTTTTTCACAGTTGGGCGGGACCAATCGTACCGCTAAAATTGCTAAAGCAGGATTTGTCATTGGAATTGTTATTCCTTCGATCATTCTCTTTGGTTTAGCAGCAGCCTACTTTATCGGCGGTAATCCGATTCAAATGGCTATTAATGCGAAAGCTTTTATTCCTGACTTTTCTCAGCTTTCAACTTTAGTAGTATTTGTATCTTTTATATTGGCTTATATGGGCGTAGAAGCTTCAGCATCACATATTAATGAGCTGGAAAATCCCCAAAGAAACTACCCATTGGCAATGTTTTTACTAGTGATTTTGGCCATCGCCTTAGATGCAATCGGCGGTTTCTCAGTAGCAGCGGTTATTCCACAACATGACTTGTCTCTCAGTGCTGGTGTAATCCAAACATTTGAAACGCTTATTTTACATTTTAACAGTCATTTACATTGGTTGGTAAAAGTGATTGCTCTCATGATTGCCTGTGGCGTTATGGGTGAAGTTAGTTCTTGGGTAGTTGGTCCATCACGAGGGATGTTTGCAGCTGCTCAGCGAGGTCTGTTACCAGTTTTCTTCCGGAAAACTAATAAACAAGACGTTCCAGTTCCGTTGATTATGATACAAGGAATTATCGTTACTATTTGGGCAGCAGTCTTAACTTTTGGTGGAGGAGGCAACAATTTATCATTCTTAGTAGCAATCTCCTTAACTGTTGTCATTTATCTCGTAGGATATTTACTATTTTTCCTAGGTTACTTTGTATTAGTTTTTAAGAAAAAAGACTTAAAACGAACTTACAATGTACCAGGAAAAACTGTTGGCAAAACGATTATCGGTGGAATTGGTTTTATTTTATCAGTGTTCGCATTGCTTATCTCTTTTGTACCACCAGCTTCAATTGCAGCTAGTGAGCACCGAACATACCAAATCATACTACTTATTAGCTTTGTAGTGACTGTTCTTTTACCTTTTATCATTTATGAAGTACATGATAAAAGTGCTCACACAACTATTGAGGAACCTACTCACGTGAAAGCTGAAGACGTTAATCCCGCTGTTTATCCAGCTGCTAGAGGAGAGCACCACGTTACAAAAAATGATGAACATATTTTAAAACATTAGGAGGAATTCATTATGTTATACGGAAAAGATAATCAAGAAGAAAAAAACTATTTGGAACCAATTTTTGGCTCTGCAAGTGAGGATGTTGACTTGCCTAAATATAAGTTAAACAAAGAATCCATTGAACCACGAATTGCTTATCAATTAGTACAAGACGAGATGTTGGATGAAGGAAATGCGCGATTAAACTTAGCTACTTTTTGTCAAACGTATATGGAACCTGAAGCAGTGAAATTGATGACCCAAACGTTAGAAAAAAATGCAATTGATAAATCAGAATACCCACGAACAACGGAAATTGAAAACCGCTGTGTAAATATGATTGCTGATTTATGGCATGCTCCAAATAATGAAAAATTCATGGGAACTTCAACGATCGGCTCTTCAGAAGCCTGCATGCTGGGTGGTATGGCCATGAAATTTGCTTGGCGTAAACGTGCTGAAAAATTAGGTCTTGATATTCAAGCAAAAAAACCTAACCTGGTGATCTCTTCTGGTTACCAAGTTTGTTGGGAAAAATTCTGTGTATATTGGGATGTGGAACTGAGAGAAGTCCCAATGGATGAAAAACATATGTCAATTAATCTAGATACTGTCATGGATTATGTGGATGAGTACACAATTGGTATTGTAGGTATTATGGGTATTACTTACACTGGTCGTTATGATGATATCAAGGGTCTGAATGATTTAGTTGAAGCTCACAATAAACAAACTGACTATAAAGTATACATTCATGTTGACGCTGCATCGGGTGGTTTTTATGCACCATTTACTGAACCTGATCTAGTTTGGGATTTTCAATTGAAAAATGTTATCTCAATTAATTCTTCAGGTCACAAATATGGTTTGGTATATCCAGGTGTGGGTTGGGTCTTATGGCGTGACCAACAATACTTACCAGAAGAATTAGTATTTAAAGTTAGTTACTTAGGTGGAGAAATGCCAACTATGGCTATCAACTTCTCTCATAGTGCAGCACAACTAATTGGGCAATACTACAACTTTGTACGCTATGGCTTTGATGGTTATCGTGATATTCACCAAAGAACTCATGATGTTGCTGTTTATTTAGCCAAAGAGATCGAAAAAACTGGTATTTTTGAAATCATTAATGATGGATCAGAATTGCCAGTTGTGTGCTATAAGCTGAAAGAAGATCCCAATCGCGAATGGACACTATATGATTTATCTGATCGTCTGTTAATGAAGGGATGGCAAGTCCCAGCCTACCCATTACCTAAAGACTTGGATCAATTAATTATTCAACGCTTAGTTGTTCGAGCAGACTTTGGAATGAACATGGCTGGTGATTATGTACAAGATATGAACCAAGCAATTGAAGAGTTGAATAAAGCTCATATTGTTTATCATAAAAAACAGGATGTGAAAACGTACGGCTTTACTCACTAAAATTCTTCAGAGAAATATAAAAGAAGTTAATTAACTAATAAAAGGAGTTGTGATTACCACACAGCTCCTTAAATCTATTTGAATAAATATATGATATTCATTTGTTACACTCTCAATCTTAGCTGTTGTTCTATTCATCATTACTCTTATTGTAAGTAGTTCAGTCAAATTTGCTTGTTCAATTGATCGATAACAGTATGAATTGTTTGAAAAGTAATCGGATATATAATTGTTTTCTCACTACCTAAGCCTTCTTGGTATAAAGAACTATCGCAAAGTATAATCCGCTGAGTACAAAAGAAAGTGTCGTCTACTATTTCTCTAAGTTGTTTACAAATGATATTACTAATAGAAAAGTGTTCTCCCAAAATGTCTTCTAACTGTTGTCGATAGTATAAATACCTAAAGTCTGACGGAGCTACTATGAACACTTCAATTGGAGATTTCCGTTTATGCTCATTTAAAAGACTTAAACTAATGGTTAGTTTACGAATAGAATTCTCATTCCAACGCAGAAATAAATTGTTTTGTTTTCGCCATTGTTCAAGAATTTCATGAACTTCTAAGTACAAAGCGCGTTGCTCTTCATTTAACAAGTAAGTCTTATCAGGTTGAAATATCTGAATATCAGCCCAAAGTGAGCGGATAAACGGGAGAAGTGCTTTATCAAAAAGTATCTGATTTTCTTCAGATATATTCAGAGATAAGATAAGTTTTTGACTGAGCTCAATCACCAAAGGGTTATCTGCTACATGGTTTTGATAAACAACGTTCAAGTCTTTTTGTAACAATTCAAAGTTATCGCATAGATAATTTCTAGAGTTGAATAGAAAGTAGATATAAAGGCATTCATCTTCGTCATGACATAAAGAGAAAGAAAGTTGCTCTAATCCTTTCTGTATTAGCTGAAACAAGGGAGTATGTCGGGCAACTCTTTTTTCTTCCTGACTAAAATATATTGGGTTAGTCTTAGATCTCTGCAAACCGATAGCGATACCTAATAAAATAAATTGTTTTTCAACTGTAGGGTAACTTCTTGAAAAAAAATGTTTTTCTACATAATCAATCAATTGTTGACCGCTTTGAATAATTGATTTATTTAGCTGGATCAACTCTGTCCGATTTGTCTCATAGATTATCGTTAGTAACAAACTTCGATAATCCTTTTCAGGAATTTCAAAATGGCCATCAGCATTTAAGTACTGCATTTGTTTAAAAAAATTAATCAACTCATTTCGTAAGTTGTAAACTTTGCTTAACGAAATGAAGGTAGTATCAGCTATATTACTCCAATTGTGTTCCCCTGATAAATAATGTCCTAGTACATTGAAAAAGTCAGAGCGCTGATAGATGAGTTGAGTGAGTGCCAACCTCGAAAACGAAGAGTCGAATGCGACTGTAAAGCTACTTCTAGATTTCTCCACTGAAATAATTTGCTGATGGAGTATGTCGGTAATGCATTCCAAGTCGTTAGTGACAGTGAGTGGGCAAACGTTCAATTGATCTGCTATTTCGCGAATCTGAATGGTCCCTTTTTCGTGTAATTGCTCACAAATGTAAACTTGACGAAAAATACTTTTCTCCAGATAGGTTTCCAACATAGTACTCCTCCTAGTCATTTTATACATAACTATTATAACTCTACCAATCGGAATAGTCCTGTAATATATTGAATCAAAAATATAAATTATAAAATAATTAGATGGGGTATTTGGTTTAAGTATCCCTTATATAGTAATAAATTTATAGGTGTGATTCTCGAATTAATACCCGAAAATGTGAGAGAATTTTTATGGATTTTTTAGGATACAAATTAATTATTTTTGCTTTTATCCTGATTACCAGTCCAGTACTGTCGGTATCCCATTTTGCAGCAAAATCATGTTGATAAAGTGACAAGAAGACTGATGAGATATATTATCCAAATTGAGAAGATAATTAATCGGATTCTTGAGTATACCCTACTTTTTAAGAAAGTAGGGTATACAAGCGTATGAATAAAGACATAACTTTCCCTGTGATGGACGTTCGGCTTGTTCCAATTACCAAAATACAGGCGAACGATTATAATCCCAATCGAGTAGCGTCTCCGGAAATGAACTTATTGGAGCTTTCTATCATTGAAGATGGCTTTACTCAACCATTAGTTTGTTATTACAAGGAAAAAGAAGAGAAGTATATCTTGGTTGATGTGCTTCATAGGTATCGTGTTGCTAAGGAAAGACTCAACTTAAAAGTTGTACCGGTAACAGTTATTGATAAACCCATAGAAGAACGTATGGCTTCAACAATTCGACACAATCGTGCAAGAGGGACCCATGAAATAAGAGGAATGGAAATTGTCATCCAAAGATTAGTAAAAAATGGATGGTCAGACAAGAGAATATCCAAAGAATTAGGCATGGACATTGAAGAAATTTTTCGCTTTAAGCAAGTGTCTGGTGGAATGGCAACAGTTTTTTTGACAAATTTTATAAGGTGCAGAACTTCTTTCCGTATGCTATTCCGATTGTCCTTGACAATGAGCCTCCTCGGATGTGACGATCTTCGGCAGGAGCTAACAGTTAAAGTTAGACTGCCTCGCTAGCGTTAGCACATCCGAGCTCATTATCAAGGATTCGCTGCGCCAATCTCTGGTTACGGTAACCAACCGGTGTCTCGTAGCCAAGTGTACCGTGCAACCGAAGGTGGTTCCACCAATTTACATAGTCAAATAACTCCAAATCCAATTGTTGTAAGGTTTCAAATGTGTATTGATAGACAAATTCTACTTTCAACGACTTATAAGTTGATTCAGCTACGGCATTATCAAAAGGACAGCCTTTATGACTCAATGATCGATTGATGTCAAAAGTTGTTAATAATTCATCAATAGCTTGGTTATCAAACTCTTTTCCACGATCAGTATGAAAAATCTCAACCTCTGTCAGAGGTTGTTTGATACGGCTAAATGCTTTTTTACTAGAACGGCATCTTTATGTTCTCCACAAGAATAGCCGAGAATTTCTCGATTGAACAGATCCAAAATGAAACAGACATAATTCCATTTTTTCCCGACTCGTACATAAGTCAAGTCTGTTACGATCGCTTCTAATGGGTTGTCTCTTAAGAATTTACGATTCAATACGTTTGTCGTTTTGGCTTCATTGCAAGTAGAATGATGTACTTTAAAATAAGCAACAGTATAGCTCGATTTTAATCCTCTATTTTTCATGATTCTACTAATTTTTCGTCGGCTGATCTGAATGCCTCGTTTTGATAAGGCTTTTTTTATTTTTCTTGAGCCGTAGGCCTTTCGGCTGCGGATAAATTCTTCAGCGACTACTTCTTCAAGTTCTGATTCGTCTTTCTTTGGTTTTGATTGATAATAATAGGACTGACGTGATAGACCTAATATTCTGCACATCGCTGATATAGGGTAAAGATGCTTATTCGCATCGATTACTTGTCTCTTCGTCCGAATATCAGCGCTGCTTGCTTTAAAATATCATTTTCCATTTCTAATTGCTGGTTTCTTTTACGTAGTTCTAACAATTCTTTTTGTTCAGGCGTAAGATTATCTTTTTCTTTGAATGAACCACTCGTTTTAGATTGCTTTACCCATTTGTCAAATGCTGAAGCCGTTAGTTCATATTCTCAAATGATTTCTACACGTGGCTTTCCAGCTAAGTAAAGATTGACGATTTGTTGCTTGAATTCTTGTGAAAAAGTTCTTCGTGTTCTCTTAGACATAAAAATTCCTCCTGGTATGTTTTCTTCTAGTCTACACACCTTAATTTTTATGTCTAGTTAATTGTAGCCTATCCAGCATTTCTTATGTTTAGTTGTGATGTCTATTCAGTTAATTGAAACAAATAATATAGCAATGAAATAGAGATAAATTCAAATATATATTATATCCATGAAGCCCAATCTTCTTTAATAGAAGATTGGGCTATTTTTATGGCAAAGGAGGGAAAAGAAATGTTTCAAAATAAAGGACAACGTTATGTCACAAAGGGAGTAATGGACAGTTTGCCGGTGGAATTACAAGCTTTATGTTGGAATCTAATCGATCAAAACGTTCAAAAGCAATTTCCTTTAGACTATCTTCAAATTTTTGAATTTTCTACGGAAAAAGGAAATCAAAAGTTGGTTCATCGTCAAGAAGAACCGGAAGAAAGAAAAGAGTATCTGATTTCACCTAAGCTTCGTTTGAAATCAGTGTCTCAAAAAATATGGGTCATTGATTCGGGTGAGTATCAAACGATGTTATTACCAGAAGAATACTAATATCTAAAAGAAAGGAGAGAAATGACTTGTTAGAAACGTCTATCGAAGTACTGGAAAAGTGTGCACAGCTAGTCACTACTCCTGAAGAGTGGGGCTATGAATCCGTTACGATGGAAAAAGAGGAAATTGAAATGGGTATGCTTCCTGAAGATGTTACTCTACCACGTTTAGTAATGACACATCTTTATATTTATTGCGCACCAGAAGATGGAAAAGACTATGTAGTTTATTTCATTACAGATATTACCAGCCAGCGAGAATTTGTTCGCGGGTTACTGGTAGAAGGACGTTTGGTTTGGAGTCAGATTGGAGGAACCAATGAATAAGATCGATTATTTGAGAATGATTGCGAAATGTTTAGAAGATATCCTTACAGCGATTCATCAAATTCTGAAGAAAAAAGGAGAAAGAATATGAAATATTTTCAACTAGTATTGACACTTATAACAGCAATGGTAATTGAAGTGCTTGAACAAAAATTAGCATAGGAGAAAAAGAGATGATTGAAAAAGAATTAGTGACCACACAAACAGAAGTTTGGCGAGATCCTCATCATACCCATCGCTATGTTTTCAAACGACAATGGGCGATCAAAGGAAAAGAAGCG
Source organism: Enterococcus sp. DIV1208 (assembly GCF_050530455.1). NCBI lineage: Bacteria > Bacillati > Bacillota > Bacilli > Lactobacillales > Enterococcaceae > Enterococcus > Enterococcus sp. DIV1208. Next base: position 2,432,420 of record NZ_CP172887.1, on the reverse strand, counting down.
GAAGATAAATTAGCAGTAGTCATTACTATTCGTCCAACAGATACAGAACCATTTACGAATGATTTGAGTATGTTATTAATCGAAAAGAATATCCGACAATTAGGATTTACTGGTTTTATTGCTGTGAATCTTTTTTCGTATACAAAAGCGAAAAGTCCTCGGGTATTTCCTCGTGGAAATGATGAACAATCTTTGGAAATATTAACAACTGTTTTTACAGAAAAGAAAATCAATACCATTATTTTTGCTTGTGGTTCGATTACAGCGACGAGTCAAGTGGCTTATGAACAAGCAAAGACTATTTACGATCAATTGAGTGCGAAACAAAAGAAGATGACCAAAGTATTGATAAAATGCAGAAGGTAAGTTATCCCACCCACTAAGTATTCATGTTCGTAATGAATGGCAATTGGCAGATAGTCAATTATTATTTCAAGAAAAATAACATTTTATTTTCTCATGTTACTTATAAGTAGTTTTACATGCTTTTTGACTTTAAAAATACATGTGATGATACATGTTATATGAATTATCAATGTACCCAGTAATATGCTATTTTCATTATGTAAAAAATAACAGGGGGTGTGTAGATGGAGATTGATGAAACTTGTTTGAGTAACTCTTATAAAAGTATGAATGACTTTTTTGAGGAAATGGAACTGGATTCAGAATTGCTCTATCAATTTTATCTTGCTTTTCGAGGGCAACAGATTTCTTTTCCAATGAAAATGTACGATCGCGAGTTAGTTAGAAAAAGAATCGAAAACATGATAGAACAGGAAAAAACTGTAGATATCCGTCAATTGACAGAAGTTTATGGTTTCTCTGCAAGATGGATTCAAAAAGTAATTAAACAAAAAGAAAGGAGAAGAGTACATGGCTAAGCTGATTGTATTAGGTGGTTTAATTTACGGTGGATATTGGTTATATAAATATATGCTTGCACATCCGAATATAGATAAAGGAAAAGTAATTAAGACAGTTGGGGTAATCATAGTTGGACTCATAGCTCTAACTAAGAAAAATAATACTTGGATAGGCTACAATTAACTAGACAGAAAAATTAAGGTGTGTAGACTAGAAGAAAACATACCAGGAGGAATTTTTATGTCTAAGAGAACACGAAGAACTTTTTCACAAGAATTCAAGCAACAAATCGTCAATCTTTACTTAGCTGGAAAGCCACGTGTAGAAATCATTCGAAAATATGAACTAACGGCTTCAGCATTTGACAAATGGGTAAAGCAATCTAAAACGAGTGGCTCATTCAAAGAAAAAGATAATCTTACGCCTGAACAAAAAGAATTGTTAGAACTACGTAAAAGAAACTAGCAATTAGAAATGGAAAATGATATTTTAAAGCAAGCAGCGCTGATATTCGGACGAAGAGACAAGTAATCGATGCGAATAAGCATCTTTACCCTATATCAGCGATGTGCAGAATATTAGGTCTATCACGTCAGTCCTATTATTATCAATCAAAACCAAAGAAAGACGAATCAGAACTTGAAGAAGTAGTCGCTGAAGAATTTATCCGCAGCCGAAAGGCCTACGGCTCAAGAAAAATAAAAAAAGCCTTATCAAAACGAGGCATTCAGATCAGCCGACGAAAAATTAGTAGAATCATGAAAAATAGAGGATTAAAATCGAGCTATACTGTTGCTTATTTTAAAGTACATCATTCTACTTGCAATGAAGCCAAAACGACAAACGTATTGAATCGTAAATTCTTAAGAGACAACCCATTAGAAGCGATCGTAACAGACTTGACTTATGTACGAGTCGGGAAAAAATGGAATTATGTCTGTTTCATTTTGGATCTGTTCAATCGAGAAATTCTCGGCTATTCTTGTGGAGAACATAAAGATGCCGTTCTAGTAAAAAAAGCATTTAGCCGTATCAAACAACCTCTGACAGAGGTTGAGATTTTTCATACTGATCGTGGAAAAGAGTTTGATAACCAAGCTATTGATGAATTATTAACAACTTTTGACATCAATCGATCATTGAGTCATAAAGGCTGTCCTTTTGATAATGCCGTAGCTGAATCAACTTATAAGTCGTTGAAAGTAGAATTTGTCTATCAATACACATTTGAAACCTTACAACAATTGGATTTGGAGTTATTTGACTATGTCAATTGGTGGAACCACCTTCGGTTGCACGGTACACTTGGCTACGAGACACCGGTTGGTTACCGTAACCAGAGATTGGCGCAGCGAATCCTTGATAATGAGCTCGGATGTGCTAACGCTAGCGAGGCAGTCTAACTTTAACTGTTAGCTCCTGCCGAAGATCGTCACATCCGAGGAGGCTCATTGTCAAGGACAATCGGAATAGCATACGGAAAGAAGTTCTGCACCTTATAAAATTTGTCAAAAAAACTGTTGCCATTCCAGACAACATGTTTGCTAAACATCTAATCTTCTATATAATAATCATATTATTTATATAGTATTAGTTATAGCAAGATACTTTTGTCCTTTATTGCTAGAGTGTCTTGTGACCAGCCAACCTTATCAGTCTTTAAAAAATTTTTATAATCTATTAATTTCATGTGATATGTGGACATATACAAAAAACTTTTTATAATCTTTTAATAGGTATAAAAAATGAAGGAAAGGAAAAAAATTTGTAGATGAAGAAAACAGGTAAACTATTGTCTGCTTTGTTGTTATAAAGAGGGCTTAACAGGAAATAGACACTTTTACGATGGCGTTTGGAAAACGAATACGAAAACCTATCACGAAGCAACGAAATTTTTGACAGGACGTTACGCGACAGATACTAGCTACGATAAAAAATTAAATGTTCTAATCGTGACCTATGATTTTACTACGTATGATAAAGAAGTAGCAGGGCCACAACTAAATAAAGAAGGGTATCTCGTACCAGTCAAAAACTATACGATTTCTAGTCCATTTGGTAATCGTGGAGGAGAATTTCATCGAGGATTAGATTTAGCAGCAGCACAAGGCGATCCAATCTACGCTAGCAAGGCAGTAAGGGTTATTAAAGCAGAGTTTCACCCCTAATGTGGCAATTATGTAGCCATCGAACATGAAGATGGTACAACGACTTTATATGCGCATCAACAAGAATATCAAGTCAAAGTTGGCGACAAAGTAAAACAAGGACAAATTATTGGTTATGTTGGCTCGACAGGAAACAGTACAGGTAGTCACTTACATTTTGAATTATGCTTAGATCACAGTTTAAACCAATCACAATTGATTGATCCAGAAACAATCTTATTCTAAGAAATATTCTAATATTGATTTTCTGAATAAGTTGAGTACAAAAATTATAAAAAGTTATGTTGAACAATTAAAAATTAGCAAAAGAAGTATAACGTATAGTAGTTTTGTTTGGTTGATAAGAGAGATTTACGTAAGTGAAAAATTAATTATATAAGTATTCTCTATTTCCCAAAAAAATCTTACTTCAAGTATTTATAACTGCTAGATTTAGTTAAATAATTAGCAGTATTAGTAAGGAGGTAGAGAAAATGACTTTTTATCAATTACTACAATTAGATCCTTTAATACTTAAGCAAAAAATAAAAAGTACAAAATCCAAGTATGATCGTAGAAAATATATTTTATCCCTAGTTCTACGTTCATTTTTGATTGTTGGTTTTGCTATCTGTGTGATTGTTTTGTCTACGAAGTTTTTTGGTGAATCCAATAAGCCATATGCTATTGTCTTTTTCTGTATGATGCTTAGTCTAAGATTCGTTGACTTTGGGTATAAATACGCTCAATCAATTTTAGGATTGAGTGTTGTCTTTGGTGCATTGTTTGTCGCACCATTTGTCCATTTATTACCAAATTTTACTTTGCAAGTATTGTCGCACTTCCTTTTACTAGGAGGAATACTAATTGCTACTTTAAGTGATTCCAAAATGGGAAATCCGTCATTATATGGATTTTCTTATATATTTGTTGTTTATTCGACAATAACAGACCAAATAACGAAAAAATTATTGAATGATCGTCTTCTTTTCTTTGGTCTCTTTTTTCTTATATTTTGGTGGATAATTTATCACAATCATCGCAATAAGCACAAAAAAAAGACAATGTTCAAGGCTTTAAAAGAAAAGAGTGTTTCATTGAAAATTTGGTTGTTTTCCTATGTATTTTTCATTAGCTTATTATTGTCTGTTAGTCAGTATCTATCTTTTGAACGATTCATGTGGGTTGGGGTTGCCTTTTCCTCTTTATTTGCGAGCTATGGATTTTCAATAATTGATTTGAAAACACGTGCAACCGACCGTTTGCTAGGCACAATTATTGGTATATTTTCTTTTATTCTATTAAGTATGTATTTACCAATTGAGATACTTAGTTTATTAGGTGGTATTTGTTTAGGATTTTGTTCTAGTTACCGTTATAAAACGGTTTTTAATTGTATTGGTGCGTTGACGATAGCTAGTCAGATGTATGGAATTCCTCAAACATTAGCAATGCGGTTTACTTATAACTTGTTAGGTGTAAGCTTAGCTATTTTGGGAATTTGGTTTGTAAAAATGTTGTTAAAGCAAAAAAACATTGTGAAATAGGCTAATTGATAAAAGAGCTTGCTCATATCATATAGTAAGTATAATAATTATTCTAATAAAAATAAGGATAGAAAATAAATTTACATTATTATCTTTTTATATAATTTATTTTTCAATCGCGATTGCTTGATCCAGAAACAGTCTTATTCTAATGAATAGGGCTGTTTTTCGTTCTCCATATTATTTAATTGATATTTAAGAAAATAAATAATTTGAAGTGAAAGAGCAGTTATACCTATAGCCACACATTCAAGTAACCATGATTTTCTTCTAACTGTGTTAAAAGGCTTGTGCCATCAAAAGATAACATATCAGTAAATTGTAGAAGTAATGTGAAAAACAGCAATACATGAGTAAAAAAGTCTTTCGAAATATCAAGTATCTTATAGACTGAAATAATATTTATTTTACTTAAATGTACTAAAGTGAGCCTGATAGCGTGAGCAATTATGGATAAAATAAAACTAATAATTATTATTGTGATAATTGTTAGCGATTCAGATTTTATAGGAAATATAAGAGTAATATAAATGCTTGAGATTATGCTTATCAACGAACAAATGTAATTTATACAAATAGAAAAAATAAGACTGACATAGACAAATAGATATTTTTTAGAAAATAAATTAGAAAGTTGTGACAACATGTGTATGAGAATAGAATAATTTTTTTTCATTTTATACTCCTTTATTTGTAATATATAGTGTATGGCTTAGTTAAATTATTTTATTGTTCACTCAGTATAGTTCTAAAATAGATATAAAATAATTGACAATCTAACTTGTTTCATTGTTTAAATTTGTTGATTGTTGATTTTTCGGTTGTAACTCTTATATTCTCTAATATGGAAAAACATAGTATCATATCATTAATATAGTATCTCTCGTAGTAAGTGGATTTGTAAATGTGATTGTGGTCAATGGTGTCTCGTTCAATATGGAAATTTAATCTGTGGACATACAAAAAGTTGTAGTTGTTTAAAAAAGCAAGATTCTAGAGTAAAAATCGATGGAACCTTTGTAGAGTCTTTGATAGCAAAACGTTCAAAAAATAATCAAAGTGGAATAAAAGGTGTTTGCCATTTAAATAATAAATGGGTTGCATATATTAATTTAGCTGGGAAAAAATATAATTTGAGTTTGTATAAGAGTCTAGAAGATGCAAAAAAGGCAAGAGAAAAAGCGGAAACAGAGTTATTTTTATCTATTATAGAAAAATCATATAAACAAAAAAATTATGATATTAAATATAAAAAGAACATCCATTAAAAGATGTTCTTTTTATATTTTACTGGTATAGATCTTAGGCTTATTCAATTCTTTTATCAATAATGGAGCGTAAAACTTTTTCTCTCAATTCAACAGAATCAATATTATATTTTTGTTCATATCTTTGCACTAATAAATCACAAATATAAAGTTGTGAAATTTTTCCAGCTAAAGAACCACCATTTAAAAATTCTTCAATTGCTGTTTGTAAAACCAAATCAGCAGATTGACCAATTGGTGAATGGATATAATTGGTTATTGCAATTATTTTTGAATCATTTTTTTTTGCAATTTTCAATGAATCGTAGGTATCTTTCGTTTTTCCAGATAAAGAGAAAATAATTACTAGATCCTGATCTGTTAATAAGGAAGCAACTTGAGCTTGAAAGTGTGGATCTAATACTGCTTTTGCTTGCACACCTACTCGTAAAAACATACTTTCTAGATCGAGACTTGTATTTCCACTGGAGCCTACTCCAAATAAATATAAATTCTTTGCTTGTTTAATCATTTGAACTGCGTTATCCAGTTTATTTTCATCTAACAAACGAATAGTTAAATGTAAAGCATCTATTAAAGTATTAGCAATTTCATCATAATATTTCTTACTACTAGGTTGTTCTTTTTGATGACTAAAATCTTCTTTTGCAATTTCAATTTTCAAATCAGAAAATCCAGAAAAACCAATTTTTTGACAAAAACGAATAATCGTTGCATCACCTACTTTAGTATTTTTCTTAATATCATTCATTGTACTATAAATAATAGTTTTACCAGAATTCAAAATAAAATCTGCGACTTTTTTTTCAGATCTCGTTAGTAAGGGGTAGTGCTCTCTGATTAAATAGATATAATTCATACAAACTCCTTTGCAGTTAAAATGTTTTCTCCATTATACTCCATTTTTCTTTAAAAAAACTCCGGATTTATCCTTTTTTAACTTTACATTTTTGAAAGCGGATGCTATATTGTTTTTTTGGAGGTATTATCCAAAAATATAATAAAAATGGAGTGTTTAGGATAATGAATAAACAAGAGTTTTTAGAAGCGATCTCAGATGGTTTAATCGTTTCTTGTCAGGCATTACCTGGTGAAATATTTTATAAAGAAGAAAAGAGTCTTATGCCTTATTTCGCTCTAGCCGCACAAAGAGCAGGAGCTGTTGGTATACGTGCAAATTCTGTTCGTGATATTTTAGCAATCAAAAAACAAGTTGAATTACCAATGATTGGAATTATAAAAAGAGATTATCCACCAGAAGCTCCTTTTATTACAGCAACTATGCGAGAAGTGGACGAGTTGGTTGCTACTGGTGTAGAAGTGATTGCTCTCGATTGCACATTAAGAAAAAGACATGATGGTCTATCTATCAATGATTTTATAAAAAAAATAAAAGAAAAATATCCTCATCAGTTATTGATGGCAGATATATCTAACTTCGAAGAAGGTAAAAATGCTTATGAAGCGGGGGTGGATTTTGTTGGAACTACTTTAAGTGGTTATACCGAAGAAAGTAAAAAGCTATATGGACCAAATTTTGAACTTATTAAACAATTAGTTGAAGCTAATATTTGTGTAATAGCTGAAGGTAGAATTCATACTCCAGAGCAAGCAAAAGAAATAAAAGAATTAGGAGTTGCAGGTATTGTTGTGGGTGGGGCTATTACCCGACCACAAGAAATTACTTCAAGATTTATTAAAGCATTAAGTTAGGGGGAAAAGGAAATGTTTAAAAAATTCTCACAATTAGGTCGTGCATTTATGTTACCGATCGCTATATTACCAGTGGCCGGGCTACTATTAGGTCTTGGAGGAGCGTTGACAAATGAGAGCGCTATAAATGCTTATCCAATTTTAGATCAAACTTGGTTGCATACTATTTTAAGCATCATGAGCTATGCTGGAAATGCAGTTTTTGCAAATCTAGCTTTAATTTTCGCAATCGGAATTGCAGTGGGACTTGCAAATGGAGACAAAGGAACAGCTGGGTTAGCTGGAGGTGTAGCTTATTTAGTCTATACTGCAACAATTAGTGGATTTCTTGAACTATTTTCAGCAAAAGGGGCAACACTTGATACAGGAGTTGTTGGGTCAATTGTTGTGGGGGGAACGGTTGCATTCTTACACAACCGATATAGAAAAATAGAACTTCCGCAATTTTTAGGGTTCTTTGGAGGTTCAAGATTTATCCCTATTGTATCTAGTTTAGCTGCAATTGTTATTGGATCTTTTTTCTATTTAATTTGGCCACCAATTCAAAATGGTTTAGTGGTTGCTGGAGAACAAATTGCACAGATGGGTAGCATAGGTACTTTCCTTTATGGATTCTTACTTCGGTTAACTGGAGCTGTCGGGCTACATCACACAATTTATCCTTTGTTTTGGTACACTTCTTTGGGGGGCACAGAAAATGTTGCTGGTGCAACAATTGCGGGGGCACAAAATATTTTCTTTGCACAATTAGCTGATCCAAATCATACAGGCTTATTTACTTATGGTACTCGCTTTTTTGCAGGAAGATTCGCAACAATGATGTTTGGATTACCGGCAGCTTGCTATGCAATGTATCGTGCGATTCCCAAAAATAATCGTAAGAAAAATGGTGGACTTTATTTTAGTGGTGCTCTTACTTCTTTTTTAACAGGAATTACTGAACCTGTAGAGTATATGTTCTTATTTGTAGCTCCTTGGCTTTATGTGATTCATGCATTCTTAGATGGGCTATCTTTTTATTTTGCGGATATCTTAAATATTCGTGTAGGGAATTCTTTTTCAGGCGGTTTGATCGACTTTTTATTATTTGGTGTACTTCAGGGGAACGACAAAACTAATTGGTTAAAACTTATTCCTTTTGGTATTGCATGGGCGCTTATATATTTCTTTGTTTTTACATTTTTCATCAAAAAATTCAAGGTGGCTATTCCTGGAATGGAAGAAGAATCGGAAGTTCATCCTAAAAAAGCAGTAAATAAAAATACATCATTACGTGAAGAATCTCTTACAATTATTGATGCCCTTGGTGGGAAAGATAATATTGAGTCTGTTGAAGCTTGTGCAACTCGTTTACGTGTTGCTGTTACGAACGGGAAAATTGTTCAAAAACAAACAATAAAAGCCATTGGTGCGACTGCTGTCTTCGAAGTAAAGGGCGGTATACAAGCTGTTTTTGGAGGGAAAGCTGACTTATTAAGTCAAGAAATCAATCAAATATTAGGAAAAGATAAGTAGGAGGTATTTTATATGTTTGAGATTTTCAAAAAGAAAAAACAAGAAGAATTTTATGCACCTTGTTCTGGAAAAATCATTTCCATCACAGAAGTAAATGATCCTGTTTTTTCACAAAAATTATTGGGTGATGGGTTTGCTATCATACCTGATAATACAAAAATTTATGCTCCGTTAGCTGGTCGCGTAACAAATATATTTCCTACTAAACATGCTATTAATATAAAAAGTAACTCAGGAATTGATTATTTGATCCATATTGGAATTGATACAGTCGAATTACAAGGAGAGCCTTTTTCAATTTGTGTGAAAGAAAATGATGTAGTTACTTCTGAAACTTTACTAGTTGATGTAGATTTTGAAAAAATAATAAAATCTGGAAGAGACACTTCTGTTATAGTTGTTTTTCCGGAGAAAAATCAGTTTAGTGATTTAATAATAGATAATGGTCGAATAGATAATGGAAATCTATGTGGAAAAATCACGCGTGTATAAAAAGCTGGGTTCTGTTGCAAAGTTTTAAATCTACTATCAGATAAGGTAGAATAATAGAAAAAGATAGCAGGAGGAATGACGATGAGTCATTTTAAAGGAAAGCAATTTCAGCAGGATGTGATTATTGTAGCCGTGGGCTACTATCTTCGTTATAACCTTAGCTATCGTGAAGTTCAAGAAATCTTATATGATCGTGGCATTAACGTTTCTCATACGACGATTTATCGTTGGGTGCAAGAATATGGCAAACTACTCTATCAAATTTGGAAAAAGAAAAATAAAAAATCCTTTTATTCATGGAAAATGGATGAAACGTACATCAAAATTAAAGGAAAATGGCATTATTTGTATCGAGCCATCGATGCAGATGGTTTAACCTTGGATATTTGGTTACGTAAAAAACGGGACACACAAGCAGCCTATGCTTTTCTTAAGCGGTTAGTGAAGCAGTTTGATGAACCGAAGGTTGTAGTCACAGATAAAGCCCCCTCTATTACAAGTGCCTTTAAGAAACTAAAAGAATACGGCTTTTATCAAGGGACAGAACATCGTACCATTAAATACCTGAATAATTTGATTGAACAAGACCATCGTCCAGTAAAGAGACGCAATAAATTCTATCGAAGTTTACGCACTGCCTCTACCACGATTAAAGGCATGGAAGCCATTCGAGGATTATATAAGAAAACCCGAAAAGAAGGCACTCTCTTCGGGTTTTCGGTCTGTACTGAAATCAAGGTATTATTGGGAATCCCAGCTTAAATCATAGATACCGTAAGGGATTTTATTCTTTATTTAAAACTTTGCAACAGAACCCATAAATTGATGTTTGAGGATCGAACGATTCCTTTGGAATCCTATCCTACAGAACAAATTATTGCTGAAAAATTAAGTGCAACCTTTGATTTTTTAACAGATAATTCAAGAGGAAAAGATTTTTATGATCTCTATACTATTCCTAAAATGGAGAAGATCGATGAGAAGACCTTGAAAGATAGTGTGAGAAATACATTTACACGTCGAGGAAAAACTGATCCGTTAAAGATTTACTATGAAAAGGATATGGATGTACTGAAAAATAGTCACGAGCTAAAAGATACTTGGAAGAAATATCAAAAAAGCAATCCTTATGCTGCGTCGATCACGTACGATGAGACAATGGATTCGATTAGTAATTTGATGGAAAAAGTGATTCACGTCGAAGAAAAAGAGCGAAAACTAGCTTATCAAAGACACCAACAGATAAATAGAGAAATGGAGAGATAAAGATGATTAATAATGTGACATTAGTAGGACGCTTAACCAAAGATCCCGATTTACGTTATACTGCAAGTGGCACAGCAGTAGCGACTTTTACCCTAGCTGTTAACCGCAATTTCACGAATCAAAACGGCAATCGAGAAGCTGATTTTATTAACTGTGTGATTTGGCGCAAACCAGCAGAAACGATGGCGACATTAGCTAAAAAAGGCAGTTTGATCGGCGTTGTCGGACGGATTCAAACCCGAACCTACGATAACCAACAAGGACAACGTGTGTATGTGACAGAAGTTGTGGCCGATAATTTCCAACTATTAGAAAGCAAAGCAGCGACAGAAAGCCGTGCGCACGCTGATCAATCGTCCACCAGTCCAAGCACCACCACTTTTGAACAACGGGATACAGCGACGCCTAACAACAATGGATTGAACGCTTCACAGAATCCATTTGGTGGACAATCAATCGATATTAGCGATGATGATCTACCGTTTTAGTTCGAGAAAGAAGGAGTAAGTATGGCAAAAAACATTAGTCTGACGATGGATCTATTGATACCCGTTATTGCATTTATAGACGGGATTTCTTTGGGTGTCACTGAAAATCCTTTGGTAAATAGAATTGCAAAAGGATCACTATTTCTTGTATTCGTGTATCTTGTCTGTTCTTATCTTTTAAAAAGAGCAGGCAAGGATAATTCCTTTTGGCGATTGACTAAAGTCACAATAGCAGCGACAGCTGTTATACTTACGGCTATTCTACCGCTTTATATGTAGGGTTAACGGGAAATCGTTGAACTTCTTGCGAAATATTGCTATAATGAACATGAAAAAGAGGAGTTGCGCGAACAACCCCTCATTAACAGCACCGATTAAAGAACGGTGGCAGAATATTAGTTATTTGGAAATAACCGCTGACCTGCTAAAGTAGACGGTTATTTCTTTTTGTCATTTTTAAGCATATTTACAATCAAACTAATCAAAGCAATGGTAAACATACCAAAACCAAGAATGGTTTGAATTGTCTCATATGCGGACAAAAGGCTTACTCCTTTCATAGATTTTAGCACTTACGTTCATAAGCACCACCACCTTTCAGAAGTCGCCACCGTCTTCAAACTTTACTGTCTTGATCATTATAGCATATCTAAAATCGATTAAAAATTCTCAATTTTAGCTGTTTTTGCTATAATTTTAGCGAGGTGATCGCGATGGAACATTATACTGGTTTACTGGATAAAATTCGGGTAATCAAGACACAGCCGTTGCTTGTGCGATTTACATTACGTACAAATCATGAACCGATTAATTGTGTGGTGGCCAATATAGAAATAGCGGATAAATTGCTGATTTTGGAAGAAGGCAAGTATACTATTTCAGTGACAGGTCACTTCAATAAACGAAATCAACTAGTCATTGAATCAATGCAAATTAGAAACCCTGATCATTTTACGAGATTAATGGGCATATAAATAAAAGAAGAGCTGCAGTCCTAAATGAGGATTGCAGCTCTTTTTGTTTTACATAGAAACAAGAAAAATGAAAAGGCCTTTTTAGGAAGGCGCAAGCGCCTTCTCAATTGAAAAACCTCTCTCTAACTCCAACCGCCACCGCCGTTCGAGAAGAAAGGAAGTGAACGTTGCACGTTCACTAAGATAAGGGGTCTTGCAAAGCAAGACAAAATAGAAAAAACTTCCTCTCACCAACAGGTTCGTTCCTGTTCGCTATCTCTTTATTGATTTGCCAGACCGGCAACAAGTTGCCTTTTATCACCAAAAAGCGACAAGGACAAGGGTAAATGGCACGCTGCGCGCCCTTGTCCTTGTCGCTTTTTGGTGATTCATTCTGGCCAACAAATCAATAAAGAAAGAACTAACGAAAGGAAGTAAAACCTTTCCTAAGAGGAGGCAGAATCTAACATGCGAAAGAAATTTGATTATTGGGGTGTTCCCTTCAGCGAATTATTCCCAAACTATCATGCACCACATACTGTCGAATGCGATTGTGGAGAAAGAGCGAAATGTATCAAAAGCTATCGTTTGTATCAATGTCCAACATGCGGGAAAAAATATACCTTGTCTTATGGCGATTATATTTTGATTGATGAGAAAGGAAAGAAACGCTGATGAAAACACAGCACAAATTATTGACTGTAAAAGAAGTCGTTCAAATTTTGGTGGACAAAGAAGTCATTTCTGAAAAAGTAGCAGAAGCTTTACTTATTCCGCGGTACTGGACGATAGAAACCCCTTTAGTAGAGGATGCACCGACTATGCTATTTGAAGACCTAGTGAAGATTGCAGGATATGAACTGCATTATCAAGAAAACTTGGAAACTTATGAAAACGAATATTGGTTAACCGAATTAGAGAACTAAAAAGGAGAAAAAATATGGCTCAAAATTACTATGACGAATTTGTCAAATTACCTTTGGATAAAATGGCACAAAAAATGGAGGATATGACATTCCTATACAATGAGACACGTGTTCCAAAAAAACATTATAAGGAAAGATTGTCGGTAGCTGTGGAAGAAATAATTGAATCAGGTGTCGAAATGAATCTCATTGCGACGTACTATCGAACACTGGAAGAACTGAAAAAGCAAAATGCAAAATGGTTTTTCCAAGCCTTACTATGCTTGGAAGTAGGCGTCAAACCAAGCACAATCAAACCTTCTGAATACCAAGCTTTAGAACTAACGTATGCGAAATTTATCGAAACGAAAAAAGCTAAGACTGTTTCAAGTGAATGGTTAGATTATTTTGAAAATATCAATAAGTATGGCGCCTATTACACCATGAAAAAGGAGGACAACGAAAATGAATAAGGTGATTTATCAACTAACAATGGAAGATGTGTCACACTTTTTAACAAACAAAGAACATTTGAATGAAGTAATCAGACGGATTCAAAAAGACTTTAGTTGTATGGAAGAAATGAAGTACTTTATTCAAAGAGTGGAAGAACAATTGTATTTGGAAAGTGAAACGAGTCAAACGAAGGTTACAGTCAGCCATAATCGTTTAGACATGTATAAACGTCGTCCTGACACATTAAAAAAAGGAGCGGAGCTTCTACGACTAGAAACAGAAAAATATATCATGAATGTTTACCTAGAAAGGAGTGAACTGGTCGAAAACTTTGTCAGCTACACGATTTGCAGGAAACACTATTACTCAGAATCAGAATATTATTCAATTTTTGAGAGCATGGAATTAATGGAAGAAGAAATGGAAGAGCTAAACAGCAAAGATGCGACGGTAGACGATTATTACCTTGTATTTACTAGATTTTTGACGTGTGGGACGGAATCTATCGTGTTAATGGGAATGGATTATGAACTCGCTGTACCCGAAGCATTTTTGAGGGAATATGTAGAAGAAGTAGATAACCCAGGCGACGACTGGTACACGACTTTAACTGATTTTTTAGACACCTACACTTACGACGATACAGAAGAAATCCAAAATGAACTTGACCATAAACGAATGCCATATCAACGATTTGAAAGGAAAAAAGGTCAATAACCATTTATACCGAAAAGTGAGGATGTGTGAAATAAGACCAAAAAACCTTGAAATTAAGGGAATGGTTCTTATTTCGCACCAATCGCTCCAACCGCCCCCGCCGCTTAGGTGGTGCGAAATAAGCGGGCAAAGCCCGATAACCTAAGAGAAAGAAGGAGATCCATATGAATAAAATCATTCCTCTATTGTTCGTACTGTTTGTTGGCGAGATACTTATGCGTCATGGGGCAGCTCTACATTTAAACTTCGTAGTATTCTTAGGAATACTGGTATTTTGTTTGATCTTTTGGCGCTTTGTGTTAACCCTTTTGAGTCTAATATTCAAGTTGATTGCAGCCGTATTCTTCATAAGATTATTTCGATGAAAGGAGAGGGTACCAATGCCAATTGCAGTAGGGAATAAACGGTTACCCGTTACATTGGATGAAAAGAGACAAAAAGAATTGCAGCAACTAAAGCAGAAGTACGGGAAAAGTGAATCTAAGATTATGTGTATTGCGTTAGATCTACTGATCGCGCAAGAAAAAGCAGGATTTGATGTACCAGCACTAAAAAAGTGACGTCACTTTTTAATTTGATTTATATAAGTGATATCACTTTTAGCAAGGAGGGAAATAAGTGGCGAGTAGTTCACAAAAACAGAATTGTCACTTTTCTATTTAAATGGCAAAAATTTTTAGTAATAAATGACAAAAGCTACCAATTTTTTGGTAGCTTTTTATATACCTACCACTAAACTATCTCTTGCTGCTTCGACAACTTCTACAGTAATCTTATCCATTTGATTGATTCTTAAAATACGATCAATCTGTGCAAATAAACGATGAATAAGCCTAAAATTTCCTTTTGTAATTTTAATGATAGTTGTGATAGCCTCATAATCAGAAAAATCTTCTAACTTAATATCAATTCCTAAGTCTGACCATTTGTATTCCAAAATATGATGTGTTTCATCCTTACTAGTGAAGGAAACCAATGCACGACTTAAAAGTACTTCTCAATACCAACGTGGGCTTGGTAAAAAAATGAAACGTTATTGGAAACTCCTACAAAAAGAAGAAGCAAAGTTGAACGATGAAAAACGGGTTTGGCGTGCCAGTTTCAGAGATTACTTAACTGAAAGTGAGATTGTCGACCGATTGTTAGCTACTTGTCCCAATCTACGACAAGGCTATCAGTTATACCAAGATGTTCTTTATGCAGTAAAGAAAAGAGATCATTCTCTATTTGAGGACTGTTTATCCAGAGAAGTCAGCCAGTTACCTGAAACTTATGCGACAACTTTGCTAACATTTAAAAAGTTTCTGCCACAGATCCTAAATGACCTCCGCTACAGTTATTCAAATGGACCACTAGAATGTTTAAACAACCATATTAAAGTATTAAAACGCAATGCTTATGGGTTTCGAAATTTTTATCATTTCAAACGACGGATCATGATTCGACACGGTAAAACTATTTTAACCAAATAAAAAGAACAGAAAGAAGTTTTTCTTCTTTCTGCCCAAATTATTCTAAGATTTCTCTTTACCAACATCATTTGACAAAGAGCCGGCTTCGACTTAGACTTATTACAAATATTATTAAATTAATACTATTTTACGTTATTTTATTTTTTGTGTAACTTTTAAAAATACCTATGAAAATGAAAACGATTAATTATTATCTTAATTTATGTTTTATTTACTTTTGAATTGTGAATTACCCTAGTCAAGAAAACAATTTATGATATGATTATGTAGGGGAAACTTGTTTACAAATATTTCTGTGAATATATTAGTCTAATTATGTTTTTTTGTAAAGAGCTGTCATTTTTATGTAAGTGAATTATATCTTAATTTATCTATCATCCATACTTAGGAGTGAATCTATGGAAAAGCCATTCATCAAGTCATTGACTACTGTGGTGGTAGGTGCAGGTGCTATTGCGATCTGTTTGTTTGGATACCATATCAATAATCAGCGGCAACATCAGCAACGGATCAATTATGCAGAATCTGCCATCACCAATCAAAAAGACACCTTGACTTCTTTATCAAAAGAAGTAGACAAGCTGTATAGTACAAAAGAAAAAAATTTTCTAAACCCTGAAATAACAGAAGAAACAATCACAAGTTTGTCAAATAAGCTATCCTCTGTCAAACTTTCAGCAGATGATTACGACATCAAAGAATCAGAATTGCCTAAAGAAGCTGTTGCAATCCAAGATGAGAAGAAAGCAATCGTGACACAGTTAGATAGTGCAGAATCAAAACTGAAGATCCAGACAGCTGTCAACGATTTATTTACTAAAAATGTATCAAACTGGCAGCAAGCTGTAGACGATGTCGTCATCAAAGAAAAGGTGACAAGTGCAGATGTCGCTCGTGTACGTGAAAATATGAGCTTTTTTAAAGATAGTCCTTGGAAAACGGTTGTTATGCAATATCTAGGATTCGCTGATACCCAGATCGCGCAAGTCACGCAACTAGATCAGTTATTCGATACGATGTTAAAGGATGGTCAAGTGACTGCCACCGCTACTTACGATCAATATTTGACGGCGCTCAGTCAAATAGAGCAGATCCGGAATGAAAAAATAAGCGTAGCATACGCAACAAAAGCACAAACTGTTGCTCAGCAAATGGGCTATAGCAATATAAGCTATTGACAGTTAAAGCGTTGATTCAAGCAAGGTTAGCAAACGGAGGAAACTATGGCAAGACGAAGAAGAAAATCAAGAGGGAAAAAAATATTTCTGATTATTTTAGCAGTTCTTATCGTATTAGTATTAGCAATTGTAGGAGTAGGAGCAAAATTATATCTGGATCTCTCACATTCTATTGAGAAAACTTACGAATCAGTGGAACGAACCCAAGGAGAACGAACGAAACCAGTTGATCTGGACAAACAAGAATCTTTCTCTGTTCTATTGATGGGGATTGATACTGGAGATTTAGGTCGGGTCGATCAAGGAAGATCAGATACGATGATGGTTGCCACAGTCAGTCCTGAAGACAAACAGACAACGATCGTCAGCATTCCTCGAGATACGTATGTCGACATCGTAGGTCGTGACACAAAAGACAAGATCAACCACGCTTACGCATTCGGCGGAGCTGCCATGGCGATGGATACCGTACAAAAATATGTAGACATCCCAATCGATCACTATGTCTCTATCAATATGAAAGGGCTAAAAGAACTTGTTGATGCAGTTGGTGGTATCGAAGTCAATAATGACCTCACTTTCTCACAAGATGGCTATGACTTTACAATCGGTAAAATCACATTGAACGGAGATCAGGCATTATCTTATTCTCGTATGCGTTATGAAGATCCAAATGGTGACTATGGTAGACAAGAGCGTCAAAGAAAGATCGTAGAAGGTGTAGCGAAAAAAGTATTGAGTTTAAACGGTGTCAGCAACTATCAATCCGTTTTGAATGCTCTAGAGTCGAATATGAAAACAGACATGAGCTTTGATGAAATGAAAAAAATCGCTTTAGATTATCGGGAGGCATTTGGTACGATCAAGCAAGATCAGCTGCAAGGAGAAGGCTTCATGCAAGATAACATCTCCTATCAAAAAGTCAGCGATCAAGAACTTGATCGTGTGAAAAAAGAATTAAAAGATCAAATGAATCTAGAGAATAAATAGGAAAGTGGAGAAAAAATGGAAGAGACAATCAGCTTGAAAGAAATTTTTGAAACATTACGCAAACACTTGGTAACAATCATCATCTCAATGTTTGCTGGCTTGGCCATCTCAGGAATCGTAACATTTTTCATCTTGACCCCAAAATACAGTTCACAAGCACAATTGATCGTGACACTGCCACAATCAGACACTGCAAATGTCAATGATGTCAATACGAACCTGCAAATGATCAATACGTATAAAGATATGATCGTCAGTGATTTAGTACTAAATGAAGTCAAAGATCGTTTAGAAACAGAAGACAATGTGAAAATGACTGCTGGACAAATCAAAGATGCGATCTCCGTCAATCAGTCACAAAATTCACAAATGTTCTCGATCCAGGCAATAAGCACGAATGCAGTGACTGCTCAACAGATCGCTAATACAACTTCACAAGTTTTCCAAGAAAACGCCAAAGACGTGATGAATGTCGATAAAATCTCGATTATTTCAGGTGCAGTTGCCAATACGACACCTGTTTCGCCAAATAATAAATTGAATCTAGTGATTGGCTTAGTGTTAGGAATGATGGTAGGCGTAGGTCTGGCATTCTTATTCGAATTACTTGATCGGACAGTGAAAGATGAAAAATATGTGACGGATACATTAGGATTCCCAATCTTAGGAACAGTTCCAGAAATGTCAGCGAAAGAATTGAATGCTGGTATCCGTAAAAAAGGAACAGCTCCTGCACGACCAAAAGCTACAAACGATAAAACAGCCCCATCACGCAGAAGCCGCTCAAGAGTCTAGGAGGAAGAAAAATGGCACGAACACAGAAACAAAAAGCAACACAAACTCATGCAGTCAGTTTGATCACATTAACAAACCCATCTTCACCAATCGCCGAACAATATCGTACGATTCGGACGAATATCCAGTTTGCCTCCGCAGCTGGTCAGCAAATTAAGACGATTGTCGTGACTTCATCAGGTCCTGGAGAAGGAAAATCTACCACTGCAGCAAATATTGCAGTCGTTTTTGCTAAATCTGGTCAACGAGTACTGCTAGTAGATGCAGATTTACGTAAGCCAGTTATCCATAAAACATTTCAACTTGATAATGCAAGCGGACTAAGTACAGTCCTTAGTTCATCAGAAAGTTTAGCAGAATCGATCCAACGAACGCCAGTCGAGAACTTGTCGATTTTGCCTAGTGGGCCTAAGCCACCCAACCCATCCGAATTGTTAAGCTCGCCAAGAATGGATCAGATCCTAGCCGAAGCAAGACAGTTATTTGACGTGGTGATATTCGATATGCCACCAGTAGTAGCCGTAACAGATGCACAGATCATGTCTTCAAAAACGGATGGCACTTTATTGGTTGTACGTGAAAATACGTCACGTAAAGAATCCTTGACTAAAGCAAAAGAACTGCTGGAGATGGTACAAGCACGAGTTTTAGGTGTTGTATACAACGGAGCAGAACATAGCAAAGATGCTGGTTATTACTACGGAAATTAAGGACTAAGAAGAGAGGAGACAAGAGAAATGATCGATCTACATTGCCATATCCTACCAGGAATCGATGACGGGGCAGAAAACTTAGAAGCAAGTATTGCAATGGCTGAAAAAGCGATTCAGCAAGGCATTACGCATATTTTATGCACACCACACCACAATAATGGAAAATACAGCAATGAAAAATCACAAGTCATTTCTCTAGTCGCTTCGTTACAAGCCGAATTAGAGAAAAGACAGTTGCCTTTGACGTTATTGGAAGGACAAGAAGTACGTATTACCGGAACGCTCATCGAAGACATCCACCGAGATGAAATTTTATTTACAGATTTAGATGATACATATCTTCTGATCGAATTTCCGACACTGGAAGTGCCGTTATATGCAGAACGGATTTTTTTTGAGTTATTAGAACTAGGAAAGACACCAGTGATCGTCCATCCAGAACGCAACGCGCATTTTCGCAAAGACCCAAATCATTTGCTTCCGTTCCTAGATATGGGATGTTTGGCCCAACTCACTGCGCCAAGTTATGTTGGGGTATTTGGCAAAGACATCCAGAAAACAGCCAAAACGATGGTCAAACATAATCTCGTGCAGATGGCTGCTTCTGATGCCCATGGGGTCTCTAAGCGCACCTTTTACTTAAAAGAGTGCTATGAGCAGATTGCCAAGGACTTTGGTAAGGAAAAAGTAGTACAGATGAAACAAGTCGCAAAGGATCTGATCAACGGGGATGAAATCAGTTATCCAATCTATGAAGAGGTAAAAAAGAAGAAGTTTGGTTTATTTTAGTTCTTTATTCGTAGATAAAAAGGAAATGAGGAGAGAGTGAAAATAGTGAAAGGGACTGAAAGTATGGAAAGTGAAGATTTATTATCTCGTATTAGTGAAGTACATCCTAATCAAGTTTGGTTGGATAAAGAAAAAGTTGAAAAACGATATATCTATTTATTTTTTAAAAGAATGATTGATATTGTAGGAAGCATTATTGGTTTGATTTTAGCTTCTCCTTTGATGTTCTATGTAGCTTATCGAATCAGAAAAGAAGAGCCAGGAAGTCCGATATTTTTTAGCCATACACGTGTTGGTAAAAATGGAAAAACATTCAAAATGCATAAATTCCGTTCGATGTGTTTAGATGCTGAAGAAAAATTGGAAGAGTTACTGGATCAAAATGAAATAGAAGGCGCAATGTTCAAGATGAAAGAAGATCCACGTGTTACCAAAATAGGTAAATTTATCCGTGCTAAAAGTATTGATGAATTGCCACAGCTATGGAATGTTTTAAAAGGAGATATGAGTCTAATTGGCCCACGTCCACCTTTGGAAAGGGAAGTAGCTGAGTACACGAGATATGATCTTCAACGCTTGTATGTAAAACCTGGATGTTCAGGTTTGTGGCAAGTTAGTGGTAGAAATGATGTTAGTTTTCATGCAATGGTTGATTTAGATTTAGAATATATAACTAATCAAAGCCTATTGAATGATTTTAAACTAATTATCAAGACAATTTGGGTTGTTATAAAACCGAATGGGGCATATTAGTAAGGGGAATATAAGTTGGAAAAAACAAAGATTAAACATGTATATATAATAGGTTCAAAGGGTATTCCTGCAAAGTATGGTGGATTTGAATCATTTGTAGAAAATCTAACTAAAAGACAGACTGATAAAACGATTCAGTACCATATTGCGTGTATGGCTGAAAATTCTTTGAAATCGGATATTAAAGAAAAAGAGTTTATTTATAATGGAGCTAAATGTTTTAATGTAGATGTGCCAAACATTGGTCCTGCAAGAGCTATTTATTATGATTTAAAAGCTTTAGAAATGTCTATTAAAAAGGCAGAAAAAAATAAAGATATAGATCCTATTTTTTATGTTTTGGCTTGTCGTATCGGTCCCTTTATCAGTCGTTTTAAAAATAGAATAAATAAAATAAACGGAAAACTTTTTGTTAACCCTGATGGACACGAGTGGTTAAGAGCAAAATGGAGTTACCCAGTAAGAAAATATTGGAAACTTTCAGAAAGGCTTATGGTTAAACATGCAGATCTATTGATATGTGATAGCCAAAACATTGAGAAATATATTCATAAACAGTATAGCAAATACAAACCAAAAACAACATATATAGCTTATGGAACAGATTTAGAAAAATCAAAGTTGACAGATAATAGTCCAGAAGTAATCGAATGGTATAAGGATAAAATGATTCAAATAGATCAATATTATCTTGTAGTAGGTAGATTTGTCCCAGAAAATAATTATGAAACAATGATTCGTGAATTCATGAAATCTGATACAAAAAAAGATTTTGTTTTGATTACAAATGTTGAAAAAAATAAATTCTATGAAAAACTGAAAGAAAAAACAAAGTTTGACAAAGATCGAAGAATAAAATTTGTTGGGACAGTTTATGATCAGGAGTTGTTAAAGTATATAAGGGAACATGCTTTTGCTTATATACATGGACACGAAGTTGGTGGAACAAACCCGTCGTTGTTAGAAGCACTAGCTACAACTAAATTAAATCTTCTTTTAGACGTTGGATTTAATAGAGAAGTTGGATTAAAAGGGGCAAAATATTGGAAAAAAGAAAAAAATGATTTGAAGAATGTTATTGATGAAGTTGAATTATTTAACGAAGATAAAATCTTATCGTTATCATTCCAATCTAATAGAACTATATCTACTAATTTTACATGGGGGAAAATAGTAGATTTATATAATGAAATTTTTTTAAACGATGAGGAGGAAGCATAACTTTGAATAAATTAATTTTTATTCCTTATCATGATATTAACTATTTTAAAAATTCAAAAATTATGACGAGAGAATACGCATTATTAAAATTAATAATGGATACTAAACTTTTTGATTTGTATACTGTTTCTAAACCTAGAACGTTTTTAGACAAAAAAACAGTTATTGGAAATAGCAATAATTTTCCTGAAGAAACGATTGAAAAAAGTATAATGAAGTATATAGACAGTGCTAATGAAATTAACACATATACTTTCTTTGATTGGAGAATCATTACTCAAAGAAGAGGATGGTGGGTTAAAGGATATAAAGATGCTATTCCGAAGATCCCAATAGAAATTGATAATGATACCTATGTGTATAGCAATAATCCTTTCGCATATGAATTAATATTAGAGTGTAAGAGGAAAGGTGCAAAAGTAATTTTTGATATGATGGATAATTTTGCTATACATCCATCCTTAAATGATTTTGAGAAAAAAAGTGCTTATCAAGGGTATCTTCAGATTATTAAAATTAGCGACTTTTACTGCTGTAATTCCACAGAAACACAAAAATTCTGTAAAGAAAACTTTTCTATTATTCCTAAGTTAATAAAGAATGGTGTATTTCCAATTACTATTAATAAGAAAAACATAGAGAAAAAACAACAATTGAAAAAAAAATTAAGCAATTATGAAAAGAGTGTTGGATATATAGGAAAATTAGGAACCAGAATTGATGAGGATTTAGTTAATATTTTATCTCAAAGATTGCCTAAGGTTTTATTTGTCTATATTGGCCCTCATTTAAAAGGACAAAAAAATAAGAAGTTGGCTGATATTATTAAAAATAAACATAATATCATTGAATTTGGGCCAATAAGTTCTTATGAAATATATTCATATTTAGAATTATTCGATATCCTAATTATACCGCATTCTGTTGGGAAAAATGAAAACGGCGGCGATCCATTAAAATTATATCAATACTTAAATGCCAGAAAAAAAATAATTTCTACTGGAATATTAGGTGTGGATGAATTTAAAGAGATTATTACGATTACAAATAATTATGAGGAATGGATAAATGAAATAGAAGAATATGATACCAATGAATCACCAAAATATAAAACACCAAGCAGCATTTTTTGGGAAAATAGGGCACGAGATTTAATTAACTTTATTTTAATGGACTCTAAATAGTATGAGAGGGAAAAGGATGACCTTAGAAATTATAAAATTAAAAAATGATAAGCTTATAAAAATAGTTTTAATGGTGATATTTATATTAAATGCCCAAATATTTATGTTGCCTCTTTTTTCTTCAGTGTTCAAAAATATAAACACATATCACAATAAACTATTAATAACTATACTTAGTCTGTTATTATTTATATATTGGTTATTCGTTAGATATAAAGCTATAGAATTTGATAAGTCAGATTTAATAATATTAGGTTTATTATTATTGATGTGTATTCTACTTTTTACTCAACTGATATCTTCTGGAGAAAAAATCCAATTATTAATTAGTAACTTTTACTATAATTTAATTTTATTATTGTATTTTCCTCTGAAAAGTTTTTTTTATAATAAAAAAAACTTAGTGTGGTTTATAAAGATGTATGTATGCATAGGAATAATTTATGCAGTAAGTACGTGTGTGTTTTTTTATTTTTTTCAGGACTATATTACTCAAAACAATATAACTTTAGTACAATCAGTAAATAGTAACATTAGATTTCCTCAAACTTCTGATTTAATAGGCAGTACGATATTATTTATCTTAATTGGTATGGGAACAAGACTATATAGTACAAAAAAAGCAATAATATTTTTGGTGATTTGTATGTATTGTTTAGTTGAGATTTCTAATGTCAGGATGATAACATTAATCTCTGTAATACTAATATTGAGTTATTTTTATACAATTATATTATTAAATGAAGTAGCATATAAGAAAATCCTATTTCATTTAATAGTTATAGTGATAACGTGTATTACTTTATTAAAGACTAATTTTTTTGAAAAATTTATTGGAATTGGGCAACAACAAGCGAGCGTATTTTATAGATTTGAAGTAATTGATTATTACAAGAATCATTTTTTTGATAATATTATTTTTGGATTTGGATTTAGTGATTGTGTTAAAAATATCTATAACTATACGGATATTGGTTTAATGGGCTTTTTATTTAGGTATGGGATGGCTATATCAGTCTGGATAATAGGGCTAATGTATTATTTTATGAAAAATCTGAATAGTAATATAGTTAATAAAATGATTTTTATTTACTTTATAGGGATGTCTATTTCGCTTAGTTTATTTGATTCTCAGAGAATTATTTATTTTCCTATAATTTTTTCAATTTTTTCAAGCTCCATCAAGAGAGGTGAAATGTATGAATTATAGTTTTATAATTTTAAATTATAATACATTTGACGAGACAAGAAAATGCATCAATCATATAAAAAAGATAGATGATGCTCAAAATAAATTAAACATTATTGTTATTGATAATTCTTCTAGTGATAATAGTTTAGAAAAACTTTTTGAAGAATATTCCAATGATAATATGGTAGAAATAATAAGCATGGAATATAACGTAGGATTTGCTAAAGGAAACAACTTAGGTTATACGATAGCAAAATATAAATATAACTCTGACTATATAATCATATTAAATAGTGATGTTTATATCCAAAGTTTAAATTTCATAAATCAGATAAATCAACTGTATATAAAATATTCCTATGATATTTTAGGACCTAAAATTTCTAACTTGGATGGATGTGATCAAAACCCAATTGAATATGTTCATGACTCCAGTAGAAAAATTAATAATACGTTGATATTAAATTTGTTTAGATTTCTATATTATTTTTCAAATTTATATAAAGAAAAAGATAAAACTGAAAAGAAAACAGTAGCAATAGATATGGTAAATGTACCACTTCATGGTTCATGTTTAATATATTCTAGAAATTATATTAAACAACAGGAGTTTGCATTTTATCCAGATACGTTTTTATACGGAGAAGAAGATTTTTTATTTTACTTAGCAAAAAGGAAAAAATGGAAATTACTTTATTCGCCAACTATAAATGTAGTACATGCTGAAGATGCTTCAAGTAACTCTGTAAGTAAAAACATTAGAGAGAAAAAATTGTTTATATTAAAAAATTCTACGAACTCTTTGAAAAAATTAAAAAAGTTGATTAAAAGTATGGGGGATTAAAATGTTTAATCTGTATGAAAAATTGGTTAGTAAGAAGGAAAATTTATCATTAATAGGTTTAGGATATGTTGGTATGCCAATTGCAATTTCCTTTTCAAAAGAGGTTAATGTCATAGGATTCGATACTAACGAGCAAAAAATTGACTTATATAAAAGAGGTATTGATCCAACCTTAGAAGTTGGTGATGATGCTATAGCATCTAGTGATATGTTATTCACAAGTGATCCTTCTCAATTAAGGAGGGCAAAGTTTCATATTGTTGCTGTTCCCACACCAATAAACCAAGACAAAACCCCAGATTTATCTCCTATAGAAGGAGCTAGCAAAGTTTTAGGCGAAAATTTAACTAGAGGTTCAATTATTGTTTATGAATCTACGGTTTATCCTGGTGCTACGGAAGAAATTTGTATACCTATTTTAGAAAAATACTCGGGGCTTAAATGTGGGGTAGACTTTAAAGTTGGTTATTCGCCAGAGAGAATCAATCCTGGTGATAAAATCCATACTTTAGAAAAAATAGTAAAAATAGTTTCAGGAATGGATGAAGAAACAAGAACAGAGATAGCTAAGGTTTATGAATTAGTTATATCGGCAGGAGTACATTTAGCAAGTTCAATAAAGGTTGCTGAAGCAGCAAAAGTCGTTGAAAATAGTCAGCGTGATATAAATATAGCTTTTATGAATGAACTAGCAATGGTGTTTGATAAAATGGGAATTAGCTCGATAGATGTTATTGAAGCTATGAATACTAAATGGAATGCATTGAAATTTTATCCTGGATTAGTCGGAGGACATTGTATAAGTGTAGATCCTTATTATTTTATTTCTGAAGCTGAAAAATTAGGTTATCATAGTCAAATTATTTCTGCAGGAAGGAAAATAAATGATTCTATGGGAGAATTTGTGGCTAGTGCCACAATTAAAGAACTAGTAAAAACAGGAAAAAAAGTTAAAGATGCAAAAGTAGGCATATTAGGGTTTACTTTTAAAGAAAATTGTCCAGATACTAGAAATACTAAAGTAATTGATATCTATAGAGGATTAAGAGAATATGATATTAATGCTTTAGTTTCTGATCCGTATGCGGATAAAGAAGAAGTGGAAAAGGAATACGGAATAGAGTTAACAGATTATGAAAAATTAAATGATTTAGATTGTTTGATTTTTGCTGTTAATCATAAAGAGTATAATAAGGACTTCAAAGAATATGAACCATTATTTATTAGTAATGAAAAGAATGTAGTTATTGATGTGAAAAGTATATTGAGTAAAGATGAAGTTGTTAATAAAAACTTTAGATACTGGAGTTTATAAGATTAACCATATCATGAAAAATTACTTTATTTTAGATAATTGAAATTTTTTTGAATTTTAAATTATTACTTTAAGTAATGGTCTTTTTCAGTAAGAAAGTGATTTAAATAGCTTATAAGAATTGAAAAATGCGAATTTTCATCAACCCAAATCTGGAACAGAATGCGTAGGCTTCTGTTCCAGATTTTTTATTATCCCATTTGTTTATTTATTTTGTAGTATTTTTAGTCATAAAGTATATATAACTTTTATCTAAGATGGAAAAAGGGATTAATAAATTATAATATCAAAATTCTTACAAACATTTTTAGATAGTTTTGCTAAGTATACGGTGGACAATCGTTATCAATTGCAAATCAAATACCCTCAATTCTCCCCCATACGCAATACATAGGCATCAAGCAGAATTCTCGCGATGATCTGGAGAGGCAAGCGTGAACGTACTTCATAATCAGGGAAATACGAACCTTCTGATTTGAAACCTACGAGATTTATCTCGCAATAATCTTTGAGTGTAGAGGAATGATTGGCTGTAACTAGAATCGAACCAATCTCTGCATCATAGCAATTCTTTGCGGCGGTGACGAGTTCTTTTGTCTCGCCGTTCAAAGAAACAAAAATAACGCTGTCTTTCTTAGTCAGTTTCTGACTGATGCTTTTGATAATTTCTGGATCAGTATGCATTTGACAATTTTTTCCTGTTAATTGAAGTTTTACCAGCATTTCTTGGCCAATCATTTCTGAAAATCCTCGGGTAAAGACAAAAACCCGGTCAGCAAATTTGATTCTTTGTATCGCATCCTCAATATTTCCGATTTCCAACATATTGATCGTACGTACCACTTCTTGTTCATTTTTTAGAATGGCTCGGCGGATGCCTTTGTCTACTTTATCTAAGAAAGAAAAATTGATGTTCTTGTTTTCTCCTTCTTTTAGATGATACTTAAACGAAGTAAACCCTTCATAGCCTTTCTTTTTCATTGTCCGCACAATGGTGGCTGTTGAGACATTTGCTTGTTCACTTAGTTTCACAATGGAGTAGTTAGGGATCTCTAGGATATGGTGTTCGATAAAGTTTCAGAGGTACTGTTCTGTTTCACTTAATTTGTGATCCATATTCTTTCCTTCTTTCACCAAAAGTTAGTTAAAAAATAGGCTCTTTGTCAAATGATGTTGGTAAAGAGAAATCTTAGAATAATTTGGGCAGAAAGAAGAAAAACTTCTTTCTGTTCTTTTTATTTGGTTAAAATAGTTTTACCGTGTCGAATCATGATCCGTCGTTTGAAATGATAAAAATTTCGAAACCCATAAGCATTGCGTTTTAATACTTTAATATGGTTGTTTAAACATTCTAGTAGTCCATTTGAATAACTGTAGCGGAGGTCATTTAGGATCTGTGGCAGAAACTTTTTAAATGTTAGCAAAGTTGTCGCATAAGTTTCAGGTAACTGGCTGACTTCTCTGGATAAACAGTCCTCAAATAGAGAATGATCTCTTTTCTTTACTGCATAAAGAACATCTTGGTATAACTGATAGCCTTGTCGTAGATTGGGACAAGTAGCTAACAATCGGTCGACAATCTCACTTTCAGTTAAGTAATCTCTGAAACTGGCACGCCAAACCCGTTTTTCATCGTTCAACTTTGCTTATTCTTTTTGTAGGAGTTTCCAATAACGTTTCATTTTTTTACCAAGCTGTCACTTTTCTATTTAAATGGCAAAAATTTTTAGTAATAAATGACAAAAGCTACCAATTTTTTGGTAGCTTTTTATATACCTACCACTAAACTATCTCTTGCTGCTTCGACAACTTCTACAGTAATCTTATCCATTTGATTGATTCTTAAAATACGATCAATCTGTGCAAATAAACGATGAATAAGCCTAAAATTTCCTTTTGTAATTTTAATGATAGTTGTGATAGCCTCATAATCAGAAAAATCTTCTAACTTAATATCAATTCCTAAGTCTGACCATTTGTATTCCAAAATATGATGTGTTTCATCCTTACTAAGGTTATCAAATTCATGCGCAAATCCTATGCGAGAGTAAAGTTGCGGATAACGAGACAACCTTTTTTCAATACCAGGCATACCGATAAGAACCATTGCCAGATCATTTCTATCATAAATATCTCTTAGCTGTTCTAAATGCTGAAGCTTTAAACGATCAATTTCATCGACAATAATTAAATCAATTGCTTCATAGGTTTTAGGCACAGAAGGATATTCTTGATTGTATTTTAATACCATATGCATTGCTTTAGTCAGACCTATTCTACTAGTTATTGTGTTAATATCAGAACTGACACGAGACATCTTTTCAGCTGGTGCAGTATAAAAAACTTTATTTACACTTAATATTTCATCTGTTGCATTTTTTCCAATATCATCAGCACGATGATAGGCAATTTGCTTTTCTATATTATCCCAGTTACAGTAATACCTTGAAGATAATGTTTTACCTACGCCAGGAGCACCATAGCAAATTCCAATATACTTATATTTAATACATGCGTCACAAAATTCAGCAAATCGTTTATATTCTTTTGTTTCAATAAAGGTTTTATTCATTATAGTACCTCTTTAAAGCTGATTTCTTAGGTGGGTTAGTTATTTCTTCATACTTTTTCTCTTCAATTAATAATTCTACAGAACTTGGTACTTGTATCTTTTGTTTTAATAATTTTTTTCGTTTATTTCTAGCAAAAATTAAATCATCCATATTGATTTCATAATTTGAAATATCTGGAGAAATGGCATTACAAAGAAACTGATTCTTATAAAATACTCTAATTTCTGCCAAATCATTTGGCGTATAACGGATTAAAACAGGTTCTCCAACAAACGCAGATAAATTAGGATTAGTATATCGTAATCTTTGGAAATGAATTCCATCAGAGTGGACTTTTCGAGTTTTGGGAATTTCTAATAACAATAAATCTAACTCTTCTAAACTATTAGGCATATTCGGTAAAAATAAATGCTCACTCCATTTTTTTATCGGACTTACTTTAATAGAAGAATGATTTGTTTGATTATATTCATTGATAAGAAAACAGTGTAATTTCTCTTTAAATTCTTGAATAGTTAATAATTTTTCGTTGCAGTTATTTTCAATATAACCTGGTAATCCTTCTAAAAGCATTTGGTTAATCGTCTGGAAAAAACGCTCAATTTTCCCACGCCCTCTTGGAATTCCTATGGTAGAAAAAATGAGATTTATTCTTAAATCAACAGCGACTTGTTCCATAAAATTTGAAGTAAAATCACTTCCGTGATCCGTATAAAAATTTTCAGGAATACCACATATAGGCCACGAAGAATCTTTTTTTGTCCAAATAGCTTGATGTAAGGTTAATGATGTATTGATTGCTGAAGGGGCAGAAAAACTCAAATAATAACCAGCCACAGCTCGACTATAATCATCTAATATAATAGTCAACCAGGGACGATTTATATTTCCTTTTTCATCAAGTAAATTGATATTTAATAAGGTATGATCTGCTTGCCAAATTTCATTCGGTCTTGTTGCTTCCCTTATAGCAATTAAATCATAATTCTCTTTATATATTTTCTCTCCCTCATGGGCTAACTGAATGAGACTTTTGGGAATCCTTTTACGCAATTTATAAATTTGAGAATAACTTGGTATATCCAGTTTGTTCTCTTTACAATAGGAAGCAATTTTTCGAGATGGTTCTGTTGCAAAGTTTTAAATCTACTATCAGATAAGGTAGAATAATAGAAAAAGATAGCAGGAGGAATGACGATGAGTCATTTTAAAGGAAAGCAATTTCAGCAGGATGTGATTATTGTAGCCGTGGGCTACTATCTTCGTTATAACCTTAGCTATCGTGAAGTTCAAGAAATCTTATATGATCGTGGCATTAACGTTTCTCATATGACGATTTATCGTTGGGTGCAAGAATATGGCAAACTACTCTATCAAATTTGGAAAAAGAAAAATAAAAAATCCTTTTATTCATGGAAAATGGATGAAACGTACATCAAAATTAAAGGAAAATGGCATTATTTGTATCGAGCCATCGATGCAGATGGTTTAACCTTGGATATTTGGTTACGTAAAAAACGGGACACACAAGCAGCCTATGCTTTTCTTAAGCGGTTAGTGAAGCAGTTTGATGAACCGAAGGTTGTAGTCACAGATAAAGCCCCCTCTATTACAAGTGCCTTTAAGAAACTAAAAGAATACGGCTTTTATCAAGGGACAGAACATCGTACCATTAAATACCTGAATAATTTGATTGAACAAGACCATCGTCCAGTAAAGAGACGCAATAAATTCTATCGAAGTTTACGCACTGCCTCTACCACGATTAAAGGCATGGAAGCCATTCGAGGATTATATAAGAAAACCCGAAAAGAAGGCACTCTCTTCGGGTTTTCGGTCTGCACTGAAATCAAGGTATTATTGGGAATCCCAGCTTAAATCATAGATACCGTAAGGGATTTTATTCTTTATTTAAAACTTTGCAACAGAACCCGTTATGCGATTGATTTGAAAGATACGGATTTGATTAAAGCTTTTGAGCTAGGCGGTGTACCACTGACTAAAGAAGAAGCTCAGGCGGTACTGACCAAAGTACAGGATAAGAACAAAGATAATGCAGAAAATAATGTGTATGAAAAAACCATCAACAACCAAGTTTTTGACGCATTCCTAAATGGCCTGATTCTCTTGGCGCGTGGTCCGCAAAAAGATAAGCCGATAGTAGATACGCCGCAAAAAAGCAAGGAAATCAAATATATCAACAATGTGTTGCTAAAAAAATTAAAAATCGCCTTGTCTATGACCACTGATGATATTTTAGACGTTTTTGCTGAGGCAGAAATCTATCCATCAAAAGGCGAAATCGGGGCATTTTTGAGAAAAGAAGGCCAACGAAATTTTAAGCCTTGCGGAGATAAATATATGCGTAATTTTCTCAAGGGGTTAGGAATTTATAATCGGAGAAAAGTATAAAGAAATTTCATGAGAAATCAAAACAATGGTTGTTTTGATGAGAGCTAGTTTTTGTATGAGATTAAAATATTATCTTAATCGAGGAGCTGGATTGGTTTTATGAATGATGAATATAAGAATGATGAAGATAAGATGCTTTTTGAAGAGATAGAGAATCGATGTAGGCTCAATTTTGAGCTTCGGGGAAAGATGTCTTTAATACAACAAAAAAAGTATTTAGCGAATAAATCAGAGTTTACTCTGGGACATGTTGAAAAATTAATCTCGGATTGGATTAGTAGTAGAAGCGAATTTACAAAAATAAAACAGCCGATTAAATTTGACATGAAAAAACTTTTGTTAAATAAGAGTGAGATAGGTAATAGAGATCAATATATTAGAGCTAAAGGGCAAGAAATAATTGATTCATTAGGTGAAATGAGGTCATACAATTATTTGTATGTAACACATAGAGCTGATGGAATGGTCATTACTGTGGGGAAATCTTCTTCTAATGATATTTTTTTAGATGGAGATCTTTTTTATCAACTCAATATAAATCACTTGTCTGGCACTGAAAATATAATTTTAAGGACGGAATATGGCAATGAAATATTTGCAAAATATGATGAGATTTTAAAAAATTATTTAGACTGGGCTTGGATAATTCCGGTTGAGTCAGGAGATGCTAAGAAACTGGAGAGATTATTGGGCGATGAACTAATTAATAAAAAAGTACCAATTTTAAATTATTATTCCCATAGACAATAAAAGGCTATTTTTCATGATAATACTAGTTATAACTGTAAAAATGGAAGAAAATCTGGGAAAGAAGTTTTTAAATAAGTGTATTGTTCGATTTTAATAAATAATAAGTAATACCATCCGTCTGTGTTGCGCAACATTGTACTACAATGAATATTTTTTCACAAAAAGAAAATCATCCATCGAATGAATGGAAGGTTTTAGTATACACGAGGTTAATGCCCCCTCTTTTATAATCAGAGGAGTGAGATTTTTTCTATGAATGTTTCTATTTTCTTATTGCTAGTCTAGTTTCTCTTACGATGAAATTGGGATTCTATTCCAGTTTTTATTGATTTGCTGATAAAATAACTTGAATGGTGGATATAAACATGATAAATAAGAGAAGAATAACAAAACGAGGTTGTGAAAAGATTCTCAAATGAGTATAATAGAAAGAAAAAGGAGGAAGAATCAATGAAAATAGCAATTGCAGGCGCTGGCGCAATGGGAAGTCGCTTTGGGTTGATGCTTCACCAAAGTGGGAACGAAGTATTATTAATCGATGGCTGGGCAGAACATGTCCAACAAATCAAAGAACATGGATTACAAGCAAATTTTAATGGTAAAGAGGTAGAAGCAAAACTACCAATCGTTCTTCAATCCGAAGTAGAAAAAGAAGATCAAGTTGATCTGATTATTCTATTTACCAAAGCGATGCAGCTGGAAAAAATGCTGCAGGATATCCAATCATTAATCAAAAAAGATACAGAGGTCTTATGTCTATTAAATGGTATCGGGCATGAAGATATTATTGAGAAATTTGTACCAATGGAAAATATCTATATTGGAAATACCATGTGGACGGCAGGTCTTGAAGGTCCTGGTCAGGTCAAATTATTTGGAAGTGGTTCAGTAGAATTACAAAATTTAGGTGATGGAAAAGAAGCAGCTGCAAAAAAATTAGCAGACAAATTGTCTGAATCAGGATTAAATGCTCATTTTTCTGACAATATTCACTATTCTATTTATCGCAAAGCATGTGTGAACGGAACAATGAACGGACTATGCACAATCTTAGACGTTAATATGGCTGAGCTAGGAAAAACATCGACTGCTCATAAAATGGTGGCGACGATTGTCAATGAGTTTGCCAAAGTAGCAGCAGTAGAGAAGATTGAACTAGATGTCCCAGAAGTCATTGCACATTGTGAATCTTGTTTTGACCCGGAAACAATTGGGTTACATTATCCTTCAATGTATCAAGACTTGATTAAGAACCATCGATTAACAGAAATCGATTATATCAATGGCGCAATTTCTAGAAAAGGGAAGAAATATGGTGTTGCGACGCCTTATTGTGATTTCTTGACTGAGCTTGTCCATGCAAAAGAAGATAGTTTGAACGTAAAATAAAGGAGAGATTGAATGGAAACTTCACAAAAAATATCACCGAAAATTTTTCTGAATAAAGTCCTCGCTGGTACAGCAACAGGAATCATTATTGGATTGATTCCTAATGCAGTATTAGGTGCCATTTTAAAATATTTTAGTGCGTATCCCTTTGCGGTAACGATCGCACAGTTAGCAGTTATTTTTCAACTAGCAACACCTTTGATCATTGGTGGTTTGATTGCCTTACAATTTGGATTTGATCCGATGAGAATGATGGTTGTAGCCGGAGCTTCTTTTGTTGGTTCTGGTGTAGTCAAATTCACACCTGATTTGGGTGAAACGGGTGTTTACGTTGGTGCTGGTACAGGCGATATTATTAATACGATGCTGACAGCATCGATTGCTGTCGGGCTGATTTTACTGATTGGAAATAGTTTTGGGTCAGTGTCGATTGTGTTAACACCGATTGTTGTAGGTGTAGGTGCAGGTTTACTTGGTTTTTATTTATTCCCTTTTGTAACAGCAATTACTTCTGCAATTGGATCATTGATTAATAACTTCACTACCTTACAACCGCTGTTAATGTCTATCTTGATTGGTTGTTCCTTTGCCTTTTTGATTATCTCTCCTATTTCAACAGTAGCAATCGGAATGGCAATCCAACTAGATGGTGTTTCTGCTGGTGCGGCTGCGATGGGCGTAGCTGCAACCACTTTTGTTTTAGTAGTGAACTCTTGGAAGGTTAATAAGTCAGGTGTGACAATTGCGATTGCTTTAGGCGCTATGAAGATGATGATGCCTAATCTATTTAGAAAACCTGTGATTCTTATTCCTTGTTTAGTTAGTGCAGTGATTACAGCTATTCCTGTCGCTCTATTTTCTATTTCAGGTACGCCTGCTTCTGCTGGTTTCGGCGTGGTCGGACTTGTTGGTCCGTTGGCTTCTTTAGATGCAGGGCTAAATGGCTTTCTTGTTGTTCTTTGTTGGTTAGTCATCCCTGTTTTTGCGGCACTAATTACTCAATTTTTATGCGAGAAAGTATTTAAACTGTATGATCGAGAAGAAGTCTTCAAATTTTTAGGCTAGTAGATTTTACTAAGAAATTTTCAATCAATGGATGCGTAAGTGAGATGTCAACAACATCTGACTTACGTTTTTTTGCCTTTTTGAGTAGGAGATTGATGCTGACAACTGAACTCTTCAGTGCCATTCGATTTTTTAAAATGTAGAAGAAACTCACCTTTATGTTATTGATTGTTCAAAAGGCAACTAGAATAAAAATATGTGTTAAAATGAGAAAAAATTTGATTGTTGGATGTATCGAATAATCACTAAAAAGTAGGGGAAGAAAATGATTTTTTTGCAAAAATATGGTTTTTATTTTTTATTATTAGGTGTGATTAGTGATTTATCGACACCGTATATCCTTGGCCTTTTTTATCCCAAACTGAATCAAATGACTACCGTAATTAGTGTGTTTGGTGACGTAGATAGTCCAGTCAGACGTGCTTTCTTGGTCTGGTCAGTTGTATCTGGACTTTTTTTTGTTCTTTCGTTGCCTGCGTTGTATCACCTATTTGTTGGAACATCAAAAACACTTGCAATACTTGTTGTTGCAACAGTTGGTTTATATGGGATAGGTGATTGTATTTTTACTGGCTTATTCAGTATCAATACGAATGAAAGCTCTTGGAATCTATCGACTTGGATCCATAATATAGGTTCTGGGCTAGGCTATGCAGGCTTTCTACTTTTCCCATTGTTACTTGTTCTGCTTTATCGTCAAAGTGGTCAAGGTACGCTTAGCCATTTTTATCTTGTTTTAACAGTTATTAGTTTACTAATTGCAGGTCTTTACGGATTAGCACGGATTCCGTCGATTAGTCAGTTTGCCTTCTTTAAGCAATTGGGCTTCTTTCAACGATTAAGTTTTTTCTTTAACTATTTGCCGATGATTTGTTTAAGTTTTTTTCAACTACGAAAGTAGAAAAAGCAGTGTGAAGCTGATTAAGTGGTTCTATGATATTTGGTGTTGTTACTCAAGGCGAGTAAGGACACCAAATATCATAGAACCCTTCTTTTTTTGTATAGATAAACTGCTTCTATCACTGATCATCGATGTTGTCTAACTGATGTCGCCGAATGCAAGCATTACCTTTGTCAGATTAAAAAATACTCGTTACACTTAATATAGAACGACGAAAGAAAGGATGATCTCAATGAAAAAAATGTACGAAACAGCAATGATCAATCGTGGAGGCCGTGATGGCGAAGTTGAGGCACCAAACGGAAGTATGCACATGAAGATCGACCGCCCAGGAATCCATAGTGAAGGGACAAATCCGGAACAACTTTTTGCGGCTGGATACGCATCTTGCTTCAACGGCGCGGTTCAACACATGCTGGAAGAAAATAATCTTGAGTCTGATTCTGAAGTCAAAGCACGGGTATCTTTATTTCAATTAGAAGATGGGGGCTACCAAATCGGGGTCGTTTTAGAAGTTTCTTTGCCAGGACTTGATAAGGACCAAGCAGAGAAAATCGCAGAAGAAGCCCACGCATTTTGCCCATACTCTAAAGCAACAAGAGGCAATATTGATGTGGAAGTGACTATAGTAGAATAAGGGATTCTTAATGTTACTATAAATGAGATTATGAAAGATCCTATAAAGAAACGCTAGTAAAAGAAACATGTAGTTACGGTAATTAATAGCGGTATATGGACGATTGATCGAATAGAACAAGGAGGCAAAAAAATGACACAGCGGGTAGCAATAATGATTTTAGTGTTGCTGGTCATTGGCCTCCTTGTTTACTATGTCCTAAAGTTTAAGCATTGGAAGCAGCAACGGATACATCAGGATATTGAAAAAAAGTTAAAACGGTATCCTATTGTTCAAGCAGCTTGGGAAAAGGCTGAAGCAAAACAATATAACATTCCTGGATTAACAGAAACAAGAATGGTGGTGCCGGAAACCGGCGAAAATGAGGTTTGTCAATGGATGACGCCGCAAGGGTTGGCTTTTTCTCAAGATTTTGTGTTTATTTCTGCCTACTGCTATGACCATCAGCATCATTCTATTATTCATGTACTGGATAGAGAAACAGGACAGCCGATCAAACTGCTGATTTTACCTAAACGGCCACATGTAGGGGGCTTAGTATATGATACAAAACGGGAACTTTTATGGTTGACAATCACAGGATCTGCTACTGGACGAGTAGCCGCTTTACGTTTGATCGATATCTTAGCAGATACATCTGAAGAGACGGGACAGCCAATCGCTTATTGGCTGACAACTGATCTCTCAGAGATTCCACAAGCATCGTATTTGACTCAAAACAATGATCAACTGGTATCTGGCAACTTCACACTAAAAGGTGAAGGACAGTTGACTTTCTATCTATTGCCGACGATAGCTGAAATGAAAACAGCAATTCGCCGCAAAGACAAAATCCAACCAACCGTGACAATGAGCAGAAAAACATCTGATAAGATTCAAGGTGTGGCTTTTTATGGCCATTATCTCTTAGCCAGTCGTTCTTATGGTCCTTATACCTCGGAACTCTTAGTGTCCGAGCGGGACTCTCCTAGCCGGATCCTAAAACGAATCAAATTTCCACCGTATTTGGAACAAATCGTTGTTGTAGAAGATCGTCTAGCAGTATTGTTTGAAAGTGGCGCCGCAGCGTATCGCGAGAAAGCCAATCCTGTGTTAGCCAATGTTTTATTACTAGACTTAGCAACGTTGCTTCATGCAAATAAGCGTCCCAAAAAGATTGCTGCAACTAAAAAATAGTCGGACAACTCAAGATGATCACTGTTGTTCATAAAGAACGACAAGAAAAATCATCTAGCGATGTTCAACTATGGGTTTATTTAGGAAGTATTTCTACTAAGATTCAATATGGCTATACAGATTCGGCGAAAAAAAAAGGCAATGTTAAGTTTTTAAGAATCACAGATATACAAGAGGGACGTGTAAATTGGTCCAGTGTGCCTTACTGTGATATTAGTAATTCTAAACTAGTTGATTTAAGATTGGAAGAAAATGACATTTTGATAGCAAGGACAGGAGGAACTATGGGAAAAAGTTTCTTGGTTAAGGAAATAAGTGAGGAATCTGTTTTTGCTTCTTACTTGATTCGAATTAGGTTAGTTGAGAAATTATTATCAGAATACGTAGACTGCTTCTTAGACTCGCCATTATATTGGAAGTTATTAGAAAAAATTTCTTACGGAACTGGGCAACCAAATGTAAATGGTACAAATTTATCTAAACTACTTATACCATTACCACCTTTAGAAGAACAACAACGCATGACTACTAAAATAGAAATGATAAGAAGATCTATTCGTAGAATCAATTTTGAGTAAATATAACGGACCTAGCATCCATTTTATACCAGATGATGCTAGGTCTATTATTTATATTTTATGGAATTTAATTGATTTGTTCTAGTGTTTTAATATTATTACGACAGTAAAAAAATAGTTTGATTCTTCTAACATGAATAACCATCTAGAAGTGGAAATGTATAAAAGATTTATTTTATGAAGTTTTCCTAATATCATTCACTCATGATACGCAGCGCCTTATCATAAATAATGATATTTTTTCTGAGACAGGGAAAAAATAGTGAAACAGAGGAGTATAAATGAGTGAACTTAAAAAATTTTCTACATCTACTTTAGCTGAGTTGCAAAAAGATGAAAAACATCCTTACTATGTTTACTGTTTGGTTGATCCTAGAAACAACCAGACTTTTTATATTGGGAAAGGAAAAGGAAATCGTATTTTTGCCCATCGTCAAGCGGCACTGAATATGCTAAGAAAATCAGATTTACTTGAAGAAAATGAGACAGTTAGAACATTAAAAATAAAAACAATTCAAGAAATAAATGGGATGAAACTGAAAATATCGAGCTATATACTTAGCTATGGCTTAACGGAGAGTGAAGCTTATGCAAGCGAAAATGCATTGATCAATTATGCTCAATTGATCCAAGGTCTTTCGTTAACGAATTTAGTAAAAGGACATGGATCTAAGGCGATGTCAGTTGAAGAAATCGAAGACCGATATGGGTTTCAACCGATGTCTATAAATGAAATAGCGACGAATGAGTTGATTCTAGCAGTAAAAGTAAGAGATGCGTTCAATCTTTCTAAAGATGAGTCACAAGAATATCCAATCGATGACAGATTTCGTGATGATAATAATTTAAAATCCCGTACGCTAGGTAACTGGGTAATCGGTCGTGATAAGATACATCGGATTCGCTATGTTATAGCTGTTAATACAGGAGCAGATAATGCGGTTGTTGCAGCAT
Organism: Enterococcus sp. DIV1208; assembly: GCF_050530455.1. Taxonomy (NCBI): domain Bacteria; kingdom Bacillati; phylum Bacillota; class Bacilli; order Lactobacillales; family Enterococcaceae; genus Enterococcus; species Enterococcus sp. DIV1208. Next base: position 2,393,205 of record NZ_CP172887.1, on the reverse strand, counting down.
ATAAAGTTTCTTCTCAATATTCTGAATCGAAGAAATTTGAAAATGGTCGAACACGCTATGCGTTTCAGGCATTATCGAATAGAGAAGATACTTTGCGAGAACTTAATTTATATAAACGATCTTTACCAGATATCAAATTTGGTAGTGGGAGTGCAATTGCATATATTAACAATTAGAACGATGATTATTATAATCATTTCCAATGGTATTTTTGGTAGTAGTTACCTGAAATAAATATAATTTTAAATATATATTATATCCATGAAGAGAGTGGGACAATAGTCAGAAAAAATCTGATTATTGTCCCATTTTTTGATTTTAAGGTACACAAAAATCAAAAAAATTTGTATGATTATAAATCCGTTTTTTACTCATATTCCAACATCTTAATAAATGTTTTTTACGTTTTTTTGAAAGAAAGTACGTTACTTAATGAAATTTGGCACGATAAAGTCTATCAATGGATGTCTAGAGATAGGGATCTATTTTTTGTTGGTTTCGGCTTATTTCAAGGGGCTACTGCTTAAACAGCGCTTTAGAGTGAATGATAAGATTGAGGTTCCAAATAAATCTTTAAATAAAAATAACGATATTTTGAATCATCAACTCGATGAAGCCTTTTCATGTCTATGTTATAGGTTATTAAATGACAAAACTAGTTGTTTTTTGATAAAATCACATACGTTATAAATTGAAATCTGTCAGTTGTTTAGAAGGGAGAAGGGATCAATGAAACCATCTATTCGTCAATGGATAGCTTAGAATTTAATAATGGATCTTGAGGTAACTAACTCATATGTTGAAAATAATCACACCTTTTCATTATTCAAAAGATGAAAAAAATAATGAATGAGTGAGAGAATAGAAAAAATATTTTCTTGCTGATTAGGTATAGTGTATTTCATGTTAGTTAAGAAAAATAAGTATGTCATAAACATAACTAGCAAGCTCTTTTAATATGAAATGATAAAAATGAGAGTGATTCACCCAATGAATAATCACTGAGTCATTTCAAATAGAGTAACGTATGAAAGGAGAAATAAAAATTGTTATGAGATTCAATTGAAAAATCATTTTGTTTGTTCTGCTAATAGCTATTGCAAGCACTTATTCCTTTATCTTTTTTAATAATACAGAAAAGATCGCAACGACAGGAGATATTGCTTTTCATTTTTCCAGGATCAAAGGATTGGCTTCTGTATTTTCGGGTCCGATCAATTTTACTACATTCAATAGTTATGGTGGTGGGGTCAACTTTTTTTATCCTTATCTAACCCTGTTTCCAGCTGTAATCTTTTACTGGATTACCCATAATTTGATCTTAAGTTATATGTTATATGTTTGGGTACTGAATGTGTGTACAATCCTCATCACCTTCTATTACGGACGGAAATTTTTTAAACGTGTAGATGCGGCATTTTTATTTAGTTGTTTCTATACTTTTTACGGGTATCGAATGATCGATATTTACCAACGTTCAGCGATTTCAGAATCAATTGCTCTGACGATTATGCCAGTAGTCCTCTACTACACGTATAGACTTCTTTTTGAAAAGAAGAATTGTGTGATTCCTTTAGCTGTTAGTATGAGTTTGCTTATTTATACGTATGCTCTTTTTACGTTTATGAGCGTAATAGTTATTGGGCTTTTGTTTATCGGTTCACTTTTGGCTAAACGAAAAAAGAAAGAAAATGTTTTGGACTTGTTTGTTGGAATGGCAAAAGCTGTCGGCTGGACGACTCTTTTAACAGCGTATGTTTGGTACCCAATGCTGCAGCAAGTCCTGCATCAAAGCATCAATCGTCCTTTCCGCACAAACCTTCAGGAGCGGGGAGTGAACATTTTTGAAAGTTTGTTTGGTGCGATGACTAATGATTTGACGACATTTACAATGGGAACGATTGGTGTCGTGTCATTAGTCCTCCCGCTTTTCTTTTTGAAAAGATTTGAACGAAGAGAAAGAGTCATTTATTTTTGTGCAGTAGCTACGTGGTTTTTATCGACGAATGTTTTTCCATGGTTTCTTTTACAAAATACACCTATCCAATTGATTCAATTTCCTTGGAGAATCTTAGGGTTTCAAGTGCTTTTCGGATCATTGATCTTGGTGATGGTCTTTTTGAAATGCAGACCAGATCAGAAAAAAAGTATATGGTGGATTGGCGGAATCGTCCTCCTGCTTTTGACACTAACAGTAGTAACGAAAATAAATTATACGCAAAAGATCCAATCCTATAACGCTCGTCTGATTATGACAAAAAAAGAGATTAAGCATTACACGACTTCAGGGACAGGGGGACTTTATGATTATGCACCGTCTGATGCGCTGAAATACAAAAATCAGTTGAAAAAACATGAAGTAAAAGTTGGGAATGAATGGAAAAGTAGTTCTCATAAAGCGTATGATTCAAAAATCATTTATACAGTGGAAGATGCGCAAGGGCAAAAAATCACGTTACCTGTGTTTGATTATTGGGGAACCGTTGCGAAAGTAAATGGTTAAACGACTAGCATAGAAAATGATGACGGGTTAGTAGCGGTTAAAGGAAAAGAAGTTGTGAAAGCATTGGTTAGCTCCGATAATAAGAAGAAAAAATTTTTAGAAACAGCTTCTCGTGTTTTTGAAAAATTTAGGCTTATTGCAAGGAGCTGATGCTTGAACACCATTTATCTGTTTCCAGAGCAAAGAGTGAGATGGATGTCTCAGTCTTTTTTTCTGTTTCTAAAAGGATAGTTTACTAAATAAAACAGAAAAATTTATGAAAAATTCCAAGAATTACGTTATACTTATTATGATTTTTTGAAAGGAGTTACTAATGAAAACAAAGAAAAAATTGCTCTTATTTGTTATATTAATACTTATTGCGGGTCTTTATTCTGTGAATTATTTTAGGCATGCACAAACGATTTCTACGACAGGAGATATCGCATTTCATCTTTCCAGAATTAAAGGATTATCCTCTATATTATCAGGACCAATCAATTTTACGACTTTTAATAGTTATGGCAGCGGTGTGAACTATTTTTACCCCTACTTGACCCTTTTTCCATCGGTAATTTTTTATTGGATTACCAATAATTTGATCGTAAGTTATATTTTATACGTATGGGTGTTGAATGTTTGTACCATCCTATTGATGTTTTATTATGGTCAAAAATTTTTAAAGCGAGTAGATGCTGCCTTTTTATTTAGCTGTCTGTATACATTTTATAGTTATCGAACGATTGATATTTACCATCGTTCAGCGATTGCAGAAGCGATTGCACTGACGATTATGCCTGTAGTTTTGTATTATGCTTACAAAATGATCTATGAGAAAGCAACGGCTGCGATCCCGTTAGCAATCAGTATGAGTTTGCTTGTTTATACGCATGTTCTCTCTACTTTCATGTGTGCGTTTTTCATTGGAATGATGATCATAGGCAAACTGATTGTGAATAAACTAAATAAGGAAGAAACCATTCGCTTGGTGTTGGAGATGTCAAAAGCTGTGGGAATGACGATTCTTTTAACGGCCTATTTTTGGTATCCTATGTTCAAGCAAACCATGTATCAATCCATCAATCAGCCAGGAAAAACAGATCTGCAAAATCAAGCGATCAATGTATCTGATAGTTTGATTGGGGCCATGAATAATGATTTGGCCTCCTTTACAATCGGGATTATCGGGATTGTTTCTTTGATTCTTCCGCTTGTGTATTTTAAAAAGCTAACGAGCAAGGAAAAAGTGATTTACCTGATTGCAGTAGCTACTTGGTTATTATCAACTAAGCTGGTCCCATGGGCACTATTGCAAAATACACCCGTTCGATTGCTTCAATTTCCTTGGCGGATATTAGGATTTCAGGTACTTTTTGGCTCATTAATTTTATCCATTGTTTTTAATAGGATGGTATTTGGACAGAAAAAAAGAATACTTGGTATTGCAGCGATTGTTTGTTTTATGTTTGTTGTTTCGGCAGCCACTAAAGCCAATTATAATCACAAAGTGCCAACACTAGGTGACCATTTAGAGGTGAATAAAGACACTCTAGGTAGTTACATCACTGTAGGTGTTGGAGGGGTCTTTGACTATGCACCACTAGAAGCCATGAAATATAAGGAGCATGTGCAAAAGCATGAAATAAGAGTAGACAATGAATGGCAAACAGCAGCATATAAAGCTTCTGATTCCAAAATAGTCTATACAGTCAAAGGTGCTAAAGATAAAAAAATCACGTTACCCGTGTTTGATTACTGGGGAACTACAGCAAAAGTGAATGGGCAAAATACCAAGATTGAAAACAATGAAGGATTAGCAACATTTGAAGGAAAAGCAGGAACAACGGTAATTGAAGTTTCTTCTAAGTATCCCTTTACAATGATTCTTGCTTTTATTGTCAGTCTAGGAAGCTATCTTTTTGTTTTTATTCGTTTCTTGATCGGCAAATGTTTCGTTTCGAAAAAAATTGCGTAACATAAATATTCGTACTAGGAAAAAAACTGAAAGATTCGTTAACATCTAGTGAGATCACTAGGTGTTTTTTTATTCTTATTTAGTTCATGATGAATTTCATCAATGATTATTGGATAAGGCAATCTTTCAGATTCGACAGAGATCCTACGCTTATAAGCATTCTTTTTCACCCAGTCAATAGTTAATACAGAATTTGAATAGATCATTATCTAGCAGTCTTGCTTTTAATGCATTGATTAACACTTAACAAGCAGAACCCCAGATTCAACATTCATTTGTTCGTTTATTAATTTTTTTTCATAACTAAGTTATTGCTAGTCAATTTATTGTAAAGTAACGTATGAAATAAATGGACTGATAACGTAGCTTCTGAAATTGCTGTTTGAGCTAGTAGTGTAGCAATGAGGGATTTCAGCGTTAGATTGTTGCTAACAGAAGATGAATGGGGTGGGGGAACATGAAGAAACATTATTTGGCTTGTTTGTTGTGTCTGTTCTTTTTATTTGCTTTGCCAGTACAGGGCTTTGCAGTAGCGGGTGGACATGGAGGTGGCTCAACGAGAAGCGGTGGATCTGGCGGAAGTTTTGGTGGTAGTTCGGTCGGACATCATTTTTATGACGATCGGCCAATTATCGGAAGATCACGAGGGTATTATCGATCAAGTTCATACGGTGACGTAGAGGACTATGTATTAATGGGGGCGTCTGTTGGTGGTTTTGCGGCGTTTGCTTTATTTAAAAGGAAGAAAGAACAGCACAGTGTGACCAGAGAGCTATTTTCTCGTATGCCTGGGAAAAAGAAAGCGAAGAAAAGATTGCTTTCAGAGATCGAAACCAGCTTCTTTGCGATTCAAAACGCTTGGGAACATGAAAAAATGGAAAAAGCCTCGCGCTATTATACGAAAAAATTATTTTTGGAGCATCAACAAGTCTTACAAAAGAATCAAGCAGAAGGTATTAAAAATCATACTAAAAAAATCGTACTGCAACAGTTGGGGAACTATCGTCAAATAGAGGAAGACAGTTTCTCGATCTGAATTGATTTTAGTTGCTATGATTATACGATTGATCGAAAAAATAACCTGCTCTTATCAGGGTACAAGCATCAGCGACAATATTTTTCTCAGATCTGGTATTTCAATTATTCAGACAAAGAACAAAAATGGCAGGTAGATTATATTCAACCGATTTCATTGGGGTAAGGTAACGGTAGGAATGATTAGTGGATACTGAGTTTATTGATAACAAAGCATAAATCAAAAAATGGCATAGAGGGGGGAGCCGTGATCAGAATGAATCTGGTCGGCTCTCTTTTTTTGTGGGAATGTTTTTCTTTTTTAGTGAAGTACGGGGATATTCACAGGAATGTTAGCCAGCTGATGATATGAGCCTAACTATCAGGATTCGTTTTTCAACAGAACTGGTGGAGTAACTAAGAGGAGTATACCCTATAATAGCTAAAAGAGAACCTCACGTTAATTAATTTCCGCTACCTAGGAAAAAAGTAAGTTTGAAAGCGCATACCTCGGTAGCTAAACTAAACGTGTAAGAAAAAAAGGGGAGATGGTAAAGATGGCAAAAAATATTTTGTTGATTTGTGGTTCGGGTGCTTCTAGTGGATTTATGGCGGCTGCTATTCGAAAAGCAGCGAAAAAAAGAGGGGAAGAAGTAACTGTGAAAGCGGCTAGTGAGTCGCAATTGGATGAACGGATCAATGAGATCAATTATCTGTTGATTGGTCCGCATTTGTCTTATATGTTGGCAGATCTCAAAGCACAAATTGAAGGAAAGAACGTGAAAGTAGCAGTCATTCCACAAGCAACCTATGGCACTTTAAATGGAGATAAGGCACTAGATCTGATTTTAAGTATGGAGGGCTAACGAATGATGAATAAAATTATGGACTTCATGACGAACAAATTTGCGCCAAAAGTAAATAAAATTGTCAAGAATCCTTGGGTCTCGGCGATCCAAGATTCGATCATGGCGGCTTTACCGTTAGTTTTTGTTGGTTCTTTAGTTACAGTGGTTTCTCTGCTAAAAAATATTTTTGCAGGTTTACCTGATTTTTCAATGATTAGTAATTTTTCTTTTGGGATGTTTGGTTTGATTGTTTCTTTTTTGATTCTTTATTATCTCATGGAAAAAAAGGGAAACAGCGGTCAAAAGCTGATTTCAGGTGCTACCGGATTAGTGTTATTCATGATGTTACTATTTCCCACAGTATCTGCTGAAGGAAATGCTACGTTTATTCTTTCTCGGTTTGGCGCTACAGGCATGTTTCTTGCGATTATTTCTGGTCTTTTTGTTGCCTGTGTGATGAATTTTGCTGCTAAAAGATCATTTTTCGATGAAGATACACCGATCCCTGATTTCGTGGTGGGGTGGTTTAATAGTTTATTGCCGATTACGTTTATCTTGATCGTTGGTTGGTTTATCACGGTACAAATGAATGTTGATTTCTTTGAAGTGGTCGTTTGGGCATTCAGTCCATTGGCAAAAATCGTGCAATCTTACCCAGGTTTTGTCTTATCCGTTTTTATCCCAGTCTTTTTATATACGTTCGGTATTTCAGGTTGGGTGATGATGCCGGCTATCTATCCTGTATATATGGCTGGATTAGCTGCTAATGCTGAGGCTGTTGCAAATGGTGGACAAGCAATGAACATTGCTACTCAAGAAACTTGTTATGCTTTTTCATCAATGGGTGGTGTGGGGACTACCTTGGCCTTGTCTGTGATGATGTAGCTGCTAAGTAAATCAGCACAATTAAAAGCGATTGGTAAAGCGGTCTTTATTCCTTCGATCTTTAATATTAATGAACCGTTGGTTTTTGGGGCACCGATTGCTTTTAATCCTTACTTGATGATTCCTATGTGGATCAACGCACTGATCGTACCAACGATTTCTTATGTTGTGATGAATATGGGCTTCGTGAATATTCCTAGTCAATCATTCTTGTTGTGGTACATGCCATATCCATTTACATCTTATTTAGCCACTCAAGATTTCCGTGCGGTCATCGTCTGTCTGTTGATCTTTGTTATCACATGGTTTATCTTCTTACCATTTTTTAAAGCATATGATATTTCATTATTAAAACAAGAAAAAATTGCTGAAGAACAAGTAGCGGCGCAAGCAAAAGCAATGCAAGCTTCAACGGCTCAATAATTGGAGGTAGTAGTATGTCACAACAGTTTGTGGAAGAAACAGATAGCCTAAACGAATTATCGATGAATATTTTGATCCATGCAGGTAATGCTCGTGAATTACTGGTAAAAGGTCTGAATGCACTGGAGGAAATGGCGTTCGATGAAGCAGAAGAATTGATTCAATCGGCACATAAAGAAGTGGTGATTGCTCACGGCTTGCAAACAGATACGTTACAAATGGAAGCTTCAGGAGAGCAGATCCGCTATTCTACGTTGTTCTGTCATGCGCAAGATACGTTGATGACAGCACAAAGTGAGATATTGATTGGTGAACATATGGTTCGGTTATTTCGGAACTTTTCAAAAAAATTAACTAAATAGGAGGTATTTCATGTTTAAAGAATACAAAATGCCAAAAGATTTTCTTTGGGGAGGGGCGATTGCTGCCAACCAAGCAGAAGGGGCTTATCAAGTTGATGGTAAGGGCATCAGCCTCGCTGATTTACATGTTTTCCATGCGGATAAAACAAATGCAGAAATTGCGGAAGAGCAACATAAAGGAATGTCTTTGGCTCAGTTGAAGGCGAATATGACAGATGAACAAGGCTATTATCCTAAACGCCATGGGATCGATTTTTATCATACCTATCCTGAAGATTTAGCGCTATTAGCAGAGATGGGCTTTAAAACGTTTCGGACGTCGATTGATTGGTCGAGGATTTTTCCTACGGGCGATGAAACGGAACCGAATGAAGCGGGTTTGGCTTATTATGATGCGTTGATTGATAAGATCCGTGAGTTAGGGATGGAGCCGATTATTACGATGCTTCATTATGAAACACCGGTAGACATTACTTTAAACTACGGGGGTTGGCATAATCGGAAAGTGATCGATCTATTTGTAAAATATGGAAAAACAATTTTAGATCGTTACAAAGATAAAGTGAAGTATTGGATCGTCATCAATCAGATCAACTTGATCCAATTTGAACCATTCAATTCAACTGCTATTCCTTATGATACGGTGGATCATTACGAAGAAGCTAGCTATCAAGCGATCCATAATCAGTTCGTTGCCAGTGCTAAAATCTATGAATATGGGAAAAAGCTCAACCCTGAAATGCAAATTGGAACGATGGTTGCAGATTGCACCGCCTATCCATTTTCTTGCGATCCAGATGATATCATTTTGGCTTTACGTCGTAATCGGATGGAGTATTTCTATACAGATGTGCAATTTCGAGGGGAATATCCTCAGTATGCGTTGAATTATTTTGCTGAAAATAATATCCATCTCGAGATCACTGAAGAAGACAAAGCCATTTTACAAGCGAATACGATGGATTATCTGGCTATTTCTTATTATTATTCGCAAATGGTCGACTCCAAGAAAAACGATATGAACCCTGCATCGGTGACACCTAACCCGAACTTGAAAGCTAATCCATGGGGGTGGGCAGTGGATCCTAAAGGGTTGTATCATTCACTGTCGCAATATTGGGATCGTTATGGTAAAGCGATTATTATTGCAGAAAATGGCTTTGGAATGTACGACCAGTTGGAAAACGGCAAGATTCATGATGATTATCGGATCGATTATCTGGCTAGTCACATTGAAGAAATGAAACGTGCGATGTATGATGGAGTCAATGTGATTGCTTATTGTGCATGGGGGCCGATTGACATTATCAGCTGTTCATCTGCTCAAATGGAAAAACGTTATGGATTTATCTATGTGGATCTGGAGAATGAAGGAAAAGGTAGTGGTGATCGGATCAAAAAAGATAGTTTTTACTGGTACAAAAATGTGATTGAATCGAATGGAGAAAATTTGTAAAGTCGCCAGTTTAAAGAATAGGTGTGATGCGAGACATGGATTTCGTATCCACCTTTTTTTGAGATAGTGTGGCAAATCAATGGATAGCAACACATGTGTGGGGGAGATAGAAAGTGGCAACGAAAAGGCAAAGAGAGATTATCGCATATCTTGCAAAACGACAGCAGCATTGGGTCACTGCGACGGAACTAGCAACATTTTGTAACTGTACGACTCGAACCATTCGTAATCAAATCACAAAGATCAATGAGACGGAGCAACAAATTATTTCTAGTAATCAAGGGTATCGGATCAAACAACCTACCCAGGATAATCAAGTGATCCAAGCAACGAATGACCGGCAATCACAGTTGTTTCTGACGTTGTTAAAAAGCAATCATGGCATTGATCTCTATGATCTGGCAGACACGATGTTTCTCTCTGAGTCAACGTTAAAAAATGACATCCAGCTTTTGCGTAACGAGATTCAAAACAAACAATTGAAATTAACGATCAAAGCCAATCAAATTTATTTAGAAGGATCAGAAAGTGATAAAAGGCGTTACATGATTTCGCTATTGTATGAGGAAGGCGATTATCAGGAAAAACTAAAGTATCATGTCCAAGATATGATTGGCACGCTTTCGCTTATTGATCTAGAGCGAACCATCCATGATGTCTTGGCTTCACACAAAATCAAAATCAATCGTTATTCGATGAACAATATTGTGCTTCATTTTGCGATTAGTATTGAACGGATTCGCCAAGGAAATGATCTGAAAAGCGTGAAGGACTTTCCATTAAGAAATGATGCAACGGAATTTCAATTGTGTGTGGAGATTACTGAACTTCTTTCAAATACTTATCACATTCATTTTTCTGATGCTGAAGTCAAACAGTTATCCTTACTTTTTATTGGATTACAAAATGAATATCTTACGAATCGCAAAGAGCTATCCTTGTCCAAAATTGTTGAAGCTCGAGTGATCGAAACACTAAATGAAGTTTTAGAGAAAGTCAAAGAAACCTATTTGATTGATTTACAAGATGAAGCTTTTTTCAATAAATTAGCTATCCATCTGCAAAATCTTTATGACCGCTCTCAATATGAACGGTTCACTCGGAATAGCAGCCTTTTAGATATTAAAACAGCCTATCCGTTAACGTATGACATTGCGGTTTACTTGTCGATGTTGGTACAGGAAAAATTAGCGATTTGGTTTAATGAGGATGAGATTTCTTTTATCGCTTTACACATCGGGGCTTACTTAGAAAGCAAAAAAGAAAAAAGACCAAAGTTGCGAGTGCTAGTTGATCACAACAATTACCATGATTTTGAAGAAACAAACGTTCAAAATATTCGTAGTATGCTAGGGGAAGATGTGGAGATCGTGGCGGTTGATCATCATGAGGTAAGCGTACAAGAAAATGACGTGTATGTCTCTTCTGACCGTGACAGAGTGACTGAAATCAATGGCGCAGTATATGTCCATCCTATTTTGACACGTAAAGATTTTGCAAAGATCCAAAAACGGGTGACTGCCAAGCGAAAAAGTAATTGGCGAAAACAGATGTTTCATTTGATTGATCGGTTTATTATTGAAGATCTCTATTTTAATCAATTTGATCCGACCGATCAGACACCTAAAATGATTCGGGAAAAATTGATTGATCGATTGTTAGTGACAGGGTATGTGGAGGAAGAATTTTCCCAGAGGATGGAAAAACGAGAAGCGATGTCATCGACCAGTTTCCCATCAGGTATCGCAGTACCCCACTCGCTGGAACAACAGGCGAAAAAAAGTGCCCTTTCGATTATGACCTTGCAAGAAACCCTAAAATGGGACGAATATCCTGTTCAAATCGTAGCTTTAGTTGCCATCTCACAAGATGAAGCCAAAGAATTTAATGATTTTTTTGAAATGTTTATCGAAATCGTTTCTGATCTGATCAATGTGCGATTGTTAGCGGGTGCAGAAAATTTTACAGAATTCATCTTAAAAATGAAAATGTTGGTCGAAACGGAAGAATGATCCGTGAATGTTGAGGGCGTTGGTTTTATTCTTGTATGAGAGGAACGCTCGCTTTTGTCTTAGGGATCACTGCTAATCGATCATTGTCAAAGTAGCCGAAAGCTTTCTAGTGATTTTTGGTTACTTTGTTTTTTTGTGCTTGCAGTGATGGAAGGAAGTAATTTAAAACATCTTTCTGCTAACTTCCAATTGAACGGAGAAGTTTAGGATTGCCCGTTTTTCTCTTAGGCAAGCTGATTTCACGTAAAGTGGTGGAAAAAGAAGAGCAACCTATAGAATAAAATTGTGTAATAAATCTTAGATAGGTATAATGTAAGGCAAAAGGGAGGAATAAAACATGAAAATTGCAATTGCAGGAGCTGGAGCGATGGGAAGTCGTTTCGGTCTGATGTTACATCAAGGTGGAAACGAAGTACTATTGATCGACGGTTGGGCAGATCATGTTCAACAAATCAAAGAGCATGGGTTAAAAGCAGATTTTAATGGCGAAGAAGTAGTTGAGAAGTTACCAGTCGTTCTTCAATCAGAAGTAGGCGAAGAAGATCAGGTAGATTTGATCATTTTATTTACTAAAGCGATGCAATTAGAAAAAATGCTAACAGATATCCGTCCATTGATCAAAGAAGAAACGGAAGTATTATGCTTATTGAATGGTATCGGACATGAAGATATCATTGAAAAATTTGTTCCAATGGCAAACATTTATATTGGTAACACCATGTGGACGGCGGGCTTAGAAGGACCTGGAAAAGTCAAACTGTTTGGAAGTGGTTCAATTGAGCTGCAAAATCTTGGAGAAGGCAAAGAAGAACAAGCGAAAGCACTAGCTGAAAAATTATCAGAATCAGGCTTACATGCGAAATTCTCTGATAACATCCATTATTCCATTTACCGTAAAGCTTGTGTGAATGGCACGATGAATGGGTTATGCACGATTTTGGATGTGAACATGGCAGGGTTAGGTCAAACTTCGACTGCGCATAAGATGGTGGAAACGATTGTTCGTGAATTTGCGGCAGTGGCAGAAGCTGAAAATATCCACTTAGATATCCCAGAAGTGATCGCTCATTGTGAATCTTGTTTCGATCCAGAAACGATCGGATTACATTATCCATCCATGTATCAAGATTTGATCAAGAATCACCGCTTGACGGAAATCGACTACATCAACGGTGCGGTTTCAAGAAAAGGGAAGAAATATGGTATTGCAACACCTTATTGTGACTTCTTAACAGAATTGATCCATGCGAAAGAAGATAGCTTGCAGGTAAAATAAAGGGGGATAATTGATGGAACAGACACAAAGCATGTCACCAAAGATTTTTCTGAACAAAGTACTAGCTGGTACAGCAACGGGGATTATCATCGGATTGATTCCTAACGCAGTATTAGGGGCGATTTTAAGATACTTTAGTGGTTCTTCTTTTGCGATGGCTGTTGCTCAAATGGCGGTCATCTTCCAATTAGCGACACCGTTGATTATCGGTGGATTGATAGCTTTGCAATTTGGTTTTGCACCGATGAAGATGATGGTGGTGGCTGGTGCCGCATTTGTCGGGTCAGGGGTGGTGAAGTTTACTCCTGAGCTTGGTGAAACAGGTGTGTATGTTGGTGCTGGCACAGGCGATATCATCAATACGATGATCACTGCTTCTATCGCAGTTGGGTTGATTTATCTGATTGGTGAACGGTTTGGTTCGGTAGCGATTGTGTTGACTCCGATCGTTGTTGGTGTCGGCGCAGGGGTGATCGGGTTTTATCTCTATCCTTATGTGGCAGATATTACCTCAGCTATCGGGACGGTCATCAATAACTTCACGACACTACAACCTTTACTGATGTCGATCTTGATTGGCTGTTCTTTTGCCTTCTTGATCATTTCACCGATTTCCACCGTAGCAATCGGAGTGGCGATCCAACTAGATGGTGTTTCAGCAGGAGCGGCAGCAATGGGTGTCGCAGCAACGACTTTCGTTTTGATCGTGAACTCGTGGAAAGTCAATAAATCAGGAGTGACGATCGCCATTACGTTAGGAGCGATGAAGATGATGATGCCTAATCTGTTTCGCAGACCGGTTATTCTCGTTCCTTGTCTGATCAGTGCAGTGATTACAGCTATTCCAGTTGCTTTGTTGTCTATTTCAGGAACCCCTGCCTCGGCTGGTTTTGGGATCGTTGGTTTAGTTGGTCCTTTAGCTTCTTTAGATGCAGGTCTAAATCCGGCTCTTGTTGTTTTGAGCTGGTTAGTCGTCCCAGTTGCGGCAGCATTGTTCACTCAGTTTTTATGTGAGAAAGTATTGAAACTATATGATCGAGCAGATGTGTTTGAATTCTTAGGCTAGTGAAACGGCTGATTTTTTGGCTGAGTCTGCTCCTTTGATAGTGAGACAAATCATGTCAAATAAAAAAAGCTTGAATTTTTAATTCCTTTTTTCGAAGGAGATTAAAAGTTCAGGCTTTTTTAATATAAAAAACGAAATTTTTTGTGGATATAGATCAGTGTAGGTATTTTTTTGCTTCTTAGTAGCATTATTTAGTAATATTGATAGTATTTATTTTTCATTAAGCGGTATAATGTTTTTGAATATAATGGAGGGGCGTAATATGGAGATAATGCAAGCGGGTATCAGAGTTCCAAAAAACCAATTGGTAGAAAAAGTGAAGGAATTACATTTTTCAGAAAAGATTGTTAAACATTTAAATGGGGCAATAGTGACGAGTGGTACCGTCATGGAAATTATAAATAAAGGAGAATACGTATTAGATATTCCACCGGAAATATTAAAGGGACTAAAAAATGGAACGTATCGTTTTGTCTCTGGGAAAGATGGAGTATATGCACAGATTGCTGATAAAAAAAGTGGCGAATTTGTTAAAAATTTGACATTAAAAAATGGAACAAGCGTTTGTTCAGCTTTAGGTCCTGCGGCAATAGTAGTAGGAGTCATGTTAGAACTTAAAAAAATCGAAGACAAATTAGATGATCTTAATTTGAAAATAGACGAAGTAATCAAAAATTTTGAAAATGATCGTTACGCAGGTGTAGTTTCTGCTAAAGATAAATATGAACAATCAGTGTTAATAAAAGATCCTCAAATAAAAAAACAGTTATTAGTTAATGTGCTAAATGATATCACTACTGTGAAATATCAATTGTTAAAACAGTTAGAAGGAAAGGTAATCAGTTACCGAAAAAACCGTATGAAATTTGGTGATAAAGAAAAGTCAGCAAATGATATTTTGCAAAATATTTTATTTATAAATGAGAGTTTTAATATCCAAGTAAATTGCCTTTCAGATTTAGATGAATATGTTGCTTTGAACTATAGCTTAAATCTCCATAAAAAAGATTTGGAAAGCATTTTGACTAGAGAAATGGCGTTAAAATTAGATGAGTATTTTCAAAAATCAACCAATCCAATAACAGAAGCAATTGATGATATTCATACGTTGATTCATACTATCTCTGATATGATCGAAGCGGATCCTGAGTATATTTTAAGTGGATATGTAACGGACTAATGGGGGGAAAGCAATGTATAAATGTACAAATTGTGGACGAGAAATATCTGAACCTAAAAAACTATGTGCATATTGTAAAAAAGAAAAAAATAGGATAACGAATGTGAGTAAACGAGCGTTAAAAAAGACAGTAGAATTTACGAATGAAAAGACAGAAGTAATCGGCAACAAGTTCTCTTCTTTGAAAATAAAACAATTGAAGTCATCAATAAAAATAAATACAAGCATGAAAGAAACAGGTACTAAAGTCAAAACAGAGGTCACTGATACACTAGCCAAAGTTACTGAACAACTAGTAAAAAAAGGAAATAGCCAAAAGAAAAAAAATAAAAAATAATCTTATCGAAAAATTCATTCTAAATCTATCAAAACACCTTCTTTGAGACTAAGAAATTCAAAGAAGGTGTTTTGTCTTATAGAATAACCAAATAAGTCAGCTTGTTTATTTGGTCAAAGAAAAAGGGAAGTCTTCAGCGTCGTGTTTTGTAGGATTAGGAACAATCCCCAACTGATAAGCAATCGTGCCACCAGTCAACAAGTCTTCATGTGTAAAGAAGAGTTTGCGATAGCTAGTTTCATTTCTTGTGATCTCATGGATAAATTGTTGTTGTGGGTGATTAGGGCTTGTTTCGATTGTTAAATGTTCACCATTAGACAACGTAAGCACAGCTTTGTCGATTAAAGGCATCCCGATGACATATTCACCTGTTCCTGGCGTGACAGGATAAAAGCCTAAACTATTAAAGATATACCAACCTGCCATGCTCCCATTGTCTTCATCTCCTGGATAACCGGTCGGGGTATCATCAAATGTTTGTGTCAGCAATTGTTTGATCAATGGTTGTGCCATTTCGGGTTTACCAATATAACTGAATAAATAAGGATAGTGGAAGCTTGGTTGATTGGAGATGGCAACTTGTCCAAACTCGATCGCTGCCATTTCACTCATTTCATGGATCTCAAAACCATAACCGCCAACTTCAAAAGTCGGTGCTTGGTTACATAATTCAATCAGTTTTTCTTCAAATTGATCTGGTCCACCGTGAGCATTGATCAAACCAGCAAAATCATGGTAAACAGCAAAACTACTTTGCCAAGCGCTACCTTCTGCATAATCCTGACCCCAACGTGTGGAAGAAAACGGAGTACGGAATCTTCCTTCGGGATCTTTGGAACGCATGAAGCCAGTTTCCGGATCAAAGACATTTTGATAATTGAAAGATTGCTTTTGATAGTGTTGTGCGGTTGCTGCTTCATTCAAACCGGTGGCTACTTGGCTGATACAAAAGTCACTATAAGCGTAATCAAGGGTGTGGTTGATTGATTCGTGGTAAGTATTTGGTACATAACCATATTTTAGATAATCAGTCGTTCCTTGACGTCCGTAATTTTGTTTTTCACTTTGGATCGTAGCACCTTTTTTCATTGCTTTGAGAAATTCAGCCATTAAATCTTTACGGATTCCCTTAACCGAGGCATCAGCGATCACTGCATCAATCAATGTTCCTGGCATGAGTCCACGCTCATCTGGCGAAAGCCATTTTGGTAAAAAGCCAGTTTCACGATAGCTGTTCAAAAAGCCTTCAAGCATCTCTTCATATTTTTCGACAGCAATCAAAGAGTAAAGTGGATACACTGTTTTATAAGTATCCCAAAAACCATTATTGGTATAAAGTACACCTGGTTTTACACTTCGACTAGTGGTATCATAATGGATTTTTTGTCCGGTCGAGTCGATTTCATAGAACGTTTGTGGGAATAAAAATACACGGTAGAGATTGTGGTAAAACGTCCGTAACTGTTGCGGATCATGATGCTCGACTTTGATTCGGTCAAAATAGTTTTGCCATTGTTGTGAACTATTCAGCAAATAGTCATCAGGTGTTTGATGTAACTCTTGTTCTAGATTAAATAAAGCTTGTTCAGAACTGATGAAGGAAGTACCGAAACGAATGACTTGTTTTTTTACGTCGCCAAAATAAATCGGAATCGACCCAGCGTCATCGGCTGCTAACTGTGACAATTCCTTTGATTGGATTGGCTGTTCAAAATGTAAGACAAAATAGAACGTAAAATCAGGATCTTCGGCGCCTGCAAAATGAGTGACTTGTCCTTCAATCGTATAGGGATCTTTTAGAACTAATTGATGTTTACCAGGAAACGACAAAAGTAAACCGCTCTCATTTTTGTAGTAATCAATGGTTAGGACACCACCGTACATGCTAGGGATCAACGTGGAGCGAATACCATCACGTAATTGGTTGATCGTTAAATGAGTTGGACAGAATGTGCTTTCTTCTGGACGATACGAACTTTGTGCATGGAACAGGGTATTTTCAGGTAATAACCCATTGATCGGAGTGAAGACAAAATAGCTGAAGTCACCCATCCATGGACTTGGCTGATGAGTCAAACGGTAGCCTTGGAAGGTGTGATCGTCAGGATGGAACCACCAGCTACCTTTTTGATCAGTTGTCTGTGGGGCAAAGTAATTCATCCCAAAAGGAACACCAGTATAAGGCTGGCAGTTCCCATTTGAGAAGTTCGCTTGATTGGCTGTACCGTGACGAGTATCAATATGTTGAATGTTCATGTTAAATCTCCTTTGTTGAGTGTCGTTTAATAAATGAGACTGGTTGGCTCGTATCTTCGGGAATGTTATTTGTTTTGAGCCAAGTGATCAAAGCATTTCCTGCAAGTTCCCCTAGTTGGTGGAAATCTTGAGCAATCGTTGTTAATGGTGGATCAACTAAAGCGGCTGCTTGGATATCATCGAATCCAACGATCGAAAAATCATCTGGGATACGATAGCCTTGTTGTTTTAAATGATTCATCGTTTGAATAGCTACCAGATCGTTTTCGCAGACAAACGCAGTGACCTGATGTTCATTGATGTAGGTCAGTAACGTTTCAATCGTAGTGCCTTTTGCATCTAAAGTTGTATGAAACGGCAAATTGGCTTTGTCCAAAGCTTCCAGGTAACCCAAGTATCGTTGTCGGACAGATTGTGGATGCGCCTGTTCACCAAAAAGATAGGCAATCTTTTTATGCCCTTTTGAAATCAAATGAGCCGTAGCCAAAGAACCACCTTGGAAATTATCTGAAAGGACAGTTGGAAAAGGAAGTTCATAGATTTTTTTATCTAAAACAACAACTGGGAATTGTTTCAATGATAATTCAAAGAGCAGATCCAGATGTTGATCGGTCGCAAACGCATAATAAATCATTCCGTCAAATTCTTGCATGATTTCCTTCGCCGTTTTGTTTGCAAGAAAATCAACAGTCGTCATCATGACTTCTAACTGATTTTCTTGCATCACTGGATTTAGTCCTTTTGTAAAATCTCCGACAGAAAGGTCAGATAAAAAGGGAAGTAGGAACAGGATGCGACTATTTTTAATCACATCGTTTCTATTAAGATCACTAGTCGTTGCTTTGACAAAACTGCCTTTTCCTCTGACACGATAAATCAGACCTAATTGTTCTAATTCAGTTAATGCACGTTTAGAAGTGATTCGACTCACTTGATACTTGGCGGACAATTCCTTTTCGGTAGGTACCTGGCTGTCAACAGGTAACGATCCATCAGCAATTGCTTGTTGTAAGTCATGAAAGATTTGTTGGTATAGTGGTTGATTCATAAAAGCACCTTCTTATAAGATATATCATATAAAGATCATAGCATAAAACCACTAAAAGTAAATAAGAAAAATCTCATTTTGAAAGCGTAGACAATTGCAAAGCGACGAGGTATAATCCTCTTATGATATATCAATAAAGAAAAGGGGAAAATAAATGGCATATAAAGATATACCAAAGTCAGTTCAACAGTTTATGGATGAAATTACTGCAAAATGTGGGGAAGAGCATGCAGATTGGGCAACGAATTTCTCTGCTGCCTTTGCTAATACATTGTTAACGACAGTCAAAAGACATGAAGACGGGACGACTTTCTTATTAACTGGTGATATTCCAGCGATGTGGTTGCGTGACTCCACCGCTCAAGTCCGTCCATATTTAGTCATTGCAAAAGAAGATGAAGACTTAGCTTCGATGATTAGTGGGCTTGTCAAAAAACAATTTGAATATATCAACATCGATCCATATGCAAACGCATTCAATGAAGAAGCAAATGGAGCGGGGCATCAAAGTGACCATACTGAAATGAATGATTGGATCTGGGAGCGTAAATATGAAATCGATTCCTTATGTTATCCTATCCAATTAGCTTACTTATTATATAAGAACACTGGTCGAACGGACCAATTGAATGATTCGTTTGTTGAAGGAATCAAAAAAGCCTTACATGTCTTCAAAACCGAACAAGATCACAATCAATCTCCTTATACTTTCGAAAGAGATACGACGAGGAAAGAAGATACCTTAGTCAACGACGGGCGTGGAAGTACAGTTGCACCAACTGGAATGACTTGGTCTGGTTTTCGTCCAAGCGATGATGCGTGTCAATATGGCTACCTCGTTCCTTCAAATATGTTTGCTGTAGTAGTGCTGGGTTATATTGAAGAAATCTTTACGAACATTCTCACGGAAGAAACAAGTAGTAAAGCAATCCTTGAAGAAGCCAAACGTTTAAAAGAAGATATCCAAAAAGGAATCGAAGACCATGCGTTGACTAAAAACCAACAAGGAGAAACCATCTATGCTTATGAAGTTGATGGATTAGGAAACGCTTCTATTATGGATGACAGTAATGTACCTAATTTGATTGCTGCTCCGTATTTAGGTTACTGTTCTACCACAGATGAACAATATTTGGCAACGAGAAAAACGTTACTAAGTAAAGAGAACCCTTACTTCTATGAAGGGAAATATGCAAAAGGGATCGGATCATCTCACACTCCAGAAAATTACATCTGGCCGATTGCATTAGCGATGGAAGGGATGACCACTGAAGATAAAGAAGAGAAAAAGCGGATTTTAGATTTATTAGTTGCGACAGATGCTGGTACACATTTGATGCACGAGGGGTTTGATGTCGATGATCCAAACAACTACACCAGAGAATGGTTCTCTTGGGCGAACATGATGTTTTGTGAATTAGTGATGGATTACTTTGATATTCGAGTAGCGAAATAGGAGGAATAAAATGAAAAAGAAAGTATATATCATTTCACACAGTCATTGGGATCGTGAATGGTACATGGCTTATGAACAGCATCATATGCGTTTAGTCGAATTGATGGATGATCTTTTGGAATTATTTGAAACCGATCCAGATTTCAATAGTTTCCATTTAGATGGACAAACGATTATCTTAGATGATTATTTACAAGTACGTCCAGAAAAGAAAGAAGCGGTGCAACGAGCAATTGATGCGGGTAAATTAAGGATCGGTCCTTTTTATATTTTACAAGATGATTTCTTGATCAGTTCAGAAGCGAATGTCCGTAATATGTTGATTGGAATGGAAGAAAGTAAGAAGTGGGGAACGCCTGTGATGCTCGGTTATTTCCCGGATACTTTTGGAAATATGGGGCAAACACCACAAATGATGAAACAAGCAGGACTTTCAGCTGCTGCTTTTGGACGAGGCGTAAAACCAATTGGCTTTGATAATCAAGTCTTGGAAGCAGAAAATTATTCTTCTCAATATTCTGAAATGTGGTGGAAAGGACCAGATAGCACAGAAATCTTTGGGTTACTGTTTGCCAATTGGTACAGTAATGGAAATGAGATCCCGGCTGAAAAAGAGAAAGCAAGAGCCTTTTGGGACCAAAAGCTGGCAGATGCAGAGCAATACGCATCAACCGATCATCTGTTGATGATGAATGGAGTGGATCATCAACCGGTTCAAAAGGATGTAACAGCAGCAATCAAATTAGCGAATGAATTATATCCAGAGTATGAATTTATCCATTCCAATTTTGTCGATTATCTTGCAGCGGTGCAAAAGGACTTGCCAGAAGAACTTGGTTCCGTTGAGGGAGAGTTGACCAGTCAGGAAACAGATGGCTGGTATACGTTAGCGAATACTGCTTCAGCACGTGTCTATTTAAAACAATGGAATACTAAAGTTCAAAGACAAATTGAAAATATTGCTGAGCCATTAGCAACGATGGCGTATGAAGTTACTGGTAAATACCCCCATGATCAATTAGATTATGCGTGGAAAACGTTGATGCAAAATCATCCACATGACAGTATTTGCGGGTGTTCGGTTGATTCTGTCCATCGAGAAATGATGACACGTTTTGAAAAAGCAGATGAAGTAGGGAAGTATTTAGCAGAAGAAGCGATCAAACAACTTGCCCAAGCGATCGACACTAGCAGCTTACCAGCAAAAAGCTATCCTTTCTTAGTTATGAACACGGCTGGATCAGCAAAGACTGGTGAAGCAGAAATAACGATTGAGTTAGAAAGAAAATGTTTTGCAGAAGGAATACCTGAGAAATTATATGAAGAATTAGAAAAGCAACCACCAAAAAGCTATCATGTAGAAACATCCAATGGTGAAGAAGTCCCTGCATCACTATCAGAAACATTTGTGACGTTTGATTATGATCTGCCAAAAGATCGGTTTAGGATTCCTTACATGGCGAGAAAAATCACGGTCACTTTACCAGTGAGCGAAATGCCAGCTTTTTCTTGGAACACGTATGTATTAATAGAAGGAAAAGCTAAAGAAGAAAAAGAGACGATGATCCAAAACGATGGACGAGTATTAGAAAATCAACAAGTTCGGCTAGAGATCAAATCGAATGGCACCTTGACGTTGAAAGACAAATCAACGGGCAAACAACTAGATGAATTATTGACATTCGAAGATGTTGGGGATATTGGAAATGAATATATCTTCAAACAGCCTGAAAATGACCAACCTATTTTATCAAAGGAAATTGATCAAAGTACCGTAGAAGTCGTAACTGATACGAGTGAATTAGCACAAGTAAAAGTTACCCAGGAATTATTGATCCCAGTAGCTGCGGATGAACGTTTAGCAAAAGAACAACAGATGGTCATTGAGTTTCGTCACCGTAAAGCAGGTCGTTCAAAAGAAAAGCGTGTGTTAGAAGTAACAACTGTTATCACTTTAAGAAAAGACAGCAAAAAAATCGACTTTGAAACAAAAGTGAATAATCAAATGGATGATCATCGCTTACGTGTGTTGTTCCCAACAAAGTTACATGTGAAACAACATCAAGCTGATAGTATTTTTGAAGTGGTTACCCGTCCCAATGATGTATCAAGTAGTTGGGAAAATCCAACAAATCCACAGCATCAACAGGCGTTCGTTCATTTAGAAGGAAACGATTATGGCGTAACAGTTGGCAATTATGGATTAAATGAATATGAAGTGATCGATGACAGTGTGATTGCGGTGACTTTACTACGTTGTGTAGGGGAATTAGGAGATTGGGGATATTTTCCAACACCAGAAGCCCAATGTCATGGGGTACATTGCTTTAACTACAGTATCGAAGTGCATCAGCCAGAAGAAAAATTTGCTAGTTACCATCATGCTTATAGCGCACAGATTCCTTTTTCTACCACGCAAATGGCGATTCAAACAGGAACCTTGCCAGCTGAAAACAGCTATTTAACTTGCGAAGGGGAAACGTTTGCAATTACTGCTTTGAAACGAAGTAAATTTAGTGATAAAGTAGTGGTGCGTGGGTTTAATCTGTCCGGTCTTGATTCACCATTACAAATCACTAAAAATGGGAAACAAGGGGAATTATTGAATCTGCTAGAAGAAACAGTTGAGCAAACGATTGCTCCGACCGTTAGACCTTATGAAATTCGGACAATCGGATTCGAGGAGGAATAAGCAATGTATGGTGGAATAGAAGCAGGGGGAACAAAATTCATCTGTGCCGTTTCAAATGAAGGCGTTATCGTAGAAAGAGTAAGTATTCCTACAACTACACCTGAAGAAACACTAAAGCAAGTATTTGATTTTTTTGATCAATATGAACTAGAGGCGTTAGGGATCGGTTCGTTTGGTCCGATCGGTATTGATAAAAATGCCGATAATTATGGGTATGTTTTGGCAACACCTAAACCTGGATGGGGAAACTACAATTTTTTAGGCAGCATCCAAGAACGTTACGGGATTCCGATGGCTTGGACGACAGATGTGAATGCAGCAGCTTACGGCGAATTGCTAAAAGGAGCCGCACAAGGGAAAAAGAGTTGTATTTATTTGACTGTCGGTACAGGGATCGGTGCCGGTGTGGTCCTTGAAGGAGATATTTTTTCTGGACTTGCCCACCCAGAAATGGGGCATATATGGGTAAAACGTCATCCAGAGGATACCTATGAAGGAACATGTCCTTACCACAAAGATTGTTTGGAGGGGTTAGCGGCTGGACCTTCAATTGAGGCACGAACTGGAATCAAAGGCCAAGAACTTCCTCAAGATCATCCAATATGGGACATCCAAGCCTATTATATTGCTCAAGCATTGATCAATTATACGTTGACGTTAGCTCCTGAAAAAATCATTTTAGGTGGCGGAGTGATGAATCAAGACCATTTGTTGCATAAAATTCGACAACAATTCGTTGAGTTAATGGGTGGGTACATGGAAACGCCACAAGTAGATGAGTACATTGTACGCTGGGGTCTGCCGAATGAGAGTGGAATTATTGGCAGCTTGCTTTTAGCAGAAAAAGAACATGGTAAGCAATAAGGTGTATATATTCTATATATAGTAATAAAAAACGGCTAGAGGTGTATCCCTAGCCGTTTTTTGATTGTGATCAGTAGTGGATCGCTCCTCACAATAGTGTCTTTACCATAAACCAGGGAGGGCTTTTGCTACAATGGTTTCTTGCGTGAAAGGATGAGACATGTGTAATTCTAACGCATGGAGCATGAGACGGTTCGCAGGCCGTGTTTGGTAAAGTGGATCCCCGACGATGGGATGACCAATGTGAGAGAGATGGACCCTGATTTGATGGGTACGTCCGGTTTCCAAGACACAGTAAACCTGAGTCTGACCATTCAATACTTGATCAACGGAAACATGTGTGAGAGCCGTTTGACCTTTATAAGGATCTACCACCCGTTTTCTGCGATCGTGCCGATCACGACCGATTTTATCTTTTAAAATCAAATCCTCTTTGATTGTTCCCCAGACAAGTGCTTGGTATCGTCGATAAATCTTCTTTTGTTCCAACATTCTGCCTAGGATAGGTAAAACAAAGGGATTTTTAGCAAATAAAATTGCACCACTTGTTTCTTTGTCCAATCGATGCACGACATAAGGGCGTTGCTCTTTTTTCTTTAAATACGCAGCTAAGTGATTCAATAAAGTATCATTTTCGGTTGGTTCATTCGGATGAGTTTTCATGCCGGCGGGTTTATTGACAATGAGTAAATGATCGTCTTCATATAATGGTTGGACAAAGGAAGCTTTACCCAATTGGACTTCTTGGTATTGATAATCAGTTTCTTCAAAACGTAACGTAATATGATCACCAGCGTGGACTTCAAAATGAAACAAGGCAGGTTCTTGATTGATCCACACATTTTTTCTTATACGTAAAAAGTGGCGGACTTTTCTTGGAACGAGCCATTCTTGTTCTAATAATTCTCGAATGGTGGTTGTTGGCTGAGTGTCAGGTAACGTGATCGTGATTTCCATAAAAATACTCCTTTTAGCAAAAATGCAGCTCTATTGTACCATTTTTAAAACTTATTTAAGAAAAAAGTGACTAATTTCTGATACTTCTTATGCTAAACTATCGTCAAAACTTAAAAAAACAGTTTGCCTACATCTCAAGCAGGAAGAATGAAGAACGTACCTGTGGTAGAATAAGGCGATTCAATCAAATAGACAGGAGAAGAATAAATGGATTTTCAAAGCATTTTAAGTAAAATAAAAGCTGCTTTGATCAGTTTTTGGCATTGGATTAAACCTTATTTAGGGCGATTCCATCGATGGCGAAAACGTATATGGAAAAAGTATCATATCAATAAACTGATCCTATTGATTGGCTTGATCTGTGTATTGATCGTCAGTATCTATCTTTTTATTTTAGCAAAACAGGCAAATGTCTCCACATTAAAATCGGGGCTAAGTCAGTCTACCGTTATCTATGATAAAAAGAATGAAGAAGCAGGCACCCTTTATGCTCAAAAAGGGACTTATGTGGAATTGAATGCAATCTCTCCAGATATCCAAAATGCGGTTATCTCAACTGAAGATCGCAATTTTTATCAGCATCATGGATTTGATATCAAAGGGATCGCTCGGGCAGCAGTTCGGATGGTCCTTTCAGGTGGCACTTCTGGTGGAGGTGGGAGTACAATTACCCAACAATTAGCTAAAAATGCTTATTTGACACTTGATCAAACTTTTGACCGTAAAGCAAAAGAATTATTTTTAGCCATTGAAATTGAAAAGAAATACAGCAAAGAAGAGATTTTGACCATGTATCTCAACAATGCTTATTTTGGAAATGGGGTATGGGGCGTACAAGATGCTTCAAGGAAATACTTTGGGGTAGATGCTAATCAGGTTAATTTAGCAGAAGCGGCAACGTTAGCTGGGATGCTTAAAGGTCCGGGTATCTATAATCCGATCGATCATCCAGAAAATGCAAACAATCGAAAAAACACCGTATTGAGTGTCATGGAAGAAAACGGCAAGATCACGAAACAACAATACCAAACGGAAAGCAAAGTGGATATCAAACAATACGTGAAAGATACGTATGATAATTCGGAATCAGGCTATCGCTATCCTTATTACTTTGATGCCGTGATTGATGAAGCAGTCAATGATTATGGTTTAGATGAAGAAGATGTGATGAACAAAGGATACAAAATCTATACATCACTTGATCAAAATTATCAAAAACAATTAGAAACAACGTATCAAAACAATGCACTATTTCCGGCAAATGCTGCGGATGGGGCGATGGTTCAATCCGCATCAGTCGCATTAGATCCTAAAACTGGTGGAGTTGAGGCGCTGGTAGGGCGACGTGGGGAACATGTTTTCCGAGGATTTAGTTTTGCAACACAAATGAAACGTTCTCCTGGCTCAACGATCAAACCATTGAGTGTGTATGCACCAGCGTTAGAAGCGGGATACACCCCAGCAAGTATTTTGAAAGATGAACCATTATCTTATTATAAAGCTCATAATTACGACGGAACGTACCGTGGTGAAGTACCGATGTATCAGGCGGTTGCTGAAAGTTTGAATCTTCCTGCTGTATGGTTGCTTCATGAAATCGGTCTTCAAAAAGGTTATGATAAAGCAGAAGAATTTGGATTGCCTCTATCGAAATCAGATAAGTATTATGGTTTAGCATTAGGTGGTTTAGCTAAGGGAGTTTCGCCGTTAACGATGGCTGGAGCTTACAGTGCATTTGCTAACGCTGGTAAAATGTACAAACCACATCTGATTACTAAAATCGTGGATTCAACGGGTGCAGTAATTGTTGATAAGACCAATGAAAAACCTAAACAAGTCATTTCAGAAGAAACAGCTAATCAAATGACTTCAATGCTGCTTGGGACTTTTTCTAATGGGACGGCCGTTGCAGCTAAACCGGCTGGTTACACAGTCGCAGGGAAAACAGGAACGACTGAAACCAATTTTGATCCTACCAAAGCTAACGATCAATGGATTGTTGGCTATACACCTAATGTCGTGATTTCAACTTGGATGGGATATGAAGAGTCTAGTGAATTGCATTATTTAGCAGGAACAAGTGGGAATGTGGTTGGTAAAGTCTTCAAATCGGCCGCAGAAGGCATTCTTCCTTATACCGAGCAAAAGCCTTTCCCAGTAGCAGATGCATATGCGACTGGCGGAAAAGTAGTCCCTGCTGATCAAGTCAATAATAATACGCAAACCAATGAGAACTCAGAACAATGGAAAGAAAATCTGAATAAATACGGGGAACAAGCTAAAGATGGGCTGAAAAATATCGGTGATATGGTAAAAGAAGGCGTAAGAGGTTTAGGTGAAGCTGCGAAAGATCTCTGGCGGAAATATCAAGGACAGTAATCCTATGAAAAACGATAAACAAATGGTACAATAAAACTAAACGATCTATAGAAAAGAGGCTAACTATGTCAAATATTTATGATAGCGCAAATCAAATCGAACGCGAGATTCGCGAATTGCAAGAATTCAAAGCTTTAGAAGAAGCCTATGCAAAAGTTAAAGCAAATGAAGAAGCACATCGTCTATTCAAAGATTTCCAAGCGATGCAAATCGAATTGCAAGAAAAACAAATGAGCGGGCAAGAATTTAGCGATGAAGATGCAATGAAAGCGCAAGAAATGGCAATGAAAATTCAATCAGAAGAAGTGATCAATGATTTGATGCAAAAAGAACAACAATTTAGCACGATCATCAATGACTTGAATCGCATCATCATGACACCAGTTAGAGATTTATACAGCGAATAATTAACGTTGTAGAAAATAATTTAGCCAGAACAAGCAAAAGCAACGTAAAACAAAATTGTTTTGCGTTGCTTTTTTAGTATGAAGAAATCAGACGGGGATAACTCATAGAAAATTAGCTTATTTTTCATTGTTTAATAAATAATTATTGTTAACCTAGCTATAATAGCTGATTTTGTCTATTATAGAAGCGTAGAAATGTCTATTCAAGTAGTGAATTTCTCTCATATAAAGCAAGGAGGTGGAGCGATGAAACACAAAAAATTTTCTTGGAAAGATTTTTGGGAAATCAGTGGCTCGTATCTTTTCACGATTATTTTGCTACCCGCATTTTATTCTTTAACTACAAATCAGCCATTAACAAATGTTTTTAGCGACCAATATCTGATCGATATTCTTCTCTTGTTTCTTTTTGTGATCTTGCCATTAGCTATTTATAAAGGTGTGCGGTATCGAAAGTAAGATATGAGAGATATTTGATGATTGAGCATGAAAATAGCTAGCCATTGCAGTAATCGTCTGAAGTACCGATGAGTCTAAATAAGAAGATAGGCAACTAAAGTAGGTTAGACCAATAGAGAGAAATAAAGTAAGGTGCTGCTAAAATTAATTTTTAGCTTGACCATTCTTTTTTTTAATGGTAAAGTAATTGACGTTGCTGAAAAAGAGAAAAAGATCGTGAAATTTATTTAGAAAAATTCATTGACATTTACTTTTTAAGGTGATAAGATAACTGAGTCGTAAAAAAACGACAGCTTACGAAGCTTGATTCTATCGAAAAAAACTTCAAAAAAGTTGTTGACAAATAACAAACGACGAGTTATGATAAATGAGTTGCTGAAACACTTCTAAAAAACGAAGTCAAAAAAACTTTTAAAAAAAGAGTTGACAAACAAACGTCGCTCTGATATGATATAAAAGTTGCTACGGCAATCTCAAATGATTAGCTTTTAATCAAGTAGACCTTTGAAAACTGAACAAAGCAAAGACAAACCAAATGTGTAGGGCGTCTTGATTGATTCAAGACAACAAACATTTTTAACAAGCAAGCAATATGCTAGCAAACAATTGAGCTTAACAATCGCAAGATTGTTCGAACTTTTTATGAGAGTTTGATCCTGGCTCAGGACGAACGCTGGCGGCGTGCCTAATACATGCAAGTCGAACGCTTCTTTTTCCACCGGAGCTTGCTCCACCGGAAAAAGAGGAGTGGCGAACGGGTGAGTAACACGTGGGTAACCTGCCCATCAGAAGGGGATAACACTTGGAAACAGGTGCTAATACCGTATAACAATCGAAACCGCATGGTTTTGATTTGAAAGGCGCTTTCGGGTGTCGCTGATGGATGGACCCGCGGTGCATTAGCTAGTTGGTGAGGTAACGGCTCACCAAGGCGACGATGCATAGCCGACCTGAGAGGGTGATCGGCCACATTGGGACTGAGACACGGCCCAAACTCCTACGGGAGGCAGCAGTAGGGAATCTTCGGCAATGGACGAAAGTCTGACCGAGCAACGCCGCGTGAGTGAAGAAGGTTTTCGGATCGTAAAACTCTGTTGTTAGAGAAGAACAAGGATGAGAGTAACTGTTCATCCCTTGACGGTATCTAACCAGAAAGCCACGGCTAACTACGTGCCAGCAGCCGCGGTAATACGTAGGTGGCAAGCGTTGTCCGGATTTATTGGGCGTAAAGCGAGCGCAGGCGGTTTCTTAAGTCTGATGTGAAAGCCCCCGGCTCAACCGGGGAGGGTCATTGGAAACTGGGAGACTTGAGTGCAGAAGAGGAGAGTGGAATTCCATGTGTAGCGGTGAAATGCGTAGATATATGGAGGAACACCAGTGGCGAAGGCGGCTCTCTGGTCTGTAACTGACGCTGAGGCTCGAAAGCGTGGGGAGCAAACAGGATTAGATACCCTGGTAGTCCACGCCGTAAACGATGAGTGCTAAGTGTTGGAGGGTTTCCGCCCTTCAGTGCTGCAGCTAACGCATTAAGCACTCCGCCTGGGGAGTACGACCGCAAGGTTGAAACTCAAAGGAATTGACGGGGGCCCGCACAAGCGGTGGAGCATGTGGTTTAATTCGAAGCAACGCGAAGAACCTTACCAGGTCTTGACATCCTTTGACCACTCTAGAGATAGAGCTTCCCCTTCGGGGGCAAAGTGACAGGTGGTGCATGGTTGTCGTCAGCTCGTGTCGTGAGATGTTGGGTTAAGTCCCGCAACGAGCGCAACCCTTATTGTTAGTTGCCATCATTTAGTTGGGCACTCTAGCAAGACTGCCGGTGACAAACCGGAGGAAGGTGGGGATGACGTCAAATCATCATGCCCCTTATGACCTGGGCTACACACGTGCTACAATGGGAAGTACAACGAGTCGCAAAGTCGCGAGGCTAAGCTAATCTCTTAAAGCTTCTCTCAGTTCGGATTGTAGGCTGCAACTCGCCTACATGAAGCCGGAATCGCTAGTAATCGCGGATCAGCACGCCGCGGTGAATACGTTCCCGGGCCTTGTACACACCGCCCGTCACACCACGAGAGTTTGTAACACCCGAAGTCGGTGAGGTAACCTTTTGGAGCCAGCCGCCTAAGGTGGGATAGATGATTGGGGTGAAGTCGTAACAAGGTAGCCGTATCGGAAGGTGCGGCTGGATCACCTCCTTTCTAAGGAATATTACGGAGACTACACTGTTTGTTTTTCACTTTGTTCAGTTTTGAGAGGTTTACTCTCAAAGATATATTTTTGTTCATTGAAAACTGGATATTTGAAGTAAATTAGTAATACAAACCGAGAACACCGCGTTGAATGAGTTTTTTAATAAGTTCAATTGCTTATTTTCTTGATCGGACTTCTATCGCTAGAAGAAAGATCAAAACCCAACCGCAAGGTTGATAAGGTTAAGTGAATAAGGGCGCACGGTGGATGCCTTGGCACTAGGAGCCGATGAAGGACGGGACTAACACCGATATGCTTTGGGGAGCTGTACGTAAGCTATGATCCAGAGATTTCCGAATGGGGGAACCCAGCATCTTTTATAGGATGTTACGTTTGCGTGAATACATAGCGCATTCGAGGTAGACGCAGAGAACTGAAACATCTAAGTACCTGCAGGAAGAGAAAGAAAATTCGATTCCCTGAGTAGCGGCGAGCGAAACGGGAAAAGCCCAAACCAATGAGCTTGCTCATTGGGGTTGTAGGACTCCAATATGGTAGTTCTTTCAGATAGTCGAATGACTTGGAAAAGTCAGTCAAAGAGGGTAAAAACCCCGTAGATGAAATTTGGAAGGCACCTAGGAGGATCCTGAGTACGGCGGAACACGAGGAATTCCGTCGGAA
>NZ_CP172887.1:2142500-2360000 GCF_050530455.1 Enterococcus sp. DIV1208 | reverse complement strand
GTTTACGAAATACTTCAAATCCAGTTTTGAGTGAGCAAAAGCAAACTCAATAATGATAACACCACAGTGTGGTGGCGATAGCGAGAAGGATACACCTGTAACCATGCCGAACACAGAAGTTAAGCTTCTTAGCGCCGATTGTAGTGAGGGGTTGCCCCTTGTGAGAGTAGGACGTCGCCACGCAAATGGTGAAAAGCAGATGAATTTAGTTCATCTGCTTTTTTGTTTGCTTAAATTAAGAAAAAATAAAAAGTTAGGAATAATCGTATTTGGGATTGTTCCTAGCTTTTTTACAAACAAAGGTATATTAAAACAATGAAGATAGAAAAGCGAGGCATTCCTCCTATTTAGCTGGTTTTTAGTAAAAGATAAAAGGTGACAAAATTAAATATAGTTAACAGGTTGTTTGACGAAGTGAGGCTGCCAAGTAAAAAAATTGCACTGAAATTTGCAAACAGATTAAAGATAGACAGCTGGAAATACAAGTTACGCTACATATCAAAAGACAGTGTGTTAATTCCCCATTTTCTTTTTCTATACTTTTAGAGAAAAAGGAGTAAATAATCCTCATGCTTCTACTTTTACCATAAAATACAAAAAAGTTAGGCATAAAGCAAGGGGAGAATTGGTCGGAGTAATCTATTCGAGTGAATGCGAACAAATTTTCGGTTTTTGATGAAAAAAAGCAATGAAAATGGTATGATAAAAGGGCATATAATTTTATAAAGCAGTACCTATTTTATAAAAATTATTCAAATAAAGCCGGATAAGGCATAAATTCATCTTGAGTAAAAAGGAGGACACTCGATGGTTAAATTCATCCATGCAGCTGATTTACATATCGATCGCTCTTTTGAAGGACTAGTAAATTTAGATAAATCGGTACAGGAAAAATTATTAGAGGTTAATTTAAAAGTTTTAGCAAATATTGTAGACAAGGCTATAATAAATGAAGTTGATTTTGTTTTACTTGCGGGAGACACCTTCCATCAAAATCGTCCTTCATTAAAAATCCAAAAACATTTTTTTGATCAAATCGAACGATTGAATGAAAAAGAGATTGCTGTCTATTTGACATTTGGAAATCATGATTATTATCAATCAGAGCGCTACTGGTTTACTTTTCCCGAAAATGTCCATTTATTTACTTCGGAAGAGGTAGAAACAAAGACATTTTTATCTAAAAAAGGGGAAAAGGTCGCCATCAGCGGGTTTAGTTATTTACACCAGTGGATACAGGGAGATAAAGTTACTGAATTTCCTTTACGACACTCAGTGGATTATCATATCGGTCTGTATCATGGCGAAATAGGGAGCAATCAGCGGGGAAACTATGCACCTTTTCAGCCGTCTAAAATGCAGGAAAAAGGCTATGATTATTGGGCATTAGGACATATCCATGTGCCAATGTCTTTAAACGAAAAAGAAACAATGAATTATCCAGGGGCACCTCAAGGCCATACCCAAAAAGAGCAGACAGCTAGAAATGTTTTATTGGTTGAATTGACCTCCAGTGAATGCCAGACGATTCCGCTAGAGGTCGCAGAAGTATACTGGGAGAGTAAGACCGTGTCTTTAAAAACTGCTCTGACTACGCAAGACGTGTTACAAGTGATTCAAGAGCAGTTAACTATGGGAAATCCAAAACTGACGTTGTTAGATTTAAAGGTAACAGAGTATCATCACTTGAACCAAGAAGTGATTGATCGAATCTATTCTGGCGAATTACTTGAGTATTTAATGGAAAAAATAGCCAACCTATCTACAAATTTACTTATTTGGCGTATATCTATTAAGGAAGATGAAAGAATGAATCGAGTATCGTTGAAGGTCTCACAGACATTAGTTGACCAACTCTTTGAAACTTATCGGGTAAGTGAAGATTTCCATCAGATTTTAGGTGAGATGTACAGTCATCCTGATGCGGTTCGCTTGATGAATGATTTACCTGAATATCAGGAAGGTACCTTGACTAAAGCCAAGGCAATACTGGAGCAAGATTTTGTGTTTGAGGAGGAAAGTATATGAGAATCCTTCGAATCGAAATAGCTGCATTTGGTAAGTGGAGACAAAAAACATTTGATTTTATTTCTGGAAATCAATTGATCTACGGTGAAAATGAAGCAGGCAAGTCAACGATTTACCAATTTATTCAGGCTGTATTATTTGGCTTCCCTTCAAAAGGAAAGAAGAAAAAAGACTATACGCCGAAAGATGGGGCTGCCTATGGTGGGAAAATTTGGTTAGAACATCCAGTTCATGGAGAAATACTAGTTGAACGTTACAAACAGCAAAATCGTGGGAAATCTAAAGTCCTTTTTAATGAGCAACAGGGAAGTGATGAATTATTAGAGAAATTACTATCTCCACTAACAAAGGATTTATTTCAGCAGGTTTTTACTTTTCAACAAGAACAGTTAACTGAACTAGATCATCTACGAGAAAAAGAATTACATGATGCACTGATCTCATTAGGGATTACGGGTAGTTCGTATGTTTTTCAAAAAAGACAAGAATATTATCAGCAAGCCCAACAGCTTTTTAAGAAAAAAGGGCAGAAACTGCTTATCAATCAGAAATTGAATGAGTGGAAGAACCTTCAAGAAAGAGTCCATCAAAAACAAGAGCAGGAATCTTTTTTCGGTGAACTCGTTCGACAAGAACAAGCCTACAGTCAAGATCAAAGAGAGCTACAAAAAAAACTCCAAGAGATAAACGAAAAAATTTCTCAGATCAAGCAGCAAGAGCTGAATTATTCTTTATACGAAGAGTGGCAAACACTTAAAGCCAATATCTTACCACAAGTTCCTGAAGAACAGTTGCTTTTAGACTTAGAGGAATTCACTAAACGCTATCAGCAGATGACGGAACGCCTAGATGAGCTCGAAGCTACTTTAGAAAAACATAGCGGAATGGATCAACAGTCGGCACGATATTATTTCTATTTGGAACAAGAGCAAGTACTAAAAGAATTGCAACAACAGCAAACACAAATCGAACATTGGCTGAATGAATGGCAAAGACTCCAAGTGGAAGAACGAGAAATTGATTCAGAATTAAAAATTTTAGAACAAAGCTGGCAATGGCAACGGACACAAGAGCCACAAGAATTTTTGCATACCGAAGAATGGCAGCAACTGTTTTCTGAAAATCGTTTGTTGAAAGAACAAGTCAATCAATTATCAATCAGATCAGAAATCGTCTTAGAGCAGCAGCGGACGATTGAAGCGGAGATCAACCAATTAGAAGCCACACATCCAGAATTATTACAGTCGGCACCTTCAGAAGTTCGTTCAAAGAACAAAACACCGTTTGCTATTATCGGCGGATTCTTTTTTGTAGTGGGGATCTTCCTACCAATGCCTTGGAAACTAGGAGTCTTTTTATTAGCCTTAGGTACATTGGGGTATTCATTTTATGAAAGGAAATCACTGAATGGTCAGAAAAGTGATTTATCAGAAATCAAAGGTAAGTGGCAAGAAAAACTAGGACAATTAGACAATACGTTAGCCCAAATCGAAGAGATTAATCAAAGTAAAAACAAGCTAGTGATTGAACAACAAAAAATCCAACAAAAAGCCTTCGATTTTACAAAGGTCCATCACTTAGGAACGATGAATACCTTAGAAGCGATGAAGGAATATGGGCATGAAGTATCCGATTATCAAGACTTGTATAGCCGCTTGATCAAGAAACAAGAACGAGCAAATGAGATTCAACAAAAGTTGATACAGATTGATCGTCAGTTTGAATTGATTAAGGAATGGTTACCGTTACAAGATAAAGGAATCGCTGAAAAAATGGTGCTTTTAACGAACTTCATCCAAGAAATGGAACAATTGAAATTCGCTAGAAGTTATCAACAAAATACACTATTGAAACAAGAAATCAACCAATTGAAAAAGAAACAAAAAAGTTTGATCGAACACTATAGCGGACAGATGGAACAGGTCGGACTTGCTTATCCATCCGAAGTAGCTGCTTATTTGCAAAAAGCGCAACAAACAAAAACACAACTTCAACGACTAAAAGAGTTGGATGAGATTCTCGCACCACTTTTTCCAAAAAAACGGACACGGGAGCAATTAAGTACTGAACTGTATCATAATCAAGAGAAACAACGGCAGTATCAGTTTGAAGAAAAACAATTGATCGAACAACGTCAGCGGTTAAAGATCCAAATCGAGGAATTACAAAAAGATGGTACGTTGGATGAGATGTACCAAGAAGAAAGTTTATTGAGAGCACAACTGCAACAACTGATGGAACATTGGGGCGGTCTAATGGTCGCTGGGACTTTTTTAGGGGATCTGTCTACAGAAATGAGTGAACGTCAATTACCACAATTGTTAAAAGCTGCTGGTCACTATTTAGGAGTCTTAACACAAAATCATTACCAAGAGATTTTATTGAGAAATGATACTTTGACACTAACAGACGGTGTAACTGATTTTCCCATTTATGAATTATCTACAGGAACGAAAGATCAACTAATTATGGCCATGCGTTTTGCCTACCTATCGTTAGAATCAAAACGTTCGATCTGTCCAATCATCATAGATGACGGTTGGTTGCATTATGACCATCAAAGAAAATATCAATTAGCTAAATTGTTAGCTGATTTCGGTCAAAATTATCAAGTTATTTGTTTTTCTTCTGACCAAGAAATGGTAAGCTATTATCAGGAGCTTCAACAATCTGTGAATATATTAAAGGATGTATAAAGAATGAAAAAAATTCGTGAATTAGTTGTCGATGAACAATTTGAATTGTTTGTTTTAATTAAAAATGCTGATGTCAGAGTTGCGAAAAACGGAAAAAAATTTATTGCATTTACTTTTCAAGATACGTCTGGAACGATTGATGGCAAATATTGGGATGCTTCTGAAGAAGAAATCAACAAGTTTACTGCTGGGACAGTTGTTTTCTTAAGTGGGAAGCGGGAAATCTATCAAGGAAACCCACAAGTAAAGATTTTGCATATGCGATTGACTAAACTTGAAGAGCCAAGTGATCCTAGTTTTTATATGGAAAGGGCTCCTTTGAAAAAAGAAGAAATGGAAGAAGAAATCAATCAATTATTATTTGATATAACAAATGCTCATTGGAATCGGATTGTCCGTCATTTACTAAATAAATATCAAAAGCAATTTTTTGAATTTCCCGCAGCAAAACGGAATCATCATGCTTTTGCGAGTGGATTAGCTTACCACACATTGACTATGTTGCATTTAGGTAAAGCGATTGCTGATGAATATCCAGAATTGAATCGATCGTTGTTATACGCAGGAATCATTTTACACGATCTCGGAAAAGTGATTGAATTATCTGGACCGATGAGTACGGAATATACTTTAGCGGGTAATCTAGTGGGGCATTTGGTACTAGTAGATGAAGAGATCACGAGAGCATGTATCGCATTGAAAATAAATGAAGCAGATGAAGATGTTTTGGTATTAAGACATATGGTCTTAGCACATCACGGCTTATTAGAATACGGATCGCCGGTTCGACCACGTATCATGGAAGCAGAAATCTTACACCAGATCGATAATCTCGATGCTTCAATGCAAATGATGTTGACGTCGATTCGTCAAACAGAACCTGGAAAATACACTGAACGGATTTTTGGAATGGAAAATCGTAGTTTCTATGTTCCCAAAGAACTATAGATAACTAAAGGCACGTAGCCTAACACGAACTACTTGTGAGCCTACGTGTCTTTATTATTGGAAAATTTATTTTGTTATTGATAAAAATCTACAATAGTGTAAGATTGTAGTCAGATGAGAAACCGTTTTACTAATAGGGGGAAAATAGTTAATGAATCATTATATCCAATCTCTTGGCGTTCAAAGAGATCCGCTATTTTTCTGGGTATTGGGAATTTTCTTCTCAGTATGTTTGTTGTATATGGCTTATAAATTGAGAAACAAATCCAAGATTGCTTTGATTACTTTAACGACTACGGGCGTCTTTATTTGTATTTTTGCTATGTTTGCAACGATCGTTACACTGATGACCAGAATCAGTTACTAAAAAACAGCTCTTTGTCAAAGTGAATAGGTAGCGAAAAAACATCAAAGTCAATCATTTACTTTGGTGTTTTAATCTATGCTTATCTTTTATAAAAAATAAGGTGGAAATTACGATCCTTCTTAGAAATTATAGCGTCAACAAAAAAACAGACCAGGATAGGTCTGTTTTTTTCATCTTATTTGCTTGATGATTCAGTTGTTGATGATTCAGAAGTTTTTGTTGATTCAGTTGTTTTAGATTCAGAAGATTTTGTTGATTTTGTTTTAGACTCAGATGTATTGGTATTAGCTGTTTCCATAGTAAATGGCGTTAATACATTTTTAAAGGCATCATCTGTGACTTTTACATTTTCTTCTTTTAATACTTTAGCGATAATTTCTTTTTGTAGGTCTTGATCACTTTCTTTTGTATCTCGGGCGATTGATTCTAATTGTTTCTTGTATTTATTCATGTCATCGCCTTTATTTTGGTTTTTGACCATTTTTACAACATAATAATCTGTTGAGTATGAAGTTGTATTTGTCGCTGAGATAACGTCAGATACTTGACCGTCTTTTAATTTGAAGGCTGCTTCTTTCACTTCAGTTGGAACATCTGTCGTTTGAGAATCAAATTTGATTTTTCCGCCATCTTTTTTAGTTGCTTCATCGGTTGATTTTTCTTTTGCCAATTTCGCAAAATCAGTTCCATCATCTGCTGATTTTTTCACTTCTTTTGCTTCATCTTCACTGCTTACTTTAATGATTTGTGCTTCAACTTCTGGATGGAAAGTTTTCCAAGCTTCTTTTAAATCTTTTTCTGTCACTTTGACGTTAGCACTTATACCAGCTTTTAATACTAAACTGCTTCTAAGTGCTTGTTTATATGAGTCTTCTGTATAACCAGCTGCTTCTAATTGTGATTTAAAGGTGTCACCGTAAGTTTCTTCATTCTTTTTGTATTCAGCATTGACATCTTTATCCGTTACTTTATCGCCATATTTATTTTCAAAGGCTTTGTAAATAATCATATTTTGAACTAATTGTTGGTTGTTTTGCGTATGTTTTGCTTCATTATAAAAATCTTCAACCGTGATAGTTCCGCCTTTCATTGTGGCGATGTCTTTATTTGTACTACCTGAACAAGCAGCTAATGCTAATACAGCTAGCGCACTAGTTGCAGCTAAAATTATTTTTTTCTTTTTCATTAAAATTGCTCTCCTGTGATTTATTATTATTCTTACAATAATAACTATACCATATCTATTTATTAATAAAAACGTTCTCGTGATAGTTTCAAATAAAATTCAAATTTTGATCACATTCCTAACTAAAAATTAAAAAAACAATAAAATTAAAATCAAAAGTGTTATAAAATTCCGCATTATTGCATGTCTTGTGGCAAATCATTTGTTAATTTTTCAACTTGTTCTTGGATTTGTGCAATTCTTGGTTCTGCTTGAAATTTAAAATTTTCAATATCTTTTTTCATTGATTCTTGAAAAGCGGGGATCAAAGTATTAGCTGTTTCTTTTGTGTCAACTAATGCTTGTTTGAAATTATTAAGACTGTTATTTAAATCATTTGTTAATTCCGTTGCTTCGTCTAGTTCAGCGATCAATTTTTTTCTGGTTTCGTTCCCGCTTCTAGGAGCAAATAACAATCCAGATATAGCTCCAACGGTCGTTCCAAAAACGATTCCTTTTAAAAAGTTTTTAATCAATGTTCTTCACCTGCTTTACAATGGTATGTTGAATTTGTTGCAATTCTTCCGCACTATATTCTGACTGATGGTTACCAAAGTGGATCGAAAAATCATCTTCTTTACTATAGCGAGGGACCAAATGGACATGTGAATGAAATACAGATTGATAAGCCAATTCACGGTTATTATTCAAGATATTCAGTCCTTGCATCTCAGGAAAAGCTTCTTCAATTGAACGAGCGATTTTAGGGATACGTGAAAAGACATCAGCTGCTAGTACTTCGTCATATTCAAAAATATCAGAAACGTGTTGTTTTGGAATAACTAGTGTGTGTCCTTTTGTAGCTTGGGATATATCTAAAAATGCATAGACTTTTTCGTCTTCGTAGATTTTATAACTAGGGATTTCTTGCTTAATAATTTTACAAAAGATACAGTTTTCCATAGGAAACATCCTTTCCATCAAAAATATTATTTATGTTAACTTTACCATATGTTCAAAGATTTGTATGAAAAAAAATAAATTGACTTCGTTTTCTTCATGGTATAATAAAAACAATCGAACGACGGAGGAAAAATTATGAGTCTAATTGTGGAACATGTAACAGGTGGCTATGGACATCTACCTGTTTTAAAAGATATTAGTTTTAGTGTACAGCCTGGCGAAATGGTAGGATTGATCGGTTTAAATGGCGCTGGAAAAAGTACAACGATCAAACATATCATTGGCCTCTTAGAACAAAAAAAAGGATCTATCACGATTAATGATCTGAGTTTGAAAAAGAATACTGAAGAATACCGAAAACAAATCGGTTTTATACCTGAAACGCCTTCTTTATATGAAGAACTAACTTTAAGAGAACATATCGAAGTGACTGCGATGGCCTATGATATTCCAATCGATATAGCGATGCAACGAGCTGAGAAATTGTTACATACGTTTCGTTTGGAGAATCGCTTGGAATGGTTGCCAGCCAATTTTTCAAAAGGGATGAAACAAAAGGTGATGATCTTGTGTGCTTTCTTGATCGAGCCTTCTTTGTACATTATTGATGAGCCTTTTTTAGGATTAGATCCATTAGCAATCAATGCTCTTTTAGAACTAATGGTAGAAATGAAAAATGAAGGTTCAGGGATCTTGATGTCTACGCATATTTTAGCTACGGCAGAAAAATATTGTGATCGTTTTGTAGTTCTGCACAATGGAGAAATACGTGCAGATGGAACCTTAAAAGACTTACAGGAGGAATTCCGACTACCTGATTCTTCACTGGATGAAATTTATATCTCCTTGACAAAGGAGCAGGATCATGAATAATTTCTTTCAATTGCGATTAGCAAAACACCAGAAAAAAATGATGAAGTATTTGCGTTATGTACTAAATGATCATTTTGTATTGGTTTGCTTATTTCTATTTGGCGGAGTCGGCTTTTACTATTCAAACTGGTTAAAAACGTTAACGACTCCTTTTCAAATGGGTGGGATTATCCTTACGATCTTTTGGTTTATTTGTTTGTTTTTTGGTAAATTTGCCACTTTCACGCAAGCGGCCGATCTGGTTTTTCTACTACCGAAAGAAAAGGAGATGCATCAGTATCTCCAACGAGCTTTTCTTTATTCCAGTCTATTTCCTTCTCTGTTCTTAGGACTAGCTTGTGGCTTTTCAATGCCCCTCGTGGTTGTGACAACCGGGAAGCCTTTTTCTTTTTATTTCGTTTATTTACTGATTCTCTGGGGATTGAAGAGTAGTCAACTACAAATCAAACGAGTGGAGCTTTTCCGAATTGAAGAGAAAAAATTGATGGTATGGAAAGCTTCTTGGTATCTTTCGACATTGCTGATCTTGTTGCTTACGGTCTATGGATGGCTCTGGCTTGGATTGTTAGCTATGTTGATTCAATTAAATATTTACTTTTGGTTTTTATGGAAAAATATGACGTATCGGTTGGATTGGGAAAAAATGATACAAAAAGAAGAGCAACGTTTACATCAAATCTATCAATTCATCAATCTTTTTACTGACGTGCCGGAAATCACTTCTAAAGTCAAAAGAAGAAGGTATTTAGACCCGTTGCTTCAACATACGAAGAAAACGAAAGATAATACTTATTATTATCTTTATGTCAGAAGATTTATTAGAGGTTCTGATTTCAGTGGTCTTTTCTTACGCTTAGTGTTGATTGGAAGTATCTTGATTGCGGGTATTGAAGATGTTTATTTTATAACTGCTATTGGGGCGCTTTTTATCTATTTGATCGGATTCCAAGTGATTCCTTTATACAATCAATTTCGTTACATGACACTTGTCCAACTTTATCCAATCACGGAAAAGCAAAAAGAGGTTGCGCTGCAAAAGTTATTGTTAAATCTTTTGCTGATTGCCGCTAGTCTTTTTGGATTGATTGGTGCGATCGTATTAAATGGTCTAGACAAACTCATACCGATTATCAGTTATTTGATTGTCATCGGCTTGTTTATTAAAATCTATACACCGACTCGGATCAAGAAAATGAACGAATAAAAGAGGTGAAAAAACGAGAGAATAAGGCAGATTTGCTTTTTCTCTCGTTTTTTTGATAAAAGATGGTTTTTTAGAGAGGAATACAGGAAAAAAGAACGTATATGTGCTTGACGTTCGGGGCTTAGGCGACTAGAATAATAAGTACTGCAAATCATAGAGTTTAGAGGACGGGAGAATGCATGATGGAGTTTCAGTTAGACCAAGAATGGCGTTTACGCCCAATCAAAGGTGATACGGGAAAAACATACATAGGCATGCGCGATGAAGATAAGGTCTTTATTAAACGCAATACGACTCCAATGCTTGCTGCACTATCCCGAGAAGGAATTACACCAAAACTGGTATGGACGAAACGGACAGGAAATGGCGATACCTTAACAGCACAGGAATGGCTAGAAGGACGTTTATTAACTCCGACCGAGATCGGCCAGCGAAATGATGTTATTGATGTCTTGTATCATTTGCATCATTCTGCTTCACTTAAAACGATGTTGACTCGGATCGGTGGTAGAGTGATGACACCAGAAAAAATGTTGCAGCAATATGAACTGGAGTTACCTGAGACACTCAGAAAGAATCGATTTTTACAAATCGTTCACCAGTTTTTGCGTCAACAAATTCCACAGATGGATAAAGAGAACTTTGCAGTTGTACACGGAGATGTCAATCATCGGAACTGGTTAGTGTGCAAAAATTATTTGTATCTAGTTGATTGGGATTCAATTATGTTTGCTGATCCAGCGGTGGATATTGCCACGATTTTAGGGAATTATGTTCCATTATCTAATTGGAATCAATGGCTCGTTACTTATGGGATTCGCCCAACGGATGAGATATTAGAAAAATTACATTGGTATGCTGCGATGAATCTTTTACAAGAGATTACCCGATATTGTCAGCGTGAAGATCATCGACGAATGAATGAAGAGATCTTACAGTTGAAAAGAATTTTTAGTGGTTGAGCAAAGAGTCAAAAAGAATGAGTACGGTGTACGAATAAAGCATTTATTGTCGATTATTTATTCAGAGTTAAGATCA
This sequence comes from Enterococcus sp. DIV1208, assembly GCF_050530455.1. NCBI lineage: Bacteria > Bacillati > Bacillota > Bacilli > Lactobacillales > Enterococcaceae > Enterococcus > Enterococcus sp. DIV1208. Next base: position 2,348,718 of record NZ_CP172887.1, on the reverse strand, counting down.
GAAGAGTAGAACATCACTTGTCTGATCTTTATTTTTTTAGGAAAGAAAGGAATGGAGTTTTCATGCGTGTACGTAATCGCCCAGGTGCTGCTGAAATGCTAGCAGCGCATCCAGATCTAGTAATAAGTGAACCAACCAAGTGGAGAGGTAAGTGGAACGAACTATTTGGCAATGAGCAGCCGATCCATATTGAAATTGGTATGGGAAAAGGTCAGTTTATCACAGGAATGGCTAAGGCTCATCCTGAAATCAATTATATCGGGGTAGAAATGCAAGTCAGCGTTGTATCAATTGCTTTAGATAAATTAATTGAACAACCATTACCAAATTTAAAACTATTGCATGTTGATGGTTCAGCGTTGACGGAATATTTTGCAGATAGTGAGATTGATCAAATCTATTTGAACTTTTCTGATCCGTGGCCTAAAAAAAGACATGAAAAACGCCGGTTAACGTATCATACATTTTTAGCGGTGGATGAACAAATTCTACGCCCTAAAGGAGAAATCCATTTTAAAACAGATAACCAAGGACTATTTGAATATTCATTAGCTAGTTTTTCTCAATACGGCATGATCATCAAACAAGTATGGTTAGATTTACATCAAAGTAAATATGAAGGAAATATCATGACTGAATACGAAGAAAAATTTTCTTCAAGAGGTCAAAGAATCTATCGTGTTGAAGCTCAATTTCCAGATAAAACGAAGAAATAATGACTTCATTTAATCAAAAGCAACCGAAACATTTTTGTTTCGGTTGCTTTTTTGGTTGTAGATGCAGCTGTTCGAGCAAGAAAAAATTGCTGGGACAAAGTATGTTCGTATTTATCTTATAGAAGGTTCAATCAAGCTAAATTTAGAAAATGAAAATAATCCTTTATCCGTGATCTTCAACTCGGGAATGACAGATAATGTTAGAAATGAGAGTGTCAAAAATGGATCGAATGATTGACTGGCACCTAGCGCATGCGCTTCTTTAGTTAAGGAAACTAACTGCTCATTCACAGCTAAAAAAGGCTCTTGTGACATTAAACCACCGATTGGTAATGGCAAACAAGCTAACTCTTGACCATCTGCAACAGCGATCATTCCGCCACCTTTTTTGATTAATTGGTTTGCTGCTATTAACATATCTTCGTCATTCGTTCCCACCACGACGATGTTATGGGAATCATGCGCAACAGTTGTTGCAAGAGCTCCTTTCTTTAGTTGAAATCCCTTAACGATCCCAACGCCAACATTTCCTGTTCGATGGTGACGTTCGATCACAGCAATTTTTAGTTGGTCGTTGGCAATTGAAGGAACAAAGACACCGTTTTTTGTGTCTACTTCTACGAGACAATCATTGGTCAATAAACTATTAGGAATGACTTCGATCATGTGGGCTTTTTCAGTACAAAGTGGTAAAGCAAAAGAATCGACCGTTAATGGTTTCACATCCATTTTTGGTAATTTTTGAGCATAAGTATTTTTTTGTCTCGGAAATTGTTCCAGATTCAATTGTGCATCCTCTACCACGATTTTTCCATTAGAAAAGACAGTATTGATTGGAAGAGTCGTTAAATCATTGGTTAAGAAGAAATCAGCTTGATAGCCAGGTGCGATGGCGCCTAGCTGACTTAAGCCAAAACATTCGGCAGCGTTTAGTGTGGCCATTTGAATAGCTTGTAATGGTTCCATTCCTAAATGGATTGCTTGGCGTATGATGTGATCGATAGAGCCTTCTGCAACCAGATCATCGATCAGTTTATCATCCGTGACAAATAAACAACGTCGTGAATTTTCTGGTGTTACAACGGGAAGGAGTGCTTCGAGGTCTTTTGCAACTGTCCCTTCTCGAATCATTAAATACATCCCTAAAGCTAGACGTTCTTTTGCTTCTTGTGCGTTAGTCGCTTCATGGTCGGTTTTTATACCAGCCGTCAAATAGACGTTTAGCTCATCTCCTTGAATACCAGCTGCATGACCATCGATTTTCATATTTTTCTCATGCATCAATTGTAATTTATCAATGATGGTTTTTTCGTTATTTGCAACAGCTTGGTAGTTCATCACTTCAGCAAGTCCCAACACTTCAGGACGATCAAGAAAAGGAATGAATGATTGGGCGTCTAGCACTGCACCGCTTGTTTCAAATGGTGTTACAGGAACGCAGGATGGCAGCATGATAAAAATATTCATTGGTACGGATTGGGCATCTTCAATCATAAAATCAAGCCCAATACTTCCTGCTACGTTTCCTATTTCATGAGGATCAGTAATTATCGAGGTGACGCCATGTAATAAAGAAATTTTTGCAAACTCGCTTGGAGATAAAAGTGAACTTTCGATATGCACATGCCCATCAATAAGTCCTGGTACGAGGTATTGATTTTTTGCATCATAGATTTCTTTGCCTTCGTATTGACCGATCCCCACGATTTTACCGTCACAAATCGCAACATCACCGGTTAGGATTTCTTTTGTAAAAACGTTGACGATTTGTGCATGTTTGATTACCAGATCAGCTGGTTCTTTTTTCCCAGCGACTAAAATATGCTTTGTTCGTAATGATTCCACCATGTTCCCTCCAAAATAAATTTTTAATAGTATAACATAAATTCGGATTTTGCCCATCTTTTAGCATTTAATGATACAAAAATAAAATAGTATTAGAAAAAAGACGTATGTTTTTTATGGAGGGGATAAGATGGATATAAAGGAGATATCAGATGATCTCATTAATGAAAGTTATAAAAAACGTGTTCAAGATATCTATATAATGCCTAATCAAACTGATTTCAATATTTATTACCGCTATAGTAAAAAACGAACATTCCAAAAAAGTATTGCATCAGATATTGGACAACAATTAATCTCACGCTTTAAATATTTAGGAGAGATGGATATCGGTGAGAGAAGAAAAGCGCAATTAGGTGCAATGACTTACGTCTTAAAAGAAAAAGAGGTCAGACTGAGACTGTCTTCTGTAGGTGATTACTTACAAAGAGAAAGTTTGGTGATTCGATTACTTTATGATTTGTCTGAAAAACAGTTCCGCTGTTTTTGTCCTGAGGATTTAAAGGTGATCAATGAGCGGAGTAAAAAGCGTGGGCTCTATTTGTTCAGCGGACCAGTTGGATCAGGAAAAACTTCTTTGATGTACTATTTGGCACAAGACAAAGAGGTACAAGTAATTACAATAGAGGACCCAGTAGAAATTGAAGAAACAGCCTTTTTACAATTACAAGTAAACGACAAAATCGAACAAACGTATGAGGAATTGCTGAAGCTTGCATTACGTCATCGTCCAGATTTATTGATCATTGGAGAAATCAGAGATAGCAAGACAGCGAATGTAGCAATTCGAGCAGCGTTGACAGGTCACCGTGTATTTGCGACGGTTCATGCCCGCCATTTAGATGGAACCGAAGCGAGAATTCTTGAATTAGTTGGCAGAAGCGATGAGTTTTTTGAATGTTTATCTGGCGTAATCTACCAAGAAATCCTTTTAGACCAAACACAAGCAGCAGCGGCTTTATGGGGTTACAACTTTACCTACAATGATTTTGAGAGGAAAGGGTGGGACCAAAGCTATGAAGAAGCAAAAAATAGTCGCTGGCGATCGTTTGCCTTCTAAGAAAATGTCACTGAACCATCAAGCAAAGTATATTCGACTGATGGGGGAGTTACTTGACCATGGATTTAGTATTCAAGAAGCAACGGAAATATTGTTGAAGATCACACCTGTCCCCCATATTTATTTACAGCAAGGACACCGTTTATTGCAAGAAGGACATTCTTTTTATGAGGTTCTACAAGCATTGGGTTTTACTCAAGACAAGCTTGTGCAAATCGAGTTAGCCAGTGCGCATGGGAACTTGATCCAAACATTGAATGGGATGGCAGAACAATTTCGTCTCGTAGCAGAATTTCGAAAAGAATTAAAAAAGATGATCAGTTATCCGTGTTTACTGTGTTTGTTTTTATTAGGGATCTTAGTTGCATTACGCCAATTTATTTTGCCACAGTTATTAACTTCGGAAATGGTCATGGATACGCATTGGGGAATCCGATTTTTGCAGTCCTTTCATTGGTATGTTCTTCTTGTTTTACTGTCTGTTGGTTTATTATGTCTGTTTATCAAGATCAGGCTCCTAAAAATGGATATGATTCAACGAGGGGAATGGTTCAGCAACAAACCATTGATTGGTTCGCTGTTTTCCCTCTACCAGTCTTCTTATATCGCTTTAGAATTTGGAAAATTATTCTACGAGGGATTAGAATTGCGCCAAATTATTTTTTGTTTGAAAGAAACAAAACAAGGGAGTTTGATCCAACTATTAGCATTTCGTCTGACAAAAGGGTTAGAATCAGGAATTTCTTTAGCACAGCAGTTTGAGACTTATTCATTTTTAACGGCTGAATTTAGTCAAATCGTTTTACAAGGGGAAGCAAAAGGAAACTTAGGTAAAGAACTTTTGTTTTACAGTAAATTAGCAAGACAGCATTTTTTCCAAAAGGTAAACCGTGGACTTTCATGGATACAGCCAGTCCTTTTTCTAGGAATTGCCAGCTTGATTCTATTGATTTATGCAGCAATTTTACTGCCGGTTTATGGCAACATTGAGGAGGTTTTATTATGAAATATCTAGTCAATTTCAGACGAAAACAATTAAGGAATGTTGAAAGTTTTACGTTGATCGAAATGCTGATCGTCTTATTAGTAATCAGCGCATTAGTTCTCTTGTTCATCCCTAATATTTCCCGCTATCGAGATCATGTCAATCGAGAAGGCAAACAAGCAGTGATGCAATTGGTCGATGCTCAAAAAGAATTGTACTCTTTGCAAAATAATGGGAAAGTCCCAACGATCGCAGAACTCTTAAAGGAGGGATATATAAAGCAAGAACATGCAGATGCCTATAACCGCAAATAAACCAATTTGCCTTACTGGTTATACTTTGATTGAAACCTTATTTGTTTTGGCGATCACTTTAGGATTATTTCTATTCCCTTCACTTTCAGTCTCAGCTTGGCAAAAGCAGATGACAATAGAGCAATTTTTTGCACAATTTGAAAGTCGGATATATGCCACGCAGAAAATAGCCATTGTCAGCCAACAAGCTACAAGAATCTTTTACGATCAATCAAAGAATCAAATTGTTTTTGACGTACCTAATCCAAATCTCGGTTGGTCAACTTTAGAGGTGCCAGATGAAATTACTGTCCAACAGATGGAAAAGCTCATATTCGCTTCGGGAACCGGCAATGAAAGTTCATTGCAAGCCTATCGGTTCTATTGGACAAATAAAAGACAAACAATCGTTTATCAATTTCAGCTAGGGAGTGGCCGATATATTAAAAAAATCGAATAGACATGCTTTTATTCTATTAGAAACAGTAATGGCTTTATCCATTACCTTATCGTGTATCTTTCTTGTCAGTCACGGGAATTTGTATTTATTAACAGCAGAAAAGCAAAATAATCAGGAAATCTTATTACTTCGCAGACTATATGAAGATGTAAAAACCTACCGAATGTATGAACAAATACCGAACCGAACGTTAAATGGACCAGATAGTCAGACAACCATAACCGCTAAAAAGAAAAAGATCGAAAAAGTGAAGCTCACACAAGGAGACAAAGTGATTGAGATTACCAAAATACCAGAATAAAGCTGCCTTTACACTGATTGAATGTTTGATTTCGCTTGCCATTTTAAGTGCTGTTTTACTTTCAATCAGTCTTTTAATCACGCAAACAACGAAAGTGGAACAATATTTACAACAAAAGGATCAAAAAGAGTGGCTGATTTTTTTAGCTCAGTTTGAAGAAGAAATAAAAAAAGGAAAAAATGTCGTCATTAAAGATAACCGTATTTATTATGAGATGGAAAAGAAAACCTATTTATTTGAACAATATCATGCGTTGATACGTAAACGAGAAGTATCAGGGGGACACCAACCTGTGTTAACACAAGTCAAGCATTGGGAAGTGAGAGATTCTACTGCAGCTATCACATTTTTAATCGAATTTATAAACGGAGAGAAGTATGAGGGGATTTGGACCAAGCCACTATCATAAAAAGCATAACAAGGGGTTCAGTAGTAATATCTTATTCTCAACCTTACTATTGTTTTTAGTTTGTAGTTCATTATTGTCGATCATTGTACAAACTTATCGCTCGACAGTAGATTTGAGCCAACGCATCAAAAATTATTATGTAGCAAAAATAATCAAACAAATGGTTTTATCTGAAAGTAACGAGTTGAAAGAACAGGGAATGTATCAATATAATTTAGGAAAGGCTCATTACAAAAGAAAAGCGAATCAGCTAACGATCGAAATTCAGATCGAATCTCAGCATTTTCAGTTCATAGAAATGCTTAACAGTGATACAGAAAGTAACACAGAAAGTGAGTGAATCCATGAAAACGCACTCTTTTCTGTGTTACCGCTGTTTACATAACGTTTATGTTTTTTATTTCACAAACAAAAAAGTGTGAAAACGATTGAAATTTTGCTCATAGTTCGTTAAAATTAAACAGGTAAAATAATTGTTATAATATATCTAGAAATGAGGTGCACCATGTTACCAGAAAAAATGGAACAGGGGTTTGAACAAAACCTAAAAGCGATTCAGCTTTTACAAAATGCATTGGGAACTTCCTTTTTAGAAGCCTATGTCGAAAATGCTGAAAACTTAATCGACAACTATCAAGTACGAGTGGTAGATGGAGTACCGTCTGAAGAAATCAAGCAACAGATTTCTGCTTTGTATAAAGAACTCAGTCAACTTTCCTTTGAACCAGAAGAGTGGCGCCGTCTGTCACAACTACTGTTACTAAAGGGGAGTCAGACAGAACATCTTCAAGCGAACCATCAACTTACTCCAGATAGTATTGGTTTTTTATTTGTCTTTTTAATTGAACAGCTATTCACAAATAAAGAAGAGCCAATCAAGATTTTGGACATTGCAGCAGGAATGGGCAACTTGTTATTAACAGTTCTTTTAAACCTATCAAGTGCGGGATACCAAGCGGAAGGGATGGGTGTAGATATTGACGATACGTTATTAGCGGTTGCTGCTTCAACAAGTGATCTGACTCAGGCGAATGTTCAATATTTTCACCAAGATGGCTTACAAGAATTACTGATTGATCCAGTGGATGTAGCTATCAGCGATTTACCGATTGGTTATTATCCGAATGATCAAAAAGCAAAAGAGTTTTTAACAAGCACCACACAAGGGCATAGTTATGCCCATCATCTGCTATTAGAACAGGCAATGAAGTATGTCAAACCAGATGGATTCGGTCTGTTTTTGATGCCAAGTAACTTCTTAGAAACAGAACAAAGTGAAGAAGTCAAAAGATGGTTTAAAGAAGAAGGATATCTTCAAGGAATGATCCAATTACCAGATGAATTATTCCGTAACAAGCAATCACAAAAAAGTATTTTGATCTTGCAGAAAAAAGGAACAAAGGCAAAACAAGCACAAGAAGTATTACTTGTAAAACTTGATTCACTAAAGAAACCAGAGAAGGTGACTGAATTTTTTAAAGAATTTGAAACATGGAAATCGTCTTCTCTTTAATCACGCACTAAGAAGGAGAATTATATGTCTAAAACAATTGCTATCAACGCTGGAAGTTCAAGTTTAAAATGGCAGCTATATCAAATGCCAGAAGAAACCGTAATTGCTAAAGGAATTGTCGAAAGAATCGGTTTAGAAGATTCAATTTTTACGATCAAATATGGTGAAGATCAAAAATTCGAGAAAATCATGGACATCGATGACCATGAAGTAGCAGTAAAAATGTTGTTAGATCAACTGATTGCATTACAAATCTTAAGTTCTTACGATGAAATCACTGGGGTAGGACATCGTGTGGTTCATGGTGGAGAAACTTATGCTGATTCTGTAATCGTGGATGAAGCTGTGATGGATCGCATTGAAGAATTGGCAGAGTTTGCACCATTGCATAACCCTGCTAATCTAATGGGTATCAAAGCATTTAAAAAAATCTTACCTGATATCCAAAGTGTGGCTGTGTTTGACACGTCATTCCACGCAACAATGCCAAAAAGCAGTTATTTGTATAGCTTACCTGTTTCTTACTATGAAGATTTCAAAGTAAGAAAATATGGCTTCCATGGTACAAGTCATCGCTATGTAGCAGAACGTGCGGCTAAGATGTTAGAGAAACCAATCGAAGAGTTGAAATTGATCACTTGTCACTTAGGGAATGGTGTTTCAATTACGGCAGTAGATGGTGGAAAATCAGTTGATACTTCGATGGGATTCACACCACTGGCAGGTGTAACAATGGGAACACGCTCAGGGGACATTGATCCAGCTGTTTTACCTTATCTAATGGAAAAATTAGAGATTGATATTGATGAAATGGTCAACATTTTAAACAAAAAATCAGGTTTGTTAGGTCTAACAGGTTTATCAAGTGACATGCGTGATCTTGAGAAAAACTATGAACAAGAACATATCCATTTGGCATATGACATCTTTGTAGACCGTATCCGTAAATATATTGGTGGATATGTGACAACGATGAACGGCGTTGACGCAATTGTTTTCACTGCTGGAATTGGCGAAAATGATGGGCACGTCCGTAGTGAAATCATTAAAGGGATGACATGGTTTGGTTGTGAAATTGATCCTGAAATGAATAAAAAACGTGGGGAAGAATTAGATATCTCCACAAAAGATTCAAAAGTCAAAGTACTTGTCATTCCAACTGATGAAGAATTAATGATCGCTCGTGACGTGGAACGTTTACGTAAATAAATATTCTAATGAAATAGTTGTTAGCCTTTTTTAGGTATGAAATAGTGTAACGAACGTATCATAATTTTAAGAATAAATTTTTTCCGAAGTGAACATTGTTCACTTCGTTTTTTTGTTTTGTCTATAAAAAGTGATTGATTGAAAAAAAGAAATGTTCTTTTTTAAATCAATAAAAAATATAGAAATAAAATAAAGTATTATGAAAAAAAGGGAGGAGATTGAATTGAGAAAAACAAATCGATTAACGATAACGATTATGAGTGTACTAATATTAGCTAATTCATCTATAACTGCCAGTCCATTTGTATACGCAGAACAAAATGAAGTCTCAGGAAAGAAAACAATGAAAAGTGAAATCAGCCAGGCAAATATTTCAGGTGAACATTCAGATGTGAAACAAACGAACATTCCTAATGATCAAAACGTTAAGAAAGCGACTGAGGCAGTGAAACTTCTGTTTGATGAAATAGGAGCAAAAACAAGTAATACCCAAGCAAAAATTAATGAAGTAAAGCTACAAGTAATGGAATTAACAGAAAGTGTACAAAAAACAAAATTATTTGAAAAAATTGTTCAAGCGCAAGAAATGTATGATTCAAAACAGACTAAAATGACAAATTCTAAAGAAAAAAATGGACAAAAAGAATTTGACGAAAAAACTCCTTCCTGTACAATCGACCCCTATATTTATGGGAACGTATACATGACTGGTGCTTATGAAGGGGAAATCAATCAATTTAAATTGATTGTTGGCGATAAAGAATATACCCCAGGTTTTACTTTGTTACCAAATAATCAGTTCAAACTTTATATTGGAAAGAAAATTCCGCCTTCAATTTTTTCAGTCACAGTAAAAATCTTTGATAAAAAAGGAAAAGAGACAAGTTCTCAAAACGTTTCAGTTCAAGCACCGAAACTCACCATTAACAATTACACATTAGGAGAAAACTATGTCAAAGGTGAGTTTATTGGTGATGTTGCTAAATTTAAATTGAGGGTGGGGACCACAGGAAGCACGAAAGAATACACTCCAGGTTTTAGACGATTAGCGAATAATCAATTTGAAGTCTATGCGAAAGATAAAATATTACGTGGAAGTAAAAGAGTCGTTTTGGTTGCTCTGAATTCAGAAGGAGATTTGTTAAAATCTGGTTTAGTTAGAGTCCAATCTCCCTACTTAGATATAAATGACTATAAATTAGGAAATGAATATATTACAGGTACCTATGCTGGGGCAGTAAAGAAATTTAAGTTAGTAGTGGATGGAAAAGAGTATTTTCCAGGATTTAAATTGTTAAAGGATAATCAATTTGAAGTCTATGCGAAAAACAAGGTATCGGCGCTAACTAAATCTATTACTTTGATTAGTTTAGATGAACAAGAAAAAGAAATCGTTAGTAAGCAAGTGGTTTTCATTGATTCAACGAATAAAGACTGACTATTTTTATAGCTGAAGCATTAACGACTCGTATAAAAAGTTACTTGAATAGAAATAGAAGAACAGCCAGTGTCACAAACAAAAATTTTTTTACCGAAGTGAGTAACTTTAACATTGTTTTTTATTTTATAAAATAGTCTATTTAAAAAAATGACATTTTTTTTTAAATAATTAAAAAAAATAGCGAGCCCGAATAGGTTATTATTTCCTTAAATCAAATAAACAAAAAAGGGTGGTTTTTAATTGAAAAAGGGGAACTTGAAAAAGAATTTAGTGTCGTTTTCAACTACGAGTGCATTAGTATTATCTAGTTTATCTGGAGTAGTGACACCAATGGTCCATGCAGATCAAAATGGGGCGGGAGAAGGCATCACTATTACTACTTCGGAAAAAAATGAGAAAAAAGAAGAAGCAAATCAATCAAATCAATCAAGTCAGGCGAGTGAAACAAGTCAAACACACGCTTCAGAAGAAAAAGAAAATAAAAAAGTAGAAGAAACAACAACATCTTCCACTACAAAAGAACAGAACGCATCAAGTGTGCCAGTACCGGAACAGAAGAATACACTTGCAGATGAAGTGATTCAACATGCTACTGATGCAGTCAATAATCTATTTGATGGAAATGGAGCAAAAGTAGGCAATACTAAAGCTCAAATTGATGCGGCGAAACAACAAGTCGAAAGCTTACCAGATAGTGATCAAAAAACAGCGTTATTGGAAAAAGTCAATCAAGCACAAAAAGCATACGATACATTGATGCAAAAATGGCAAGTTGCGAATGAGACGATGGATAAACACTTTATTGATGGAGATATCGGTAATCCTAAAGGTAGTTTTACAACAGAAGAAATGATCGATCTTGCAGAAAAACTAGGTGAACTTCCTTATATAAACATTCCATTTTTAGAAGGCTATACGACCAATGAATTGCATGAAAAATACGATCAGTTAATTGCTGTATCAAACGCAACGCCAGTGGTGGATCGTCTGTTTTTTAATGGTAAACCAAGTACAAACAATACTCAAAATGATATTAATACTGCATTGAATCTTGTCCACCGTCTTGTGGATGGACCTTATAAAGACAGACTGTTAGCGAAAGTACAAGAAGCACAAAAAGCTTATAATGATGCGCACATTATTGTACTTCCTAAAGGAAATAAATAGGCGAATTGATGGCAAAGAAATATTTTTATCATGAAATCGATTAGGTTAGAAAAAATGATTGATTGGATAAATAATCTAAAAAAGAGCTTGGAACAAAAGAACGTGCCAAGCTCTTTAGCATATGTAAAAATAAATAAAAGCGGTTGTGACATACTTTTGTCACAACCGCTTGTTTAGTAATTAATCATTCTTTTTCAGGTAATTTATTCTCTAAATCAGTACGTACCACTAGAACATCACAAGTAGCGTTACGAATCACATATTCTGAAACAGAACCAATAAATAGACGTTCAACAGCATTCAATCCTGTTGCACCTAACATGATTAAATCTACATGGTTATCCTCAGGAATTTCTTTAGCGATGATTTGTTTCGGCGAGCCGTATTCAATCACGGTAGTAACATTGTTCAATCCCGCTTTTTTAGCATTTGCTTCATAATCAGCTAGCGTTTGCTTCGCCATTTCAGTTGCTTGCTCTGCCAACATGCCATCAAATGATGAAACGGTTTGGAAAGAACGAGTATCAATCACGTGTGCTAATAAAAGTTCTCCATTATTTCTGATAGCAACGTTTACGGCTTTTTTAAAAGCTAATTCAGCTTCATCAGAGCCATCTACGGCAACCATAATTTTTTTGTACTGTTGTAACATAAGCATTCACTCCTTCAGATAAATCAATCATTTATAATTCTATTGTAAAACAAGTTGAACAAAAAGAGAATTATTTACTGTTTGGTTTGACCATTTTCCGAGCGAAAGTAAAACTGAAGACAGAAGCAACAATAATGACCAAGAGCAGGTAAGCCAAAGCAATAAATCGTTGATTGAAAAAGGCGACAAAAATACCTAATACCCCTAGGAAAGCGTAAATGGCACCATAGAATTGTAAATAGCCACGATTTTTTTCTGTTTCTTCTATTAATACGAAAAAGATGGGTTGTTTTTTTAATAAATAATAGCTAACAAATAATAATAATAATGCGGCAATGCCCATTAAAAGTTGAATCATAGAAATTCCTCCAAAAGTCTAAAGATTGGTCAAATAATGTTTTTCAAGGGATCTACTCGAAAAAAAAGGAGCTGTACCAAGTAATTGGCATAGCCCCTTAATCTTCAAAAAATGGTAATCTCCGTTAATGCCGTTGTTCGTCCTGTAGTATTGATCCCGCGAATTCAAGCAGGTGGGTCCCACGGTCGTAGCCTCGAACTACCAAATGATAAGGCATGTTACCAGCAGTGACACAAGACGGGTCCCAAGATATCAATAAAAATGTTCGGTCAACACACAAAGAGGACAATTCGAACATCACAGATTTCCCACCTCTATAGTAGCATATGGAAATAAAAAGAGCAATGAGAGCGCTCATGGAAAATCAAGTCTATGTCGTTGGCTTATTGCCTCCTGATTTTTTCCATTCTTTGATTCGCTGATATTGTTGCCCAAGGGCTTGTTCATATTTTCCTGTAGTCTTCGGATGATAATAAGACGCTTGTTTTAATTTGTCGGGTAAATATTGTTGGTTCACCCAGGCTTGATCAAAATTGTGAGGGTATTGATAACCAATCCCACGATTCAATGCCTTGGCTCCTTGGTAATGACTGTCTCGTAAATGATCGGGCACTTCGCCAGCGTTGCCTGAGCGGATATCAGCAATCGCTTCATCTAAAGCGGCATAAGCAGAATTTGATTTAGGAGAGAGACAAAGATCAACTACGGCATCTGCTAAAGGAATCCTTGCTTCGGGAAGTCCTAGACGTTCAGCAGCTAAGACAGCATTGACAGTTCTAGCTGCGGCAGCAGGATTTCCTAGACCGATATCTTCATAACCAATCACCATCAAGCGCCGACAGATACTTGCCAGATCACCAGCCTCAACTAAGCGGGCTAGATAATGAAGTGCTGCATCAACATCGCTTCCTCGGATCGATTTTTGAAATGCTGAAATCACGTCATAGTGAGCATCTCCATCTTTATCATGAGTAAGTGCTTTTCGTTGGATACATTCTTCAACGATCGTTAGCGTTAAGTGAATGATCCCCTGTTCATTTGGCTCGGTCGAACGAGCCGCTAATTCCAAGCCGTTGAGTGTGCTTCGAAGATCGCCGTTCGTTGCCCGTGATAGATGAAGCAAAGCGTTTTCGTCTAATTCAATAGCTAGATTACCAAGCCCACGCTCTTTATCACTTAGAGCTGATCGAACCGCTTGCTGGATATCTAATTCGTTTAAGGGTTTTACTTCAAAAATCTGTGTTCGACTGCGAATAGCAGGATTAATCGTGATATAGGGGTTTTCAGTTGTTGCGCCAATCATGATGATCCGTCCATTTTCCAGATGAGGGAGCAAAAAATCTTGTTTCGTTTTATCAAGACGATGGATTTCATCAAGTAAGAGAATGACAGTGCCACTCATCTTGGCTTCTTCGGCAACTACTTGTAAGTCTTTCTTGGAATCAGTTGCTGCATTGAGCATGCGAAAGGCAAATTTGGTTGAGCCAGCAATCGCACTAGCAATACTGGTTTTACCAGTTCCTGGTGGACCATATAAAATCATGGAAGACAGCATTTTGGCATCAACCATTCGTCGAATAATTTTTCCTTCACCAACTAAATGTTCTTGTCCTACGACTTCATCGATCGTTCGTGGACGCATCCGATAAGCTAAAGGTTGCTGCATAAAACGGCCTCCTTTTTTTATTTTTCGTTCGTTAATTATACCATACATTAGGACAATCCACTTTATGGTAACGCTAATTTAGAACGCCGTAAACCGTAAAGTGAAAGGAAACGAGTTTACTCATATTCAGGCTAAGTTTAATAGGGAGGATCCTTATTGAAAGGACTGGGGGACTTTTAAAATAAAGCACCAGCTTCCTCGTTTATTCTGATTTGAGGTAAAATAAAGGGAGTGAAGACATAGATGGCTTGGAGGAGGAGAAAAATGAAAGCGACACGATTATTGAGTGAAACATTGTTACGAGCACAAGAACGGTTTGAAGAAACGTTAGACCAGCTAGATGTAGCAGAAGCAAATACGATGCCGGCACCTTTGATCAAATCAGTAACTTGGCTGATCTGGCATACTGCTCGAGAATTAGACCTTCAAATATCCGATTTGAAAAATAGTGAACCACTGTGGTTTAGTCAAGACTGGTCTGGAAAATTTGCATTAGATCTGCCTGATGATACGCAAGATTGGCCACACACACCTGCGGAAGCAAAAAAAGTCGTCGTAACAGACAAAAAACTACTTACAGATTATTTAGCTAATAGTGTTTCATTGACGATTGAGTACTTGGAACAAGTGGATGAAGGAACACTTGATGAAGTCATTGATTCCAACTGGACACCTCCTGTCACACGTGAAGATCGTCTCGTGTCGATCATTGATGATGCAGTGATGCATTCTGGTCAGGGGATCTATACTCGCCGACTGGTGATCGGTAAATAATGAATGCTAAACCTTGTTCTGGTTTGAACGGTCTATGTAAAATCCTATAAAAGGCTGTGACAGAAGTGTCTAGTTCTGAAAAATAAGCCGGAGAATCCGAAGATAGTTCTTCCTATTTTTGGGATTTTTCGGCTATTCTTATCTGCCTGTCTATTACTGTAGGTTTTTCTTGGTTTCCATAGCTTATGCTTTCAATATTGTGTATGATAAGGGTGGTGAATAAAATGACAAATAAAGAGCAATTAGATGAACTTTTATTGAATAAAACAACACCCGAAGTTGCCAGAGATCTTTTAGGGATGTATTTAGAATATGTTACGCCAACTGGTACCGTTGGTGGTTACATCGTTGATGCAGAGGCATATCTTGGTCCAGAAGATGAAGCGGCTCATAGTTTTGGGATGCGCAGAACCCCACGAGTGGCAGCGATGTATGAAAAGCCAGGAACGATTTATCTTTATACGATGCACACCCACCGTATTTTAAATATTATTACGCAACCTGAAGGGATTCCACAAGGGGTAATGATCCGTGCGATCGAGCCTGCAACTGGTGTGGCTCAAATGAGCATTAACAGAGGCGGGAAGACTGGTCCTGATATTAGTAACGGTCCCGGAAAATTGGTAGCGGCATTAGGATTACCACAAGAACTTTATGGACAATCGATTTTAGACAGTCCGTTGCATTTTGTTTTTGAAAAAACAAAAATACCTAAGAAAATCATGGCTTTGCCAAGGATCGGTATTCCTAACAAAGGAGAATGGACGGACAAACCATTACGTTTTGTGGTGGCTGGAAATCCATATCTATCATTACAAAGAAAGAACCTGGTGGAGGAAGACCGGGGTTGGAGGAAGAGAAAATGAAAAAAACAAACTTACTTGACTACTTAGACAAAACAATCGAAAAAACGATCACTGATTATGATGTGGCATTAGACTGGGATACGAAAAACCATACGATTGAAATCATTGTCCGACTATTTGCAGAAAATAAAGCGCATTTGGAAATCGATGATGCCCAAGGTGTAGTTTCCGAAGAAGAAATCATTGAATTTGAAGATGGTATTTTATTGTTCAATCCACAAAAATCCCATTTTGATGAAAAAGATTATCTAGCGGTTATTCCTTATGAAGGGAAGAAAGGGATAGCCAAATCGGTCATTGATGCATTGATTGAGTATATGAACGAAGTATTAGCGCAAGGGCAAAGTGATCTCTTAGATTTTCTTGATGCAGATGATGAAACGGCAGTGTTTGAGTTGAATTGGGACAATCAACAGTTAGCAAAACTAGTCGAAGAAAAACAGCAAAATGAGACGGACGTCTATTTGCCTTATCCAAGTTATTAAGGAGTGAATGTCATGAAATGGAATGAAGTAAAAGTTGAAACCGCCAGTGAAGCAGTGGAAGCTGTGGCTAATATACTAATGGAAGCAGGAGCAAGCGGTGTTGCGATTGAAGATGCTTTAGACGTTGAAAATTTCAAGTCTGATCAATATGGGGAAATCTTGAATAAAGAAGATTTTACTTCATTAACAGAAGGCGCACTGGTGATGGCTTATTTCCCTGAAACGATTTTTTTACCAGAAATTTTGCCTTTTATCAAAGACCGTGTAGCCCAACTCCCAGAATTTGGCTTGGCGATCGGTAAAAATATCATCACCGTTAGTGAAGTGGAAGAAAGCAACTGGGCAACTGCTTGGAAAAAGTATTATCACCCAGTACGGATCACCAGAATGTTAACGATCGTGCCTAGTTGGGAAGCGTATCAAACAAGTGATCCATTAGAAAAGATCATTACATTAGATCCTGGAATGGCATTTGGAACAGGGACACATCCAACTACCTCTTTAACATTGCAAGCATTAGAAACGGTATTGCGTGGTGGAGAAACACTTTTAGATGTAGGAACTGGTTCAGGCGTCTTAAGTATCGCAGCGAAATATTTAGGTGCTAAAGAGGTTTATGCTTATGACCTTGATGAAGTGGCTGTTCGTGCAGCGAAAGAAAATATGGATATGAATGAAGTAGCCAAAGATGTTCACGTAGCTGCTAATGATTTATTGAACGGCATCACAATCGAAAGTGATGTTATCGTGGCGAACATCTTAGCAGATATTATTTTGTTGATGATCCCTGATGCTTGGCGCTTATTAAAACAAACGGGGCGCCTGATCGTATCTGGTATCATTGAAGAAAAAAAACAAATGGTCATTGACGCCATGAAAGAACAGGGCTTTGTCGTTGATCAAATTTTCCAACAAAAAGATTGGTATGCAATTATCTTGAAAAAGCCTGAGGTGGAATAAATGCAACGTTACTTTTTAGAAGAGGCGTATCAACCAAATACACGCTTCGAACTTTCGGGAGAGGCATTTCATCATATCGTACGGGTCATGCGCATGGCGCCAAAAGATCAAGTCTATTTAGCATTCAACGATCAAGTATCGATTCGTGCGGAGATCACAGAAATCAGTGAAGATACCGTTTATTTGAGCGAGCTTGAAAAAGAAAAAAGCCAAAAGGAATTACCCAATAACATCACGATTGCCAGTGGTTATCCAAAAGGGGATAAACTAGACTGGATCGTTCAAAAAGGAACAGAATTAGGTGCGCATGGATTTATTGGCTTTCCAGCTAAAACATCTATTGTAAAATGGGATGCGAAAAAAAGAAACAAACGTCAAGAACGTTTGAACAAAATTGCTCAAGAAGCAGCTGAACAATCTCATAGACAGATTGCGCCCCAAGTGGAATTATTGGAAAGTCAGCAAGCTCTTTTTGATCGACTATCTGCTTATGATGTGTTGTTGATTGCTTATGAAGAGTCAGCAAAACAAGGAGAACTAGCCAATTTAGCTAAGGTATTCCAAGAACTCACTGATGGTAGTCGGATTTTAGCCATTTTTGGTCCTGAAGGAGGTCTTGCTCCTGAAGAAGTTGAAGCCTTTGTTGAAAAAGGTGGAATCTTATGTGGATTAGGACCACGGATTTTACGTACGGAGACGGCACCTCTTTATCTTTTAAGTGCGGCAAGTTATCAGTGGGAGCTCACTCACTGATAATAACTGAATAAAATCAGGAAAAATTGAAAAAATTCCGAACAATCTGTATAATAAAAACAATTATTTTATTGTAAACAACGGATGAC
Organism: Enterococcus sp. DIV1208; assembly: GCF_050530455.1. Lineage (NCBI taxonomy): Bacteria > Bacillati > Bacillota > Bacilli > Lactobacillales > Enterococcaceae > Enterococcus > Enterococcus sp. DIV1208. Next base: position 2,330,716 of record NZ_CP172887.1, on the reverse strand, counting down.
ATCAAATGAATGGTGTGCATGAGTTTGTTTCTAGTTATGTTATAAAAAAGAAGAATGGTTTTTAATATTATTCGGAGCAACAGCTGTTGTTCGTAACCTTTGAAAGGGGGATGTTCCATGCCAAAAGAAGAATTATTGACAGGTCCTGGAGTGATTAAATTGGTTAGCCAATACATGGGACCTGATCATGTAGCATTTGTTCAAAAAGCTTGCGATTATGCAACGGCTGCTCACGATGGCCAGTTTCGTAAATCAGGCGAACCATACATTATCCATCCTATCCAAGTTGCTGGGATCTTAGCTGATTTAAGAATGGACCCCCATACTGTTGCAACTGGTTTTTTGCATGATGTTGTAGAAGACACCGACGTTACTTTGGATGATTTGAAAGAAGAATTTGGTCCAGACGTTGCAATGTTAGTTGACGGTGTAACGAAACTAGGGAAAATCAAATACAAATCACATGAAGAACAATTAGCAGAAAATCATCGAAAGATGTTATTAGCTATGGCGCAAGATTTACGTGTAATTATGGTGAAATTAGCTGATCGACTACATAACATGCGTACGCTAAAACATCTTCGTGAAGATAAACAACGTCGAATCGCCCAAGAAACTTTAGAAATTTATGCACCATTAGCTCATCGCTTGGGGATCAGTCGAATCAAATGGGAATTAGAAGATACTGCACTTCGCTATCTCAATCCTAAACAATATTATCGAATCGTGCATTTGATGCAAACGAAACGAGAAGAACGAGAAAAATATGTCAACGCCACAGTCGAAGATATTCGTCTAGCAACAGAAGAACTAGATATCTATGCAGAAATCTATGGACGTCCTAAACACATTTATTCCATTTATCGGAAAATGAAAGACCAAAAGAAACAATTCAATGAAATCTATGATTTACTCGCAATACGGGTAATCGTTGACTCTATCAAGGATTGTTATGCTGTTTTAGGAGCAATCCATACCAAATGGAAACCAATGCCAGGGCGGTTTAAAGATTATATTGCTATGCCTAAAGCAAATATGTATCAATCCTTGCATACAACAGTCATTGGACCAGCTGGAAATCCGGTAGAGATCCAGATACGAACTCAAGAAATGCACGAAATCGCCGAGTTCGGGGTGGCTGCACATTGGGCATACAAAGAAGGTAAAAATGATAAGGTCGAACCAGATGGTATCACGAAACAATTAAGCTGGTTCCACGAAATCATTGAACTACAAGATGAAAGTTATGATGCTTCAGAATTTATGGAAGGTGTCAAAGGAGATATCTTTAGTGATAAGGTCTATGTTTTCACTCCTAAAGGGGACGTGACAGAACTGCCAAAAGGTTCTGGACCTTTAGATTTTGCTTATAGTATCCATACAGACATTGGAAATAAAACAACGGGTGCCAAAATCAACGGCAAAATGGTTCAATTAGATTATAAGTTGAAAAATGGAGACATCATTGAGATTTTGACTTCACCTAATTCGTTTGGTCCAAGTCGAGATTGGTTGAAATTAGTTGCTACGAGTAAAGCTCGCAATAAAATCAAACGTTTCTTCAAAGCGCAAGACAGAGAAGAAAATATCATCAAAGGACATGAAGCAATCACAAAATGTATCATCGATCTAGGCTTTGCACCAAAAGAAATTTTAGCAAAAAGTAAGCTGCAAGATGCTTTAGAAAAGCTGAATTATCAAACGGAAGATGATATGTATGCAGCTGTGGGTTATGGTGAAGTCAGTGCATTGACGATGGCGAACCGTTTGACTGAAAAAGAAAGAAAAGAACAAAAGATCGAGCAACAAAAACAAGAAGCTGAAGAAATCATGAACCAACCGAAAAAAGAACCGGAAAAAATGAAGGTTCGCCATGAAGGTGGTGTCGTGATTCAAGGTGTCGATAACTTGTTGATTCGGATCAGTCGTTGCTGTAACCCGATCCCTGGAGATGATATCGTGGGTTATATCACTAAAGGAAGAGGAATCTCAATTCACCGAAGAGACTGTCCGAATGTCCAAGTAGACAAGCCGAATGTGGCAGAACGTCTGATTGAAGTCGAATGGGAAGATACCTCGAATACTAGAAAAGAATATGATGCTGATCTGGAAATTTATGGTTATAATCGTTCCGGCATGTTAAATGATGTCTTACAAACGGTAAATACCATGACTAAAAACTTAAACAGCGTGGAAGCGAGAACCAACAAAGACAAAATGGCAACGATCCATTTAACAGTAGGGATCCAAAATCTTGCTCACCTAAAGAGCATCGTGGATAAAATCAAAGCTGTACCAGATGTGTATAGCGTGCGACGAACCAATGGTTAGGAGGAAAACACGTGAGAGCTGTTGTCCAGCGAGTAAGTAAAGCTTCAGTGACGATCGCTCAACAAGAAGTTGGGAAGATCGATCAAGGGCTGGTTATTTTACTAGGTATTCATGAAAAAGATACGCAAGATGATGTTGATTATTTAGTAAAAAAAATTGCACAAATGCGTATTTTTGAAGATGAACAAGGAAAAATGAACCGTAGTGTAGAAGATGTCGAAGGACAAATTTTGAGTGTGTCCCAATTTACGCTGTTTGCAGATACTAAAAAAGGAAATCGTCCAAGTTTCATCTCAGCAGCTCGTCCCGAAACAGCTATTCCACTATACGAGGCTTTTAATGAAGGGATTAGAAATAGAGGGATTACCGTAGCAACCGGCCAATTTGGAGCTGACATGGCAGTATCTTTGATCAATGACGGTCCGGTTACTATCATTATTGATTCTCAAAATAAATAAGAGATGCTAGTATATTCATAATTGATTGAAATAAGATGAGCAGGACTCGTCAATTTCTTTAACCGATCCTCAGAGATTCGCACAAGCGATGAATCTTTGAGTGATCGGTTTTTTGTGTGCCTACTCGAAAAGTGTCATACAGATGGGGGAACCTATTTTTTAAGGAAAAAAGAGTGATTTTAGAGGAGAAATAGTTCTAAAATCGAGTCCATTTGGTCTTTTTGGTTTTAGAACACTTTTTTTGTCAGCTATCTAAAAAAAAGATAAGCTAATAATAGATGAAGTGTTCTATTGGAGGAGATAAAAGATGAAAGAGGTACCAGTAGTCGATATAAAGATAACCGAGATTAAAAAAAGATATGAGCAAGGTTATCACTTGTTAGAGGAATTACGTAAAGAGGCAAATGCGCCAGTAGTGAAAGCAAAAATCTTCAATAAAGAAGCGATTGTGATCTATGGAAAAGAAGCCGCTCAAATTTTTTATGATCCAAGGAATTTCAAACGAAAAGGAGCAATGCCTAAATTAGTATTAAAAACGTTGTTTGGGAAAGATGGTGTTCAAACACTAGACGGTGCCCAACACCATCATCGCAAATCGATTTTTATGGATTTGATGACACCGGAAAGAATGGATACGTACCATCAAATTTTAGAAAAAAATTTGTCTCAAGCGTTAAACGAACAACATGGACAATTTGAATTATTTGATTTAAGTAAACAAGTACTATTTACTTCGATTTGTGAATGGTCAGGAATCAACTTAGCAGAATTGACCGATGAAGAAATCAATCAGTTCGCTGATTACCAAATTTCTATGATCAGTGGGACATTTACGTCGCCAATCGATCATATCAAAGGGGTTGAAAATCGTAAAAAATCTGAACAATGGGCTCAAAGGTTGATTGAGGATGCACGAGCAAACCCTGTTCCAGGTAAAGAAGATGTCGCTTTATATGCTTTTGCCCAAGCAACTGATCTTGATGGTAATTTGTTGCCAATCGAAGTGGCTGCGGTGGAATTGCTCAATATTATTCGACCAACTGTAGCATTGACAGTCTGGGCAGCTTTGATGGGACATGCTTTATTCAGTCGACCAGACTTAAAACAGCAGTTAAAAAATGACTTTACAGAATTTCAAGATCCGTTTATTCAGGAAATGCGTCGTTACTATCCATTTTTCCCAATGTTGCCAGCAATTGCTTTAAAAGATGTGTCAGTTGACGGCTATCTTATTCCTAAAGATAGTTGGGTTATTTTGGATCTATACGGGACGAATCATGATGAGCGTACAATCGATGCGCCAGATTCATTCATGATCAAACGTTATTTAGGGAAAGCAAAAGATCTTTCTTACGAAGAGGAATATGAGATGATTGCTCAAGGTGGAGGAGACTTTCGACAAATGCATCGCTGTGCAGGAGAATGGATCACTTTACACAGTTTACGGGTCTTTTCTGACCAATTAGTCAATCATTATGAATTTTCAGTACCTGAACAAGATTGGACGATCCCTAGTAATCAATTTCCAACTTATCCTAATAGTCGTGTACTCTTATATAAAGAATAGTGCGTAGAAAATAAAAAGTCTGAAATATAAATCTCATTCTGTAGCGCCCCCCAAAAAAAGTTAGACTAAAAAAACTAACTTTTGGGGGGCGCTTTATTTTTTATTCTAAAGCAAGTAAACGGTGTTCAAGAAGCAACTCCTCAGCAATAAGCGATGATTTTCTAAAATATGAGAAGCTATTTTAAAAAATCCTCTCTTATTCGCTCGGAGCTGATCGCTTCTTTCACAACCTCTTGTTTTAAACGGTGTTCAAGCAACCTCTGATTTACGGTGTTCAAAGAGCTGACCTTCGGCGATAAGTCGAAAAATCTCAAAACATGGGGAGCTGTTTCGAGATTTCCCTCCTTAACGCTCAGGTCAAAACGCTCTTTTCACAACCTCTAATTCACGGTGTTCAAGAAGCAACTCCTCAGCAATAAGCGAGGATTTTCTAAAATATGAGAAGCTATTTTACAAAATCCTCTCTTATTCGCTCGGAGCTGATCGCTTCTTTCACAACCTCTTGTTTCAAAAGTTCTTTTAGTTTAGCTTTTTTTCTTTTTGTTTTAGACTAAAGAAAAAAGGAGGAATTGCGAATGGCAGAAATAAGAATTGGACATTCACAAGTTTACGCTGAACAACTTGGCTTAGGAGCGAATGCGATCGGTGGTCATAATCTTTTTGCTAACTTAAAAGATGAAACTGGGAAAGAAGTTGTACGAACCGCTTTGCAAAACGGCATCAATTTAATTGATACTGCTTATGCTTATGGAAATGGACGTTCAGAAGAACTGATCGGTGAAGTCCTGCAAGAAAATGAATTTGATCGTTCACGGGTGATCATTGCCACTAAAGCTGCCCATGTTCCTGGACAAAAAGGGGTATTCAATAATTCACCAGAATTTTTGACCCGTTCTGTAGAAGAAGCACTCCGACGTTTACAAACTGATTATATTGATATTTTTTATATCCATTTTCCAGATAAAGAAACGCCAAAAAATGAAGCAGTCGCTGCGTTGCACAAACTAAAAGAAGCAGGGAAGATCCGTGCAATCGGAGTCTCTAATTTTTCAATGACTCAACTGAAAGAAGCAAATCAAGATGGCTATGTTGATGTTGTTGAAGATAAATTTAGTTTGATCCATCGTGAAGCTGAAAAAGAACGTTGGCCTTATCTTGAACAACATAACATTAGTTTCGTCCCTTATTTTCCACTTGCTTCCGGCTTGTTAACGGGAAAATATCATTTAAATAGTCTTCAAAGTATGGCTCCAGATGACCCTCGTAAGAAGAATCCGGATTTTCAAGGAGAGAGGTTTGAAAAAATCATTCAGGCTGTCGAACAACTTGCACCGATTGCGAAAAACAATCAAGCTAGTATTGCTCAACTCGTTTTAGCTTGGTATATGAAAAATCCACGGATTTCTGTCGTGATACCTGGAGCGAAAAAACCGGAACAAGTTAGAGATAATGCTCGTGCATTAGATATTCATTTATCGTCCACTGATTACCATACCATTGATCAACTCTTTAAAGATTTTTAGAAAAATACAGAGAAGGTCGTGACAGAAGAAGTTAGCTCTGAAAAAATGAGCGTGTGCTGGAATGAAGGATGCTAGTAATTAAGGAGATGTTTCAAGTTAGTCGGTTAGCACCTTATTAATTCTCAGTTGATTTACAGATTTTTCTTGACTTTACGCCTTGTTTTTAGTAGGTTATAGGTAATATTGAAAATATCAATGAAAGAGCGAGTAAGTTTCTGAAGCTTTACAAGAGAGGATCATCAAGGCTGAAAATGATCTAAAGTTTTAGGTTCTAAAAGACACTCTGGAGATGGACGAGTGAAAAGCCGTCCCGTGTACGAGCGTTAATCGTTAGAGGAAAGAGCAATCTTTCAAAAATAGGTGGTACCGTGTATGAATTAGTCATTCACCCTTGTTCGTAATGAATAAGGGTGGATTTTTTTTTACATAGAAAAGTAAAGGGGAGAAAAAAATGAGTTTCCAAAGACCAAAAGGAACAAATGATATTTTACCTGGTGAGTCAGAAAAATGGCAGTTCGTGGAAGAAACAGCGCGTTTATTGTTTAGAGATTATCAATACAATGAAATCCGCACGCCTATTTTTGAACACTATGAAGTCATTTCTCGAAGTGTAGGGGATACAACGGATATCGTGTCAAAAGAAATGTATGATTTCTATGACAAAGGGGAACGCCACATCACTTTACGTCCAGAAGGAACAGCACCGATCGTTCGTTCTTTTGTGGAACATAAATTATTTGGACCAGAATATGCAAAACCTTATAAAACATTTTATATGGGACCAATGTTTCGTTATGAACGCCCTCAAAAAGGTCGTTTACGTCAATTCCATCAAATCGGAGTAGAAGCTTTTGGTTCTGACAATCCAGCAACTGACGTGGAAAGTATGGTTATGGCCCTTGATTTCTTTAAACAATTAGGAATCACTCAAATTCGATTAGTGATCAACTCGCTAGGAGATAAAGAAACGCGTCAAGCATATCGTCAAGCATTGATCGACTATCTTTCACCATTTGAAAAAGAGTTGAGTGAAGATTCACAACGTCGTTTGCATGAGAATCCGTTGCGGGTGTTAGATAGTAAAGACAAACGAGATCAAAAGTTTGTTGCTGATGCACCATCGATTTTAGATTTTTTAAGCGAAACAGCACAAAAACATTTTGATATGGTCGTTGCTATGTTGGATGCACTTAATATACCTTACGAAATCGATAGCACGATGGTTCGAGGGTTGGATTACTATACACATACAATCTTTGAGATTATGAGTGATGCACCAAAGATGGGCGCACAAGCGACGATTTGTGCAGGTGGACGTTACGATAATTTGGTTGAAGAACTAGGCGGACCTCAAACACCCGGTTTTGGTTTTGCGATGGGGATCGAACGCTTGCTGTTAACAATGGAAGCAGAAGAAGTCGTGATTCCGGCATTTAATGAATTAGATGCTTATGTCGTGGCTTTAGGCGAAGAAACGAATATCGAAGCATTGAAACTGGTGCAAACGATCCGCAATTTTGGGTTTTCAGCTGATCGTGATTTTATGGATCGTAAAGCAAAAGCACAATTCAAAACGGCTGATAAAGCGAATGCTAAGTTAGTGTTAGTTATTGGCGGAGATGAGCTGGAAAACCAAACGGTCACAGTCAAATCAATGGCTAATAGAAAAGAAAAAAGCTTTAGTTTAACAGAAGTTTATGAACATTTTGATGAAGTCTATGATGAAATGACTTTATTCGAGTAGGAGGAAAAAGAAAAATGGCACAAAGAACAACTTATTGCGGTTTGATTTCAGCAAAAGAACTAGATCAAACTGTTACATTAAAAGGGTGGGTACAAAAGCGAAGAGACCTAGGGGGAGTAATCTTTATTGATTTACGTGACCGAGAAGGAATCGTCCAAATCGTTTTCAATCCTGAGGTCAATAAAGAAGCATGGGAAATCGCGGATAAATGTCGGAGTGAATACGTGATTGAAATCACTGGTGTGGTTCGTAAACGTGAGGAGCTAGCCATCAACCCTAAAATGGTTACTGGTGAATATGAAGTATTCGCAAACGAAATTGTTATCTTGAACAAAGCAAAAACACCACCGTTTTTGATTGAAGACGATCAAACAGTCGGAGACGAGATCCGTATGAAATATCGTTATTTAGATTTGCGTCGTCCAAAAATGACGAAAAATATCAAAATGAGAAATGAAACAACGAAAGCAATCCGTCATTATTTAGATAATAATGATTTCATGGATATCGAAACACCTTATTTAGGAAAATCAACGCCAGAAGGGGCTCGTGACTATCTTGTTCCTTCGCGTGTTTACCCAGGGCACTTCTATGCGTTACCTCAATCACCTCAGTTGTTTAAACAATTATTGATGAACGCAGGGTTTGATCGTTACTACCAAATCGTTCGTTGTTTCCGTGACGAAGATCTTCGTGGTGATCGTCAGCCAGAATTTACTCAAGTAGATATTGAAACGACATTCTTGACGGCAGAAGAAATCCAAGATTATACCGAAGGCTTGATTGCGAAAGTGATGAAAGATGTTCGTGGAATCGACGTTACTTTACCGTTTCCTCGCATGACGTATGACGAAGCAATGAATCGCTACGGTAGTGATAAACCAGATACACGTTTTGAGATGGAGTTGATCGACTTAAGTGAAATCGTCAAAGATGTTGATTTCAAAGTCTTCCAAATGGCTCTTGAAAAAGGTGGCGTCGTCAAAGTTTTAAATGCTAAAAATGCTTCAAGCAACTACTCTCGTAAAGATTTAGATAATCTTGGGCAATACGCTAGCCAATTTGGTGCGAAGGGATTAGCTTGGCTAAAAGTAGAAGAGGACGGCTTGAAAGGTCCAATCGCTAAATTTATGGGAGATGCAACAGAAGCAATCGTTCAAGCGACAAACGCTGATGTTGGAGACATTTTATTATTTGGTGCGGATACAAAAGAAATCGTAGCTGCAACACTAGGGGCAATCCGTACACGCTTAGGAAAAGAATTAGGCTTAATTGATGAATCAAAATTCAATTTCTTGTGGATCACAGAATGGCCACAATTTGAATATTCTGCAGAAGAAGGACGCTACGTATCCGCTCATCATCCATTTACGATGCCAAAAGAAGAAGATCTTGAACGCTTGAGTACAGATCCAGCTAGTGTCTATGCAGAAGCATATGATATCGTATTGAATGGCTATGAGCTAGGCGGTGGCTCAATCCGGATCCATACTCGTGAAATCCAAGAAAAAGTCTTAGAAACTTTAGGCTTTACGAAGGAACAAATGGAGGAACAATTTGGTTTCCTATTAACTGCATTGGATTATGGGTTCCCACCACATGGCGGTATTGCTCTTGGCTTGGACCGTTTTGTGATGTTACTTGCTGGTGAAGAAAACATTCGTGAAGTTATTGCTTTCCCTAAAAATGGTAGAGCAGCAGATGTCATGAGTGATGCACCAAGTACGGTATCAGATGCCCAATTATTTGACTTGAATATTGATGTAACTAGCATGGATTAAGTTTATTCGTATTGAACAAAAGACTAGTAACTCAATTCCATTGATCGTTTTATAAATAATAAGTACGGGAGTCTGGACTAGGTGTAAAAAGACTCTCGTACTTGTTTATGTTGTCTTGATTTAATTCCAAAACGATTTATAATTAAGCCATAGCGTATAATGTCAGTTGAGTTTTAACCCATATTTTCAATGGATGCTACGTTTAGTGATGCGATAGGCGAAGAATGAATCCTTCTTTTTGGTTAGTGTAATGATGGATCATTATAGAGTAGTCACTGAACGTAATCGTTCGTTCTTTCATTATATACTACGTATCTTTACTCACTATCCAAATTAAAATTAAGAAAGGAAATTCCGGGAAAAGAGAGAAATTGACTTCCAGACAATGATTGTCTCTTCATACGAATTCATATGAAAATTACGAGATCGTAACCGGAAATACAAAGCAATGAAAAAAACTTTCGAAAATTGGGCGCATCATGATTATACGACCAAGCTTTCGGTATCTATCGTTTATGCATTGATTGCATCAGTAGCACTAAACTTTTTTTATCAACCAGGACATATTTATTCAAGCGGAATCACTGGCTTGGCACAAATACTGACTACTTTATCTAAATCGTTGATTGGATTCGAAGTACCCGTCTCAACGACTTTATACTTATTGAATATTCCTTTATTTGTTCTTGCTTGGGTGAAAATCGGTAAGAAGTTTACGATTTTTACATTTATCACCGTGACATTGACGTCACTTTGTATCCATATCCTTCCTCTAACGGTTCTTTCAACTGATCCAATCATCTGCGCGATTTTTGGGGGTGCTGTGATGGGGTTAGGGATCGGGTTAGCCTTAAGAAATGGCTTATCCTCAGGTGGTTTGGATATCGTCAGTATCACTATTCGTAAAAAGACAGGAAAATCGATTGGTTCAATTTCGATTTACTTCAATGCATTGATCGTTTTCGTAGCTGGTATCCTTTTTGGCTGGCAATACATGTTTTATAGCGCACTTTCGATCTTTGTCAGTGGGAAAGTAACCGACGTGATGTATACGAAACAAAAGAAAATGCAAGTGATGATCGTAACGAAGCATCCCGAACGAGTAGTCAATGAAATCCAAAACTGTATGCGTCGTGGAATCACGATCATCAATGAGGCAGAAGGAGCTTACAAGCACGATAAACAAACGGTGTTGATGACGATCGTTACACGCTATGAGTTGCCTTTGTTAAGAGAAGCGATGAAAGCTTCTGATCCACAAGCGTTTGTCAGTATCGCCGAAAATGTCCAAATTCTTGGTCGGTTTTATGAAGAGGGCGTTTAGTGCAAGTGCAACTTATTGACAGAAAAAGTGACATATCCAAATAAATGAATCGATCAGTGTGGCTGGAAACAACTTTATTCTACAAATCGTTTGATAAAGTTGGGCATTGTATAGCTTGATTTGTATCTGGAGGGTGAGAATCTTCAAACAGTTTATCCTGTTTTGAGATTTTCACCCTTCATTTTGCTAAATTTGTCGTAACGATCTTAGTAAAGTGATTCTTTCAGTTAGATGTAATCTTACTGAGACTTCAAGGTTATTTTTAGTTATACGTTGTTCATAGTTGAATTTTTATTAAAGTTGCGGAAAAAGTTATTCTTTTTTTCAAAGTTTTATGGGAAGATAGAAATGATAGCGAAAATCACATGAATTTTTCTTGCTATTTTTGTACAATACACGTATATTACAAATGAAAAAAGTTTATGAAAAGTTGGAATATTGAATGGAAAAACAAAAAAGGTTAAAAAATAGTCGCTACATTACTGGTTTTGACGGTATTCGTTCTTTGGCAGTAGTAGGAGTGATTTTGTACCATTTGCTCCCTACAAGTTTGAAGGGTGGTTATTTGGGCGTCCCGATATTTTTTGTTGTATCAGGCTATTTGATCACTGATTTATTACGGCAAGAATGGGAACAAAATGGCAAAATCAATATTTGGCAGTTTTATGTCCGACGAATGAAAAGGTTATATCCAGGATTAGTGTTTTTACTAATCACTGCATCTGCTTATATTACGTTATTTCAACGAGGGTTATTGAATAACTTACGAGGAACAGTCGTTAGTAGTTTATTGTATGTCAACAACTGGTGGCAAATAAAAAATGGTTTGTCTTATTTTGATCGATTTGCCAATGAATCACCGTTTACCCATATTTGGTCATTGGCGGTGGAAGGTCAAAACTACTTAGTTTGGCCCATTCTTTTTGTTTTGTTAATGGTTTTTGTACGTAAAAAGAAGTGGATCGTTTATACAGTCTTAGGAGGATCACTTATTTCTGCGATCCTCATGATGATCCTATTTACGCCAGGCGGTGATCCAACTCGAGTATATTATGGAACAGATACGCGATTGTTTTCAATTTGGTTAGGAAGTGCTTTGGCTTTTGTCTGGCCAAGTACCCGATTGAAAAAAAATATTCCAAAGCAAGCAAAACGGGTGTTGAATCTAGCCGGATTGATTTCACTGATCGCATTGATCCTCTTCTTTTTCTTGTTAGATGATCATTATAGTTTTGTCTATTATGGGGGCATGCTGTTAGTTAGTCTCTTCTGTGTCGTTTTAGTTGCGGTAACAGCGCATCCAGGCGCAAGTGTGAACAAATGGTTAACCAATCCCGTGTTTTCTTGGATCGGTAAACGAAGTTACGGCATCTATCTGTATCAATTTCCAGTCATGATTTTTTATGAAGCAAAAGTTGCGAATATTGCGGATCATGTTTTGCTTCATACATTGATCGAGATTTCATTGATCCTGATCATTAGCGAACTTTCTTATCGCTACATTGAACGTCCTTTGGCACGATTCGATTATGGACAAACGATTCAAGTAGTCAAAGGCTGGTTCACTAAGCCGATTATCAGCAAGCAAAAACCTTGGGTCATTCCGGGAATATTGATGGTGTTGATCGCTCTTGTTGGTTTTGTTACAGCACCTAAGAATTCAGTGACTGCGGATCAAAAAAAATTACAAGCACAAATTGCTGAAAGTAAAAGATTGGCGGAGGAAAGCCAGAAAAATGAAGATAATAATTCCAACACCGTTGATCAAGCAGTTCTTGATAAATATGGGCTAACAGCTAAACAAGGAAAGAAAGCGCAGAAATTAGAATTGACAGCATTTGGGGACTCAGTCATGTTAGATGCAGCGACTGATTTGAAGGAGTTATATCCTAAAGTTGTTGTTGATGGAGACGTTGGTCGACAATTATATGCGAGTGAGCCATATATTGAAGAACTGAAAAAACAAAACCTATTGAAAGATACGGTTTTGATTGGCTTAGGAACAAATGGAGCCTTTTCTGAATCGCAATTTGATAGCATCATGAGTGCCTTAGGAGATCGTAAAGTTTACTGGGTAAATGTCCGCGTTCCTACAAAACGTTGGCAAAACGATGTGAATGCCTTGTTAGCACAAATGGCTAAAAAATACGATAATCTTACATTGATCGACTGGTATGATTATAGTAATAGCCACAATGATTGGTTTTATGATGACCAAGTACATCCAAATCCAGAAGGAATGAAACACTATATCCATTTAGTAAGTGAAACTTTATTAGGGAAAGATAAAACGAAGAAAACTGTTTCAAGTGAATCAACCCAAAATGATACGAATACTAATAGTGGTAGTGTAGCTAGTTCTGCTAATGGAAATGGTAGTACGGAATAGTTGAATAAGAGATAAGACATCTTGATTTTCCGGCTCTTTGTCAATAAGGACTGATAAGTGGTATAAAATTAAAGGCTCTTTGTCAATAAGGACTGATGAGTTGTGTAAAATCAAATCTGGGTCAGAATGAACCACATTCTGGCTCAGATTTTTTTGTTATCTTACATTGATTAATTGATTGATCAAAAAGATTCTAATTCTCATGTTCTCGAATGATTTAAATCCGTAGGATACTCGTTTCATTGTCTTTATGTGGGTATTCTTCGCTTCTATTTTTCCATTGGAATAAGGATAGATCATTGCGTTGGTGATGCCTTCTTCATGGGTAAGAAGGTTTTGAAGCTTTTCTCGAAAGCCGTCATCTAACGTTTCGGGAAGTTCTGCCAATAAGGAGAAAAATAAGTCAGGGTCTTTGTCTCGAAAGGCTTCAACTAATTCATGAAAAAAGGGATACGCCTCCTTTAGGGGCGCAGAAAACTCAAGCAATCGATCAATCATCATTGCTTCAGTAAGAAATGGGTATTTTGGCGCTCGGAAACTTTTCCATGTTTTGTATTCATAATGGTTGATGTTTGCACGATTTTTTAGCAAAAAGCGCCAGTTCTTTTTCAGTTTTTCTGCTTGGCTTTTCTGTCCTGCTTTACGAAGTTCATTCATTTCACGGATACGCAACTCATTGAACGCTTGATTCATGTGTTTGACAATATGAAACCGATCAATCACTACTTTCGCATTTGGCAGAACACGTTTGGTGAGCTGGAAGTAGGCGGCGTTCATGTCTGTCACCAAGAATTCTACTTCTTCCGGATTGGTACAACCTGAGAAATAGCTTGTTAATCGAGGTAATTTACGCGTAGGCAAAACATCTATTAATTTTCCTGTTTCGCCATCTGCGCAAATAAAGCTCATTTTATCTTCTATGGAAGCATGTGAACGAAATTCATCAACCATCAATACTCTTGGGAGAATCTTCTTAGATTGTTTTGGCAAATAGCTTTTAAACTCTTTCAATGTACGAATAACGGTGGTCAAAGATACCTGACAGCTTTTCGCAATAAAAGATAAAGATACTTTTTCAGTCAGTAAAGAAGCAATTTTATATCTCACATGATTTGCGATTGAATGTCTGGGTTGGACAAAATAACTTTGAGCCGTCCAATGGGTTCGGCAGTTTTTACAGGTATAGCGCTGCTTTTTTAGGCGCATAACCAAAGGCATATGATTGTATTGTTCAAAACGGACAATCATTTCCTTCTTCCCATTTTTCACTATAATTGCTTTCCCGTTTCCATCTACCACGGTAGAACCACAACTTCTACAAGCACGAGGAGTAGGCGAGAGAACAGCATCGACAACCAACGTCTTTTTCTTCTGAAGGGTCTCGTAAGAGACCTCTGTAATCATCAAATCTTTCTCTATTATTCTCAGCATTTTTTTGATAGAATCATTCATATAGCATATCGTCCTCTCAGTTGTTTATTTTGTGGTGATTTAATCATACTAGAGAACGATATGTTTTTTAATACCTAAAATGAAAATGGGGCTGAAGAATCAATTCTGATTCATCAGTCCCATAAATTATAGAGCCAAATTAAATCCGGGTCAGAATGAACCTCATTCTGACCCGGATTTTTTGTTATTTCACGTTAATTAATTGATTGCTCAAAAAGATCCTAATATTCATGTTCTCAAATGATTTAAGTCCGTAAGCTACACGTTTGATTGTCTTTATATGGGGATTCTTCTGGAAGCTTTCGTAAGCAACCTCGATACATCATCAGTCCCATAAATTATAGAGCCGATTTTCCTCCATCAATAAGTGCTGAACTCATTTGAAAGGATCTCAAGATGTCTTTTCAATTGTTTGAAGTAGGTAACAATCAACAGCCAAAAAACTAATTTTTGTGTTTTTGTTTAGTTCTCGTACATTCCCTTAAAAGGTCGATTCAGCCCCAATAATATTGCCCCAAATTATTGTTCTGGCAACATGTGAGAGGGCTGTGTCTTTAAATACCGTTCTTTTTGAGTGCGCGTGAGTTTTTTAAAGGCTGCTTCGGCTTTTGTTGCGTCACTCCTAGTTGCAAACACCTCAGCATGGATCATTTTGACGGGGCGCCTTTTTTGTAATCGGGTATATTTAGCTCCTGTCCCATGATTGTGTTCTGCTAATCTTCTTGAAAGATCCGTCGTATAGCCACCGTAAAACGTGCCATCTTTACAAGCTAAGACATAAAAATAATGCTCATTGGCCATAAAGAATTTCTCGGATTTCATTTGTATAGTTCCCATCAGGCATGTATGTGATCAACGGTGCAGCAACTTTAAAGCCATCTAACTTGCCTTCTTTGATTCCTTCGATCAACAAAATATTTGCCTCTTTCCCCATTTTTGGATAAACGAATTGAATTTTTTTAGGGGCGATACGGTGCTTTTCTAGTAACTGAATAATTTCTAAAAAGCGGTCTGGGCGATGGACCATTGCAAAGCGTCCATTGGTTTTTAATAATTTACTAGAAATTTGGATCACATCTTCAAGAGTAGTATGGATTTCATGTCGAGCAATCGCTAAATGCTCATTTGGATTTTTTTTATTGGTTGGTAATCCCTTAAAATAAGGGGGATTACAGACGACTAAATCACATGAATTATGACGAACAACGGATAAACTTTCTTTTAAATCAAGCGTATGGATGGTCATTTGGTGTGTTAGCTCGTTTAATTGGATACTACGTCTTGCCATATCCGCTAAACGTGGTTGAATTTCGATGCCATCAATCAACGCATTCGTTCGTTTGCTCAAAAAAAGACCGACTGCACCATTTCCTGCACAGAGGTCAACGATTTGTCCTTTTTTCGGTACACGTGCAAAATGAGCAAGTAAAACAGCATCTAGTGAAAAAGAAAAAACGTGAGGACTTTGAATGATTTTAATATCATTTGCATATAATTGATCGATCCGTTCATCTTCGTGAAGCATGGGTTCCCTCCAAAATGAAAAAACTAAGTGATTGTATTATACTATTTTTATAAAAAAGAACCAAGGTACCTTGTAAAGTTTCCTAAATTTAGGCATACTATGACCATACACCTAGAAAGGAAGAGACTATGTTCTATCGATTTATGAGAGGGCTAGTCCGAGTGATCTTAGCAGTGATCAACGGCAATGCCCGATATGAAAATAAAGAAGTTTTACCACAAGACGAGAATTATATTTTGGTAGCGCCACATCGAACTTGGTGGGATCCTTTATATCTTGCTGTAGCAGCTTCGCCTAAAGAATTTAGCTTTATGGCAAAAGAAGAATTATTCAAAAATCCAGTATTACGCTTTATTTTGACACATGCCCATGCGTTTCCAGTAAAAAGAGAAAATCCAGGACCTAGTGTCATCAAAACGCCTGTTAAAATTTTAAAATCTACTCATTTAGGTTTGATCATGTTCCCAAGTGGAACAAGACATGCAACGGAATTGAAAGGCGGAATGGCATTGATTTCTAAAATGTCAAAAGCAAAAATCGTTCCTGCTGTCTACCAAGGACCATTGACTTTGGGTGACTTATTCAAGCGCAAACGGGTGGTTGTGCGTTTTGGTGAACCGATCGATTTGTCTGATATCAAAAAAACAGACAAAGAAGGAATGGCAGAAATCGAACGTAGAACACAAGCCGCTTTCGATCAACTAGACAAAGAAGTCAATCCTGACTTTAAATATGAAATCAAAAATAAAAAGTAAATGATTCTTTTTCAATAAAAATCAAAGCGCAAGGTAATGATAAAAGTTGCGGTTCTTTCTAAGCATGGGACTATCTATGTTTATACGGAATCAGCAACTTTTTTTCATCGTCTATTTGTTTTAGTCCGTAATGATCCTAGGTATCATGTAATGAGGGGAAGTGTTATAATAATTAGAAGGACATTTTTTGAGGTGATGAGATGCGTTTTTTACATACAGCTGATTGGCATATTGGAAAAAAACTACAAGGATACGATCGAATCAAGGAACAAGAGCATGTTTTAACCCAGATCTTAGCAATTGCAAAAGAAGAAAATGTTGATGCAATCGTGATTGCGGGAGATCTTTATGATCGAAGTGTTCCGTCGGTGGATGCCATTGAAGTGTTCAATCAATTGATGGTCGAATGGAATCTACGGGAAGGATTTCCGATTTTTGCGATATCCGGAAATCATGATAGCGGTATTCGTCTTTCGACAGGAACACCTTGGTTCAGTCAGTCCGATTATTATTTACAAACTAGATTGGCAGAAGCCTTTCAACCAATCATATTCAAGGATACGCAATTTTTCCTTTTGCCTTATTTTGAACCAATCTCAGCGAGGATATATTTTGAAGATGAGCAGATACGCACCATTCAACAAGCAATGGAAAAAGTCATTGAGAAAATGAAAACGCAGTTTGACTCAACGAAAAAACAAGTATTAGTGAGTCACTTTTTTGTGACCGGGAGTATGAAATCAGATTCAGAAACCAAAATTGAAGTAGGCGGATTAGATGCTGTTCCAGGAGATTTACTTGAACCATTTGATTATGTCGCATTAGGACACCTCCACAATCAAGCAGCATTGAATCAAAAAAATGCCCGTTACAGTGGGTCGCCTTTAAAATTTTCATTGTCAGAAATCAATCAAAAAAAAGGTGTTTGGATCGTAGATTTAGAAGAGGACGTCTCTTTGAATTTTCGAGAACTGACCCCGTTATATGATATTGAAGAAATAACAGCAAGCTTTAAAGAGCTGTTGAATCCAGATTTTTATCAGACAATCAATCGTGAAAATTATCTCCAAATTTATTTGGAAGATCGAACGATTATCCCTAACATGATGAATCAATTAAGAAAAATCTATCCACGGATACTTGGTGTGGAACGTTCAAACGGTCGAGTAGAACTGAAACAGGGAAAACAAAAAAAGATGATGACAAAGGATCCACATAAGATCGCACAAGGCTTTTTCAAAGAAATGACCAAGGAACAGTTGACGAACAAGCAGGAAATCTGGTTAAAAGAAACGCTACAAGAACTCACGGACAGGAATGATCAGTAATGAAACCCAAGAAATTACGACTAAAAAATTTTGGTCCTTTTATTGACGAGACAATTGATTTTGCGAAATTGACCGAAGCACCACTATTTTTGATTACTGGAAAAACAGGTGCAGGAAAAACGACTCTTTTTGATGGAATGACTTATGCATTGTTTGGTGAAACTTCTGGCAGAATCAGGACTGGTAAAGAAATGCGGTCTCTTTTTGCTACGCCTGAAGAAGAAACGTGTGTCTTTTTTTCATTTGAGCATCAGCGGCTGAATTATGAGATTGAACGTAAGCCAGAACAACTCTTGGCCAAACGTAAAGGTGAAGGCAATCGAAAGCAAGCAGCAAAAGTTTCTTTGACGATCTTTGATGAAGCGGGCAAAGAAATGCGCCAATACACGAAACGTAGTGAAGTGGATCAATTAATCAAAGAATTAATGAATCTGGATGCGAAACAGTTTTCTCAGATCGTTTTACTACCTCAAGGAGAATTTCGTAATTTTTTAATTTCATCAAGTAGTGAGAAAGAAATTGTCTTACGTAATTTGTTTGGCACGCAATTTTTCCAACAACTTAATGAACAATTGAAAGAAAAAGCCAAAGAACATCAAAAAAATTTAGATCATCTTGAGCAAGAATTGAGTTTGCTGCAAAAACGGTTTATCCCTTTGGACACAGGAACGGTTCCTGAAACCTTAAGTTTTGATGCGTTATTCACTTATTGGCAGGCAGAGCAAACAACATTACAAGAAAGACTTCTCCAAGAAAAAAATAAACTGGTTCATTTACAAGAACAACAAAAGAAATTAGAAGATACCTATTATCATTCGCAAACATTGCAAACACGTCAGGAAGAAAAGCGAAAATTAGAGCAAAAACATGCAGAATTGATCCAGCAAGAAAGTGAAATCAATGAAATAAAACAATGGATCACTCATTATGAATTTGCTGAACGACTGGTCGATACGTTGACACGAAGTCAAGAATACCAGAAAGAACAAGCAGAACTGATTGATAAAGAACAGACTTGTTCTGAAACATTCGTGCAACAAGAACAAGCGTATGCACGGTGGCATAAAGAGGAACCTGAAAGAAAAAATGCCCAACAAGAAATGGAACATGCAGCGAATCGATTACAAGTCATGAAGTCATTGATCCCAATTGCGGAAGAATGGCAAAAAAAGCAAAATGAAAGTGAAGAGTTACAAAAGGCTAAGAAAAAAGCAGAAGAAAAAGAACAAAAAATTCTTCAAGAACAAGTCCAGTTAAAAGAAGAAGAACAAAGACTAGCAGAACTGCTGCTTGACCAAGATCGCTTGCACAGTGATCAATTGTGTTACGAACAACTTCGGCATGAGCAAGAAAAGTACCAAACTATCCTTACAGAAAATCACCAGAATACAGAACAGTTAAAGATGAATCAAACCAAGTTGTCCGAACTGATCACAAAACTCCAAGCTCAACAAGTAATGTTAAGCAAACAAAATAATCAAGTTGATCTTTTAAAGAGTCAATGGGCAAGCCAACAAATTGCGAAGTTACAATTGCTATTATTACCGGGGCAACCTTGTCCAGTTTGTGGGTCAACGGAGCATCCTAAACAACAAAATGAGCATGTATTGCCCAAACAAGAAGAGTTTGTCCAACTGGAAGCAAACTTAGCAGAGGCAGAAACAAACCTTGAACAAATCAATCAAGAAATAGGGCGTAGTGAAGCAGAAAAAGCACAAATAGAACAAAAAATAGCTGACTTGGAAAACTTCGGAACAGAAAAACAAGTAGAGATCCAAAAAAGCAAAGAACGATTACAACATTTGATCCAGCAATCGTTTAAATTTGCCATAGCAGATGATCCTCTTGTATCCTTAGAAAAAATCCAGCATGATTTGGATTCGCGTGCAGAGGTCATCACACAGGCAAAAATCGCTACTCAAACACTAACTGAACGTTTAAGTCTTATCGAAGATCAGCGAAAGAAGATCACCGAACAAATCAGCCAAAACAAAGAAGAGCTCCAACAAGTACAAGGGGAGCTTGTTACCTTGACGAAACAGTTAGAAGGACAAAATACTCAGACTTTGATTGAGGATGTCAACCAATTAGAAGAAAATGTTGCGATGAAAGCTCAATGGTTAGCAGAAGAAAAAACAAAAGAACTTCATTTTTCTCAAGAAATCAGTTTGTTAAAAGCGCAAATGGCTAATATTCATGAACAACAGGCAAAAATTGAAAATAAAATTCAGCGTATCCAAGAGCAAATTTCAGCAAAAATAAAAGAGCAAGCTTACTTTAAAGAAGCAGATGAGGTATTGGCATTTGCTAAACAAACAGTTGAATACCAAGAGAAGAGTCAACTGGTCAACACATATGAGAAAGAACGATTAATCGTTGAAGACCGCTTAAGCCAGTTGAACCATGTTGCTTTAGCTGAAACACTTCCTGATTTAGAACAATTGGAGCAACAACTAGATGAGCTAAAAGCTGCGGTTCAAACACAACAGGAACATTGTTATCACTTGCAAGAGCAAGAACAGCAGAATCAGCAAATCATCGAAGAATTTTCTTCGATTTATCAAGCGAGTCAAGAACAATTAGATGAATTGATCCAACTACAACAATTATCGCAAACGATGAATGGGGAAAACCCTAGAAAAACCAGCTTGGAAAGATACGTACTACAAGTGTATTTACAAGAAGTACTACAAGTGGCAAATGTGCGATTGCAACGTCTGACGAAAAATCGTTACCAATTTGAGCTTGCAGATGAAGTGGGAAGTTACCGTGGGAAAACAGGGTTGGAGATCAATATCTATGATGATGAAGCAGGTCTGACACGTGGGGCTCATACGCTATCTGGTGGCGAAAGTTTTATTGCAGCTTTATCCTTAGCGTTGGCTTTAGCTGAAGTGATCCAGACACAAGCCGGTGGTGTGTTGATCGAAGCGTTATTCATTGATGAAGGATTTGGATCGTTAGATGAAGAAGCACTTGAAATGGCGATTGAAGCATTAGAAACAATTGAAAGTGAAGGTCGTATGATCGGGATCATCAGCCATGTGAGAGAATTAAAAGAACGAGTAGTACAACAAATCAGAATCGAAACAGAAGGTAGCGGACAAAGTAAAGTACGCTATCATCTTGGATAAGAGGGGGATTAACTGATGAAATGGAGCATTCCAGAAAAAGTCATTGCAAGAGGACGTCAATATCTGCAAGAAGGACGGGTATTATCGGTTGTCCCTGACCAAGAAGAAAAAGTTTGGCATGCGGAAGTCTTAGGCAGTGAATTGTATATGGTCGATTTAGATGGGACAGCCAAAGAAGTCGATTTCTGCCAATGCCCTTATTGGGAAGAACATCATTATTGTAAGCATACAGTGGCAGTCGAACTGTACTTGCGCTCTAAGAATCTTTCACGAATAATCAAGGCAGATCAACCTACGTTAGAACCAGTCAAAAAAAGTAGCGAAGGTGAAATTTTAACGAAAGGTTTTTCAAGACTAACTGTCAAAAAAAATTCACCACGGACGCAACCATTGATTGTGGAATATCAAGTAGAAACGATTGAGACCAATCATTATCATCCGGAATTAGCTATTTTAGCCGTTTATTTGCGGATTGGCTATTTAGATCAGCCAAAGAAAACGTATATCGTTAAAAACATTTTTGATTTTTTACATTCCTATATGGAAAATGAACGCTACACTGTGAATAAACAATACCAGTTCCATCTAGATCAACGAGCTTTTCAAGGAGAAGATCAAGTAATCTTAAAAACGTTAGCTGAGTGTGCCCAAACGCAACTTCTTTTAGGTGCAAACGGCCTACAAGTCAAAGGGAAATTAGATAAACGTTATTTGTTATTACCGATCGAACAAGCAAAAACATTGTTAGAACAGATGAACCAAACGACAAAACTCCAAATGAAGATCGGAGAAGTGAATTATCAAGGGGTTCGATTTTCTGATAATGAGCCTTCCTTAGAATTTGAAGTAACAAAAAAAGAAGAGGCCTATCAATTAAGCGCACTGAATGACTTTGAGTTGTTCTTTACTCATTATCAATGGGGAATGATCCAAGGAACTTTTTATTCATTAACAAAACGTCAACAAGCAGTCTATTTAACTTGGAAACAGCTTATGAGAAGATTTGAGAAACCAGAAGTATTGTTTCTTAAGCAAGAACTATCCTCCTTATTCAAAGAAATCATTCCATTGCTATCTGAAATTGGTCAAGTGAGCATAGCGGATGAAGTGAAAGCAGAAGTTGCTGACGTGCCAGTGGAATTTATTTTCTTCTTTAGAAAATCGAAAGGCAAGATCCAGGCGCGTGTTGATTTTGTCTATGATGAAGTCGTTTTTTCAACAGATAAAAAACATGAAGTTATTGCTGAAAATGCTTCTGAAGTATTAAGAGACAAAGCCCAAGAACAACGCGTATTAGACTTGTTCAAAATGTATCGCTACCAACGAAATGATACAGGCTATGAACGTTTATTGCCGACAGGAGAAGAGTTGTATACTTTTTTCCGTACAGAGTTAGCCGTTTTTCGTCAGTTTGGTGAGGTCCGCCTTGGGAAAAAACTTCGGGAATTATATTTAGATGCACATCGACATCAACCGAAGATTGAAGTGGAAGAAACCAGTTCATGGTTAGATATTCGTTTTGATGTGACTGGGATTGAGGAACAAGAAATCAATCAGGTCTTACAAAGTTTGTTGCGAAATGATGCTTTCTATACGTTAGAAAATGGGCAAGTACTGTCCTTTGATTCCGAAGAGTTTCAGCAAACAAGTCAAATCTTGCAACAATTCCGTGAATCGATCCGTTCAGAATCTGGAACGATCCATGTGCCTAAAAACCAAGGATTGATCATTCAAGATAAGTTAGCAGGAAGTTCAGCAACTTTTGGTGACTCCTATCAAAAAATGATCCAAGATCTAATACAACCTGAACAATATCAAGTATCCTTGCCAGCAGGTCTACAAGCTGAATTGCGTGATTACCAAAAACAAGGATTTCGATGGTTGAAAATGCTGGGAAATTACCAGTTTGGCGGAATTTTAGCAGATGAAATGGGTCTAGGAAAAACCCTTCAGACAATTGCCTATTTGCTTTCAGAAAAAGAAGAAAAAGGCGAACTCTCTGCTTTGATCGTCGCTCCTGCTAGTTTGATCTATAACTGGCAAGCAGAAGTGAAAAAATTTGCTCCTTCTTTGAGCATCCAAGTAATCAACGGGAATAAAAAGGAACGAGAAGAACTATTAGCTCGTAAGGCAGATATCAGAGTCACTTCTTATGCTAGTTTAAGACAAGATTTAGCAGATTATCAAAAACATGCGATTAATTATTTGATCCTTGATGAGGCTCAGATGGTTAAAAATAGTAGTACTAAAACAGCTCAAGCGCTACGAGAATTAAGCGTACCGCAACGTTTTGCCTTAAGCGGGACGCCAATTGAGAATAATTTGGAAGAACTATGGTCGCTCTTTGCGACGATTATGCCGGGATTTTTCCCGAATAAGACCCGCTTTAGAGAGCTGGCACCTGAAGAAATTGCCCGAATGATTCGTCCGTTTGTGTTACGAAGGGATAAGCAAACCGTGTTAAGCGATCTGCCAGAAAAAACCGAGATGAATCTTTATTCTGCATTGACAGAAGAGCAAAAAACCGTGTACTTGGCTTATTTACGTCAGATGCGAGAAGAGATTTCTACTATGGACTCAGAAGCTTTTAAAAAGAATCGTATCGGTATTCTAGCTGGTTTGACACGATTACGCCAAATTTGCTGTGATCCAAGATTATTCTTGGAGGATTATGAAGGTGGCTCAGGAAAGCTAGAACAAGTCAAAGATCTACTGGTCGCAGCCAAAGAAAACAATCGGCGGGTTCTGTTGTTTTCTCAATTTACAGGTATGTTGACCATCTTACAAGAAGAACTAGCAGAATTAGGAATTTCTACTTTTTACTTAAGAGGAAGCACCAAACCGCAAGATCGTTTAACGATGGTAGATGCATTCAATGAAGGAGAACGAGATGTCTTTTTGATTTCATTGAAAGCTGGCGGAACCGGACTCAACTTAACGGGAGCAGACACGGTAATTCTGTATGATTTATGGTGGAACCCAGCCATTGAAGAACAAGCGGCAGGACGTGCGCACCGTATCGGACAAAAAAATGTGGTCGAAGTTTGGCGCATGATTGCAGAAGGAACGATTGAAGAGCGGATGGATTCGTTACAACAAGAAAAAAGAGAGTTATTCCAAAAAGTCATCCAAGGAAATGAAGACCAATTAACCAAATTAACGGAAGATGATATCCGGATGATTCTGAGTGTCGGAGACCTGGAAGACTAAAAATTTTGAAACAAAAAATAATTAAATCTTAAGACTCAATAATAAAAAACTCTCGAAACAAGATTATGTTTCGAGAGTTTTTTAGTTATTTGTTTTGCTAGGAGCTGTGCATGGATGCTTTAGCTGAAAATTACTTTCATCGTTTCTAATAATTGATCAAATGAGGTGATTTCGATATCACAGTTCAATGGACCATCAACTTTTCGCTCACGATGGTTAAACCAAAGCGCTTGCCAACCAGCTCTTTTAGCACCTAATACGTCATTGTCGTAGTTATCGCCTACATATAGAGTTTCTTCTGCAGTTAGATTGAAACGTTCTTCAGCAAGTTGAAAAATCTCTTTTTCTGGTTTCTGAAATCCTGTTGCTTGCGAAACGATCATATGCTGTGAAGGAATCCAGTTTGCTAATTGAAGTTGATTCAATTTTTTGGTTTGATGATCGGTGGGACCATTGGTAATGATTCCGAGCGGGATATTCATTTCAGTCAAGAAGTCCAATGTTTTCTTTACTTCCTCATGAAGACAGATATTATCTAATTCTTCTTCATAAACTTGTTGGAAATAAAGACCTTCTTCTTCAGTAATATGTGGATAATCTAAGTCTTTTAGTGATTGGCTGATTCGATGTGCACGCATATACTCCAAGGTCCATTTTCCTGCCATCACTTTAGGGAAATTTTCATCACTGTGATGACGGAACCGGAGATATAATGGTCCCATATCTATATCTGAAACAAGCGGCACTACTTTTTTTACCGCATTTCTAAATGGCTGTTGTTGATCGTACATCGTATCATCAACGTCAAAAACAACTGACTTAATCAAATTCTACACGCCTTTCGGTTTTCATCATTTTTTTCATAAATCCTCGACTATTGTATCAGAAAAATACCGGTTAAAACGTTGTTAAATAAAGGTTTTTATTACTATATTTCGCTTTTCTTGACAGAATAAGCTTTTTAAGTTTCAGTTTTTTTCACTAAAATAGTAAAATTGAATATCATTTGATTATCTGATGAATAAATTAATCCTCGATGAAACGAAATTCTGACTAATTTTAATAGAATAATCCTATTTTACTTGATAAAGAATGTTTTTTTTAATACAGAAAAACGAAAATGATTAAAATATAAAATAACACTTAATGATGACGATAAGGCGTTTTGTAGTGATTTTCATTTTATAACCATTGTAATATAAAAGGGTGCTTAATTAGCGGACAAAATAAGGGTTAGGTTCAATTAAAAGGACTGTTGTAATAGCAAACAAAATAAAGCAGACAGAAATAAAAAACATAATTTTTTCAAAGAAACCGTTTTTTTGTAGGATGAGTAATAAAATAATAGTACAACTTTAAAGCCTGTTTCAATGGCAGGTTATATTTGAATTAAATTTGAAAACTCTCATTTTTTAATTGCTAACTAAACGTAAAGCGTTGGTTTTACGGAATATAAATCTTAGATAACTTTCATTTTTTTGATAAAATATTATGAAAAAAGCTAGCTATTTAAAAGTTGATTATGTATAATAGAAACAGATGGAAGATTATAATGATCTTCTGTTACAAAAAAGTGACATTAGTCATGAAAAGGAGTGGTGCACGTTGTTAACACTATATACTTCCCCAAGTTGTACTTCCTGTAGAAAGGCCCGTGCGTGGTTACAAGAACATCAAATTCCATTTGTTGAACGAAATATCTTTTCTGAACCATTAAATAGTTCAGAATTAAAGGCAATCTTACAAATGACTGAAGATGGCACAGAAGAAATTATTTCAACACGTTCAAAAGTTTTCCAAAAACTAAACATGGATCTTGATGATTTACCATTGCAAGAACTGTTAGAACTCGTTCAAAATAACCCTGGATTGTTGCGTCGTCCGATTATGATCGATGACAAACGCCTACAAGTTGGTTTCAATGAAGATGAAATCCGTCGTTTCTTACCACGTGATGTACGTCAATTGGAATTGCGTCAAGCACAATTAATGGCTGGATTATAGAAAATAAACGTTAACTTAGAAAAACTATTTTTGTAGTTTTTCTAAGTTTTTTTTTACCAGAATAGAAAGTACATATAACTAGATGTAACATGTAAATGAATTTTATTCTTTTGCTGATAGCAAGATTTGAGAAGACCAAAATACTTGGTATCAAAAATTCGATTTATTGTTAAGGATTACTTTTTGAATGCCGTTTATTCGTTCTCGCATTAGGAGTGGCTTTTTGTCCTAAGCTCTTTTTTACGTTTAGCTAAGTGAAAAAAATGATGTCAAGGTTAAATTAAAAACTTATTTTGATTTTAAATGGTAATTTTTTTTCTTTACATTTAAGCTTATTTCGCTACAATGAAGTTATATTGATAGTTGTGGCAAAGTGAGGTGTAGCCAGATGGAAATGGAACATATTAATGAAAATACGATCCGAGTAATGATCGGTCATGAAGATTTAGAAGAGCGAGGCGTCTCATTTTTAGACTTGCTTGGTAACCATAGAGAGATCGAAAATTTTTTCTACAGTATTTTAGAAGAAGTTGATATTGAAGATGAGTTCCGCAGTAGCGAAGCTGTTACATTTCAAGTGCTTCCTAAAGGAGACGGTTTAGAACTTTTTATTAGTAAAAACTTACCGAATGAAGAAATGCTCCAAGAAGACGAAGACTCTTTAGATTCTGATGATGTAACTGAATTTATCCAGCAACAAATCTTAAATAATGAAGAAGAAACGACTGAACGCATTTCCGATGAAACAGAACACCAAGCGATTTTTGCTTTTGAAGACTTTGAACAAATGATTCAACTAGCCAATGATGTCGAGTTGGAATCAGCCTGGACAGATTTGTATTTACTAGATGGTATCTACTATTTAGCCGTACATTTTTGGATGGAAGATTTAAACCAAACAGATGTCGCTAATGAAGTAGCTCGAATTTTAGAGTTTGCAGAAAGAAGCGATCGGACCATTGAAACATTGAACGAATATGCGCAATTACTTATGGAACGAAATGCTTTGGAACGTACAAAATTTTATTTTGCGTAAGCAGCAAATAATCAAAGAAACAATTTGAAGAATCTGATCAATGAAAATGATCAGGTTCTTTTTTGACGTATTTTCTTTTAGAAGGGGGGCAGTTAATTTATGATGGTTGCAATCGATAAACATGGAAAAAGATTTCTGGCTACAACATGTACGAAACGGCAAAGTCTTTTCTGCCCAGCTTGTAAGGAACCAGTGATATTAAAAACTGGGCAGCAAAAAACAGCACATTTTGCTCACAAAAATTTACAGGATTGTTTTGGTTTTAGTGAGAAAGAAACAACGGAGCATCTCCAACTCAAAAAATATTTTTTTGAGTGGTGTAGACAATTTGTTACTCATCCGCCTGTCTTAGAAGCCTATTTACCAACCCTTCGACAAAGACCAGATATCCTTTGCGGGGATCTAGCCATAGAAATTCAGTGTTCAGTTCTCGCTTATGAACGGATGAAAGAACGAACAAAAGGATATCTAAGCAAAAACTATCGTGTTTGGTGGATCTTAGGTTCTGCTTTTTTCAATAATGATCGTTTAAAAACGAGAGAAAAGTACTTTTGTATGTACAATGACACTATGGGCACTCATTTATGGAAAATCGATTGGCTAGAAAAAAGATTATATTTGTTTTGTCATTTGGCAGAATTATTTTCTGGAACAGTAACCTATGAAACAATCAGCTGGCCTTTCTTTAGTGAATCTCCTGTAAGTCTATTAGAAAAACAGATGGAGAATCAAAATCGGCAAAAAGTTCTTACTAATGTTGGCTGTCAAAAATGGTTACAAAAAAAATTATACTATCGTCAGTCTAAATACGTTCATTTACAAAAACAATTCTATCTTAGAAAAAAACATTTACTTTATTTATCTCCGTGGATGTACGCAGAAAGTCGATTTTTTTTTATTTTCAAGAAAAAGTTTTCTTTTATCGTCTTTTATTTGAAGAAATCATCAGTGAACAAGCAGGCAGAAGCCAACAATGGAAGTATCTCAATTGGCTCCAAAAAATTGAACCAAATAAAACAACTTGGCTTTATCCAATGGTTGATAAGAAAAAGATTTTCCAATTGCTTTACCAGGAGTGTGAGGAGATATTCTTGATGTCATACAGAAATAAATTATGATACACTAATTAAGAGTAGCTGATTTTAGAGGCTTATTCATTTTTCTATTTTCAATATGAATTAGAAAAAAAGAGTGAAAACAATAAAGGAGTGTATGAAATGAGTAAAACAACCCAATTACCAAAACGAGAAGAATTGCCTGAAGAACTGACTTGGGATCTCACCAAAATCTTTTCTAGCGATCAAGAATTTGATGAAAAATACCAAGAATTAACAGAAGAATTAAAAAATTCCGATCAATATAAAGGAACATTAGCAAAGGGTGCGACAGAATTTCTGAATGCGCTTGAATTTGTTTTAGATGTTTACCGAAAAGTGGAACTCATTTATGTCTATGCTCATTTAAAAAATGACCAAGATACAGCAAATACGACTTATCAAGCGTTATATGCGAGAGCAGGAAGTTTATTTTCTAAAGTAAGTGAAGCAGTCTCTTGGTATGAACCAGAAGTCCTTCAACTTTCGGATGAGCAGATTTGGCAGTATTTTGAGCAAGAGCCGAAGTTAGAACTGTATCGTCATTACGTAAAACAAATGGTGGATAATCGTGCGCATATATTATCTGCAGAACAAGAATCATTACTAGCTGGAGCAGGAGAAATTTTTGGCGCTTCCAGTGATACATTTGCTGTTTTAAACAATGCCGATCTAGAGTTTCCTACGATCGTGGGAGAAGATGGGAAAAAAATCCAGCTTTCTCATGGTGTCTATGGTCAATTGATGGAAAGCACAGATCGTACAGTTAGAGAAGCTGCATTCAAAGGGCTTTATCGTGTCTATGATCAATTTAAAAATACGTTTGCTTCAACATTGAGTACCCATATCAAAGGGCACAATTACAAAGCAAAAATTCGCCATTATCATTCTGCTAGAGAAGCTTCTTTGAGCAACAATCATATCCCAGAAAGTGTTTATGATACATTGATTGAAGTAGTCAATAAAAATCTTCCGCTATTGCATCGCTATATGGAATTACGCAAACGTCTTTTAAATGTAGAAAAACTGCATATGTATGATCTATATACACCAGTATTAGGAGAAGCTCCTATCAAGTTCACTTACGAAGAAGCGAAACAGAAAGCTTTGGAAGCTTTGGCACCAATGGGGGAAGAATATCTGTCAGTGGTAGAAAAAGCTTTTGCTGACCGTTGGATCGATGTGATCGAAAATAAAGGGAAACGAAGTGGCGCTTATTCTTCAGGAAGCTATGATACCAATCCTTATATTTTAATGAACTGGCATGATACGTTGGATCAATTATTTACGCTCGTACATGAAATGGGACATAGTGTGCATAGTTACTTTACTCGTTCAAATCAACCGTTTGTTTACGGTGATTATTCCATTTTCTTAGCAGAGATTGCTTCAACAACTAATGAAAATATTTTGACAGAATACTTGCTTGAAACTGAACAAGATCCACGTGTTCGTGCATATGTCTTGAATCATTATCTTGATGGATTCAAAGGAACGATTTTCAGACAAACACAATTTGCAGAATTTGAGCATTTCATGCATGAAGAAGATGCCAAAGGTGTACCTTTGACCAGTGAATATCTAAGCGACAGTTATGGGGAATTGAATGCCAAATATTATGGATCAGCGGTAGAAAAAGATCCGGAAATCAAATATGAATGGTCTCGTATCCCACATTTCTACTATAATTATTATGTTTATCAATATGCAACAGGCTTTTCAGCTGCCTCTGCTTTGGCGCATAAAATTTGGGGTCAAGAGCCAGATGCTCTAGAAAAATACCTTACTTATTTGAAATCAGGAAATAGTGATTACCCAGTTGAAGTCATGAAAAAAGCAGGCGTCGACATGACAAAAGCTGATTATATTGAATCAGCTATGACTAAGTTTGAACAACGATTAAATGAATTAGAGGAACTAGTTGAAAAATTGTCATAAGTGTTCGAGACAAGAATGCGTTGATTATCAAGAGATAGCTTCTGTTTCTTTTATCTGATCTAAATAGCTGAAACCCACAAAAGTCCTATGTGGATTTCTGTGGGTTTTAGTTATTTACCTCATAATTAAAATAAATAAGAGCATTTTATTTTTTTATAGTTGCTTGTTTATATTGACGTAAATTTTATTTTTTCTTATGCTATAGAAAATAATTTGTCTGATAGATGTTGGGGATGCCTATCAATACTTCTAAAAATACATAGATGGTATTCAAGTGTCAACTCTATGAAATAAGCCAAAATTTTTCTTATTTGTCAGAGAAGTTGCACAATATTTTTGTACCATACACATTCAAAAAAGAAATGGAAGGATGAATATGTCTTTTTGGGGATTTGAACAAGAGTCAGATGAAGTAGTGTTAACTTATGTCAATTGTCATGTACGTTGTCTGCGAGAAGCTGCTCGCTTGGAAATGAAGAAAAGAAGAGCAAAGAACGCGAAGAATAAAAAACAGAGCTATAATAGGAAGAAGGTGAGCCAGAAATGATGGAAGTACAAATCACTAGAAAAAGTGAGTTAACAGAAGGTGGTTGTAATGCCTGTGGTATCGTAGATGCTGCGATCTATTCGCTGCAATTAGGAACGAAAACAGCAATCATTGCTGATTTGACTGTGAGTTCGTTAGTTGACAGTCTAGCACTACTAGAAGGATATGAAGGTGAGGACATCTATGAAATGTTAGGAGAAGTTCGCCAGTTGAGTAGAGCGGGCAAGACGATCAATGTTTCTGAAGAATTAGGGAATGTGACTTTTTGTACAGCTGATCAGCAACTGACCGTCAAAAATAGGATGGAGCGTCCAGCTTTATTTGAGCAAGTGAGTCAGATCCTTCAACAGTTTTTTGAATTAGGACCATACAAATTTAAAGAAATAGCCACTGTACCAAAACATGATCCTGAATGGCAAAAACGAATCGAAGATCAAACGGATCATGCGTATTTATTTCAATAATAGTAGATGTTTTATTGAAATGGATAAGGTGAGAAAATTAGCTGCAAAAAGACCGACCGCCAAAAGTTGTTTAAATGAACTTTTGGTGGTCGGTCTTTGTTTTGACACTTCAGGTAGCATTTCATGATTATTTGTTTTTTTTGAAAAGTGACGATCATAATTTTGCTTTATTCTTTTGAAACGTAACGTTGAACTACCTTACATTTCTTTCATTGGATTAAGCTGAAACACTTTCTTCCATAATCTTTGTAGTACCATTGCCGATGTGTGCCACATAAAATTCTGGGGCGTAGCCAACGACGTCTAAGTATTCATCATAGACCTTGTTTTTAAAGTTAGGGATATTTTCTTCTTTGACTAATGCGATCGCACAGCCACCGAAGCCAGCTCCTGTCATACGGGCGCCTAGGACACCTTCTTGTTTTTGAGCTGCATCGACTAATGTATCAAGCTCGATACCAGTTACTTCATAATCATGTCTCAACGAATCGTGTGAAGCATTTAATAATTGACCAAAAGCAGCCAAGTTTCCTTGTACCAGTTCAGCTTTAGCTTCTAATGTTCGTTGGTTTTCAGTAACTGCATGACGAGCACGACGAATCAATGTGTCATCACCAATCAAATCAATGTTTGCTTCAAATGTTTCTTCGTCTAAATCACCTAATGCTTGAATAGCTAATTTTTGTTGGAGACGTTTTAGTGCTTCTTCACATTCACTACGTCGTTCATTATATTTAGAATCAGCTAATTCACGACGTTTATTTGTATTCATGATTACTACTGCATAGCCATCTAATTTTACTGGAACCATTTCATATTTTAACGTATTTGTATCAAGTAGAATAGCTTTGTCTAATTCGCCAAAGCCAATCGCAAATTGGTCCATGATCCCCGAGTTGACACCGATAAATTCATTTTCTACTTTTTTACCAATTTGAACTAATTCAAGTCGATCAATGGATAAATGGAATAAGTCTTCTAAGGCAACACCGACTAACAATTCTAAGGAAGCGCTACTTGAAAGTCCTGCACCGTTCGGGATCGTCCCTTCAACTAAGAGTTCAAAACCATGTTCAATTGGGTAGCCTGCTTCGTTTAGTTTAACGATCATACCTTTGACATAGTTTGCCCATCCTGCTTGTTTGTCGTAATCAAGTTGGTCTAAAGTAAAGCTGATGACACCGTCGTCTTCAAAGTTTGTTGAGTAGACCAATACTTTATTATCCTCACGAGGTGCGGCAACTCCTTGTGTGCCATAAGTGATGGAGGCAGGGAAAACATGACCACCATTATAATCTGTATGTTCACCAATCAAGTTGATTCTGCCTGGAGAAAAATATTGTGTGGTTTTTTTAGGTCCAAAGATTTCTGCGAATTTTGTATTTAAACTGCGTTTGATTTCCATAGTTAGATACCCTCTCTTGTGTCGATTTTAAATTCTGTAGTTGTTTCAAATGGTGTGTGTGCTGCTAAATGAATATTTCCAAAAGCTGGATACTGTTCTGCTCCGGGAGCGATTTGAGTCTCAAACGTGATACCACCGTGGTTGGCTAGTTTCTTTCCATGCATTTCTGGGGTATCTTGCCCAAAGTTAGCAGTGAAGATCACAACACTAGGTGAATCGGTCATGATGCTTACTTTGATTTGTTCATCGGGACTTAATAAATAAGCCGATACATGATTCATACCTGGGTTATTTAAAAAGAAAGGATGATCGATCCCATCAACAAGTTGTTTTTGTTCAAATTGACTAGTAAAGACGGTGGCTAGTTTTTGAGGTGTTTGAAAATCAAAAGCTGTTTGAGCAACACTCGCTTTTTCGCCAGTTGGTATACTATCAGGTCGTAATGGAGCGAAAGACTCACTGTCTAGCCAAAGTGTATGCTGATCAATTGATTCTTCTACATCGCCACTTAAATTGAAATACACGTGGTTGGTCGGATTGAAAAGCGTATCCTGATCACTGATTGCTTGCGTTCTAACACGCCAAATGTTGTCTTCTGTCAAAGTATAACAAACTTCTACGGATAGATTTCCAGGAAAACCATGTTCTCCGTCGGGACTGGTAGTAGTAAATGTGACTGAACTTTCTTTGTCTGTTTCACTTAGTTGATACGTCCATTTTTTCTGTTCAAATCCTGGTGTACCTCCATGAAGTGAATGCCCTGTCTGAGGATCGACACTCAATTGATAGGTTTGATCATTCAAAGAAAATTGGCCTTTTTCAATCCTACCTGCTGTTCGTCCAATCGTTGCTCCGATATAAGCATCTTTTGTCAAATATTCTTGTGCGGAGTCAAACCCTAAAATTAATTCCCGATCATTAGCAGTTAGTTGAACGATCCGTGCACCTAAGTCAGTGACGGCTAATTTAAGTCCGTGAGTATTGGATAATGTGATCAAATGGTACCCCTGACCAAAGTCTTTTTCTGTAATCGTCATAATATAATTCCTTTCTTAATGTTGTGGAATGATAAAGTCATCTTCTAATTCAGATGCGAGTTCTTCATGTGAAGCTAATTTATTTTCTAGTTCTTTGACGATTTGCGCATGTTTTTTCTCTGTCAAAGTGATCTTCCAAGCAAAAATGATGGCAGAAAAGAACATCAATGCTGCAGGAACATAAAATGCATACGCTTTAAAAGTCATGATCCCATGATTGGTAATATCAGCAGCAGAAGCATTTCCAGTCATACCAGCTGCGATTGCGACAAACCCAACGATCCCATTAGATAAAGCACCTGCAATTTTATCGAGCAGTGGGCGAATCGATAAAGTCACAGCTTCGTTACGAATCCCATTTTTCCATTGTCCATATTCTACAGAATCAGTGATCGTCATCAAGGCAGATAAAAAGATCAACTGTTGTGGGAAGTAAAATAAAACAAGTCCAACGATCACGATCGGTAAGCTAGTGCCTGCGATAGAGAAGAAGAAGTAAGAACTGATCATCATCGCAATACCGCCGATATAGACATAGCGTCTAGAAATCAATCGTGTCAAAGCAGGGAATAAAGGCACAGCGACTAGTCCAAGTAAAGCTGCTACTAAACCGACAATCCAGAATTGAGTTGGTTGACCTAAGACATATTTGAAAAAGTAGAATAAAACGGCAGTTGTTGCTACATTGGCAATAGCATAAGCAATGTAAGAAAGTGCTAACCACATTAATTGGTCATTTTGGGCAATTGCTTTAAAGACATCTTTGATGCTTGCTTTTTCATTTTGTTGACGAATCGCCGTGTCGACTTCTTTTGTTCCTAAAGCTGTAATAATTGCAGTTCCTCCAGAGATCACAGCGGTAATCACACCGAACCAGAACCAACCTGAAGCGCCTTCAACATGATGAGCAGTGACTAAATAAGTGAAAAATGTGACGATTGGTACGACGACCAAAGTGGTCCCGTTTGCTCCTAAGGAAGAACCGAATCGAGCAAAAGTCGCGAATTTTTCTCTTTCTTTGGTTTCAGTACTTAAAGCTGGAATCATTGACCAAAAAGCAATATCTTTAAATGAATAAAAACTATCTAATAATACAAAAACAATGGTAAAAAGGATGATAAACAAAGTTGTATTGTGAGTAGCAAGGCCAAAGAAATTAGTAAAAAGAAAAATCAAAAGGAATGAACTAACTAAACCACCAATGACCAGCCATGGTTTAAATTTTCCATATTTTGTTCGAGTATTATCAATAATCCCGCCAATCAATGGATCGAAAACGATTTCAATTAAACGAATACCAACGACTAAACTGGTCACCGTAGCGATCATTCGAGCAGTAGTTGCTTTATCTGTACCTGCAAACATCTCGCTTGTTACAAAAACCATAAAATAAGTGCTGAGAGTAACATAAAAAGTATCATGACCGAATGCGCCTAAAGCATAAGAAACCCGTTGTATCATTTTGTTCTTCATAGTATCTAATCCCTTCTTTGTTAAATATACAATAAAAAGTTAACCGGTTACAATAAATAAATAAAGTTCTTTTTCTACTATTGACTTTATCAAGAAAACGATTCCTGATGAATATATTTTTGTGACTAATATTTAACTTTTTGTTGCACGTTGTAGAACAAGAAGAGTAAAGTAAAAACAAAGGAGTGAGAGCGATGGAGCAAGCAATATTTTTAAAAAAAGAACGTCAAGAATTAGCTAAAGGGTGTTATTTTGACTTTTGTGGATTTTCAAAAACTTTGCCATATCATTCTTTCGGTCCAGCAATCAGACAAGATTATGTGTTACATGTCGTGATGGAAGGTAAAGGAACTTACCATGTGAAAGAACAGCAATATCAATTGCAAAAAGGGGATCTGTTTTTGATCCGGCCAGGGGATTCTACTTTTTATTTAGCAGATGGTGAAGAGCCTTGGGTCTACTGTTGGTTGTCTTTTGGTGGGCCATTAGCGAAAGAGATCATTGAACGTTCCTTATTCAAAGAAGATCAGTATACAATGGTTTCTGCAGGTATTTCGGCATATATAGATATTATTTTGGACTGTCTTCATTATTCACAAGACGGTTTAGCAGATGAATTAGAATTGACGGCTTTGACTTATCGCTTTTTATCCGTATTACTAAAAGATGGCGGGAAAATCGGTTTGGGAAATCAAAAAGTCTCTTCGCCACTAGCAATCGAAGCGGTGAAGTATATTGAAGAACACTATCCAGAAAATTTAACAGTAGAGGAAATTGCTCGACAACTGTCAGTCAACCGGAGTCATCTATCAAGAGTCTTTAAAAATCAATTAGGAACGAGTATCAAAGAATATTTGATTGGCGTGCGAATCAACCGAGCAGCATTTTTATTATCGTTGACTGATGATTCAGTAGAGAGTATCGCTTATCAAGTTGGTTTTAATAGTTTAGTTGTATTTAGCCGAATGTTCAAAAAGACAACTGGAGAAACAGCAACAAATTATCGGAAACGGATGAAAAATGAAGCGTCCAAAAACCTTTCATTAGGTGCTTTGAAGAAAGAATTAGAAGAACAAGAGATTGTTTCCTGGTCTACTTAACCATAAGGCAGGAGACTAATGACATTTTGTGTTCTGTGCTAAACTAGGAAATAGCAAGAATGAAGAGGAGTCAAGAAATGAGAACTTTGATTATCGTTAGTCATCCTACGATTGAGACATCATTGAACCAACAGTTTTTCAAAGAAGCAACTGAAAATTTAACGGTTACTTGGCATCATTTGGAAAAACATTACCCAGATTGGACGATTGATCGTGATACAGAACTTGAATTATTAAAAACACATGACCGGATCATCTTCCAATTCCCTTTGTATTGGTATAGTGCGCCAGCTCATTTAAAACTATGGGAGGACACTGTATTGGAACACGCTGACGAATTTCTTAAAGGCAAAGAATTAGGGATTGTCGTAACAACTGGCGTTTCTGAAAAAGAATATCAAGCAGGCGGGAAAGAAGAATATACCATTTCTGAATTTTTAAGACCGTATCAGCGGATTGCCCACAAGTTTGAAATGACTTTTTTACCTCCATTTGTGATGGCGCAATTCATGTATCAAACAGAAGAAAAGCGTTGGGAGCGTTTAGTGGCGTATCAACAATACCTGACATTAGTAGGCAAACCGACCTTGATCCAGCGAATAAACTGGTTTATTGAGCGACTAAGCAGCAATCATTCTTTACAACAACTAGATCAGACCAAGCAAGCATTCTTAATCGACTATTTAGAGAATGAAAAAGAAGAGATTGAAGACCTCACATTTATCTTACAAGAATTAAAGGAGCAATAAAATGGTGGAAGAATGGTTTGTACGACAATTGGAAGAATTAAGTACATCGGTAGATTATGAAACAAAAGCTGTGTTGCATGAAACAAAAAAACTTTTACTGGAAATTTCAGAACGAAAAGTCCAATTACAAGGAGAAATCGATGGAGAATCCTGGAATCATCAAAAATGGTGAGTTTTGTTTATAAATAACACAGTTTAAAATGTTCAGAATGATGATTATTTGCTACAATGGGATTAAAGTAGGATTGAGAACGCTATTTTATATACTAATGGGTGGTGAAAGAAATGAACGAAGAAAACGAGCAAAGAGTCAATGTCCGAATGGCTCGTAGACAACAACAGAAAAAAGAAACGCAACGCCGATTGATCAAAATTGGTTCGGCTGTTGCTGTTTGCTTAGTCCTTATAGGTGCTGTTACAGCTCTTTATTTTCATGGAAAGAATAGTTCGAGTGCAGAAAGCTCGGTCGCAAAAACAAGCGAAACTACCACAAAAAAAGCTTCTTCCACAACGAAACCAAAAAATAAAGAAACTGCAAGTTCGACTCAAGAATCGAAAACAGGCACACTGATGGATCAGTTACAAACGATTATGACAGATTATACAAAGAAATTGGAAGAACAAACGCCTCGTTTGATCGAAGAATACCAAGCTGAGATTCAGAACAATCAAAACGGTGTGATGGGGTTGTCTGCGATTGCTAATCAAAAGGCTCGAGCGCTACAAGCTATTTCTGATGAAGGGATCAGCAAACTACAAGCAACGTATCAAGCAGCGCCAACCAAAGAAGGTATAGATCTTGCAAATTGGATCAACCAACTTTCAGCAGATTATACGGAACAAGTAGCTAAAATTTCTGATATCTATCTCCGAACAAGTGCTTCGGTACAAGCAGAAACGTCAAGCAGTCAAACAACTAGTGAAACGGAAACTAGTGTTTCTCAGACGACTGACTCAACGACACAATCTTCCAGTCAAGCTACCCAAGGAACCGAAGGACAGACAGCAAGCGCTACTTCAAATGAACAAGCTGCTACTACTGTCGTTCAACAAGGAGAAGGTCCCAACCAGATTGCGGAACGTACAGGGATACCAGTTGATAAGCTTTTATCATTGAATGGGATGACGATGGACAGCTATTTCTTCAGTCCTGGAGAAGTATTGAAATTGAATTAAGCCACTGACAAGATGCCTTGATCAGCAAAAATAAGCTAGCGACCAATCAATTGATTGGACACTAGCTTATTTTTTTGAATTGAAATGGTTTATTTACGTATATCGTAGTTTGGAGTAAGCCATTGACACAGAAATCATTGGGAGCATTATTCGATGAGAAATTTTCTTAATTTTAGAAAGTCGTAAACATTGAAAAAAGTCCGTCTAGCGCCCCTTAGCTTTCAAAAAAACGACTAAGTGGTTAGCTATTACAATGAACTTCTATCAATGCGTATATCAATCATTTGTCTTGCTTATTTTAAGTATGTTGA
This sequence comes from Enterococcus sp. DIV1208, assembly GCF_050530455.1. Classification (NCBI taxonomy): domain Bacteria; kingdom Bacillati; phylum Bacillota; class Bacilli; order Lactobacillales; family Enterococcaceae; genus Enterococcus; species Enterococcus sp. DIV1208. Next base: position 2,291,861 of record NZ_CP172887.1, on the reverse strand, counting down.
AAATCACTTATCTAATTGCTTCGCTTAAATTTCCTCGAAGTTGAACGTATAGGAAATTTAATGAAAAAAACGGAAAAATTGCTTGATTAGAAAGCTTTTTCGTTATAAAGTAATTTTATAAAAATAACAAGAAGATGATAGTCGTGTTTAAAAAAAGTAATTTTATTTGTTGCATAGCTATTTTGTTGTTGGGATTAACTCCACTAGTTACTTTTGGAACTAATGTTTATGCAAGTGGAATAGTAGATAATAGGTCGGATCCAATCGAGTTTTATAAAGAAAATTCGGATTATTTCGATGTTCAAGTAGAAGAGGACAGCACAATCGTAACGATAACAGACAATAATTTAAAAGCGTTTCTTGAAATGAAAGGATTGGATTCTTCATTTCTTTCTAAAAAGCAGCTCACACCAAGAAGTAATGGTGTCACTAAGATTGTGTGGCATGGACAAGCTAGAAAGGGGAATGTTGATATATATATATTAGTAAAACTTGGTTGAATAATATAAGTAAAGCCGGTATTGGAGCAATTATAGGAGCTCTAGGCAGTTTACTCCCAGGCGCTGGTTGGGGTTCCGCCATAGGTGGGATATCAGGTGTTATAACTGGTGGTAATTTTAAACATGGTAGAGTTTTTGTAGTAAGAGGATTTGTATATCAATACTATTATTTACAATGATATCTGAGTAGATATTATTTTTTAGGAAGTGTTTATGTATGAAGAAAAATCAGCATGAAGTTTTAAATATATTATCAGCTTTTATAGGCTATATAATTGTCGGCACAATAAAGGCATTGATTGATGGAACACTGAATTTTTTATCATTTTTTAATGATATATTTCTTTCAGGTCTACTTTTTATTGTATTTTATTCAATTAGTTATCTTCTAATCATGAGATTAAAAAAATGATTATTAAAAATGGGAGGCAATTAGGATGAAGAGTTTTGGATTAGGAATTCCACTTATTTTTATATTTTGTTTAGTTGGATTAGCTGTTCCAGTTGCAGCAGAACAAAATACAACGACAGATCATTTATTTATATACCTAGATGAAACGGAAAGTGAAATTGCAACAGATGTATATGTAGTTGAGAACAATGATAATATTGTAGAAATTACTAAATCTAATCATTTAGTGAGAGTTAGTCCAATCTTTTCAGCCCAAGTTTGGATGAAAGTAGGATCGACTTGGGGTGGGAAACCTGCACAAAGTAAATATTGGTATGTTGAATATGTAAGTGGTCGAAAGTATCAAGGGTATGTTTATTGGACAGGAGACAAAAGAGTAGCAAATTGGGGACCACCACCACAAATGGAATTTAAATTCCAAGGAACTTTAGATTTAGTATAGAAAAATTTCTATTTGTTTCAAACAATAAAAAACGCTATTTGTGCATTTAACTAAAAAAGAGTAAAAAAGCAGGGTCCCACTTGATGGGAAGCCCTGCTTTTTTGATGAAGATTAGCGACTTTTCAGTCTTCGTTCACGTAGAAAATAATGAATCGTCATGTAGCACAAAAACACGAGACCAATAATCAATGGAATTCTTGTTTCTTGATTGATAAACATAAAAATCAAGACAATGGCTAAAAATAATAAAGTAAGATAATTGGTATAAGGTGATAATGGCATTTTAAATGGATGATCTCTCATTTCTTCTGGGTGTTGTTTTTTAAATTGGATCTCACTAAGTAAGATAACCACCCAAGGAACCATCCCCGGTAAAATACTGGAACTATAGACAAAAACGAAAATATTTTCTGCATGATTCACAAACAAAGGTAACAGGTAATTTAAAACTAGGCCAATCAATATCCCGCTAGAAATCGCTACGACTGGATAAAAAGGTACGCCATGACGGGTTAGTTTTAAAAATTTCCTCGACATTTTTCCATTGATTGCTAAGGTGTAGATCATTCGACTGGCACTGAAAATACCCGAATTACACCCAGATAAGGCAGCCGTCAAGACGACGAAATTGATCAATCCGGCAGCAAATGTGATCCCGATTTTAGAAAATGTTTGAACAAATGGGGAACCTATTGTGCCTAATTGATTCCATGGATAGATACTAACGATAATAAAAATAGCACCAATGTAAAAAATCAAGATTCGTCCAATAGTTGATTGAACAGCTTCAACGATCGTTTTTTTCGGATTTGCAGCTTCTCCAGCGGCCATTCCGATCAGCTCGATTCCTTGATAAGATGCAACAACAATGGATAGCGCAAAAAAGAAACCTTTTACTCCGCCGGTAAAGAAACCGCCGTTTTTCCAAAGATTAGAGATCCCGACTGCTTGGCCTTGATTTCCTAAGCCAAATAAGATGACACCTAGCCCTACCAGAATCATCAAAACGATCGTGCCGACTTTAATCATTGAAAACCAAAATTCTAGTTCACCAAAAGCTTTAACAGAAGCTAAGTTGGCAAGCATCAAAAAGAGGATGACGACAATCCCAGGAATGATTGTTGGCAGATGAGGCCACCAATAATTCATATATTCACCGACTGCAATGACTTCACTGATCCCGACAACAATAAACTGAAAGATGTTACTCCAAGCAGTTAAATAACCAGCGACAGGATGAAGATAATTACTAGCATAATTCGCAAAAGAACCCGTTGAAGGATCGACATAAAGCATTTCGCCAAGTGCTCGCATGATCAAATAAAGAAAGAGACCTGCGACAGCATAGGCAACCATTACTGAGGGACCTGTCCAACGAATGGTTGAGGAAGCACCCATAAACAATCCTACGCCGATCGTTCCTCCTAGTGCAATCATCTGAATGTGACGGGCACTAAGGCTTCGAGTTAATTTTTCTTCTTCCATACTAAAACTCCTTTCATTTTTGAGTAAAACAAGCAAATACGAATAAATGATAGACATTAATAACAAATAAATGATCAATAAAGACAATTTGCTTTTAAAACTCTTGATGTGATTTTACAGAAAGTTCTCATAAATTGCGAGCCTTTCTTGTAAAAAAATCATGCGGGATACTTGAAAATGCTTTCGTCTTTAGTTAAACTATAGTTAAATAAAAAGTTAGGTAAACCTAAAAGGAGTGAAGAATGTGTCAGAAGCGATCATTAATATCCAGCAATTAACCGTTGCTTATCAAGGAAAGTTAGCGTTAAACGAAGTTGATGTAATGATCCAACCCAAAAAAATCACTGGGATCATCGGTCCAAATGGTGCGGGAAAATCAACTTTTATGAAAGCTATACTGGCTTTGATTCCCAAAGTATCTGGAGAAATTTCTTTTGGTGGTTCATTGCTAAAAGAAGCACGTAAAAAAATCGCTTATGTTGAACAACGAAATGAATTGGATCTCTCTTTTCCAATTGATGTGTTAGGTGTGGTCTTATTGGGGACTTATCCATCATTAAGGTTGGGACAACGTCCGGGAAAAAAAGAAAAAGAACGAGCACAGCAAGCATTAGAAAAAGTCGGTATGGCTTCGTATGGGAAGCGACAAATAAGCGAATTGTCGGGTGGACAGTTACAACGTGTTTTTATTGCCCGCGCATTGGCGCAACAAGCAGAATGGATTTTTCTTGATGAGCCATTTGTAGGGATTGATGCCGTAAGTGAGAAAAAAATTTTTTCAATATTGAAAGAATTAAAAGCAGCAGGTAAAACGATCATCATTGTTCATCACGACTTGCACAAAGTAACAGAATATTTTGATGAAGTGATTTTATTGAATCAGCAATTGATCGCTGCCGGACCTGTTGCAACGACATTTACTTCAGAAAATCTGAAGATTGCTTATGGTGAAGTGATCGGGCAATTAGTGAAAGGAGCAAAAGAAAAATGATCCAATCGTTTATTGAAGGAATGATGAACTACCAGTTTTTACAATATGCATTGTTCACATCAATGCTCGTTGGTTTGGCTTCCGGGGTGATCGGATCTTTTATCATCTTACGAGGGATGTCGTTGATGGGAGATGCTATTTCACATGCGGTCTTACCAGGAGTAGCAATTTCCTACATGTTTGGCTTTAGTTATATTTTAGGTGCCACGGTCTTCGGCATGTTGACGGCAGGACTCATTGGTTTTGTTACCCAACGAAGTCGATTAAAGAATGATACAGCAATCGGTATCGTCTTTAGTTCATTCTTTGCATTAGGAGTCATTTTGATTTCTTTTGCCCAAAGTGCTACGGATCTGTACCATATATTATTTGGAAATGTGTTAGCGGTGAGAGAAAGCGACCTGCAGATGACGGCGATCGTTAGCGGTATTGTGTTATTGTTTGTGTTCATTTTCTATAAAGAACTCAAAATTACTTCTTTTGATCCGATGATGGCTAAAGCTTATGGGCTAAATATTACCTTGATCCACTATTTGCTCATGTTTTTCCTGACGTTAGTCGCAGTGGTTAGTTTACAGACAGTAGGGACGATCTTAGTGATTGCGATGTTGATCACACCAGCTGCTACAGCTTATCTATTAACGAATAGTTTAGTGAAAATGATTGCTATCTCATCAACAGTTGGTGTATTAAGTGCAATCTTGGGGGTATTTTTTAGTTATAGCTATAACTGGCCTTCCGGTGCAACCATCGTTTTAGCTTGCGCGCTATTCTTTCTGTTGGCATTTTGCTTTTCACCTTCTAAGGGAATCTTTTTTGCTCATAAACGGGTCATAAAAAGCGAGTAAAAAGAATGATCATGTAAAAAAAATCATTTGAAAAAAGGAGTAATGAGATGAAAACCAATAACTATCGGATTTTTTGGGTAATGTTCGCAAGTTTCTTTTTGTTAGTGGGCTGTGGCAGTCAAGAAAAGCAGGAAGCTAATAAAGAAACGACTAAAGAAACATTGAATGTTGTAGCAACCAACTCTATCTTAGCGGATATGGCAAAAGAAGTAGGAAAGGAACATGTAGCTGTTCATAGTATCGTGCCTGTAGGAACAGATCCTCATGAATATGAAGTGTTACCAGAAGATATCAAAAAAGCGAGTGATGCCGATGTGATTTTATATAATGGGCTAAATCTAGAAACTGGTAATGGCTGGTTTACGAATTTAATGGAAACCACACATAAAAAAGAAGAGAAAGATTATTTTGCAGTGAGTAAAAAAGTAACACCCATTTATTTATCAGGTGGGAGTTCCAAGAGTAAAGCTGACCCTCATGCCTGGTTAGATTTATCGAATGGGATGAAGTATGTAGAAGAAATTACCCGTATTTTTTCAGAAAAAGATGCTGAAAATAAAGCAGTCTATGAAGAAAACGCAAAAAAATATATTGAAAAGTTGAGCGAATTGGATGAAAAAGCTAAAACAAACTTTCAAACAATTCCTGAAGATAAAAGATTATTAGTAACGAGTGAAGGAGCTTTCAAATATTTTTCCAAAGCTTATGGAATCCCAGCAAGTTATATTTGGGAAATCAATACAGAAAGTCAGGGAACACCTGAACAAATGAAACAAATCATCAATCAAGTAAGAGACTCTGCAGTACCCGCTTTGTTTGTCGAAACAAGTGTTGATCCTAGAAGCATGGAACGTGTAGCGAAAGAAACGGGAGTAGCTATCTATGATCGATTATATACAGACTCTATCGATAAGGAAGGCAAACCAGGAGATTCTTATTATAAGATGATGGACTGGAATATCCGAACGATCCATGATGGGTTGACTCAAGAAAAATAAATGGTACAAAATAACTTTCATTCAAAAAAACTAGAAAAGAATGCGTGCTAAATAGCCAGCCGAAGAGATCAAAATCAGTTCGTTAGATTTTGGTTTCTTCGGCTTATTTATGCTAAAAATCAAGATTCAAAAAACAAGAAGCAGGAGGATTCATTTACCCTGATTTATATGGAAAGGAGATCAAGCGAAGGCTCACTTATTTTGCAAGTAAAAAAATAAAAAAAACGTCTGCTTTTTGTTAGTTTCGGATACCTTTTTTTGTTGTTTTCCGTTATAGTTAAAGATAAGAAAGGAAGGTAAAGCTATGAATTTTACGCGTAAAGATAAACAACTAATCAAAGAAGAAATCCTTAAAGTGATCGAACAACAGGATAGCTCTGATAAAGATCAAGACCTTCAATTTCTTGAAACAGAAATGGCTAAATTATTCATAGCAAGTCCAAGTGAATCGGATGTAGAAGAACGTTATCCGGGGAAATGGCTTTTTGATGAATTTCAGCCATTAGATGAACAGACTGGAATTGGTTATTTTGTCTCGATTTCTTCTGTTGGATTTATTCCAGGAGTATTAGTGAAACAAAATAATGAAATCAATATCAAGGCATGGCCAGCATTATTTTCCACAATGGGGACAGAAGGGGTCATTGAAAAAATTCAATCGGCTTATTATAAAAGTTCGTTTATTGCAAATAGTAAACTAATGAATACATTCTATAATCGTTTGGTTTTGATTGCCCGCCCAGGAGATATTCCACAAACATTTACCTACTCGCAGCAAAAGAATCTCTACGAAGAAACATTATATTCCAGAGATTTATCCACTTTTTCCGCAGTAGAACAGGTTCGATTGCATGAATTGTTGCATACTAAGCCAGTATCGCTCAACTTTTTTCAAGCGCTAGATAACCAAAGAAAATGGTTGTCTCTCAACTATTGGGAAATCTTTGCTACTAGAAAAAGATGGATGGAAGAACGAAAGATCGCAGATCAACAGATCCAATTTGTCCAGCTAAAAAGAGATCGGCTTTATTACGGAATTTATAGTCGCTAGCAATTATTTGAATAGGTGGAAAAGATGACAAAAACCTTAAAAGAAGAAATCATTGAAGAAAGCAAACGTTTAGGTATTGATAAAATCGGATTTACGACGGCAGAACCCTTTGATTATTTAAAAGAGTCTTTAGAAGAACAAAAAGCCGCTGGACATACTTCGGGATTTGAACATCCAGTAATTGAAGAACGTTTATATTTAGAAAAAACTTTTGATCGCCCACAATCGATTATCGCTATTGCTTTAGCTTATCCAACCAAGATCCATGAAGAGGTCCCAAAAGATGAAAAAAGAGGACAATTTGCACGGGCATCTTGGGGAATCGATTACCATGATATTTTACGTGACCGTCTCAATCAATTGATTACTTTTATCCAAAGCAGAGCAAGTGTCTGGCAACAAGAAGAAGCTTGGCGGTTTGCCCCACAAGTGGATACTGGAGAATTAGTAGATGTGGCTGTTGCACAAAGAGCAGGACTAGGATTTATTGGTCGAAATGGGTTGCTGATCACAGAAGAATACGGTTCATTCGTGTATCTTGGAGAAATTGTCACCAATATCGTATTTGAACCTGATGAACCAGGTGTTTTTGGCTGTGGTGATTGTACTCGTTGTGTGACAGCTTGTCCGACAAAAGCTTTGTTAGGCGATGGCAGGATGAATGCACAAAGATGTTTATCTTATCAGACCCAAACCAAAGGGCTAATGCCAAATGAGTATCGGAAAAAAATGCGAAATGTCATTTACGGGTGCGATATCTGTCAGTTAGTCTGTCCTTATAATCAAGGGAAAGATTTCCATTTCCATGAAGAAATGGAACCAAAAGTAGAAGAAGTCTATCCGAAATTAAAACCAATGCTTTCTTTATCAAATAAAGAGTTTAAACAACAGTTTGGGCATTTAGCTGGTTCATGGCGAGGGAAAAAACCATTGCAAAGAAATGCTTTGATTGCTTTAGCAAACCTTGGGGATACTTCGGCTTTACCTGAGATCGAAAGTTGCTTAAGTGATGTTCGACCGGTTATTCGAGCAACCGCTGCTTGGTCGATTGGGCGTTTAGGTAGAAAAGAACCAGAAAAATGGTTGGAAACTTTAGAGCAAATGAAACAACGCGAAGAAGATCAAGAAGTGATCACAGAAATTATAGAAGCGCAAGAAATGTTAGCCAAGAAAACGAAGCGAAAAAAGAGGACATGAAAGAAGCGGTCAGCTCCGAGCGAATAAGAGAAAATTTTATGTACAAGATTCCTTTCACTTCTATAATAAGAAAAAAATAGAGTATTATGCTAAAACAAGCGTAGTACGACAAAGAGACTAGGACAGTTAGTTTGTTCTAGTCTTTTTATTGATTAAAGTAAAATAATGGATCATAACTAAATAATAAAAAGAATCTGTATTAGAAAATTTCAATACTTAGAGTAGTATAATCCACTGAATGTTCGACTTGTTTATAATTGAAGCAGTTCAAAAAATAGAATACTATCGTTTTTTTAGCAAAAAATCTAGAAATACCAGAAATTTCAAAAGTATTAAAAAACTTATCCTAAAATTTTTTAGTAAAGGTTGTAATAATTACTCAATTTTTTGTCGTTTTGACACATAATTACTAAAAAAAAGGATAAATTAAATAAAAAAATCAAAAAAGTTAAAAAAAAATACTAGAAATATTACAAAATATAAGATTTTCTAAACTTTATAAGAAAATGTTAAAAAACGGTTTCTTTCTTATGATATAAGGGTTCTAGGACTTTAGTCGTACTTTTTTGTCCAGAGCTATGTTACAAATGTTAAAAATTAGGATATTTTGTCATTAAATGTCATATTTCTTTTACCTATGAAATATTTCTAGATGATAAAGTTAATGACGTTGATAAATACATGGAAAAAAAAGGAGATAAACATGAATTCAATTAAGAAGATCGTTTTAGGAACAACTTTTGCTGCTGGTGCAACTGCAATGTTTGTAGGAACAACTGCTCATGCTGACGAAGTCTATACAATTAAATCAGGTGATTCACTATCAAAAATCTCACAAAAATTTGTTGGAGATAACTCATTGATCGATGCAATCGCTGAAAAAAATGGTATCAAAGACATCAACCGCATCTACGTTGGCGAAGAATTAACGATCCCGACTTCAAGTGATGCTTCAGCAAAAACAGTCGAAGCACCAAAAACAACTGAAACAGTAACGGAAGAACATACATATGTTGCTCCAGTTAAAACAGTTGAAGTAACACCTGCTGCTCCAGCTGCTCAAACAGCAACAGCTCCAAGCAATTCAAGTTCTGCAAAAGAATGGATTGCGAATAAAGAATCAGGCGGTTCTTACACAGCAACTAACGGCCGTTACATCGGACGTTACCAATTAGATGCATCATACTTAAATGGTGACTATTCTGCTGCAAACCAAGAACGCGTAGCTGATCAATATGTATCATCACGTTATGGCTCATGGGATGCTGCTCAAGCATTCTGGTTAGCAAACGGCTGGTACTAAGTCGATTATTGAATACTAATAAAAAGACAAAACCAAGAAATCGTGTCATTCGATTTCTTGGTTTTTTTGCTGTTTAGGGATGAGACGGTAATGACGAAAAATAAATGAATGAAATAGTTATCTCTTTGTTCATCTTAGGTTTTCTTGATGTAGTTATGGAGATCTTTTTGATAGTCCGTTCCATGCCACTTACCAGTGTTTATAAATTCAGCTAAGAGATAACCGATATAAGGACCAGTCGTTAAACCAGAAGAACCGAGTCCACTTGCGACGATCAGATTTGGTTCATCGAATAAAGGACCAAAAAACGGAGCAAAATCAGACGTATATGCCCTCGTTCCTACTTGTAACTGATAAGGCTGTGAAAGTAATTTTTCTGGTTGTACAAAAAAAGCTTTTGTCTGTTCAGCCAACTGTAAAAATGCTTCATTAGTAGGAGTCAGATCCCATCCTTGCTCATTTTCATGTGTAGCGCCCAATAAGATTTTTCCGTCATTGAAGGGAATGAGGTCTGCTTCTCCATCTAGCATGGCAACAGGCCATTTTTGGCTTTGGAACTGATGAGTAGTAAAAGCGATCAACTGCCCTTTTTGAGGACGAAGATCGACCTGATAGCCTAATGGTTCCAATAAAGGCTTCAAGGAAGGACCAGGAGTCAAAATGACCCGGTCAAACGGTTCTTCACCAAATTCTCCGAGGATCAGCCAATCATCACTCCTTTTTTGTAGGCGAATCTTATCGTTTATTACTGTTACACCAGCCCTTTTCAAGCGTGCCGTTAAATAATGAAGGTAAGCTTTTCCGTCTAAACGGCCACCACCAGTGATGAATAAAGAGGGGGTCGGTTTTAATAAAGGAAGTAAATCAGCTGTTTGATCCGCTTTTAATAAATGGATTTCTCCGATCTCAGGTGCCTCTTTTTTTCGTTCTTCTGCAAGATCAAGTAATTCTGCTAATTGTTCTTTTTGTCGAAGCAAGAGTGTACCGGAACGAGCATAAATGGTCGGATCAAGTGCGAAATCTTGCACTAATTTTGGGAAAAATGCCGCACCGTCTTTGGCTAAACGATACCATGTTTTATTTCTTCTTTTGGATAACCATGGAGAAATGATTCCCGCACTTGCTTTGGTTGCCTGACCGATTCCATGGTCAAATAAGGTGATGCTGTATTTTGTGGTATCTACATAATTGGCTAATGTCATACCGATGATTCCACCACCGATAATGGCGATTTTTTCCATGTTTGATTCCTCCTTTACTTACAAATTGTATTTTTGCACAAAAAAACGGCAGTTGCAAACGACTGCCGTTTCAATCAATCATGAATGTTTTGTAGTTAAACTATAACGAATAAATAAGATAAAGCTGATAACTAATAGAAGAAGTAATACACCTAAAGCAACTTGTGAACCGAATGTCGTGGCGACTTTATAGCTCAAATCAGCATGCGCTTGAATAAGGTTGATAATGATTGCCACTAATGAAGTAGCAACGGCACCAGAAAATTGTTGTAAGGTATTAAAAACAGCATTGCCATCACTTTGATAGTCATCCGTTAAAGCATTCATCCCAGTGGTCATCATATTGCTATAAGACAAACCAATCCCTATCATATAGATCACGTGGCAAGTAATCAACAATAGCAATGAAACATGTCCTAGAAGAAAGACTAGTGCGGACCAACCAACAAGAGCAAGGAGTAATCCGGCAAAAATCGGTTTTTTGGGACCGTGTTGATCAAGCAGTTTTCCAGAAAACGGCGATAATACAGCGCCAATCGTAGCTCCTGGCAACATGGCGATTCCAGCGATGAAAGGACTGTTTCCTTGAACAATCTGAACAAAATTTGGTAAGACAAAAGAAACGCCTAGCAATAAGAACTGGTAGATTAAAAAGCTAAATAAGAACAAGCGAAATGTTTTATTAGAAAAAATGGTTAGTTGTATCAATGGATAATCGGCTTTTTTTGTTCGTTGGTAAAAAAGGATCCCACCAATAATCGCTATTAGTAACGCAAACCAACTAAGCGGTTGTCCTAGCATACTCAAAAACGTTAAGCTACCGCTAAATAATAAACACAAACTAAATACACTCAACACATCCAAACGTCCACTTTTTTGAACGGGCATTGAAGGAATAGCAACCAAGCCGATGCCAAGAGAAAGAATCAAAATAGGAATCAAGAAAAGAAAGATATGATTCCAAGTGAAATTTGAAGTTAAGATTCCCCCATATGTTGGCCCGATAGCCGGAGCAATTGCTGTGGTCAGTGTTCCCACCCCCATCATCGCGCCGCGGCGGTTCATAGGCGCAAAGGTCAAAATAATATGGAACATTAGTGGTAAAGCAATCCCGGTAGCTGCCCCTTGTAAAAGCCGACCAAGTAATAAAATGAAGAAAGTCGGAGAAAAGAAGTCAACAATGATTCCTGCTAAAAAAAGCAGGTTTGAAAGTAAAAAGAGACTTCTAAGGCTGAAATTTCGTGTTAAATAAGTTGATAATGGTACGATGATCGAGATCATCAGCAGGTAAATCGTTGTCACCCATTGAACTTGTGCAGTCGTTAATTGAAACTGGTTGATCAACGTTGGAAATGTGACGTTCATTGCTGTTTCGATCAACACTCCCGCAAAAGACATCATGCCGGTTGCGATGACTGCAGGTACTAAGAGTAATTGTTTTTGTTTTGTCATGTCCTCACCTCAAAAAATTTCGTAAAAAAAGAGAGTGATTTCTATTATAAAAATAGAAACCGCCTCTCTCTCGACACGTAATATACGTGTTATCTGTACGATTTATTTCCATCGCTTATTCTAGCATAGAGGTAAAAAAAGTGTCAACCAGGTTAGCCAAGTCTTTTGAAAAGAGTTATGATAGTAGAGAATAAATCATCGCAGGAGGAAAAAATGGCTACGATTGATTGGAAAAAAACGGAACCAGGTTATAGTAGTAAAAAAAAGCCACAGATCTTAACGTTATCCCCACAGAATTTTTTTAGCATAAAAGGAGTAGGGGATCCAAATGAAGACGATTTTCAGCGACGAGTGGCAGCTTTATATGCTGTTAGTTATGCGATCCGAATGGCCCCAAAGAAAAATTGGCAGATTCCTAACTATCTTCCCTACACTGTTTATCCATTAGAAGGACATTGGGGATTACAAGAAGCTTATTTGCAAGAAAAAGTAATGAAGAAGAGTCATTTTGCTTATCAGATTATGATCAAACAACCTGGATTTGTGACGAAAGAAGTTGCACATGAGGCTCTACTACGTGTAGCGGACAAAATTCCCAATGATTTGTTCGACCAAGTAGTATTTAGTAGCATGGATGAAGGATTAGTCGCTCAGATGCTTCACGTGGGACCATATGAGGATGAGCCACAAACCTTTGAAAAATTAACAACGTTTATCGAAGAGCAGGGGTATCAACGGATAGCTAAAGAACATAAAGAAATTTATTTAGGGGATCCGCGCAGAGCCAACCCAGAAAAACTGAGAACGATTTTGCGTGTCAAGATTGCGCCAAAAAATCAACTAAAAAAATAAAAGTAAAAAATACCAAAAAAGGCAGAAAAACGATTATTTTTTTGCTATAATCAAAGACAAGAGGTGTCCGCTATGAAAAAAATCCAACGACAAGCATTGATTCGTCAAATCATCACAGAAAAACCAATCAGCACACAAGAAGAACTATTGCTTTGTCTTCAAGACGCAGGGGTGACAGCCACTCAAGCAACTATTTCTCGTGATATCCGTGAGCTGAAGTTAGTGAAGTCTACGGATGAAAATAAGCAAGTTCGTTACAATCTGTTCAGTCAGCCTGCTGAAACGTTACATGAAGAACGACTACAAGCAGCTGTTAAAAGAGAAGTTTTGAAAATACAAGTTGTTCAATTTATGATCGTGGTGCTAACAGAAAAAGATGGGGCGGATGTCGTAACCAATTGGTTAGATGAAGTCGCTTATCCAGAAGTTGTTGCAACGATTGCTGGAGTGGATACATTCATTGTGATTTGCCGTTCGGAAGAAGAAGCACAAGATTTTGCAGAAAAATTAGAAAGAATGAGGGAATAAAAGAAGGGAGAATGATTTATGTCTTTGTTGAAAGCGCTACAAAACGGATCTGATATTCGAGGGATTCCCATGACGACGGAAACACATTCAGCTAATTTGACACCAGCTGAAATCCAAGAAATAAGTTGTGGCTTGGTTAATTGGTTAAAAAGGGATCATCCACGCAAATATCAAGAAGGTAAATTAACGGTAGGAGTGGGGCGGGATAGTCGAATCAGTGGTCCAACGTTAGAAAAAGCGCTGATTGACGGATTAATCGAACAAGGCATAAATGTTCTTGATTTTGAGTTAGCTACGACACCGGCGATGTTTATGGCTACTCAGTTTTCTCAATTCCAGTGTGATGCAAGTGTGATGCTAACAGCTAGTCATTTGCCGTTTTACTTTAACGGCATGAAGTTTTTTACAGCTAATGGCGGCGCAGAAAAAGAAGATATCGCATTTATTTTATCAGAAACAACACCAAATAAAACCAATCATAAGGGGACAGTCCAAAAAGCCGATCTGTTAACACCTTATGCAGAAGACTTAGTTCAAAAAATCAAAAATGGTATTAGAAAGAAAGGAATGTCTGACACAAAACCGTTAGCTGGCTGGCGGATCATCGTAGATGCAGGAAATGGCTCCGGTGGTTTTTTTGCTGAAAAAGTACTACAACGATTAGGGGCAGATACGACAGGTTCGCAATTTTTAGACCCCGATGGTCATTTTCCGAACCATATCCCGAATCCAGATAATGCTGAAGCCATGGCAAGTATCAAGCAAGCTGTTTTGGAAAATCAAGCCGATTTAGGAGTGATCTTTGATACGGATGTTGACCGTTCGGCAGTAGTCAGTGCAAGTGGTCAAGTGATCAATCGTAACAATTTGATCGCCTTATTAAGTACGATCGTGTTAAAAGAATACCCTGGAGCGACGATCGTAACTAATTCACCAACGTCTAATCACCTAGAAACGTTTATTGAAGAAAAAGGTGGCAGACAAGATCGTTACATTTCAGGTTATCGTAATGTCATCAATCGTGCAATTGCATGCAATAAAGAAGGGATCGATGTTCCGTTAGCGATTGAAACAAGTGGACATGCAGCATTCAAGGAAAATTATTTTTTAGATGATGGTGCCTATGTCATTGCAAAAATTTTGATGCTTTTGCCAGAACTGAAACAAACAGAACAAACGTTGGAAGAGATTATCCACGACTTAAAACAGCCACAAGAAGTACAAGAAATTAGGTTAAGGCTTAGTGGAGAGGATCCGAAAAAACAAGGGGCAACAATTATTCAAGGGCTAGCGAACGAATTGAACGAAGAGGGACTGGTATTTCATCCGGAAAATGAAGAAGGAATTCGTTACGATCTAAAAGAACCATATGGGAATGGCTGGTTTTTATTACGAGCAAGTTTGCATGAGCCATTACTGGTGCTCCAGATCGAAAATGATGAAGTTGGAAAAAATCAACACGTTTTACAGCTACTTGCGGAACATTTAAAGAAATACTCAAATGTTGAACCACTGATAGTGGATACTAAGGAAGCGAAGGGAAATGAAAAGTAAAAATGGTTGCGAACATAGTAATTTTTTTGACTGTATTAGTTTATGGTGTTAATTTTTTAGTTTTTCTTTATCTTAGAATCAATCATATCAAAAATTGTGTAGAGAAATTAGCTATTTATTTGGGAACAAACATGACTTTATTATTTACGAGTGGTATTTTTCTCTTTTTTGGAAAAATCATTGAAGATGGCATCCTTGTTTTTGAATAAGTAACTTTCATGAGAAAATAAACTAAAATTCTCATGTTAATCAAGAAGTCCTCAATCGTTGCAGTATGAATCTAGGAGCAGAATTTTTGAACAAATTGCTAGATATGCTTACACTGGTAATAGACGAAGTGTCATATCGAAAGGAGCAGTACAATGAAAAAATTATACGAAACAGCGATGATTAATCATGGCGGACGAGAAGGCGAAGTAGCAGCACCAAATGGTTCGATGCAAATGAAGATCACTCCTCCAGGCATCCATGCTGAAGGAACAAATCCGGAACAACTATTTGCTGCGGGCTATGCCTCATGTTTCAATGGTGCACTGCAACATATGATCAAAGAAGCTAATTTGTCCGTAGACTCCACAGTTAAAGCACGGGTTTCACTTTACACACTTGATGAGGGTGGTTATAAAATCGGTGTGGTCTTAGAAGTACATGTTGACGATGTGAGCGAGGAACAAGCCAAGCAATTAGCGGAAGATGCCCATGATTACTGCCCTTATTCAAAAGCGACAAGAGGAAATATTGATGTTGAGGTAGTGACAGTTTAAACGATTTTTCTATCTGAGGAAGAAGTAAGTACCTTTAGATAAGTACTTTTTTATAAAAAACAGGACCGGTAGAATTTTCTATCGGTCCTAAAAATGATGGTGACGAGTCTCAAACTATTCTTGGCTTATAAATGCCAATAGAAGCTAAAAAATGATCGACCAGCAAGCATTTCTACTGTCTTTAGTAGGACAGCAATGGCTTGCAGGTCGATCATTCTTATTTTTATTCTGTTGAGTGGTAAGGACCCAAAGGATGTTGGACATAACCACTTTTGCATGTTTTATTTTTTACTTGGCGGTGTTCCATACATTTTTGGTGTAACCCGTTGTAATTTTGGTTTATCACCTTCAATTTTTGGTTCTGCTAACCATTGGTATTCGACTTCACCATCTAAGGCTTCGCCACTTGCCCAAGAGCCTTTACTACTTTCATCACCTTCTGAGAAATTATAAAAGTCATAGGCGATATCTTTTCGTTCGTTTTCACGATTGAACGTACTTGGTACAAGAATGGAGCCTTCATTTTCTTCCAATTCTTTCACGGCACTTGCCCATAAGTTTTGATGATAACTATCTCTTGCAAGCAAGACTGCCAGTAAATCTTTGACGCCACGGTCATCGATCATTTCATAGATACGAGCAACTTGTAACCGTCCTTGAGATTCAGCATTTAGATTGGCACGGAAATCAGCTAACAAGTTTCCACTTGCAACGATATAACCTCCACTCCAAGGGTTGCCAACACTATCAGCAGGGCGTGGTCCTAAGCCAGCGACAATTGCATGCTGAGGATTCATACCAGAGATGATTGCACCGATCGTAGGATCTTTTTTCATTGCTTCTTCTTGGTCTTCAACTGGCGCATCTTCTAATAATCGTGCGACCATCGTTGCTAACATTTCGACATGTCCAAGTTCTTCTGTTGCGATATCCATTAACATGTCTTTATATTTTTCTTCTCCTCGGCAGCTCCAACCTTGAAACAAGTATTGCATTGCCACACTCATTTCTCCGTATTGTCCACCGATAAGCTCTTGTAAATATTTTGCGATTAACGGATTCGGACGATCTGGTTTTGCTTCAAACTGTAATTCCTTTTGGTGTCTGAACATCAAAAATTCCTCCTAATCTTTTATTAATACATTTACATTCTGCACTTTAAAATGAGAAAATACAAAGGAAATACTTAGAAAAAATATAGTGGTAGATTTAATCTGATATATGAGTAGGCACGCCTAATAAATTGTTATTTTCTGATTAAAATGATATCGGTTGCAAATGACAAAAGATAACCTTTTTATTAAAAAACGGAGGGATAAAATGAAAAAGTTGTTAGTTACTGGGGTGCTGGCAAGTACAGCATTATTTTTGTTGGGAGGTTGTGGTTCAAGTAGTGCAAAGTCAAACGCAGCTAGTTCATCTGAAAAAACAAGTGACGGGAAGAAAACTATTGATTTCTGGTCATTTTGGGGATCAGGAGCACGTAAAGAAGTGATCGAAGAGATCATTGACGAGTACAATCAATCACAAGATAAGATCCAAGTAAATTATAAATACCAACCGTGGGGGGATATTTGGACCAAATCATTGTCAGCGATTACAGCGGGGAATGCACCAGACGTGATTGTTCAAGATATCAATTCAGTTGCTCAAAGAGCTGAAGCGCAACAGGCCACAAACTTATCTAAATATGTAGATGAAGAGACCTCAAAAGATTTTTATCCACAATTATGGGATACAGTGGAGTACAAAGGTGATCCCTATGCGATTCCGTTCAACACAGATACTCAAGTTATTTTTTATAATAAAAAATTATTTAAAGAAGCAGGAATCGCTGAAAAAGATTTACCAACTACATGGGATGAATTAGAAAAAAACGCCCATCAATTGGATAAAAAAGATAAAAAAGAATTCACACGAATTGGATTTTATCCTTTATGGAATTTAGGGGCAGATGTCTGGGCATTAAATGCAGATAATGGGACAAGCTGGTTTGATCAAGACGACAAAATCAAAATCGATACGAAGAATAAAGTTGAAGCATTAGAGTGGATCCAAGATTGGCAAGACTATTATGGGAAAGATACGATCAATAAATTAGAGGCAGAATTTGGCTCAGGTGTTTCTGATCCATTCATCTCAGGTTTAGTCGCAATGCGTGCCCAAAATATCAATTATTATTCGAGCTTGATGGAAAATGCTCCAGAAGATTTTGATTTTGGTGTCATTCCGCTTCCAGAAAAAGAAAAAGGTTCTGGTCATTGGTCATGGGGCGGCGGCTTTGTACTCGAAGTACCTTATGGGGCAAAAGATCCAGAAGCTTCTTATGACTTTATCAAGTACCTTTCTTCACCAGAAGTTCAAGAAAAATTTGGCGAAAAGAGTTTTGATATCATGGCAAGTAAAACAGCCAATGAGAACTTAGTGAAGAATGAACAGCTAAGTGACAAGGGACGAATGATCTATCAAATGGCTGATGAGAATTTCAAAAATACGGTCATTACACCTGTCCCATTAGCAGCACCAGATTATACGACACTAGTGAACGAACAAATCGATCAAATTCTCTTAGGAACAAAAACACCGAAAGAAGGTTTAGCTGATGCTCAAAAAGCGGTGGAGAATCTAGTAAAACAAAATAACTAATCAACTGTTGACTAATTGAAAGAAAAAAGGAGGCAAGAAAATGAAGCGTTTATCAATCCGAAAGAAAAAAGAGGCAAGATGGGCCTATTTATTTATCTCGCCTTTTATTATTGGCTTTGTCGTCTTTATGTTAGGGCCCATGCTTTTTTCTGTTATCGGAAGTTTCACTGATTATAATTTGACTTCTAAAATGAATTTCATTGGATTAGCTAATTTTAGACGGATGTTTCTACACGATGATCTTTTTTGGAAATCATTATACAATACAGTGTATTTCGTCCTATTCAATGTTCCTTTAACCACAATGTTTAGCGTATTTCTAGCAACGATTTTAAACCAAAAGATCAGAGGTATCAGTATTTTCCGAACGATGTTTTATTTACCTGCAGTCCTATCTGGTGTTGCTGTTTATATTTTATGGATGCAGCTGCTTTCACCTTCTGCCGGGTTGATCAATACGTTTCTAGGTTGGTTCAATATTTCTGGACCAGCCTGGTTGTTTGATCCTAACTGGACAAAGCCAGCTTTGATTTTAATGAAAATCTGGAGTTCTGGCGGAGCAATGTTGCTTTATTTAGCGACTTTGCAAAACGTTCCACGCTCTTTATACGAATCAGCAGCGATTGATGGTGCTGGCGTATGGGGGAAATTTAAAAATATCACGTTGCCATTGATCACACCGATTATCTTTTACGATGTGATTACTTCAACGATTGGTTCTTTTCAAATTTTTCAAGAGGCTTATGTGATGACTAAAAATGGAACAGGTGGACCAGCTAACTCTTTACTATTTTATAATCTTCACATGTGGAATAAAGCTTTTGTCGCATTCGACATGGGGTACGCAATGGCGATGTCAATGATCCTATTTTTGATCGTGTTAGTATTGACTTTTATTAATTTGAAACTGGCACCTAGATGGGTCTATTACTCTGGAGGTGATGGCAAATGATGGAATATTTCAAAAGAACAAGTGTTAATCGCCAAACAAAAAAATCGTTAGTTATCTCCTCATGACGGCTATCGGGCTCGTATTGATCATACCATTATTGTGGATGGTATTTACTTCTTTAAAACCAATGGAAGAGATCGTACGTTATCCTCCAACTTTTTTTCCAGAAAAAATTGTTTGGCAAAACTATCTGGATACAATTACTGCTTTCCCCTTCTGGCGTTATGCAAGGAATACTTTATTGATCACAGTCTTAGTGGTATTTGGCAATGTTCTCTCGAATTCCTTCATTGCTTATGGGTTTGCGAAATTAGATTTTCCAGGAAAAAAGCTAATGTTTGCTTTAGTCCTTTCTACGATGATGATTCCAGGTTTTGTGACCATGATCCCCCAATATGTTCTATTCTCAAAAATAGGCTGGGTAGGAACTTATTTACCATTGATCGTTCCATCATTCTTCGGCAATGCATTTAATATATTTTTGATGCGTCAATTTTATTTATCCATCAATGATGAATTAATTGAAGCGGCAGAAATCGATGGAGCAAATCATTTCTATATTTGGAGCCGTCTGATGCTGCCGCTGACTAAACCAGCGTTAATCACGATTGCGATCAATTCATTCAATGCGGCTTGGAACGATTTTTTAGGGCCGTTATTATACATCCAAGATCAAGAGAAGTATACTTTACAGATTGGGTTGCAAGTTTTCCAAAATCAGGCGACGACTCAATGGAATTATTTGATGGCAGGAGCCACACTTGTTTTGATCCCAATGATTTTGATGTTCTTCTTTGCGCAACGTTACTTTATTGAAGGAATGGATTTGACAGGAGGGTCAAAAGGCTAAATGAATAAAATTCATAGTGAAAAAATCAATCAGCATTTTTTGACAGTCATTGAATGGATTCCGTCATTGCTTATTTTGCAATTCTTATGGCTATTAACTAGCTTACCGCTGTTGACAATCGGCAGTGCTAGTCGTACGGTTATGTCTACCATTTATCACTACCACAAAAACGAAGAGAAAAAGATCCATACGTTGTTTTGGCAAGAACTTCGTCATAATTTTTTGACCTATCGTAAGCAAGACCTCATAGTCAGTTTCTATTTATTGCTTTTACTAATTGATAGTCGTATTTTTCTTTACTGGGGCGGAGCATGGGGATTGATATTGATGTATGCTTCGTTAAGTGTCCTTTTTTTAAGTATCGTGATGGTTAGCTACCGTATGTTGCTCCAACTAGAGAGAGCAAACGAAGTCCCTCTTTTTACTGCTTTTATTTTATTTTTTTATCAATGGAAAAACGCTCTCTTACATTTAGGGGGAACACTGCTACTACTGCTTTTTTTATTCTTCCTGGGACCTATTTATGTGGTTTTAGTCGGAGGAAGTTCCTTGCTTTATTTACAAACTTTTTTGTTTTTTGGACGGAAAGAAATAAAGAGCCCTTCAAAAGTTTAAGAATAGTCAAAATATTTGCGATGAAAGAATCAACTACGTGACTAAATATTGAGGAATAAACCCATCGTTTCAGATGTAAGGCGTATGGAGAGGGAAATAGTTGAAAATATGGTTACTTGTCACGTTCGGCCTTCTTTGTTATGGTTATAGCAAGAAAGAAGTAGGAGGACAACAAGATGGCAAAAATTATGGTTGTAGAAGATGAAGAAATCATCCGCCAACTCATCATGGAAGAACTGGAAAAGTGGCAGTTTGAAACGTTCGGTACCTCTGATTTTAATCAAGTATTTGCAGACTTTGAAAAAGAAGAACCTCAACTTGTTTTATTAGATATCAATCTTCCGGTCTTTGATGGCTACTACTGGTGTCAAAAAATTCGAGAAGTCTCCAAAGTGCCGATTATTTTCATCTCCAGTCGAAATACCAATATGGATATGATCATGGCGATGAATATGGGCGCAGATGATTTTGTCACCAAGCCTTTTCAAATTGATGTGCTGATTGCCAAAATCAATGCTTTATTGCGACGTTCATACAATTATGGGGAACTGTCGAGTGAAGTCATGAGTCATAATGGGATCACGTTGAATGTTGATAATGGGAGTATGGAAATCAACGGTGAAATCATCGATTTAAGTAAGAACGAATACCGATTATTATTTATCTTGATGAAGCAACATGGGAAAATCCTTAGCAGAGAAAAGTTATTGAGAGCATTATGGGATGATGAGCGGTTTGTTGATGACAATACATTGACAGTCAATATCAATCGTTTACGTCGGAAAATCGAACAAGCAGGGATCAAAGGATATATCGAAACAAAAGTCGGGCAGGGCTATATTGTTCTCTGAAAGGATGAAAATAAATAATGAATTTCTTTAAATACTTAAAGGATCAATGGTCGTTGCTCTTAGGCTGGCTCTTTTTTGTCTTGCTAACGATTTTTGTCATGTGGTTAGCACCTAATATTTTAGTCGACTGGACTATGGTTGGCTATCTGGCGCTTATTCAAGCCGTATTTTTGTTTTTTTATTTACTTGTCCGTTATTTAAGTAAACGTCATTGGTGGGAAAAACTTGCCGATCTCAAACAAATATCTCCGCTACAAAGTTATTTGAGTGGCGGTCATACAGAAGAAGAAAAATTAGTCGAAGATTATATCAATCAATTGATCCGTGAGCACCAAGAAGTCATGCAAGAGGCGATTAGTAACCAACAGGATCAAAAAGATTACATTGATTCGTGGGTCCATGAAATCAAGGTGCCTTTAGCAGCCTCTGAACTCTTGGTGCGTTCGATTGAATTTGATATTGATGATCAAAAATATACCCTACTAGAAAACGAACTAGCCAAAATCGATGAATATGTAGAACAAGTTCTTTATTATGCACGGTTGGATAGTTTTTCGA
Source organism: Enterococcus sp. DIV1208 (assembly GCF_050530455.1). Lineage (NCBI taxonomy): Bacteria > Bacillati > Bacillota > Bacilli > Lactobacillales > Enterococcaceae > Enterococcus > Enterococcus sp. DIV1208. The sequence goes on along the minus strand of NZ_CP172887.1, from coordinate 2,269,771 downwards.
GAGATTATTTAATCCAAGAGTATGAATTAAAAAGCATCATTCAGCCAGTGATTCGCAGTCAGGCGAATTACTTTATTCAAAAAAATCTTCGGTATGAGATTATTGGGGAAGATCAAAGAGTTTTAACAGATGCCAAGTGGGTAGCTTTTATATTCAAACAAATTTTGAGCAATGCGATTAAATATACACCTGACCATCGAGAAATCATCATTTCGATCGAAAAGAACCAACAAGGGATCTCTTTAGCCATCAAAGACTCGGGCATCGGTATTCCTAAAGAAGACTTGTCGCGGATTTTTGACAAAGGATTCACAGGTTCTAATGGACGATTGAGTAAAACACATTCTACTGGTTTAGGGCTTTATTTGGCTAAATCCTTAGCTGAAAAACTTGGGATCCAACTACTTGCTGAATCAATTGTAGGAGAGGGAACAACGATGACCCTGTTTTTCCCAATCTTAAATTTCTATAATGAGAAACGTTAGAAAATAGTTAGAATCGAAAAAAACTTCTTGTGTTGTGAACGTTTTCGCTGATAAGTTTCATATCATGTGAAATAAAAGGAGATTAGTTATGGAAATTTTAATAGCATTAATCCCTATGGTAGCATGGGGAAGTATTGGTTTAGTAAGCGGGAAAATTGGTGGCGATGCCAATCAACAGACATTAGGGATGACGATTGGTGCATTTATCTTTTCATTAGTTGTCTTTTTCATCGTTAGCCCAACAATCACACCATGGATTTTCTTGATTGGATTCCTCTCTGGGTTAGCTTGGAGTGTTGGTCAAAACGGACAGTTCCATGGAATGAAATTTATGGGCGTTTCTGTTGGTTTGCCTTTATCGACTGGTTTTCAATTAATTTTGAATACGATTGCGGGAGCCGTTTTCTTTCATGAATGGACACAAACGAAAGATTATGTATACGGTATCCTAGCTTTAGCACTTCTTGTTAGCGGTGCCTATTTAACAGCACGCCAAGATGATGAAGGAAAAGTTGATACTGACAATAAAATGCTTGATTTTGGTAAAGGGTTTAGAGCATTGATCTATTCAACGATTGGTTATGGTGTTTATACGATCATTGTGAACTGGGCTAACTTGGATGCGATGTCAATCATCTTACCTCAAAGTATCGGAATGATCTTAGGTGCAAGTTTCTTTGCCTTTCGTAAAGTGAAAGTGGATCAATTTGTTTGGAAGAACATGATTTGTGGTTTGCTATGGGGAATTGGGAACGTGTGCATGCTCTTAACTGTTAAATCACTTGGTTTAGCTGTTGGATTTTCATTATCACAGATGGGGATTATCATCTCAACTTTAGGTGGTATTTTCATTTTGGGAGAAAAGAAAACGAAAAAAGAACTTGTTTACGTTATTGTCGGTTGCCTTTTAGTCATTTTAGGTGGTATCATTTTAGGGTATATGAAAACGGCTTAATGGCCGTTTTCCAACCTAAAATAGGGAGGTACTGCCATGGATTTGTTTCGTAAGAAAGAAATCAATCTCAACCACACAAGTGGGATGAAGAAAGATCTGAAAACGTCCGATTTAATTATGCTTGGAATTGGCGCAATTATCGGCACAGGAATATTTGTAGTGACAGGGGTTGCGGCCAATCAAAATGCGGGTCCAGCACTGTCACTTTCATTCGTTTTAGCTGCAATCGTTGTCATTTTATCGGGGTTAAGCTTTGCTGAGTTTGCCTCACGTGTGCCAGTCATTGGTGGCCCGTATGCGTATCTTTATGTTGTTTTTGGTGAATTTGCCGCCTGGTTAACAGGTTGGTTGTTGATTGGCGAATTTCTATTAGCAGTTTCGTCGGTTGCTTCCGGCTGGTCTGGTTATGTTCAAGGGTTCTTGGAAGGTTTTGGAGTCCATTTGCCACAAGCCTTGACCAGTGGTTATAATCCTGACAATGGCACCTATGTCGATTTGATCGCAGTGTTCGTTGTCATATTTGTGACATACATCGTTTCTTTAGAAGCCAAAAAAGCATTAAGATTGAATAATATCATGGTTTTTGTGAAATTCGGTATTATTGCATTATTTATCGTTGTAGGGATTTTCTTTGTAAAACCTGAAAACTGGCAACCATTTACACCATTTGGTTTTTCAGGCGTTTTAGATGGAGCAGCTCTAGTCTTCTTCGCTTTCTTGGGATTTGATTCAGTTGCAATGGCAGCCGAAGAAGTGAAAGAGCCACAAAAAGACGTTCCTCGAGGGATCATTGGTTCGATCTTGATTGCCACAGCTTTATACATCGTAGTTACCTTGATTTTAACGGGGATTGTTCCGTTTACTGAATTAGGGGTCAGTGACCCAGTTGCCTTTGCGATGCGTTACGTTGGTCATGGAACAATCGGAGCTGTGATTGCAGTCGGTGCCATTTTGACGCTCTTGACCGTAACGATTTCTATGATGTATTCGCTAGCTCGGTTATTGTTTGCTGTAAGTAAAGACGGTCTTTTACCTAAATTTATGACAGAGATCGATGAAAAGCATCGGACGCCTAGAAAGGCGACTTTTGTAGCTGGGGTAGCGGCTTTATTTTTCGCTGGTTTCTTCCCATTGAATATTCTCGCTGAACTAACAAACATCATGGCGTTGACCTATTTGATGTTAGTCAGCTTAGGATTACTTAAACTAAGAAAAATGTTTGGTAAACCAAAAGCCGGTGAATTTAAAGTGCCATTTGTACCGATATTACCGATTATATCTATCGGTACATGCTTGGTATTGATGCTTCGTTTACAACCAGTCACATGGATCGTCTTCGGTATCGTGACGGCGATTGGATTAGTGATTTACTTTGGTTATGGGTACCAACATAGTAAAATGAATCAACAAAATTGATGCTTCGTTCTATTCGATTAACCTAAGCTTAAAATAGTTAAAATATCTTTGATAAGACGAGTGTAAGACATCTTGAGTCCTTCGATGAATTGGTTAGCCAAATTCATTTTGAAGGATTTCGGGGTGTCTTTTCTATCCTTTTAAAGCATAAAAAAGATGTTGGCGAATTTCACCAACATCAAAAATCTAGAGCTTTTTTGATTGATCCATATAGATCATTCTTATTGTGTTAAATCGAGTAATTTTTGTTTCAAGTCGTCTTCCATATGACCAAGTTCGACTTCTGCATGACGACGTTTTTCTTTTCCTTCTTTTTGGATGCGTAATGTTTCTTGGATCGTTTCGATCAAATCATTTTGAGTTGTTTGTAAGGTTTCAATATCAACGATCCCACGTTCATTTTCTTTTGCTGTTTCAATAGCAGAGATTTTCAACATTTCTGAATTTTTCTTCAAAAGGTCATTAGTTGTCTCAGAAACTTGACGTTGGGCAGTTACCGCATCTTTTTGGCGAAGTAACGTCAAGGCGATCACTACTTGATTTTTCCATAGAGGGATCGCTGTTGCGATTGATGCTTGGATTTTTTCTGCTAACGCTTGGTTAGTATTTTGGATTAAACGGATCTGTGGTGCTTGCTGGATAGTGATCTGTCTTGCCAAACGTAAATCATGGGTTCGTTTGTCTAAACGATCTAGAAATTGAGTATAATCATTTGCAATTTGAATATCCATTTGATCGCCTGTTTCTTCGGCTTTTTTCATTGCTTTAGGAATGATCGTTGTTTGAAGTTCTTCCATCTTCAATTCGCCAGCTGCGATATAAATATTCAGTGCATCAAAATAATCTTTGTTTTTTTGATAGAGTTGTTCGAGCATCAAATTATCTTTTAAAAGCCCGTCTTTTTCTTTTTCTAGTTTAACAGAGATTTTATCGATTTGGGCACCGATCTTTTGATATTTTGCAGTCACTTCATAGATCGATTGTTTTACTTTGCCAAACATCCGTTGGAAAATATTGCCTTCGCCAGCTCGCAATTCATCAGGATTTGCTTCTTGCAGACGATACATCAATTCAGTCAATGAATCTCCGACAGGACCAATATCTTGTGCCTGTACATGATTTAACATGGATTGTGAAAATTCACTTAACTTCGTTTGAGCAGCAGAACCGTAGCTGATCACCGACTGTGCATCTGAAACATCGATTTTAGCTGCTAGCTCTTTGGCTTGCTCTTGTCGTTCAGCAGGTAGTTTATCAATCAAGCGTGCAGCGGTTTGTTGTTCTTGCAAAGCATTGATTTCTGACTGTTGTGTTTGGGTTAATTTATCTGTTGGGGTAGAGAACGGATTATTTAACAAATCATCTAACGTGTCATTTACAGGTGTTACCTCTTTAGGTTTATTATCCATTTAAAACTCCTCCTCGTGGTTCAATGTGATGCGATAGGTTCAATGTTATCATTTTTGTAAAAAAACAGTTGTTCATCTTATTCATCTATTATAAAGGATAAACAAAAGAAAGGATAAGCAAAAGGAGTGTCTAAGAAACAAAACACTCCTTTATGATTCTATTAACCGATCATTGCGATTGATTGTTATCATCAGATAGATTCTCTCGTTTTAAGCTTTGTTTCGCAACTGATATTTCTACATCTAGATCATCTAAATCTTCAGAGACAAATTGTTGATAGTCTTGAGCAATCAGATGTGCTAGTTGATCAATGATTTGTGAACTTTCTTCGAGCTTTTCGTAAGTCTGTTTGTTTTTGATTTCATGGTCGTTGATCTCAATATATTTATTGGTCAAATCGACTAAGTTTGGTAAGTGAGTATAAAGAAATTGACTTGCTTCGTGTAATCGGTTGGGCTCTTTCACCAATGCTTTGAAGAGTGCTTTGGCCGCCTTCACTGTATCGTGACGAAGATCGACAGCTTTTAGTTTGGCTGTTTGTTGCATGTTTTGTTGCAATTGTTCAATTTCGACTTTCGTTTGATTCATTGTCTGTCTAAAGAAAGTAATCTCACTAGGTGTCATCCCGCTTTTTGTATAATGTGATTCAAGTTCATCAGATAAATCGGGCATTTCATTTTTTGCTGATTTTTTCTTGCCAGAGCCAAAGATTCCCCAAATCACTAAAGCTGCACCGATAATCAAAATGACTGTTACTAAAGAAAAGTGACCTTGACGAATCAAAAGAAACACCAACAATAGACCTAAGATCCATCGCCAATTTAATTTTCGCATAATAAGCCCTCCATATATATTCCATCCATTTTAAGTAATGAAGCGTTGTTCTCATTTCCACCCTTATTTTAGCACACTCAACCTAAGAAAGAGTATGGGACTAAAGGAGGATTTTGTAGATTTAGAGAATTTCTAAGGTTTAGTTATGGTAAACTAAAAGAAAACTCTAGAAAAATTGAAAAGTAAACGAAAAGCGGGTATTATTACAAAGAAAGTGGGAGAAAGATGCTTGAATATGAGCAATTTGAAGAAAAAACGATCGAACGAAAGGAAATCTATCACGGAGCAATCATCGATGTTGCAGTAGATGACGTCCGCCTGCCAGATGGAAAACTTGCCAAACGTGAATTAGTGTTTCATCCGGGTGGTGTAGGGATCATCGCATTTGATGATCAGAATCGTTTATTATTAGTGAAACAGTTTCGGAAACCATTAGAAAAAGTGATTTTGGAGATCCCTGCTGGGAAAATCGATCCAGAAGAAAGCCAAACACCGGAACGTACCGCTGCAAGAGAACTGGAAGAAGAGACTGGGTATCGGGCAAGAAAGCTCAAACATGTTTCATCTATGTATCTTTCACCAGGATTTGCAAATGAGATCATGCATATTTATCATGCGATTGATTTACAGAAAGTAGAGAATCCGTTGGCTCAAGATGAAGATGAGGTGCTTGAATTATATGCACTGACTTTCGCAGAAGCTAAACAAGCAATAGATGATCAACTGATCTGTGATGCGAAAACCATGTATGCGATCCAATATTGGGAGCTATTGATTAAAGGAAAGTAGAGGGATCGGCTGATGGCCAAAGGACCGCTGATTACGAGAAGTGAATTACGTAAACGACAGCAGGCGCAAGCCCAAGAGTCATTAAAACGGCAAAGAAAAGAAGAGGCTGCTTATCAGCAAGAAGAAAAGAAAATTGCTAGTTTTTATCGAAAGGAACAAAAACGGAACAAACCTATCACAAAAACAAGAATCGGTGAACGTGAAAAAACGACGAAGTGGAATTCATTTTTGATGAAATCCTTGATTATTGTTATTCTATTATTGTGTGTCGTATTTTTTGCGGTCGCATTTATTTAGAAAGAAGGAAAAAGCTATGAAAATCGGTATTATCGGTGCAATGGAAGAAGAAATCAAAATTTTAAGAGAAAAGCTAAGTGAACCCTTGTCATGGGAACGAGCAGGAGCATTGTTCATTTCAGGCTCTTTAGGAAGACATGAAGTAATTGTGGTTCGTTCAGGGATCGGTAAAGTTTTGGCATCAGTCACTACTAGTTTATTGATCCAACAATATGGTGTGAATATGGTCATCAATACAGGTTCAGCGGGTGGTATCGGACAAGGGCTACAAGTAGGCGATATCGTAATCTCTGATAAAGTAGCTTATTTCGATGCAGATGCAACCGGATTTGGCTATAAGCCAGGACAAATACCAGGGATGCCGCTTTATTATGAAGCAAGTACGTATCTTCGCACAGAGATGGCAAGAGCAGCCAAAGCGATAGATCTGAATGTGAAAGAAGGCTTGATCGTTACTGGAGATACGTTTGTTGATTCTTCCGAAAAAGTAGAAGAGATTTTAACAAACTTTCCAGATGCGTTGGCTTGTGAAATGGAAGGAGCGGCTGTTGGACAAACGGCTCGTCAGTTCAATATTCCTTTCTTGATCGTTCGTGCGATGAGTGATACTGCTGATCATGCAGCGACACAAACCTTTGATGAGTTTATTGAAGATGCAGGGAAACGTTCTGCTGAGATGGTAATCGAATTTGTCAAACATCTTGTATAAGGAGCCCATTAATGAAAGCATTGATCTCGATTGATTACACGTATGATTTTGTGGCAGATGACGGGAAATTAACGACAGGTAAAGCTGGTCAAGTGATTGAACAAGCAGTGACGACTCACACGAAAAAGTTTATCGAAGAGGGAGACTTTGTGGTGTTTGCGATTGATGCGCATGACCCATCGGATAACTTCCATCCTGAAAATAAACTATTTCCTCCGCATAACGTGATTGGCACCAATGGTCGTGCCCTTTATGGTTCGCTACAAGCTGTTTACGAAAGAGCTCAAGAACAAGCCAATGTCTATTGGATTGATAAGCGGCATTACTCTGCTTTTAGTGGAACAGATCTAGATATTCGGCTCCGTGAGCGGGGGATCACTGAACTCTATTTGACTGGCGTATGTACGGACATTTGTGTGTTGCACACAGCTATTGATGCATATAATTTAGGCTATCAACTGTTTATTTTTGAAGATGCTGTAGCTAGCTTTGATCCAGTCGGTCATGACTGGGCACTACGTCATTTTGAAACAGTCCTCGGGGCAACGTTGATCAAGTAAATATATAATAAGCTTGTTAATGATTTGTGGGCCTAACTGGTTCATGAAGTAACCAGATCATTCTGTTGTACATTCTGTCGTACGATAGAGTAAGTCAATACGGAAAAATAAACCGAAGGGGGACTGGGATAAAGTTGTCTCAACCTCTTCTTCGGTTTATTTTCTTTCATAATTTTGTAAGATTTTTTAAGTCAATCAATCAGTATCCATTTTAAGCCGATGGTTCGATTCTTTTCCAATCGCTGAAATAGCGGCTTTTATTAGGAGATAAAGAGTTGGTTTGCTAGTTTGTGCTTATGAATGAGTGGCAATAACTTATAGGTAAGCAAACTAGCTACGAACACAAGTAAGATATCGCAACTTAAATCAATCAATGTCGAAACTGCTAGCACACTGTAAAGAACATTCGTTTCTTTAAGGTAAAAGAATAAAATCAAGCATTTATACAACAGACCGATTAAATAGAGATAAAGTAATCCTGAATAGTTAATGATCAGGATTTTTTTTAATGGGAGCCATTTTCTGCGCCAGAACAATTTTGACAGTGTAGCTTGAATCAGTGGGAAAGTTGCAAAAGATAGTAGAAAGCCAAAACTAGGTTTAAAAATATAAAAAATACCTCCGCCACTAGCAAAAATCGGTAATCCAATGAGCCCTAGGATCAAATAACTGAATGTGACAATGAGCCCGTATTTTGTTCCTAATAAAGGATAAATCAGATAAATCGTTATAATTTGTAAAGATAAATAATCGAATAGTGGTAACGGAATCACTAGTTTTGCTGTGATGATCAATAATGCCATCATCATCGCCATCATGGTGATATCTTGCCTATTTGTATACATTTAAATGCCACTCCTTACTAAGTTCTCTTTTTTTTGTTCTCGATTTTAACCAATGAGTTAAATCCTCTAAATAGGGTAATTTGCCAATTTGTGTGATTCCTGTCTTATCTGTCATCCATTGGCTTAAATCTTCCATGTCATTCTTTTCATTTGCTTTACTTGAATTAAAAACCAGACCTGCTATTGGAATGCTTTCGCTTTGTAATAAACTAGTCGTTAGCAACGTATGATTGATTGCACCTAAATAATTATCCGCAACGAGAATAACCGGTAATTGCAAAAGTTTGATCATGTCTAACATGGTTTGCGAGTCATTAATGGGAGAAAGCAGACCACCTGCTAATTCAAAAATCGTGGGTCGATTTTTTTTCAAGACAACATTTGCTTTTTCCTTCAAGACAAGTAGATCGATCCATTGATGTTCTTTTCTGCTAGCGATATGTGGAGAAGCTTCTAATGACATTGAATAGAAATGAACAATATTTTGTTTCTCAATATGGCAGGCTTGATAAAAATCTGTATCAGGAAACGGTCCTGTTTGGATCGGTTTCACGAGTAACGGTTCCTGATTTGTCAGATCACGTAAATATTCATAGAGTAAGACACTGATCACTGATTTTCCACAATCGGTATGAATCCCGCAAATAATATAATTATTCTTCATCACAGACACCAGCCACAACTAAACCTAAACGATCAAGCATTTTTTGATCTTCAGAAATAGGTGCTCCTTTCTCTGTCAAATAGTTGCCTAAAAAAATAGAATCCACGATCAATAAAGCAAATGGTTGGAGTTCTCCTAAATGAAACTCTCTTCCGGCACTTACCCTAAGTTCTGTAGCAGGGAATAGTAACCTCAGCATGGTTAAGATTTTTAAACATTTCATAGGGGTTAATTCATTGTGTTCCTCAAACATTGTTCCAGCAATTGGAAGTAAAAAATTGACTGGAACGGAATAAGGCTCTTGATCTTTTAAGTCAAAAGCCAGATCGACTAATTGTTCATCTGTTTCTCCCATGCCACAAATAAAACCAGAGCAAATATTCATTTCGTGCTGACGAAGTTTGTTTAATGTTTCTAACCGATCATCATAGGAATGGGTTGTTGTGATGTTTGGGTAATTATCTCGACTAGTATTAAGATTATGATTCAACCGATCTACTCCACACGATTTTAAATAATCAATTTGTTCCTCAGTAACTAAGCCAATGGATAAACAAATCTCAATCGACATTATGCTTTTGATCGTTTGAATTGCCTCACCTAAAAGGTGTATTTCTTTTTTTGATGGGCGTGTTCCGCTTAACGCAATGCAAAACACACTGGAATGATTCTTTTTAGCAATCAACGCTTTACGAATGATTTCTTTTTTGGGTAATAATCCATATGTTTCAATCGTTGCAGAACTTTTTTTTGATTGCGCACAATAACCACAATCTTCTCTACACAAGCCGCTCTTAGCATTCAGCAATGTATTCAGACGGATGATATTTTGTGACTTGTTTGTTTTGAGCTGAAGGGCTTGTGCATAATACCCCCATAAATTAGTTTTGTCTTTTAGTATCTCCAGACATGTTGTTTTTGTTAGCGGAACACAAGGTTCGAATAGATTTTCCATAAAAACACCTCTTTACTTTCGTTAACTAATTTTATTACAAAGGTTAACGAAAATAAAGAGGTAAATGAAATGATGTAGTTTTATGACTATTTATGGTCGGAAAGAGTAGATAACAGTAGAGAACAGTGAAGGAAGATGGAAGAATTTATTTTTCTTTATTAAGTGGAGTTGGTTTGTGGGTAGTCAAAATGAGCTTGGTAGAAAAGTAAAGGATAATATTAAGAGAGGTTGAGAAAAAAGTGTTCAGCATCAAGAAATAAGAAGGAATTTCCGAAAATTGACAAGAAACGCAAAAACTCGTTTTTGATGTTGATTGTTACCTACTTGGTGCTTCTCAAATTTTTGGTAAATTTCGGCAAATTTTCCGAAGATGCTACTTTTGTCTCACCGTGAACAAGAGGTCGTGAAAAGAGTGTTTTGACCTGAGCGCTCACCAAGTAAAAACTACGACGAGTAATCGCAGGAGCATTAAGGATGGAAATCTCGAAACAGCTTCCCATGTTTTGAGATTTTTTGACTTATCGCCGAAGGTCAGCTCTTTGAACACCGTGAATTAGAGGTCGTGAAAACATCGGGTAGCTCTGATGACAATAAGAAAGAATTTTTTGAAACAGCTCCTCATGTTTTGAAAAATTCAGGCTTATTTCAAGGAGCTGATGTTTGAACACCGTTTAGCAAGAGGCTGTGAAAGAAGCGTTTAGCTCCGAGCGAATAAGAGAGGATTTTTTAAAATAGCTCCTCATATTTTAGAAAATCATCGCTTATTGTTGAGGAGTTGCTTCTTGAACGCCGTTTATTCGCTTTTAGAGATACTAGAAAAGACTGAGACAACTTTTGTCTCAGTCCCTCGTAAAGAGAAAATAGTGTTCAAACAACCGCTCCTTGAAATAAGTCAATTTTTTTATATGAGAGGTTGTTTCAAAAAATTTTCTTATTGCCATTGGAGCGTTTTTTAACTGTATTACCAGATATGCACTCGTTTTTCAGGTGGAAGATACATCGCGTCTTTTTCAGTGATCGCAAATGTTTCATAAAATTCCATCAAGTTTTGGGGTTGGATATTGGCACGTAATTTAGCAGGGGCATGAACGTCGATTTGTAACAACAATTGTTGGTATTCTTTTTTTGCTTTTGTCCGCCAAATCGTCGCCCAGCTGACGAAAAAGTCTGCTAGTGAGTGATCTGCTTCGGTTTTTGCTGCTTCTAAAGCACAACTTAGACCGCCCGCATCTGCGATATTTTCTGAAACAGTAAGCTTACCATTAACAGTACCATCAGCAAATGATAAGCCATCAAATTCTTCGATCATTGCTTGGGCTTTTTCTTGGAAGTGTGCTAGATCTTCTTCCGTCCACCAGTTATTTAAATTACCATATTCATCGAATAAGGCACCATTATTATCGAAGGCATGAGAGATTTCATGGGCGATGACAGCGCCGATCCCACCGTAGTTTGCTGAACTTGATTGTTCTAAACTGTAAAATGGTGCTTGTAAAATAGCAGCTGGAAAAACAATGACATTTCTGAAAGGGTGGTAATAGGCGTTGACTGTATCAGCGCTCATTTCCCATTCCGTCCGATCAACAGGTTGATTCCAGCGACCAAAACGTTCTTTCAATTCGATTTTGCTGAAGGCTAAAGCGTTGGAAAGCAGGGTTCCGCCTTCTTCTTGTGTCACTGTGTGGTACTTCGTATATAAAGCAGGGATTTGGTCTGGATAGCCGACCTGAACTCCTAGTTTATCTAATTTGATGATCGCTTTTTTTCGAGTAGTATCGCTTAACCAGTTGTTTTTTTCTAAACGATCTTTATAGACAGAGATCATTTTTTCGATCATATGCTCAACATCTTTTTTGGCCGCTTCACCAAAGTATTTTTTGCCATAATAATCGCCAACGACTTGGTCAAATTGACCTGAAGCTAAGTAATAGGCAGCTTTTTTCTGCGGCATGGCTTCATCTGTGCCTGAGAGTGTCCGTGAGAAGATTCCGCTGATTTGTCTAAAGTCTTCTGATAGATAGCTACTCAACGAACGAATCGTTCGGACGATCATCCAGCTTTTGATCAATTGAAAATGTTCTGTGGTTAGTAGTTCGCCTAACTGTTCAAAATAAACAGGATCCGTCACGATTACTTTATCCGGTGTGGTACCAATCAATCCCACTGTCAACTTTTCTAGATCCAGTTTATCGGTATAGTGGATGAAGGTGTCAAATGACCGGGGATTGTACATTTTGCTGTAATCCGCTTTTTCTTCCGCACTTTTAACATGAGGCGCAACCAATCGATCAAATTGGATAGCTTGTTCAACGATTGCCTCTGCTTGGCTTTTTTCTTTTCCGGTTAATTCAACGAGTTGGACCATCATATCAAAGAAAACGCCTAATAGTTGCGCACCATTTGGATGTTCTGCAGTATAGTAAGTTTTGTCAGGTAAAAATAATGAAGGGGGATAAGCAAATAATGCGTTTGTTTGTGCATTTTTCATATCCGCATCGACATCTAAGCTAAACGGTAAAGGTAAACTATCCAATGTCCAAGTAGGAAATTGTTGGTTCAAGTCTTCAAAAGAATCGATTTTTTCAATTCGTTCAATTAAAGGAAGCAATGGTTTAGCAGCTAACTGATTTCTTCGATCATAATCATTAGCTAATTGATAAAAATGAAGAAAGTGACGCATCATATCTGATTGGACTTTATCAGGTTCAGCCAGCATATGATCAATGTCTGTCATCAAAAGATCATCGATACCGTCAACTAAGTCCTGGAAACCGCCAGTGGCTGGTTTATCAGCGGGGATCTTGGCTGTTTTTAGCCATTCTTCATTCACAGCTTCAAAAAAGTCTTGCTTTATAAGTTCTTTGTTCATTCGGTTATCGCTCCTTTTTATCTAATGTTCCTATTATCATATAAAAACAGCGAATAAACAAATAGAAAGAGGAAAGAAGCACTTGTGGGGTCTTGCCGTAGTCACAGCAGAACTAGTCTATCTGATTTGTTTTTCTCCTTATTTCACTTATAATAAAAAAGACGGAGGTGATTCGTTCTTGAAAACTGTATTTGAACAATCAATCGAATGGAATCTCGATGGTATCAAGAAACGGTTAAGCGCTGTGGAACAGTTGGCGATGAAGGATGAAGAAAAGGGTTACGCTTTAATTTTTGAAGATGGTAGTTATGTCATCCTAGATCAAAACAAACAACCAATAGAATACGGTCCTGCGAGCCACTCCTACCCAGATGCAAGAAAAGCTTATCAACTCGTACCGATGACTGAAGCAGAAGTCACCAATATTTCTCGTTGGCTTGCAGATGATCGTGAAAAAGCTTTGATTGCGCCAAAGGAAAACGGACAAGAACTTTTGGATTGTTGGGTGGGATTGCTTGAACAACGGTTTTTAAACTATAAAAATTGGCGGACACCGTCTGGCTATCTTTGTGGGACCTATGCTGCAACTGTCCTTATTGCTTATTACCAAGATTTTCAAAACGAATTGTTTTTCTCTCCAACGTTACGTGAAAAAGGAACGAAAGACCATGTGCAACTAAGTGAAGCATTACGCCAAGCGATCCAGCCGCTAGGACTTCCGACGGTTCCCGGTCAAGTCAGTCATGGTATCACGAAGTTTTTAAAACATACAGGAAATCGAGTGTCTGCTAGAAGTACGATGCTTGGTTCTTGGCAGCGAGCGACTAAACGGATTCGCCAAGGAAAACCTGTGATCTTAGGGGTGTTGAAAGTATTAGGGAGCACCTATGGCAATCATTGGGTCACTGCATATGCATATTATCAATCCTCTTCTGGAGAACGCTTTTACAAAGTTCATGACAACTGGGGCAACACGGATCAATTGATTCCTGCTAGTTGGTGTAATGGAACTGTTTCGCTGCCTTAAAAATTATTTACAGAAATTACCAGAAAAACTGGAAAAAATATGTTAAACTATCGAAGAAGAGAGAACAATAGGGAGGACAACATGAGTAAAAAGTATCAGGATGACACATTGAAAATCTTTAGCTTGAATGGAAATCGACCACTGGCAGAAAAAATTGCCAAGGTGTTTGGAACGGAGCTAGGAAAAAGTGTCGTAAAACAATTTAGTGATGGAGAGATCTCGATCAATATCGAAGAAAGTATTCGTGGGGATCATGTTTATATCGTGCAATCAACCAATCAGCCAGTTAATGATTATTATATGGAATTATTGATCATGATCGATGCGATGAAACGTGCCAGTGCAAAAACGATCAATGTTGTGTTACCTTATTACGGTTATGCCAGACAAGACCGTACAGCAAAACCACATGAACCGATCACAGCTAAATTGATTGCTAATTTGATCCAAGAAGCTGGCGCAACTCGTGTGCTGACATTGGATTTGCATACAGTTCAAGTCCAAGGATTCTTTGATATCCCTGTAGATAACTTATTCACAATGCCATTGTTTGCTCACTATTACCGAGAACTTGGTTTAACAGGTGACGATATTGTTGTCGTTTCACCAAAAAATAGTGGTGTCCAACGTGCAAGAAGTCTTTCTGAATATTTGAATAGTACATTGGCGATCGTGGATCACGCCGATGATGCAGATGAAAATAGTGGATATGTGATTGGTGATGTCCAAGGAAAAACATGTATCATGGTCGATGACATCTTGAATACTGGTGCAACGCTTGCTCGAGCTGCTAATGTTTTGAAAGAAAACGGAGCAAAAGAGGTTTATGCTTGTGCTTCACACGGCTTGTTGTCTGTTCCTGCAAAACAAATTTTAGATGATGCACCGATTAAAGATATCTGCATCACTGATTCTGTATTTACTCAAGAAGAACGTCATCCTAACAATTTAACGATTGTTACTTGTTCAGAGCTGATGGGAGAAGCGGTTAAACGAATTCATGAAAATACACCAATGAGTCCATTGTTCCGTCTAGAAGAAAAAGTATTTGATTAATCATTTTTTGTTAAGTGATGAAATAAAATTCGTTCGACAATCGTGGTAGCACGAATTGTCGAACGAATTTTTTTCTAAAAGTTGGGAAACTATCCTGGTTTAGTGATTGTTTCTTTGGTAACTTGCTTATTTTATGCTAGAATGTGCCTAGTTCTATTTGGAAGGGATGAAAGAAGTTGGAAAAAATCTATTTGGATCATGCAGCGACGACGCCCATGCATCCCTACGTCATTCAAGAAATGACCACAATGATGCAAGAAACCTTTGGGAATCCTTCGAGTATCCATGGCTTCGGCCGAATTGCCCATGAAAAGTTAGAAACAGCAAGACAACTTATTGCTGATAGTTTACAAGTCAATGATCATGAAATCATTTTTAATAGTGGAGGGACAGAAGGCGATAATACAGCGATCCTTGAAACGGCTTTTTCACGAAAAAAAGACGGGAATCATTTGATCACTACCGCTATCGAACATCCTGCTGTCTTGAATACAATGAAATATCTGGAAACACAAGGCTTTGAAGTCACGTATTTACCAGTAGATGAAAAAGGCAATATCTCACTAACTGACTTTGATGAAGCATTAAGTGATGAAACGATTTTAGTCTCGATCATGTTTGGGAATAATGAAATCGGGAATTTGATGCCAATCAAAGAAATCGGCGAACGGTTGCGGGAACACCCTGCTTATTTTCATACCGATGCGGTTCAAGCTTATGGGAATCAGACGATTCATCCAAGGGAGTTAGGTGTTGATTTACTTAGCATCTCTGCCCATAAAATCAATGGACCAAAAGGCGTAGGATTTTTATATAAAAAAGATGGCATAAATATTCCTTCACTACTTTTAGGTGGAGAACAGGAAGAGAAGCGGCGAGCAGGTACTGAAAATCTCGCAGGTATCTGGGGAATGGCGCAAGCGGTCAAGCTTCTAACCGCTGAAGAACGTGAAGCTCGAAGTGAAAAATATGCTGGATTCCAAGAGTTGATTTTGAATACCTTGGAAAAAGAAGGAATTTCTTATCAAGTCAATGGTGATTTAAACAACAAATTACCACATGTGTTAAACCTTCGATTACCTGGTGTTGCGAATGACTTACTTTTGATGAAGTTGGATCTTAATGGGATTGCGATATCTACTGGGTCAGCATGTACAGCTGGTAATATCGAACCTTCGCATGTGCTGGAGGCAATGTATGGGGAAGAGACACCAATCCTTAAAGAATCCATACGAATCAGTTTTGGTTACGGCAATACCAAAGAAGAAGTCCAACGTTTTCTTGATGTATTGATCCAATCAATCTAAGTTGGAAAAAACCTAGTAAATGATGCAAGAAACTTTTATAATAAAAGTAGAAATCAATTTACCGAGGTGAAAATCATGGCATTTGAAAAAACAGCCACAGTTTTAGGAGCAAAAACAAGTTATCGTTTACATCCAGATGCAAAACGTTACACTTTGAGAGACAATGGGTTTACCGAAACAAATGGCGGAAACTATCAGTTGATTCGTCCGCTAGATGCAACCCCACAAAGCAAAGAAGGGTTTAAACTAAAAATCACTGTTTCAAAGGATATCCAAACACTAAAAATGTCTATTACGACAGCTAACGGATTGAAAGCAGTCAATATTTTTAAAGACGACCGGCAAAAAATGAGTCAAGATAAATTTTATTTTTTGATGGATGGTATGATCAGCCGAGGATTATTTGAAAAAGTCTAAGGAAGTCGAACGTATCTATCATTGTTGCCAGTAAAAAAAGCAAAGAGAACAGCTAGTAAAGCTGATTTCTTTGCTTTTTTACTATCTATTGAAACGGGACAATCGCTAGAGAATAACCATTACTCTATTCTACTTTTGTCCACTCATCTAAGGATTTACCATTTTCATCAATGATTTCTAACCAGCTGTTTGTTCCACCGAAGTAGAGTAACAGACTTGCTTCATTGACGCTTTTGACGATAATATCTTTGCTCGTTTTATTTCCTACAATGCTATCTTTATAATCATCACGTAATTTATCCCCATATTTTGCCGCATAACTGACGGAACCGTCTTTATTTAAAGGAGCTTCCGCTAATAGTATAGCCCCCTTTTTGATCAATAATTCATTTCGACTGATCCAATAAAGCGTTGCCTGACTGTTTCTAAAATTAACGGTAAAAGGGATCTCACTAACTTCCTTTGTCCAACGATGTCTTGCTTTTGCCGGCTTTTTCTTTTGAGGACTGCTTTTTTCTAAAGAGTAACCAAATACTGCCAAGATTTTTGTGATTTCTTCGACTGGTTCCGCTAACTTTTTGACTTGTACTTGAGGGATCGTTTCTTTTGCGGAATCATCGATTTCTACTGTCAATCCCGTTGATTCTGCCTGTTCTTGAAGTAGGTAGCTTAGATGACTGGCTTCAAGATCCCAAGGAAGTTGAACCAATACGATGTGATCCCAACTTTTAGGTACCACGGTTTGACCGATTGCGATACATTGTTTGTTTTTGAAAAATAGATAAAGTGAATGATCAGGTAGAGCTGGTTTTTCTTTTGTGATAGTCATCTTCCCATGTTCATTTGGTAACGTAATCTCGATTGCTGAAGGAGTCAGAGTAGTATGAAAGCTGATAGGCATAATCAATACCTCCTGTTTTTCCTTAAGTTTACCATGATTTACTTGTGATTACTTTTTTCTAGCATTGTACACAATAGGCAATGAGAACAATGAATAACCGCTTTTTAGTTAAACAGACAATCACTTTTGCTAGAAAAAGAGCTAACATTTGTTTAATTCTTTGATGTTGTTTATTCTAAAAGAAAAAGACGTAAGAAGGGGTCAATATGAATTTTTTTATTAGTGATATGCACTTTTTTCATAAAAACTTATTAGGCAAAAATGATTTTGCCCCTCGTTTATTTGCTAGTGTGGAAGAAATGAATCAGCAACTAATCAATAGCTGGAATAAAGTTGTCAAAGAAACCGATCATGTGTATCACTTAGGCGATCTGGCGATGCACCCACAATATGAAAAAGGTAGCCAAGACATACTGGAGTTGGTGCAACAACTCAATGGGACAATCCATTTGATCAAGGGGAACCATGACAGCCGTGCTTTTTTCAGGTATTTAGAAAAACATCATCCAGGAAACAAGGTTGGTTCAAAAAAGTTTTATTTTTATGATGTCGGAACTATCATCAAATTCAATCATCAGCAATACTATTTGACTCATTATCCAATGTTGCTGGGATCAAACGATAGTATCCGTAATCTTCATGGACATATCCATCATTATAGTGTACCGATCGGTAATGATGTGAATGTCGGTGTAGATGCGCCAGAAAGAGAACTGTTGAAAGTGCAACAACCCTTTGGCACACCGTTATCAGAAGATGACATTGAAGAAATTTACGAAGCCAAACAACAAGAATTAGCACGTCTTCAACAAAAATAAGGACGTAAAACATTTCTGCTAGTCTAGAAAAAATAATCCTCTTAAGTTCGCTGTTAAAGCGAACTTAAGAGGATTTTTAATCATATGATGGATAGTGATTTTTTTGTTCAGTCTAGTCCTTATAAAATGCAATAGACATATTGACCATTGTCATTATACCCTTTAGCGACTGTGGCGGTACCTTGATTTAGTTTGCTCACGTCTTGCGCGATATCTTTTGAATAAACGATCAAAGTTTTTTCTGTCGTATGTTGATTCAACCAATCGATCCCGTAATCAACAGTTTGGTTCTTGATGATATTGTTGTAATATTTGCCATATTTTTCTTTAGCTTCTGCGGTCATATGGTAATCATAATTCAGACCGTAGCCATTTCGGTAAGCGACGGCGGTTGAAAAAGAACCATGGAATCGCAAATACGTCGCATAACGATAGGTGCCATTTTCTAGTTTAACTAAGGCGTAAAAATGATTGTAGAAATAATACCAACCACCCGCCATTTTATTATGAGCAACATCGGCATTTAAAGGATTGGGGTTGCTCAAGTTATATAGTTCATAGATCGACAAGTTCTCCGTATAATCAAATCGTTGTTGAGTAAAAGCCGGTGGCGTATGAATGATTTGATTGACTTGATACCCTTTGATTGGGTGGGCTTTTTTATCGATCTTCGTATAACTCAGATTGTAACTTAAGTGATTGAAATCAGTCGTGATATCTGAAGAATAGACGATCTCGAAGGAACAGTGTGTGTAGGTATTGATCCAGTTCATCACATAGTTTGGGATGTCTTCGGTCGCAATCATTTTTGGAATCACCGGGATTTTGGGATCTGCATATTTTTGTTCGGCTTCTTTAGTTAACTGGAAGTTGGCAAAAGCATTTAATTGCGCCACCACTTTCCCAAAAACATTACGACCTAAAGTTAATTCCGTGCTTCGGTAAGGTTTCTGGGTGTTTTGGTCGATGGCGATGAAGTAATAGTCATTTCTTAGGTTGTATATATTTGAATTGGATCTGAAAGTAAAGTCGGCTACTTTTTTTCATCGGGTCCTCCGATTGGTGAGCTAATAACATTTTGCAAGTAATATTGATAATCTACAAAGGAAGGGCTGGTTTTTTCAACTTTATCCGAACGTAAGATATCATTTGGTGTTACACCAGGTTCATTAAGTAAATCATCAGTTTCTAAATCAATCCCTTGAAAATTAGGATAATATTCTGGGGTTCTATCATCAATTCTACCATCTGGGGTCGCATTCATGTAAGCAGCCCAAACAAGTGTGGAACAATACCAATTTTCTCTGGAAGATAAACGATTCTTATGTTGAAGAAAATCTATTGATATATGATAAGGCTTGCCTAATTGACTGCGCATAAATTGAATGGCTGCATTTTTTTGCAAAGCAGTAGCTTCCGGGACTCGTAAAATTGTTGCTTCAGTATAATCAAATCGTTGATCATCTAATACTCCATAGACCACTCCACCTGCCTTATCTGGAAGATCATCACTTTTACTAGTCGCTTCGATAGTTCTAATATATCGGGAAGTTTCTGCTTTCCCATTAATCATATGGGTTTCTTCATAAATTCCTTCGACAATCATCACATGATGAAGAAAGTAGGGAGTTGCTGGGACTTCAGCCCGATTTTTCTCAAAAATAATGTCCCCTGGTTGCACGGTATTCAATAAATCATAGGTTCCGTAAGTTGGCTTTTCTTCAAAAGTAATATTGTCTAATGAATTGCCGATATTAAAGGACCACAACGGAGCAATTTTCGCTAAACGTTCTGCTTCTGCTGGTAAATATTGGTCGTTGACGGATTGCAGATACTCTTTTAATTGGTCTTCGTCTGACAAGGTATCTTTCAAGGTGGTTTGCTGATAATAATTAGCGGTGAATTCTTCAAAGGTTCGATCAAAGGAAGCGTATTCATTTTTGAAAAAATCATAGTATTCAGTCAGTTGTTCATCAGTTGTGGTATCGCCATGGGCGTCGGTGACAGGAACAGCAAACAAAAGTGTCCATAAAAAGGTGACAATAAAAAATAATTTAAATTTCACGGGTATTCCTCCTAATTTTTATGATAAAATAATAACATATGAAAAATAATCTAGCATCTATAAATACTTGTTATTTTTGTTTTTTATTGACGTGAAATACGAAGACATAACAGCTAGAATGGAATAAATTAAAATAAGATTGTAAGCGTTGTTATTTTGTTTTTATGATAAATACAGAGTATTTTTGTTGTTTTTTTAGCTTTTATTTAGGGTTTTATAGAAGGGGGTAATAAAAAAAGTGTAACCTAGTTAATGTGTATAATGATTATTTGTTATTAAATTTTAGGTTTTATTTAATTTAAGATAACATTTTTTAAACAAATGAGTTTAACCTTTTTGCTGAATCTAGATTTTGTAATCGATTATTTCTAGAAAAAATGGTAAAAGGGTAGTTTTTTTAATAAATGTTTTTTTCACAGATTATGATAATTCTATTTTACTTTGTTCATTAATATAAAAGGAGAAGATGAGAATGAAGGCTTATCTAGTTGGTTTGGTGCTATCCATGTCAGTGTCTCTTGGGTGTGTGATAGCGCTTTACATGTATTATCTTGTTCTTAAAACTTTGGTTCCGTTCTTTCTTATCATGGTGTCAGGATTGATCGGTCTATTTTTTGCTACATTTTTAAAAAATTAGTTAGGAAAATAAAAAAGGAGTGGTACAAATGCTATCGCTAGACAGTAAAACGTGTATAAAGGTTTCAAGAAATTTCTTAATCGGTAGTTTTTTCTTAATGATGTTGATGATTGTTGGTTTGCTTGGTAAAGTTAATGGATTTATTCCGTTAAGTGATCTTCCAGAAGGAAGTCTGATGATTTTCTATTATCTTAGCTGTTTGCTCAGTGGTCTCAGTTTGATTTTTTCTACAGGTACGCATTCAAAAATTTTAAAACGGACAGCGGCGATTATTCATTTTAGTAGTGTTTATTGGTTTTCTCTCTTTATTTTTGCTTTTCTTTTCCATGTACTTTTTTTAATCGTTCTTTATTTGTTCCTAGCTATCGTTTTACTGACAGCAAGCAAGCAGAAATGGCTAGCGATCACTTTCTTCGGGATACCGATGATTATTTCAATTGGCTTTTTTATCAAGCTCAATTACGAACTAATCCTTTATGGGGGGGAATGGTCATGGGACACCATTGGATACATAGTCATTCTTCATTTATCAGGTTTAAGTGGTCTGATTCTTTCAACGCAACTCGATAAGGGAAAAGCCAAGTGGATACTTTTGGGTATTAATTATTTATTTGCAACTTATTACCATATCTACATCTTTCTTCAGTGAGACGTCTTACATACATATCGAGTACTGGAAAGGGAAGTGGCTTGCTAGAATATAAAAAGGTTTTTTGTTAGAAAGGAGTAGTGTGGATGTTGTCGCTAACAAGTAAGACCTGTACGAAGTATTCCATGATTTTCTTCGTCTGTAGCATTTTTCTAGGTACATTATTAGTAATGAGGGGCTCTGTTGGGATAATTGTGAAATCTTTTCACAATCTTTCAGAAGTAAGTTTAGTGTTAATCTATTGTCTTTGCTTTTTACTCAGTGGACTTAGTTTGTTGTTTTCTACCGGAGTGTATGCCACCCCTTTAAAAAAATGGACAGCTATCGTTCATTTTGGCTGTCTTTATTGGGTTTTATATATTTTTATCGGTTTTATTGGCATTCAAAGATATGATTTAATTGCCTATTTGCTACTAACAATTTGGCTACTGAAAAAAAAGGATCAGAAACGCGAGGCGATCATTTGTTTGGGATTGCCAATGGCTTTGTCAGTCGGACTTTTTATAGAGATCAGTCTTGTGTTCATCTATTATCTTTGTTGTTTACTCAGTGGACTCAGTTTGCTTTTTTCTACTGGTGTACATTCAAAACTTTTAAAAAGATGGGCAGCTTTCATTCATTTTGCTTGTATTTTTGGAGTCGTATTTATTTTTATCGGCTTTGTTAGTATTGCAAGATTTGATTGGCTTATTGCGCTAATTGTTTATTTGCTACTATCTATCTGGTTACTGAAAACAAAAGATCAGAAACGAGTAGCGATCATTTGTTTAGGATTACCAATGATCTTGTCAGCTGGCTTTTTTATCAGGGTCCACTACAGTTACCTTACCTCTGGGGATTATTTGCGTACGCTTGGATTTTTGATTTTACTAAGTTTGTCTGGGGTGGTTGGTCTTATTCTTGCGGCGAACCTCAAGAACGAGAATAGAAAAGTCAAGTGGGTTCTCTTAGGGATCAATTATTTTTTTGCAACCTATTTCCATATCGTCGTTTGGATTTTTGGTCTATAACTATCAGGTATTTGACAAAGGCAAGTGTTTAGGAGAGATGAGTATTCTTATTAAAAATACTAAAAAATGTGTTTGAAGAATGAAAAGGAGAGAAGAAAATGATCCCATTAAAAAGTAAAACCTGTACCATCATTTCATTTGTTTTGTTAGCGTTATCTTTTAGTGTTGCTTATGTTGGCTATATCCAAACAGATGAGCTTAATTTTCTATTGTTAGTGAGGATTACGTGTTGGTTATTAGGTGGCGCTAGCCTTTTCTTTGCTACCAAGATCAAATCTAATTATCTAAAAATAGTAGTGATCCTTCTAAATTTTATCAGTCTCTATAATTGGCTGTATAGCTGGCTTGATAACTGGTTTGATATTTGGCGAAGATTTAATTGAATCGGTTTGGCATTTTTAAAAATTATTGAAGGAGAAAAGATGAAAAAAATAGTTGACCATAAAGGGCTATGTCTTGCTATGATTCTATCGACTAGTTGTTTCCTAACGCTGTACCATATTTATGATTTTTACTTAGATATCGAAGGGTTATTTTTAGAATTATTGATGATTATTCTTGGTATTACAGGAATTTACTTATCAATGAAGATCCGACAGACACGTTGGCGATGGTTCTTATTAGGGATCAATTACTTCTTTGCTACTTATTTTCACGTGGTCTTTCTGCTCTACATAATTTTTGATTTATAAGGATAAATTGACGAATGAAAACGGTTGAAATGGATCAACTGTTTGTATAAAAAGTGAGAAAAATAAATGTAAACGAAAAAAGTCTAGACGATAAAAAAGGAGATGTATGAATGTTTCTAGAAAAAAGTAAAACCTGTATGATTGTTTCGTTAAGTTTATTAGGCATTTGTATTATTTTAATTGCTATGCCCGTCGTTAGAAAAGAACAAGCAATATGGTTGGTCTTATTCTTGTTGCACAACTCGAGGATGGAAAAATCAAGTGTGCATTAGTAGGCATTAGTTACTTCTTTGCTACTTATTTTCACGTGGTTCTTTTGATTAACGAAATTTTTTGGCTATAAGGAATAAGTTAGGAGTGGGGAAAAAGCAAAAAATTAATTGGCTAACAGGTAGTAATTAGTTCTTCACCACCTACTTTAAGCAATTTATTAATAGAAGGCTATATTTTTTAGGAATATTCCTTGGTTTTATTATGCTTATTGTACAAGATACAACGTTGATTTTCTTATGCGATCGATTGTTGCTTGTTGGAGATGGAGTAGAGGGAGCTTGCTTTTTTTGAAAGTATTGCTTCTCAAGGATTAAAAAGATTAGTGATTATACTTAATCTTATTTGTATCTATGGTTGGATTTGGCTTTATTGTCATAGCGGATGAAAGGAGGAAAAAAGTGAATAAAAAATTTTATTTAATATGTCTAGGTTTGTCTATGTTTTGGTCAATTAGTAGCTTAGTATGTGTGCATTTTTATTATGGAGTAAATAGCCCCCAAGGACTGTTTTTAATCATGAGTATGATTATACCTGGAATAATTGGGCTCTACTGCTCCACCAAGGTTAGCCATCAAAAAATAAGAGGGATCTTACTTTTTACCAACTATCTATTTTTTACATATTTCAATTTTATGCAACTTATGGAAATTATAGGTTATTTACTTAACTTTTTACAAAACAAATAAACAAAAAACATCACTTTTATTTCAAAGGAGAAAAAAGATGCCATCATTAAAATTAAAAAAAGCTACAATGCTAACATCGTTTTTGTTACTTAGTCCGATTGTTTTGACTAGTTTGTACTTCATTCCACGTATCAACAACTATCATTACGTCTTTTTTATATTCGTGATGATGAGTTGTTGGATCATCGGAGGGGTTAACTTGTTTTTATCCACAAAAATTGAATCCAAATTCTTAAAAAGAATCATTATTTTCCTTAACCTAATCTGTATTTTGGGCTGGCTTTTTTTTGGGGGGTGAAAAAAATGATACAAATTGAAAAGAAGAAAAATCATTTTATTTAACGTATCAGGTATATCTTTTAACAAAGATGGTGCTATTAATCCTCAATTATTTGTTTGCTACTTATATTCTTTCCTTACGCTTATTTTCTTCATGTGGATAGTCTTTAACTATGATCAATCGACTGAACAAAAGCAAATGATAGAAAGACGATTCCAATTTTCTTTTTTTAAAAGTGATTAAAAGGCTATACTGATACTTTGATAAATAAGGGATGAAATTTTCAAGAATATATCGTATAATGTAAAGCACTGAAAAGTTGCGACCTTCAACTCGTAGATGATTTCAGAAAATCTAATTGAAATGATGGTGATACCATGAAAGACAACAGCAAGACACGTGTTGTCGTTGGGATGAGTGGCGGTGTCGACTCATCTGTAACAGCACTTTTACTAAAGGAACAAGGCTACGACGTCATTGGGATCTTTATGAAAAACTGGGATGACACGGATGAAAATGGTGTATGTACAGCTACGGAAGATTATAAGGATGTAGCGAAAGTTGCTTCACAAATCGGGATTCCTTATTATTCTGTCAATTTTGAAAAAGAATATTGGGATCGTGTATTTGAATATTTCTTAGCTGAATACCGAGCAGGACGGACACCTAATCCAGATGTGATGTGTAATAAAGAAATCAAATTTAAAGCATTTTTAGATTATGCGATGGATCTAGGTGCTGAATACGTAGCGACTGGGCATTATGCGCAAGTAGTGCGTGACGAAAATGGCGTAGCACATATGCTTCGTGGTGTAGATAACAACAAAGATCAAACTTATTTCTTAAGCCAATTGTCACAAGAACAATTAGCGAAAACAATGTTCCCACTAGGTGGTATGGAAAAAACACAAGTACGTGAAATTGCGGAACGTGCAGGTTTAGCAACTGCTAAAAAGAAAGATTCCACTGGGATTTGTTTTATAGGCGAAAAGAATTTTAAACAATTTTTAAGTAATTATTTACCAGCTAAAAAAGGAAATATGGTGACACTTGATGGAGAAGTCAAAGGTCAACATGCTGGATTGATGTATTACACGATCGGTCAAAGACAAGGCCTAGGGATTGGTGGTGGCGGTGCATCACAAGAACCTTGGTTTGTAGTCGGAAAAGATCTTGCAACGAATACGTTATATGTAGGACAAGGATTTCATCATCCTGCCTTATATGCAACAAGCCTTGATGCGAGCGAAATCCATTTTACAACGAATGAACCAATGCCAAAGGAATTTAAATGTACAGCTAAATTCCGCTACCGCCAACAAGATGTGCCGGTAACGGTTCGGTTATTAGAAGGCGATCGTGCCGAAGTGATTTTTGATGAACCTGTACGGGCGATCACACCAGGTCAAGCTGTCGTCTTTTATGATGGAATGGAGTGCCTTGGTGGTGGCTTGATTGATCATGCCTACAATAAAGAAAAAGTCTTGCAATATGTGTAAATCTTGCTTGCGAACAGCTCTTTGAACAACTTTCTTTTGTTAGAAGAACAAGAAAAGAGTTAAGACAAGTTTAGTTCTGAGAAATAAGCCGAAGAATCCGAAAATAGTTTCGCCTATTTTTGGTATTCCTCGGTTTTTTTTGCTAGAGTGTCTTCTGAAATATCAGTAAGGGGTTTTTGAAGCAAAGAGTTTTCAGATTTTTGTCTAATAATTTTTTCTGAAGAAAACAGTGTCAGGCGACTTTTTCAACAGGCGGTTCTATCTATTTGAAAGCGTTATTTTTAAAAAGAGAGTATAATAAAATCGGAAACCGACCGTTTATCTCATTTACATGGCATCTAGGAGCGACGAGTGTTTCTTGGTTTGTTTGAGTATCGATGAATAGAAAGTAGTGAATCAAAAATATTGAAGAAAGCAAAAGGAGCGAAAAAGATGGAAATCACACATTTTGGACTGGAAGAATGGTTGAATAAGTGGGAAAAAGAAGCAGTATATGACCTTGCACAAAGTTCCATCGAAGCACTGACGTTAGAAGAACTGATTGGGTTAGACGGAACGACAGTTACTGATTTTTTTCAATCTTTGAGTAAAACGTCGTTGGATTATGGGTGGAGCGAGGGGACGGCAACTTTCAAAAAAGAAGTCGCTTCTTTGTATCAATCGCTTTCTTCAGAAAACATTATTCAAACCAATGGGGCGACTGGGGCGAACCTTTTGGCGCTGTATGGATTGATTGAACCAGGAGATCATGTGGTCTCCATGTTGCCAACCTATCAGCAATTGTATGACTTACCCAAATCTTTAGGTGCAACTGTTGATTTCGTACCACTCACAGAAGAAGAGGAATGGCGTTTTGATAGTGTGAAATTAGTTGATGTGATCCAACCAAATACTAAAATGATTTGTTTAAACAGTGCCAATAATCCAACGGGTACATTGTTGGATCGCCAAACATTGGAAGAAATTATCGAAATTGCCGAAAAAGTCGATGCGTATATTTTGATGGATGAGGTGTATGCCCCATTAGCAGGGGGAGATTTTGTCTCAATCGTGGATCTGTATGACAAGGGGATCACGACTAATTCATTGTCAAAGACTTATTCTGTTCCTGGTATACGCATCGGCTGGGTAGCAGCGAATCAAGAAATCATTGAGCGTTTAAGAAAATACCATACCTATTTAGTACTTAGCGGTGGTGTTTTGTCAGATGCATTAGCGGTTCACGCACTGAGGAATAAAGAAAAGATCCTTGCACGAAATAAAAAAATCGTTTCGGAGAATTTAGCCATCGTTGAAAAATGGCTGGCTGATGAACCAAATGTCCAATTAGTGTTACCGAATCACGTGTCAACGTCATTCATTCGCTTGAACATAACAGAAGATGATGAGCAATTTTGTATTGATCTTCTGAGAGAAACTGGTGTCTTACTGGTCCCAGGTAGTGCCTATGGGGTGCCTCAGCATGCGCGCTTAGGGTATTGTTGCAAGAAAGAAACATTAGAAAAAGGGTTAGCGTTACTTTCAGAATATCTAAAAGAATGTGGAAAAAACAAAGTATGAGAAATTTAAGAGACCCCCAAAAGCTAGACTAAAAAATCTAACTTTTGGGGGCCTCTTCAATCTTAAATATGACGATAGTTCTTGTTTATTCAGATTGACTATTATTAAGCGATCAATGTCCATGAGGTTGTGTGTGTTTGTCTGAAGAAAGGACAGGTGTATCGGATGTTTCTGATGAGTCAACAAGCTCATTGTCATGGATTTCTTGTGTGTTACGACGTACTAGTAAGAAGTTCACTAAAACAAGTAAAGAAGTGGAAAGAAAGACTCCTCGGTAACCAAACACGCTTGAAACGCTCGAACCAATCATTGGACCAACGACATTCCCAGTTGCTTGGAAGGATTGATTGTAGCTAAAAATCCGACCGGCGGCGTGATGTGGGGAATATTTGGTGATCAAAGCTTGGACAGCTGGAAGCAAACAAGCATCTGAAATACCGATCAAAAAACGCAACGCAGCCAGTTCCCAGACATTCGTGACAAAGGCCATTGGGATATAAACTAAAATTGCAAATCCTAAGCCAATAGCTAAAATACGTTCACTCCCGATTTTATCGCCTAAGCGACCAAAACGAGGAGCGGCGATCAATGTGGCAATTCCTGGGATCGAAGCAATGATCCCACTAATCAGTGTGACACTTCCATGTCCATTTAGTAACTGACGAATATATAAACTAATGATTGGGCTAATAGAATTATTCGAAGCTTGAATAATCATTGTTGTGACGAACATACCAATCACGACATGAGGATATTTCAATTCTTTGAATATTTGTTTGGCAGAAGCCATATTTTCCTTTTTAATAGGTACAAATGTTTCATGAACAAAGAAAAGACTTAATAAAAAGACGAAAAATAAAATGATTCCTGTGATGAAGAAAGTTGGACGATAACCAAATGCTGAGGCTGAAATCCCCCCAAGTAAAGGACCAAGCAATGTTCCTGTGACGGAACCAGTAGCCAATGTTCCTAAGACTTGACCACTTTTTTCTTTCGGCGTACCAGTAGCGACAAGGGCAGTGGCATTACTGATGTAACCAGAAAAGATCCCTTGTAACAACCGCAGTGCAACGAGTTGATACACACTGGTCACACAACCCATCAAGGCAATAACGACAGCCATCCCTAAGGAAGCACGCAAGAGCATCAATTTTCTGCCTTTCTGATCGGCTAATTTGCCCCACCAAGGAGAAATCAATGTGGTGACGAAAAACGTAGAAGAAAAGGTCAACCCACTCCAAAAATTCAATTGCGACGTACTATAGTTACCTAACGTATCTATGTATAGTGACATAAACGGCATGACTAAGCTAAACCCAATCCCTGCCATAAAAGTCCCAAACCATAAGACAAATAAGTTTTGTTCCCAAGTTTCTCTTTTCCTAAATAATTTTTCTTTGATGCGTGTGGTCACTGTTATGTCCTTCTTTCTGAAAATTTTCATTTACATTCATTTATTATAAACTACAATGTGTAGTTTATCAATGGAAGCCTCTTTTTTAAGTTCGTTTTTCATGGTAAACTAAAGTTGTTAAGTAGTTAACATACGAGAGGAACAACGAAATGAAAAAAAGAAATCTATCTCAAGAAAAAATCATCGCTTGCTTTCGTGGACTAGCGGAAGAGATGGATGTTCAACAAGTCACTTTTCAACACCTGGCTAAGGCGCTAGACGTCAAGTCTCCTTCCCTCTATAATCATTTTAAAAATATGCGTGATGTAAAGACCGCATTGACTGCAAAATTATTACAAGAGTTAAACGAAGCGTTGCGTCGTTCTTTGGTTGGAAAAAGTGGGGCAGAGGCGCTGCGTGTCTATGCACAAGTCTATCAGTCTTTTGCTTTTGCGAACCAGGCCGTTTACGAGTTGCTGATCAGTGTCCCTCACACCAATGAGGAGATTTTGTTAGAAGGAATCTATGAAACGAATCAGATCATTCTACAATTATTTGATGCCTTTGATTTGACTCGAAAAGAAAAAACGCATCGCAGCAGAGAATTGCGAAGTATCATCCATGGCTATTTGTCTTTACGATTTTTAGGCTATTTCACAAAGGAAGCAACTGTGTCTCCTGAAGAGAGTTATTCTTGGATGATCAATGACTTTATTGCCACTTTACCAAGTAAATAAGTAGTACGTTTCTTTAAAATAGACAAATTCATAAAATGTCCCTTTTATAAGAGGAATTTCTTGCAACTTTCTTGAAAAGTGTCTAAGATGAGTCTAGTAAAATCGTAGAGAAGGAGCACGAGTATGTATCAAGTAGTGACAATGTTCGGAGATAATGAGCCTTGGTGGTTCTTTGAGAATTGGGAAGAGGATATCGAAGTAGAAGAAACATTTGATTCTTTTGAAGAAGCACAGGTTAATTATGAACAAAAATGGCTTGCAATCAAAAATAAATACGAATATATCCATGCAAAAAGCAACTTTCTAAGTGCCTTCTGGAATGACGGAGACGAGCGCTGGTGTGAAGAATGTGATGATGATCTTCAACAATATAAAGGGTTAGCCTTATTGAAAAATCATCAGCCAATCACTTTAGAAAGCAGAAAGGAATTTTATGAAACAACTAATTCTAGCGGAAAAACCAAGCGTTGCGAAAGACCTAAGCAAGGTGCTTGGTGCTAATCAAAAACACAAAAATTATTACGAAGGACCCAAGGTGATCGTTACTTGGGCCCTTGGTCATTTGTTAGGGCTGAAAATGCCTGAAGACCTCAATAAAGAATGGCAAAGTTGGCAAATGGAAACGTTGCCGATGATTCCTAAAAATTTAGGAATCAAACCACTGCCTAAAACAGGTCACCAATTAAAAACAATCAAGCAATTGGCGCAACGTAAAGATGTGTCAGAGGCTGTGATCGCTACGGATGCCGGAAGAGAAGGGGAATTGGTTGCTCGGTGGATCTTGGAATATGTCCGCTTCAATAAACCAGTGAAACGTCTTTGGATTTCTTCCCAAACAGATAAAGCAATCAAGACAGGATTCAAACAATTGAAGCCCGCAAAAGACTATGATGCACTTTACTATTCGGCGCTAGCTAGAGCAAAGGCTGACTGGTTAGTAGGATTGAACGTGACACGGGCGCTGACTGTGAAGTATCAAGATAATCTATCCGCTGGTCGAGTTCAAACTCCAACACTCGCCTTGGTTAGAACACAAGAACGGAAAATTGAAACATTTAGACCACAAACCTATTTTTCAATTTTATTAGATGTACAAAAACAACAAGCAAAGATGGTTCAAAAAAATCAATTCGCATTGAAATCTCATGAAGAAGCTCAATCATTAGTGAAAGAGTTAGCTAAAAATAAAGGGACTGTGACAGCCATCCAAGAAAAAGTAAAAGTGGAGCCGGCACCATTGCCTTATGATCTAACGGAAATCCAGCGAGAAGCAAACCAACGTTATGGCTACTCTGCTAAAAAAACTTTGGGACTGGTCCAAAGTTTATATGAAACGCATAAAATCGTGACGTACCCTCGTACAGATAGCAAATATCTGACGAGTGATATGAAAAGTACGATGAAAGAGCGTTTACAGGCGGTCAGCGATTTTTCTCCAGAAGTGAAACAGTATTTAAAAAATGGGGCAGTTGTTCGACAAACAAAAGTCTTCCAAGACAGTAAAGTTACTGATCACCATGCGTTATTACCAACTGAAAATCGTCCACGCTATGAGAAACTTAGCAACGAAGAACAAAAAATCTATCAAATGATTGTTACTCGATTCTTAGGATTATTCGCTGAGCCACACAAAATCAGTCAAACAAAAGTGACTGTGACATTTGGCAAGGAACAATTTGTGTTCCATCAAAATCAAGTCCTTCAAGCTGGTTGGAAAGATGTCAGTCAAAAGGAGAGCAATGAAGTGGACTGGGTGGAGGGAATGCGTATCCAACCAGAATTTACGATCAAGAAAGAACTATCGGCACCGCCTAAGCCTTTGACAGAGGCGAGTTTACTAGGACTTATGGAAAAACATAGTTTAGGAACACCGGCAACTCGCGCCGAAATCATTGAAAAGTTGATCAAATCGGAATTGATGGAACGAACACCGCAAGGCTTGCAAGTCTCACCAAAAGGGAAGCAATTATTGGAATTAGTCAATCCTTCCTTAGTGACCCCTGATTTAACAGAAAGCTGGGAGAAAGACTTAGAAGCAATTGCAGCGGGGCAAAAACAAGCCAGCCAATTTTTAATGGGCATTGAAAAAGAAACAAAACGATTGGTACAAGAAATCAAAACAAGTAAACAATCTTACCAAGATTTCTCGATCACACAGAAAAAATGTCCAGACTGCGGTTCCAATCTTAGAGAAAAAAATACTCGAGATGGCAAAATCTATGTCTGCACGAATCAAGATTGTCATTACCGTAGAAGAAAAGATCCAAAAGTCTCGAACCACCGTTGTCCGCAATGTCATCGGAAAATGGAGATCATCGAAGGCAAAAATGGCGCTTATTTCCGTTGTAAATATGATGGGACGACCGAAAAAATGTTAGATAAAAAAGAACAAAAGAAAAAAATGACGAAGCATGAAGAACGTCGTTTATTGAAAAAGTACACGCAAGCAGAAGAACCGGAAGAAAGCCCACTTGCTGCAGCTTTAAAAGCAGCAATGAAGAAATAGCGTGTCGTTTGTTGAAAATCAGCAATGGTTTTTGAGACCACTATTGTATGTTAAAAAATGGTGATTGGTTTCAAGTGATTGCTGTTTATGTAACATGGTTTAGAATGTGAAAGAAGCTTAGTCTGAGACATAAGTCATGAGGTTCCTCTTAGAAATTGTTGTTTTTACGTACAATTTTAGGAGGAACCTCATTTTTTGTATGTTGGGCTTTTTATCACAAATAGCCGTGCTTATAAATCTTCGTAGATAGGTGGATGTTCAAGGTATTCTAAAATCTTGATGAAATCTAAAAATGATAAGATCAATGTTGTCGTGTTGACATTTGGATGAAATCCTACGGTAGAGGTTTGATCAATGGCTGAGTCAATGACTACTTGAATCGCTTTTTCTTGATCATGCATCAATGCAAAAGGTGTAACAGTACCGGGAGCTACCCCTAATAAATCAAGGAGCTGTTCTTCTGAAAGAAAAGACAAACGCTTCTCATTCAGCTGTTCTGCAAGTTGTTTCAAATTTGCCTGCTTTTCATCAGGTAAGATAACAAGATAAATTTGTTTCCCTTTTTTTGCTTTTAACACGAGATTCTTCACTTGAGGTCCTGGTAGTGTAAATGGCAGATTTTTGACAGAAGTAATCGGTGGATGATCCACCTTTTGATAGGGAATGCCTAGTAAATCAAGTAATTGATAGGCTTCTTTTTCAGTAGCAAAAACCATCGATTGATCGCTTCCTTTCTTTTTCTTTCATTCATTATAAAAAAATAATTGACAAAAGAAAAATAATCGTGTAAATTACACGTAAGTTAAAATCAACGACATCGAAAAGAAGAGTAGCGATTAAATGTTTGAAGAGAGTCTCTGGCAGGTGGAAAGAGATAGCAGTTAATGGTGAAACACATCTTGGAGTCGATTTTCTGAAATACAGTAGGAAAATCCGGGAAGCCCGTTACAGCTGCGGTCATTGTTTGATGACCAGATAAGGTTAGTTTCCGTGAGGGACTAGCAAAAAAAGGTGGAACCACGTAATTTACGTCCTTTGGTCATTTGACCGAAGGACGTTTTTTTATTTTCGTGTGAAGTAAATGTCCAACAACAATTACTTTTGTTTTACCTCATTTTCTGGAATGACTGCGTGAGGTTTCTTTTGTGAAAAAGAAACAAACAGAGGTGGGAACACGTGTGATGCGTCCTCTTGACGAGAGTCAAGGGGATTTTTTTATTTAAAAGGAGGAAGAAAGAAATGAATTATTTGCTGGAAGTCATGCCACAACTATTAGTAGGGGCTCTTACAACGTTGAAATTATTTATTTTTACCTTGATTGGATCATTGCCATTAGGGATCATTTTAGCATTAGGGTTGTCTTTACATTTTAAACCAATTCGTTATATCTTGCAGACCTATGTCTGGGTCATGCGTGGTACACCGTTATTACTACAATTGATTTTTGTTTTTTATGGATTGCCAACGATCGGGATCGTCTTTGACCGTTTTGAGGCAGCATTATTGGCTTTTGTTTTAAATTATGCCGCTTATTTTGCTGAGATTTTTCGTGGGGGGATTCAATCGATTCCCCAAGGACAATATGAAGCTGCGCAAGTGTTACAGTTGAGTCCTTTTCAAACCGTCACAAAAATCATTATCCCACAAGTGACAAAAATCGTTTTACCATCGGTTGGGAACGAAGTGATTAACTTAGTGAAAGACTCTTCATTGATCTATATCTTAGGACTAGGAGACGTTATGCGAGCAGGGAAGATTGCGATGGAACGTGATGCAACATTGCTACCATTACTAGGTGTGGCTTTCATCTACCTAGCACTAACTGGTATCTTAACGATCATCATGAAACAAGTAGAAGGAAAATTAAACTATTATCGCTAGGAGGAATGGACATGATTGAATTAAAGAAAGTAAGTAAAGCATTTGGAGAAAAGAAAGTAATCAACGCGTTAGATCTAGTCATTCCAGATGGTCAAACCATGGCGATCGTCGGTCCTTCTGGTGGAGGGAAAACGACACTTTTGAGAATCTTAGCAGGATTGGAAAAAGCAGACAGTGGGGAATTTTATCTGGATGGTGTAGACTTTGACCCATTTGAATTGAAAACGAAAGAGCAAGTCGTAGGTGTTGTTTTCCAAGATTTTCAACTGTTTCCACACTTAAGTATTTTTGACAATATCACTTTAGCGCCTAAAATGGTGTTGAAGCAATCGAAAGAAACGTATACGAAAAAAGCACAGGAATTAGCCGATTCACTTGGGATCAGTGATTTACTCAACAACTATCCTTATCAATTATCTGGCGGTCAAAAACAACGGGTAGCGATCGCACGTGCCTTGGCAATGAATCCTCGAGTTCTTGCTTATGATGAACCGACAAGTGCCTTAGACCCTGAGCTGCGACAACAAGTAGAAAACTTGATCGTCTCATTGAAGGCAGAAGGTGTGACACAAATCATCGTAACCCATGATTTAGTGTTTGCGGAAAATGTGGGAGATCAACTCGTGAAGGTCATCCCAAACAAGTAAGAAGGAGGGACACTTGATGAAAAAAATCAGTTTGCTACTTGCGATAGTTGCAGGGATCGTCTTTCTTTCTGGTTGTAGGAATGAAAAGACAGATAAAGATAATTGGTCAACGATTCAATCAGAAAAAAAAATCATCATCGGGTTAGATGACACCTTTGTACCGATGGGGTTTCGTGATAAAGAAGGAAAACTAACAGGTTTTGATATTGACCTTGCTAGAGCAGTTTTTAGAGAATATGACATCAAAGTCGTTTTCCAACCCATTGACTGGTCCATGAAAGAGTTTGAATTGAATAATGGGACGATTGATCTCATTTGGAATGGGTATACTAAAACAGCTGAAAGAGCCAAAAAAGTCCAATTTTCAAAACCTTATATGCAAAACGAACAAGTCCTGATCACTACGAAAAAATCAGGGATCACCAGCTTTGCTCAAATGAAGGACAAAATCCTAGGAGCTCAAAATGGTTCTTCTGGTTATGATGCCTTTATCAAACAACCAAAAATATTAAAAGATATTGTAAAAAATCAGGATGCTGTTTTATATGATAGCTTTAATGAAGCATTGATCGATTTGAAGAGTGGACGGATCGATGGGTTATTGATGGATAAAGTATATGCTGGTTATTACTTGAAGCAAAAAAATGAGTTGGATCAGTTCAATATGATCAAAGGGGATTATCAAAGCGAAGATTTTGTCGTGGGTGCCCGAAAGAAAGACAAGGAATTAGTGAAGAAAATCAATGAAGGGATTGCGGAATTAGAAAAAACAGGAGAATTCCAACAAATCTCAGACAAATGGTTTGGTGAAGATGTGACACCCGTTCAGAAGTAAACAGGCAATCTAACATCATTGAGTGTCTTAAAAAGAAGCGTGGTAATTTGAGTGTCTCTCAGTTCACACGATAAAACCTATGAAATTAACCTGCGCCAAATGAATAAGCAAGAATTTTTGAAACACATATTTTAAAAAATTCTTGCTTATTTTTTGTCTGAAAAATTCCAATGATCATAAAATTGTTCAATGATTGATTTCTCCTTTTGTATTGAAAGGGGTTTCGTGTTATCCTTTTTTAGTAAGGATTGAAGCAAGAAAGGAAGAGATTGATGGAACACCAAAAATTAACTGAATTTCCCCAAGATTTTCTTTGGGGATCAGCCTCAGCGGCTTATCAAGTTGAAGGAGCCTGGCAAGAAGACGGCAAAGGAGAATCGGTCTGGGATCGTTTTGTCCGTATTCCAGGGAAAACTTTTAAAGGAACAAACGGCGATCTAGCGGTTGATCACTATCATCGCTTTAAAGAAGATATTGCTTTAATGAAAGAACAAGGATTGAAAGCGTATCGTTTTTCAGTTGCTTGGACTCGCATTTTTCCTAATGGTCGTGGGGAAATCAATCAAGCAGGGTTAGCTTTTTATGAAGAGCTGATCGACGAGTTGATTGAAAACGGGATTGAACCAATGTTGACATTGTATCATTGGGATCTTCCACAAGCCTTGCAAGATGAGTATGCAGGTTGGGAATCACGCCAAATCATTGAAGATTTCACTAATTATGCTGAAACATTATTTAATGCTTTTCGAGGAAAAGTCCATTATTGGATCAGCTTGAATGAACAAAATATTTTTACTTCACTAGGCTATTTATTAGCTGCTCATCCACCAGGTGTTACTGATCCGAAACGGATGTATCAAGTGAACCATATTGCTAACTTAGCAAATGCAACAGTGATCAATAAGTTTCATGAATTAGGAATGCCAGGTAAAATCGGTCCAAGTTTTGCTTACACACCTAATTATCCAATCAACAGCGATCCTAAAAATATTTTAGCTGCAGAAAATGCGGAAGATTTGATGGCTCATTACTGGATGGATGTCTACATGTGGGGCAAGTACCCGATCGCCGCTATGAAATTTTTAGAAGAACGTGGCTGGGCACCTGAAATGGTTGAAGGAGACGCAGAACTGCTTGAATCTGCTAAACCAGACTTCTTGGGGATCAACTATTATCAAACAGCTACTAATGCCTTTAATCCGTTGGATGGTGTAGGAGCTGGAAAAATGAATACCACTGGGAAAAAAGGATCTTCTGAAGAAACAGGCGTCCCAGGAATGTACAAAAAAGTCGACAATCCTTTCGTTGAACGTACGAATTGGGATTGGGAGATCGACCCAGAAGGATTGAGAATCGCATTAAGACGGATTACGAGTCGCTACCGAATGCCTGTATTGATTACTGAAAATGGTTTAGGGGAATACGATGAATTGACAGAGGACAAAAAGATCCACGATGAGTATCGTATCGCTTACCTTTCAAGTCATGTCAAAGCGATTAAAGAAGCGATCTCAGATGGTGCTGAAGTCCTTGGTTATTGTACTTGGTCTTACACTGATCTGTTAAGTTGGTTGAATGGCTACCAAAAACGTTATGGATTTGTTTATGTCGATCAAGATGAAACTCAAGCAGGATCATTGGATCGCTACAAGAAAGATAGTTACTATTGGTACCAACAAGTGATCAAAGAAAATGGCTCAACGATCTGACCTTTTTAATAGTAAACGTTCAGGGAAATAAAGCGTAATCGCTTTTTTCTAAAAATAGAAGCAGTGAGGATAAAACTTTCCAGCTTCATTGAGTTCACTGAATGAACCAAATGAATTGAATGAACCGAAATTCCCAAAAACTTTCTTGGTTTTTGTGGAATTTCGGTTTTTTTATCATAGTTTCTCGATAGGGGTGCAGGATCTAGCCATTGGTTATTTGAAAAAGTTTCTTAAAGTATTTGGCATAAATACAGTGTTCGAAAAGAAAAACTTTAAACTTAGAAACAAAACTTTTGTTCCCTCGCTTTTTTTTGTATAATGGAACTTGATGAAATGAGGGATAAAAATGGCAAAGAAAAAACGTCCTGCAAAGAAAAAGAAAAAGACGAAAAAGCAACAACAGCAGCAGGAACAACTTCTTGCGATCAGTATCGGATTTGCATTGATCTTATTTGCCGTATTTGGCTTTTTAAAACTAGGTTTTTTAGGTATTTTAGTGGCAAATGGTTTTCGGATCATTGCAGGGAACACTTATCAGCTTCTCTGTATATTATTAGCTATTTTAGGTTTTTGGGTCGTTGTAAAAAATACCGATTTTAAAATCGGTAAAAGCCGTCGGTGGTTTGGAGGCATTCTTTTTTACTTAGGAATTCTTCTCTTTTTACATGCCCATCTATTCGGAAAACTCCATAGTGGCGAACCAAACATTCTAGGAACCACTTGGGATCTGTTAGCAAGTGACATCCAGCATGCTCGAGTCAGCAGTAATGTTGGTGGTGGGATGGTTGGAGCAGCACTCTATAATTTTACGTATTTCTTGATTGCTCAACCTGGTAGTTACTTTGTTGCCATTTTATTATTAATAAGTGGTGCCATTTTATTTAGCAATATCGAAGGCTATCAATTAGTCAATAGCTTGCAAGTGATGGGAGAACGAATGCAAGAACTGCTGGAAGGAGATCCTGCAAAGCAAGCGAAGAAACAAGCGGCGAAAGAAGAACGGCAAAAGCAACGAGCGAAAGCACGAGAAGAGAAAAAATTAGCAGCAAAAGAAGCGGCAGAAGCTGAGATTGCTGAGCTGGAAAAACGTCGTTCCGCTGAACAACAAGCAAAGTCTGCGCCTTCTTATGAAAAAATAGCAGATGATGAACCCGAACAACTCAGTTTTGTACCGATCGATAGTTTTCAAGGAACTGTCCCATCTGCGACAATGGATATGCCAAAAACAGAGCCAACGGTCACAACGCCTACTGCATCTGAACCGTTAGAAGCAGAGAGCTTAGAAGATGATGGGACAGCATTAGAATTTGAAATCGAAGCAGAGCAGGAAAATCAAGATTATGAATTACCGTCAATCGATTTACTCGATTCAGTAAAAACGACGGATCAAAGTGACGAGTATAAAAAAATCGAGAAAAATATCGGAGTCTTGGAACAAACTTTTCAAAGTTTTGGCGTAGATGCGAAAGTCGTCAAAGCAAGTTTAGGACCCTCTGTGACAAAATTTGAAGTCCAACCAGCAGTGGGTGTCAAAGTAAGTAAAATCGTCAGTTTAACGGATGACATTGCATTAGCATTAGCGGCTAAAGATGTTCGGATGGAAGCACCGATCCCAGGTAAATCATTGATCGGAATCGAAGTACCGAATAGCAAGATCAGCATGGTGTCATTTAGAGAAATCATCGAAGCGCAACCCAATCATCCAGATAAGCTGTTAGAAGTGCCATTAGGAAGAGATGTTTCTGGGCGAGTCCAAACCGCAGACCTTTCTAAAATGCCTCACTTATTAGTAGCCGGATCGACAGGTAGTGGGAAATCGGTAGCAATCAATGGGATCATTACCAGCATTTTGATGCGAGCAAAACCCCATGAAGTCAAATTGATGATGATTGACCCCAAAATGGTGGAATTGAACATGTACAATGGGATTCCTCATCTTTTGACGCCAGTTGTGACTAACCCGAGAAAAGCTGCTCAAGCGTTGCAGAAAGTCGTTCAAGAAATGGAAGAACGTTATGAAAAATTCGCTGCTACTGGTGTTAGAAATATCACTGGTTATAATGAATTTGTCCAACAAAAAAACTTGGAAAATGGAACGAAACATCCTACCTTACCATTTATCGTGGTGATCGTGGATGAATTAGCTGACTTGATGATGGTTGCCAGCAATGAAGTCGAAGATGCTATTATTCGTTTGGCCCAAATGGCACGGGCAGCGGGAATCCATATGATTTTAGCGACCCAACGTCCAAGTGTGGATGTTATCACAGGGATCATCAAAGCAAATGTTCCTTCTCGTATGGCATTTGCAGTCTCTAGTGGAACGGACTCACGTACGATCATTGACTCCAATGGTGCGGAAAAGCTTCTCGGACGTGGGGATATGCTCTTCTTGCCAATGGGTGAAAACAAACCGATACGGGTTCAAGGTGCGTTTATTTCTGACCACGAAGTAGAACGAGTGGTCAACTTTGTAACAGATCAACAAGAAGCACATTATGAAGAAAAAATGATGCCTTCTGATGAAGTAGAATCAGGCGGTACCGCAGAACAACCACAAGATGAATTATTTGAAGAAGCTAAAGCACTTGTCATTGAAATGCAGACAGCAAGTATTTCATTATTGCAAAGAAGATTTAGAATTGGTTATAATCGGGCAGCACGCTTAGTCGATGAATTAGAAGCACATGGCGTAGTAGGACCTTCAGAAGGAAGTAAGCCAAGAAAAGTCTTCATTGAGCAAGTCGAAGAACCAATGGATATGATGCCAACGGATCACGAAACATAGAAAAAGTGCGTATGTGCTTGTCAGTTCTAACAATGAAACCGAAGAAACGCCAAAAGTAATTTTGGGTGTTCTTCGGTTTTTTTATGAGATTGATCACTTATTCATAAAAATCAAAAAAACGATAGCTAAAAAAGGAGGAGCATTCATAAACAGCCTAAGATTTGGTATCTTTGCTTTGTGAACTATTGCATTAGTTGTTAGAATCAGTTATAGTATGTAGCGATACTTTGAAAAAAAGAGGGAAACGATTTTGGAAAAACAATCCATTTATGGTTTAACAATCGAAGAATTAACCAATTGGTTTTTAGAAAACGGCGAAAAAAAATTCCGTGCCGCCCAAGTGTGGGAATGGCTTTATCAAAAGCGTGTCAAAGACTTCTCCGAAATGACCAACTTGTCAAAAAACTTGATAACAAAGTTAACGGATCAGTTTGTGATCAATCCGTTAAAACAAATAGTGGTTCAAGAAGCAACGGATGGCACAGTCAAATATCTATTTGAATTACCAGATAAAAATATGATCGAAACAGTCTTGATGAGACAAGAATATGGATTATCTGTATGTGTGACGACACAAGTCGGCTGTAATATTGGTTGTACTTTTTGTGCAAGTGGTCTGTTAAAAAAGAATCGAGATTTGACAGCTGGAGAAATCGTGGCACAGATCATGATGGTTCAACACTATTTTGATGAACGACAAGAAGGAGAAAGAGTGTCCCATGTGGTTGTGATGGGCATTGGCGAACCGTTCGACAATTATGATAATGTCATGAACTTCTTACACATCATCAATGATGCCAAAGGGTTGGCAATTGGCGCACGACACATTACTGTTTCAACAAGTGGTTTGGCAAATAAGATCAAAGAATTTGCTGATAATGGGTTGCAAGTCAATTTAGCGATCTCATTACATGCACCAAATAACGAGATTCGGACCTCCATCATGCGGATCAATCGGAGTTTCCCAATTGAGAAATTGATGGCTGCAGTAGATGAATATCTTGAAAAAACCAATCGACGAATCACGTTTGAATACATCATGTTGAATCAAGTCAATGATCGTCCGGAGCATGCACAACAATTAGCGGATCTACTAAAGGACAAAAAGAAATTAACGTATGTGAATTTGATCCCTTATAATCCAGTCAGTGAACATGACCAATACTCTCGAAGTCCTAAAGCAGATGTGCTGAAATTTTATGATGTATTGAAAAAGAATGGTATCAATTGCGTGATCCGTAAAGAACACGGTACAGATATCGACGCTGCGTGTGGTCAATTACGGAGTAAACAAATGAAAAAAGAAAAAGCAACGACTAAATAGCATTAGCTAATATCCAGCATCCATGGAGAAGAAACAACAAAGACGACAAAGCCTTGTGCTTTGTCGTCTTTTGCTGATTTTTCTTAGAACCTCAATTTACTGTTTGTTCTTGCGGTTCATCCCAATGCCATACAATATCCATGAGAGAACGAAACAAGATAATCCATACAGAATATCTTTTGTCACGTTCAAGACAGCAAGACTTGAGATGATTGATAATGATAAAAATAGTAATAGTTTCCGATCTTTCATAAGACTTCTCCATTATTTAGTAATTCTGCATACATTCTGATACGTTTAATCATTGAATCCTTTTTTATGCAAGTGAGGGGATTGAATGGAAACTAATGTTCCTAATCTGTCCCATTCGTTAGTGACTCATTGCATGATTGTTTGTAAAGGGTTGTTATTGATCCTAATCATAATACTATTTATTTAGCCATGGATGAAAAAGCTATTTGTTAACGATTGGAGTCTATTAGTAAATTAATAATTTTTATAAGAAATGATAGTTCATCAATTTATTCTTGAAATGTCAGTTAGCACAGCTGTTTCAAAAAATTCTTTCTTATTGTCATCGGAGCTACCCGATGTTTTCACAACCTCTGATTCACGGCGTTCAAGAAGCAACTCCTCAGCAATAAGCGATGATTTTCTAAAATATGAGAAGCTATTTTAAAAAATCCTCTCTTATTCGCTCGGAGCTGAACGCTTCTTTCACGACCTTATCCACGGCGTTCAAAGAGCTGCCCTTCGGTATTAAGTCAAAAAATCTCAAAACATGAAAAGCTGTTTCGAGATTTTCATCCTTAATACTCAGGGCAAACCGCTCTTTTCACGACCTCTTTCTCTAAACGGTGTTCAAACATCAGCTCCTTGAAATAAGCCTGAATTTTTCAAAATATGAGAAGCTATTTTAAAAAATTCTTTCTTATTGTCATCGGAGCTACCCGATGTTTTCACGACCTCTGATTCACGGCGTTCAAAAAGCAACTCCTCAGCAATAAGCGATGATTTTCTAAAATATGAGAAGCTATTTTAAAAAATCCTCTCTTATTCGCTCGGAGCTGAACGCTTCTTTCACGACCTTACCCACGGCGTTCAAAGAGCTGCCCTTCGGTATTAAGTCAAAAAATCTCAAAACATGAAAAGCTGTTTCGAGATTTTCATCCTTAATACTCAGGGCAGACCGCTCT
The DNA here is from genome assembly GCF_050530455.1 of Enterococcus sp. DIV1208. Lineage (NCBI taxonomy): Bacteria > Bacillati > Bacillota > Bacilli > Lactobacillales > Enterococcaceae > Enterococcus > Enterococcus sp. DIV1208. The sequence goes on along the minus strand of NZ_CP172887.1, from coordinate 2,227,090 downwards.
TTTCACGACCTTAAGCATAAACTTTTCTTTTTTCTTTCTAGTACTGCTAAAATAGGCAGAAAAGGGAGGGATAGCGATGATTATCAGTGAGTTTGATCGTGAGAATATTGTCTTGCGAGATCAGCTTGCAGATCTTTTAAGATTGACTTGGCCTGATGAGTATGGAACAGAGCCGATGAAAGAAGTCGAACAGTTGATGGCTCCAGAACGGATTGCTGTATCGGCGATTGAAGGGGAGGAATTGGTCGGTTTTGTTGGAGCGATCCCTCAATATGGCAAAACAGGGTGGGAGTTACATCCTTTGGTAGTAGCAAGCACACATCGCAAACAACAAATCGGGACACGATTGGTTTCCTACCTGGAAAAAGAAGTCGCTTCATATGGTGGCCTGGTCATCTATCTAGGGACAGATGATGTTGAAGGACAAACAAATTTAGTTGAAACGGATTTATTTGAAGATACCTTTGCAAAGTTACAAGAAATCAAAAATATCAATCATCATCCCTATACATTTTATGAGAAACTTGGCTATCAGATCATCGGTGTGATCCCAGATGCGAATGGGTGGAACCAGCCTGATATTTGGTTAGCAAAACGAGTGGCCAAACGAGAGCCAACGGAATAAATTAAGACACTAATATTAGAGAAATGAACGATCCATTTTGTTCTCTAGTATTAGTGTTTTTTTGTTAGAATAAAAAATTATAATCTTTTTATGAGCTAAATCCGAACATTATAGCTGTTTTTACGATTTATTTTTTTTTGATGAAAATTATTTTATTTTTTTATCAAGTAGAAATAAAACCTTATAAAATAAGTGTATTTTCAGAAAAGAACAATAAATATTTCACTATAATGACATTATTTTAAAAAAAACCGAGAAAAAAGTATTGCTTTTTTAATAATTATTCATTAAACTCTTAAACAACTCAGAAAAAACTAATTATTCTGAAAATTTCGACAAAAGGGGTACGGGAAATGAAAAAGAAATGGGCATTTAGTGTTGTAGCCTTGAGTGGGCTGGTACTTGCAGGCTGTTATGGCGGAAGTGCAAATACAAAAAGTAGTAATTCAGCGAGTGGCAACTCTACAGATGGAGGCGGAGTATTCAATTTAGTCGTACCTCAAGAAATGCCAACAGCAGATTTATCGTTAGCAACGGATACAATTAGTTTCACTGCACTAAATAATGTGTATGAGGGAATCTATCGTTTAGATAAGGATAGTAAACCACAACCAGCTGGAGCGAGTGAACTGGCAGAAGTCAGTGAAGATGGGTTGACTTACAAGATCAAATTGCGTGAAGACGCTAAATGGTCCAATGGTGATCCAGTAGTTGCGGCTGATTATGTCTATGGTTGGCAACGTACAGTGGATGCTGCCACAGCTTCTGAATATGCGTATCTTTTTGCTCCAGTAGCGAATGCAGAAGAAATCACAGCAGGCAAAAAAGATAAATCAGAATTAGGAATCAAAGCAGTAGGCGATCATGAATTAGAAATCACATTAACGAAACAAACGCCATACTTCCAATATTTACTTGCTTTCCCATCATTCTTCCCGCAAAAACAATCAGTGGTGGAAGAAAACGGTGATGCTTACGCTTCAGCAAGCGATAAAGCAGTATACAATGGACCGTTTACCTTAACAGATTTTGACGGACCAGGGACAGATACTGAATGGTCATACAAGAAAAATGATAATTATTGGGATAAAGATGCAGTGAAGTTATCTGAAATCAAAGTTAGCGTGGTCAAAGAATCTTCTACAGCGTTGAATCTCTTTAAAGACGGACAAGCAGATGACGTCATCCTTTCAGGGGAACTCGCTCAACAAAATGCGAATGATCCAGCTTATACGTCAGTCAAAGAAGCACGTACGAGCTATATTGAGTTGAACCAACGTGAAGCTGATTCACCATTTAAAAATGTCAACTTAAGAAAAGCTATTTCATACTCAATCAATCGTGATGCGTTAGTGAAACAAGTTCTAGGAGATGGCTCGGTTGTGTCAACTGGCTTGATCCCAGCGGACATGTCTAAAAATCCAGAAACAAATGAAGATTTTGCGAAAGAAGCAGGCAAACTTGTTTCTTACGATAAAGATAAAGCAAAAGAATATTGGGAAAAAGCGAAAAAAGAACTTGGCATTGATTCCCTTGAATTCAATTTGATGGCTTCAGATGATGATGCATCGAAAAAAGTGATCGAGTATATCCAAAACTCAATCCAAGAAAATTTAGATGGCGTAAAAGTTAAACCAACACCAGTCCCATTCTCCGTTCGTTTAGACCGTTCGTCTTCAGGTGATTTTGATACTGTATTAGGCGGTTGGGCAGCGGACTATGCTGATCCAAGCAGCTTTACGGACCTATTTGTTGCAGGTAACTCTTATAACCGTGGGCAATGGAGTAATGCGGACTACGACAAAGTAGTAGATGACTCAGGGAATAAAGATGCGGGCGATGAGCAAGCACGTTGGGCGGATCTACAAGAAGCAACTAAAATCATGGCAGATGATATGGGTGTGATCCCAGTTTATCAAAAAGCTGAAGGACACTTAGTCAATGAAAAAATCAAAGGAATTGTCCATCACGCTGCAGGAGCTTCATGGGATTACAAATGGACTTATGTAGAAGAATAGGCAAACATTAAGACAAAAAAAGCGGACTAGAGATTAAGGCAGTTGTCTTAATCTCTCTCCACTTTTTAAAGGTTACGTATCATAGAAACGAAAAAATCACCAGCACGATAGAAAGAGCAAGCAAGATTCCGGCAATGATCAGCCAAAAGGTATACATACCATAGCTGGCAGACGAGAGTGAAGAAAATTCTGGTTTTTTCTTGCGGTTTCTTGTTCGGGCTAAATAGATCGATCGTTGAAAATGATCAAAGAAACCCGAGGAAAAAACCCATAAAAATCCGCCGATAATCAAAAACGGCATCGCACATAAAAATAAATCATTTGATAATTGAGTGAGTGTTAGTTGATGATTCAAACTATTTTTTACAATAATCAGGAGAATCAAGACACCAGCAATCAGGTAGGGAAGAGACTTCTTTTTCATCAGTTTGCTCCTTTATCTTTGGTTCATTCATTAATAATGTAGCGAAACATTTGTCAGAAGTCAAAAGCTAGGGGGAAACATTAGTGAATAGTTATCTAAAATATGTATTGAAACGTGTCTTCTTTATGGCCATTACGCTTTGGTTGATTGCCACAATCACGTTCTTCTTAATGCAATTATTACCAGGAACACCTTATACCAACCAAGAGCGCTTGAGTCCTGAAACGATCGCTATGTTGAATCAACAAGTTGGACTGGATAAACCTGTGATCGTCCAATATGGTATTTACTTGTCAAATTTACTTCAAGGAGATTTCGGTATCTCTTTCCAATTTAAAAATCAGCCTGTTGCTCATTTATTAGCTGGTAGAGTAGGTCCTTCATTACAACTAGGACTACAAGCGATTATTTTTGGAACAGTGATCGGTACGATCTTAGGAACGATTTCAGCAATGAAGCAAAACACTTGGGCAGACACTTCTTCCACGTTGGTTGCTATTTTGGGTCGCTCGATCCCTAACTTTGTTTTTGCAGTCTTATTACAATATATTTTTGCGATCCGTTTGCATGTACTGCCGATTGCTAAATGGGACGGCTTCATTTATACGATCCTTCCAACCATTGCATTGGCTATGTCACCTTTAGCCGATTCAGCTCGTTTTATCCGAACAGAAATGGTCGAAGTATTACACAGCGATTATGTGGAATTAGCGAGAGCCAAAGGATTAAGCCGTTGGGAGATCGCCTTTAAACATGGTCTTCGTAATAGTTTGATCCCGTTAATGACATTGTTAGGACCGTTAGCAGTTGCTTTGATGACTGGTTCGTTAGTAGTCGAAAACATTTTTGCCATCCCCGGTATTGGTGAGCAATTCGTTAAATCGATCACGACGAATGATTATCCAACGATCATGGCAGTAACGATCCTTTACTCATTTATGTTGATCTTTGTGATTTTAGTCGTTGACCTGCTGTATGGTTTAGTTGATCCAAGAATCCGTGTTTCAGAAGGGAGTCGAAGCTAGATGGAACTGATACCAAAACGTTATGAAACAATAGCAGATATTCCTGCAGATAAATTTCTTCCGCTACAAAAAAACACTGAAGAAGAACGAGAACAAATTGCAGCTCCATCGCTAAATTTCATTCAAGATTCTTGGCGACGTTTAAAGAAAAACAAAGCTGCAGTCGTTTCGATGATTTTACTATCAGTGATCATTTTGATCTCGATCGTTACGATCTTTGTTTCGCCACACAACCCAACAGCACAAAATATTGATTACATCAATCTACCCCCACGTATTCCAGGGTTAAATATCGATGGATTGAATGGAAAAGCGATGGTTGGTGGTGAGTTAGTCGATAAATATGCCCAAGCAAATGTTCCAGCAAATGTGAATTTCTTTTTAGGAACGGATGGTCTAGGACGTGATGTATTAAGTCGTCTATTCATGGGAACACGAATTTCCTTACTGATCGCTTTTATTGCTGCATTATTAGATGTGACGATCGGTGTTGCTTATGGGCTGATTTCTGGTCTGCTAGGCGGACGAATCGACAACGGGATGCAACGTTTCTTAGAGATCTTATCTGGGATTCCTAATCTGGTAGTCATGATTTTAATGTTGGTTGTTTTTGAACCAGGTATTTTTTCCATCGTGGCAGCAATGGCGATCACGAACTGGATTCCGATGGCTCGTATCGTTCGAGCGCAAACCCTGAAACTGAAAGATCAAGAATATGTGTTAGCTGGTATGACATTAGGTGAATCGAAATTGAAAATTGCCTTCAAACACATTTTACCGAACATTTCCAGTGTAATCATTATTCAAATGATGTTTAGTATTCCATCGGCAATTTTCTTTGAAGCCTTTTTAAGTTTCATTGGTTTGGGGCTAACGCCACCATCTGCTTCATTGGGAACAATGCTGAGTGATGGCTATAAAACTTTCTTGTACCTGCCATATCTATTATGGATCCCTGCGGCAACGTTGTCTGTTATCATGATCGGCTTCAATTTACTAGCGGACGGATTACGTGATGCCTTTGACCCTAAAATGAAAGAGTGAGGAATATGACAAAAGTTCTTGAAGTTAAAAATTTGCAAATCTCATTTGATACGTACGCTGGGAAAGTCCGAGCGATCCGCGGTGTCAATTTTCATTTAAACAAAGGCGAGACTCTAGCAATTGTTGGAGAATCTGGTAGTGGGAAATCAGTCACTACCAGAAGTATCATGAGATTGTTATCAAGTAATGCTACGATCGATTCGGGCGAGATTTTATTCAAAGGAAAAAATATTGTCGATCAATCAGAAAAAGCCATGCAAAAAATTCGTGGGAAAGAAATCGCAATGATTTTCCAAGATCCAATGACTTCTCTCGATCCTACGATGACGATTGGGAAACAAGTGGCGGAATCCTTGCGAAAACACAATAAAGTTTCGAAAAAAGAAGGACAAAAAGCAGCATTGGAATTACTAAACTTAGTCGGGATTCCTGAGGCTGAAAAACGGATCAACAGTTATCCTCACCAATTTTCAGGAGGACAACGGCAACGGATCGTCATTGCGATTGCGTTGATCTGTTACCCGGAGATCTTGATCGCTGATGAACCAACAACTGCATTAGATGTTACGATTCAAGCCCAGATTTTAGAACTGCTAAAAGAAATCCAAACGAAAATCGATACCTCGATTATCTTCATCACACATGACTTAGGTGTAGTAGCAAATGTAGCGGATCGGGTAGCGGTGATGTATGGCGGAAAGATCGTTGAAGTGGGTACCTCGGAAGAAATTTTTTATCATCCGCAACATCCTTACACTTGGGGCTTGTTAGGTTCGATGCCAACCTTAGATAGTGCGAATGAACGACTTTATGCGATCCCAGGTTCACCACCTGATTTATTGAATCCACCTAAAGGCGATGCCTTTTATCCACGGAATGAATATGCCTTGCAGATTGATGCAGAAGAAGAACCACCATTTTTTGAATTATCAAAAACACATCAAGCAGCAACTTGGCTTTTAGCACCTCAAGCACCAAAAGTAGAGCCACCTGAAGAAATCAAACGTCGTTGGGCGATTTTTGAAGAAAAGCAAAAAGCGAATGGAGGGATGACGAATGCCAAAAAAACTGCTAGAGGTTAATGGTCTAAAACAATATTTCAATATTGGAAAGAAAAATGAAGTTCATGCAGTCAATGATATTAGCTTTCATATTTATGAAGGAGAAACCTTTGGCTTAGTTGGTGAATCAGGTAGTGGTAAATCAACCACTGGGCGGACAGTCATTCGCTTAAATGAACCGACCGATGGCGAGATTTTCTTTGATGGAAAAGATGTCACCAAGCTAAAAGGAAAACAAGAAATGGCTAAGTTTCGCCGTGAGGTTCAGATGATCTTCCAAGACCCTTATGCATCATTGAATCCCCGAATGAAAGTTCGTGACATCATTGCAGAAGGGATCGATGTCAATGGATTGGTCAAGTCTCCTGAAGAACGTTCAGAAAAAGTAGATGAGCTTCTTCGAACGGTAGGATTGAATCCGAGCCATGGTACACGTTACCCTCATGAATTTTCAGGAGGACAACGACAACGGATCGGTATTGCACGTGCCTTAGCAGTTAATCCTCGTTTTATTATTTGTGATGAGCCGATTTCGGCTTTAGACGTATCGATTCAAGCGCAAGTGGTCAATTTATTACAGGATCTGCAAAAACAACAACAACTAACGTACTTATTCATTGCTCATGATTTATCCATGGTCAAACATATCAGTGATCGGATCGGTGTCATGCACAACGGTCGTTTATTGGAAATGGGAACAAGTGATGAGATTTACCATCATGGCGTTCATCCTTATACGGAAAGTTTATTATCTGCAATTCCACTACCAGATCCCGATCATGAAAGACAGCGGAAAAGAATCAAGTATCAACCAGAACCAGAAGATGGGCAAAAACGGACATTAAGAGAAATTGCCCCAGAGCATTTTGTCTATGCGACAGAGCAAGAAGTGGCTTATTACGCAAAAAAATTGAAACGGCAAAAAGAAGCGAGCTTACTTGTGACGTCTTAGGAGGTAAGTGCTGATGCTAAAAGCCTTTAAATTCCGAATTTATCCCACGGCTTCACAAAAGCAATGGTTTGTTCAAAATTTTGGCTGTGTTCGTTTTACGTATAACCACTTACTAAAAGCCCGTCAGGAAAGCTATGCTAAAACAGGTGTCATCGATTATACACTGACTCCTGCTTCTTTAAAAAAGCAATATGATTTTTTAAAAAAAGCAGACAGCTTAGCGCTTGCGAATGCACAACTAAATCTAGATCGTGCGTTTCGTAATTATTTTAAAAAACGTGCCAGTTTTCCAAAATTGAAAAATAAAAAAAGTATGTGGCAGTCTTATACAACAAATAATCAAAAAGGCACAATTTATTTGAAAGATAAGTATCTAAAACTGCCAAAACAGAAAGAACTCATTCAGGTAAACCTCCATCGACCAATCGAAGGAGAGATTCGTTCAGCGACGATCTCCTCACGTTATAATGAAGCTTTTTATGTTTCTTTACTCTGTGAGGTTTCAGCGAAAGAAATAACAGAGTCTCGTCGTTGGATCGGTGTGGCTTATGATCCGCAAAAACTAATCGAGACATCCTCTCCAGTTGATGTACCATTACCATTGTTGAAAAAAACTGAAAAAGAAATGCAGCTGGCTAAGAGAAAATTAGGGATTAAGGGACGGGCAGCTCAGAAACGAAAAGCTCGTTTGGAACGATCGAAGAACTATCAAAAACAAAAGCGTAAAGTAATGGATCTTTATTTAAAACAAAAATTTCAAAAAGAAAATTATTTGGAACAGTTATCTGGCAAATTGATTCGTTATTATGATTATTTGTTTGTAGAAGCTGTCCCTAATGAAACTTTCTTGTCAGACTTCTCACTTCAAGATTGGTATAAATTAGTGACTAAGCTGAGGTATAAAGCAAACTGGTATAATAAAACGTTGATTTTGATCAATATGAATGAACAAACCGATCCTTTAGTGATTAAAAAAAGTCTAGAACTAGAAAAAATCGGGAAACAAGTGGTTTTTGAATAAATGAACTGGTAGGAGCGCTAGGGATCGCCTTGTTGATAAAAAACACTTGCTGTTTTTGTTTCTAGGAATTTTCTTCTCAAGAAAAGCTCACTAATTATGATAAACCAAACAAGGAGGTAATGACCTTTCTGGCTAACCTCTAAAATAAGCCGAAGAATACCAAAAGCATTGCTTTTGTGTAATTCTTCGGCTTATTTATGAGAAGTATTTATCTATCAGATGGTCATTAATGGGTGATTGCTCAGGTATTAATGATTGCAGAAAAATCCAATAAAAATCTTTGGTATTTCAGGTTTCTGAAATCTTCACCTTATTCATAGTTTCCAGGTTTCAACTGATAAATCTTGGATGGACGCCCGATTCCTACTGGTCGTTCACCAATTTCATCAAAGTATTGCAGCATCGCTTTTTTGAAATTTGAATGATCAATCATTTTAAAATCGATCCCTAAAAATTTGGCAAATACTTTTCGGGCTTCTGTGATCGTAAAATCTTTACCTAATACTTGTAAGACTTGTGGTTCATGTTCCATTTTATTTGTCACTCGATTAAATGCTTTCGTAATGATCTCACTATGGTCAAATGCTAAAGTATCTTTGCCAGAAGATTCACTTGTCAGTAAATCTAAAGAAATAGCAACTTCATCACTCGTTAGATGGATTTTGTTTCCTTGGCGTGTCAAGGTAAACCATCGGACTTCTTCTGCATCGTCACCAGCAATCAACGGTTCTTCACCAATAAAAGCCAAGTAACTGACAGTTACGACCCAGCCTCGAGGGTCTCGGTTCGGTGTGCTGAAGGTGTGTAGCTGCTCAATATTTTCCTGAGAAATCACGACACCCGTTTCCTCTTTGGTTTCACGTAAGACACTTTCACCAGTGGATTCATTCTTTTGGACAAAACCACCTGGTAAAGCCCATGAATTTCGGTAGGGATGCCCTTTTCTTTGGATCAGTAAAATTTTTAACTGGTCTTCTTCCTTGTTGTAACACATCAACACGATATCAACAGTCAAAGAAGGTTTGTCATATTCTGGGCGTTCTTGCTTTTGATACCAGTCAAGAAAATCAGCTTCACTTGCTTCATGTTCATAATATAACTTTTCCTCTTCTTTAGAAGCAAATTGTTTCATCTTTTAACCTCCTGATGACGTTCTTGTTTAAATATACTTTTATCTTATTTTAGCAGACTCCAAAAAAAAACCAAAGTTTTCCTTGGAGAAAGACTTCTACACTTAGATAGGGAATAAAAACGGTAGGAGTAAATTGAACAAGAAGAAAAGTAAATAGATCAGTAACAGTTTTCTATTTTCTTCACGAAGCGTTACATATCCACAAAAAATGATATAAAAATTGAGAACAAAACGAAAAACTTGGGTAAATAAAAGAAACTGATTCAAGCTTCCTTGGAGGTTAAAATAACCATATAATCGTATATAAAAATAGCTGAACAGCCAGTGTAACACTGAAAGCAGTGCGATACTGATTGTAAAATAAAGATGTTTTTTTTGCATAAAATTTCAGCCTTTCTTGGACAATGAACTGTCTATTAGTCGTAAACATAAACAACCTATTTCAGATCCACTTGCTTTTGGGTTGTTATAAAAAGGTTTATTTAGAAGGGAGAACGATGTATTCTTCCTATAAGCAGCTATTAAGTCGAAGCTATGTTTCGTCAAAATAAAACAACGGAACTGCTACAAGATTCCGTGACATTGTGAGAGATAACCTACATGTAAACATGCTGCTTACTAAAAACGAAACTTACTGATTCCTAGGTTTCTTTTCACACACTATTAATTATTATAGCATGTTTTACTAGGAAAATAATAAAGAGGAAAGGCATTTGTTAGAGGGTAGCGAAAAAATCGTCGCAGTCTTTTTGATTTATGGTATACTAGCAAGGAAATGAATTCGCATCATGCGATAAAGGAGGAAGAGCCCCATGGCAGAAAAGGAAACTTTTTATATTACGACGCCAATCTATTATCCAAGTGGCAAACTGCATATTGGTAATTCGTATACAACGATTGCCTGTGATGCAGTTGCACGTTATAAGCGATTGATGGGCTTTGATGTGTTTTATCTAACTGGGGTGGATGAACACGGTCAAAAAATAGAAAAAAAAGCAGCAGAATTAGGTGTTGAACCACAAGCCTATGTCGATAAGATGGCTGCGGATGTGAAAAAACTTTGGAAAACGCTGGATATCAGTTATGACAAATTCATTCGAACAACGGATGATTATCATAAAGCGGCTGTTCAAAAAATCTTTGATCGTCTAGTTGAACAAGGCGATATTTATCTTGGCGAATATGAAGGCTGGTATTCTGTTTCGGATGAAGAATTTTTCACTGAAACACAATTAGCAGAAGTTTATAAAGACGAAGAAGGAAATGTAATCGGTGGGAAAGCTCCAAGTGGGCATGAAGTCGAATTAGTCAAAGAAGAATCTTATTTCTTCCGTATGAGCAAATATGCCGATCGTCTTTTAGAATATTACCAAGAACATCCTGAATTTATCCAACCAGAATCTCGTAAGAAAGAAATGATCAATAACTTTATCAAACCAGGGTTAGAAGATCTTGCTGTTTCCAGAACGACATTTAGTTGGGGAATCCCTGTGAAAGACGACCCTAAACATGTCATTTATGTTTGGATCGATGCGTTATCCAACTATATTACTGCATTAGGTTACGGCTCTGATGATGATAGCTTATTCCAAAAATATTGGCCGGCAGATGTCCATATGGTTGGAAAAGAAATTGTCCGTTTCCATACGATCTATTGGCCAATCATGTTGATGGCATTAGATTTACCGTTACCGAAAAAAGTCTTTGGTCACGGTTGGTTGTTGATGAAAGACGGAAAAATGTCTAAGTCAAAAGGAAACGTGGTTTATCCAGAGATGCTAGTTGAACGTTATGGTCTCGATGCGCTGCGTTACTATTTACTTCGTGCTGTTCCATTTGGTTCAGATGGCGTATTTACACCAGAAGATTTTGTTTCTCGGGTCAACTATGACTTGGCGAACGATCTTGGAAACCTATTGAATCGTACCGTTGCAATGATCAATAAATATTGTGATGGAATCGTTCCTGACTATGCTTCTTTAGTGACGCCTTTTGATAGTGAATTATCAACAACAGCTGCAAATGTCGTCGGACGATATCATGATGCGATGGAAAAAATGGAGTTCAATACGGCATTAGCTGAAATTTGGGTCTTGATTTCTCGTGCAAATAAATATATCGATGAAACAGAGCCATGGGTTTTAGTCAAAGACGAGGACAAGAAAAAAGAATTAGCGAGTGTAATGATCCATCTAGCAGAATCATTACGGATCACTGCGATCTTATTGCAACCGATCATGACAGAAACGCCAATTAAAATCTTTAATCAATTAGGACTAGACCCAGAAACGATGAATCTTCAAGGCTTGCACTTTGGCGAATTTCCTTCTGGAACAAAAGTAGTTGCTAAAGGTATGCCAATTTTCCCACGGTTGGACATGGAAGAAGAAATCAGCTATATCCAAGCGAAAATGTCTGAAGGAACCCAAACGAATGAAGAATCAGTGAAATGGGACCCAGAAGAAACTGAGCTTGTTTCAACTAAAGACAAACAAATCAAATTTGATGTATTTGAAAAAGTGGAATTAAAAGTAGCTGAAGTCATCAACTGTCAAAAAGTTGAAGGAGCAGATAAGCTATTGCAATTCCGTTTAGATGCGGGAGATAACCAAGACCGCCAAATTTTATCAGGTATCGCTGAATTTTATCCTGATCCAAGTGAATTGATCGGCAAAAAACTAGTGATCGTAGCGAATTTGAAACCACGTAAGATGCGTGGACAAATCAGTCAAGGGATGATTCTTTCTGCAGAAGCACCAGATGGCACGTTACAAGTAGTCGAAGCGCCAAAATCAATGCCAAATGGTTCAGAAATTGGGTAAGATGAACATCCATATGATTTAGGTCAATAATCAGTAAGCGTGAATGGTGAGCCAATCATCATAAAAAGTAGTGTAGTCAAATGATGTTGGTAAAGAATAATCTTAGAATAATTTGGACAGAAAGAAGAAATACTTCTTTCTGTCTTTTTTATTTGGTTGGTTTTAATAGGACGAATCATAAATCGTCGCAATAATTGTCCTTCTAACAAATGATCCTAGAGGAGACGACAAATGACAATGTGGATATTCTTCGGGCGTGTATTGAAGAGTATCTTTGCCAATCAATTAAATTTGCCATTATATTTTTTTGGTTAAATCATTTTCCTCGGAATAGATAGTTAGGTTTAGAATATTTAAAGTCCTTCGATAAGCTGAGTATAAGCCATTTTGAGTCCTCCTATGAATTGATTCGTCAAATTAATTCTAAAGGATTCCAGGTGTCTTTTTTCCCCTTTTACATCATAAAAAAGATGTTGGCGAATTTCATCGACATCAAAGTTCATCTTGTTACAATTAAACTACCATGATATAATTTAAGTAGTGTATTTGTAACGAAAGAAGAGGTAAGTAAATGCAAGATAAATTGAAAGAATTGTTGGCTATTCGCGATGGAAATTTATCTATGAAGGAAGCCAGAAAATTTGGAATCGCAGCAACTACTGTACAAAGATTGGTGAATAAAGGAAAATTGATCAAAGTTGATCGTGGTTATTATGTAGAGGATGGTCATGGAATAGATGATTTATTTTGGCTTCAGCAACGATTTTCCAGGGGAATCTTTTCTCATGAAACGACTTTAGATATTTACCAGCTTTCTACGAATATGCCGAAATTCATTCATTTAACTTTTCCCCATGGATACAATGTTGATCGTTCAATTACAAAAGAGCAGCAGTTACAATTTCATTTCGTGAAGAAAGAAGTTTATGAGCTAGGAAAAGTAGAGGGAACTTCCTTCCAAGGGAATCCTATTACTATGTATGATAAAGAGCGTACACTTTGTGATATTTGGAATCCGAGATATGAAATTGAATACGAAATGAAATTAGCAGCATTAAAAGAGTACATGGAAGATCCATTGAGAGATCCGAGCAAATTAAGAGATTATATGACAAAACTACATGTAGAAAAAGAAATGAAATACCACATGCAAAGCTTATATTAATGGAGGGAAAAGATGACACCGACACAATTTGCATCAAAAACCAGAAATTTAGCAAAGAGTACAGGGCTAAATGCACAGTTAGTACAACGGCATTTTATGATGGATCGTTTAATTGAACAAATTTCTGAATCAAAGTACAAAAATGACTTCATTTTGAAAGGTGGCTTTTTATTAGGATCAAAATATAGAATCGATAGAAGGACAACAATTGATATCGACACGACATTTAGAAATAGCAAATTAACTGAAGAAAAATTGAAGAATATTTTTAATGATTTGATTAGGAAGCCCACGAAAGAAGGTATTGTTTTCTCTATTCAAGGAATGAAGGAAACAAGAGAAGCCGATTTTTATCCTGGATTTCAAATTAAATTGGTGGCTAATTTAGAGAAAGTGCGTGTGCCGTTTAAAATGGACGTGACAACAGGAGATTCTATTTATCCTGAAGTAGATACACACTATCACCAATTAATGTTTGAAGATAAAAAAGTGGAGATTCCAGCTTATCCAACAGAACAAATTATTGAAGAAAAGCTAAGTGCTACGTTCAGCTTTGGTACAGATAATTCGAGAGTAAAAGATTACTATGACTTATTTACCATACCAAAATTAGAAAATATTGATACGAAAGAGTTATATAAAAGTGTTCGAAATACATTCACAAAACGTGGAGATACCGAATCTTTGTCTTTTTATTATGAAAGAGAAATGGAAAAGATCAGAGGAAACGACTACTTGGAAGAACAGTGGGAAAAATATCGTTCAGTTAACACGTTTGCGAAATCCATTTCATTTACAGATACAGTCAACGAAATTGAGCACCTAATGAAAAGCATGATTAAAATTGAAAATTGAGAAACGAAGAGATTAAGCTGATAAATAATGTAACTTTAGAACGTATAGTACCATAACTAAGTTGAGCAATAGGAAATAAATCGCTAGTTAGTATTAGTACCAAATTGTGCTAAATTCTTATTTGGCAGCTATGTGAATCGCAAACTATTTTTACTATATATAATTCTAATGAACTGAAATATATTAAAAAAGATACACTTGGGAAATTTATTTCTTAGGAGGGGATTGTCATAAAGCAAATAGAGTTAGAAAGAATTGATACTACAGAAGCAGTAAAAATGTTTTCAAAATTAATTAAAGCAAAAAAGACATTTTTTTTAAATGGAACTTGGAGATCTGGAAAAACTGAATGTTTAAATATGGTAAGCAATCAAGCAGAAGAAAAAAATTTTATATTTTTAAAATTGTGGGAGTTGAAAGATGAGATTGTCGATAGTCATTATCAAAATTAGGACTTATTAACTTGATTTTAAACTGACGAAATTAATAATAAATTAATTAGGAGAATAAGCGATATAAATATTTTTTAAGCGAGGGTATTCGATTAAATCGATAGTAAACACTCCATCGTATGGGATAAGTTTATTTGATTTCAAAGATTTATTTTTTGTTTTATAGAGGCTAACTGTCATTTCGTCAGCACCACTTTCTACATAATACCCAGCTTCATTTCCTGTGATATGTAAAATAATTTTTAATTGATGGTCTTCAAGAAAAACTTCCTTTATTTCATGTTTCTTTAAGGTGGAAATTTCAGAATTTTTTGGAAGAACATCCTTAATAAAAATTATCGTAGGTTTTTTTGGATATAAAAGAAAAATGATAGTCCCAATAGCCACTAATAGTAATCCAGCCAAAATAACAGAGATCTTTTTTATCTTTTTTTTCTTTGTTAAATCATTATCCACGGCTTCCATTATTTTTTGATCTTTATTCAAAAGATAATCAAGAGATACACCTAAAACATTAGATATATCAATAATTGTTTGAATATCGGGATAATTTCTACCAATTTCCCAATTTGAAATCGCTGAACGACTTACATTTAACTGTTCAGCCAAATCCGCTTGGGTCAAATTCATTTTCTTCCTTTCTTGTTTTAACAGTTTTCCAAATTCCATAAAAACCTCCTATATTTCTTTTTCCTTTTTAATTATATTTAAACATAAAAAGAGGTACAATTAGTCAGAAATTGTGGAATATGACTATTATCATGATGTCACAGATTGTGACTTCATACAATCGAGATAACTAAGTTTTTGTAAACGATTTCAAAAGACAAAAAATAACAAAGCTGATATTTAGGTAAAATGAATCAATTTTTAGGAGACTATTTTATAAATATGTAATACTTGTTCTAATCATATGATTAGCATTAAATAAACGAGGACGTCCATACGCCATTTTCTCTCTATTTTTTAGGTTGACACAATTAAGTTTTAAGAATATACTCTAAACGAATTGAATATTTCTTCGGGGCAGGGTGTAATTCCCGACCGACGGTGACGAGTTTACTCGAAGTCCGTGACCCACATTTTTGTGGTTGAGCCAGTGAGAATCTGGCACCGACAGTTAAAGTCTGGATGGGAGAAGAAAAATCGACTGAAGATCGGTTTTATTTGTATTAAAATCGATTATCTTTAGGTTTATTTAGTTATGCCCTGTGATTAATTTCGCAGGGCTTTTTTTGTTGAAAGGGGGAATTGATATGCACCAGTCTTTCATGATGGCTGCGATTGAAGAGGCAAAAAAAGGAAAGGGAAATACCTTTACCAATCCATTAGTTGGAGCAGCGATTGTAAAAGAAGGAAAGCTACTCTCACTAGGTGCCCATTTACAATATGGCGAGTCCCACGCTGAAGTAAATGCTATTCAAAATTGTGATTCCCCCGAAGAACTGTTTAATTCAACTCTATATGTTACCTTAGAACCTTGTAACCACCAAGGGAAACAGCCGCCTTGTACGCAAGCTATTATTCAGTCTGGTATCTCAACGGTAGTCATAGGTCAACTTGACCCAAATCCTTTAGTAGCAGGAAAAGGGAAAGAATTTTTACAAAATCATGGGATCAAAGTAATTGTAGGTGTGGAAGAAGAGAAATGTAGAGCACTGAACCCTTTTTATAACCATTTTTTTGAAAGGGATCGTCCCTATATCACATTAAAACAAGCTATTACACTAGATGGAAAGATTTCTTTAAAGGAAGGTTCGCGGTACTCAATAACAGGTACAGAGGCAATCTCAAGAGTACGGAAAGAACGAGGAGAACATCAAGGAATTGTAGTGGGAAGCGAAACCGTTCTAGTTGATAACCCTATTTTGTTGCCTGATATCGTAACTAACTTTCCACCAGTGCGCATTGTTTTGGATCGTAGAGGGCGGATTCTTAAAAATCCTAAACTCAATCTTTTTCAAACGACAACAAATCCAGTCTGGATATTTACGGAAAACCCTAAGCTAAAGGAGCTGTTTCCCCATGTAACTATTTTTTATACGCCTAAGTTTTCTTTTACCTTCTTTATTGAGACCATGAGAAAAAGAGGTGTTCAGTCGCTGTATATAGAAGGTGGAGCGAAAATTCATGATGCTTTTTTAGCAGAAAATCTCTGGGATGAAGTCATCAGTTATATTGCGCCCAAACTTTTTGGTGGAAACAGTCCGATGTCCTTTCATAGTGAACGTTTAGTTTCTAAAGAACAACAATTAGTATTTTTGGAAGTTGAACAGCTTGGAAAAGACATTCGAGTTAGGGGGAAACGAAAGCAATGTTCACAGGATTAATCGCCGAGCAAGGAAAAGTCAAAGAAATTAGACGAAACCAACAAATGATCCAACTCACTTTCCAAGCTTCAAACAGTATACTAAGTGATTACAAAATTGGAGATAGCATGGCAGTCAATGGCGTGTGTTTAACTGCTATTGAGGTTTCAAGCACATTTTTTAAAGCTGAAATAATGCCTGAAACTTTTAAACGGACTACTTTCTCCACCGTAAAAGTTGGAGAGAGGGTAAATCTAGAACGAGCAGTTTTGATGACACAACGCTTTGAAGGACATTTTATTTCGGGACATATTGATACTATTACAAGATTGATCAAGAAAATAGAGAATCAAAACGCATTAATTTTGACGTTTGCTTATCCAACCAAATATGCAGGTGAAATCATTCCGCAAGGATCAATTGCAATTAATGGAGTAAGTTTAACGGTTACGGAAACAACAACAGCAAGCTTTTCTGTTAGCCTGATTCCACATTCTAAATCCTTAACAAATCTGGGGAATTTAGGTGTAGGACATCTTGTGAATATAGAAACGGATATCGTTGGGAAATATGTAAAGGCACAGAGAAATAAATTTGAGATGTACAAGGAGAAGGACTTATTATGAGGAATATTACTGAAGCAATAAAGACCTTGAAAAAGGGCGGATTAATCATTGTAGCTGATGATGAAGATAGAGAATCAGAAGGAGATTTGGTTGGTTTAGCCGAATATGTGACACCTGAGGCAGTAAATTTCATGACCAAATTTGGTCGAGGATTAATCTGTGTGCCGATTTCTAATGACATTGCGCAACGCTTATCTTTAGGAGAAATGACAACGCATAATACTGATGCGTTTGGTACAGCTTTTACGATTAGTGTGGATCATAAACATACGAAGACTGGTATTTCAGTATTTGATCGAGCTACTTCCATTAAAGCATTGGCTGATCCTCATTCGAAAACAAGTGATTTTCTTAGACCAGGACATATTTTTCCTTTGATTAGTGTAGATGGCGGAACGCTTATACGTCGAGGACACACCGAAGCTGCAATTGATTTAGCCAAATTAGCTAATAGTGTAGAGGCTGCTTATATTTGTGAGATTCTGAAAGAAGATGGAACGATGGCAAGAATGAAAGATCTGACCCGTTTATCTGAAGAATGGCAATTACCCTTAATTACGATTGATGAGTTGGTAAATTATTTAGAAGAAAATAGTCATATAACCGTAAATTTACCAACAGATTATGGTGATTTCAAATTGACTATTTATGAAGACGGAGAAAAACGGGAGCATCTATTGTTAACAAAGGGAGATATTCAAAATAGTCAGTTTCCTACATTAGTCCGAGTTCATTCGGAATGTCTAACTGGTGATGTCTTCGGGTCTCAGCGTTGCGATTGTGGGGAACAGTTACATGAAGCGATGAGAATGATCGAGGAAGAGGGGACTGGAGCTATTCTTTATCTTCGTCAAGAAGGTCGCGGAATCGGATTGAGGAATAAGTTAAAAGCGTATCAATTGCAGGAAAAAGGATTGGATACTTATGAAGCAAATACTGAATTGGGCTTTGCTCCGGATGAACGGGATTATCACTTTGCAGCAGAAATTTTAAAATCAATTGGTGTAACGTCCATTCGTTTACTTACAAACAATCCCGATAAAGTAATAGAGTTACAACAAGATGGAATTACGATTGTCGATAGGGTACCAATTGAAACTGTTCCGAAAAAGGAAAACCAAGCCTATTTAAAAACAAAAAAAGATAAGTTTCACCATTACTTATCAGTATAAAAATAAAGGAGCAAGAAAATGACAATTTTTGAAGGAAATTATTCTCCAAAGGATCTTCGAATCGGAATTGTAGTCGCGCGTTTTAATGAATTTATCAATCAAAAATTATTACAAGGAGCATTGGATAATTTAAAAAGGCACGGCGTGAAAGAAGAACAAATTGATATTTATTGGGTACCAGGAGCTTTTGAAATTCCTTTTATTACCAAAAAGCTCAGCAAAAAGGACAGTTACGATGGGTTGATTACGTTGGGGACAGTTATCAGAGGTGCAACTACTCATTATGAATTGGTTTCCAATGAGGTAGCCAAAGGAGTCGCACATATTAACCTGGAGTCCAATATTCCAGTGATGTTCGGGGTATTAACCACGGAATCCATTGAACAAGCAATTGAACGAGCAGGGACGAAAGCAGGGAATAAAGGCAGTGAAGCTGCGCAAGGGTTAATTGAGATGATTTCTCTTTCACAACAAATTTAAGAATTCCTATTTTTTAGAGTATGATGAGTTTACTGTGTAAATAGCATCCTTCAGATTACTAAATGTAACAAACGTAAATATTAATCTTAGTATGTTTTGCCTGGAATAGATACATTAAAGCGACCACCTAAAGTTAGAGCAAAAAATCTAACTTTAGGTGGTCGCTTTACAAATTGACACTATTTTTTTGAGGGTATTTTTTTGAATCGCTCTTTTAAACGAGTTGGTAACAAGAAACTTAAAAGAGTAAAAGGTATCGATACAATGTACCAAAAAATCGTTCGGCCAATCCCATAGCGTTGGTAAAGTTTTTTCAACATCAAATGGAGTAGCACTAACCCAGCGAATAAACTGCTATAAAGGAACCAAGGATTATCGAGATGTGAGAGCGTTCTTAACGACATGATCGTTGCAGGGTAAAAATAAAAGAAACCAGCAACTAAAGTGACTCGCCAATTTTTGGTGAAAGTACTGAGATTCAATAGAAAGAAAAGCGCAGATAAAATGATACCTAGAGGAGGAAAAAGGCTGATTAAAAAAGCATAAATGGCTCCCCATAGAATCATTCCGGGACCTTTGATCAGTGCAACTAGCAGAATCAAGCTAAACAACAAAAGCAACTGTTGAGTGAAAGTAGCAAGAATAAATGTCCCGAACAAAATCAGCGTGAACCAATGCCAAAGTGATTGTTGTTGTGATTTTCTGGAAATGGCAAAATGATCCTTTAGGAAAGATGCCAGTTTTGGGTAAGAACGATTAAATTCCATAATTGGTCCTCCTTTATCTAACCTACATTAATTATAATTGAGGTGAATGGAGGATTCATAGGTCTAAGGTGGTATCTTTCAATAAATTTACTGAAAAAAATGATGGTAAAACAAAATATTCTCCGTTATACTGAAAATTATATTAAAAACTGCGGGGAAAAGGGGAATGTGAATGAAAGGCAAGTTAAAACGAGAGATCAACTTATTTGGCGCATTAGCAACTGTTATGGGAACTGTAATTGGGGCAGGAGTTTTCTTTAAAACAGCGGCTGTTACGGCAAGTACACAATCGACTAGTTTGACCTTATTGGCATGGCTATTAGGAGGATTTTTAACGATCTGTGCTGGTCTAACGGTAGCTGAGTTGGCAACTGCGATCCCAGAAACGGGTGGTGCAGTCAAATATATTGAAGCCGCTTATGGAAAATTACCGAGCTTTTTACTGGGTTGGTCCCAAAGCTTGATTTATTTTCCAGCGAATATTGCGGCGCTTTCGATTATTTTTGCGACACAAATGACGAACTTATTACAAATATCTACGGATTATCTTCTATTAATTGCGATTATTACTGCTATTTCTGTTACTGGTTTGAATTTACTAGGAACAAAAGTGGGTACGACTGTCCAGTCTGCGACACTGATTATCAAATTGATTCCATTAGCTGTCATCGTTATTTGGGGACTGTTGACACCAGGTAGTGGAACGATCCAACTATTCCCATTCGAAGCAGGGAAAGATGTCTCTTTTGCAGAAGGCTTGAGTAGTGCTTTGTTAGCGACTTTATTCGCTTATGATGGCTGGCTTGGTGTCGGTGCAATGGCGGGAGAAATGAAACGTCCCGAAAAAGATTTACCTAAAGCAATTATTTTAGGGTTAAGTTTTGTAACAGTGGTTTACTTATTGATCAACTTTGTTTTCTTAAAAACTCTGCCAATTGATCAGATTGCAGGTAACCTTAATGCAGCATCTGATGCATCAGCGGTTATTTTTGGAAATATCGGTGGAAAGATCGTGACGATCGGTATCTTGATTTCTGTTTATGGGGCACTGAATGGGTACACGTTGACCGGAATCCGTATTCCTTATGCGATGGCTTTGGAAGGTGAGTTACCTTTTAGTAAACAGTTAACGAAATTATCAAAAAAATTCACAGTGCCATATGTTCCAGCACTTTTTCAATTAGTGATTGCGTGCATTATGATGAGTTTAGGTTCATTCGACTTTTTAACTGATATGCTAATTTTTGTTATGTGGCTGTTTAGCTTATTGATATTTATCGGTGTATTTGTTTTAAGAAAAAAACAACCAGACTTACCAAGACCATACAAAGTACCTTTGTATCCCGTGATTCCATTGATTGCAATCTTTGGCGCTGTCTTTATTTTAGGGATGACTTTATTTACTCAAACAGCTTTGGCAATGATCGGGATCGTTGTCACATTACTAGGTATCCCAGTGTATTATTACAAGAAAAAACAAGACGAGCGTTAATTTAATAGTCATGTAAAAGGACTTAAGAGAGGAAACTTGCTTAAGTCCTTTTATTTACAACTAGAAATTTGCATTTCAATAAATTTGACCTGATTTTCGTCTTTCCTACTTCTGCCATAGCCACTTATATGCTAAAGTAATGAAGAAAAGGAGCGATAAAAAATGATATTTGATTCTCATACCCATTTGAATGCGGAACAATTTAATGATGATATTCCTGAAACTATTGAACGGGCCAAAGAGTTGGGCGTGACAAAAATGGCGGTAGTAGGTTTCGATACCCCAACGATCGAAAAATCATTACAGCTTAGTCACGATTATTCAAACATATATAGTATTATTGGTTGGCATCCTACTGAAGCAGGAAGTTATACTAAAGACATTGAGAAAAAATTACAAGAGCAATTAACGATGCCGAAAGTGGTAGCGTTAGGTGAAATCGGCTTAGATTATTACTGGATGGAAGATCCGAAAGAAGTGCAAGCTGAAGTTTTTCGTAGACAAATTGCGATTGCGAAAGAAATGAATCTGCCGATCAGTATCCATACCAGAGAAGCGTTAGCAGATACTTATCAAATTTTAAAAGAAGAAGATATTCGTGATATTGGTGGAATCATGCACAGTTTTAGTGGCGATTTTGAATGGGCCAAACGATTTCTTGATTTAGGGATGCACATTTCATTTAGTGGGGTCGTGACTTTCAAAAAAGCGCAAGATGTTCAAGAAGCAGCCACTCATGTTCCACTCGATCGATTGCTAGTAGAAACGGATGCGCCTTACTTAGCTCCAGTACCTTATCGTGGGAAACGAAACGAGCCAGGTTATACCCGTTATACAGTTGAAAAAATTGCCGAATTACGTAATCTTCCGATAGAAGAAGTGGCGCTCCAAACTTGGAAAAATGCTCATCGTCTATTTAGGATCGCTGAAAATGACTAAATTAAAAATCCAAGAAATTGTAGTCGTTGAGGGAAAAGACGATACTAGAAGACTCCAAGAAGTAGTCGACGTCGACACGATCGAAACGATTGGTTCAGCGATCAATGATGAAATACTCATGCAGATTGAACATGCGCAGGAAACACGTGGTGTAATCATCTTTACTGATCCTGATTTTTCGGGTGAGAAAATCCGCAAGACGATCATGGAAGTCGTTCCTCAGGCAAAACATGCTTTCTTACCTCGTCAACAAGCACGTCCCAAAAAACAAGGAAGTCTTGGCGTTGAACATGCTAGTGATGAGGCCATCTTAGAAGCATTGAAAAAAGTAATCACCCCATCTTTTGAGGAAGACGAAACGGAAATTACTAGACAAGTGCTGATTTCTCATGGTTTAATAGCGGGAGCGCAAGCAAAAGAAAAACGTGAAAAACTAGGGGACGAATTAAGAATTGGTTATACCAATGGGAAACAACTGGAGAAGCGTTTGAAAATGTTTCGAATCACACCAGAGGAATTTGCCCAAGCAATGAAAAAAGTGGAGGAACAACATGAGTGAACAGCGTGATATTGCGACACCTTCTAGAACAAAAGAAATCTTATTGAAACATGGATTTTCATTTAAAAAAAGTTTAGGTCAAAATTTTTTGACTGAGCCAAATATCTTAAGAAAAATCGTGGAAACTGGCGAAATCGATCAACAAACAAATGTCATCGAAGTTGGTCCAGGTATTGGAGCGTTGACGGAACAACTAGCACGTAATGCCAATCAAGTCGTTGCCTTTGAAATCGATGATCGCTTGATTCCTGTGTTAAAAGATACGTTAGCTCCTTATCCTAATGTGACTGTTGTTCATCAAGATATTTTAAAAACCAATTTAGATCAGGCAGCAACAACCTATTTTGAACAAGCTTTACCGATCAAAGTTGTTGCAAATTTACCTTATTATATTACGACACCGATCATGATGCATTTCTTAGAATCAGATCTGCAAGTAGAAGAAATGGTTGTGATGATGCAAAAAGAAGTCGCTGACCGTATTTCTGCTAAGCCTGGTACAAAAGCATATGGCTCATTATCAATCGCTGTACAGTATTTTATGGAAGCATCTGTTGCTTTCATCGTACCTAAGACTGTTTTTGTTCCACAACCGAATGTCGATTCAGCTATCTTGAAACTAACCAGAAGAAAGCAACCAGCTGTAGCGGTTACTGATGAAAAGGCATTTTTCCGATTGACAAAAGCAGCGTTTCAGCAACGAAGAAAAACATTATGGAATAACTTACAATCTTCATATGGCAAAGATGAAGCAACGAAAGCTTGGTTAACGACTAGTTTAGAAAAAGCTAACATCGATCCTAAACGTCGTGGAGAAACTCTCTCATTAGCCGAATTTGCTGCATTAAGTAATGCAATGGAAGAGCTGAGCGAGAAAAACTAAGTTCTAATCTAATTCAATAAAGAAAGCAAAACGCCTAAAAGTCTAGCATGCTAGCTTTTAGGCGTTTTGTTTATCTAAGTCCAATAAAATGAGTTGGATGGTCATCACTAATTGAAAAATAAGTAAATGACTACTGTAACCCGATTCCTGTAATCTCAGTTTAAGATCATAATCGTTCATGTATTTAAGAATGGCTAACGGTTTAGACCGAAAAATAGTTTCTTATGAAAATAAATTTTTTTAGAATAAAACGATACTATAATCATAAATGAACACGATGAATTTTTAGAACTTATTTTGATTACTAAGGAGAAAGAAGGGTGAGTTAATGAACAAAATGAACCAATCGATTGTTTTGGGGTTAACATTGATTACCGTTGGCGGATCAATTGTCCCTGTTACCAATGTATTTGCTTCAGAAAAAGCTACGAACTTTACCGCCACAAACGAATTTGATAAATACTACAACGATTTATCAAATGAAAAGAAAGCAGAATTTGAACGATTAGTATCCGGTGCTCACTTATCCCAAGTGGAGCAATTACAAATATTAAAAGAAAAATACGAGTCCGATAGACAACCAACTCCTCGCTGGAAAATTGCCGTCATTAAAAAGATAGCCAAATGGTTAGTAGCTAAAACAGGTGAAAAAACGGTAAGTGATGTTACTAATTACTTATTCGAATGGCAAGATAATTTAGAACAAGGTGCAGAAAATTGGTTAGTGAATCATGGGTGGAATAGAACCGCAGCTCATTGGATTGTTAAGACTGCTAGCTTCATTTTCTTATAGGATGAGTGTAAGAAAATGAAAGGAACAAAGAGACTGATTTTTTGGGGACTGACACTATTTTTTTGTGTATCTAATTTCATTAGATTATTCATTCATGATGATTTTGGAAAAACAATAAGAGTTTATTTCAGGGATGTTCCTGTCTATTTAAAAGTAATTTTTTTTATCGTGTTCATACTGTTGTTTTGGTGGAGCTATCCTTATAAAAAAGAAAAAAATTTTTTTGATTGAAGTAAAACAACCAAAAATAAACCTGTCATAAACTTCAGTGAGGGTGGACGGGTTTATTTTTGTATTAAAATCAGCAACCATTAAAATGGACTATACTTCAAGAGGGTGAGCCCAGTGTATCTCGTTGTTTTAGTGTGTATACCTTAGGGTAGGGAATTAGAATGATACTGGGGCTAAATAGGGTTCCAGGAAATATTGTTGTTGATATGTACATAGGGCGTACTTCTTTTTTGTATTTATCTTTCATCTATATAGACAAAAATTGAAGGAGAGGATGTAGCTAGCAGAGACTGTAGTTTAAAACATATTTCTTGTATAAGCTTCATTCAAAATTTACTTTATCTGGTGTCGGATAATTGAATACATGAAAAAGGCTCATTCAACATTTTTCTGATTGATGTGTCTTGACACATCTTGTTGTTAAAGTTAAAATAAGACATCATAAAGGTGTCAAGACACATTAGGAGAGAAAAAAATGAAAAAAAAATCAGTACGATCCCTGACTATTTCTGCCTTGTTGATAGCTATGGGGGTTATTATTCCAATGGTTATGCCAAAAATCATGATTCCACCTGCTTCTTTTACTTTGGCTTCTCATGTACCAATATTTATTGCGATGTTTTTTTCACCAGGAATTGCGATTACCGTTGCTTTGGGTACAACATTTGGCTTCTTTTTGACCACACCAGTAATTATTGCGCTGCGTGCATTATCTCATTTGATTTTTGCTGTGATTGGTTCTTGGTATTTGCAAAAGAAACCAGAAATCGTTTTAAAAAATGGCCAATTTACTTTAGCCAACTGGCGCTTCCAAAGTTTCAATTTTGTGATAGGTATCATTCATTCGATTGCGGAAATGTTAGTGGTTAGTGTCTTTTTCTTTGTAGGGAACATGCCAGAAACTTATTATTCTGAAGGCTATTTTTATACAGTCTTTATCCTAATGGGAATTGGTGGATTGATCCATAGTTTAGTCGATTACAATATTGCTTATTTTGTAGCCGGAACATTGAGCAAATACTTTGATATTCCAGTTTTCACTAAAGCTAAGCAAGTAAGTCAGAAGACACCTTCAACGAAATCAATCAAGAAAATGGCTTGAAAAAAGTACCATTATCAATCAGTTTTTCCTCTTTAACTAGAGATAACTCCTTTAAAATGAATAAGCCGAAAGTGCTGTGTATGAACACAGCATTTTCGGCTTATTTGTTATAGTTCTAGCTTTTGGCATAGTTTCTGCCAAAATTTACATCAAAAGCTGATTTTTTAATTTTTATGGCAATCCGATCACTTCTTCAGTTGATTTGTCAAAGAAATGTCCTTTGCTGATATTGAATGCTAAGTCGACCATTTCCCCTGGTTTATGGAAGTCACGTGCATCGACTTTTGAAATAAATTCAGTTGTACCTGTTCGGGTATAAAGCATGGTTTCTGCACCTAACAATTCTGATACAACAACTTCTGAATGAACAACTGCTTCGGGTTGTGCTTCTAACACCACTTGTTCACTGTGGATATCTTCTGGGCGAATACCAAAAACAACTTCTTTTCCTTCATAGCCTTTTTCAACTAAGACTTTGTTTTTTCCTTCAGGGATTTTTAATTTTAAGCCATGACCGTCACTGATTACCCCATTGTTTAAAGTGACATTGAAGAAGTTCATTGCGGGTGAACCGATAAAGCCTGCGACGAACATATTGACTGGTGTGTCATACACTTCTTTTGGCGTACCGATCTGTTGGATAAAGCCATCTTTCATGATAACGATACGATCTGCCATCGTCATTGCTTCTGTTTGGTCATGGGTTACATAGATGGTTGTCGTTTCTAAACGTTGATGGAGTTTGGCAATCTCAGCACGCATCGCTACCCGTAATTTTGCATCTAAGTTTGATAATGGTTCATCCATCAAGAAAACTTTTGCATCACGAACGATGGCACGTCCTAAAGCAACCCGTTGACGTTGGCCACCTGAGAGAGCAGCAGGTTTACGTTTCAAATATTCAGTAAGCCCTAAAATTTCAGCAGCATTTTCTACCCGTTTTTTGATATCTGCTTTGTCATACTTTCTCAACTTCAACCCAAAAGCCATATTGTCAAATACAGTCATGTGTGGGTATAACGCATAGTTCTGGAATACCATAGCGATATCACGATCTTTTGGTGCTACATCGTTCATTACTTTACCGCCGATGCTTAATTCTCCTTCCGAGATATCTTCTAGCCCAGCAATCATTCTTAATGTAGTTGATTTTCCACAACCAGAAGGTCCAACAAAGACAATAAATTCACGATCATCGATTGCTAAGTTAAAATCCGTTACGGAATAATTTTCTGCGTTGTCATATTGTTTGTATACATGTTTCAGTGCCATTTCTACCATGATTCATTCCACGCTTTCTGTTTAGTTTTAATGTTGAATTAAGTATAAATGAAAGCGTTATCTATGATCAATGGCAACTTGAACAAGAATTGATTGTCTTTTTGGGCAATATGCTACACCTTGAGGTAGAATAGAGTAGGAACAAGATGTTGAGAGAGGAAAGGATGATCAATATGAAAATTGCTTTAATTGCTCATGACCGCAAAAAGCCCTTGATGATCAAGTTGACAACCGCCTATAAGGCAATCCTGGAAAAACATGAATTATTCGCAACTGGGACAACAGGTGGTAAAATCACCGAAGCAACTGGCTTAAAAGTCCATCGCTTTAAATCCGGTCCTTTAGGTGGTGACCAACAAATTGGTGCAATGATCTCAGAAGATCAATTAGACCTCGTGATTTTTCTGCGAGATCCGTTGGCTGCACAGCCTCATGAACCGGATGTGACTGCACTGATCCGCTTATCGGATGTTTACGAAATTCCTTTAGCGACCAATATTGGAACAGCAGAAGTACTGTTGCGAGGACTAGAAGCTGGCTTTCTGGATTTCCGTACTGTAGTTCATGAGTTAGAAAATCGACCGTTGTCTCTGGAATAAAATTCGTTATTTGCTATTGATCGTCCATTTATGTTCGTTGAATGTGTGATTTTTCACGAACATGAATTACTTTTTATTCGGGAATGTATGTTTTTTTTATTTACAGTCGTGTGTGATCTATGCTATAGTTTTGCTGGGAATGACTTCCCAAAAATAAACAGAGTAGAAAATAAAGCGTTAAGTGCTGAGAGGATGGGATGTTGCCTCTTTGACGAAGGACAAGTTGTTTGCGGTTTTATTTTCGCATTCGCTGCATGTAGGATGTAGCAGCTCTTAAAGGAGATGCTAAGAAATGAAGAAAAATCGGTTAGACGCACGCATGATCGCTATCATGGGATTGTTGATTGCTTTGATGGTCACTTTATCCCGTTTGGTATCGATCGAAACCCCTTTTGTGAAGATCAGTGTCACATTTATTCCACAAATGATCATGGGGATTTTATTTGGCCCGTTTTGGTCTGGAATTGGGGGTGTATTAGCTGACTTAGTAGGAATGGCGTTATTTTCAAAAACAGCTTTCTTCATTGGTTTTACTTTGAATGCCTTTATTGAAGGAGCAATTTATGGTTTCTTTTTTTATCGAAAAGAGATTACTTGGAAAAATTCGCTATTAGCTACACTTTCGGTCACGCTGATCCTTAATTTGCTATTGACTCCTTTGTGGCTAGCGATGATGTATCACGTTCCATTATTTAGTTGGATCGTCTGGGCACCAAGGTTATTAAAAACAGTCGTTTGGATTCCTATTCAAACCATTGCGATGTATTACGTCGGACGTAGTATTCCATACAAAAAGATTTTAAGAAGTATGACTCTTTACGCAAAATAGTCAACTCAGAAACCAAAGAAGCAACCTTCCCATCCCAGAAGGTTGCTTCTTTTGCTTATTTATTGTAAAAAAGGAGACGTTTATTTCTATAAAATAGTGAACAACGATTGAAAGAGATGATATATGGCCATACCACCTAGAATACTACTGATGATGGTCAAAAGGATTGTGACACTTTTAGAGGGCTTTGTTAATGAAAGATAGTAATAGGCAAGCCCAATTTGAAGATTGAAGTAGAAAATAGCACTTCCAGATCTAAAATTAGGGAAAAGTGTCATAATAATATTTATACACAGTGATATCTTTAACAATTCTTTGTACCAATTCTTTTTAGCCATTTAGGATAAACTCCTCGATTGCTTTTTCATTTTTTAGGCCAATTATTCGATCAATAACTTTCCCATCCACAATTTTTATTATGGCCGGGATAGAATTAATTCCTAAGCTGTCAGCCATTATTTCCAACTTATCCTCATTCTCTTTACGAGCGTGATCTGTATTATAATATCCCATAGATTGGTGCTGGTTGTTTAGTACTTTTCGCAAAATAGGCTCAAATTCTTTACATTGGGGGCATGTAGGTCTCCCTACATAAACAAATAAAGTATCCTTTCCATTCATTATTTTTTCTAAAGAAATACTATCCACTTCATATAAACCCTCTTTAGATGTTGCCATTTGAGTATAGACATATAAAATAGTAGGTAAACTACAAATAATTAAAATGAAACACATCAATTTTTTTGGATTAATATTTATCATAAACACAACCAGTTTATAATTTAAAACATGCGACTACTCCACCGATGGCACCACCAGCAAGAGCGACAAAACCTGTTATACAAGCAGCACATACTAATGGAACTGCAAGACAAGCAGCAGCACATGTAGGGGCAATGATGTTAGCAACTGCACGGCTTATTCCTAAAACAATTGCTAGACAGGCTGCTTTTTCAGCCATTCCACGGGCTTGCTTCAAATGAAGAAACTCCCTTTGAACTTCTTGTAACTGTTTTTTCAATTCATTATTTGGTATAAATTTATCTTCAAGAATTTGGTGAGTCATTTCTTCGCCATTGGAAAATGTTCTAATCTCGAAAGTATCTTTTTCTGATTGAGTGATCAAAGATTCTTGGACTCCCTTAATGTTGTACATCATATCAAAGATTACCGTAACACTGCTGAATAGATTATAGTGTTCATTTGTGATTGGTACAGTCAATGAATAATAATCTTTATTTTCTCCATTTTCACTTATAATTTGTAACGCTGTAGCATTGTCCAATGTTAAATATTTTTCTGAAACATGTAATTGAATAGTAGAGTCAAGTTTAGATGAAAATACGTCCATTAGTTTGTTTTTTTCTTTCGAGCTAATTTCTTTTGCTGTTTCAGACAAAATGACCATATTTTTAACGATTGATGTAGCTTCTTTCGAATTTATACCAGGAACCGTCACTGGATTACTTTCAAAATAGGTACTAATCGTTTGTGTCATTGGCACATAGTCAGTCTCTTGAATCATCTCTGCATTGACAATCATAGAAAAGTTAGGAATGATAAAGGAAGCTAGAGTTATAACAGCAATAAGACTTATAATGAATTTGTTTTTTTAACATATTTTTTTAATTCCTTTCGATGATCCAGTTTAAGTAAAAAATAGTTACTCTTAGTCGTGTGAATTCTTACATAACATTTCTTTTTTGTACTTTGCAGTAAAAATAAGCACTTTATAACAATTTAGTGAATAAAACATAATCACCAAATAACTATATTCACAAATCTCCTGATATTTTCTCCTTTACTATTATTTAAAGCGCTTTTATTACTTGTATCCATAGTATAGAATGAAAACGAGTAAATTATTTTATATGGTATCAATAGTCACATTGAATTTAAAAAAGGAAGTGAACGACGAATGGAAATTCATGAATTACTACGTAAATTTCGAAAGGAAAGGGGGTTATCTCAAAAAGAGTTAGCACATAAAATAACTTCTAGAGAATCTTTAGTAAAATACGAAAGTGGTAAAAATCAGATTCCATTGATTCCTTTATTAGCTTTTTTAAAAAAGATGAACATTGAGTTAGACGAATGTTTATTTTATTTAAATAAAATAAACGGAAATCATCCAAGACAAAAGTTAAATCAGCTACTTAGTCAATTGGAAGATGTCCAGTTACCAATTGACGACCGATTAAGAAATTTAGAATTAGATATCAAAAAAACAAAAAGCATTGTTGATAAGCGGAATTATCTAATAGCTAAAGGCTATCAATGGCATTTACTACCGAATGATGAAAGAAAGTTTACCCTACATGATAAGGTTTATATCAAAGCGATCATGAACCATCTAGAAAAAGTAGCAGAATATGGTCGTTTTGAAATAGTCACATTTACTTCACTGGCTTTTCTTTTTACAACAGAATTTATTCAAATGCAAGCTTCGAAAGTAGAAAGAATGGGTGATAACGAAAATTTTCTCTCTTCACTTTGCACGTTGTATCATGTTCTCTTTCTTTTAATGCTAGAAAGAAAAGAAAGCGGCTATTCAAAAGAATATCTAGAAAAATTAAAGATGGTTCGAGGTAGACTAGTGACACCACAAAAAACAGAGGTACACGAAAGGTTTGACGATTTGCTACTGAATAGCTTGGTCGAGCGTACAGCTAATCCTAAGCAATTAACAGATTTTTTTATGGGGATTAGGTTAATTGGTGCAACTCAACTTGAAGAGGAGTTTCTTTTAGCTTTAAAAAAATATGAGAGACTTTATGGTCTTTCTCTTTTACCTTCAATTATAGAATAAAAACCGTTGGTAGTAAGGAAGTTTTGGGCAGCTAAGCTATTTAAAGATGAGCTAGGGATGAAATGTTTTGCTTTTGTTTTTTTATGAAGAAGTATAGTTTTGATAACCATTTACATATAAAGTGAGTCATGTCGCAAAGACGTTGTTCATGTTTTAGGAGTGAATGAATAGGTTCTTTTAATGCTTTTCTCTAATAAAATAATAACTGTCCCACAAAAGTTAGTGAAAAACTAGCTCTTGAGGGACAGTTACACTGATTTATTACAACTACTTTTTGATTGAGTTAACTATTTTTAGTAAACTGCGCTTGATATAGTTGATGATAGTACCCGTCTTTTTGTAGTAATTCATCGTGGGTACCCATCTCAACGATGGCGCCTTGCTCCATGACTAAGATTTGATCGGCATTTTTGATTGTCGATAAACGGTGGGCAATCACAAAGCTCGTTTTGCCTTCCATCATTGTTAAAAAGGCATCTTGAATTTTCTTTTCCGTCAAAGTATCGACTGAACTAGTTGCTTCATCTAGGATCAACATGGGAGGGTTGCTGATCATTGTACGGGCGATCGTTAACAATTGTCTTTGTCCGTCAGAGATTTTCAGACCTTGTCCGCCGATTTTTGTTGCTAACTTTTCAGGCAAGCGTTCCACAAATTCATACATATACGAAGCTTTGAGTGCTTGATTGATTTCTTCATCACTAGCATCTGGATTGCCATACTGTAGATTTTCTTTTAACGTACTGTCAAAGAGCCAAGTATCTTGTAAAACCATACCAAAGCTTTTTCGCAAGCTATCTCTTTGGATATCTCGAATATCATACCCGTCGATCGTAATGGTTCCACCTGTCGCATCATAAAAACGCATCAACAGGTTAACTAACGTGGATTTACCAGCACCAGTCTTACCTACAATCGCAATCGTTTGCCCTGGTTTAGCAACAAAACTGAAATTTTCGATCAATCGTTGACTTGGTTCATAAGAAAAGGATACATGATTGAACGCTACTTCACCTTTGATTGTTGCTGGATTCAACGCATAAGCATTAGGTTCATCTGGCGTTTCTTCGGGTTGATCGATGAGTTCAAAGGCACGTTCTAATCCAGAAAAAGCGGTTTGGATCTGTGTCGTGATTCCAGAAAGTTCAATAAACGGTTTAGAAAACTGACTAGAATAGATCGTGAAACTAGAGATCACACCGACTGTAATGGCTGAGCCACTTCTTAATGCTAGTAAACCACCAACTAATCCAATCGAAAGATAAGCTAAGTGATCCACAAAACGAGAAGACGGATTCGTCAAAGAAGAAGAAAATTGGGCACGTTGTCCTTTTTGATAAAGATCAGTGTTCAATGCTTGGAATTGTCGTTGATTCATTTCTTCTTGTTGAAAGGCTTTGACGATTTTTTGATTCCCAATCCGTTCGGTAACAAAGCCAGAGATATTCCCGATAATCTTTTGTTGATTGTCAAAGTCGTTTTGTGATGCACGGGCAACGATCCAACTCACAAGAAAAATGATCGGTGTGGAGCAAATCACGACGAGTGTCAATAACGGGCTAAGGCGTAACATAAATATAAAAGACAAGACGATGATAGCCACGCCGGCAAACATTTGGTTAAACGCCGCAGAGATCGCAATGGAAATATTATCCATATCGTTGGTAAAACGACTAACGATATTCCCGTGTGAATTTTGATCATAGTAACGAAGCGGTAATTTATTCAAACGTGCAAAGGCATCTTTTCTTAATTTTGCTACGGAAAGATAAGCCAAGCGATTACTTAAGACTTGGATTAGCCATTGACTGATCACGTTGATCAATACGATCCCTCCAAATAATAATAAGAGGTGGAACAATTGAGCAAATCGAACTTGACCTGCGCCGATCATTTGGTCAATACTTTGACCAATCTGTAAAGTCATTACCACAGTAGCGATCCCGTTGATGATCCCTAAAAGGATCGCAAACCAGATATCTTTTGAATAGGCTGTAAGGTAAGGAACGAATCGTTTGAGGGTTTTCCAGGATAATTTTTTTGTTTTCATCTTATTCTTCCTCCTGTGATGCGACGATTTCGCGATACTCAACGGAATCCTTCAATAAATCTTCATGTTTCCCTTGCGCAACGATCTTTCCTTGATCCATCACGAGGATCTTATGTGCTTCTTGAATCGAGCGGATTCGTTGAGAAATAATAATGACTGTCGTATCTAATGAGGTTTGTAATGCTTTTCTTAAGTTAAGATCGGTTTGATAATCTAACGCGCTTAAAGAATCATCTAAAATCAATAATTCAGGTTTGGCAATTAACGCACGTGCAATCGTTAGCCGTTGTTTTTGACCGCCAGAAAAGTTTTTTCCGTTTTCCATTACCTTTGTTTCTAATCCTTTAGGAAGTTGTCGAACAAAATCTTCTGCTTGAGCAATTCTAAGAGCTTCCCAACATTTTTCATCTGTGGCATCTTCTTTTCCCCATTGAAGGTTTTCACGGATGGTTCCAGTGAATAGAACAGCGGTTTGAGGAACTTGTGAGATTTGGCTTCTTAAAGGATCAAGTTTCCATGAGCGAACATCCACGTCATCAAAAGCGACGGAACCTGCGCTGACGTCATAGAAACGTGGAATCAATTGAGTTAAAGTTGTTTTTCCGCTACCGGTTGGTCCAATGATCCCCAAAACCGTGTTTCGTTTCAAAGCAAAAGTAATGTCTTGTAAAGATAATCCTGATTTTTCAGTATAACGAAAGTCGACATGTTCAAATTGAACGATATTTTCGGATTGGAAATTCGGTGTCAAGGCATCTTCTGCATCTGTCAGTGTAATGTCAGTTTCTAGGACTTCTTTGACCCGATTACCTGAAGCTTCGGCCCGGGTAAAGATAACGACCAGGTTAGATACGACGATCAATGCCAGTAACATTTGATTCATGTAATTGATCAACGCAAGGACTTGACCTTGTTGTAAATGTCCGATATTGACTTTGATCCCACCAACAGTCAATAAACAAATAATACCGATATTCATGATCAATGTGGTAGCCGGTGATAAGAGAGCTGAGATGTTTGAAACACGTAAATAGTTTTTAGCTAATTCATCGGTGTCCTCATCAAAAGTATCAATTTCTGTTTTTGTGCGGGAGAATGCCCGAATTACACGAACACCGCTTAGATTTTGACTAACCGTTTCATTTAAACGATCCAGTTTTTCTTGGACTTTTTGGTACAGTGGAATTGTTTTTTTGATGATAAAGTATAAAATGATTGAAAAAATCGGTAGGATAGCTAAGAAAAACAAGCCGATTTCCCAGTCAATCACAAAGGCCATGACGACTGAACCGATACTTAGAAATGGCGCACGGATCAATAAACGGATTACCATGGCTAATGCTAATTGGAGTTGGTTGATGTCGTTCGTCATTCGAGTGATCAATGTATCTGTACCAAAATGATTTAATTCACTATGTGAAAAGGAATTGATTTTCTTGATTAGTTGATTTCTAAGCTCAGTACCAAATCCTTGTGAAGCTATTGAAGCATAATATTGACAAATGATCGCACAAATCAATCCAACAACTGACATCACGACCATCCAGATCCCCATTTGGATGATCACACCACGATCATTCATCTTTAGACCGTTATCAATCAATGAGGCCATCAATAATGGCAAAATCAATTCAAAGACAGCTTCTAAGAATTTAAAAACGGGACCCAGAATGATTTGTTTACGGTAATCTTTTGCATAACGCAATAACTGAATCATATGATTCCTCCTAAAATATATTTACCATTAGCTAAGAGAATTTTTAAGAAAAAGCCAAATAAATTTTCTCGAATTTCTTTCTTAGCTACTTAAACGGTAGGCACGGATTTAAGAGAAAGGGGAGTCAGTTGAAAGAAATTTCTGTCTATTTTACATTGATGACCCTTTTTCTTAAACGAGTACTTTCCTATGTATAAGTAGGTACTCTCACATTGTATCTTATGAAATTTAGAATGAAAAGTGAATAAGCCTTTTCATAAATGAAACTTTGAAGTGAATTAGCAAAAAAAGTCATTGACGAATCTCGTTTGTTTCTCCTTCTTTTTAGATAAAAATAGCTATTGACAAAATGAATGCGTTTCCTATGATGGAGAAGAGGTGAGAGAATGTTAAAAGAAGAAATCCAAGATTATTTAGAAAATCAAACGGCATTTATCGATTTAGCACAATTAAGTGATGTTTTTACAGCGAAATATTTAGCAGCATACTTTAAAGTGAAACGTAATACGGTCAGTCATTATCTTAATCAATTAAATGAAGCTGGCATTTTGGTTAAGATCAATTCTCGTCCGGTCTATTACTTTCATAAAATGGCTTTTGAACAGCAATTTTTTGCTTTAAGTAAAACGTATTATGCCTCAACTGAAGAAATTAGGGCTGAACAGCCTATTTTTTCAAGAAGTAAAGATCTTTTTTCTTTAGTGATCGGTCACGAAGCAAGCCTGAAAGAAAGCATTGAACAAATCAAAACAGCTCTTTTTTATCCAGATGGTGGGCTACCTGTGTTATTAACTGGAGAAAGTGGTACAGGGAAAAGCTTCTTAGTCAATATCGTTTATCAATACTGTTTAGAACATGATCTCTTACCAGAAAATGCGCCTTTCGTGACGTTGAATTGTGCTCAATATGCCGACAATCCAGAATTGTTGACGAGTAATTTATTTGGATATGTCAGTGGAGCATACACCGGTGCGACACAAGATAAGGTTGGCGCTTTTGAGGCAGCCGATGGGGGATTATTATTTTTAGATGAAGTTCATCGACTTAGCCCTGAAGGACAAGAAAAATTGTTTACGTATCTGGATCAAGGGATTATTTATCGAATGGGAGAAACGAATCAGGGGAAAAAAGTCGATGTTCGGCTCTTCTTTGCTACGACTGAAGAAGTCACCAAACATTTTCTGCCCACTTTTATGCGTCGGATTCCTTTTAAGATTGATCTGCCTTCTTTACGTGCTCGTGGAAAAGAAGAACGATTGGAGCTGATTTATTCTTTTTTCTTAAATGAACAAAGAAAAATCGAGCGTCCAATGAAAGTGAGTGGTCAAGTGCTATCATTATTGACGAACCAAAGTTTTTCAGGCAACATCGGTGAATTGAAAAATAGCGTAAAAGTAGCTGTAGCCAAAGCATTCGCTGAACAAAAAGAGGAAGAGAGCCTATCGATCAAACTCCAACATTTACAAAGATATCTTTTGAAGGTTCCCCATCAAGACAGCCCAGCCCAATCAGCTGTGTGGATCACTGAGAAAAAAGAATTAGCTCATTTGGTTGAAAAAAGACAACCAGAACAGGAGCGAATGATCCGCTGCTTTGAACAACTATTATTGACCTTTAAGAAAAATGGCGCAACAGTAAGTAACTGTGAGGAAAAATTAAAAGAAGAAGTCGTTTATTTATTTGATTTTTTACTCTTTGAAACGAGTCGCCAAGAAAAACATGAACTACTAGTCTACTGGTTGCACTCCATTCGAGAAACGCTAAAACAAATGGAAAGTGCCTATCAGATCAAGTTTGATGGTAACAGCGTATATGCGCTAAGTTATTATCTCTATCAAAGAAGCACAGTAAAGTGGTTACCAGAAGATGGAGAAATCGAACAATTGATCAAGGAACTAGACCGCCAGTTAGAACTAATGTATCCAGCAAACTATCACTACGCCCATCGGATCTTGGAATTGACACAAGCTAAGTTAGATTTAGAAGTTACTTTATTAGATCATATTTTATTAACGATCTATTTGAGACGGACGAAATGGACAAAAGAACAAAGTGTGCCTAAAGCAATCATTGCTGCTCATGGTTATGCTACCGCTAGTAGTATGGCAAACGTCGCTAATCGACTGTTGGGAAATGATCTGTTTGAATCCTTTGATATGCCCTTAGATGTGACACCCCAACAAATTGCGGATGAAATGATCGATTACAGTAATCGTCATGATATCTCTAATGGACTGATCATTTTAGTTGATATGGGCTCGCTAAAAGAAATCCATCAACTATTCAAAGATCAGGTCTTTGCCCCAATCGTTATTTTGAATAATGTGACAACACCATTAGTTATCAGTATTGGAGAAAAAATGCAAAAAATGACTGATCTGGAAGAAATCGTCAAGGAAGCGGTGGCCTCCTTGGAAGCAGAGTGGACGATCATTTACCCTCAAAAAAATAAACAAAAAGCATTACTGATCACTTGCATGACGGGGATCGGAACGGCTGTCCATATGAGTGAACTACTTGAAAAAAGTTTACCAGCAAACAGCGCACTTAAAATCATCCCTTATGAATACCAAGTATTAACACAAAGAAAATTAACGGAATCGGTTTTTTCGATGTACGATGTGATTGGCATCATTGGGACAACGAATCCTCAAATCGACACGATGCCATATCTTTCGTTAGAGTCATTGATTTCAGGAGAGAAAATGGATGAACTTGTTCAATGGCTGGCTCCTATTTTTTCATTGAAAGAACAAGCTAACTTTGATCAGCAATTTGTCCGAAATTTTTCATTAGAAAAAGTACTGGAGTCGGTGACGATCCTTGATACAGAAAAAGTGATGACAGAAATCGAGTTGTTTATGCGTGAATTGGAGATGCGTTTTGATAAGAACATCACGACGCCACAAAAGATCGCCCTTTTTGTCCATGTCAGTTGTTTGATCGAGCGATTGATCAGGCAGATCCCGATTGAAAGTTACCATGGTCAAGAACAGTTGTTACAGTGTCAAAAAGAAACCTTGGATCGAATCAAAGAAGCATTTAGTGTCATCGAAGAACATTATAGTGTCACGATCCCACCATCAGAAGTCGCTTATATTTATGATATTCTCGAAAATGTAGAGGATAAAATAGGCTCAGAAGAAGAATTTTAATCGTAAGCAAGATACCGCCACTATGTTGGCACGTATCTTGCTTTATTTGTAGTGAGAGTAAGAAAGAGGTGGAAACATGGAAAGAACAATTATTCTAGCCTCCCATGGACGTTTTGCTTCAGGGATTTTAGATTCTTTGGAACTTATTTTTGGTAAAACGCATTCGATCCTAGCGTTAGATTGCTATGGAACTGAAACGTTTGATTTAGCAAAATCAGTGCAGCAATTGATCAACGATCATCAAGGGCAAGAGTTGATCATCATCACTGACTTATTTGGTGGCAGTGTAAACAATGAATTTTTGCAGTACATTAACCGACCGAATATCTACTTGATTGCTGGTTTGAATCTGCCATTGTTGATCGAGATTGCCACAAAAATTGAGACAGCTGATTCAATCGTTGAATTGATCCATCAGGTATTGAATGATTCAAAAGAAATGATCCAATTTTGTAATGAAAGTATCGAAAAAAAAATGGAAGAAGAAGAATTTTAGGAGGGATTGGAAATGATTATTTTAACAAGAGTCGACCATCGTTTATTGCATGGTCAAGTCGCTTTTTCTTGGACACAATCAATTGGGGCAGATTGTATTTTGAT
The DNA here is from genome assembly GCF_050530455.1 of Enterococcus sp. DIV1208. Taxonomy (NCBI): domain Bacteria; kingdom Bacillati; phylum Bacillota; class Bacilli; order Lactobacillales; family Enterococcaceae; genus Enterococcus; species Enterococcus sp. DIV1208. The sequence goes on along the minus strand of NZ_CP172887.1, from coordinate 2,188,101 downwards.
CGCAAATGATGATGTGCCAAACAATGAAATACGCAAAACAACCATTAAGTTGGCAAAGCCACAAGGAGTGAAACTAGTGATCAAATCGATTGAAGATTCGATCGCTGCATTACAAAGTGGCGTAACGGATAAATATAAACTATTTATCGTAGTAGAGTCTGTGAGAGATGCGTATCAATTAGCAAAAGCTTGTCCACAGATCAAGCAAATCAATTTAGGTGGGATTAAAGCAAAGGAAGGAACGCGGAGTCTAGGTAAAGCGGTCAACGTATTACCTGAAGAAGAAAAATTGTTGGAACAAATGATCGCTGATGGGATAGAAGTAGAAATTCGTCAAGTACCAGCAGATAAAAAAATAGCAGCAAAGGAAGTCTTATGAGAAAGGAAGAATAAAAGATGATCCTACAAGCAATTCTTTTAGGTCTGGTTGCCTTTATTGCGCAATCAGAGTATGCGTTAGGAACTTCCCTGCTTTCTCGTCCGATCGTAACGGGATTATTTACAGGGATTGTTTTGGGAGATGTAAAAACAGGTATTATTATGGGAGCAACTTTGGAATTAGCTTTTATTGGTTCATTTTCAGTTGGAGCATCGATTCCACCAGACGTTGTGACCGGTGGAATCTTAGGAACTGCATTTGCCATTACTGCAGGAGCAGGAACAGAAACAGCATTACTATTAGGTTTACCAATTGCGACACTTACCCTTATTTTTAAAAATGTTTATTTAGGACTATTGATTCCGATCATGAACCACAGAGCAGATCGTTATGCGGAGGATGGGAATTATAAAGGGGTCGAACACATGCACTTATTAGCTGGTTTCGGCTTGTCATTGATGCTTGGTCTGGTAGTCATGATTTCTTATTTAGTCGGAAGTCAAACGATCGGGAATCTCTTAGCGAAAATACCAGATTTTGTGCAAAACGGCTTGACCGTTGCAACTGGGTTGATTCCAGCACTTGGATTTGCCATGCTGGCACGTTTATTGATCAATAAAAAAGTAGCACCTTATTTCTTTTTAGGCTTTGCTGTAGCAGCTTACTTAGAGATTCCAGTAACAGGTATTGCCATCTTTGGGGCGATCTTAGCCGTCATTGTCGTCAATATCATGAACGTACGTCAAGTATCCGTTCAAACTTCAGCAGGGGAGGTAGAAGAGGATGAAGACTTCTAATCAAGAAGAACACAAAGTGACCAAAAAAGAATTGAATCAGGTCTTTTGGCGCTCATTTCAAATGGAATTTTCATGGAACTATGAAAGACAGATGAATATGGCCTATGTCTTTGCCATTATTCCCATCTTGAAAAAGCTCTATCATACCAAAGAAGAAATGTCAGCGGCGCTTAAACGCCATTTAGAGTTTTTTAACACGACACCACATATCGTGACCCTGATCTTAGGGATCAATGCAGCGATGGAAGAAGAAAATAAAAATGACCCAGAATTTGATGTAACAGCTATCGATAGTATCAAGACCTCACTGATGGGACCTTTAGCAGGGTTAGGCGATTCATTCTTTTGGGGAACGTTGCGTTTGATCGCGACGGGTGTTGGGACTTCACTAGCACTACAAGGAAATATTTTAGGACCAATTTTATTCCTTTTGATTTTCAATATCCCTCATGTTTTGTTTCGTTACTTGGCAACAAGTTGGGGCTATCGACTAGGTACTGGATTTTTAAAGAAAATCCAAGCAAACGGAATGATGGAAAGTTTAACGTTAGGTGCTTCAATCATTGGATTGATGGTAGTTGGCGGGATGACTGCGACGATGATCGATATCAATATTCCTTTGAAAATCGGAACAGGTGAAAATGCTGTCACGGTTCAAAGTATTTTTGATGATATCGTTCCTCATATTTTAAGTTTAGGTGCCTTTGGAGCAGTCTTTTATTTATTGAAAAAAGAAGTCAAACCATTGATGATTTTGATTGGATTAGCTATTTTTGGGATTGCTGGTTCATGGATTGGTATCTTTTAGAAAAGGAGAGAACAAGATGGTCACAATGCTTGATTATATTCATGAAGAAAAAACAGCTTTATCAGCGATTCTTGAAAAGAATGATTCGTCACTTCATGTGTCTTATCAAAACATGCAACACGTTCTGATTCTGGCGACAGGTTCTTCGTATAATGCTTGTCTTGCTGCAAAGCCGGCACTAGAAAGCTATGGAGACATCACTGTGGATATCCAAGAACCTTATCATTTTAATCATTATGGGAAATTGTCAGAAGAAGTTGATACAGTCATCGCTGTTTCTCAAAGTGGGAAAAGTGCTTCGACAGTCGATGCCATTCGAAAGATCCGATCATCAAAACGACGGACGATCGCTTTAACTGGAGATGATCAAAGTCCGATCACCAAAGAAGTGGATCAAGTGATTGACTTGAATATGGGCGTGGAAAAAGTGGGGTTTGTTACCAAGGGCTATTCAGCAACCGTTCTTCAGTTGATTCTCTTAGGTCTAGCGATTGGAACCAGTAAAGACAGAATAACAGCAGCGCAAAAAGAAGAAAAACTAGTTCAACTAAGAGAAATCGTGATGAAAATTCCTCAGATCATTGCGCAAACAGAACAATTTTTTGAAAAAAATGAAGCACTCTTTCGTGTAGCAAAACGATTTATTGCGATCGGGTATGGACCGAATTGGGGAACAGCAAAAGAGTTTGAAACCAAGTTTACAGAAACTGTTCGGGAACCTTCCCAAGGCTTTGAATTAGAAGCATACATGCACGGTCCGTATTTAGAAGCCAATCCTGGTCACATCCTATTCTTCCTGGAAACCGATAGTGATAGTCAAAAACGTTCCCAGCGATTAGCACAATACATGAAACAATATGTTGGACAGGTCATTGTTGTAACGACTGAAGGAGAAACGACTGAGAATCAGCTTAGTCTGGGAATCACTAGCGAAGAAGATCTTTCTGTTTTAGCTTTAGTTGTACCGATCCAAGTTTTGGCTTATAAAATTGCGACTGCCAAAGGGATCGATTTAGGACAAAGAATTTTTGATGATTTTGATGAAGTATTAAAAAGTAAAATTTAAGAGGTGGAGACTATGTTAAAATTCAATGAACAAAAACAAATCGAGGATATCAATGGGGCGCTAGCTTTACGTCCGCAAGTGGAACAAATCATTGACGGATTGGGAGAGGGATTCGATGCAATTTATTATTTAGGAATCGGCGGAACCTACGCGTCAGCGATGCAAGCTGTGACTTATATGAATGGTAAAAGTAACCTACCTGTTTATGTCCAACATGCAGCAGAATATTACACAACTGGCAACAAACGCCTAACAGAAAAATCAATTGTTGTCTTGTCTTCAGTTACTGGTACCACGCAAGAAGTCGTGCAAGCAGTCAAAGAAATCAAAACAGTGGGTGCGACACTGATCGGGTTTATTGATACAAAAGAGAGTATTCTCGCTGAACTTTGTGACCATACGATCACTTATCCTGCACCTGGAACCGAACAAATCAAATTCTTTATGGTCGCAGATCGTTTGATGTATAATCATGGCGAATTTGAAGACTACGAAACCTATTATCAACAATTAGAAGAGCACTTAGCAGTTGGCTTAGTCGAAGCCGAAAAACAAGCAGATGCTTTTGGATTAGCGTTTGCTGAAAAACATCGTCACGATTCGATGCACTATTTTATCGGTGCTGGGAACCAATGGGGCGCTGTCTATTCTTATGCGATGTGTTATTGGGAAGAGCAAAGTTGGTTGCCTTCTAAATCGATCCACGCTGCTGAATTTTTACATGGTACGCTAGAAGTGATTGAAGAAACGACACCAGTGACGTTGTTCTTAGGAGAAGATGAACAACGTGTACTTGCAGAAAGAGTCGCAAACCTATTACCAAAAATCTGTGCAAATTATACATTGATTGATACAAAAGACTATCCAATTGAAGGAATTGACGAAAGTTATCGTGGACGTGTCCTTTCTTATTTGCTGATGCATGCGGTGACGCAACGAATCGATGCGCATATCGAGCAATTAAATTGTCACCCCTTAGAAATCAGAAGATATTACCGTCAATTTGAGTATTAAGCGACACAATCAGTTCTAAGAGGAACGATTTCGTAAAATAATAAAATAAAACATACCAATATGAATCGTCTGTCAGTGAAATAAACGGTTCATGCTGGTATGTTTTTTGGTTATGACATGGATCAAGTGAGCGATTTGATCCGTGTGTTGATATGTTGATAGAAGAATTTTTATGAATTGTTTGATAAGTCAGTTAAGAGATTACGAGGTTGGATATTCGCATCAATCACATTGTAAAAGGCATTTGAAGTATCATTCACATCCCAAACGGCTAAGATGACATGATAACCGAGATGATCACTTGGAATAGTGATCGTGTGTGTTAGATTTGTGTCAGCATCTTTCCCGTGACCGTCTACCTCACCTATAAATTGAAATTCATCGCGGGATAATGGTTTGTTTGGATTCCAATTATTTTTCGTGATATAGTAATGCCATTTAGCTGTTTTATGCGCGGCAGTATAAGACCAAGTGAATTTCGTTGGACCAGTTGAAAGGTTTTGTTTTGTCCAAATAGTAGCAGTTTGTTTGTCTAATTCAAATCCTTTGGCACCATTTGCGGAAGCAATTTTTCCATCTGCAGGTCCACCATTTGGGAATCCTTTAGGTGCTTCTAGTGATTGTGGCTCAGTAATTATTTCACCGTATTTTTCAAGAGCTGCATGCCAATTCTTCCTACTGTCTAATTCTCCTTGATAGGCACGACTGATAGGTTTCTCCACATAACCGTGAGCATCCACATTAACTGTCGATAAGGCAGTTAAACCAGTTGTTGCTAAAACGAGTCCTAATCCTACGACTAAACTTTTTTTCATCTTGATTCCCTCCATCAATTGCTTATTACGTGAAATAAATTTTTTCACAAAAATAGTATAAAACGATAGGAGAAGAGGGTTAAATATTGTTTGTTATTGCAACAAAAAAAGTATGGTTCCTAAAAAAGTTCGCTCAGTTCGCTATCATGAAAAAGCGTTCGATAAAAGATAACTTCTTTCTGATACGCTCTTATTATTGATGAGTGGCAAAAGTGAAACGAAAAAGATCCCACGATGTTGAGCCTAGCAATACTAGAACTACCCATCGTGGGAAAGATTGAGCAAATGTTTTCAATAAACAGTAAAGAAAATGAAGAATGATTGATTGTTCAGTTAAAGAGAATCACATGGATTCATTTAAATCATTTAAGATACTACGAGGTTGGATATTCGCATCAATGACATTGTAGAAGGCATTTGATGTATCACTTACATCCCAAACTGCTAAAATCACATGATAACCTATCCGGTCATTTGGAATCGTAATGGTGTGAGTTGGACTCGTGCTAGCTTGCGCACCTTTTCCTTGGACTTCGCCGATCAATTGAAGTTCATTGCGAGAAAGTGGTTTATTCTGGTTCCAACCTGGTTTAGTGATATAGTAATGCCATTTACTAGTTGGGTGTGATTGCGTATACTTCCAAGTGAATTTTGTCGCTCCCCCTGTTAAATTTTGTTTCGTCCATAGACTAGAAGTTTGCTTATCTAATTCAAATCCTCTTGCACCATTTGCAGAAGCGATTTTTCCATCTGCTGGTCCACCTTTAGGGAATCCCTGAGGAGCTTCTAGTGATTGTGGTTCATTAATGATCGGACCATATTTTTGAACTGCGAAATCATAGCCAATGTTTTCTTTATCCAATTGACCTTGATAGGCACGGCTAATTGGCGAGATAACATAACCATGTGCTGAAACATTGACGGAAGATAATGTTGTCAATCCTGTCGTTGCTAAAACCAAACCTAACCCTAATAAAGAACTTTTTTTCATATTATAACTTTCCTCCAAATAATTTTTATGAAAAGGTTTTCTTTTCATGGATTTAGTATAACGGGGAGAACAATAAGCTTAGATTGTTTGTCTAGCATTACAACAAAAATAACATCTTCCGGTTCGTAATTGTTAATTAGCTTTGTTTTGTAAACTGCTTTCAATCAATGAATTTTTGAGATTGCTAAAATATTCTTTAGCATTAGTCAAATCTAACCACTCAAAAAAACGAAGCCCCTTTTCGATTTCCGAGATGGCTGAATGATCGCCATCTGCTAATCGATCCAAAGCCGCAAATAATTTATACTGGGCAAGATCAACTGACTGTTTGTGGTTTTGCGTTAATCTTTTCAGTTCGCATAGAAAAAGTTTTCTAAGAATCGCAGAATGACGGTTAAATGAGAGGCGTAAACCATTAAGAATAAAATTAGAGAAAAGTTCTGAATAGTAGGTAGCGTCTATGTACGTTTTCATTTTTGATACACTGGTTTGAAAGAGATGGATGATGTATTGATCATCAAAAATAAACAAACAGTTTGAAAAAATCGTTAGTTCAAAATGTCCCCAGGTTTCAATTTTTTCAAGATAATTTTTGATCACAAAAATTTCTTCTTCTATTTTCAAATTGGTATCAGTATGGTTGTAGAGGTAGTTCATAATCAATTTTCGTTGGGCATAAATCAAACGATAGTAAATGCTGCCTGTTTTTTCGTATTCGTTTAGTAGTTCTAATTCTTGTTCGTGAGTGATTTTTTTGGATGAGATGAGATAGTTGGTCAATTTTTGTTTATTCGTAAGTGAATTGCTATTAAGAAGAAATTGATACTCTTCTAAAGTAATGTTCATTCGTTCAAGGTAGTTAACTAATAGTTCAAAACTGATCTTTGTTCCTCTTGATTCAAACGCAGCAAGGGTTCCTCGTTGTGAGATACCTCGTGTCAACTGTTCTTGTGTTAAGCCACGTTCTTTTCTTAACTTACGAATCAGAGACGAATGGTTAGTCATATTTTTATCCTCCTAGTGTTTTTTTATATATATTGTAGATGTTTTTTTAAATATATCACAAATGTAATAAAATTTAAATAAAGCGTCATTTTTGCGCGCTTTTAAAGAAAAAGTGCGTAATCGATTATTTGGGTGTTGCAATACTATGCAAATAATTGTAATCGTTTTAATCGATGGTGTAATATGTTATGTAATAAAGAATAATGGAGGCGGTTTGATGAAGAAAAAACTAGTATTATTTTCTGTAGGTGTGTTTAGTGCAATAGTAAGTGGAGGTACGACGGTTTTTGCAGCTGATGCAGCAGACACGATGCCTGACCTCGCGAATAAACAAATTGCAGTCGGATACTATCATAACTGGCAAGCGGAACAAGGCGCAGGCTATCAAGGAGGTCGTCCAGCCGACATTGATTTGGCCAAAATAAATCCTTTTTACAATGTAGTGACGGTTTCGTTTATGAAAGGAGAAGGGATTCCTACTTTTAAACCTTATAATATGACGGATCAGGCCTTTCGTGAAAAAGTAGCAACATTGAATGCGCAAGGGCGAGCAGTCATTATTTCTCTAGGAGGAGCAGATTCACATATTGAATTACATCGTGGCCAGGAACAAGCTTTTGCGAATGAAATCATTCGGTTAGTAGAAGTATATGGCTTTGATGGATTAGATATTGATTTGGAACAAACTGCGGTGGCTGCTGGGGATAATCAAACAGTCATTCCGGCGGCATTAAAAATCGTTCGTGAGCATTACAAGAAAGAAAACAAACATTTTATTATCTCAATGGCGCCTGAATTTCCATACTTAAGAACAAATGGAGCATATGTACCATATATTACAGCTTTACAAAATGAATATGACTTTATTGCCCCTCAATTGTATAATCAAGCAGGCGATGGGATCAGTGTTGGGACGGAATGGATTGCCCAAAACAATGACAATAAAAAGTATGAATTTTTGTACGGGATTTCAAAATCATTTAATGAAGGAAGCGGTGGCTTTATCCAAATTCCGGCAAGTAAACTAGCTCTAGGGATCCCAGCTAACGAAGATGCCGCAGCGAATGGCTATGTTAAAGATCCTTCAAAGGTCTACCAAGTATTTGAACAAATGACAAAAGATCAAACGCCATTAAAAGGAATCATGACATGGAGTGTCAATTGGGACGAGGGCAGAAATAAAGCTGGGATTGCCTATAATCAGTCGTTTGCGAATGCTTATCAAGGATTGTTCAAAGAGCAAGTACCAGATACTGAGAAACCTTCTAAACCAGAAAATTTAAAAGGAACTGCAACGCAATCAAGCATTTCATTAAGCTGGTCAGCTTCTACTGATAATGTGCGTGTTTCTCATTATAATATTTATCAAAACAAACAACTCATTGGCACTAGTAACACAACCAATTATACGGTGAGCAACTTATCCCCTGACACAACCTATTCATTTACGGTTGAAGCAGTCGATACATCAGGAAATCGCTCAACATCGTCTGACGTATTAACGATCAGAATACAAGCTGGTTCACAATTACCAGCCCCTTCGATGCCAACTGGTTTAGTAGTAAAAGGTGTATCGCAAAACTCTGTGACACTCGGTTGGTCTGCAAATGATCCGAAAGAAGAGGTCATCGGCTATGAAATCTATCGAAATGGAACGCTAGTGACAATAACGAAGTCACCAACTTTCGTAGATACTGGTTTAACTCCTGACACAACGTATACTTATCAAATAGCAGCTGTTAACATTTCTGGTATTTCTAAGAAAAGTCAACAAGTGACAGCGAAAACGACAGCAGATAATCAAGCAGAAGAATGGAAAATTGGGAAATTATATAATATCAGTGATATTGTGACCTATAAAGGAAATCTTTACCGTTGTCGTAACATCCACATGGGACAAATCGGTTGGGAACCTGATGTAGCTTTAGCATTATGGCTGAAGATCAGTTAATAAAGTTAACAAAATAAAAAAAGAGTCAGAGTGCAGTATGTCAGGGCTATTACAATGAGGATGTAATGAGGACATAGACATATAAGGCGCACTCTGATTTTTTTACATAAAATTGTCAGAATCAAAATATAAGATAAGCCACGCAACCATTTTACATGCTCTGATCTAAATAGTTATTTTCAGTTGTTCAGGATGAGAGAATAAACAAAAGAAGAAAACACACAGTTCAATCTGAATTCTGGTGTTTTCTTCTTTTATCATTTAGTAACGATCGTACAAAAGTGATGGGACAAACGATGCAACCCATATCGCTGGAATAAAAATAACTGAAACATTAATTAAAATGGCGGTGTAACAGACCACATATTCTAGCCCCCCTTTCTAGTTGATTCAATGATTATTTATATGATAATTATAACGCTTTGAATGACATAAAATTAAAATGTATCTTAATACAACAATGTCAAGTGTTAAACAAACTGTTAAAACGGGAAAAATAGTTTTCAACATTTAGAGTATCTATACTATAATAGTTACTATCAACTATTTGGAGGAATATCAATGAAACAAAAAATTGCAGTTTTAGGCCCAGGCTCTTGGGGGACTGCTTTAGCGCAAACCTTAGCAGAAAACGGACATGATGTTCGTATTTGGGGAAATGTTCCTGAACAAATCGATGAAATGAATCAGTATCATACAAATAAACAATTTTTACCTAACCTAAAAATTTCCGAAACGATTATCGGTTATAAAGAATTAGCAGAAGCAGTGAAGGATGTCGATGCGGTTTTATTCGTTGTACCAACGAAAGCCATTCGTTCAGTTGCTCAAGAATTGATTGAGAAAATGAATACTAAACCAATCATCATTCATGCAAGTAAAGGGTTAGAGCAAGGAACACATAAACGCATTTCTGAAGTTATTGCTGAAGAGATTCCAGAGGAAAAAAGAAAGGCAATCGTCGTGCTTTCTGGACCAAGCCACGCGGAAGAAGTTGCTGTTCATGATATTACGACCATTACTGCTGCAAGCATTGATCAGCAAGCGGCAATCTATGTGCAAGATCTGTTCATGAATGATTATTTTAGAATTTATACGAATAATGATGTCATCGGAGTTGAAACGGGTGCGGCTTTAAAAAATATCATTGCTATCGGTGCTGGTGCCATCCATGGATTAGGTTTTGGTGATGATGCAAAAGCGGCGATCATGACTCGAGGATTAGCGGAGATTAGCCGTCTAGGAGTGGCAATGGGTGCCAATCCATTGACATTTATTGGCTTGAGTGGTGTAGGTGACTTAATCGTGACTTGTACAAGTGTCCATTCTCGTAACTGGCGAGCAGGAAATTTGCTTGGTCAAGGACATAAATTAGAAGAAGTACTTGAGAATATGGGAATGGTGGTTGAAGGAGTCTCTACTACTAAAGCTGCGGTTGAATTAGCGGAACAACTAGGGGTAGAGATGCCGATCACACAGACAATCTACAATGTATTATATAATGGAGAAGACATCAAACAAGCAGCCAAAGAAATCATGTTGCGAGATGGTAAAATAGAGAATGAATTTTCATTAAGCTAAGGGCTTATATTGAAATGAGAGGACGGGGTGTATGAAAGTTAAGAAAGCAATCATACCTGCAGGTGGTTTAGGCACGCGTTTTTTACCTGCGACAAAAGCAATGGCTAAAGAAATGCTTCCTATTGTTGACAAACCAACGATCCAATTCATTGTTGAAGAAGCATTAAAATCTGGGATTGAAGATATTTTAATTGTTACTGGGAAAGAAAAACGTCCGATCGAAGATCATTTTGATGCTAACCTTGAATTGGAATTAAATCTGCGTGAGAAGGGAAAACTCGATTTATTAAGTACCATCAAGGAAACAGAAGCTGTTAATCTTCATTTTATCCGACAATCTTACCCCAAAGGATTAGGGCATGCAGTTCTTCAGGCCAAAGCATTTGTAGGAGATGAACCATTTGTTGTCATGTTAGGGGACGACTTGATGGTGGATCAAGTCCCTTTGACAAAACAGCTAATGATGGACTTCGAGGAAACTCATTCATCAACGATTGCAGTGATGGAAGTTTTGCCAGAAGATACAGGAAAATATGGAATCATTGATCCTGGAGAGGAAGAAAAAACTGGGTTATATCGAGTAAGAAAAATGGTAGAAAAACCTACTCCTCAAGAGGCGCCTAGTAACCTTGCCATTATTGGACGCTATTTATTAACACCAGACATTTTTCCAATACTCGAAACGCAAACACCAGGTGCGGGCAATGAAATCCAATTAACGGATGCGATTGATACATTAAATCGCCATCAAAAAGTCTATGCAAGAAATTTTAAAGGGAGACGATATGATGTTGGTGATAAATATGGTTACATGCGAACCAATATTGATTATGGGTTACAACATCCAGAAATCGGCGCTACCCTTAAAGAGTATCTGATACAACTTAGTAAAGAGTTATAATTTCTAAACTAAGGTACTTTTACTTGGTCTTATCTAGTTCGTTGCTTAAATTTTAGTAAAATACTTTTTGTTAGCTATTAAAATAAACGTCATTTTGCTTATTATGTAGTAATATAAAAGAGTTATGGCAAAATTGACTTTTAAATACAGAAAAGGTGTGTAGCTTTGTATGGGAAAATTGATTACAATCGGTCAAACACTTCTTGATGGATTGAAATGGCTGATGGAAGGAAATAACTGGTTGTTTTTGACTCCATTGGTGCTAATTTGTGGATATGTTTTCATTCAAATGGCTAGAAAAAAAGAGAAATTATTGATTTTTATCTGGTATTTAGCAACAATTTCTATTTTAAGTGTTATGCTTGAACTTGCTTTAGGTGCGTGGGAAGCTATGATTTTTGCTTTGATATTTATCATAGGTTATTTCATCATCTTTATCCCTTATTTCTTTAGAGGCGTTCATATCGGCAAAAAAGGCAGACACACGGCTTCTCATCGCAGAACAAAACGATCAGATAAACGCTAAAAGCAGTGAGTTAAGAAAGTTGATCTATGTAGCTTGCAACTACGGTTATTGCTCGCTTGAGTTTTTCGTTAGAACAAAGCAATCGCTGGTTAAATCCATTTTATTTGGATGAGCGGTTGCTTTTTTGTCTGGTTTTAGGGTCTGAGTATACCATTTAAGGAATGGGAGTTAGCAAAAAGCAGTAGGGGAGAGTCATCCTGGTAGGCTAAGCAAAAAAATGATCATGACATGTCTAATTGTGGACGGCAAATTTATTTATTTAAGTAGATATTGGCTGTTATCATTGATAAAAAATAAATCTAAAAACAAGAATCCTATCACGATAGGATTCTTGTTCAGTTAAAAAAAGTTGATTTATATGTCAAGAAAACAGACCATGGTTTTTTTATTTTTTCGGACTTGCACTTGTCTGATAGATTACTTAAAATGATTGAAGATAGAAACAGCAGAATAAAAAAAGGCTCCCTAATAGTTAGCGGCAACTAACTATCAGGGAATGACCAGTCACACGTATACACCCTGACCGATCATTTGCCATAGTCAATGCAAGGCATCGACCGTATTTATTGTACCTAATTTCTGGGGAGATTTCTACCCTTGTGTCGGTTTTTCGATGGTCGGTAGCTCGTTTATTTACTATGTCAAGGTATTGGGCAGTATGCTCAATGCCTTTTTTTATCTTTCATTTTCAAGCAAAAGGTTGATACGTCTTAACTGATTTCTTTTTTTATGTTTTAGCACACTTGCTGTTTTTGTTGTGAAATTAAAGGTGGAGAAATAAATGAGTTTACGCTATTTTGATTATTATCAGCGACTAGAAAAGAAATTAAGAATCGAAGAACCCTTGATGGTTCAAGCTGCTTCTTTAATTGCTCGTCAAGTTTCATTAGGTGGACGTTTACAAATCTTTGCTAGTCGTACACTAAACGGGATAGCATTTGAGTTTTGGGAGCATTTACCTGAAATGATACCGGGCAAGTTAATTGAAAATCCGGCAAATGGGATATATGAAACTTTGGAAGGAACAGGAAAAGCGATCATTGATCAGCTCTCTGTCAAACAAGCAGATATTTTTCTACTTCTTTCCAATGAAGGTAGGGATCCAAGTATTGTGGAGTTAGCTCAATGGATCAAGTCAAATGGTCATTTACTGATTATTGTTACTGGATTTGATCTCTCGCGAAGTATCAAATCACAACACAGTAATGGGTTGCGATTGTTTGAATTTGCTGACCTAGTATTGGATAACCATGCACAAATGAATGATACCGCTTTATCATTGTCAGAAGTTGAGCTTGCTCTTTGTGATAGTTCCTCTATCGCTACCATATTACTATTGCAGCAAACCCTATATTTTACAGTCTGCCAGCTGATTCGTTAGGGAACGTAAAAATAGAATGAATGGAAACATTGCCTTGAAGTAGATGAAAAAGGGACACCTTTGAATAAAACTAGGAACATTCGGCGATTTCTAAGTGTTAGTGTAAAAATTAGAGCAAGGTAACATCTTTTTTCAATAGTTAAAACAAGCAAAATATCACAAAGAAGAGACAAAAAAGAGTTCACTTGAATTCTTTTTTGTCTCTTAATACACGTTGATGAAAGAGTCTTCCCCAAAACTCTTTACATTGCAATTATAGTACATTAGTTATGATTATTGCAATGAAGATTGTTTATAGATTAAAAAAAGTCTGAAGCAGCTATTTTTTCTAATACACTATCTGTTTTTTTATTCGTTTTTTTTCGGATAAATAATGAATAAAAAATTCTATTTATATCGAATGTTGAAAAAATATACATATTTTAAAAATGATAAAATGTAATTGGTTTTTCTTCATAAATAATAAAACAAGTAAAGATATCATATGAAACTAATTGATTATATGCTTGCGTCACAAAATACAAGAGAGTTATTTAACTTTTTTGGGTTGTTTTTAACAAAAATAAAAAAGATTGCTTTAATAGATAATTAATGTGTTTAGCGTTTTTTTGCTGTATAATCTAATCTGATATTGATTGTTTTATTCATAAAAATTTAAAGATAGAAAGGAAGACTTCATAGTGAAGAAGCAAGTGTCTTCGGGGAAATCCAAACGGGATCTCACAAAAATGACGACACCTCATACTTATGTCATCATTTTTGGAGTGGTCATCCTTGCTTGGTTGCTGACATTTATTGTACCAGCAGGAAAATTTAGTACACAAGATATCGAATACCAAGATGCAAATGGAGAAACAAGTACGCGAACTGTATTACGCCAAGATTCATTTCGTTATGCTTATGCCTTGGATCGCTCCTATGTATTTGATCAATTAGAGAAGTTACAAAATGATCCGACGGAAAGAGAGAAATTAAAAGTCCCTGAAAAAGGGTTAGAAGAAGTGATTTCTGAAGGTGAAAAGAAATTAACGCAAGAAAAGTTAGATGAAATCTCTTTAACAGATGATGTACTTTATGACCAATTTGGCGAACGCATTTATGATACTTCAAAAAAACTCCATAAAACGGCTCGAGTATGGGGGACCGATGATTTTGGTGGTTTCGGATTTTTGAATTTTGTCTTTGAAGGGTTAGTTTCAGGAGACAAGTATGGATCGGCTGTCGGAATCGCTGCGCTTATTTTAGTTGTTGGTGGTGCTTTTGGAATTATCATGCGCACCGGGGCAATTGATGCAGGGATCTATGCTTTCATCAGTAAGACAAGGGGACTGGAGCGTTTAGCCTTACCGCTATTATTTTTTGCTTTTTCATTCGGTGGCGCGACATTCGGCATGGCAGAGGAAGTCATTCCTTTTTCTATGGTGATGGTCCCATTTGTGATAGCTCTTGGTTATGACTCGATCGTTGCAGTAACAGTCACGTATGTCGCCTCTCAAGTCGGAAATGCGACTTCCTGGATGAGTCCGTTTAGTGTAGCAGTTGCTCAAGGGATCGCTGGCATTCCAGTGTTATCGGGTGCGACGTTCCGATTGATCATGTGGGTCGTTATCACAGCGTTATCTGCTGGCTATTTGATGATTTATGGGGAGAAAATCCGTAAAAACCCTGAAAGCTCATTGACGTATAAATCAGATGATTATTTCAGAAGTCATTTGAAAAAAACAACCGACGAGAAAAAAGCGTTTATGTTGGGACACAAATTGATTTTACTTGAAATGCTCATCGTATTGGTTTGGATCGTTTGGGGTGTTACGCAAGAAGGGTATTATATCCCAGAAATTGCTTCACAATTTTTTGTTATGGGATTAGTCGCAGGGATCATTGCAGTAATCTTCAAATTGGATGGCATGCGGATCAATGATATTGCCTCTTCTTTCCAATCGGGTGCTGCTGATTTAGCTGGAACAGCAATCGTTGTAGGGATGGCAAAAGGGATCTTATTAGTATTAGGTGGCTCAGATGCTTCTGTTCCTTCTGCTTTAAACACCATTCTACATGGTATCGGTACAGCTTTAGCAGGAGTACCAGCGGCTATCGGAGCGTGGGCAATGTATATTTTCCAAAGCCTGTTTAATTTAGTCGTGACATCCAATTCTGGTCAAGCGGCGTTAACGATGCCAATCATGGCACCACTTGCTGACTTAGTAGGGGTCTCTCGTCAAGTAGCTGTATTAGCTTATCAATTAGGCGCTGGATTTATGGATGCCTTTACCCCTGTATCAGCTAGTTTGATTGGTGTCTTAGGTGTTGCACGTATCGAGTGGGCAAAATGGGCAAGATTCCAAATCAAAATGCAAGGATTCTTTTTTGTCCTAGGTACTATCTTTATCATGATTGCGATAGCAATCGGCTTACAATAGCGAAGTAAGAATACTATTTATTAAGGTCAGGGTTAGTGAAGTATGCACGGTGTTTTTTCTGATGACAGAGGAACTCGATGCTTTTTCAAACTTACTAGCCAAAAAGTTGACTTATAGAAAGCAAGCCGAAGAGACTGAAAATAGTTTGTCTTATTTTCATTATTCTTCGGCTTTTTTATACTAAAAATAGTTACTTTTGAAACAAAGAAAACCAAAATATCGGTATCAGAAAGGATGAAGTCAAATGAAAATCATTCGTCAAATTGAGGTCTATGCACCAGATTATTTAGGGGTCATGGATGTATTGATTGCTGGGGATAAAATTATTGCGCTTGAAGAAGCGTTGACCGGTGGCTATGCTGAGTTAGAAGTGGAAGAAATTTCCGGTAGTGGGAAAGTGTTGACACCGGGCTTTATTGATTGCCATTTTCACCTTTTAGGTGGAGGTGGAGAGGGCGGTTTTCAAAATCGTACGCCAGAAGTAACTTTAAGTCAATTGACGACAGCGGGTGTAACAACAGTTGTTGGGTGTTTGGGAACAGATGGTGAAGGTCGTGACATGACTGCGCTTATCAGTAAGGGAAAAGGCTTAGAAGCAGAAGGGATCTCAACTTACGTCTATGAAGGTTCTTATCGGTTACCACTCAAAACGGTTACGGATTCAATCATCAAAGATTTTTTGACAATTGATAAAATCATCGGAATTGGCGAAATTGCTGTTTCTGACCATCGATCATCTCAGCCCACATTTGAAGAATTTTCTCGAGCAACTGCTGATGCCCGAGTAGGAGGCATGTTGTCTGGTAAAGCTGGTATCGTCAATGTCCATTTAGGTGGAGGAAAACGTAAACTAGAGTTATTAACAAGGGTAGTTGAGGAAACCGAGATTCCGATTACGCAATTTTTACCTACCCATGCCAACCGCACGCCAGAACTTTTAACAGCTTGTATCGAGTTTGCGAAAAAAGGTGGGACAATTGACTTCACAGCGAGCGAAGATCCTGATTTTTGGGAACGAACAGATGGGGAAGTCCGCTTTAGTAAAGCTTTAAAACAGTTGATCGAAGCTGGCGTTTCCCTTGATCATTTTACAATGTCATCTGATGGACAAGGAAGTTTACCTTATTTTGATGAAAAAAATCACTTTCTTGGTATGGGTGTCGGAAGCGCAAAATCACTACTGGTAGGTATCAAAGAAGCGGTAGAAAAAGAAGAGATTCCACTTGAAGTAGCCTTGCGAGCAATCACAGTCAATCCCGCTCGTGTGTTAAAGCTGGAGCGAAAAGGAACAATCAAAGTAGGGAACGATGCTGATCTATGTATACTTGACAAAGAAACCTTAGCCATCGAAACAGTGATCGCCAAAGGACAAGTAATGGTTGAAGACAAAGAAGTTAAAGTGTGGGGAACCTTTGAAAAAACGATCTAAGAGCATACTGTTTGTCTGTTTTTCAAGTTGATGATACCCTGATAATAGTTAGATAGTTAGAAATGAGAAATTTAAGGGAGGAATTAAGATGGCAGATTTAAAAGGACGTTCTGAAGATGCAAAAGACAAAGTAGTTGGTAAAGGAAAAGAAGCTTACGGTAAAGCAACAGATGATAAAAGCAAAGAAGCTGAAGGAAAAGCACAATCACTTGGTGCTGATATCAAAGAAAAAGCTCGTAATTTAGGCGATGATATCAAAGAAGGCTTTGAAGATGTCAAAGAAAAATTCTCCAAAAAAGATGATAAAAAATAGTTTCTCCAAAAGAGAAGTTTGGTTAAAACTTTGAGAATGATCCTCTGGTTTTGTCCAAAGCGAGTTCTTAAGGAAGATTGATTGTAAAAGACGATAGATTTGGTTTATTGTGTTTTGCACCTCTTATAGTTAGTAAACGAACTTTTGAGGTGCGCCACGATACCGATTCTACCGTCTTTTTTTAGTATGCGTTCCAGCAAATCTGTTGATGTACTCTCTCGAATTATAATAAGTATAATTATAAGTCAATGAACTTAATAGAGCTTTGAAGTGATTGGTAGTAAGAAAGCCTTTATTGAGATCGAAAATCCTACTATAGTTATTCCTAAAAATATGGTAAAATAGACGGAGTATGTTTGTAACAGAAGAACGGATAAAAGTAGACAGTTTGTTAAATTGAGACTGTTTTAATCAATGATTTGAGGCAAGATTGGTTGTGCTTTATAAAACCAGGCTTTTTTTCTTGAGAATAGCAGATGCTAGCGATTTATCTAATTTGTTGTATAATGATGGGGAGTAGTCGAATCCATTGTTTTCGACTTTTGTGTTAAAAATAATCGATTCATCGCTTTAATGAAACTTATTCAAAAATGGCAGAAGATAAACAAGAGGACTGTCAATCAGCTGCTTTTTCTTGCTAAGCAATAGAAGAAGTCAGCTAAAATTTTGTGAGTTGCTCATTGAGATGAATCATCTATTTAGTTAAAGAAGAGAATCGATGTCTTTAAACTTGGACATCATAAGAAGAGGTGAAATTTGTGAGTACCATTAAAATTATCCCTTTAGGCGGCGTACGTGAAAATGGAAAAAATATGTACATCGCTGAAGTGGGAGAAGATATTTTTGTTTTAGACTGTGGTTTAAAATATCCTGAAAACGAATTGTTAGGTATTGATGTAGTCATTCCTGACTTTACGTATCTGGAAGAAAACATTGATCGGGTAGCGGGAGTCTTTTTGACACATGGACATGCAGATGCGATCGGAGCGTTACCTTATTTACTTTCTAAGCTCTCTGTACCAGTATTTGGAACCGAGTTAACGATCGAGCTTGCTAAATTGAGTGTGGGACGAAATGATGCAGCAAAAGGTTTCAAAGATTTCCATGTAGTCGATGAACACACGGAGATTGATTTTGGCGAGACGATCGTCAGCTTTTTCCGAACCACCCACACGATTCCAGACTCAGTCGGGATCAACTTGAAAACCAAAGAGGGCAGTATCGTTTACACAGGCGATTTTAAATTCGATCAGACAGCTATTCCAATGTATCAAACTGATTATGCTCGTTTGGCAGAAATCGGTAAAGAAGGCGTATTGGCATTACTTAGTGAATCAGCGAACGCTGAAAACTCAGTTCCTGTAGCATCAGAGCTGCAGATTGCGGATGAAGTCTTCGATACGATCAAGTATTGGGAAGGTAGAATCATCGTTGCTTGTGTGGCAAGTAATCTACAGCGGGTTCAACAAGTCTTGGATGCAGCCGAAAAGGCACAAAGAAAAGTAGTATTGACAGGGCAAGATTTTGAACGGATTATTCGAACAGCAATGCGTCTGGAAAAACTACAACTTCCGAGTGAAGATTTGCTTGTGACCTTGAAGGACATGAAGAAATACAAACCAGAAGAAATCATCATTTTAGAAACTGGACGGATGGGTGAACCAATTAAGTCATTGCAAAAAATGGCCAATAAAACCCACCGTAATATCAAAATCGAAGAAGGCGACTTAGTCTATATCACAACTACTCCAAGTATTGCGATGGAAACGATGGTAGCTAAAACAGAAGATATCATTTATCGTGCAGGTGGTACGGTCAAATTGATCTCTGAAAACATGCGAGTGTCTGGACATGCGAACCCTAACGATCTTCAGTTGATGCTTAATTTGATGAGACCAACTTATTTTATTCCTGTTCAAGGTGAATATCGTGAATTAGCTGCTCATGCTGATTTAGCTCATGCCGTCGGGATCCCTTACAAAAACATTTACATCACAGGACGTGGTGATGTGTTGGAATATAAAAATAAACGGATGAGTGTCGCTGGAACGATCAGTGCTGAAAATGTGATGATCGATGGTTTAGGAATTGGTGATATTGGTAATATTGTGTTACGTGACCGTAAAATCTTGTCAGAAGATGGTATTTTTGTAGCTGTAGTTACTATTAGTCGCCGTGAAAAGAAAATCGTCTCAAAACCACAAATCACATCTCGCGGTTTCGTTTATGTCAAAGCTAGTCGTGACTTGATGAAAGAAAGTGGGACGATGATCGAAGAAATCGTGGAAAAACACTTGGAAAGTAACGACTTTGAGTGGAGTAAATTAAAACAAGACATTCGAGATCAATTAGGACGCTACCTATTTGAACAAACAAAACGTCGTCCAGTGATTTTACCAGTGATCATGGAAGCAACACAACGTAGAGGCAAAAAATAATTGAAACAATAATGGTGTGGAAAAGGTCGTAATCTTTTAAAGAGGTGACTTTTCCATACCATTTTTTGTATCAGTTGAACCAAAGTTCTTGCTCGTTCTTTTTTTTCTATTTTTTTGTAAAATAAAAGAGAAGGAAATGGAAGGAAGATAGTAGATGAAAACAAAAGTAGAAGAATATTTAGAAAAAGAAAGAATTTCTTACGAAGCTCTGACATTTAATCAGACAGAATTGAATGATTTTCAAAAAATACTCAAGCAAAAACAGATTGATCAAAACAGTGTTTGTAAAACATTAGTTTTGAAAGGGGATAAAACAGGTGTAATCATTGCCGTTGTTCCATTGTCGGAACATTTAGATTACAAAAAAACCAGGAAAATTTCTGGTGATCACAAAGTCGGTTTTCCCGGAATGGATTTTGTGATGGCATCTACTGGTTATCCACATGGTGCAAATACACCGATCGGCATTTATCTTAAACACCCAGATTATCTTTTTTTAGTTGATGCGTCTTTCAAAGAAAATCAAGTGTTGGTCATGTCAAGTGGCGAAATTGGCAGAAGCATTAAGATCGCTAGAACAGACTTCGAAAAAATAGTTCCTTTTACGTATGCAGAGTTAGTGGAGTAGCGTACTTAGAGTGGTTTGAGCTGATTTGCCACTTGGTACAAACTGTATTATCTGTTACAATGATTACGTATGTACTGTACTATTATTTAGGATTATTCTCTAAATGAAATCGGTTTATTTAATGTATGAAAGAAAGTAAAAGGAGTGAGAAAAGTGAAAATTACTTATCACGGACATTCATGTGTGTCGATCGAAATGAAAAATGGTGAACGCTTGATTATCGACCCGTTTATTACAGGCAATCCGTTAACAGATTTAACAGTGGATAAGGTAGAAGTAGACTGGGTTTTAGTTACTCATGGGCACAACGATCATGTAGGAGACATGGTGCCGATTGCTAAACAAAATGATGCAACGATTATCAGCATTGTTGAGATTACCAATTATGCGGAACAGTTAGGTGCCAAAGGACATGGGATGAATATTGGTGGAAAATATGAATTTCCATTTGGGATCGTAAAATTTGTTCCTGCTCAGCACAGCTCAAGTTATGAGGTAGCTGGCACACCGCTTTATATGGGCGAACCTAGTGGGATTGTGATCCAAGCGGAAGGAAAAACGATCTATCACGCAGGAGATACCGCTGATTTTAGTGATTTGGCTTTACTTGCCGAACAATTTACCATTGACGTTGCCTTTTTACCAATTGGTGATAATTTTACAATGGGACCAGAAGATGCAGCGAGAGCAGCAAAACGGATTGGCGCTAAGCTAGTCGTTCCTATCCATTACAATACATTTCCTGTTATCCAACAAGATCCTCAACTATTTATTGAGAAGTTGGCAGGGAACGAAGGAAAAATAATGAGCGTTTCTGAAACGCTAGAAGTGTAGGTTAAAGATATGGCGACGAAACATGACTTGATTTTAGAATATATCGAAAGCTTACCGGTTGGAAATCGTATTTCAGTCAGAAGTATAGCAAAAGAATTAAACGTAAGTGAAGGAACGGCCTATCGTGCCATCAAGGATGCTGAAAATATCGGATTAGTTTCAACGATCCAACGTGTCGGAACAATCCGGATTGAGCGGAAATTGAAAAAACATATTGAACGACTGACGTTTGGGGAAGTCGTCAGGATCATTGAAGGAGATGTATTGGGAGGTGCAACAGGATTAGACAAAGTATTGAATAAATTTGTGATCGGTGCGATGACGAAACATGCGATGGAACGCTATATCACACCAGGATCACTGATGATCGTCGGTAACCGCTCGGAAGTTCAAAAATTAGCTTTAGAAGATGGAGCCGCCGTGCTGATTACTGGTGGATTTGACACTACCCCCGAGATTGCTCGCTTAGCAGACGAATTAGCGATGCCGATTCTTCGTACGACTTATGATACCTTTACCGTAGCAACGATGATCAACCGTGCTTTGAGTGATCAATTGATTAAAAAAGACATTATGCTTGTCAGTGATATCTATATGTCAGCAGAAAAGACACACTACCTGCTACAAACAGATACGATCGCCGATTATCAAAAACTATCAGAGGAAACGCACCATTCACGATTTCCAGTAGTGAACCGTCACATGCGCTTGATGGGAATTATTACTGCTAAAGATGTACTTGGTAAAGCAGATACACAAGTAATTGAGCGGGTCATGACAAAAGACCCGATCAGTGTGAAAAAAAACATGAGTGTTGCTTCTGTCAGCCATCAAATGATCTGGGATGGTTTAGAAGTCATGCCAGTCGTTTCGGATGATTTGACACTTGAAGGGCTGATTACTCGGCAAGATGTGATGAAAGCCATGCAGTTAGTTCAGCGACAACCGCAAATTGCAGATACGATCTCTGACCAAATCTCAGGAGGAATCCAAACGATCGATCGAGACCGAGACGGGAATCTTTTGGCAAATCCAAAGTTTAAATTTATGGTTACCCCTCAAATGGTCAATGGGGTCGGTACGATTTCATTTGGTGTATTAAGTGAGATCCTTTCTGATGTTGCACAAAAAACCATGGTATTAAATCAACGCAGAAATATCATGATCGAACAGATGAGTCTCCATTATCTACGTTTAATCCAACTTGAAAGCGAATTGGATATTCGTCCAAGAGTGCTTGAAATTGGTCGGAGATCAGCCAAACTAGACATTGAAGTATATATCGAAAATACGATCGTTTCCAAGGCAATCGTTGTTTGCCAAGTAATGGAACGTTCATAGAAAGCAGGGAAATAATGACTGTCCAATCTGAAATTTTAGCAGAAATAAAAACATATGATCGAATCATCATCCATCGACATCAACGTCCTGACCCAGATGCTTTAGGTTCTCAAGTAGGTTTAGCAGAGATTTTAAGAGCAACGTTTCCTCAAAAAGAAATTTACCAAGTCGGGGAAACTGTGGAGGGCTTGCGCTTTTTAGCAGAAATGCAAATAGTTGATGATCAAGTGTATGAAGAAGCTTTGGTCATCGTCACTGATACAGCAAATGCACCTAGAATCAGTGATGATCGTTTTAAGTTAGGTGAGAAATTAATAAAAATTGATCATCATCCAAATGATGAACCGTATGGTGATCTGGTCTGGGTCGATACGAAAGCCAGCAGTTGTAGTGAGATGATTACGGAGTTTGCCCTCATGTTTCCAAATGAGTTAACGTTGAATACTAGTGCAGCGCGTTTGCTTTATGCTGGGATTGTAGGAGATACAGGACGCTTCCTATATCCAGCTACAACCGCCAGGACGTTGGAAATTGCAGCAGATTTAAGACGTTATCCTTTTGATGCCAGTGCATTGAATCGTGAAATTGAACAAATGCCGATGAAAGTTGCTAAACTTTCAGGTTATTTATACCAAAATATCCAGGTTGATGAAAATGGCGCAGGAAAAGTGATTTTATCACAAGAACTCCTTTCGCAATACGGAATTGATGATTCTGAAACAGCAGCTGTTGTTTCCTTGCCTGGTGTCATTGATGAGGTATTAGCTTGGGGAATCTTTGTGCAACAACCTGAAGGATATTACCGTGTACGGTTACGTTCGAAAGGCCCGATCATTAATGAATTAGCGAAAAAGCATCATGGTGGTGGCCACCCGCTCGCAAGTGGCGCAAGTGCGAAAGATTTAGCGGAAGTGGCAGAAATTTATGACGAAATCAAAGAGATTTGTCATGCGTATCAAAGATAGTAACTATTTTAGAAGAGAGAGTTGTTCGTTGTAAAAAGGATTTTTACTAAACTTTGTTTTAAAAATCACAAGTCTCTCTTTTCAAAAGACACGTTATCCGTTACAATAATGCTCAACGCTATTTTTAAAGGAGAAAGAAGATGACATTACCAAACTGCCCACAATGTGGCTCTGAATACACTTACGAAGATCGAGGATTATTTATTTGTCCTGAATGTGCAAATGAATGGACAAATGAAGAACAGGACCAAGTAGATGGCTTGATCGTTCTTGATGCTAATGGTAATCCTTTGGCAGAAGGCGATAGTGTGACAGTGATCAAAGATTTAAAAGTGAAAGGTGCATCTGGTGCCATCAAACAAGGAACAAAAGTGAAAAATATTCGTCTAGTGGAAGGCGACCATAACATTGATTGTAAAGTCGATGGATTTGGACCGATGAAATTAAAATCAGAATTTGTTAAAAAACTCTAATACACTCAAGGTATTTTCACCTTCTTTTTAGATCACTCATGGTAAAATAAGTTAAAATAAAAAGGAGTGGATTTATCATGTATGGATATGGCATGTATGGCTTTTTTGATCCTACATTTTTGTTAGTGATCATCGGATTAGTTATTTCCGGTATTGCCTCAGCTTATGTGAACAGTACTTTTCGTAAATATGACAAAATCAGAAGTAAGAATAACGTGACGGGTACTCAAGCAGCGCAATACATTTTACAAAGTCAACAAATTAATGATGTCGGTGTCCAACAAATTGCAGGAGATTTGACCGATAATTATAATTCAGGAAATAAAATGTTGAGCTTATCACAAGCAACGGCACAGTCTACTTCGGTAGCTGCAATTGGTGTTGCTGCCCATGAATGTGGGCATGCGGTACAAGATGCTGTTGGTTATGCGCCACTAAAGATTCGTGCCGCACTGGTTCCAGTGGCTAATTTTGGTTCGATGATTTCATTTCCATTGATTTTGATTGGTGTTTTACTGAGCTGGAATGATACATTGATCAACATCGGTATTTTTGCTTTTTCACTTGCGCTTTTGTTTCAGCTAGTTACATTACCAGTCGAATTTAATGCATCCAGACGAGCCATTCAAATTCTAAGCGAAGGTGGTCTTCTGACAGCAGAAGAAGTACCAATGGCTAGACACGTACTCTTTGCCGCAGCATTGACATACGTAGCTGCAGCACTTGCCACTTTCTTACAATTGCTTCGTTTGATCTTATTATTCGGTGGTAATCGTAGAGACTAGTACATGGGACATTATTAAGGTCCTTACTAGCAATGAAAAATCGTAAGTAATCATCGTTAAACCGCTTTGACCTGGTTCAAACGCAAAGAGTTGAATAAGATAGGGCTATCTATCAAGATAATAGTTAAGTATAGGACAACAGGTTGTCCTATACTTTTTTGGCTTGTTTCAGCTATTTTCCAGCTTAAGGAAACAAAAGGATTATTTTTGGTGGAGTCTTTGTATCAGATGGAATAAATGGAGCCAAAGTTCATCTTCACGTTCAGGGTCAAGATAAAAGATATCTGCCGTTTGTTGTTGGGTATCGAACCAATCAGTGACGATTAAATCGGCTTCTTCAGGGTTTTCGGTGATTTGTAAAAACTGATGATTAAAAATATTTTTTAATAATTTTTCGATGTGGTAGTTTCCCGAAAAGACCTTGCTTATTTGTAGATGTATCGCTAATTTTTTATTTTCTTCCGATTTTAAAAGTGTATAGATCAGGCGACTAAGATGTTCGTGCAGTAAATTTTGGCTTGGTTGAGAAGTAAACGTGTCAGCGATGATCATTTGTATTTTTTTTAATCGTTGATCCGAGGCATCGATTTTCATATTTTCAGAAGGATAATAAAGTGCATGGAAGTAATCGATTTTTTCTTGGAATAAAAAAATAAACGTCGTCAGCATCATAATCAAATAATGGTAATAATATTTCTTTTCACCAGCAGATATCGAAGGGAATGACTCAGCTATTTTTTTGATCAGAAAAGAAACTTGTCGACAAAGCGAATGATTACTTTTAGAAAACTCATAGCCAAAGAGTGTTTTTTGTTGTTCGGGAATGAGGTTAGGAAAAAAATAGCAAAGTAAAAAATTAAAGTATAGTACTTCATTTTGGACAAGACTTTCAGGCAAGGATTGGGACAATTGTTTTTTCAATTCGCCGCTAAAATCTTTTGTAGAAGTTAAAATTTTCATTGTTTCATAGCTTTCTAAGAGGCTAGCATCTGGTAATTGATGATGAGCAGATCGCATTAAAAAGATTGCCACTAATAAGTAAACTTTTTCTTGTATCTTTGATGTTTTCTTGGTCATCAAAAGCTCATTGGATAAATGAGTATGCTTTACTTGGGAAAGTTTCATATTTGTCAAAGGCCAATCAATCCCCTGAAAAGCATCAGAAAAAAAGAAATACATATAAATTCTAATCGATAATTCATCGCCTTTCAAAATGTAACAATTTTGGCGAGAGATGATTTGCAGATGGAACTTTTTAAGTGATTTGTTTAATTGATTAGTTAGTTTTTCTAAATAAGAAGGAGATATGTACAACTTTTCCAGTAATATTTTTTTTGAAACACGGCTGTGTGGCGAATCAAAAAGTAACAATAAAAAATTAAAACGATTTGATTCGCGTAGGAAAAACAATTTTATATAATGAAAGATCGCCATTTTTTCATCTTTATGTTGTGAATCTAATTTCAATTCGCCTTTGGCAGTTGAGTAAATGAATCTAGGGATACTTAGTTGTTGAAAAATAGTCCCGTTTAATTTGCGGATGATTTCTTTGATCGTTCTCTTAGGGATTGATAGAACCTGAGATAATTCACGTAAGGAACATTTATTGGTTTGAACAATGGTATAGAATACTAACAATTCTTTCTTTTTTGCGTCCGTTAACATAAGTTGCTCCTTTTCCTTTTATTTTTTGTCCATGGGAGGACATAAACTGTGAGTGGAAAGAGTTTTTAATGTATGTTATTCTCACATAGTAGTAGTTGTTGTATGTACATGTTGTTATTTAAATGGTATATAACAATCGTTTATTCTATTGTTGTTTTTTTCGCTCATTTTGTCAAGTTATAACAGATTAAATAATCAATTTATATAACAAAAACATTGTTATTTAGCTGATTTTGTTATGTTGGGTTTTGAGTACTGAAGAAAGTTATTAATAAAATAAGCTTCTTGTTGAAATTGTACCTAAATATATTTTTTTGATGTTATGTTGTTATTTTTAATGGGGGATTAGTACTGTTCTCTAAATAATAATGCCTTTAATTTAGAGATGACTAAAAATAATGTCTTTTTAAAAAAAAATGATCAAAAGTGAGAAAGGAAGAATTGTATGAGTAGAGTAACAAATTTTAGCAAAGAGTATTTACTCTTTAAAAGTATGGTATATGCTGAAGAAAATGGCTTATCAAAGATAACAGCTAGGAGTTTAGCTTCTTTTTGTGGCTGTTCCACTTATCCGATTTATGCCCACTTTAAATCAATACGTATATTAAAAGAAAAAATACTTGAAGAAATAACGATCTGTTTTGATCGCTATTTATCAGAATATGTCATTGATGATTTCTTCAGTATCGTCCATCTACTAAAAGAGTTCTTTTCAATCCATGAAAGCATTCGTGGAGTAGTGATTAAGTCTGAGTTAGATATGGCTTCCTTATTTAAACGTGCGTTTTCAGAATATGTCAAAGAACATACTGGGATCAAAGAGCCTTACTTATTAGAATTACTTTGGCTCAATGCATTAGGCAGTTTGAACTCAGATCGATCTTCTCATGAATTTTTTGAAACAATGACATTGATTTGGAATAAATTGGCTGAGTTGGAAGAGAACTTGCCTGAAGTATTAACAAATATTGAATATTCCCCTAAGTAAATGGATGAAACGATGCTGAAGCGTCCTTTCATATAGATGATCAGAAAAATTGGTGGTAGCGTTTTATCTTTCGGCGATTTTGAAAGTGAAAAAGGGTAAATAGTTCGTTTATCTTTTTATCTATGCTATGATTAATATAGATAAAAGGAGCTGATAATGATGAAAACATCAACAAAAGTAACAATTGGATTAGGTGTCGCAGCAGCAGCAAGCGTAGCGACAGCAGTAGTTGTTTCGGGAAAAGTCATTGAAAAAATCCATCATTTGACGAACCGGGCAAAAGTAAAAAAGTTCGTTAATGAGACATTTGATGGAAACGAAAAACTACTAGATATCGTTGAACATTTATCGGATAGTGATTTAGATTCTTTGATGGGAATCCTGGCGAAGATCAAGTCAGGCAAAAAGAAAATTTCTGTCTACGGAGATTCTCTAAAAGGATCAACGGAAGATGTGAAAGACCGTTTACTCCATTACGTTGATAAAATCATGTGATGCAACAAAAAAAGTAAAGTTAAAAGTACAAAAAGAGCGAAAGTATTAGAAAATGGGACAAACATTATTGGTTTGTCTCATGAACGAATACTTTCGCTTTTTGTGTTCAATGTGTTTGTTCTTGCAGTAAGAGCAAATGACAAAACAGTAAATCATTTGCTTCTTTTAAGTTGAACCCAGTTTGTTCTTGGAATTTTTCGATTTTGTATTTCAATGTATTTCGATGAAGAAAGAGTGATTTAGCTGTCGAACTAATATTACCTAAATTTTTCCATAACACTGAAATGATCTCTTCCATTTCTGTCCGTTTGACCATCTCCTGATAACTTGCAATTAACTGATTGTTGTTCATTGTTCCTTTTGTATAATGATGTAAAGCCACCTCCGATAATGAGATTGCGCCACCATGTAAAGCAAAGTGCTTTTTTTCTTCAAAAAATATTTTCCGCTCTTCAAAAAACAGTTCTGAAAAATTGGGAGAAGGCAAATGAAATGAGCCAATAAATACTTGGGTAGTAATTTCAAAGTCTGCATCTAATGAAAGAAAAATACCTCTTAGCTCAGAAATTTCTAGATAACTAGGATATTTTTTTTCAATCAGTACAGCATCGGTTTCTGTATAAAAGAAAAAATCTTCTAAGTGGAAAAACATTTCACCGATTGTTTCTTGCCATTGGCGCTTAAGAAATTCTCCTCTTGGATCAATGTGAAATTGAATCATGCGAAAGCTTTCTTCTGCTACTAGCGGTTTATTTTCAAATAGATAATGATACCACGGATGATTATCTTCGACAGTAGCTACAGGGAATAACGCTTTCAAAATATTTGTTTCTTGTGTCGAAATCGTCGATTGATCGATCCATAAAAAATAATCATCAATTGCTAAAGAGAGAATTCCTTTATCGGAAGCAGGAGAATTTTTTTTCTGTGCATTAGGATAAAGTGTTATCAGTTTTGTCAAGTCCATCAAAGTCACCTCAAGTTTTATTTTACCATAAGACAAAAAGCTAGTTACAACCTTTTTGTCTTATGCTAAAGTTAAGCAAGAAAATGAAAAGTAGGGGATCGATTGGAAATGAAGGAAATCGATAATGAAAAACATGAAAAATGGATGCGGTTAGCCATTGAAGAAGCTCAGAAAGCCCAACAATTAGCGGAAGTACCAATTGGAGCGATTGTTGTTTTAAATGATGAAATCATTGGAAGAGGCTACAATTTAAGAGAAACCACGCAAGATGCAACCACGCATGCGGAAATGATTGCGATCCGTGAAGCTTGTCAAAATGTTGGAAGTTGGCGTTTAGAAGAAGCCCAATTATATGTGACACTCGAGCCTTGTCCTATGTGTAGCGGTGCGATGATTTTATCTCGAGTCAAAGAAGTATACTTCGGTGCGTATGATCCAAAGGGCGGAACAGCGGGAACATTAATGAACTTGTTGACAGATGAACGCTTTAACCACCAAGCCCATGTAGTAGGAGGCGTTTTGGAAACGGAATGTGGCCAACTTTTAACGGATTTTTTTAGAGAGTTGCGCTTAAGAAAAAAGAAATTAAAAAAAGGCTAGCCAAATAAAAAAAAATCAGGTATACTATTATTTGCCGAAAGGCTAGGACAATGGCGGGCTTGTGAAGCGTGTCAGATCTGGAAGGAAGCAGCACTAAGCAGGATCCGCCATGTGTCTGATTAAAACGAATCTTAAAAGCGTGATAGGTAGTACTTTACTACTTGTTACGTTTTTTTTTTGTATAATGAACCAGTGTCTCTTTAGTTTTTTAGGTACTTTATTTGTATTTTATAGAGAAGTAAATAGATAGAGTATAATTGTTATTGGTAAAAAGACAGCATTCCATACCAATGACCTAAAAATAAATAATCGAAAGAGGTACATATTGATGGGAACGGAACACAAGCAAATGATATAAACGACGGTATACAGATGGCTAGTGACTATCTTGGGCTACAATTGTCTTATTATATTGAGGAAGAAAATAAATTGCCGTCTAGCTCAAGTATAAATAATATTAATGTAGAAAACTCTTTTCCTTTTGAGTAGACAAATACATACAATAAAGAGTATTTATTTGTCACGCTTGTTTCAGTTAATATAAAAGAGTATCTGGACATGGAAAAGAGAGAACGTAAAAATGTGTCTATTCCTAAATGGGCAGATAAATTAGGCAAAGAATTGAAGATCAATTTTTCTGAAACATTGACACATGCGATTTTAAGAAAGCAGAAGAAGTAAAAAATAATTAAAATAAATGACAAGAAAAAAGCCTAGAATAAAATTTAACTTTAAGCTGAAATATGGATTTTACAAATATTCACAACGAATATTTTGTGAAATTCTTTTTTTGAATATGCAGAGAACTTGATAAAATGACAGCTCTAAATTTAATAGTGAACGAATAAGTTGACTTAAGAACAGTGAAAAGTTGAAAGAATCATTTGAGTGATTTTGCTCAAATGATTCTTTTTTTTGTCACAAATTTTATTATTTTCCAACATATCTAAATGGAAACAAAAATCTTTAGCAAAGTAGTGAAAGGAAGGTCTGACAATGTAAAAAGAAGAATAGTGTATCAAACAAATGATGAAAGCTAAAAGCAAGGGACTCAAAACTGCAAACTAATGTCTGTTATTGAGGGCATTTCTTTCGCAGTCATTACGTTTAAAAGGAGGTGTTAGTATGACGGCATTAACGAAAGTCTTTGCTAATGATCAAGCATTAATTCACAGTTTTTTTCTAGTGGTTCTATTAGATCTCATAACAGGTTGGCTTAAAGCAAAAGTCAATCATGTTTGGTATTCAACGCTAAGTTGGCGAGGACTTTGGAAAAAACTCAGTCATTTTGTGTTATTGATCCTGACGGGAGTCGTTGATTTTGTGTTGATCCAAAACGGCGTTCATTTTGAATTTACGTTAGTAAAGGTTTTTACGACTTGCCTGATTTTCACTGAGATTGGGAGCATTTTGACCAATATTGCTGAGTCAGAAGTAACGACTTATTTTGAGGG
This sequence comes from Enterococcus sp. DIV1208, assembly GCF_050530455.1. Taxonomy (NCBI): domain Bacteria; kingdom Bacillati; phylum Bacillota; class Bacilli; order Lactobacillales; family Enterococcaceae; genus Enterococcus; species Enterococcus sp. DIV1208. The sequence goes on along the minus strand of NZ_CP172887.1, from coordinate 2,157,091 downwards.
GATTTTAAAATCAATTCAAGACAAAATGAAACCAAAACAATAACGAAACAGAGAACGATTAGGAAGGATCAAAGTGAATTTACTGAGATACTACGTGATAATGACTTTTTTATTTACTAACAAAGCAACCTAGGCACAGCTTTTTAGAAAAAAGTGAAAGATTTTATTTTTTCTGTCACAAATCACTAAAATAGCTCACATATCTATGTGATTCGAATCAAATGATCAAAATAATTTTTTAGGAGGATGAAAGATAACAGTAAGTAATAAGCTGTGTACATTTAAAGGCGCAACTAATATGAAAAAATGATTGAAAGTAAGGAGCGAACAATTATTATGGGACAATTTGAAACAGCAAAAACAATTTGGGATTACTTGGTCAGTCAAGGTTGGTCAAAAACCGCAGTTGCTGGATTATTAGGGAACATGCAATCAGAAAGTGGCATTATTGCCGACCGATGGGAGAGCGACATTGTCGGAAATATGTCTGGTGGATACGGACTAGTGCAATGGACACCAGCATCTAAATATATCAATTGGGCAAATGCGAATGGATTAAATTACAAAGACGTCATTTCTCAATGCAAACGTATTGAGTGGGAGGTAGCAAACAATCAACAATTTTATAATATATCTATGACGTTTCAACAATTTAAGACAAGTAACAAATCTCCAGAAGAACTGGCGAATATTTTCATTCAATATTATGAAAGACCGGCAAATGCAAACCAACCAGCAAGAGCGCAACAAGCTAGATACTGGTACCAACAATTAAACCGAACAAAAGTCGTGGATTGGTTCAATAAACATCGTGGACAGATAACCTATTCCATGACTGGCTCAAGAAACGGTACAGATGGAACGGCAGATTGTTCTGGAAGTATTACTCAAGCAGTCAAAGACAGCTCTGGAATTCCTTATAGCTATTTATATAATACGGTTACCCTTGGTGGTTATCTCCAGAGATGTGGTTATGTATTAGTTTTAGTCGGAAATTCAAACGCTTCCAATCTCTCTCAGCTGAAAGATGAGGATATTGTTTTACTTTCTGGTGGGTGGGTCCTCGATGGCTGATTCAGGTGGTGCGATTGGACATACAGGTGTGATTACTGGTGGTGGTAAAAACATCACTTCAACTTGTTACTATACGCAAGGAGAAAAAAATACTGCGATTCAAGAATTACGTTTTGATAAAAATTATATCGTTGCAAATGGGTTTCATTATTATGAAGTTTGGCGTTTTTCTGGCGGTTTTAATCAATCAAGTTCAACAGGAATGACTAATGACCCAACGCCACCTTCATTTTCGACAAATGTTCATTATAGTTTACGAGTGTTGGGGGGAGCTTGGTTAGGAGAAATCACTAACTTTAACAATTCAGATTCTAATGGTTTTTCAGGATTACCGAATCATCAACACGATATGCTATATATCAAGGTTGATAAAGGAACATTACGTTATCGAGTACACACGATGACAAGCGGTTGGTTAGATTGGGTTAGTAAAGGTGATCCAAATGACATGGTCAATGGATGTGCAGGGAATCCTGGAGAAGCGATTGATGGTGTACAAATTTATTACACAACACCTGCTGGAGAAACTTATTCACAAGCATATTACCGTTCACAAACGACCGCTCGTGCTGACTGGTTACAAACTTGTTGCGATGATGGAACATCGATCGTCGGTTATGATGGTTGGGCGGGGATGTTTGGCGAACCGCTAGACCGTCTGCAAATCGTGATTGCGAAATCCAATCCTTTATTTACTTATTCACCAGGGGTAAATAATGGGGGAAGTTTTTCTACCAATGTTCACTATGGGTTACGTGTGTTGGGCGGAAGTTGGTTAGGAGAAATTACCAATTTCAATGATGTCGATTCCAACGGTTTTTCAGGATTGCCAAATAATCAACATGACATGCTTTATATCAAAGTAGATGCGGGAACGATTCGTTATCGAGTCCATACGGTAAAAAGTGGTTGGTTAGATTGGGTCAGCAAAGGTGATCCAAATGATATGGTCAATGGATGTGCAGGAAATCCTGGTGAAGCCATCGATGGTGTGCAACTTTACTATACAACACCTACAGGTAAGACATTATCGCAAGCCTACTACCGTTCACAAACGACCGCCCGAGCTGGTTGGCTAGGAGTATGTTGTGATGATGGCACCTCTATTGCTGGCTACGATGGCTGGGCAGGGATGTTTGGCGAACCATTGGATCGTCTACAAATCGGGATAGCTGCATCTAATCAATTTTTTGATTAAAAAAACTTTAATTAGTTGTCTGAAAAGAGAAAAATGAGAAACTGATTACTACTTGATTACTACTTGATTATTACTGAAGAAGTAGTGATAGAAGAGTTAGTTTTAAGAAATAAGCCGAAGAATTCCGACATTCGTCCTGCGTATATTGGAAATTCTACGGCTTATTTCTGTCGATTTGATTGAAAGTTAGCTGACGAATGAATGGGCAATGCCAATAGAATTATGTCTATTAATCATGTTTTGCTGTAACGTATTTTTTCATCACTTTTCTACCCTAAATCGCTAGCTAGGGATAGACTGATTATTAGCTTGATCCGATATTATCCACAAGGCTAACGTTTAGAATGGGGTCTATTCACAGCGGAGGAATTTGATTTTCTTTAAAATCTTTCAAAGTGAACAAAGAAAAAGCCTATGGTATGATAAAGAAAAGTGAGGCGAAAGAATAAGATGGAAAAAATAGTTCTATTACATACGAATGATTTACACTCGCATCTAGAAAACTGGCCTAAAATCAGAAGGTTTATTGAGCAAAAAAAGCGTGAAAACGAAAAAAAAGAAAATACCACGACCATCACTGTTGATTTAGGTGACTTTGTTGATCGCTGGCACCCGCTATCAGAAGCAACCGATGGACAAGCAAATGTTGAACTAATGAATAACGTAGGTTATGATGCTGTGACGATAGGTAATAATGAAGGCGTGGGAAATGCCAAGGATCAATTGAATCATCTTTATGATCAGGCAAACTTTGATATTTTATTGGATAATTTGTTTGATAAACATCTGTTGCAACCGCCGAAATGGGCAAAAAAGTACAAGATCATTGAAACTCCTCAACAGACTAAAATCGGCTTACTGGCTTTGACGGCTCCTTTTCCCTTAACTTATAGTCCAAATGGTTGGGATATCAGAAACCCTTATGATATTTTGCCTGAATTAGTGGAAGAACTAAGACCAAAAGTAGACATCTTGGTATTGATGAGCCATCTAGGTATCCAAGACGATCGTCAAATTGCCCAAGAACTTCCATCAATCGATGTAATCTTAGGATCACATACGCATCATTTGCTGATTGATGGTCAAATCGTTAATGGTGTTCAGCTTGCAGCAGCGGGAAAATATGGACAATACGTTGGAGAGGTTCATCTCACCGTTGATGAGCATAAAAACATCATCCAAAAATCAGCTCGGGCTATCCCAACAGAAACGATGATGACGTTTATTGAAGATGAGCAGGAAAGCCAAGATTATTTAACTAAAGGGCACGAACTATTAGCGGCAAAAAAAGTAGCCAAGTTACCTTATGATTTATCAGTAGATATTTTTGCGGAACATTCTTTTATCTATGAGGCGTTAGAAGCAGTCAAGTATCGTGGGCAAACACAAGGCGCAATGCTAAATAGTGGGTTGTTTTTAACTGGATTACCAGCAGGGCTGATCAATCAGGATCAACTGCATACGGCATTGCCTCATCCAATGCATTTACTGAATGTCACACTTAAAGGAAGTGATTTGATTCGATTGGTATTAGAAATCGAAAAAAATCGTGCCTTTTTACGCAATTACCCAATCAGAGGTATGGGATTTCGGGGAAAAATTTTTGGACAAGTGGTTTATAGTGGGATCTCTTATGATGCAGTGAATCATCAAGTTCACTGGCTGAATCAGCCGATAGATAACGAGCGTCGATATACATTTACAACAGTGGATCATTTTATGTTTGTACCTTTCTTTCCAACGATTGAGATTGCTGGTGAAAATGAATTTTTATTTCCGGAATTTATTCGTAGCGCAGTAGGGGAATACTTAAATGCTCACTATCCAATAAAATAAAAACAAGGTATAATAGGAATGATAGGTGGTGAAAGCATGTCGGCAAAACAAAAAGAGCAACACGCCGTTGAAGCTAAAACAAAAGAAAAACAGACAGCGAAAAATGTCGAGGACCATACGGTGACAGAAGAAATCACCGCCGTGTTAGAAGAAATTATCGAAGAACCCAAACCGGAGAAAGTAAAGGGAGAAATCATTACTTTCATCGATGAGAAGAATTTTTTGATTGGCGAACAGCACTATCGCCTAGTAAAGGATCATCGAGAGGGGTTCAATCCAGAAAAACTTGGCGAAAGATATAGTGAAGTCTTGTCGCGTTATGACTATATCGTTGGTGATTGGGGCTATGAACAACTAAGATTAAAAGGATTTTTCCGTGTAGATAACAGACGTGCTCATCCCGACCAACGAATTGATGCTTTGGAAGATTATTTGTATGAGTATTGTAATTTTGGTTGCGCTTATTTTGTGATTGAACAAATCGGAGGTAAGAAGGAAAAAAATACTCCTCGCCGAAGAAAAAAGAAAAATCAAAACCAACATCGTGCGTACATTGATGAGAAAAAAGGACCCGTTTCTTCAAATCACAAAAAACCGGTCATCAAAAAAAGAAAAACAGAACAAAAAAAGACTGAAAAAACATCAACTAAACCAAAAGCCAACACTAATTTTACGATAAGACAAAGGGAAGAGTAAAGATGGATTATAAAGGATATTTGATTGATTTAGATGGAACGATTTATCGGGGGACTGAACCTATACCTGCTGGGAAACGTTTTGTGGAGGCTCTTCAGGCAAAAAAACAGCCTTTTCTGTTTGTTACGAATAACACCACAAAAAGTCCACAAGCAGTAGCAAATCGCTTGGCAGATGAATTTGATATACACGTTAGCCCTGAAACTGTTTATACAGCTTCTTTAGCAACGATCGATTTTATGCACGCTGCCGGGAAAGGAAACACGTTTTATGCCATAGGTGAAGCTGGTTTGATCGATTTGATTTTAGAAGCAGGATTTGTCTGGGACGAAGAAAATCCCGATTATGTAGTAGTCGGTCTAGATAATTATCTGACGTATGAAAAAGTAGTCAAAGCGACTCTTGCAATCCAAAAAGGGGCAACATTTATTGGAACAAATCCAGATAAAAATATTCCAACTGAGCGTGGGTTGCTGCCGGGTGCAGGATCGGTAATTTCGTTTGTGGAGACAGCTACGCAGACGCCACCGATTTATATTGGCAAACCAGAAGCGATCATTATGGATAAGGCGGTAGAAAAATTAGATTTAACGAAAGCAGATGTCATCATGGTTGGAGACAACTATGAAACAGACATCCAAGCAGGGATTCGAAATGGGATTGATACGTTGTTGGTGCTCTCAGGATTTACGAAAGCTGAGGATGTACCTTTATTACCGGTACCTGCTACACACGTTCTCCGTTCGTTAGATGAGTGGAGTTTCTAGAATGAGAAAAACAAAATGGGTGTGGGGAGAATATGCTGGTTTGGTTTGTCTATTCTTCATGCTGATCAGTCTGGCGATCGCGATAACAATCAATTTTCGCTTTCTCTATGAACTAGACATCAAATATCTGAACATATTGGATCATACTACGCTTGATCAAGAAACTTTATTGAAAAATTTTGATCAATTAATGGCTTATTTAAATAATCCTTTTCAGAAGGAATTAAGTCTGCAAAATTTTCCTATTTCTACAAGTGGGGCACATCATTTTTATGAAGTCAAAAAACTTTTTTTACTTAACTATTTTGTGCTGCTGCTGACGTTGATACCTAGTATCTACTATCTTTTTTATCTGAAACGTCATAAGCGTTTTTGGCGTTTAGTTCAACCGTTTAAGATTGGAATGCTCGTACCGATTGTTTTTGGCTTTTTTATGTTGGTAGGATTTGATCGCTTTTTTATCTTGTTCCATGAAACATTTTTTAACAACGACGATTGGTTGTTTGATCCGACAACCGATCCAATCATTAACGTCTTACCAGAACAATTTTTTATGCATAGTTTTATTTTATTTTTTATTTTAATTGAACTCTTTTTTGCTTTTTTTGTGATCATTGGAAAAAGAGAGCTAAAAAGAAGTTAAAATCAAACATAGAATAGAACAAATCATAATGCCTATTTTGTTTCAACAGAATAAAAAAAGCCCGAGACAAGGAGATTGTCTCGGGTTTTTGCTTTAAACGGTGTTCAAAGAGCTGTCCTTCGGTATTAAGTCAAAAAATCTCAAAACATGAAAAGCTGTTTCGAGATTTTCGTCCTTAATACTCAGGACAAAACGCTCTTTTCACAACCTCTTTCTCTAAACGGTGTTCAAACATCAGCTCCTTGAAATAAGCCTGAATTTTTCAAAATATGAGAAGCTATTTTAAAAAATTCTTTCTTATTGTCATCGGAGCTATACGATGTTTTCACAACCTCTGATTCACGGTGTTCAAAGAGCTGTCCTTCGGTATTAAGTCAAAAAATCTCAAAACATGAAAAGCTGTTTCGAGATTTTCATCCTTAATACTCAGGACAAAACGCTCTTTTCACAACCTCTTTCTCTAAACGGTGTTCAAACATCGGCTCCTTGAAATAAGCCTGAATTTTTCAAAATATGAGAAGCTATTTTAAAAAATCCTCTCTTATTCGCTCGGAGCTGATCGCTTCTTTCACAACCTCTTATTGAGTCAAACGACTGCGTTTTTCTGGCTCTTGGTGAGCAAGACGACTGGCAGCAGAGGCAGCGATTGCACCCACGATGTCATCCAAGAAAGTATGCACATTTTTTCCGTCATGGCTATTTAATTTTTGTAAAATACCAGGCTTTACTTTATCGATATAGCCATAATTAGTGAAACCGATTGTCCCATAGACATTTACAATTGATAAGGCTAGTATTTCATCGATCCCATACAGTCCTTCATCATCTTCAATGATATGTTGGAGCGGTGACATCAACTTATTTTCTTCTGCTAAAATATCTAATTGAACCCCAGTTATGATCGCGTTATGGACTTCACGTTTGGTTAAGACAGCGTGAACACTTTGGATACAATCTGCTAAAGTAAGATCAGTAATGTAATCTTTTTGTAAAAACATCACTAGCTCAGCAATGTCTTCAAGGGTTACTCCACGCTCATTGAGCAATTCACGTGCTTTTTCTTCTAGCGTTTCAGTTTTGATAACCATTTTCTTCCTCCTTTTGCTTCTGTGAATCAACTATATTGTTAGCCTACCAAATAAAAAAGCAAGAAACAAATGTTGTCTCCTCTGCTTTGGACAAAATGGTCAAAAATCACACAAGCTATCCTATTTCGGAGGAACTTTTTTATCATATAAACTGGTACTATGTCCAGGTTGTGTGCGTTCTTTAGGGTTAATAAAGTGTAACGCATTATTGACAGCTGTAGGTGCTTCGCCAAATCCAGTAGCGATCAATTTTACTTTTCCTTTGTAAGAACAGATATCGCCAGCAGCATAAACGCCTGGTATCGAGGTTGACATATCTGAGTTTACTGAAATTGCATTTCTGGTACTTTCAAGTCCCCATGTTGAAAGATGTTCTAGATTTGAGGTGAACCCATAATTAACAATCAATGAATCAATCAGTAACTCAATTGTTTCCTCGCTTTTTACCCGTTTTAAGCGAACAGCAGTCAATTCCCCATTTTTTCCAGATAATTCATCAATGAGATAGGGAGTTAAAAGATTGACTGATGAAGCTTTCAATAAGTTTACACTATGCTCATGAGCTCTAAATTCTGGCCGGCGATGGATAAGATAAACTTCACTCGCAATCGGTTCTAGCATCAATGCCCAATCAATTGCTGAATCACCACCACCTGCAATTGCTACTTTTTTACCAGCATATTTCATTAAATCGTTCACAAAATAATCGAGACCGTGATGCTCATAAGTTGTTGCTTCTGGTACATTTAATTTTCTAGGTTGAAAAGAACCGCTTCCTAAAGTCAAAATGACTGCTTTTGAATAGTGGATTCCTTTAGTAGTTGTGATTTCAATTATTTCATCTTCTTTAGTAATAGAAAGAACTTCCTCATTCAAATGAAAAGAGTGATTGAATGTGGTTAACTGTTTTTCCAGATTTGCTACTAAGTCACTGGCTTTCACGGCGGGATAGCCGGGAATATCATAAATATATTTTTCTGGGTAAAGCGTTGCTAATTGCCCACCTAGTTGAGGTAAACTGTCAATGATCTGAGTTTTTGCTTGACGCATACCTGCGTAAAACGCTGCAAACATCCCTACTGGTCCTGCACCGATAATTGTAATATCATAGATTTCCATAGAAAACTTCCTCCTCATACCCACACTATAGCAGAATTTAATTGAGAATACTTCTCAAACAAATGATTTATTTCTAATTCTCAAGGAGATTGGGGCAGAAGCGAAAACGATCTCTCGTGAAATCTACTGGTTCACATATTTAAAAATACTCGTGGATTATTTTTTAAGTCAGAGAAACGCAGAAAAGTATCTATCATTTGATAAAAAGTATATAATCATTTTTACATAAGGATGAGTCTTTTTGTTTTCTTAAGTTTCATGTAACAGCGAATAGAGAGAATATGTTATTATTACCAATGAAGGAATAATTTTTAGGAGGAAAAAGATATGGTATTCCCACAATTAAGCTTAGAAAATGAAAAAGGACCAAAGGCAGTAATAAAAACAAACCGTGGTGATATTACGGTCCAATTATTCCCAGAATTAGCGCCTAAAACAGTTAAAAATTTTATTGAACTTGCTAAAAAAGGATATTACGACGGAGTAATTTTCCACCGTGTCATCCCTGATTTTATGATTCAAGGTGGCGATCCAACTGGTACAGGTATGGGTGGCGAAAGTATCTATGGTGAAAGTTTTGAAGATGAATTTAGTCGTGAGTTGTTCAACTTACGTGGGGCGTTATCGATGGCTAACTCTGGACCAAATACAAACGGTAGCCAGTTCTTTATCGTGAATAATGAAAATGTACCAGCGAATATGCTAGATCAATTAGAAGGTGCAGGCTTCCCGGCTGAAATCATCGAAGCATACAAAGGTGGTGGGACACCTTGGCTAGATTTCCGTCATACTGTATTTGGTCATGTGATTGATGGCATGACTACCGTAGACGAAATTGCTAACGTACAACGTGGTCCACAAGATCGTCCAGTACATGATGTAGTGATCGAGAAAGTTGAAGTATCAGAATAATCACTCGCAATAGTAAGACATTTTAATTATTAACTAATCACAAAATAAACCAACTGGTTTCAATCATTGACCCAGTTGGTTTATTTTATTTCTAATTAGAATAGAACCTCGTTTAAAAGTCGTCAAAAATGCTTTTGTTTTTTTATGTGAAGGCTTTTTTTATCCGCATCAATCCATCTAGTAGTGTTTCTTCCGGACAAGCTAAATTCAATCGCATATGAGCATGACCGGCAGGACCAAATGAGATGCCAGGATTTAAAACAACTTTTCCTTTGGTAATCAATGTTTGTTCTAGCAACTCGTCATTCGCTTCATAAGCAGAAAAATCTAACCACATCAAATACGTTCCTTCAATCGTCATCACACCTAGTTGAGGTAAATGTTTTTCAAAAAAAGAAGTGGCAGTGGCCGCGTTTTTTTCTATATAAGGAAGCAGTTGACTAAGCCATTCTCTACCCGTTTCGTAAGCAGCTTGTGTACCGATTAGACCAAAAGTATTTATATCTTGTTGCTGATTCATTAGTAACCGCTGTTCAAAATGTTCTTTTAATTTAGGATTTTTTATAAACACCATTGAGTTTTTAATCGCTGCTAAATTAAAGGTCTTGGTTGCCGAAGTAAACGTGATTAAAGACTGACTTAGTGTTTCATCAATCGTTAACATCGAGTTAAAATGGTTCGTTGAAAAAACTAAGTCTTGATGAATTTCATCACTAAAAAGCAGCACTTTGTGTTTCAAACATAGTTCGCTTAGTTGTGATAATTCTTCTTTAGTCCAAACACGCCCCCCTGGATTGTGGGGATTACAAAGGATTACCACTTTTACTTGTTGTTCAACGATCTTTTTTTCCATATCTTGAAAGTCCATCATGAATTTATTGTTTTGTTCAATTAATTGACTCCGTATAAGCTGACGGTGATTACTCTCGACGATTGCAGAAAAAGGTGGGTAAACGGGGTCATGGATCAGCACACTGTCACCTGGTTCAGTAAAAGTTTGAATTGCAACAGCTAAACTAGATAAAACACCGCTAGTAAAGACAATGTGTTCTTTTGTTAAAGATACCTGATGCTGTTGTTTTTCCCAATTGATGACTGCGTGATATAATTTTTCTGAAACGGTAGAGTAACCAAAAAGACCTTGAGAAACATAATTTTCAAAAGCTTTTTTTACTCCAACAGGTGATAAAAAATCCATGTCTGCAACCCATAAAGGCAATAAGTCGTCTCTTTGATAGGTTTCTTTAATTGAATCCCATTTTACGCTATCGGTATGTCTTCTTGAAACTTTCTTGTCAAATTCACTCATCTAAAGGACCCCTTTTTCTATTGAGTATTTTCAAAACTTCTTTTTTTAAATCATTTACAGTATAATGATAAATGCAAAGAGAGGGAAGTACATGACATATAAAATTGGACAAATAATTAAAGGAAAAATAACTGGAATACAGCCTTATGGTGCATTTGTGTCTTTAGACGAGGAAACACAAGGCTTGATTCACGTATCAGAAGTACAATCAGGTTACACGAAAAGTATTCACACATTGTTAAAAGTTGGTCAACCAGTAACTGTTCAAATCATTGATATTGATGAATATTCAAAAAAAATTAGTTTGTCGTTACGTACGTTGGAGAAGAAGAGCCCTGTTATTCCTTATCGAAGGAAAAGATACTTTACGAATAAAAATAAAAAGATCGGGTTTGCCACGATTGCGGAACAACTACCAAAATGGGTGGACGAAGCACTAGAAGAACTAGAACAGAAAGAAAATAAGAAATAAAAAGTGTATTTTTTCTGAAAATGTGCTAGAATTTTTATGTAAACCACAGAACAAGTTGATCGAGGTGGAAATTTTGGCAAGCAAAAAAGTAGCTGGTACAATCATGTTGCATTTGGAGGATGGATCAAAAAAATTTTTAGTCCATTCAATTGATGACAAGCTGGAGTTTGCATTAGCAGAGCTTTCAGAAGAAAAGACGGGGTTAGCAAACATACTTAGCTTTTTAAAAGAAATCGTTCATATTGATGTTAGCAAAATTAATTTGATGGAGTTGACCAATACACATATTAATCACGAAAATGTTCCATTGTTTGTTTTTGAAACTGAGCAAAAAAGTCAAAGTGAAGACTTAGGTAAAGGCTATCTTTGGGAAGACCCAGATCAAATGCGCTCTGTCCTTGGCACTTACGAAGTGGAAGGAGTTCCTTTCTTTTAATGTAGAATTAGACACCAAAAGAAACTTGAAAAAAATTCAAGTTTCTTTTTTTATGGTAACCGGTCCTCTTTAAAGGATGAAACGTTCAGTTTATCATGGATTATATTCGATAATGCAAACTTTTTTATGCTTCTTTTGAAGTAAAAGCGAATGATGATCTTTTGCTTGAATATTCTTTTGAAAAATTAAGTGAAAATGTTTGTTGACGTACCTTGGTTTACGTGATAAATTTATTAACGTTGATTTAAGAAACAGCGTAATGAAACTTTCTAAAAAAATAGCAGAAAAGTTCTTGACGTTTCTAAAAACACATGATAAGATAACTAAGTCGTTAAAAAACGACAGCTTACGAAGCTTGATTCTATCGAAAAAAACTTCAAAAAAGTTGTTGACAAATAACAAACGACGAGTTATGATAAATGGGTTGCTGGAACACTTCTGAAAAACGAAGTCGAAAAAAACTTTTAAAAAGAGTTGACAAACAAACGTCGCTCTGATATGATATGAAAGTTGCTACGGCAATCTCAACTGATTAGCTTTTAATCAAGTAGACCTTTGAAAACTGAACAAAGCAAAGACAAACCAAATGTGTAGGGCGTCTTGATTGATTCAAGACAACAAACATTTTTAACAAGCAAGCAATATGCTAGCAAACAATTGAGCTTAACAATCGCAAGATTGTTCGAACTTTTTATGAGAGTTTGATCCTGGCTCAGGACGAACGCTGGCGGCGTGCCTAATACATGCAAGTCGAACGCCTCTTTTTCCACCGGAGCTTGCTCCACCGGAAAAAGAGGAGTGGCGAACGGGTGAGTAACACGTGGGTAACCTGCCCATCAGAAGGGGATAACACTTGGAAACAGGTGCTAATACCGTATAACAATCGAAACCGCATGGTTTCGATTTGAAAGGCGCTTTCGGGTGTCGCTGATGGATGGACCCGCGGTGCATTAGCTAGTTGGTGAGGTAACGGCTCACCAAGGCGACGATGCATAGCCGACCTGAGAGGGTGATCGGCCACATTGGGACTGAGACACGGCCCAAACTCCTACGGGAGGCAGCAGTAGGGAATCTTCGGCAATGGACGAAAGTCTGACCGAGCAACGCCGCGTGAGTGAAGAAGGTTTTCGGATCGTAAAACTCTGTTGTTAGAGAAGAACAAGGATGAGAGTAACTGTTCATCCCTTGACGGTATCTAACCAGAAAGCCACGGCTAACTACGTGCCAGCAGCCGCGGTAATACGTAGGTGGCAAGCGTTGTCCGGATTTATTGGGCGTAAAGCGAGCGCAGGCGGTTTCTTAAGTCTGATGTGAAAGCCCCCGGCTCAACCGGGGAGGGTCATTGGAAACTGGGAGACTTGAGTGCAGAAGAGGAGAGTGGAATTCCATGTGTAGCGGTGAAATGCGTAGATATATGGAGGAACACCAGTGGCGAAGGCGGCTCTCTGGTCTGTAACTGACGCTGAGGCTCGAAAGCGTGGGGAGCAAACAGGATTAGATACCCTGGTAGTCCACGCCGTAAACGATGAGTGCTAAGTGTTGGAGGGTTTCCGCCCTTCAGTGCTACAGCTAACGCATTAAGCACTCCGCCTGGGGAGTACGACCGCAAGGTTGAAACTCAAAGGAATTGACGGGGGCCCGCACAAGCGGTGGAGCATGTGGTTTAATTCGAAGCAACGCGAAGAACCTTACCAGGTCTTGACATCCTTTGACCACTCTAGAGATAGAGCTTCCCCTTCGGGGGCAAAGTGACAGGTGGTGCATGGTTGTCGTCAGCTCGTGTCGTGAGATGTTGGGTTAAGTCCCGCAACGAGCGCAACCCTTATTGTTAGTTGCCATCATTTAGTTGGGCACTCTAGCAAGACTGCCGGTGACAAACCGGAGGAAGGTGGGGATGACGTCAAATCATCATGCCCCTTATGACCTGGGCTACACACGTGCTACAATGGGAAGTACAACGAGTCGCAAAGTCGCGAGGCTAAGCTAATCTCTTAAAGCTTCTCTCAGTTCGGATTGTAGGCTGCAACTCGCCTACATGAAGCCGGAATCGCTAGTAATCGCGGATCAGCACGCCGCGGTGAATACGTTCCCGGGCCTTGTACACACCGCCCGTCACACCACGAGAGTTTGTAACACCCGAAGTCGGTGAGGTAACCTTTTGGAGCCAGCCGCCTAAGGTGGGATAGATGATTGGGGTGAAGTCGTAACAAGGTAGCCGTATCGGAAGGTGCGGCTGGATCACCTCCTTTCTAAGGAATATTACGGAGACTACACTGTTTGTTTTTCACTTTGTTCAGTTTTGAGAGGTTTACTCTCAAAGATATATTTTTGTTCATTGAAAACTGGATATTTGAAGTAAATTAGTAATACAAACCGAGAACACCGCGTTGAATGAGTTTTTTAATAAGTTCAATTGCTTATTTTCTTGATCGGACTTCTATCGCTAGAAGAAAGATCAAAACCCAACCGCAAGGTTGATAAGGTTAAGTGAATAAGGGCGCACGGTGGATGCCTTGGCACTAGGAGCCGATGAAGGACGGGACTAACACCGATATGCTTTGGGGAGCTGTACGTAAGCTATGATCCAGAGATTTCCGAATGGGGGAACCCAGCATCTTTTATAGGATGTTACGTTTGCGTGAATACATAGCGCATTCGAGGTAGACGCAGAGAACTGAAACATCTAAGTACCTGCAGGAAGAGAAAGAAAATTCGATTCCCTGAGTAGCGGCGAGCGAAACGGGAAAAGCCCAAACCAATGAGCTTGCTCATTGGGGTTGTAGGACTCCAATATGGTAGTTCTTTCAGATAGTCGAATGACTTGGAAAAGTCAGTCAAAGAGGGTAAAAACCCCGTAGATGAAATTTGGAAGGCACCTAGGAGGATCCTGAGTACGGCGGAACACGAGGAATTCCGTCGGAATCCGGGAGGACCATCTCCCAAGGCTAAATACTCCCTAGTGACCGATAGTGAACCAGTACCGTGAGGGAAAGGTGAAAAGCACCCCGGAAGGGGAGTGAAATAGAACCTGAAACCGTGTG
>NZ_CP172887.1:922500-2140000 GCF_050530455.1 Enterococcus sp. DIV1208 | reverse complement strand
TAAGCTTCTTAGCGCCGATTGTAGTGAGGGGTTGCCCCTTGTGAGAGTAGGACGTCGCCACGCGGTTTATATAAACCCCATAAGATTATCTTATGTGTGTGTTCGTTGTAAAAAACGAACAAGGTGATTCCGGCATAGCTCAGTTGGTAGTAGCGCATGACTGTTAATCATGATGTCGTAGGTTCGAGTCCTACTGCCGGAGTATTTAGACACGATAGAATTTCTATCGTGTTTTTTTGTCTTTATATATTTTGGGCACAGTATAGGACTAGTTAATTTATCAGTGCGATTGAACAATAGGTTTTTCTTACTGGATGCGATTAGTCTGGTATTTCAAAAGATAACTTTTAACAAAAGGAATAGTTTAGGCGGGAACTGAGCAGATGGTTCGCTTCATAGAAAGAAACGTGCTAGCATCGTAAGGTAATGAGAGTTGGAGGTGGAAGGTAATATGTATTTAAAAATCTCTGAAAAAGCGCAGGAAAGATTAGAAAAGTATATCCAAGAAGGTGCCACCATCATTCTTGACCTAGATGATGGTGTGGGTAAGTATTCTAAGATGGGTGTGTGTTCGTTAGATACGAGCTTCCGTCTATTGTTATTAGCTAGCAAACAAGAGAAAACAGACTATCCAATGAAGATTGACAGTGATATGGGAGCCATTTATATCAAAGACTATTCAAAAATGTACATGGATGAAACGATGACGTTAACTTTAGACCCCCGTTTAAATAGTTTTAAACTTGAATCCCCTAGTGGAACTTTGGATAACCAAGTCCCTCTAGTTGATTTACGCCCTTAAAGACATGCAGTTGTGACAGCAGTGTTTAGCACTGAGAAATAAGCTGGAGAATCCAAAAATAGTTCTTCTTATTTTTTGGATTCTCCAGCTTATTTTCGATACTACTTGGAACATCGTAGATCAGAGGATGCGAAAAGAGCGTTTTGATCTGAGCGCTCACTAAGTAGAAACTGCGATGAGTAATTGCAGGGCCAATAAGGATGGGGATCTTGAAACAGCTTCTCATATTATGAAAAATTCAGGCTTATTGCAAGGAGTGGTTGATTGAACACTGTTTACTCGTTATTAGAGTAAACGTAAGATTTATATCTAAGGCTCTAGTCCTTTACGTTTATTTACAACTATCTATTCATTACAGCTTAGTTTTATTAGCTATAAAATCATATAGTATTTAAAAAAATGAAGATAAAAAAACAACGTAACCTTATTGTTAAAACAACAGGTTACGTTATCTAAGTAAGCCACTTGCCGGGCTTGAACCGGCGACCTCTTCCTTACCATGGAAGCGCTCTACCAACTGAGCTAAAGCGGCATGATTTCTTAATACAAGTAATAGAATAACGAAAATAATCAATTTTGTCAATATCTAAAACAAAAAAAATTTGGTTTCATAGGATGATCATTCTAAATTGTATAAATAACAAATTTTGTGCAGTGATTTTTGTGAAAAAACAAAAAAATATGTAAAAAAAGTATTGCGTTATTTAAGATAAATTGATATTATATACATGTACTTGATTCCGGCATAGCTCAGTTGGTAGTAGCGCATGACTGTTAATCATGATGTCGTAGGTTCGAGTCCTACTGCCGGAGTACTTCAACCACAGCCTCTAAGCTGTGGTTTTTTTGTTATTCTCAAAAACTTTTGAGAATAACAAAAAAGGGTTGTCGTGAGGGGGATTCAGTCGATTTGTTGTAACGATTAAAAGTGAGTCGTTGTATTTCAAACCACTTAAGGGTAGAATTAAAGATATATTTTTGATTGGAAGGATGATTGGATGAAAGCTATTACACCTGAAATGACGAAAAAATTTGCAAAAGGTTTTGAAGAAAACAACAAGCAACAAGCTCTACAAAGAGCGGTAGTAAAAAATGGGATCACCGCTTCTGCTGAAAATGTGGCTGCCCATGTGTCTAATACACCGGTTTTTTCAATTGATTTATCAACGGGAAAGGTTTCAAATCAGAAACAATCTGGTCGTTGCTGGATGTTTGCAGCATTAAATACTTTCCGACATAAATTGCTCAATCAATTCCATTTGAAAGAATTTGAATTATCACAAAACTATACGTTTTTCTGGGACAAATATGAAAAAGCTAATTATTTTTATGAAAATATTATCGCAACAGGGAATGATGCCTTAGATAGCCGAAAAGTAGCCTTTTTATTAACAACCCCACAACAAGATGGCGGACAATGGGATATGATCGTTTCCCTCTTCCAGAAATATGGTGTAGTTCCTAAATCTGTTATGCCAGAAAGTGCAAATAGTTCAAATTCACGAGATTTAAATAATTACTTGAATAAATTGTTGCGTAAAGATGCGACGGTCTTACGTGAAATGATTGCCGGCGGTGAAACTGCTGAAGCGATTCAAGCAAAAAAAGAGGAAATGCTAGAAGGAATCTATCAATTTTTAGCCATCTCCTTAGGAACACCACCAAAAGAATTTGATTTTGAATACCGTGACGAAGAAAACAATTATCATATTGACCAACAGCTTACACCTCAACTCTTTTATGATAAATATATTGGTGTAAAACTAGATGATTACGTTAGCATCATCAATGCACCGACAAAAGACAAACCTTTTGATCGTTCTTACACTGTAGAAATGTTAGGGAATGTGGTTGGCGGGAAAGAAGTTCGTTATTTGAACGTAGATATGTCAACGTTTAAACAGTTGGCTATTGCCCAACTGGAACAAGGAGAGTCTGTTTGGTTTGGTTGTGATGTCGGACAATCTTCAACTAGAGATAGTGGGGTCATGGCACTGGATGTTTACGACATGGATGACTTATTCGATGTAGATTTTACGATGACTAAAGCACAACGTTTAGATTATGGTGAAAGCTTAATGACCCACGCGATGGTATTGACGGGAGTCGATCTTGTTGATGGGAAATCAACGAAATGGAAAGTCGAAAATAGCTGGGGAGAAAAAGTTGGCAATAAAGGATTTTTTGTAATGAGTGACGATTGGATGAACGAATACACGTATCAAATCGTTGTTCGCAAAGATTTGTTGTCGAAAGAGCAACTCCAAGCCTTCAATGAAGAACCAATCGTTTTAGCTCCTTGGGATCCAATGGGCGCATTGGCTTAAAAAAACTGATTCTACTCAAAGTATGAAGAAAATAGACGAATTGGTGTTTCAGATTACTGAAAAAGAAAGTAAATGAGGGATTGAAAGAAAGAGAGGTTAGTCTTCGAAATTAGTAGGATTGCTAATTTTGAAAGAAGCCTCTCTTTTTTTGTCTATAAATATGAGCAATGGACTTTTACTGTTGAACAAAGAGTTACTAGACTCATTTTCTTTGTTTTAGATTCTCTGTGATATAATGATAGCTAACAAATAGGTTGGAAAAGCATGTAAGGAGGAGTAGAGATGAATATTCAGTCGGTGTTAGCAGAAATCCAATTAGAAGGCAAAGTGATACCTATCACTGGTGGGGACGTTAATCAAACGTATCGAATTGAAGAGCAAAATAAATCATATTTCTTAAAGCTTCATCCTAATATTGGAAAGTCTTTTTTTGAAGCGGAAGTGGATGGGTTAAAAGAACTAGCTCCCTACGTTCGAGTACCTGAAACTTACATGCTGGGTGAACAAAAAGATGGTGCCTATCTTTTGATGGAATGGATCGAACCTGGCAAAGGAGATCAAAAAGATCTAGCCGTTTCTTTGGCGAAATTGCACAAGGTAACCGCTCCTCAATTTGGGTATCGAAAGGATAACTATTTAGGGACCGTTCCGCAATTCAATCATGTGGAAGAAGATTGGTGGCTTTTCTTCTTTAAAAATCGTCTAGAAAGTCAAATTGCTTTGGCACAAAAAAACAACCATTGGAATCAAAACCGCCAAGAAACATTTATTTCTTTTAAGCAATACGTGTTAGAAAACTTTAGTGATAAAAAGATTGTCCCTAGCCTCTTGCATGGCGACTTGTGGAGTGGTAATGTGTTCTTTGATCAGCAAGGAGAACCAGTCTTCGTTGATCCAGCCGTTTCTTACGGTGATCGTGAGCAGGACATAGCTATGAGCCAGCTGTTTGGTGGGTTTCGTCCAGAGTTTTTACAAAGTTATCAAATGGTCTATCCTTTGGAAAAAAATTGGGAAAAGCGATTGCCGATTTACCAGTTATATTATTTGTTAGCCCATCTAAATATGTTTGGGGAAAGTTATGGTTCACAAGTGGATCAATTATTAGCGAAAAGATAAGAGGAGGGTGTTTTTTTGGCAAAGAGATATACAAAAAAACATGAAGTTTCATATTATGAATGTGACATTAATCAGACCATGACATTTCCATCAATGTTAGGAATCGTGATCAAGACATCGGAAGATCAAAGTGATGCGCTTGATTGTGGTAGTAAATTTGTCAATAGTTTTGGACTGACTTGGGTCATTACCAATTATTCAATGACAATCACTCGTTTGCCAAAAGTAGGAGAGACGATTTCTATAACAACACAAGCCATGGAGTACAATAAATTCTTTTGTTATCGTAATTTTTGGATTCATGATGAAGAAGGCACAGAACTGGTGAAAATAGAATCAGTTTTTGTATTAATGGATTTTGTGAATCGGAAAATGAGTAGTGTCAATGAGGAAATTATTGCGCCGTTTGAAAGCGAAAAAATCAAAAAAATCAAACGGCAAGAAAAAATAGAAAAGATCGAATCGGGCATGATGTTACCTTATCGCGTGCGTTTCTATGATATCGATAGTAACCAACATGTGAACAATGCCATGTATTTCAACTGGATTATTGATGTCTTAGGCTATGATTTCTTGACGACACATGTACCAGAAAAAGTTTTGATCCGTTTTGACAAAGAAGTGGAATATGGCAATGAAATTGAAAGTCATTATGAACAAGTAGAGATGGAACATGGTGTGAAAACAAGACATGAAATCAGAATGCAAGAACAACTCTATTGTGAAGCAAATATCACTTGGAAAAATAAATAAACAGCTAATAGCAAACGATGTTCCAATCGGAAAGAAGTTGTCGCAGAAGTGTCTAGCTCTGGGAAATAAGCAGGAACAACAAGCGGAAAAAGCTCAAAACAAAACTGTTTTGAGCTTTTTTGATTGATTGCCGAAGTGCTGAATAATAAAGAATTCTTTAGGTGTTCATACTTTTGGACATTCTAACATGGAAATAAGACTTTTGGATATCCAGTAATAGGTAAGGATCGATAACCTTCCATGATTGAAAAAAGAATGCGCAAAATTGGTTCAATTGCTAAACGAACTCTGGATTTTTTTAGAACGGAATTTTAATGTCAGGAATTTTCGTATGTGATTTAGCTATAACTTATTGAGTAATAAACGAAATCAATGATTGATCTTTTAACCCGTGATTCAAGGCAATCAGTAGTTTGATGCGAGCTTTTTGGCTATTGATGCTATTACAAAAAATAATCCCCATGTTTGCTAATTCTTTTCCGCCACCCTCGTAGTCATAAACAGGTTCTGCTATCCCATTAAAACACCGGGAAACTAAGACCACTGGGATTTTTTGTACTAATAATTTTTTCAAAGCTGTTACAGCTTGTGGTGGTAAATTGCCAGCTCCTAAAGCTTCGATCACTAGGCCATCTACTTTGGTATGGGCGATAGCTTCTAATAGATCACCTTGCATCCCCGCATAAGCCTTAACGATTGGGATCGTACCATTGACTGAAGTGATATCTAAGCGTGTAGTTTCTAGTAATTCTTGCATAAATAAGATCCGATGTTTTGTTACTAGACCAATTGGACCTAATGTGGGTGTACGAAAAGTGGCAACATTTGTCGTGTGGGTTTTGGTCACGTAACGTGCGGAGTGGATCTCATCGTTCATTACGACCAATACACCTTTTCCATTTGCTTCCTTACAACTAGCGACTCGAATAGCACTCTCGAAATTGTACAGCCCATCGCTCCCTAATTCGTTGCTGGATCGCATAGCGCCAGTTAGTACGATCGGCAGTTTATCTCCAATCGTCGTGTCTAAGAAAAAGGCGGTTTCTTCTAACGTATCTGTTCCATGAGTGATTACAACACCGTCAAACCCCAAATGATAGGCTTCATTAATCCGATTTTTTAAAATTAACATATGTTTAGGCATGATATGAGGTGAAGGAAGATTAAAGATATCTTCTATTACTAAATCAACATCTTCTGGAATTTCAATTTCAGCATCTAGCAAAGGATTCACAACATCAGGACTCACTCCACCAGTTAAAAGATTTTCTCTCATGGCAATCGTTCCGCCAGTGTGTAAAATTAGAATTTTTTTCATTTTTTTTCGGACTTCCTTACATATAATTTTGCATAGGCTTTAACGCTTATTGTATACTATATGAAAGAGTTTTGCTATCCGTGGCATTGAGCAATGAGTAGTAAATCTCACTATACATAGTTGATTTTTGGATGGAAAAGCAAAGGTGGCTTGAAATGATACGAATCGGATTAACCTCATTTAAAGAACATGATAAATTGACTGGAAAAAAGAATAACACACTTTATGAGTATGCTAGATATTTGCCATTAGTGGAGCTTGATACAGCTTACTATGGAATCCCAAGACGAACTTCGGTAGAAAAATGGGTGCAAGAGGTTCCAAATGATTTTCGTTTTGTTGTTAAGGCTTATCAAGGGATTAGTGGTCAAAGAGACTGGGAAAAATATTATCAAACAGAAGAAGAAATGATTGCTAAATTTCTGGAAGTAATGAAACCAATGAGTGATGCGAACAAGCTTTTTTGTTTTTTAGTCCAATTTCCAGCTTCCTTTAAATGCACCAAGGAAAGTGTACAATACCTACGTAAGCTTCGAAAATGGTTTGCTGGCTATCCGGTAGCAATCGAACTTCGGGACTTTTCGTGGTACAGCGAGGAATTCGTTGAGCGCACGAGAAGCTTCATGACTCGAGCAGAATTTTCTTTGGCAGTAATTGATGAACCACAGTTGTTAAACACAACAGTTCCTTTTGACCCATTCATCACGAATCCAGACTTTGCTCTTTTCAGGTTTCACGGAAGAAATGCTCAAGGTTGGCAGGCCAATGATAAAGATTGGCGTAAAAAAAGAACTCTTTATCGCTATTCTGAGCAGGAACTGAGAGAACTAGCAACTGCTATTGAATCTGTTAGCTCAAAAACGAAAGAAATCGGAATTATCTTTAACAACAATTCTGGTGGAGATGCTGCAGAAAATGCGTTAGCTTTACAAAAAATATTAAAAATAAAACCGGAAGGCTTAAACCCACAACAAATGGATTTATTTTAGAGAGGGAGCGTTGAATGATCAAAGCAATTTTTTTTGATATTGATGGCACATTAGTCAACGACCGTTCAAAAGCACTTGCTTCGACTAAACGTGCGATTAGCTATGCTAGAAAAAATGGGATATTGTGTGGTGTAGCAACTGGGCGGAGTCCAGTTAAAATCAAAGAAGTGATTGATGAATTGGAATTAGATATGTATGTTGTCTATAATGGACAATTGGTATTTACTGCCGAACGAACGATTGTAGATCAACCATTTGATCAAGTCGTTTTAAGTAAGATCGTGGAATATGCTGATAAGAACCATCGCCAGATCATTTTTGGTGGAAGAGATCAACTAGCTGGTTCGACCACGATGCTATTAGGACAGTCGATTTTAATCAAACGTTTAGTTAGTTTATTACCAAAAAAATTTCCCGTTCGATTGATGAAAAAAGGACTGCAAATGTTTAGCCCACATCGACAGAAAAAGCGATATGAGGCACTGGAGATTCTTGATGAGCCAATTTACCAATGTATTTTATTGAGTCAGGAATCAGAACAAGAAAAATTAGAAGAGCGGTTTCCGGAGTGCAGCTTTCAACGGTCCAATGCGTATACCGTTGATATCATTCCAAAAGGTGGCTCAAAGCTTTCAGGAATTGCAGCCTTTGCCAAAGACATGGGGATCGAAATGACCGAGATCATGGCATTTGGTGATCATTATAACGACATTGAGATGCTGGAAGGTGTCGGAATCGGGGTTGCTATGGGGAATGCTCAAAAAGAAGTTAAGCAAGCTGCTGATTATGTGACGGATACCAATGAAAAAGACGGAATTTATCAAGGACTGAAGCATTATGGTTTGATTTACTAAAACAGTTGATAGACTAGACTTCAGTAAAAATGTTAAGAGAAGTAAGAAAAGAAGGTAGAAAAAGATGTCTGAGAAAACACCCTTTCAACAAGTAGAAGAGTTTCATAAAATTTTTGATCCTCGTTCACCTGATGTACCGACTGCATTTTCGAAACAAGCAGCCATTTATCGTGCAGAATTTAAAATCGAAGAATTAGTCGAATTGATTGCGGCCAATTGTCAGGGAGATCAGGAACAATTACACGAAGGAGTAACAGCTCTTCACGAAGCATTAGAGAAAGCAGAACAAAAAATGTTGACTAAAAAAGAATGGGGACAAGCACCTTTGATCGAGCAAGTCGATGCTTTAACCGATCTTTTATATTTTACTTATGGTTCTTTTTCATTATTGGGTGTTGATCCTACGAAGATATTTGAGATCGTTCACCAAGCAAACATGGGGAAATTATTCCCAGATGGTAAACCACATTATCATCCGGTCACGAGTAAGGTATTAAAACCTGATAACTGGGAAGAGCAGTGTGCCCCTGAACCTAAGATCGCCAAAGAAATTCAACGGCAAATCGCTCAAGCGACTCGAAAGAAACAGTCTTGAATAGACGAAACAAACCAAAATAAACCGGCGTTTCATACTGGTTATGCTATTTTCTAGGTAGGAATAAAAGATTTTCGATGAAGTTAGTGAATGCTTAAAAATTGTGTGTTATAATTTACAATAGATGTCTTTTGCACGGAAGACGTATTTATTGTTTTATGCACACAAATTATTTAACTAAGCATAAAAAATAGATGCATATTGAAAACGGAGGTACCTTAAATGGGAAATAATGTTATCATCGGAATCGTCATAGCAATCATTATAGTCGCCCTAGTCGTCTTTTTGGTTAGTTACTATATGAAGAAAAAAAACCAAGATCGATTGGACGCCTTGGAAAAGCGCAAGGAAGAATTATTCGACTTGCCTGTGATTGAAGAAGTCGATGATGTTAAAAAAATGCATCTGGTGGGGCAAAGCCAAAATACCTTTCGTGAATGGAGTCAAAAATGGAATGACATATCCACTTCCTCGTTTGCTGAGTTAGAAAGTCAAATTTTTGAAGTAGAAAATCTTAATGAGAGTTTCCGATTTTTAAAAGGTAAAAAAGCTGTGATCGAAGCAGAAAAAACCATGGACCAAATGGAAAAGAAAGTTTCTGAGATTCGTGATGGACTAAAAGAGTTACGTGAAACAGAAGAACGTAATTCACTAGCGGTTCAGCAAGCTTTGGATGTCTATGAAGAACTGAAAGAAACAATCAGAGAAGATGAGCAAGAATACGGTCCTGCGTTTCCTGAATTACAAAAGCAAGTCAAGATGATCGAAAATGAATTCACGCAATTTGTTGCATTGAATACTTCAGGTGATCCTGTTGAAGCTCGAGAAGTTTTGGATAAAGCAGAAAAACATACGTATGAAGTTGAAGCTTTGATGAAAAAAGTTCCGCCGCTATTTGAAGATTTGAACACTACTTTCCCAGAACAACTGGAAGAAATCCAGCAAACTTATGAAAAATTGATGCAGGAACAATATGTTTTCCCAGAAGAAGATCTTGTTGGTGAGATTGAAAAAGTAAGCCATCGTATTGAAAGTTCATTAGCAAATCTTGAAAAAACAGAAGTTGAAACGGTTGAATTCGAGAATCGTGAAACTGCTAGTATGATTGATTCGCTCTACGACATTCTAGAGCGGGAAATGGAAGCCCAAAATTATGTCACAACCAATCAAGCAACCATTGAACAATACATCAAACATGCCACAAAAAACAATCGTCAATTATTGATTGAGTTAGATCATACTGCTCAAAGTTATGCGTTGAATCATAATGAAATTGGTCGAGTACGCGGATTCCAAACAGAAGTGGAAGAAATCGAACGTCAAAACGAACAGATGAAACCACAAATCCAGCAACACTTGCTACCATATTCTGAAGTACGGACTTTCTATAAAAAAGTATTCAAAGTTTTAGAAGATATCGAAAACCAACAAGTTGAAATCGATGACTCACTACACGAGTTAAGAAAAGGTGAAAAAGAAGCGCAAGAAAAAATCGATACTTTCGAATTTAAATTGCGTAATTTAAAACGTTTTGTGGAACAACAACGTTTGCCTGGTCTACCAAATGATTATTTAGAATTTTTCTTTGTGGCAACTGATCGGATTGAAGAGCTAAGTATCGTGCTAAATAAAATCAGAGTCAATATGGAAGAAGTCAATCGCTTAGTTACGTTATGTGAAGAAGATTTAGACTTACTTGATAAGAAAACGCATGATTTAGTGGATGCTGCAGCACTGACAGAACAAATGCTACAGTATGCAAATCGTTATCGCCACACACATGAAGAAATCAGAGAAGCAATTGATAAAAGTTATTACTTATTCAATAAGGAACATCATTATCAAGAAGCTTTGGACGAGATCGGTACAGCACTCGAACGTGTTGAACCTGGTGCTTTCAAGAGAATTGAAGATTTTTATTTTAAGAATCCTGATTTAGTTTAATAAAACTAACTAAAAAGGCAACACTGGTTAATCCACCAAGTGTTGTCTTTTTTCGTGTTCAATTACACGAAACTTTCTGAAAAAACAACCTCCTCTTGAAAGCAATTGGGACAACCGTTATAATAGTAAAGAATTTCAAAAAAGAGGGGTTTCTTATGATATATTTTGATAATAGTGCGACAACCCCAATCTTTCCGCAAAGTTTAGATGCCTATATAAAGACAAGTCAGCGGATTATTGGGAATCCGTCAAGTTTGCATGATTTAGGCAATCAAGCAAACCGTTTGTTACAACAAGCTAGAAAACAAATTGCTGAGCTGATCACTGTTACTCCAGATGAAATTTATTTTACTTCTGGTGGGACAGAAGGCGATAATTGGGTACTTAAAGGGACGATGATTGAAAAACGTGAATATGGAAACCACATGATCATCTCTGGGATAGAACATCCTGCTGTAAGTGAAACAGCTGAACAACTTAAATCTCTAGGGGTAGAAGTTAGTATAGCGCCAGTAAATAATCAAGGATTTGTCATTGTTGATGAATTGAAGAAACTAATTCGTAAAGACACGGTGTTGGTTTCAATCATGGCAGTCAATAACGAAATTGGATCAATCCAACCAATTTTAGAAATCAGTGAGTTGCTAAAAGAATACCCTAAAATCCATTTTCATGTGGATGCTGTGCAAGCAATCGGAAAAGTTTCTTTATCTGAATGGCTGACCGAAAGAGTTGATTTTGCGACGTTTTCAGCTCATAAATTTCATGGACCACGGGGTATAGGTTTTATTTATTGGAAGAAGGGACGACGTTTAGCACCGCTTCTTAATGGCGGTGGCCAAGAAAAAAATCAGCGAAGTGGAACAGAAAATGTTCCTGCGATTGTCGCAATGGCGAAAGCCTTACGAATTGCACTGGATCGAAAACTTCAAAAGCCAGATCACACCAAACATTTAAAAGAGGCAATGATCAACGCTTTGAAAGCCTATGAAAAAGTGACTATTTTTTCAGAGGGAGAAGATTATGCACCACATATCTTATGTTTTTCACTCAAAGGGATTCGAGGAGAAGTCCTTGTTCATGCGTTAGAAGAAAAACAAATATTTATTTCTACAACTAGTGCTTGTTCTTCTCGTAAACACCTTGCAAGTAGCACGTTGCATGCCATGCATGTGCCTGATGATTTAGCTACGTCAGCTGTTCGCATTAGTTTAGATGAAAGTAATTCTATGGCAGAAGTAGAACAATTTATGATCATTTTTAAACAATTATATAAGAAATTTTCAACCATCAATTAATCAATAAGGAGTGTTTTTGTGAAATATAGTGAAATCATGGTCCGCTATGGTGAACTGTCAACAAAAGGAAAAAACCGTAAAAGTTTTATTATGCAACTTGCTCAAAATGTTCGTCAAGCATTGAGTGATTTTCCCGAAATCAAGATCCATGCTGATCGTGACCGGATGCACCTACTGTTAAATGGTGCTGATAGTGCGTTAGTTATACCTAAATTGGCTAAAATTTTCGGTATCCAAAATTTCTCACCAAGTATTCGAATCGAAAAAGATGTTCAAAAGTTAAAAGATGCAGTTCAAGCTATCATGAAAGAAGTCTATACAGGAAAAGAAACCTTTAAAATTATTGCGAAACGTAGTGACCACGACTTTGAATTAACAAGTAATGAATTAAATCAAACGTTAGGAAATGCGGTGGTAGATATCTTCCCTGATATAGAAGCACAAATGCGTAAACCAGATATTCCACTACGGGTAGAAATCCGTCGAGATGCTGCTTACCTATCCTATGAAACGATTAAAGGAGCAGGCGGGTTACCAGTGGGAACAAGCGGTAAAGGCATGTTGATGTTGTCTGGTGGAATCGATTCACCTGTGGCTGGTTATTTTGCCATGAAGCGTGGTGTCGAAATTGAAGCGGTCCACTTTGCTAGTCCACCTTACACGAGTGAGCAAGCATTACAAAAAGCAAAAGATTTAACAGCAAAATTGACTCCTTATGTCGGTAAAATCGAGTTTATCGAGGTACCGTTTACTGAGATCCAAGAAGAAATCAAGAAAAACATTCCACAAGGGTACTGGATGACGATTACTCGACGGATGATGCTGCGATTAACGGATGAGATCCGCCGATTACGCCATGGTTTGATTATCCTTAATGGGGAGTCTTTAGGACAAGTAGCTTCGCAGACCTTACAAAGCATGGTTGCTATCAATGAAGTAACGAATACGCCTATCATTCGTCCAGTTGCTACGATGGATAAATTAGAAATCATTGAAGTAGCTGAACAAATCGATACCTTTGAGCTTTCAGTCCAACCATTTGAAGATTGCTGTACGATTTTTGCCCCACCTCAACCAAAGACTCGACCACGCCTTGATAAAGTTCATCAATACGAAGAACGTTTACCAATCGAAGAAATGATCGAACGAGCTCTTTCTGGTTTAAAAATGGAAACGATCCATACAGCTACCGAAGCTGAACAAGTAGAAGAATTTGCTGATTTGTTATAAGAGTCTTGAAATTATCGTGGAGCTTTGACAAGAATAAGAAAGTAGATTGAACCGTTTTTTTATGTTTAATAAAACATACTTTAAAAACATTACTTTTTATTTGTTCTTACACTTATTTGAGGTTGAGACAAAAGTGTTCAGCATCAAGAAATAAGAAGGAATTTCCGAAAATTGATTCTCAAATTTTTGGTCAATTTCGGCTTATTTCCGAAGATGCTACTTTTGTCTCACCGTTTATTCGTTTTTAGAGATACTAGTAGAGACTGAGACAATTTTTGTCCCAGTCTTGTTGCTCTAAGAGAGGATAAATGATAAACTGACTATGTGAAGAAATTAACAAAGGAGTTTGAAGATGGGAGAAAAAATAGCGGTTTTACCAAAAGCAACAGCTAAAAGACTACCTTTATATTTACGTTATTTAAAAATGCTCAATGATTCAGGTGTGAAGCGGATTAAATCAAATGAATTTAGTCAAATCACCCAAGTACCTTCTGCGTCGATCCGTAGAGATTTTTCATATTTAGGTGAATTGGGGCGCAGTGGCTATGGTTATGAAGTGCCTTATCTGATCGAAGTATTTGATCGGATCTTAAAGACGGAAGAGGAAAAACGAATTGCCTTAGTTGGGTATGGGAATCTAGGGAAAGCTTTAAAGCACAATAATTTTAGAAGAAATGAAAATTTGAATATCGTCTGTGTATTTGACAATGACCCTAAAATCGTCAACCAAGAAATCGATGGTCAATTTATTTATCCAATCGAACAGTTTGGCGAAATCGTCAAAAAAGAAAAAGTAACAGTTGCGATTTCAACGGTTCCAAGTAAACACTCCCAGTCAGCAATCGATGAAATTGTGAAAGGTGGCGTATCAGCGATCTTAAACTTTGCTCCTGACCGAGTGATCGTACCCAAGCATGTGAATATTCAATACATTGATTTGACGACAGAATTGCAAACGCTTATATTTTTTAACGAGAAATATTCAGAAGTTTTTTTATGACAATCCATAGTTTTAGCGCTTAGAGCCAATGTTTCTAAGCGTTTTTTTATAACGCATGTTTATATCTATTTTTGTTTGTTTACAATCATAATACTGATATAATAGCTTTCAGTTCATTGTATCATCGTGTGCAGGGATTATAAAATAACTGGTTTTTTTGAAAGGAGAAACCTTTTTTTAGGAGTGAATGACAGTAATAAAGATGAATGCAATGGATAGAATCACTGTTGTAAGAAAAAAGTTAATCTGAAGGAGGCGGTTATGAAACAAGTTGGAGTAAAAAATACTAATGAAGTTTAAGATTTGATTGAATGTACATAAAAGGAACAATCCTTAATTCTTATGATTCAGGCTAGATATGAATGTCTAGCAAAACAGACAAGCCACGGATGCTATAACAAAAAAATGTAAAGGATGGTAAAAATGAATCAAGAGAAGGTAAAAAATACAATTCTTATGGAAATGGAACGGTTTTCGGACAAAACAAGTGAAGGATACCACCAAATGAAAGCAGTGTTGAATAAATTCCCTTACAAAATAACTGCAGACTATCAGCAATTACTGGATACATTAAGAGGGGGGACGGCAATTAACAGATTTGAAACTCTTGATGAGCTGATAATGATGCTGAAACAAGAGAGAGTAATAACGAGAGAGATCGTGGAATCTTGTCTCTATTTTCAACAAAATTCTGATAATGTAATAAATCAGATTCATCTTTTTGATCTTCTAATGGTTCCAACTAGAAATCTGACAGAACAGCTCAACTTATTAACATCTTTAACTAATAGTTTATCTGTGGATGGTGATAAATTTTTTCATGAGAATGTTTTGTTTAGTATTAATAAAATAAAATTATCGACAGATGAAATCGAGAAAAAAATTAAAGAGATATGTATAGAATTACAATATGGCATGGACTCAGCTAAAGTCAAAGAGGATATTTTAGCTCGTACATTTGAACTATTAAACGAGGGCAGTGTAAAATACCAACAATTAGTCAATATGGAGCTAGATTATGAAGAAGGATGTAGAGAAATCGTAATTGATGGATTTTTTGGAATGATGCCTGACCCTGATGATAAGTATAAATGGTTTTTTGACTTTTTGAGAGATGATAAAATAATTTCTAAACTTCTCCAAAGAAAGAATTTATCAGAAGCTGAAAAAAAAACATATATTTCTATAGCTACAAATCATAGTGATTCGCCGTTTATTGGTAATAGCATTCCATATTTTAAAAAAATAAATATAAAAGAAAGTACCATAATCACAAAAAAAAGAATCCTTGATCAAGAGCTCGTTTATTTGATTGCTAAAGAAGTAACCCCAGAGTTGGCTGTAAAGTATGATGAAATATTAAGAGGAGAAGAACAAGGAACAGTTGAGGTGATGACACAAATTTATGTTGAGTCTCAGTCCACATTAGTAAAAGAGTCTGTTAGGCAACATGTCAATACTTCCTTCAAAGAAACGGACCGTTTAGAATTTTATAAAAAAAGTATCATCGAAAAACTAAAAAAAGAAAATCGATTAGATTTAGGGGATCAATTAGAAGATTTATTGAATAGTGGGGCAAAAATAGACCGATTTGATAGATTCTATAGATTATTGAATTCCCCAGAGTCAAAAAAACAGTTATCCTATTTAGGGAGACTTGTTTTTGGTGAAAATCAATGGCACAAATTTGAAACAGTTCAGGCATTTAAAGAAGAATTAAAGGAGACAGAAGCAAAAAAAAATAGTTCCTTATCGGAAATGATGAAAAAAGATCTGAGTGAAATCGAAAATCAGCGATACATGAATGGACTTCTATCAATTGATAATAAACTGGCGAACAATGACTATCTCAAGCAATTAAAACCCGAGCAGATCGCAACGATTATGCTTCAGTTAAAAGTTAATTACCCAAACTGGACGGAAAAAAACTTTGAACAAGTCAATAATCAATTAAGCACTTATTTAAATGAAGAGGATAAGATTCAAACAAACAAAATTTTGAATGAAAAAGAAGTGATCTTAAGAATATCCGCAATAAGCATGGAAATGGGAGAAAAAGCACAAACTATAATACTTGCCCCTACTGATAAAATAAAAGCTCTTGATATAGTGGGGGAAGTAAGAAAAGATTTAAAAAAACAAAAAGTAGATTACCTTTTTCCTATAATACTGGAAACGATTAATCATACACTAAGTGAAGAAGGAATTGATTGTTCGAATCGCTCGGATAGGGAAAAAGTATTAAATCTATTACAAGATTATCAGACAAAAAAAGAAATACTTCCAAAAATCGAAGAAGCACTCCAGCAAAAAAAGGAGGGAGAGACTTTATCAACAGTCATTTATTCTGTAATGAGTAGAGAATGGGGAAATTCAAGTGATGTAACTGATTTAAAAAAAAGGTTTGGGGATGACGGAGAAGGACTATTAAAGGAAACCAAGGACCTTTCACAAGCTGAGTCTCTTCTTCAATCAATTAAAGAAGCACTTCGTTCACAAAATATTAATTTTACTGAATCGGATGTCATCAATTGGACGGAAAAATGTTTATCAATGGATGAAAAAAAGCGGCAAAGTGAATCCCAAGTTGTAATAAATAAGATTAAAAATAGTTTATTGAAGATAAAAAATAAAAAAAATACAAAACAAGTCAGAGTCAATAAAGTAATTGAGACGTTTCAAAAAGATTTAAATAATAAAAAAGAAGAAATTAAAAAACAAATGAAATATAGTGTGATTGAGGTGTACGAATTTAGAG
Organism: Enterococcus sp. DIV1208; assembly: GCF_050530455.1. Taxonomy (NCBI): domain Bacteria; kingdom Bacillati; phylum Bacillota; class Bacilli; order Lactobacillales; family Enterococcaceae; genus Enterococcus; species Enterococcus sp. DIV1208. The sequence continues at coordinate 2,123,016 of NZ_CP172887.1, read as the reverse complement.
ATGATCGACTTAGTATAGAGGAGCAATTTTCAAATATCCTTAATCAAAAAGAAAAGATACAACATTTTATACATACATATCCCAAATTAAAAAGTGTCATTGACGAGTGTAGCAAACAAATTCCTTTAGTTTCTGTTGATCTTAAGAAGGTAACGATTAATGAAGTTGAGGGTAACAATAATAAATATTTTAAGAATCTTAATCAGGTACTGACTCCATTCGAAAGGGAGTGGTGGCAACAGGAAAGCGATAAGATTAAGCAGTTTATAAATACTTACGTAAGTCCGAATAACCTATTAGTGTCTGATGTGAATCGACAGATTGAAGAATTACTAATCAAGGATGAGCATTGTTGTTCCCAGGTTGTTTTGTCTTTCTTGGTATATTCATCTGGTGTATTTAAAAATATAAATCCTAAATACACGGCAGGGTATCTTAATAAAGACTCAGAACACCAACAGAATCGAGGGAAAATTAAAAGACTAGTTGAGAGTTTCGAGAAATTACACTCACATAGACAGGAAATGAAGCAACTTAAAGAACTGAATATAGATGTTGAACCAACTCCAATGCCTCAGGGAACAAGTAATCAGTCTCTAATAAGTAATTCAGTAAAGGAACCAGAGAGAAAAAAGGAGCAACCTAAAGAAAAGTCTGCAGGTATTGAACCAACATTAACACCTCTCGGAATCAGTAATCACTCTCTAACAGATAAACAAACCAAAACGCCCCTTGTAATAAAAAATCAAACATTCGAGGAGCAAATGAATCAGTCTACAAATGTGGCTGATAGTCTAAATCAGGAGAAGTCCGCTGGTATTCAATCAATACCAATTCCCAAGGAAATCAGGGATCAATCTCTAACAAATAAATCACCTCAAACGCCCAATAGTCACCCTGTAATAAAAATTCAAACACTAGAGGAGCGAATGAATCAGTCTACAAATAAGGCTAATAATCTAAATGAGATGAAGGAAGCAGGAAAAAATCAGTCTTCTGTAAGAGAGTTAAAAAATTAATTTGAACAGTCACGTTCTGAATAAGCAAACATTGTCACTACTGCTTATTGTTTAGTCAATTATTTATAATAGGCGAATCATAAGCCTGAAGAGGTACTATTTAGGGAAATACGATTCTTACCGTCTTTTATTGACTTTAAAATTGAACCATTGTAAAATGAGGCATGACGTTGATCAAGAGGAGTAACTAGTTACAGCCTTTTAGAGAGAGAACGAGATGGTGAGACGTTCTTAGGAGAGACTAGTGAAGGTAGCTTGGGAGTTTTTATCTTGAACCCTTTATCGTGTACAGCAAACCGATAAAACCTAGAGATAAACGAGTCGTGATCGTTAACTCACATGAGAGGTAGTAGGAAACTGCTACAAATTAGGTGGTACCGCGTAAATCAATACGTCCTAAAATACGAAAGTATTTTAGGACTTTTTTTATTTTTAAGGAGGACATCAGTATGACGGAAGAAAAAAATCTATCAACAAAATACAATCCGCAAGAAGTTGAAGCTGGCCGTTATGAAAAATGGTTGGAACAAGATTTGTTCAAACCAAGTGGCGATCAGAAAGCAAAACCCTATTCAATCGTAATCCCCCCACCAAATGTTACAGGAAAACTTCACTTAGGACATGCCTGGGATACGACTTTACAAGACATGCTGATTCGTCAAAAACGGATGCAAGGCTTTGATACCTTGTGGTTACCTGGGATGGACCATGCAGGGATCGCTACACAGGCAAAAGTAGAAGAAAAGCTTCGTCAACAAGGGATTTCGCGTTATGACTTAGGACGTGAAAAATTTGTGGATCAAGTATGGGAATGGAAAGAAGAGTATGCAAGCCATATCCGTGAACAATGGGCAAAAATGGGCTTATCTCTCGATTATAGTCGTGAACGTTTTACACTAGATGATGGCTTGTCAGAAGCTGTTCGTAAAGTATTCGTGACACTTTATGAAAAAGGCTTGATTTACCGTGGTGAATACATTATTAACTGGGACCCACAAGCACGCACTGCTTTATCGGATATCGAAGTGATCCACAAAGAGATTGAAGGTGCTTTCTACCACATGAGCTATGAACTGGCTGATGGTTCGGGTGTAGTGGAAATTGCAACGACTCGTCCAGAAACTATGCTAGGTGACACAGCGATTGCTGTACACCCAGAAGACGAGCGTTATCAAGCGTTGATCGGCAAAAAAGTAATTTTACCATTAGTAAATAAAGAAATTCCGATTATTGCAGATACGTATGTTGATATGGAATTTGGAACAGGCGTAGTGAAAATTACACCTGCGCATGATCCAAATGACTTTGAGGTAGGTAACCGTCATGATCTGCCACGTGTAAATGTGATGAACGAAAATGGAACGATGAATGACTTAGCTGGAAAATATGCAGGTATGGATCGTTTCGAAGCACGTAAAGCGATTGTCTCTGATTTGAAGGAAATCGGACGATTGATCAAAATTGAAAAAATGATCCATAATGTTGGGCATTCAGAACGTACGGGAGTAGTCATTGAACCACGCTTGTCCACACAATGGTTTGTTAAAATGGCTCCATTAGCTGAGAAAGCAATGAAAAATCAAGAGACTGATGATGCAGTTGAATTTTTCCCACCACGTTTTAATCAAACATTTTTACGTTGGATGGAAAATGTTCACGATTGGGTTATCTCTCGTCAATTGTGGTGGGGACACCAAATCCCGGCTTGGTACCATAAAGAAACGGGTGAAATGTATGTAGGGATGGAAGCTCCAGAAAATAGTGAAGAGTGGGTACAAGATCCAGATGTATTAGATACTTGGTTTAGTTCAGCATTATGGCCTTTTTCAACGATGGGATGGCCAGATGAAAATAGTGCTGATTATCAACGCTATTTCCCAACAAGCACATTAGTAACTGGCTACGACATTATCTTCTTCTGGGTTAGTCGAATGATTTTCCAAAGCTTAGAATTTACAGATCGTCGTCCGTTTGAAAATGTTTTGATTCATGGGTTGATTCGGGACGAACAAGGACGTAAGATGAGTAAATCTCTTGGAAACGGCATTGATCCAATGGAAGTGATTGAAAAATATGGCGCTGATGCCTTACGTTGGTTCTTATCAAACGGTTCAGCACCTGGTCAAGATGTCCGTTTCAGCTATGAAAAAATGGATGCAGCTTGGAATTTCATTAATAAAATTTGGAATGCTTCACGTTTTGTTATTATGAACAGTGAAGGCATGACAGTTGAAGATATTACGCTAACTGGCGAGAAAACTGTGGCAGACCGCTGGATCTTGACACGTCTAAATGAAACGATCGCTAAGGTTACTGAACTCTTTGATCATTTTGAATTTGGGGAAGCTGGGCGTCAGTTGTATAACTTTATTTGGGATGATTTTTGTGACTGGTATATCGAGATGAGTAAAGAAGTCTTGTATGGTGATGATGCTGTCTCAAAACAAACAACACAAAGTATTTTGGTGCATACGTTAGATCAAATTTTACGTCTATTGCATCCAATTATGCCATTTGTTACTGAAGAAATTTGGCAACACATCCCACATCAAGGTACTTCTTTAGTAGTTGCTGATTATCCGGTGGTTCATCCGGAATTTAATGATGAAACAGCTTCAAAAGGGATGGAAGTACTCAAAGAACTAATTCGTTCCGTACGTAATATTCGTTCTGAAGTGAATACACCATTATCCAAACCAATTACATTAATGATTAAGATCAATGATCCGAAAATCGGTCAATTCTTAACAGAAAATACCAGCTACATCGAGCGTTTCTGTAATCCAGAAGAGCTAACGATCTCAAGTGAAATCGTTGCGCCTGATCTAGCAATGTCAGCTGTATTGACAGGGGCAGAAATTTTCTTACCATTAGCAGGTTTGATCAATATCGAAGAAGAAATCAAACGGTTAGAAAAAGAACTAGCGAAATGGACAGATGAAGTGAAACGAGTACAAGGAAAATTAGGCAATGAACGCTTTGTTGCCAACGCGCCAGAAGAAGTGGTTGAAGCAGAGCGGGCAAAAGAAAAAGATTATTTGGACAAACAAGCAGCAGTTACAGAAAGAATCCGCAGCTTAAGAACCATCCAGTAATCTGACATTCGAACAATCGTACAAATGCAAAAGAGAGCGGAAAGTAGTTGAAAAACATTTCCGCTCTCTTTTTAAGTAAAAAGCAAGACGTCAGCAAAAATAAGTAGAATCAGAATTGGCTATTCAGTATTTCTTCTTCTTTTACATACACTACGTCTTTTCCTGTGTTTCCGGTTGCTTTTTGCTATAATAAATATGGAATGGGGGAAACGTTGATGAAAATAGAAGAAGCAATCGCCTGGATCCATAGCCGCTTGCCATTTGGCTCTCGTCCGGGACTAGATCGAGTGGAGGCATTATTAGAGATAGTCGGGCATCCTGAAAAACAGGTGAAAACGATCCATATCGCAGGAACCAACGGAAAAGGTTCGACGGTTACGTATCTGAGATGTCTACTAGAAGAAGCAGGTCTGACAGTGGGGACATTTACTTCGCCGTATATTGAATCTTTTAATGAACGAATCTCGATCAATGGACAAGAAATTCCAGATCAAGACTTAATCAAGCTTGTACAAAAATACCGACCACTTGTTGAACATTTGGATCGATTTGAAGCAGTTGCCGGAATCACTGAGTTTGAAACGCTGACAGCAATGGCATTTGATTATTTTTTGTGTCAAAAAGTCGACGTTGCTATTATTGAAGTTGGGTTAGGCGGTTTACTAGACTCAACGAATGTTGCCGTACCATTACTTACAGGAATCACCACGATTGGCTTGGATCATACGGATATTTTAGGAGAAACAATTGAAGAAATTGCTGCCCAAAAAGCAGGAATAATCAAGCAAGGGGTGCCTGTCGTTACGGGAAATATCGAAGAAAGAGCTTTAGAAGTAATCAAAAAACAGGCTAGACTAAGAAATGCCCCTCTTCATATTTTTGGCGAAAACTATCAAGTTACTTATCAACATCCAGCTGAGCAATGGGGAGAAGTATTTTCATTTCATAATGAGCATGGAAAAATGACCTCGCTTACGATTGGCATGATTGGACAACATCAGACAGAAAATGCTGGTATGGCAATTGAACTATACCAAGTTTACTGCAAGATGACAGGAATACCATTTAGTGAAAAAGAAATTCGCAAAGGGCTGAAAAAAGCGCACTGGCCTGGACGAATGGAAAAATTAAGTGAAGAACCTTTTGTTATTTTAGATGGCGCTCATAATACACATGCAGTCAGCCGTTTGGTTCAAAATTTGAAGAAAGAGTTCAAAGATTATCGGATCAATATTTTATTTTCTGCACTAAGTACAAAAGATGTAGAAGCAATGCTAACCCAATTAAAAGCAGTTCCTAATGCGCATTTGTATTTGACGACGTTTGAACACCCGAAAGCATTGGATTTAAGTACCGTGACTGATCTTGTAGATGAAACAGTTTCAATTGTTTCATTATGGCAATTTGGTTTAGCTGAAATATTAGAAAAAATGACCAATGAAGATGTCTTAGTGGTTACAGGTTCCCTTTACTTTATTTCTGAAGTACGAACACTATTGTTACAGTTAGGAGGAAAAAATGAATTATAAAGCTGTCATTTTTGACATGGATGGGTTACTCTTTGACACAGAAATCGTCTACTATGAAGCCTCGCAAATGGTTGCTGATCAAATGGGCTTTCCTTACGACAAAGAATTGTATTTAAAATATCTAGGTGTATCAGATGAAGAGGTTTGGGCAAATTATCATCAGATCTTTGCAAGTTTTGGGAAAAACAATGTTCAAAAATTCATTAATGATGCTTATGAAGAAACGATCAGACGGTTTTCCTTAGGTGCAGTGCAATTAAAACCAGGAGTAATCGAATTACTGGACTTTTTAGAAGAACACCGAATACCTAAAGTTGTCGCTTCTAGTAACCAACGTCATATTATTGAGCTATTATTGGAAAAGAACCAACTGACAAACTATTTTGAAACGATTGTTTCAGCAGAAAATGTCAAACGTGCTAAACCTGATCCAGAAATCTTTTTGCTTGCCCATGAATATCTAGGAACGAAAAAACAAGAAACATTGGTTCTGGAAGATTCTAAAAACGGGATACTTGCAGCAGCAAGTGCGGAGATCCCAGTGATCATGATCCCAGATTTGTTGGCTCCTTCAGAAGACTTGCAACAAAAAACGTTAGCAGTTTTATCTTCTCTACACGAAGTACCAGGATATCTAAAAAAATAAAAATAGCTCCCCCCTTTTTTCGTATCTTATTAGTGAGAAGAAGAAAGGGGGGATTTTATGGAAAAAAATTTGCTGGATGCTGTGCCAGCAACCTCACTTCCAAGGGAGCGAATGTTGCTTTACGGAGAGAAAGCACTCTCTGATCAAGAATTACTTGCTATTTTATTACGCACGGGACAGCATCCCTATAATGTCTTGGAACTAGCAGGTAATTTGTTGAAAACATTTGGTGGACTTGCACTGTTAAGACAGGCAACGCTGTCTGAGCTGGAAAAAATACGAGGAATTGGTCAGGTTAAGGCTCTTGAAATCAAAGCACTGATCGAGCTAGGAAAAAGAATCCAAACACAGCATGTAGCGGTACAACCCACGATCCATGCCAGCTATGAATTAGCGCATCAATTAATCATAGAATTAAAGGATCACAAACAAGAACATTTGATTTGTATTTATTTGGATACTAAGAATCAAGTATTGTTGAAAAAAACGCTATTTATTGGTTCCCTGGATCAAACGATCGCACATCCAAGAGAAGTGTTCCATTATGCTGTTCGATATTCTGCAGCGAGAATTATTTTAGTTCATAATCATCCATCGGGGAATGTTCTTCCATCTAAACAAGACTTGCTTTTTACTAAAAGAGTTCAAAAATATGGAGAGATGATGGGAATCGATGTCTTAGATCATTTGATCATTGAATGCAAACAGTATTTTAGTCTGAGAGAGGAGGGATTGATGGAAGAGGAATAAATTGAATAAGTGGAAGTAGCTTTCTTGCAAAAAAAAAGAACCAAGTGTACAATTATATTGTAATTTTGTTTGGGAATAGAAGTTGAAACATCTGTTGCACCTCTATCGTACGCGAGCAATGTTACAATCAATTAAGTGCTTAGGCACGAGGAGGGTATTATTAATGGAAAACGGAACAGTTAAATGGTTCAACGCTGAAAAAGGATTTGGTTTTATTTCACGTGAAGACGGAAGCGATGTTTTTGTTCACTTTTCAGCTATCCAAGGTGACGGATTCAAAACTTTAGAAGAAGGTCAAGCAGTGACTTTTGATGTTGAAGAATCAGATCGTGGCCCACAAGCTGCTAATGTTGAAAAAGCTTAAGTAGAGCGAGTAAACTAAATAAGTGTTGTTCACCTATTTAAACATGTTAAGAGCGTAAGTGATTACGCTCTTTTTTGTTACAAAAAAACTTATAATGGACAACTGCGCCGAACTTTACCCATCTATGTAGGTAGTCGGCGCATGCAGCCATCATAAGTTTTTCATTTATTTTTCTTCATCAGGTGTCATCACCATTGGAAGGATCATTGGATGTCTTTCTGTTCGTTCAAATAAGAAAGGTTGTAAAGCGCCTGTCATGGCTTCTTTCAGTTTATGTTCAGAGCAATCAGGAGCATTTAACACTTCACGCAATGCATGAAAAAGGATGCGTTGCGCCTCATTGATCATCTCACCTGATTCACGCATATAAACAAAGCCACGTGATAAAATATCAGGTCCCGCTAAAATTTCTTTCTTTTTGATGTCGACAGTAGCAACTGCCAGAACTAGTCCTTCTTCAGATAACAAATGACGGTCTCTCAAAACAACATTTCCAATGTCACCGATCCCGCTACCGTCGATATAGACGTCACCGGCAATAAAATGTCCGGCTGGACGAGCGGTTTCGCTAGTCAAAGCCAACACATCTCCATTTTCCATAATAAAGCAATTTTCAGCAGGTACACCGGTATCTTGAGCAAGGGAAGCATGGATCTTCAACATTCTGAATTCTCCGTGGACTGGAACAAAGTATTTAGGCTTCATCAAACGAAGCATCAGCTTTTGTTCTTCTTGACCACCGTGTCCAGAAGTATGGATATTGTTGATTTTCCCATGAATGACTTCTGCACCAGCTTCAGATAATAAATTGATCAAATGGTTGACGCTGGTAGTATTCCCAGGAATTGGTGAGCTTGAGAAAATGACGGTATCATCTGGTTGGATCTGGATTTGGCGATGGGTACCATTAGCAATACGACTTAAAGCAGCCATCGGTTCACCTTGAGAACCAGTACATAAGATCATCGTTTCATTCGCAGGTAATCGATTGATTTCATGTGCATCAACGAAGGTTCCTTCTGGGACTTTGATATAGCCTAAACGTTGGCCGTTAACGATCGCATTTTCCATACTGCGTCCAAAAACAGCAATTTTTCTGCCGGTAGCAACCGCTGCATCTGCTGCTTGTTGTAGACGGAAGATGTTTGAAGCGAAGCTGGCAAAAATGATCCGACCTTCGATTTTCTCAAAAATCTTTAGGATCGAAAGACCAATCGTTTTTTCTGATTTTGTAAATGTTGGGATCTCAGCATTTGTACTGTCTGATAGCAAGCAGAGTACGCCTTCTTCACCGATCCGTGCCATTTTGTGCAGGTTAGCAGGTTCACCGACTGGGGTGAAATCAAATTTAAAGTCACCTGTTGCAACGATATTACCAGAAGGTGTTTTTACAACGACACCCAACGCATCAGGGATACTATGGGTTGTTCTAAAAAAACTGACCGATGTTTTTCTGAAACGAATCACGGTATCTTCATTGATTTCATGCAATTGTGCATCTCTAAGCAATCCGTGTTCATCCAACTTATTGGTAATCAGTGCAAGCGCTAATGGCCCAGCATAAATAGGGATATTCGCTTGTTTCAACAAATAAGGAATGCCACCGATATGGTCTTCGTGTCCATGCGTGATCACCAGTGCTTTCACTTTGTGTATATTTTGAACGATATAGTTGTAGTCAGGAATTACGTAGTCAATCCCAAGCAGATCATCTTCTGGAAACTTGATTCCAGCATCAATGATAATAATCTCATCTTGGAATTGTACCCCATACGTGTTTTTCCCGATTTCACCTAATCCACCAATAGCAAAGACGCCTGTCTCATTATTTTTGATGGAAAGTTTCATTTTAAAACTCCACTAATGTGAATTTAGCATTTTCTTTTTCGTATTCTAGATGACTGCCTTCTAGAAGTTGAACGAATTCAATGTTGTATGGGGTATTTTCTTCCACTTGTTGACGTGCGTCAACATCACTATTTGCTTCAATGTAAAGTGATTTTGTTTCTTCCCGTTTAGGATTACGGATTTTTGATTCTTGATAATATACTTTGTAAATCATGTTTATGTCTCCTTTATCTGCATGTCGCAGTAATTTAGCTAGTTGATTTTTTTTAGACAACACAAAACGAGGGGTCAAGCCACCTGTTTTTTGATATGCTTTGATTAAAATGAGCGATTCTAATCAAAGAGACAAGCCTCGTTTTGCTTCTCTGTTCGGAAATTTTTTCAACCGTACCTTCTGTATGAATTCATACAATAGTTAATTGCTATTTTAGCATAAAAAAGTGGATAAGTATAGAAATCAACAAGGTGGAAAGGAAAAATGTTTTTTATCATTTAAATGTAATAAAAAAAATTTTTGATGAGAGAGGTGTTCTATATACTATAGGAGTGTGCTATTATTTTTATTAATAGCTAAATTTATTCTAATTAAAAGGAGATGAGAGTTTGAAGTTGATGTGGCACTATACCATGCGCTATAAGAAATATTTGTTATTAAATTTCATCTGCGTATTTGGTTTTATTTTAATTGAGTTAGGCTTACCAACGATTTTAGCTCGTATGATTGATGTGGGGATTCGTAACAACGATTTTGGTTATGTGAAACAACAAGGGATCTTGATGGTTGTAATCACTGTGGTTGGGATCATTATGAATATTCTATTAGGCTATTTTGGTTCACGGATCACGACGAACATCGTTGCGGATATTCGTGACGATCTATTCAAGAAAATCCAGAGTTATTCTCACCAAGAATATGAAACATTAGGGGTTGCTTCGTTGATCACGCGTACGACGAACGACGCTTATCAAATTATGCTGTTCTTACAAAATATCTTACGGATCGGATTTATGACACCGATGATGTTTGTTGTCAGTCTTTATATGGTTATGCGGACCAGTGTTTCATTGAGTTATTATGTGATCGGAGCGCTACCGTTTTTACTACTTTCAGTGGTTGCGATTGCGAAATTTTCTGAACCGTTATCAAAAAAACAACAGAAAAATTTGGATAAGATTAATAGTATTTTACGTGAAAATCTTTCAGGATTACGTGTTATCCGGGCATTCGTTAATGAAAAATTTGAAGAAAAACGATTTGCGAAAGTTAATGATAACTATACAAAAAGCTCGAAAAGCTTGTTTCGTTTAATGGCTGTTGCACAGCCTGGATTCTACTTCCTGTTTAACATTGTAATGGTCTTGATTATTTGGAGCGGAGCGGTTCAAATCGATGCTGGTTCTCTTCAAGTGGGGGATCTGATTGCATTTATTGAATATATTTTCCATGCATTGTTCTCCTTCATGCTGTTTGCAAGTGTCTTTATGATGTATCCACGGGCAGCTGTTTCAGCAGGGCGTATCCAAGAAGCATTAGATGCCTCACCGTCGATCAAAGAAGATCCAAATGGTGTATCTGAAACAAAAACCAAAGGATATATTGAGTTTAAGAATGTGACATTTGCTTACCCTGGACATTCACAAGAACCCGTGATCCGTAATGTGAGTTTTACTGCTTCGCCAGGAGAGACAGTCGCATTCATCGGTAGTACAGGTAGCGGGAAGTCAACGTTGATTCAATTGATTCCTCGATTTTACGATGTAAGTGATGGGGAAATCCTTATTGATGGCGTAGATGTCAGGGACTATCGCTTGAGTAAATTAAGAGATAAAATTGGCTTTATTCCTCAAAAAGCATTGTTATTTACTGGAACGATCGCAGATAATTTAAGATATGGAAAAGAAGATGCTACGCAAGAGGAGATGGAGCGAGCAGCTGAAATCGCACAAGCAACGGACTTCATTTCGAAGAAAACGGATGGGTATGATGAACTTCTTTCCGAAGGTGGAGCTAATTTCTCTGGAGGACAAAAGCAGCGTTTAGCGATTGCCAGAGCTATTATTCGACGTCCGGAAATCTATATTTTTGATGACAGCTTCTCGGCACTTGATTATCAAACGGATGCAAAACTTCGAGCTCGCTTGAAAAAAGAAACGACCGAATCAACGGTGTTAATCGTGGCGCAGCGAGTGGGTACGATCATGCATGCTGATAAAATCATCGTCTTGAATGAGGGAGAAGTCGTAGGTATCGGGACACATCGTGAATTATTAGAAAACTGTCCAATCTATTATGATATCGCAGCTTCGCAATTATCGAAGGAGGAATTAGCATGAAACAAACATTATCTTCCTTAAAACGATTAGCTCGATACATCAAACCTTATCAGTTAGCATTTTTCTTTGTGCTGTTGTTTACTGTTTTGACGGTGATTTTCAACGTTGCTTTACCCTACGTTGTCGGATTGCCAACTACTGAGATCAGTCACAATATTGCAAACAACGAAGCGATTAATTTTTCTTATATTTTCAATTGTTTGATTTGGATCACGATCGTGGGCGTTGGTTATTGTGTTTCGCAATTACTTTCAGGTGTTTTGATGACGAATGTCGTGCAAAGTGCAATGCAAGATTTGCGAAGAGATATTGAAGAAAAAATCAATCGATTGCCTGTTTCTTATTTTGATAAAAATCAACAAGGAAATATCTTATCTCGGGTGACGAATGACGTAGACGCAGTCAGTGGAGCGTTACAGCAAGCGTTTATCGGTGTGGTGAATGCTATTTTAGGGATCACACTGGCAGCAGCGATGATGTTTTATATCCAGCCATTGATGGCGTTGATCTCGATGATCATGATTCCTGCATCTATCTGGATTTCAAAACGTGTGATCAATGCTTCGCAAAAATATTTCCAAGAAATGCAAAATTCGTTAGGGGATTTAAATGGTTATGTCCAAGAAAATATGACTGGTTTTAGTGTGTTAAAAGTTTATGGACGTGAGCAAAAAACGTTTGAAGGATTCAAACAAGTCAATCATCGATTGAAACATTATGGATTTAGAGCAGCCTTTATATCTGGATTGATGATGCCCTTAGTTCAGTTGACCGCATATGCTACTTATATCGGTATGGCTGTATTGGGAAGTTTTTACGTCATTACGGGTGTCATCGTTGTGGGGCAATTACAAGCATTTATCCAATATATTTGGCAAATCAGCCAGCCAATGGGGAATATCACACAGTTATCTTCTGTATTGCAAAGTGCATCTGCGGCTACCAGACGTGTCTTTGAGATTTTAGATGAACCAGAAGAAAAAGAAAATAAAGTGGATGTCACTTTACCAGAAACAGTAGCAGGAAATGTTTCATTTGAACATGTTGATTTTGCTTATGACCCTAAAAAACCGTTGATTCAAGATTTGAACTTTGAAGTAAAAGCTGGTCAAACAGTTGCGGTAGTCGGACCAACCGGTGCAGGGAAAACCACTCTGATTAATTTATTGATGCGTTTTTATGATGTGAGTCATGGGGCAATAAAAATCGATGGTATTGATACTAAAACGATGAGTCGTAGTGATGTCCGCTCATTATTTGGGATGGTTCTTCAAGATGCTTGGCTCTATGAAGGGACAATCGCTGATAATATTCGTTTTGGTAAATTAGATGCGACGGATTATGAAGTCGTTGACGCAGCAAAAACAGCTAACGTTGATCATTTTATTCGGACAATGCCTGATGGGTACGAAATGGAAATCAACGCTGAAGGTGACAATGTTTCGTTAGGACAAAAGCAATTATTGACTATTGCCAGAGCCGTGGTTTCTGATCCTAAAATCTTGATACTTGATGAAGCTACTAGTTCTGTCGATACTCGTTTAGAAGCATTGATCCAAAAAGCAATGGATCGTGTAATGGAAGGACGAACAAGTTTTGTTATTGCTCATCGCCTTTCAACGATTCGTGATGCGGATTTGATCTTAGTGATGGATCAAGGACAAATTATCGAAAAAGGAACGCATGAAGGGCTGTTAGCTCAAGGCGGATTCTATGAAAAACTGTACAATAGCCAATTTGCTGAAGATGTTGCTGATGCTTGATACCGATTAAAACACGAGGTTGTGAAAGAAGCGAACAGCTCCGATGACAATAAGAAAGAATTTTTTGAAACAGCTTCTCATGTTTTGAAAAATTCAGGCTTATTTCAAGGAGTTGCTTCTTGAACACCGTTTAAACCAAGAGGTCGTGAAAGAAGCGATCAGCTCCGAGCAAATAAGAAAGAATTTTAGAATAGAGAGACTGAGGAAAAACTTTCCTCAGTTTCTTTTAGTATCTCTAAAAATCGAATAAACAGTGAGACAAAAGTAGCATCAAGAAATAAGAAGCACCAAGTAGGTAACAATCAACAGCAAAAAACGAGTGTTTATGCTTCTTGTCAATTTTCGGAAATCCCTTCTTATTTCTTGATGCGAAACATTTTTGTCTCACCTCTTTTTTTATTTGTTGGACTACTATACAAAATAAAAATAATAAGATCTGAGCGTTACGATAATTTTGTAGTAGAAAAAAGATCAAGGGAGGCGAAATAGCATTCAAAAATGCTTCTACTACTGGATGCTTGCTAGTAAATGAATTTTACGAGTAATTGTTTACTAAAAGAATGAAAAGAGATGGTGAAATGCAGATAGAACGGAAAAGGATAGTGTATAAAAAATAACTATATGAATGGGAGTGTTATTTATTATGAACAAAAAGACCTTTTATAAAAAAGTATGTGCAGGAACTATTGGATTAATTGGGGTAAGTGTTGTTGGATTGTCAGTAAATGCAGAAACTAGTAATGTTTTAGTCAATAAAAATATTGCTATCTCCCAAAATGTGGATCAAAATAATTTTGATTTGAAAGACATCGTCGCATTTAATAGAAATGCCGTCCAACTTGATTCCCATACAGCTCGTCTTACTCAATCGAAACAATTTCAAAAAGGAACAATATCTGGAATCATCTCCCTTGATATGAACTATGATTTCTTGTTGGATATGGATGTCAATTTAGGTGATAATGTAAATGGTGCTGATGGGGTAGGTGTGGCTTTCCACCAAGGAGCAATTGGCGACATTGGAGCTAATGGTGGAGGTCTAGGTATCAGAGGCCTGAAAAAGGGAATTGGATTTGAATTGGATACCTATTCTAAAGCGCCAGATAGAGATGATGCGGATACTTCTTTCAACCATGCTCAAATGGTTGGTGCTCATGGAGGCTTTGTTTCAACAGATGCCAACAGCGGATTTTTAACCGCTTTAGCTCCTATGCAACAAATTAAATTCACGCCAAATACTTTTAAAAAATTAACGTTAAAATGGAATAGCAAGCAACAACTTATTACTGCAGATTATGATGGGCAACATTGGGAATTGAAAAATCCAAACATCGATAAATCAAAGAAATATACTTTTACGATTGGAGCTGCAACAGGAGAACATTTCAATACGCATACTGTCAGAATCAATCAATTTGCAGCAGTTTTTGAAAAACCAGAGTTACATGCAAATGATATTGAAATTTTGCACGATGAGTTATTTGATCCATTTGACAAACGAATCAATCTAAGTGCTTATGATCGTGTTGACGGAGACATCACAGACAAAATCAAAGTGGTAGAAAACAACGTTGATTCCTCTATTCCTGGAAAATACCAAGTCACTTATGAAGTGAAAAATAGTGTAAATGAAGTGGCTAGAAAAACGATTAATGTAACGGTGAAAATCAATGATACTTGGCCTGACGGACAAACTGCTGGATGGAAAATGTTCTCAGGAGA
Organism: Enterococcus sp. DIV1208; assembly: GCF_050530455.1. Taxonomy (NCBI): domain Bacteria; kingdom Bacillati; phylum Bacillota; class Bacilli; order Lactobacillales; family Enterococcaceae; genus Enterococcus; species Enterococcus sp. DIV1208. The sequence continues at coordinate 2,107,946 of NZ_CP172887.1, read as the reverse complement.
TGACATTGAACTAGTGAAAGACCCTGTGAATGCTTTAGTTGGTGACTATACTTTCTTTGCTGATCAGCATGCTAGTGTATATAAAATCTTTAACGGTAGTGAAGCTTTAGAAGAAAATGCTACTTATCGAGTAACTGTTTATGTGAAACCAGTGGTCGATATGTTGAGTGACCATTATGTAAAAGTGGCATTGAAGGAAGATACTTCGTCTAAAGATAGTCGTGAACTCCTTAACACCACATTGATGAGAGATGGGGTTTTAGAAGAAAAAGGATACTATCGACTTACAACTACTTTTAAAGTAAATAAAGGAGAAACAAGCCCACTAATCAATGTAGAAAACTATAAAGCTGGCTATATCGGCTCAATCAATATTTCTAAAGTAAATGGATAAAATTTAGCTACCAGTTTAGATAGCATATAGATAAAAGGAAAGAGCTTGGAACACGAAAGATTGTTCTGAGCTCTTTAGTTGTGTAAAAACGAGAGGTTGAGACAAAAGTGTTCAGCATCAAGAAATAAGAAGGAATTTTCGAAAATTGACAAGAAACACAAAAACTCGTTTTTGATGTTGATTGTTACCTACTTGGTGCTTCTCAAATTTTTGGTGAATTTCGGCAAATTTTCCGAAGATGCTACTTTTGTCTCACCGTGAATAAGAGGTCGTGAAAAGAGTGTCTTGACCTGAGCGCTAAGGATGAAAATCTCGAAACAGCTCCTCATGTTTTGAGATTTTTTGACTTATCGCCGAAGGTCAGCTCTTTGAACACCGTTTAGCAAGAGGCTGTGAAAGAAGCGTTCAGCTCCGAGCGAATAAGCGATGATTTTTTTAAATAGCTCCTCATATTTTAGAAAATCATCGCTTATTGTTGAGGAGTTGCTTCTTGAACGCCGTTTATTCGTTTTTAGAGATACTAGACTGAGACAACTTTTGTCTCAGTCCCTAGAGAGTAGGCGTGCTTTAAGGGACTATGAAATAATAGCTGCCAGTCTTTTTGAAGGAGAAATCCATCTTCTGCTATAATTGGAAATAAGCCAAAAAAGGAGATGTGTAAAAATGAGTCAAAAATTTATTGCACCGAATGCAACTGTTGTTGGCGATGTAGAGCTCGCAGAATCGGTCACAGTTTGGTATCAAGCGGTGATTCGTGGGGATAGCAATACGGTTAAAGTTGGAGCAAGAACGAATATTCAAGATGGTACTGTTATTCATGTGGACCATGATGCACCAGTTGAAATTGCTGAAAATGTAACGGTAGGACATCAATGTATGCTTCATGGTTGCACCATCGAAAAGGGCGCGTTGATTGGTATGGGATCAACTATTTTGAACCATGCAGTGATCGGTGAAAATAGTTTGATTGGTGCTGGTTCTTTAGTGACCGAAGGCAAGGTCATTCCGCCCAACGTATTAGCGTTTGGTCGGCCAGCTAAAGTCATTCGTCCTTTAACGGAAGAAGAGATTGAAAAGAATCGCCAAAATATTCAACATTACGTTGAACTTGGAGAACAATATAACGAAGGAAAGTTTAAAGAACAGCATTGAAAAACCGTGCTTTCGTTCCAACTGAAAAAAGGACGATGAGCCGCTCAATCGAGCAGTCCCATCGTCCTTTTAGTTTACAAATGATATTAGTTTAATCCAGCACTGTTTTCCATCACTTCATCAATCAAACCGTATGCTTTCGCTTGTTCAGCAGTCATGTAATTATCACGGTCGGTATCTTTTTCGATCACTTCAAGAGGTTGACCAGTACGTTCTGCTAAAATTTTGTTCAAGCGTTCTCGTGTTTGTAAAATGTGACGAGCAGCGATTTCGATTTCTGTCGCTTGACCTTGTGCGCCACCAAGTGGTTGATGGATCATGATTTCAGCATTTGGTAAAGCAAAACGTTTGCCTTTTTTACCTGCTGTCAGTAAGAAACTACCCATAGAAGCAGCCATACCCATCACAATGGTTTGGACATCTGCTTTAACAAAATTCATCGTATCATAAATCGCCATTCCAGCAGTAACAGAACCGCCAGGAGAGTTGATATAAAGATAAATGTCTTTTTCAGAATCTTGTGCATCTAGGAAAAGCAATTGAGCAATGATCGAGTTTGCAAGATCATCAGTCACTTGACCACTTAACATGATAATGCGGTCTTTTAATAAGCGTGAATAAATATCATAAGCTCGTTCGCCACGAGAGGATTGCTCAATAACTGTAGGGATTAAATTCATAATTTGGTTCCTCCTTAAGTTCTTTACAAATAGTGTAACACAAATTCATTTCTTCTACCTAAAAAGTAGTATACATTCTTGGTCAATAAAGGTCAAATAAAAAAATTTTAGAAAATAGTCTGTGCTTGCACGTTTATGTTATGATGAAATAGAAGAATACAGCAAGGAGGAACACTAATTGGTAGTTGGCATCGTAGGCTTAATTGGCGTTTTATTAGGAGCTATTTTAGTATATATCGGGATGGTTGTTCAGATGCGCCATCTTGAAAACAAAGAGCAACGAAGACGGGAGTTAGAATTAAAAGTCAAAGAGATTGAGACTTTGAATCAACTAAATAAAAAAATCAATGAAATCTTGCAAAAAAGAGCAACACTGTTAGATGAATATGTCAGCTTTGATGCATTTGATGATTGTTATATCACTATTGATGATTTTGCTTATTTACAGTCATTTGCTGCACAAAATAATTTTTATCTTCCAAATTACATCTTAGAGGAGTTGTTTAAAAACATTGCGCACCGTAAAGTCGTTCTTTCTCCTGACGAAACGATGAAAATAGGCGGTTATGCTTATAAAGGTGGACGTGTGATCTTAGAAAACTTCACGGATAATCTGACGGAAATGATCAATGAAAAAAAAGCGCAATTAAAAAGTGTCACGCGACAACCCATTGGCTTTTTCTCAAATGATAATGTGTGGAGCTAATTGTTTTTTGAGTTAAGATCGAAGAGGATCAAAAAACTTTTATAATTTGTAAAGGCAAGGTTGTGACAGAATTGTCTAGCTTTTAGAAATAAGCCGAAGAATCCAAAAGTAGTTCCTTATATTTTTGGTTTTTTCGGCTTATTTTCGATAGAGGGAACACTATGAATGAGAGAGGACTTTTTTATAGCTTTTCATATTTTAGAAAATCATCGCTTATTGCTGAGGAGTTCTTTATTGAATACCGTTTACTCATTTTTTAGAATGACAAGTCAACCTCATTCTTAGACATTCGAAGTATTACGACTTTTTCACAGCCTTTTTCCTATGGTACAATCAAAGAGACTGAAAGTGGTGATGAAATGGTTCAGATTTTTGCGCATCGTGGAAGTAGTGGTACCCATCCAGAGAATACATTGCCTGCGTTTGCCGAAGCGGTTCGAATAGGTGCAGATGGGATTGAACTAGATATTCATTTGACGAAAGATGAGCAGATAGTGGTGATTCATGATGAGGAAGTGGATCGGACGACGGATGGCAAAGGATTGGTACGGGAAAAAACATTAGCAGAGATAAAAAAGTTGAATGCAGGAAAGTGGTTCAATACAGAGTTTCAGGCAACAAAAGTGCCAACTTTGAAAGAGGTCCTGCATCTTTTTTGGGAAATGAATTATCGTGGAACGGTAATGATCGAGATTAAAACAGATAAATATGAGTATGCTGGCATCGAAGAAAAAGTAGTTCAACAATTAAAAGCAGTGGAATGGCCTTTTCGACATGCGTACTGCAGTTTTAACTTTCATACATTGGAACGAGTAGTAAAAATTGATCCTCAGGCACAGCTGGATCTTCTTTTAAGTACGTCACAAAAGAAAGTACAGTTAGCTGAAGATACTCCTTGGATAGAAGGGATTCATCCTAGAGGTGACTGGTACTTGGAGCATTTGCCATCCATGGAGACATTCCCCAAATCGATCAGATGCTGGACCATCAACGACGACCAGCAGATGGCACGATGTTTCGATCAACAACTAGATGCAATAATCACAGACTTTCCCCAAAAAGCATTTTGGATAAAACAAACAATGAAAAAGTAGGATGATAATGGAAAAAGTATTAGTAATCGTTGGACCTACAGCGGTAGGGAAAACAGCGCTTAGCGTGGAATTGGCTAAAAAATTTCACGGTGAAATTATTAGTGGGGATTCACTGCAAGTGTACAAAAAATTAGATATCGGGACGGCTAAAATAAAAACGTCAGAAATGGAAGGTATCCCTCATCATTTGATTGATGTCATCGAACCGAATGAAACTTATTCCGTAGCAGATTTTCAAAAAGCTGGACGAAAATTGATCACAGAAATCACAGAACGTGGTCGTTTGCCGATGATCGTTGGCGGAACAGGGTTGTATATTCAATCTTTACTTTATGATTTTCAATTGGGTGCAAAAGAGGAAAGCGTCACAGCAGTACGAAAAAAATATGAAGAATTAGCTGAAACACTCAGTAAAAAAGAACTTTGGGAGTATTTGAAAACAAAAGATCCGCTAGCAGCGGAAAAAATTCATTGGAATAACCAACGAAAAGTGATTCGAGCTTTAGAAGTATTTGAAGTGACTGGCTACAGTATCACAACACCGCAAGAGGAACCCGCACGTCTTTATGATTATTGTATGATTGGTCTTAATACCGAGAGAGCCTTGTTATACCAGCGCATCAATCAACGTGTAGATAGTATGTTAGAGGAAGGCTTATTAGAAGAAGCACGTTTTGTGTATGAACTTGGTGAAGTCCAAGCGAGTCAAGGTATTGGATACAAAGAATTTTATCCGTATTTTAAGGGAGAAGAATCTTTAGAAAACGTTGTGGAGCAGTTGAAGATGAACTCGAGACGGTATGCAAAGCGACAATTAACATGGTTTCGTAATCGTCTTGATGCACATTGGTTTGACTTATTAGCAGAGTCCAGTAGTATGGAGCAAATTGATCAATTGATCAGAACGTGGTTGGAGGAAAAAGATGACAAATAAAAAAGAAAAAGTGATCATCGTAGGCGTTGAGACAGAACAGAATCAACGATACTTCACAGAGTCGATGGCAGAATTAAGCAAGCTGACCAATACAGCTTCTGGGGAAGTTGTATTTACATTGACGCAAAAACGACCGCAAGTCGATCGTCAAACCATTATCGGTAAAGGTAAATTACAAGAATTGATCCAACAAGCGGATGCTCATGAAGCGGATCTGATTATCTTTAACCATGAAATGACCCCTCGGCAGAGTCAGCTAGTCTCAGAAGCAGTAGGAATCCCCATCATTGACCGAGTCCAGTTGATTTTAGATATTTTTGCCATGAGAGCCCGTTCGAAAGAAGGAAAGTTGCAAGTAGAGCTAGCTCAATTAGAATACCTTTTACCACGCTTAGCTGGACAAGGAAAGTCATTGTCTCGATTAGGTGGTGGAATTGGAACGAGAGGACCTGGGGAAACCAAATTGGAAACGGATCGACGTCATATCCGTAATAAAATATTAGGGGTAAAACGTGAGTTGAAGGCTGTAGAAGCGCATCGAGCGAGAAACCGCCAAAAAAGACAGTCTAGTGAAATCTTTCAAATTGGTTTGATTGGGTATACCAATGCGGGGAAGTCAACCATTCTTAATTTGCTTACGCAAGCGGATACGTATTCTAAAGATCAGTTATTTGCTACTTTGGATCCCTTAACAAAGAAATGGCGATTTGCAGAAGGATTTGAGATTACGGTTACTGATACGGTTGGATTTATTCAAGATCTTCCGACACAATTAATTGATGCGTTCCATTCAACATTGGAAGAAAGTCAATCCATGGATCTATTGTTACATGTAGTTGATGCAAGTTCGCCAGATCGTATTTTGCAGGAGCAGACTGTATTACAGTTGATGGCGGAACTAAAGATGGAAGAGATGCCTGTATTAACAGTCTATAACAAAGCGGATCAAATTGAACCAGCTTTATTTACGCCTTCACTCTTTCCCAATGTATTGATATCGGCGCAAAGTGCCGATGGGAAAGAAAAGCTCGTGCAAGCGATCAAACAGCAGTTGTTGGAATTAATGGTGCCATACACGCTCTTTGTACCCAGTCAGGATGGGCAAACGTTAAGTGCTTTACGAAGACAAACCCTCGTTTTGAAAGAGCATTTTGTAGAAGAAAAAAATGGATATGAAGTAAAGGGCTTTGCAAAGTCCACTTCAAAATGGCTGAACAGTTAAACGGTCATTGCCTCTTTCTTATCAGTGACCTTCGCATTTTATCTTTTTAAAAAAGTTAGAAAACTTGAGCAATCAATCGTTGCTCAAGTTTTTTTATAAAAAATTTTCTCTCATGTTAGAAAACCTAACATATGCGGTTGACAGCTGTTTTTTTGATTGGTATACTTTACCCAACTTGTTAAACGAAAGGGGACGTCTGATGGGAGAAAAGGAATTGCGCCGTTCAATGTCTGTATTTCCAATTGGTACAGTAATGAAATTGACAGATTTAACTGCACGACAAATTCGTTATTATGAAGAACAAGATTTTGTTCATCCTGAAAGAAGCGAAGGAAATCGTCGAATGTATTCATTAAACGATATTGACTTGTTGTTAGAGATCAAAGATTATCTTTCTGATGGATTAAATATGGCTGGTATCAAACGAGTTTACGAAATGGCTCAAGCCAAAAAACAGGAAGAAAAGAGCAAAAAACCGCTAACTGATCATGACGTTCGACAAATTTTTCGTGATGAGATATTGGCGCAAGGTGGGCTAAGTAAAACTGGGCATTATCAGTCGCAAGGAATGCAACGACAATTCTTTGACTGAATAATATAAAGAAAAAGAAAGAGGGATACCATGGTAAAGAAACAAATAACTGGTGATGAAATTAAACGAATCATTGAAGAAGAGAACGTTCGATTTTTAAGATTAATGTTCACAGATATCTTAGGAACGATCAAAAATGTCGAAGTACCCGTTAGTCAAATCGATAAAGTACTTGAAAACAAAATGATGTTTGATGGTTCTTCGATCGAAGGTTTTGTTCGTATTGAAGAAAGCGATATGTATTTGTATCCTGATCTTTCAACATGGATGATCTTCCCTTGGGAAAGTGATCATGGCAAAGTAGCTCGTTTGATTTGTGATATCTATAACCCAGATGGCACACCTTTTGCAGGTGATCCACGCGGGAATTTGAAACGTGCATTAAAAGATATGCGCAACCTTGGATTTACCTCTTTCAACTTAGGTCCAGAACCAGAATTCTTCTTATTTAAGTTAGATGAAGATGGTGGAATCACGACCACGTTAAACGATAAAGGTGGATATTTTGATTTTGCACCAACAGATTTAGGTGAGAACTGTCGTCGTGATATTGTTTTAGAATTAGAAAGCCTTGGGTTTGAAGTAGAAGCTTCTCACCACGAAGTAGCTCCTGGGCAACATGAGATTGATTTTAAATATGCAGACGTTGTGGATGCTTGTGACAATATTCAAACATTCAAACTAGTCGTTAAAACAATTGCTCGTAAACATGGGTTACACGCAACGTTCATGCCTAAACCATTATTCGGGATCAATGGTTCGGGGATGCACTGTAATATGTCCTTGTTCAATGATGAAGGAAATGTCTTTTATGACAAAGATGGCGATTTAGAACTTAGCCAAACAGCGTATCATTTCCTAGGTGGGCTATTGAAACATGCTCGTGCCTATACAGCGGTTTGCAATCCGACCGTCAACTCATATAAACGTTTAGTTCCAGGCTATGAAGCACCAGTATATGTGGCATGGAGCGGTCGCAATCGTTCACCATTAGTCCGTGTTCCAGAATCTCGTGGCTTATCCACACGTTTGGAATTGCGTTCAGTTGATCCATCTGCTAATCCATATCTAGCAATGGCTGTTTTATTACAAGCTGGATTGGATGGCGTTCGTAATGAAATCACGCCACCAGCAGCTGTAGATCGAAATATTTATGTGATGAACGAAGAAGAACGAGAAGAAGCACACATTCAAGATCTTCCTTCAACGATCCATAATGCAATCAAAGAATTAAGAAAAGACAAAGTGATGATCGATGCTTTGGGACAACATATCTTTTCAAACTTTGTCGAAGCAAAACGCTTAGAATGGGCGGCGTTTAGACAAACTGTTTCAGAATGGGAAAGAGAACAATATTTGGAATTGTATTGATTATCGCTACCCCATTAGAATATGAATAACTGGAGTTGGAGAGATCAATCTCACTTCATTCTAAAAACGAGTAAATGGGTTTTTAGCATCAGCTCCTTGAAATAAGCCTGAATTTTTCAAAACATGAAAAGCTGTTTCGAGATTTTCATCCTTAATACTCAGGGCAAACCGCTCTTTTCACAACCTTCTTATGCTTGATAAACAGGACAATAAGCCAAAATTTTACGAAAAATGAGTACGACTGAAAAGAAAGACAGTTTGTTTTAACTGATTTCTTAGTCGCTGAAGACTTATTTTAGGAAATTTTGGCTTATTTTGTTCGCGCATTGTTTGGTGAGTAACTTATGTGGTGGGACAACAAAAAACTCCTGAAGAATACTCTTCAGGAGTACGAGAATGAGAAACGGATGATGTTAAGTTATTCTGAATCACAAATAACTGGTTGGATTGTGTAATGAAATCATTCTCTACGAGTAGTATACAGCTATTTCTGATTGAAATTTTTTTTAAAATTTTAATGGAAAGAAAATTATTTGCAAAATATGAATAACACACCTATTCTATAGTATAAAAAAATTTTTTTCATTTTTTTTGTGTAGAATTTTTCTAAGAATATTCTTGTTTTACAGTGATTATTGCACTCCTGGTTGATACGCACAAGTAAAAAATGAGTTCATTGAAGATTGTATATGATGATAAATAATTGAATTTTTTTAATTTGAGCATACCTATTTCTTCTGGGGGGAAAATTAGGTATGCTCAAATTAAAGTTATTGCCTTATTATTATATTATAAAGGAGGCATAAATTTATGAATAAAGTTGAATTAGATCAAATAATCAAAGATATGAATGAAGGATTAGAGGAAGATGAAGAAGAAATATTTTTATTAAACCTACGTACTTATTCTAAAGATGAAATCAATTACGTAGTAGATCGTCTTAATCTGGATGATCATACTCGTGAACAGGTTAGAACATCACAAATTAATTCAATGAAAAAACATCAAGTGCGAAAAAAAAATTTATTAAGAGACGAAAAACTTAGAGCTGTTCATAAAAATTTAAACAAACAAAGTGAGGAAGTCAATTCATTCTCTGATCGCTCAAAGATGATAGATACAGTTGTTGCATCTATCAATCAATTGATTCATGATCCGGAAATTAATGTTATTCAACCAATAGACGATATTGATATAAGTGAGGCATTAGACGTCTTCTTTGAAAAAACCTATTTTACACCAGATGAAATAAATTCTACTATTGATAAGCTAGAACTAGCAAATAAAGAAAATCTTCGTGAAACAATTAGAAAAAGGGAGATTGAAGAAGAACCTCGACGTAAAATCAAGTTTTTAAAAGAAGAACGAATACAAAAAATTAACGAAATGGTGCAACAGTCGATGACATCAAGGACGTTCACAGAGGTTGCAGATAGTCTTAAAAAAATGTATTCAGAGTTACCTTACAAAGTTAATGAGGCTGATTTAAGTGAGGATATAGAATTTGTAATAGAAAATTTTAAGATGAAACCTAATGATATTGGTTCTTTCGTGGACTTGTTTGACCTCAGTCCTGATACTCGTAATAAAATTAAAGAATCACAAAAGAAAAGAATTGAGGAGATGAAGGCAATAAGGGATACTGAACTTTCAATAAAAATAGAAAGGTTGAGAATGCGCCGTCCTTTTACCCTGATACAGGATATCACTTCAGTACTTCGTGAGCAAATGAATGACCCAGTTATTCCACTTGCACAACACGAGGTTGTATCTATATTAGAAGAGAATTTAGATATACCACATAGTACAACAATAGAAGGTACTTCAAGACGTGTTTTGCCTCTTAGGCAGAATGAATATAGGGAAATTATACATAATCTTGGTTTGAGCGTGGAAAACGTAAATGAACGTTGGCAGTTTAACCGCCATGCTGTAGAACTGCTGACTAACTATGCTGAATTCAATATGTTACAGTATCCACAAACAGATCTTGTGCATGGCAATCCACAGGAACTTTCAAACCTTGAATTATATAAAAGAGAATTTAGAGGGTTGGTTAAAGAAAGTGTAGGCAAGGTGGGAACTAAAGCTGAAGATAAATTAGGTTTTCAAGCTGAATTTTCTAATTTGACCTCCGAACAACAGGAACAGGTAATGAAAAAAGTGGAGGATTTGAAGAAAAGAAGACAAGAAAACTGGAAACAATTAGATGTAGAAAAATTGTTACCGTTAAAAAATAGGACAGAAAAATTCAATGCTGCAAGAACGAGAAGTACAAATACATCTGAAAAACAAGGACAAAAATCTTCTAGAGATCATCAAAGATAGTCTAGTGAATGAGTAAAGAAGTCGTATGGCTAATCGTTCTTACTAAAAGAATGAGTGTACTATTTTTCGTGCAGTTTTTTTATTAGAGAGTGAACTACCTGTTTTCATTTATCAATGACGTTGGATTATTCTTATGACTAACGACATCTGCAACGTTAAATTAGAGGCTTGACTTTCTTCAAATTTGCTTGTAGTATACTCATTGGGCACCCTTTTAAAGGGTCAGAAGTTCACAGAAATTTTGCTCCCTATTCTAACTAGAATAGGGAGCTTTGTTCATTTTCTGGGACTTTTCCTGCAGATAAAAGAAGAAGGAGTTTTTGAACTTATGACAAAATACATTTTTGTAACGGGCGGCGTAGTTTCATCGATTGGTAAAGGAATCGTTGCAGCTTCTTTAGGTCGTTTGTTGAAAAATCGTGGCTTAAAAGTAACCATCCAAAAATTTGATCCCTACATCAACGTAGACCCGGGAACAATGAGTCCGTACCAACACGGAGAAGTTTTTGTAACAGACGACGGAGCAGAAACTGATTTGGATCTAGGCCATTATGAACGTTTTATCGATATCAATTTGAACAAATACTCCAATGTTACTACAGGGAAAATTTATTCAGAAGTACTTCGTAAAGAACGAAAAGGGGAATACTTAGGAGCAACTGTTCAAGTCATCCCTCATATCACTAATGAAATCAAAGAGAAAATCATGCGTGCGGCAAAAATGACTGATTCAGACGTGATCATCACTGAAGTTGGCGGAACAGTCGGCGATATCGAATCTTTACCATTTCTAGAAGCACTACGCCAAATGAAGGCGGATGTTGGTGCTGATAACGTGATGTATATCCACACCACATTGATTCCTTACCTAAAAGCTGCTGGAGAAATGAAAACTAAACCAACTCAACATAGCGTGAAAGAATTACGTGGTTTAGGCATCCAACCTAATATCTTGGTGGTTCGAACAGAGCAACCTGTTTCACAAAATGTGAAAAATAAATTAGCACAATTTTGTGACGTAGAACCCGAAGCAGTGATTGAGTCACCAGATGTGGATACACTTTACTCTATTCCGTTACTTTTACAAAAACAAGGAATGGATCGCATTGTTTGTGAACATTTGAAACTAGAAACGCCAGAAGCTGATATGGAAGAATGGAAACAATTAGAAGAAAAAGTATTGAATCTGAAGAAAAAAGTCCGAATTGCTTTAGTAGGTAAATATGTAGAATTACCAGATGCTTATATCTCAGTTGTTGAAGCGTTGAAGCATTCAGGCTTTGCTTTTGATGCGGACATCGAACTTGACTGGATCAAGGCTCAAGATCTAACCAAAGAAAATGTTGCAGAATATTTGAAAGATGCAGATGGTATCTTAGTACCTGGTGGCTTTGGCGATCGTGGGGTCGAAGGAAAAATTGAAGCGATCCGTTACGCTCGTGAAAATGATGTGCCTTTCTTAGGGATTTGTTTAGGCATGCAAATGGCGTGTGTTGAGTTTGCTCGTAATGTGGTTGGTTTGGAAGATGCTGCTTCAGCAGAAACTACACCAGAAACAACGAACAATATCATTGATTTGATGGCAGACCAAGAAAATATCGAAAACTTAGGTGGAACGTTACGTCTAGGTCTTTACCCATGTAAAATTAAAAAAGGAACGAAAACAGCGGAAGCTTATGACGGAGCCGATGTAGTACAAGAACGTCACCGTCATCGTTATGAATTCAACAATAAATACCGTCAATTATTTGAAGAAAAAGGATTAGTATTCTCAGGTGTTTCTCCTGATAATCGTTTAGTGGAAATCGTGGAATTAACAGAGAAAAAATTCTTTGTTGGTTGTCAATTCCATCCAGAATTGATCTCAAGACCAAATCGCCCACAAAAATTGATCAAAGGATTTGTCGGAGCTGCTTTGTCTGAACGTGAAGGAAAATAAGCGGGACAAATACGCTTTTAATGTTTCAGATGAATTTAGAGAAAACAGTTATAAATAAATTGTTATTGTTTGAACAATAAAAAACGATAAACTAGCCATTTTTGACTAAATCAGCCAACTGAAAACCTTATTTTTTGCAAAAAAGTTCTTGAAAATTTTCATTTTCATTGATTTTAGTAGAAAACTCTGAAAATGTTTGGTAAAATAGGTTCGTTGGTTAAGGATAGTCTTAACAAATTTAGTTTTACAAAACTTAGGAGGAATTTATTATGCCAGTAGTATCAGGAGCTGAATTTTTAAAAGCTGCTCGTAAAGGCGGTTACGCTGTCGGCGGATTCAATACAAATAACTTAGAATGGACTCAAGCAATCCTTGAAGCAGCTGAAGCAAAACAAGCACCAGTACTTATCCAAACTTCAATGGGTGCGGCTAAATACATGGGCGGCTACAAAGTTGCTAAAGATATTATTTGTGACTTAGTTGAATCAATGAACATCACTGTTCCTGTTGCCATCCACTTAGACCATGGTGACTATGATGCAGCTATGGAATGTATCGAAGTAGGCTATACTTCAGTTATGTTTGACGGTTCTCACTTACCATTTGAAGAAAACTTGAAATTAGCGAAAGAAGTTGTAGAAAAAGCTCACGCTAAAGGAATTTCTGTTGAATGTGAAGTTGGTTCAATCGGCGGAGAAGAAGATGGAATCATCGGTAACGGTGAATTAGCAGATATCGAAGAATGTAAACAAATGGTTGCTACAGGAATCGACTACCTAGCATGTGGTATCGGTAACATCCATGGTCAATATCCAGAAAACTGGAATGGTTTAGCATTTGATCATTTACAAGCAATCGCTGATGCTGTAGGTTCAGATATGCCTTTAGTATTACATGGTGGATCAGGTATTCCTCAAGAACAAATCCAAAAAGCAATTTCAATGGGTGTTTCTAAAGTAAACGTAAATACTGAATTCCAATTATCATTTGCTAAAGCTACTCGTGAATATATCGAAGCTGGCAAAGATAAAGAAGGAAAAGGTTTTGACCCTCGTAAATTGTTAGCACCAGGTAAAGCTGCAATCATTAAAGATGCAGAAGAACACATTGATTGGTTCGGTTCAGCTAACAAAGCTTAATTAATCGATTAAGAATGCCGTGAAACAGGTTCAACCTGTTTTGCGGTTTTTTTTTTCGTAAATTGATAATCGTTCACTTTAATAAACATTCGTCCATCTTTTTTCAGAATAGATCTTTGATTTTTGAGGAAATAAAAAAGAATGGGAACTCGTTTCTTTATTTCATCTATGATAAAATACAAGCATGTGTAATAAAATTGAACAATAACAAGGTGGAAATCAATGAAAAAAATCATAATTGAAGGAAATCGTCCGTTAACTGGTGAAGTAACGATCAGTGGGGCTAAAAATAGTGCAGTGGCTTTGATTCCTGCAGCGATTTTAGCAGATTCTCCGGTTATTTTAGAAGGCGTACCTGATATTCAGGATGTTCATTCACTAATCGAAATTTTAGAAATCATGGGAGCAAAAATCCATTTTTCACAAAATATTTTAGAAATTGATCCCCGCGGTATCGTCTCTGTGCCCATGCCAAGTGGTAAGATCAATAGTCTACGTGCTTCCTATTATTTTATGGGGGCACTGCTTGGAAAATTTGGTGAGGCAGTGGTTGGTTTGCCAGGTGGGTGCTATCTAGGACCACGACCAATTGATTTACATGTCAAGGGTTTCGAAGCATTAGGTGCTTCAGTCAATAATGAACATGGTGCGATGTATTTACGGACCGACCAACAGGGATTACAGGGAAATCGGATTTTCATGGATGTCGTTTCAGTCGGTGCAACGATCAATGTGATGCTGGCTGCTATTAAAGCGAAAGGTCAGACAGTAATCGAAAATGCCGCTCGTGAACCAGAGATCATCGATGTTGCTACTTTGTTGAATAATATGGGTGCTAAAGTGCGAGGAGCAGGGACAGATGTGATCCGAATCGAAGGTGTAGACAAACTCCATGGTTGTCGCCATTTCATGATCCCTGATCGAATCGAAGCAGGGACTTATCTAGCGCTTGCTGCAGCAGCAGGAAATGGTGTTAAGATCAAAAATGTGATTTACGAACATTTAGAAAGTTTTATTGCTAAACTTCAAGAAATGGGCGTAAACATGACGATTAGAGAAGATGAGATTGAAGTGTTTCCGTCTAAAGTGTTAAAAGCGGTGAATGTGATGACTTATCCATATCCTGGGTTTGCAACAGACTTACAACAACCATTGACTCCCCTCTTATTAATGACCAAAGGAACAGCTGAAATCACAGATACGATTTATGCTAAACGTGTGAATCATGTGCCTGAATTAGCACGTATGGGTGCTGATATATCAGTTGAAGGGAATTTGATCATTACAAATGGACCAAATAAACTTCATGGAACAGAGGTAGTCGCTTCTGACCTTCGAGCAGGTGCTTGCTTAGTTATTGCAGGTCTCATGGCTGAAGGAACAACTACTATTTATAACGTAGAATATATTTTACGTGGTTATGATCATATTATTGAAAAATTGACGGCATTAGGTGCTGAAATCCAAATGGTGGAGGAAGTGGAAGCTGAATGAGTGATTATTTAACGATGGCGGAACTGGAAAATAAGACATTAAAAGAGGTCTACAGTTACGCAAAAGAATTTAAGATTCCTTATTATAGCAAAATGAATAAAAAAGAATTATCTTTAGCTGTGATTCGGGCGCAAGCAGAAAAACAAGGGTTTTATTATATGGAAGGAATCTTAGATATCGTTGGACAAGATGGGTATGGTTTTTTACGACCAATCAATTATGGGCCAAGTGTAGAAGATATCTATATCTCTGCTTCACAAATAAGACGGTTTAGTTTGCGAAATGGAGATAAAGTAGCAGGAAAGGCTCGCCCACCTAAAGAGTCAGAACGTTATTATGGATTGATGCACGTGGAAAGTGTAAATGGAAAAGACCCAGAAGAAGCCAAAGAACGTCCGCATTTTCCAGCATTGACACCTCTGTATCCTCAAGAACAGCTTAGGTTAGAAACAACCTCTCAAAGACTAGCAACAAGAATGATCGATATCTTCTCACCAGTAGGTTTTGGTCAACGTGGCTTGATTGTAGCACCTCCTAAAGCCGGAAAAACTTCTGTGTTAAAGGAAATCGCCAATGGAATCACTGAAAATCATCCAGAAGTAGAACTGATCGTTCTTCTGATCGATGAACGCCCAGAAGAAGTCACAGATTTGGAACGCAGCGTCAAAGGAGATGTCGTTTCATCTACTTTCGATTTACAACCACAAAATCATACAAGGGTATCTGAGTTGGTCCTGGAAAGAGCGATGCGTTTAGTCGAAGATAAACGAGATGTCGTGATCTTGATGGATAGTATTACCCGATTAGCTAGAGCTTACAATTTAGTCGTACCGCCAAGTGGTCGTACATTGAGCGGAGGAATCGATCCAGCCGCACTATATAAACCAAAAAAATTCTTCGGAGCAGCTAGAAATATCGAAGAAGGTGGAAGCTTGACGATCTTAGCAACTGCCTTAGTCGATACGGGTAGCCGAATGGATGATGTGATCTATGAAGAGTTTAAAGGAACAGGGAATTTAGAACTTCAACTGTCTCGTGAACTATCTGAGCGTCGTATCTTCCCTGCCATTGATATCAAGAAATCTGGTACGAGAAAAGAAGAGCTTCTAATGCCAGAAGATCAATTAGAAGAAATTTGGAAGTTACGAAAGAATATGGTCGGCGATTCATTGGAATACACCGAACAATTGATCCGTTTTTTAAGAAAAACCAAAAACAATCAACAATTTTTCAAAGAATTCCAAGATGTCTCGTTCGGTAAAAAAAATCAGACAAGAAATCTAAAAAGATAATTGCAACGTTGTTAGAAACATGTTAAGATGTTACTGTTGTATATCGACAAATCAACTCTGGTTCAGCAAATGGGTCAGGGCAAAGGAGCGAAAACGCATGAAAGAAAACATCCATCCAGATTACCATCCAGTAGTGTTCTTGGATTCAACAACTGGCTTTAAATTCTTGTCAGGTTCAACAAAAACTTCACAAGAAACAGTTGAATGGGAAGACGGTAATACATACCCAGTCATCCGTGTCGAAGTTACTTCTGACTCACATCCATTCTATACTGGACGTCAAAAATTCACACAAGCAGACGGACGTGTGGACCGTTTCAACAAAAAATACGGTCTCAAAGACGAAAACGCTGCGGAATAAGAAAAACATTGATAATTCAACGTTTAGCAGATTCTATTTTAGGTGGAATCTGCTTTTTTTGCGTTTTGACCATACTTTTGACCATACCAGAGTCAGAGTTAATTGGCTCTTTGTCAATAAGGACTGATGAGTTGTGTAAAATCAAATCTGGGTCAGAATGAACCACATTCTGGCTCAGATTTTTTTGTTATCTTACATTGATTAATTGATTGATCAAAAAGATTCTAATTCTCATGTTCTCGAATGATTTAAATCCGTAGGATACTCGTTTCATTGTCTTTATGTGGGTATTCTTCGCTTCTATTTTTCCATTGGAATAAGGATAGATCATTGCGTTGGTGATGCCTTCTTCATGGGTAAGAAGGTTTTGAAGCTTTTCTCGAAAGCCGTCATCTAACGTTTCGGGAAGTTCTGCCAATAAGGAGAAAAATAAGTCAGGGTCTTTGTCTCGAAAGGCTTCAACTAATTCATGAAAAAAGGGATACGCCTCCTTTAGGGGCGCAGAAAACTCAAGCAATCGATCAATCATCATTGCTTCAGTAAGAAATGGGTATTTTGGCGCTCGGAAACTTTTCCATGTTTTGTATTCATAATGGTTGATGTTTGCACGATTTTTTAGCAAAAAGCGCCAGTTCTTTTTCAGTTTTTCTGCTTGGCTTTTCTGTCCTGCTTTACGAAGTTCATTCATTTCACGGATACGCAACTCATTGAACGCTTGATTCATGTGTTTGACAATATGAAACCGATCAATCACTACTTTCGCATTTGGCAGAACACGTTTGGTGAGCTGGAAGTAGGCGGCGTTCATGTCTGTCACCAAGAATTCTACTTCTTCCGGATTGGTACAACCTGAGAAATAGCTTGTTAATCGAGGTAATTTACGCGTAGGCAAAACATCTATTAATTTTCCTGTTTCGCCATCTGCGCAAATAAAGCTCATTTTATCTTCTATGGAAGCATGTGAACGAAATTCATCAACCATCAATACTCTTGGGAGAATCTTCTTAGATTGTTTTGGCAAATAGCTTTTAAACTCTTTCAATGTACGAATAACGGTGGTCAAAGATACCTGACAGCTTTTCGCAATAAAAGATAAAGATACTTTTTCAGTCAGTAAAGAAGCAATTTTATATCTCACATGATTTGCGATTGAATGTCTGGGTTGGACAAAATAACTTTGAGCCGTCCAATGGGTTCGGCAGTTTTTACAGGTATAGCGCTGCTTTTTTAGGCGCATAACCAAAGGCATATGATTGTATTGTTCAAAACGGACAATCATTTCCTTCTTCCCATTTTTCACTATAATTGCTTTCCCGTTTCCATCTACCACGGTAGAACCACAACTTCTACAAGCACGAGGAGTAGGCGAGAGAACAGCATCGACAACCAACGTCTTTTTCTTCTGAAGGGTCTCGTAAGAGACCTCTGTAATCATCAAATCTTTCTCTATTATTCTCAGCATTTTTTTGATAGAATCATTCATATAGCATATCGTCCTCTCAGTTGTTTATTTTGTGGTGATTTAATCATACTAGAGAACGATATGTTTTTTAATACCTAAAATGAAAATGGGGCTGAAGAATCAATTCTGATTCATCAGTCCCATAAATTATAGAGCCAGTTAATTTGATTTTGTCTGAAGCTGTTCGGTGTCACTCATAAAGTTCGCGAAACGATTCGCAGTTTCTTCTGTTTGTCGCTTGCTTAGATGATTATAGATGTCCATAGTTGTCTTGATATCGGTATGCCCAAGACGAGCTTGAACTTCTTTGATAGACGCACCTGATTCAAATAGTAAGCTACAATGAGTATGCCTAAATCCATGTGGCGTGATGCGTTTCAAATTATGCTCCTTGATGATACGTTCAAGATTATGATTTACAAAATCAAGGTAATAGGGTTTGTTTTCAAAAGTAGCAAACAAGAGTTGTTCACCATTTTCCTTTGTTTTTAGTCCATGTTCCAGAAAGAACGCTTTTTGTTTAATCATATGCTTTTTAATCACTTTTAACGTTTCATCATCAAGAGAAATTGTTCGCAAGCTTTTTTCGGTTTTTGGCACTTGGAATTCCAATTTCCAACCGTCAACTGTTGCAAGAGTTTGTTTAACAGACAATGTTTTGTTTTGAAAATCAATATCTTTATAACGTAAACCGAGTAATTCACCTTTTCGTAAGCCTGTAAAAGCAAGAATGCGAAACATAGGATAGATGGGTTCAGGAAAAGCTTTGACAATATCGAGAAATTCAAGCAATTCATCTTTGGCGTAGTAAGGTGCAACAAAGGCTTCTTCGTCAATTTTCTTCTTTCGTTTTGGTCGAATGATTCCGTTCATTGGATTACTTCGAACTAAACGCAGGCTAATAGCATATTTGAAAACGGATGAAGTCAATCCAATCAGATTTGAATACTTAGTGTAATAGGAATACCAATTATTTACCTGTTTCTGACAGAATGGAATCGTGATTTTGGAAATTTTCAATTCACCAAAAATTGGCAAAATGTGTTTTTCCATCGCAAGACGTTGCACAACATAGGTGCTTTCTTTAACTGTATTTTTGTATTGCTTCATCCATTCTTCCGCAAGTTCTGAAAATAATTTGTTGGAATCTGTGACAACATCATTTTCTTGCACTTTCACCATCAAACGTGAGTATGCCTGTTTTGCTTCTCGTTGCGTTTTGAAGCCACGTTTTGTTGTGTAGCGTTTCTTTCCTGTGACTGGGTCTATGCCTAAGTATGCTTTGAACATATAAGCGATAGTGCCATTTTTCTTTTTATATTTTTTAATCATCGTATTTCTCCTTACATACTCGCCAGCATATTCAGAGGATTTTTCCTTTCATACTAGCAATGATAATGACTGTGAAAGAATCAGTCAAGGCACTAGACCTTGAGCTGATTCACAAATCGTTTTAAATCCTCACGATCGAAACGGGTTTCTTTACCCAAGGGGATTGTTTTTAAACCTTGAGAAATCCACTGATTTAAGCGCTCATCTCCGATATGGAGGATTTCTTTTACTTGTTTACGTGTCGGATAGAGTGGCAATTCGTTTAATACAGGGTTGTTATCATTTTCTGCCTTTAATAGTGGTAAAACTAACGTCGCAACAGATTGAATGAATTCATCTGTTAGTTCGATAGGAATTTTGACATCCATAAAATTTTGCCTCCTTCATTTTCAAGTTCCTTATTGAGTATCTGAACATGGTATAATGAAGTAGCAAGTTTTTGGCTTGCTACTTATTGTGGTCTGTCACCTTTTTGCTTTTGCGGGCTTTGGTGACAGACTTCTTTTTATTCCATTGCATATTACGAATAGTTACTTTTGTCACTTTATCGAGTGCTTGGTTTTTGTAATATGTTCCATCAAAGCGAAAATAGTGAGATGGTGGCTTCATGATATAAGGAAACTGTGTTGATGCTGGTGGGGCTTTTTCAAATTTTGACAAATGAAATTTATCGTCTTCAATACTAATAAGTAAATCAATTCGACGAAAAAATTGTCCTAAGTCTTCGTGAAAGTTACTTTTGGCAATTGAGAAAAATTCTGATGGTGTTTTCGTGCTAGTGATAATAATCACTTTTGCTGAACCCATCTTATTGTGATAACGAGCAGAGATTGGACTAATCGTATAAGGGTCTAGGAGTTTCAACCAGTCAGACACACTTAAGCTGTCGCCACGAATATCATCAAGAAATAACACGTCTTGACCGTTGTATTCATCAAACGCATTGTTAGAAGCCGTTAGGCAATAATCCCAACGTTGTTCTGTTTGTTTTAATGCGACACTTTGTAAAATACTGATGATTTTCTTACTTAGAACAGTTTTTCCAGCGCCACTTTCAGCCATAATAAATAAAATCGTTTTCTTAAAATTTCCAGCATCTAAATCGGCAATTGTTTGGTAGCTTTTATTTTCGCCAGCGGTATCAAAGGCATCGTTGATTTTTCGCTTGTGTAACGCATAAACTTTATAAAATTCGTTTGTTAATAATACTTGACTTTTTGTAAGTTTTCCATCAAGAATTTCGGACACTAAATAATCTACGCTTAGATCAGTTGCCTTGGCTTCCTTTGTTGCTCTACCTCGTACCCACGTTTCCATACGTCTGTTATAAACACTTGTATATTCCTCGCCTGACACAGTGACAACTTCATCTGGGGAATACTGGTACTTGTCTTGGTCTTTTGCATGAACGAGATAAGATAGCAAGTTGTCATAGCCGTATCGCCCGCTTTTCGCTTTTTCTATATACTGTGGGTCAACACCAGCGGTAACAGATAAGTTATTTAAGGTATCTCCTTTAGCAAATTTAACCAAGATATGAGCGTGTTTTTCTTTTGGTTCAATAACGTTTTTCATTTGTTCCTGGTTCCATACTAAACGCTCATCTTTATCATGAATAATTCCGTAAAGCTCATTTACTTCATAACCTCTATTATGAAATCGTTTATTTAGTTCTTCCATTAAGGGCTGAATATTACCATTTTCAGCTTCCGTAATAATTGTGTCTTCCCATTGGAACCAGAATTCCTCTTTTAATTGCTGTACAATCATCACGCAAGTTAAACTCGCTTGTTTTTTCATGGAATAGTTTCACATCCTTAATTATTCAGTTAATTATTCTTTTGTTAAGCACATGTGTTTTTCACGTTTTTCGTGGTTTTACGGCACATCGACAAGCCCTGTGCCGTAGGCGTTGAATAGTTTATAGTAATTTTTTTGTTAAGTAATAAATAATCTCGTATCCTGACAGGCGGTTATAACCAGCTTCGCGATTATAACCACCTGTCAGACCAGACTGAGCTTTGAAACTTACAATTTTATTTTACTATCCGCTCCTGCTGGAATAACATCTGTACAAGAAAACCATAGAGTCCCATTAAATTGTCCAACATTCAAACCCTTGAGTTTAATAGGGATGGTTGTATTTGTTTTTAATGAATCTACTGATACGGTAGGCGACAGATTTTTAACCTTTACAGTTATCATTTCCATGAAAAAGGGGCTCTGAGTGTCTTGAATAGAAACATTTAATCTGTATGCGTTTAAGTAGCCAGTCTCTAAATCTTTGACTTCCGAGTAAGATTTGACTGCAAGAAATTGAGTTCCCAAAAGTGTCGCTGATAAAAAATCGTTAAGTTTTATTGTCATGTGTTTTTCCTCTTCTCATTATTTTTTATGTGATGTTTATAATTAAGGCTTCCTTCTTTTTTATTGATTATCCTCCTCTTTCCAAAACTTTACCGCATCTTTCCAAATTGGGAGAATAGACTCAAATACATTACTCTCGAATAAAGGTGCTTTAAATGGTTTTGGAGAATTACGTTCTTGTGCATATAAGCCTCTGCCAGTTCCAGATATTTTAGGTACATCAGTCGTGTCAAATAACATGAGAGAAGCTTGTTGAGTTGGATTACCAAAGAAAATAGCATTCGCATTGGTTAATTGCTCCCTAATATTACTAGCGATTGAATCTGCGCGTGGTTGCTGCATGATGAGGATAACACCAATTGATAATTGCCTGCCTTTTTGAGCAATTTGTGAAATTTTTTGTTCGAATTCCGACTTCTGTTTATTTACAGTCATCATGGCGATAAGGCTGGAATATTCCTCAATTACTAAAATGAAAGGTGGCATGCCTAATTCACTAGCATCAACTCCGAATTTCTTAGACATCAGATATTTTTTTTCTCGAAGATCCAGTTCATTAAGAACTTTGTCGATCAACCTAAAAGCATCAGATACAGAGCTACCATAAAACTCCTTGGGCATTCCTGATCTAATTGCTAGCTTCAGCAAATCAGATTGCTTATTATCGTGAATAAGCAAGCGTGCATGTTTTGTTTTTTCATATCCATGTTCTGTATAACGAATGGTTTGCGAAAGGTAACGAGTTAGATAAAAATACGTGAAATATGATTTTCCCGCTCCAGAGCTACCACTTACAATCGCACTCACTTGCTTAGCCAAATTAATAGAAAAACCTTTGTAGACTTTAATTTTTAGACTATAGTCAATGCTCGGAAAATCAAATGTATTTCGAATTACTATTTGCTTGGGTGGAGTTTTGTCAAAAGTATAACGAACTCTTTTTAGGTTGCTGTTAATTTCTTCAAGAGGATATTGTAGTATGCTTTCTAAACGTTCTCCTAGCTTGTCGGTGTCTTTTTGAAACTTATCTCCTTTTTTTAGAGCGTCGACATAGATGAATTTTCCATGATCTACATAATATAACGACAGCTGGTTGTTAACATGTCCATGTTCATCACATGTGTATAAATTGTTTGTAGTTAATAGATGAGCCAGTTCTTTTTCTATTGGCTTAGGCTTTAGATTTATCTTTGATAACCTATGATAAGTGGGTACAATATTGATAGTGACACCTAACATGATTAGCAGAAAGTTGATAAGAGAGAAATGTCGCGTTGTAACTATATTCATTGTAAATAAAAGAACGCAAACACTAAAAAAAATTAGGAAGATGATATTTATGATGCCCATTGTTTTAAAAAAAGAACACCATGAATAATTTTGTTTAGTGATGATGTTTATTGGATAGTATTTTCCAATTTGGTTTTGATTTTTGATATATCTGATTATTTTTTTCTTAATTTCGTACATTGTGAAACCTCCTAGTTTATTTTTTTGGTGCTATTATTTTTTTCATAGTGAGGAAGGGTCTCTACAGTTTGTTTTCATAATTACTCCTTTCATAAAGTGTTTTAGTAGGTATACTAAGATACATAATTTGTAAAAAAATTTAAGCCTTCTAGCTTAAATTTTTTCATCTGATTGATAGGCTCTCCAGCCAGCATACAGTATTAATTTGATGATATATGAAAGTCTTAAAATGCGTTTATTTTCTTCCCCCATAAGTTTGCGTTGATAATCTTCAATCCCACGCCAAATACTATCTTCTAGGTATAATTTTGGGGTATTACTAGCTTCGCTGGAAACAGTCTTATCTTTTTCCATCTGCTGTGCTAATTCTTCCCAATCGCTCGTGTCATAATTTTCCGTTAACCTATAACACATTTCGACAATACTAGAGAAACTCACTTTAAACACAATGTTTCTTGACACACCGTTTAGAGAAGGAAACTTTTTTAGCAAATACGTCTCAGATTGTTCTATTAAACCGTTCCGTATTTCTATGTCTAGTTCTTTTTGCTTTGCTTGTATCAACTCATTTGCCCAAATTGAAGTGACCCCAGCAAGTCGAACACTTTTATATATTCGCATTGATCTATTTCCTTTCGTCTGGTTGTATCTTGCAATAACCACTAATATATGAATAATGATAGCATTTTATTTTTTTTTTGCAATAGGTTAACGACAACTAGTATTTGGTATTTTCGAATTCACAAGTTTTATGTTTCGAAGGTGTTGAAACTGTGATATAATATCAAAGTTAACTTTATAATAAGGAGATAAGCAAACATGACAAATTCTGTAAGTTCCACAACTGCTAAAAAGCACACAGTAGCTGCTTTTTTTAGTGGTGTCGGTGGAATTGAGCTAGGTTTTGAACAAACTGGCAAGTTCAGAGTGGTGTATGCAAATGAGTTTGATAAAAACGCACAGATTACTTATGCGGAAAACTATCCTCAAACACCGCTAGACAAGAGAGACATTCACGAAGTAGATTCAAAAGAAGTTCCTGTTTCTGATTTAATAGTTGGAGGTTTTCCATGCCAAGCATTTAGTATTGCTGGTTATAGAAAAGGTTTTGAAGATGATCGTGGCGATTTGTTTTTTGAGTTATTACGAATTATTAAAGAAAATAAACCAAAAGTAATATTTATCGAGAATGTAAAAAACATGGTAACTCATGACCATGGAAATACATTTAAGATTATTCGAGAAGCATTAACGATGAATGGTTATTCTATCAAGTGGAAAGTTCTGAATGGCAAAGATTATGGCAATGTTCCACAAAATAGAGAGAGAATTTATGTAGTAGGATTTAGAAATCAGCAAGCATTTGATAATTTTCATTTCCCCTCTAAAGTTGAACTTACTACAAAATTAAGTGATGTGATAGATTTTGAAAATCCTAAAGATGACAAATATTACTATAAAAAGAACCGTCAACCATTTTATGAACAATTAGAAAAAAGCATTGTGGATGACAATACGGTCTATCAATGGAGAAGACAGTATGTTAGAGAAAATAAATCAGGTGTAGTACCTACACTCACAGCAAACATGGGAACAGGTGGTCATAACGTTCCGTTGATTAAAGGAAAAGATGGAATAAGAAAATTGACACCTCGAGAAACATTTAATGTTCAGGGGTATCCATCCACATTTAAATTGCCTGAAATAGCACATTCACAGTTATATAAACAAGCTGGGAATAGCGTTGTTGTTCCTGTAATCAAAAGAATTGCAGATAATATTTCAAAAGCTTTGAAATTTGAGGGCAATGATTATGACTCAAATGAAACAAGTGGAAAATTTTATATTATGCATACGCAGATGGATGGGAGATTTGAAGGAGAAAGTACGTTAGTTAAGGTTGTAAACACAGCTGAAGACCTTGAAAAGTTTAAAGAAGACAATCAAATTGATTTTATGACTGCAGATGAATATACAAAGAATGTTCAAAAAAACAAAAAGCTAGATTTCTATTCGTATGAATAGAGTCTAGCTTTTCTTATACCCTAGTATTTATTACTATTGGTTTGGTATAATCAAGGTATTAAAATAAAGGTGGGAACGATTGTGGCGAACATAATTTGGAAAAGTTTTAAAGCAGAAGAACAAAATGAATATATTCATTTTCTGAAAATATTCGGTGCTTTATCTGGCCTTTTTAAAGATAATCAAGAAGGAACAAATGCACAAAAGCCATACCTTTATTATCGGAATCATGAACAATTATATGCAAAAGTATTTGATGTGGAGGATTTAACAAGAAAAGATTCTGCTTTTGATGCGGTCGCAAAACTTAATGGAAAAAATGTAGGGGTCGGACTTAAAACATGGATTCATAGTAAAGATAAAACCTATCAGAAAGTGGCAGAGTTCAATAAGTTAGCTCCAGAAGAAATTAGACCACTTATTGACCATGGTTCACCAGAAGAAGTGATTAGAAAAGTTGCACAATTAAGAAATGATCGTATCTGGGTGGATAAACGATTGTATAATACAAACGAGGGTGATGATATATATCACTATATTACTCGTGATAATGAAGTGATGAATATCGTAGAAAACCCATATGACTTAGTTCAACTGGATTCATTAAAATTACTGTCTTCTAATGGAAAAACCTTTTCATTCACGGATGGATTGAATAACTATAAATTTTATGCTTCAAAATCAGTGTTGTTAGAAGAATTTGATGCATCTCCTAGTACAATCATTACATCAATTGGTATAAAACAGTTTGATAATCCTTTTGAGCTAATAAAAATGATTGAGTTACCACAAGAAGACGAAGCAAAGAGTACGCTTCCTGACCTCTATTTGCCACTGTATAGTGTACTAGGAAGTATAGCTCGAGGGGATAAACGAATTGATGTTCCTAATGGTGCTGGAATAAACAAATGGCATCGTGCTAGAGAAAATAATCGTCCTTGGGATGTTGAAATTCGAATTCCTAAATGGATACATGAACAATTCAATGGCTGGTTTTTTGGACATAATTTTATTGATACTGAAAAGAAAGTTGGAAGTCAACAAGCAGATTTTATTCGAGAAAATCCAGAAGCATATAGGGTTTCGAATAAAAATTCATTAAATTACGTTGATTTTACGCTAAGGATGCCTGATGGTAGTCAGATTGAAGCAAGTGTAAATGGTGCTAACGGAAAGAATTTACAGTCAAAACGTTCTAAAGACTTAGGTTATTGGATTTTACACACAGTGATTGGAATTCCTAGTTATGAGATGGAAAATAAGGACAATGATAAAGTTGTTACCATCCGAAAATTGAAGGAATTAGATATAGACAGTATTCGTTTGTCAATGATTGATGAGAAAAATCGAATTATTGGAATTGATGTGGCTGAATTTGGAGCGTTTGAAGCTTTTTCTGAACGATATGGACAGGCAGAATTGGTTTCTGAATTAGTACAGGATATTGAGTGAAGAATTGTCATTATAGCAAATAAAATATGTGATATTGCTGAGTTCAAATTGAGTTTGGATAGGTGAGGATATGAAAGTTAATCTATATAAGATAAAAGATGAAAAAATTTCTCTAACTGAGAAAGAATGTCAAAAATTTCAATTGTCACAAGAAAAAATAGAGACACTCAGAGATAAACGGTCTAAAAAAGTAAAGATGCATGCAATAGAAATTTTCTTATTAGAGTTGAAATTCAAAGGTTTTTCAGAAAGTGAGGAAATAAAAAAAGTCTTCAAAAGAAAAAAATTTACACTTCAATTTTTTTTGTGTGATGAGCAGAATAAAAATGAACCAGAGTGGAAATGGATTGCGAATAATTTTTCAAAATATGAAATTAAATATATTAGTAATCCAAAGGCAATATTACTTATTACGAATAATAACAATCATTATGTATACGCTTTTGGAACGTCATATATCTTAGCTGACAGATATTGTGATCGTGAAATGGCTTTTAATTTTGCTAGAAAAATTGAATACAAAGATATTAAAATGATTTCAAAAGTTGCTCCTTACAGTAAAAATAACAAAACTATAAATGCATTTACAAACAGTGAAGTGCTGATTTTTGATAGTGGTGAAGCACTTACAAAAATCAAAGGTAAGGCGAAGTTAGATAAAGATTTTAATGTGTATAAAGAGGATATTGAAATAGGAACATCAATTAAGTTTAGCTTATTCGAAAATAGTATCGATAATTTACTCAACATCATAGTTTTTATTCAAAAAGTTTTGATTAGTAATAAGGATAAAACATCAATTCCGTTATTAAAAAAAGTAACAACGAAAGAAAATGTATTACTTTCTAGACTTAATAAAAAGCTTATAGAAGCGATTAAGAAAGGTAATATAAATATTTCTATTTCAGAATTTGAAATTAAAGGAACTACTGAATTTTTTTATTCTAGCCCAGAAAGCTTTAAAATAAAAAGTGGAAATAGTCAGCTAATTTTAGACAATTTAAACGTGCTTGAAATAAAAAAATTCATTTCTAATAATAAAATTAAAGATGATAAGATATTAAATATAACTGTGCTGGTAAAGAAAGATGGGAATGAAGAATCGCTTGAACTAATAGAGCTTATTGATTATTCTGATGATGTTGAAAAATGCGTTTTGATTTCAGGGACGTGGTATAAATTTAATCAAGACTATCAGACTTATCTTGAAAATTCATTAAATGAAATAGAAGTTATTTACGATTCGCAGTTTAATTACAGCAAATCACAACATGACAAATATTTGAATGACATCTTAATTCAAGAAAAAAATTTACCTAAAAATCAGGATATTACAGAAGAAGAATTGAAAAAAATTGTGAAGCGTAAGTATTATCGGGAAAACTACTATAACGGCAATATTTCAGAAAAAGACAATCGCTACAAAAATCATGATAGAGACATTGATGATACTGGCATAGGGAAGATTGAAATTGCAGATTTGTATTTTGATGATAAAGATAATGAGACAATATACGCTGTTAAGATGGGAAGTGGCTCATCTGACCTAAGTTATGTTGTTAGTCAATCGGAAGCTGCGTTAGAAATATACAAAAGTGATATACTACAAGAAAAAACTCAATCATTACCAATCAAAAATGTTGGCATTTGGATAGTGTTGAAAAGAACTAAGAAATTATCAACATCAAATGGGAAGATAAATTTGAATGATTTGGATATGTTTATTTTAAAAAATCGTTTAGATGAATGGAAAAAGAAAGTAAGATTATTAGGATTAAATCCAATAGTTCGTTTGAATTATATTGTAGATTAACTCTAAAATAAACACACTGGCGAGTAAGATTTTTTGACCATACTTTTGACCATACTTTGCAAAAAATACAGTACATTTTCTGGCGTGTTGAAAGGCTAAAAATCCTTGATACAAGTACCATTAAGCTACACTAAGAATCACTGAACCATCAATACGGTCTCAAAGACGCAAACGCTGCAGAATAATCAAAACATTGTTCATACGATGTTTAGCAGACTATCTGATAAAGGTAGTCTGTTTTTTTGTGTTTTCTGTTTCTGATAATCAAAAAATGGTCACTAAAAATTTATCATACCATATTATTTAAAAGTCTGATTTTCATTATTTCCTTCTGTTGGAAAAAAACGACAACATTTATAAAATAATGCATGTTAATGTTATATTATAAATAAAAAATAACATTAAGAGGTGCTAATATGAGTAAGAAGAAAGCAATGATTTTGGGGTCTTTACTGTTCAGTATGGTTATTTTATCAAATGACCTAAATGTTGAGGCAACAGTAAATGAACCGACTATTGGGACGGAAGTCGTTCTTTCAGAGCGAAGTAATGAAAACGTTTCAACGGTTTTGAATGCTTATCAAAGTGAGGATGTTGAGAGTTATCGGGAAGAAATCGGGAATTGGTTTGGTCCTAGTAGCAATCAATCTACAGGGATCTATAAACGTAAAAATGATACGATCGAAATTTATGTAGATGAAACGGCGCAACAACTACCGACGTATACGATTACCAGGGCTAGTCTGAAAGATTATCTCGAAGGGGCAACGAAAGGGAAACGACTAAATAGAGGAAGAAACGTCATTTCCGGTACTCAAGAAGGCGTGATCCATATCCAAAATGAATCCACTCGCATCACGCAACAAAAAACGAGAATTGAAATACGTGGTGGTATTACAATTCCACGTTTTATTCTAGGAAAAATGACCAATAAAGATTGGCAGAATGAAGTAAGAAATCATCCAAATGCACCTGCTTATGAATTGGTCAGTGATCGAGTTTTGGTTACAGGATCCGACAAAACAATTAATTATGTGAAGGACCCAACTAAAATTTTAACAACGAAAGAAAAAGTAATTGATCTTCACGATCAAACAGCCGGACTCGATAATAGCGCTACAATCCATCGTCAACCAACTGGCTTAGTTCAACATATGCGTGAAACGAGTGCCAGAGAAGATTATATGTACGCATATGAACAACATACTGGTTTTAATTATGCAGATGGGATGAGAGTCTTGTTAGATCCAGACGGTTCCTCACAGTGGGGGATTTGGCATGAATTAGGTCATACCTATCAAATTGATGATATGGGTTGGGAGGATATGACCGAAGTGACCGTGAATATCTTTTCGATGCGGGTACAAAAAGCATTAGGGCAGCGTAGTCGTTTAGAAGAAGATCGCGTATATACGGATATTTTCAATTATTTGAATCGAAGTCAATCGAAAAATTTTGATAAACAAGATGAATTTGTTCGACTAGGAATGTTTTGGCAGCTGGAATTAGCATTTGGCAGCGACTTCTATCCTAAACTATATCAGTTATATCGTGAAGAAAGTCCACAGCTATGGACAGAACAAGACAAGCGACAACATTTTATCTTATCTGCTTCAAAGATCAGTAACAAAAATCTAACGCCATTTTTTGAAAAATGGGCTATCGAAGTTACTGCTGATACTAAAAAAGAATTAGCAAGACTACCAAAATTAACGAAGAAAATCTGGGAATATCGTGATGAAATGAAAGGTGATGTAGGAAATATTACCGATGATGATAATAACAATGGCAACACGGAAGATCCTTCAATTGAAACTTGGGATAAAGATAAAGTGTATGTTGCTGGGGATATTGTCATGTATAAAGGTGTAAAATATCGTGCAAAATGGTGGAATACCGATAAAGTTCCTGGAGAAACGATTGACTGGGAAAGAATTGATTGATCATCAATAAACACAACGTATTTTGATTGTAACGGTCAAAATACGTTGTGTTTTATTTGTATAAGGAACGCCTGAAACACATGAATCTCTAATTTTGATGAACGCTATCGATCATTTTTTTGACTGATTTTTTAAAAATTTGATCCATTTTTCGTTATTCGTTCAAAGCATTGAATGGCTGAATTAGGGATGCTATACTTGCCACATTTATTAGAAAGCGTTAACAAATAGTGAAAGGAGGCTATATGGAGTGGAGATTAGTCAACTGATTTCAGAAGAATTGATTCTTTTCGATGACTCAATTCGATCAAAAAAATCATTATTTGAATATATCGGTACTACACTTGAAACCACACATAGAGTAAAAAGTGCAAAAAAAATAATCAAAGCATTATTCAAAAGAGAAGAGGAAGTGCCTACAGGGATTGAAGCTGGATTTGGTATCCCACATGCTAAAAGCAAGGCTGTCATTACACCAACCATTTGTTTTGTTCGTAGCAGCCAGATTACAGAATATCTTGGCTTAGATGGGGAGCCAATTGCATATACTTTTGCAATCGTGGTTCCTGCAAACGCTGCTGACAGTCATCTTGAGATTCTCAGTGCGTTGTCAAGGCGATTAATTGATCCAAACTTTAGAAAACAAATCAAAGAAGCAAATTCAGCCTCAGAAATTATGACCGTTTTAAAAAATGAAGAAAAAGCAATCCGTTAAATGAATCATCGAATAATGTCACACGCATCAACTGAGACCGTTATTGAATAAGCAGATAGGGGAGAATAACGATGAAAATAATTGGTGTAACCGCATGTCCTACGGGAATTACGCATACGTATATGTCCGCTGAGAAATTAGAAGGGACTGCTAAAAAACTAGGCCATGATGCAAAGTTTGAAACGCAAGGAATCAAAACGGAAAATAGGTTAACTACAAAAGAGATTGCTGAAGCAGATGCGATTATTCTAGCAGTTGATAAAGAAATTGATATGCAACGTTTTACGGGTAAAAGAATCAAAAAAGTTTCAACGAGTCGAGCAATTAAAGAACCAGAATTGGTAATTGATGAAGCATTAAAAGGGATCAATACGTTAGAAATTGCTCAATCAGTTGAACAAACAAAAGCCACGAAACAAAAAGCCACACTTTATAACCATTTTATGAGTGGTGTGAACTATATGTTACCGTTTGTGATTGCGGGCGGAATTATTATCGCATTAAGTTTTGCTTTTGGGATCACTGCAGCGGATCCTAAATCAGCTGACTATAATGTCCTAGCTGCCGCATTTTCTAGAATTGGTGGAGACACCGCTTTTGCCATGATGGTGCCAGCTTTAGGGGCAGGGATTGCGACCTCTATTGCGGGGAAAGCTGGCTTTGCACCTGGGATCGTGGCAGGGCTACTGGCATCTACTGGTGGTTCTGGATTTCTTGGAGGAATGATCGGGGGGCTGTTAGCAGGGTATGTGACAGATTTTCTGGCAAATAAAATTCCTGTAAAAAAAGGTATCTTAGCGATGTATCAATTGATCGTCGTTCCGTTAATATCTATCTTGATCATTGGTTTAGCAATGGTTTTTGTAATCGAACAACCCATTTCGTGGTTATTAGAAGTATTAACCAATTGGTTGAATAGTTTAGGTAATACTTCCGGATTAATGTTTGGCTTGATCATCGGCGTGATGATGGCAGCTGATATGGGAGGGCCGATCAATAAATCGATCTCAACTTTTTCCATTGGTTTGATGTCGGCCGGAGTCAATGCACCGATCGCAGCATGTATGGCAGCTGGAATGACCCCACCGCTGGGGATCGCCTTAGCCACACTGTTGTTCAAGAAAAAATTTACGAAAGAAGAACGGACTTCTGGTCAATCCTGTTGGGTGCTTGGTGCTTCTTATATTACAGAAGGAGCGATTCCCTTCGCAGTTTCAGATCCGATTCGAGTCATTCCGAGCTTGATTCTTGGCTCTGCTACTGCAGCGGGTATCTCAATGGCTGCCGGTGTCACATCCATTGCTCCTCATGGTGGGATTTGGGTCATGCTGATACCTAACGTGATCAATCACCTACCCATGTATTTGCTAGCGATTGGTGCTGGGACAGTAGTTACGGCTCTTTCACTTGGATTATTAAAGAAATCAAGCGAAGAACAAGTCGGAAATGAAGAAAAAATAGTGAAGCAAGAAAAAATAATAAATGAGGTGGAAGTGTAATGTTATATACAATGAAAGAGCTATTGAAAGTAGCTAAAGACAATCAATTTGCGGTTCCTGCTTTTAATATTTGTAGTTATGATATGTTAAAGGCAATCATGGAAGAAGTAGAACGGTTAAATGCACCAGTGATTTTAGAGATCCATCCCGATGAGATTGCTTACTTGAATGATGAATTTGTTGCTGCTGTTCGAGCTTATGCGCATAAAAGTAAAGTACCTGTAGTGATCCATCTTGACCATGGCGGTAAAGTAAGTGATGTGTTACGGGCTATCCGCAATGGCTATACCTCGGTTATGATTGATGCCTCCTTGCAATCCTTTGACGATAATATAAAGATAACTAAAGAAGTGGTGGCTCTAGCTCACGAGGTAGATGTGTCAGTCGAAGCAGAAATTGGTACGATTGGGAATAATGGGTCAGCAGAAGGTGGGTCAGCTAATATTATTTACACAGATCCTGAACAAGCAAAACAGTTTGTTGCAGAAACGAATATTGATACATTAGCTATCGCTATTGGAACAGCACATGGCTTATATCCTAAAGATAAAACACCAAAATTGAATATCGAGTTATTGAAAGAATTGAATGAGACCATCGATTTGCCATTTGTTTTACATGGTGGTTCAGGAAATCCGGATAAAGAAGTAAGCGAAGCAGTTAAATATGGTGTAGCTAAGGTCAACCTTAGTTCGGATCTTAAAAGTGTCTTTTTCGATGCATTAAGAGAAATCTTAAATGAAAACCCGGAAATGTATGAACCGAATATGATCTACCCTTATGCGAATCAAAAAGTACAGGAAGTAGTGAAACATAAAATGACGATCTTAAACACGATCGATCAAGCCAAGTGTTATAAATAAGACGAATTTCTCACCGTTTATTCGTTTTAGAGATACTAGAAGAGACCGAGACAAGTTTTGACACAGTCTCCAATGAAATCGAAATCGAGTGGTCATGAAAAAATGCTCAGTATTTCTAGGAATAAGCCAATGAATCGCTAACTTTAGTTGTTTCGGCTGATGTCCTATAGCGAAGCATTTTCATTCTAACCACTCGATTCTGTTTTTGGATGTAGGTGGAGGCATCTTTGTTTATGGTAAAATAAAGCGAAAGAGAAAGGAGTGGGGAAGATGTTAAGTGACGTAGAAGAGCGACAACAAACGATTGTCAATCATTTGAAAATCAACCAATTTGCCAGGATTACTGAATTGATCGATTTAGTAAATTACAGTGAAGCGACAGTGAAACGAGATCTTGTTGTCTTAGAACAAAGTGGTCTGATCCGCAGAGTCCGTGGTGGGGCTATGTTAGTAGATAATCAGAAAATCGATGTACCATATATGATGAAAATCACCCATTTAGAGGAAGAAAGTGAAAAACGTTATATTGCGGATATTGCAGCTAATTTGATCAAAGATGATATGGTTTTATTTTTAGACTCTAGTACAACTAGTTTGCATTTAGTTCGAAATTTAGGTCGATTTGAGGGGCTGCAAATCATTACGAATGGGGTCATTACTGCTGCTATGTTAAGTGAATTTACTTCAGCAAAAGTATCGATCGTCGGTGGTAAAATCGTTCAAAAACGAGCAACGATCAACGGAGCAAAAGCGTATAATGATATTTTGACTTATGCTGCTGACCTTGCAATCATCAGCTGTCGAGGATTTGATTTTAATCAAGGCGTGACGGAAAAGCATGAAGGAGAAGCGTTAGTAAAAAGAGCGTTTCGTAAACAAGCCAATCATTTGATGGTGTTAGCTACACAAGATAAATTAGAACAACGCTTCATTCATCAAGCAATTGCTAGTCATGAAATCGATTATTTAGTGACCAGTCAGAAATTAACGAACGAACAATTGAAAAAAATCTATGAACACCACACAGAGTGTTTTTATTAATCAGAAAGACCAATAAAAGTGGATGTTCTCATAAAATTCATTCATTGATAACACCTATAATTTGTATCAAGAAAGCTATAGTTTGTTCATGTACACCCTTTTTAGTAAGCGCTATCATAAATTGTGGAAGATAATAATTGAGAAAGGAGTAACGAGTGAACAGTTGCAGCAAGCGATTAGATAAGAACAAATCATAGGAGGTAGCGATGAAGAAGTTAGAAGGTACTTTAGCTGGATTGTTGGTAACGGTGATGATGGGAATTGCTCTGAAAGAACCGGTCGTTTATGCACAAGTAGATGCCACAAATCCCGAGGTAAGGGTTTCGATGGATAATCAACCGGAGTCCTCTTACTGGTTCCCTGATGAATTGCTTAAATGGACGTTTGATCAGGATACAGATGCGAAATACAATGTTAGTGTTGAGCCTTTAGCCACACGAGTGGAGAAATCACACTTATTAAAATCGAATACTACCCAAAACGAAAAGATGAAGGTTGTCGCACTTTCGATCATGAATAATAGCACTAGTGGAAATGCACCAAGAGGGAGCAATCAGTTTGATGCAAATGTTTTTTCGAATTGGCAATATATTGATCAATTGGTTTATTGGGGAGGCTCAGCTGGCGAAGGTATCATTGTTCCGCCAAGCCCAGATGTTACCGATGCGGCGCATAAAAATGGTGTGCCTGTTTTAGGCACGATCTTTTTTCCACAAGGGGCCCATGGCGGAAAAATCGAATGGTTGAATACCTTTTTAGAAAAAGATGCTCAAGGTCATTTTCCAATCGTGGACAAGATGATCGAAGTCGCACAAAGATATGGGTTTGATGGATGGTTCATCAATCAAGAGACAGAAACCAATCTAACGAAAAAACACGCTGATTTAATGAAAGAACTGATTGTGGAATTTAAACAAAAATCAGCTGGAGCGTTAGAGGTTATGTGGTACGATTCCATGACGAATGACGGGAAAATGGATTGGCAGAATGCGTTAACTGATCAAAACCAAGATTATTTAGTGGATGCTAATTTGAATCCAGTAGCAGATAGCATGTTTTTGAATTTTTGGTGGAATACCTCTAGCTTAGCAGGCCAAGATCTATTGCGTAAATCAAAAGAAAAAGCAGAAAGTTTAGCCATTGATCCCTATGATTTATTTGCGGGAATCGATGTCCAAGAAAAAGGGTACGATACACCGGTCAGATGGGAGTTGTTTACGGATAAGAAGGGAATACCCTATACTTCACTAGGGCTTTACGTCCCAAGTTGGACCTATTCTTCTTCCAATGACCCAATGGACTACCAACAAAAAGAAGAAAAATTCTGGATCAATGAACAAGGGGATCCTACTAAAAGTACACTACCAACCGGCACAAGTTGGCCTGGAATCTCTACTTTTTCGGTTGAACAAACCGCTATTACGCAATGGCCTTTTATCACCAATTTCAATGTTGGAAATGGTTACAGCTATTTTAGCAATGGGCAACAAGTTTCAACAAATGAATGGAATAATCGAAGTCTCCAAGATATCATGCCGACTTACCGCTATATTATCGAAGAAGGAGCTGGCAATAAATTAGCTGGTAGCGTGGACTATACTACTGCTTTTAATGGTGGGAGTTCTTTGGCTTTTAAAGGTAAGATGGCAGAAAAAGTAACAAGTAAGATCAAACTGTATCAAACAAAAGTCAAAGTCGAAAAAAACATGTCATTTACGACGACAGCCAAAGCATCTGATCGAACCACGTTGAAACTAGTGTTAGGTTTTGCTGATGGTACATTTGAAACGTTTAATGGCAATAAAAAAATAGGGAATGACTGGACAACGGTTTCTTATCCTTTGAATAAAGCAACTGGAAAAGAAGTAACGTCGATTGCCTATGAGGTAGCCTCAGCAAAAGCAAATGAGAATTATGAGTTATTCTTAGGTCAAATTTCTGCGACACCTAAAAAGGTGCTGAGTCCAACAGCGGTCAATGATGTTACGTTCGATGATTTGTCATTTGACGAAGAAGCAATGTTTGCCGGGATCAGATTATCTTGGACTAGTCCACAAGCAGATCGCATCAAACACTATGAAATTTACCGCGTTCTAGACGATGGAACACGTGTCTTTATCGGAGCCACACCTGCTGAGAATTATTTTATCAATGGCTTAGAACGTCAAAATGCAACAGCTACAGCTATCGAAGTTGTGCCAGTTGATATCTATGGCAACAAGGGTGAACCTTCCAGACCAAACAGTTTTGACTGGCCACCTGTTCAGTTACCACGTGCTTCCTTTACTGTCTCAAAAACTTTGGTAGCGCCAGGAGAACCGATCACTTTTACGAACACCTCTTCACGAAATACCCAAAGTTTAAAGTGGACATTCAAAGGTGCTGATGTAGAGTCAAGTACGGAAGAACAGCCTCGTGTCACTTATTCAAAAGAAGGAAGCTACGATGTAGAATTGACAGCGATCAATGAAGCAGGAGAAACGACAACTGAAATGAAAGGGATCGTTACGGTTACCAAGAATGCCCAAGCTGGTCTGAGTTTATTATCTAAAGGTGCCAAAGCAGAAGCCTCTTCATATGTGAATGAATCAGAGGCACCAAAGTTTGCTGTCGATGGTGATCTTGGAACAAAATGGTGTGCTGTAGGGAGTGCGCCACATACCATCACGGTTGATTTAGGAACAGCTAAATTGATCAGTGAAGTGCGCATGGCCCACGCTTCTGCAGGAGGAGAAAGTGTAGGCATGAATACCAAAGCTTATACTATAGAAGTGAGTGCAGACGGAGAAAATTTCCAAGAAGTTTCGCGAACAACTAATAATACGCAAGGTTCAACGCTAAATACCTTTGCAGCAACGACTGCCCGATTTGTGAGAGTCATCATCGATCAACCAACTCAAGGCGCAGATACAGCTGTCCGTCTTTATGAACTAGAAGTTTATGGGTTAGCAGAATAAAAGTTGAGTGATTGTTTCTGAACAAAAAGGAGTTTTGACAGAAGTATCTAATCATGAAAATAAGCCGAAGAATCCAAAAATAGTTTCTTCTATCTTTGGATTCTTCGGCCAATGTTTTGCTAGAGGTGAATACTTCAACACCTTTTATTCGTTTCTTGAATCAGTTTCAGTTCATCACTAATTCCATTCAAGTTTTGCTGAGTGGCTCTTTTTTTTATTATAAACGATATAGAGAACTGTACAGATCAAAGGAATGATACCAGAAACAATGTATAATCCTCTAAATGACGTATAAGATTTCAATATTCCCATCAAGTAGGGGCCAACACCTAGACCTAGATCTAATCCGATGAAGTAAGTTGAAAGAGCGATACTGATACGGTGTTCTTTGACGATTTTCAAACAAACTGCTTGTCCGTTTGACATGAAAGTCCCGTAACCTAAACCAACGAGTGCGCCTGAAATAAGTAAGGTGATGCTGTTCGTTGTCGCACTTAGTAGAAACAAGCCAGCAGTCAAGAACAAATAGCTAGGATACATGACATACTGTTCGCCTTTAGCATCAAAAATACGTCCCGTCAATGGGCGAGTGAAGGTGATAACTAACGCATAGACCACAAAGAAAAAGGAGCCTGCAGCGACTAAATGAATGACTTTCGTATAAGAAGACAAGAAGGACAAAACACTTGAATAAGAAAGACCCATTAAAAAGGCGATTCCTGTAATGAACAATGCTTTTTTCTCAATGAATCCATGGATACTCCAAGATTGTAGTGATTTTCTTTGAGTATCAGATAAATCAATGTTTTTGACTGGGAACATCAGACAGGCAATCGTTACAAGAAAAACTAAAACGATAGAAAACCAAATAATAAAATGAAAATCAGTCAGATTAAGCAAGATCATTCCTAAAAAGGGTCCGATAGCAGCAGCTAAACTAGTACTTAAACCATAATAATTGATTCCTTCTCCTTTTTTTGATTCAGGAATATAGGCAGTGACGATCGCATTGGTTGCTGTCGAAACGGTCCCGTAGCCAAACCCATTTAAAAAACGTACCAGATATAATACGCCGATCGTTGGGGTGAAAAGATAGGCTAAAGTAGAGAGTAAATAAAAAATCGCTCCACCACGCAAAGTAAACTTGCGCCCAAATAATTCAAGTTGTTTACCCATAAATAAACGAGCCAAAAGTGTACCTATGATGTAGATACCAGAAGCAAAACCTGCTTGGCTCATACTAGCATGTAAATCATCTTGAGCAATAACGGCAATAATGACCATCAGTAAATAATAAATTAAATAGACAATGAAATTAATAAGAGTGATTCCGATAAAATGTTTATTGAATAATTTTTTTTCCATTTGCTTTGTGTTTACCCCTTAATCTGAATAAGCTTTTAATTTTTGGATTTGTACTTCAACATCGTGGTAATTTGATGGATAGCGATCGACCAATTGACGAATGAACAAGTCTCGAGTCGTCATAAATAATTCTAAAAATTCTTCTAATTCATTCGATGGTTTTTCATCGACTGCTTTGATCAATTCAATCGAATTTTGGTAAGCATCATTTAAGAAAACCAAAGAAGCTTTCATGTCAAATCTTGTTTGATAAGCTGTTTCAAGTCGATTAATAATTGTTTTCATCCAGTAGTTCATATTTTTTTCCTCAATTCTTTCATTTTTTTTTACATTCGCAGTATAACGAAACGAAAAGAAGAAAAAAATCACAGACATAATTTAAAATGGTACTTAACAAATGTTAATATCATTAGTAAAATACCTTTGGGCTTTAAAATACTTAGAAATCTTGTATTATTTTTTTAGATAAATGTTTGGATGGGGGAGCATGATTGGACAGCAGAGTGCTAAAGGAATATTTAGAGAAAAATCAATTTCCAATTGTACGAAAAAGATATCATAAGTATCTAACTTTTGAAGGAGTGGAGGATTGTTACACGTATATTTTAAAAGAAGGCACGGTCAAAGCAAGTGTCATCTCAAATGATGGTCGTGAGTTCAACTTGAGGTATATTAAAGATCTAGAGATTGTTTCACTTTTAAAAGATGAATATTCGCAGTTTATTGATTCGCCGTACAATATTCGGATTGAATCTGAATATGCAGAATTTTATCGAATCAATCGAGTGAAATTTTGGGAACATATCAATGAAGATCCAAAGATGCAACATTATGTAAAAGAGTATTATCGTTATCGTTTACTGTATTCCATGAAAAAAATGCAACAAATGCTTTTAAATGGGAAATTAGGTGCCGTATGTACGCAACTTTACGAGTTATATGATTTATTTGGGGTTCGGACCGAAGAAGGCATGATGATCGATTTTGTGATCACTAATGAAGAAATCGCCAAGTTTTGCGGAATCTCTACCGCTAGTAGTGTGAGTAGGATCTTAAAACAACTGAAGGAAAATGGGATAATCACCGTTAAAGATCATCGGATCATTATCACCAATATGGATTTATTAGAAGACAATATTATCTTTTAAACAGGATCAGTGGAAAACATAAGATGCTTCCTTCATGTAGTTGTATCAGCTTTAGCTGACGACAATGCATGAAGGAAGCATCTTAATTTACGGATGAACGTTTCTATTTTAGTGCTTTAAAAGCTTCGGCCTCCGCCACCGAAAGTCCCGCCACCGCTGGAATGTGTCGTACTTCCGCCACCACCGCTACCAGGAGGTGGACTTTTTGGAATCCTGCGTGTAGTGACAAAGGAGTTGGTTAAGCGATCTGTTTTATCCGTTAATTTTACGTTTGATTTTTCTCTAAATGGGTATTTATAAGTTCCTGATTTCAACTGATACCTCGAAACTGTTACAAAGTAGAATACGAGGCTCAATGCCAGGGCTAAGATGATAGAAATCACTATTTCAGTCGTCGTCAACACTTTATACCGCGTGATCTTACCAGTCTCTTCATCAATTTGATAATGTCCTCCAGGAACTCCAGCTTCTACATATTCTGAAGTTTTAGTCAAATAGGCTTGAGCTGCTGCAAAATAAGCCGAATTCGTCATTTGGTCGTAGACATCATCTAACGTGTCATTGATCCGAGCATCATCAAGATAATCGATCATATTACCAGAAGTTGAAATGTAAATCTCACGTTGTCCCATATCTAACAACAGAACAGCCCCATTTTGATCATTACCGATCGCATTTCTTAAGTAATCATCTGCAAACGTTCGAGGTTCTTCTGAGTTGGAAGTCGTCGTTACGATAAAGATTTGTCCTTTGATCTTCTCATTGATAGGCTGGATTTGTTGCTCTAAAGATTGGATCTGCTCTTGCGTGAACAAACCAGCTTCATCGTTCACTGCGGGTGTAGCAGCGTCAACGGAAGAACTCCAAAAGAAACCGAATAGGACTAGAAAGAAAAGCAAAATTCTTTTTTTCATATCAAGTATCCTCCAATCATAAAGAGGATCGCCAATACAGCAAAGATTCCAAAAGCCGTCAAGCCCAGTTTTTTATGACTGATGGGTAAAACACCGCTGACTTTACCTGTTTGACCATTCATGGCGTAATAATAGACTTTCTTATTGGCATCACTACTGCGATAAGTGACTAACCATACCGGTAAAAGAACATATTCATTATTCTCACTAGTGATATCTGTCGAAGTCCGAACATTGGTCAATGTGGTATAACCATTTGCGGTGTCACGTAACAATTTCTCGGAGTAATCTTGCAGTTCATCTTGCACTTGTGATTTGATTGCTTCATATTCGATATCTCGTTTTTCTGCTTGAAACCCTGCCAGATACTGACTTTTGAAGTCAATTGCCTTGTTCAAAGGAAACGGTTGGACTGCTTCCACCATTTTTTGTTGGGTATTCTTGGACAATGCATTTTTTACTAGTTCTTTAAAGGAAAGTGAGCCTTCTCGATGAACAGCAAACTGTTTGGTTTCTGTATACTCGATGTCACCCACTCGCCAAATACGAATCACTGTTCCGGTCGCTTGCATAGAGCCGTCAACGGTTGCATCCGTTGTCCAATAAGGAAAATAAACGCCAGTTAGTTTGTCGATTTGGTCTTTGTTGAAAAATTCTTTGGGTACAAACCATTTTTTCTTTGTCCAAGCTAAGAATTTTTCGACCGCCTCTTCTTTTTCGACTGCAAACGGTAAGACTTTATTTGGCAGTAATTTTCCACTTAACCGTCCGGATAAAACAACTGGATTGTGACAATAGTAGCAGTAAGTAGCAGCCGTTGTTGCATCGGTCACGATCTCTGCTCCACAGCTTGGGCAAAGAAATAGTTCCATCGTTGCTTCTGTTTCTTCTTCCACTGATTCAGCTGGTGTTGCTTGATCGCTAGGATCAGAAAAACCACCAGCTTCTTCAAACGCTTTTCGTTCTGCTTCATCCATCTGCTCCAACTGTTCATCTGCAGTAAAAGTAAAATCTTTTTCAGAATCTTGTTGGGAAGGCGGTTGATCTTCTGAGTGAATCCCTCGGGCTGCTTTTTGTTCTTGTTCGTACTGACTGACTTCTTCCTCAGTGTAAACATTTAAACAATAGTCACAGTGGAATTTTTGATCTTTTGGATCAAACGTGAGAGGACCCCCACAGTTTGGGCATTTATGTGTAAGAACGTCCATTCTATCCACACCTTTCTAAAACTTAGTCGAGTGGGATTCCTTTGAATGGTTTTCCACAATTTGGACAAAACTTAGGGATACCATTTGAAAGATCGACCACTTCGTTACATTCACTACATTTCATTTGTAACTTTGGTTGGACATTTGCAACTGGCTTGGCTGCCCCACAGTTAGAACAGAATTTTCCCGTATTTTCAGTTCCGCAGACTGGACATGTCCAAGTATCATTGCTCCCTTGAGCGGTTTGTTGGTTTTGTTTTTCAGCTTGTTGTTTGATTTGTTCCTGGTTATTTTGTGCTGCTTGTGAAAGGTAAGAACCATTAGCATTCATTCCCATTCCCATGCCCATAAAGCCAGTCATCGCCCCGGCATCATTTTTACCAGCTGCTTCCATCCCACGAGCAATCGAACCTTGAACATAGCCTTCACGGACACTTGGATCTCCCAACATCGCACCTTCATTACGCATATTGATCAATTTCACTGAATCATCTGTGTAAGAAATACTTGCTACTGCGACAGAAACGATTTCCATACCACGTAATTCATTCCAAGATTCATCTAAAACATTGCCCATGTATTTACTTAATTCTAAGCTTTTTGATGGAACATAAGAAATGCGCTGACCATCAGCAGACATTTGGTTGATTGCAGCTTGAAGAGCTGTTAAAAATTCTGCCAGATACTGCTCATTAATATCTGAGATTTCTACTTGCGTTTTGTTTTTAGGAATAGCGTTGGTATAAAACAAAATTGGATCAGTAATA
Organism: Enterococcus sp. DIV1208; assembly: GCF_050530455.1. Taxonomy (NCBI): domain Bacteria; kingdom Bacillati; phylum Bacillota; class Bacilli; order Lactobacillales; family Enterococcaceae; genus Enterococcus; species Enterococcus sp. DIV1208. The sequence goes on along the minus strand of NZ_CP172887.1, from coordinate 2,064,907 downwards.
TGGATCGAATAAGTACCATGAGCTCGTAAGAACAATTCAGCATTGTAAAAATTGTCAAAATAGTTCAGCGGCGCACTGGTACCAAACTTGATTCCTTTGATTTCTTGAAGATTGATATAAAAGACTTGTTGCTTTTGAGGTGTCACGCCACCGAATTTAAAACGTTCAAAAGTTTCTGCGATCGCACCTTTCAATGAACCATTGAACATGGAAGGAGCAGAGTCATTTTTGATCGTGTAGTAGCCTTCTTCAGCAGTATAATCAATGATTTTACCACCATCTACAAGGAGCATCATCATATTCGGATAGACATGGACAACGGTTCCGTCAGTTAGAACATCCTCTGTTCCTTTACGATTGGAGCCACGTTTATCATCTTTACGTACTTTCACACCTTTTGTCATAACTGTTGTATCGCTCATATCCGCTGGTTCGATTACTTCGATCCATTGATCTGCTAATCCACCGCCGATCATGCTTGTTGCTGCTTTGATAAGACCCATAAAAAATTCCTCCCTTTATGAATGTTGATTGTTAAATGAATGACTCTATTATACCATAGGAGCAATAAAAAACTCTCAGACGGAAGATGGATATTAGCTGTTTAGCTGATTTTCTTTCAGTTGAAAAAAACAAGGAAGATCGAGAAAGCTGTTTGTGAGTATTTATTTGAAAGAATCGGGGAATACACAAGTAACTACAAACGACAAATCATGATTCTTCTCATAACTATAGTAGTTTTTTTTAGCAAAATCACGTATAATAAAAGATAGTGAATTTTTCAAAAAAGGGGGATCTTCATGGCATATCAAGCACTCTATCGTGTCTGGCGTTCACAGCGTTTCGAAGACATCGTCGGGCAAAAAGCGGTGACACAGACGTTGAAAAATGCTATCGTTTCCCATAAAACTTCTCATGCTTATCTATTTACAGGACCACGAGGAACTGGTAAAACGAGTGCAGCTAAAATTTTTGCAAAAGCTATCAACTGTCCGAATAGTCAAGATGGAGAACCTTGTAATCATTGTGAAATGTGTCAGTCGATTACAGCGGGAACACAAGAAGACGTGATTGAAATCGACGCAGCAAGTAATAACGGAGTCGAAGAAATACGTTTTATTCGAGATCGAGCGAACTACGCACCGACAAAAGCAACTTATAAAATCTATATCATAGATGAAGTGCATATGCTTTCTACCGGAGCGTTCAATGCATTGTTGAAAACTTTAGAAGAACCTAAAGAAAATGTTATTTTTATTTTAGCAACAACCGAGCCACATAAGATACCAGCAACGATCATTTCCAGAACACAACGCTTTGATTTCAAACGAATCAATGCAGCAGATATCGTTGAGCATTTGGCATACATTTTAAAGCAATCAGACGTACAATATGAAGAACCAGCACTAGGGGTTATTGCTCGAGCAGCAGAAGGCGGGATGCGTGATGCGCTAAGTATCATGGACCAAGCGATTTCTTTTAGTAATGGGATCGTAACTGTGGATGATGCGATGCAAGTTACCGGTAGTCTAACCAACGAGATGATGGATGAATTTTTAGGCGCTTGTGTGAATAATGAAGTGCCCAAAGCGTTAGAATCATTAACAGATATCTTAGCTGCTGGTAAGGAAGCACGGCGCTTTTTAGAAGATCTTTTACAGTATTGTCGTGACTTACTGATGTACCAACAAGCACCAAACCTCGTAGCAGAACGAACAACTTCACTTCGAGAACCATTTGTCGAACTAGCAAAAGAAGTACCTGCACCTCGACTTTTTCAGATGATCCATATTTTGAGTGAAACACAAAATGAGATTCGTTTTACTAATAGTGCTACGATCTATCTGGAAGTAGCAACCGTCAAGCTAGCTCAAGCTTCTGGTTCAGCTGCTCCTTCAAGTAGTAACCAAGCAAGTGAAGTAGACAGTCAGTTAATTAATCAGCTACAAGCAGAGATCAAAGAGCTGAAAAAAGCGATCAATGAGATCAAAACGAATGGGGGAACCCCTTCAACTACTGCCAAGCAAACACAAGCTCCTGTTCAAAAGAAACAAGCAAGTACGTATCGGATACCAACTGAACGAGTGTATCAGGTTCTAAGAGAAGCGACCAGAAAGCATTTGAATGAAGTCAAAGAAGTCTGGGACGATTTGTTGATGAGTTTGTCTGTGACACAACGAGCGATGCTTAAAGCAAGTGAACCAGTTGCGGCTAGTCCTAATGGGTTAGTCATTGCGTTTGATTACGAGATCGTTTGTCAACGAGCTGCTAACGACGAAGAATTACAGTTGGCGATCCATAATAATTTAAGTCGAATGATCAAAGACTATGCACCAGATTCAGTCTATATCACGAGAGAAAGCTGGCCAACGATCCGCAAAGACTATTTAGTCCAAGCAAAAGACGGGAGTAATGATGATTCTTTTGCTCCGGAAGATTCAGATGAAGAGATCGAACTGATCCCTCAACAAGCACCAAGTGAAGAAACGATCGTCACGAAAGCCGAAGAAATCTTTGGCACAGATGTTGTGACAATCATTGATGATTAAATAAAAAAAGGAGAATGATCAATTATGATGCGCGGAATGGGAAACATGCAAGGGATGATGAAACAAGTCCAAAAAATGCAAAAAGAGATGGTTCAAGCACAAGAACAATTGAACGAAACAGAATTTACTGGTGTAGCAACCAATGAGTTAGTGAAAGTTATTTTTACAGGTGATCGTCGGATGAAAGACATCCAAATCAGTGAAGGTGTCGTGGATCCTGAAGATACAGAAATGTTGCAAGACCTGTTGATGATGGCTGTCAATGATGCTTTGACAAAAATCGATGCAGAATCTGAAAAAACAATGGGAAAATATACTAAGGGGTTACCCTTCTAATTTTTCCTAAAGGGGTAATGAAAATGCAATATCCAGAACCAATTGCTAAATTGATCGATAGTTACATGAGACTGCCAGGGATCGGTCAGAAAACAGCCACAAGATTAGCTTTCTACACGATCGATATGAAAGATGAAATCGTGAATGAATTTGCTAAATCGTTGTTAAGTGTCAAACGAGATCTTCATTTTTGTAGTGTTTGCGGCAACATCACAGAAGAAGACCCATGTGAGATTTGTAAAGATCCTTCAAGAGACCGGGGGGTTATCTTAGTTGTCGAAGAACCAAAAGACGTGATGGCGTTAGAAAAAATGCGGGAATATCGTGGGCTTTATCATGTTCTACATGGGGTTCTTTCTCCAATGGAAGGGACTGGACCTGAAGATATCAACATTTCTTCGTTACTTGAACGCCTACATGATGATCAAGTGAAAGAAGTGATCATTGCAACAAATGCAACCACTGAAGGAGAAGCTACTGCCATGTATCTTTCACGATTGATCAAACCGGCTGGTATCAAAGTCACTCGATTGGCCCACGGCTTATCCGTTGGTTCGGATATCGAATATGCTGATGAAGTGACCCTGTTAAAAGCGGTAGAAGGCAGACGCGAGTTATAAATTTTCTATAAAAAAGAATTTCGGCTACAATAAAGAAGTAACGCAAGAGATGGGGGCAAAAATGTGAACGGACTATTTATTACGATCGAGGGACCAGATGGAGCTGGGAAAACCAGTATTCTAAATGAGTTATTACCTCTTTTGAAAAAAGTAGCAAAAACAAAGATCATTCAAACAAGAGAACCAGGTGGGATCCCGATTGCCGAAGAGATTCGGGCAGTTATCCTTGATCCTAAAAATGATCGGATGGATGAACGGACAGAAGCTTTGCTATATGCTGCGGCTAGAAGACAGCATTTGGTCGAGAAAGTCCTACCTGCTTTATCAGAAGGAAGCATTGTTTTATGTGATCGATTTGTAGACAGCTCATTGGCTTATCAAGGGGCGGGACGTAGAATCGGTGTTTCTGAGATTGCCCGCTTGAATGAATTTGCTACAGAAGGTACGACACCTGACTTTACCCTTTATCTCGATATTGATTCAGATACTGGATTGCATCGCATTAAAGAGAACCGAAGAGGTCAAATCGATCGATTAGATTCAGAAGGATTGGAATTTCATCAACGAGTACGTCATGCGTATTTAAAAATAGCTGAAGAGAATCCTGAACGTATTTATAAAATTGATGCAAGAAAGAGCTTTGAAGAGGTACTTCAAACAAGTTACAGAGCCATTGTTGAACAATATCCACAATTTTTTGAAAACTAGGAAGGTGACTGTATATGAAAATTATTTTAGCAATTATTCAAGACAAAGACAGTAATCGTTTATCCAATGAATTGATTGATGCCAATATCCGTGCAACAAAATTATCTTCAACTGGTGGCTTTTTGAAAGCTGGCAACAGTACATTTATTGTTGGGATTGAAGACGAACGTGTAGAAGAAGCATTAGAAATCATCAAAAAAACTTGTGAATCAAGAAAACAATTTGTTTCAACACCTGTCACGTTGGATATCTCTATGGACGGTGGAGTTCCTTATCCAGTAGAAGTTGAAGTCGGTGGAGCAACCGTCTTTGTGTTACCAGTTGAAGGATTTCATCAATTTTAGGAGGCGCCATGGATCAAGAATTTACGCTGGATCAAATGCAACCTATCGTGTATCAACAGCTTCAACGAAGTTTTGAGCATGGGCGCCTCGCTCATGCTTATCTTTTTGAAGGCGAAAAAGGAACGGGAAAACACGAAATGGGGATTTGGTTAGCACAACACCTGTTTTGTACGAATCTGCAGGAACAACTTCCTTGTGGAGTATGCAATAATTGTCAACGAATCCAAAACCAAGAACATCCAGACGTTTTAACGATCGTACCAGAAGGGCAAACGATCAAAGTCGATCAAATTAGACGTTTACAAACCGAATTTAGTCGTAGTGGTTATGAATCTCGGAAGAAAGTTTTCCTTATTCAAGAAGCAGAAAAGATGAATGCAAGTGCAGCAAATAGTTTGCTTAAGTTTTTAGAAGAACCACCAGGCGATTTTCTAGCGATCTTAGAAACAGATTCGATTGGGCGAATCCTACCAACGATTCAATCACGCTGCCAAATCTTGCATTTTCAGGAGCTGGCTAAAGATGCGTTGATTTATAAATTACAACAAGCACAGATTCCTTTAGAAAAAGCGAAACTTTTGACTTTCTTGACGAACAGTTTCACAAAAGCAGTTGAAATATCGCAAAATGAATGGTTTAATGATGCTAAGGATTCGATTCAACAGTGGTTTGTGTATTTGCAAAAAAATGATACACAAGCATTCATTTATGTTCAAAAAAAGTTAATAAAGACTTTTAAAGAAAAATCGCAACAATTTACTGGTTTATCGATCTTAATGTTTTATTATCAAGAAGCTTTACAACAAGCTTTAATAGCAGAAAATCTTAGAAAAGTAACACGTATTAATCAGACGATTGAGCGTATTTTATTAGCGGAACAGAAATTAAGAAGCAATGTCAGCTTCCAAGCAGTAGCGGAACAGTTTGTTTTACAAACAATTACTGGCTGAGACAGCAGGAAAAATGAGGGTCAAGGGGGATGGAAATGGTCGAAGTAGTAGGTGTCCGTTATAAAGAAGCAGGTCCTATCTATTATTTTAAACCTGGTCAATTAACGTATGAATACAACGAGAAAGTAATCGTTGAAACTCAAAAAAACTTACATATTGCAACTGTCGCCATTCCTAAAGCAGAACTTGATCCGGAAGAATTGCCTGAGCAAATCAGTTCAATTTTGCATAAAGCGACACAAGCAGAACTCGAAAAAGAACAAAAAAATAAAGAAGATGCAGAACAAGCCAGGCTGATTGCGAAAGAAAAAGTCAAAAAACATGGGTTAGAAATGAAGATCATTCATGTAGAATATACGTTAGATCGTAGTAAACTCATTTTTTCATTCACAGCAGATGGACGAATTGATTTTCGGGAATTAGTCAAAGACTTAGCTGCCGTGTTTCGCACTAGGATTGAACTTCAACAAATCGGAGTACGAGATGAAGCAAAATTGCTAGGTGGAATTGGCCCATGTGGACGGCCTTTATGCTGTGCTTCTTTTTTAGGAGATTTTGTCCCAGTTTCAATCAAAATGGCAAAAAATCAAAATTTGTCCTTAAACCCGACTAAGATATCTGGGTTGTGTGGACGTTTGATGTGTTGCTTGCAATATGAAAATGAAGAATATGAATTAGCAAAAAAAGCACTTCCAGATTTTGGAACAGTGGTTAACACTCCTGATGGTAAAGGGAAAGTTGTCGGCTTGAACTTACTTAATCGACTAGTAAATGTTCGATTAACAGGTCGGGAAAATCCAATCGAATATGAATGGGATGAATTGAAAAACTTCATCCAGGTAGGTGAGATAAATGGATAAGAGATCATTATATGATGGCTTGAACCAATTAGAATCAGAGCTAAGAAATACATTAACTGAATTGGTGGAAATGAAGCAAGCATTACATGAGATCGTTGAAAAAAATACAACGTTGGAAATGGAAAATCAACGTTTAAGAGAGCATTTACGGGAATTAAATCAAGTACAAACACCAGCAGATAATGTGAAACAAGAACTTTCAAAATCTCGTATGAACTTAGAAAAGATTTATGAAGAAGGCTTTCATGTTTGTTATGATCTCTATGGCTCAAGACGTGAGAATGACGAACCTTGTGCCTTTTGTTTAGAAGTCATCTATCGAGAAAGCGGACGGTAAACAAAGAGATTTGAAACAAGCCTGATATTGCTTATTTTTAGCGATCAATAAACGGCACTCACAGTATCACTTCTACGGAATTAAGTCCGAAAATAAAAAATAAGAAATGCTATTTTTCAATGTTTCGCCCTTAATTCTTAAAGGAGGCCGTGTTGTTCACGACCTCTTATATGGCGTTCAAAGCATTGCTTCTGCGGAATTAAGCTCAAAAAATTAAAAATATGAAAAGCTATTTTCAATTTTTCGTTCTTAATTCTTGAAGCAGCCCATGCTTTTCACGACCTTTACACGGCGTTCAAACATCAGCTCCTTGAAATAAGCCTGAATTTTTCAAAACATGAGAAGCTGTTTCAAAAAATTCTTTCTTATTGTCATCGGAGCTACCCGATGTTTTCACGACCTCTTACACAGGAGAATAAATCATGCTTAATCAAAAAAGTTTTAAAGGACATCATGAAACTGGCTCGCTTTATTTAGTACCGACTCCGATTGGCAATTTAGAAGATATGACTTATCGTAGTGTACGGATATTACAAGAAGTAGACTTGATTGCCAGTGAGGATACACGAAATACCCAAAAATTACTGAATCATTTTGAGATTCAGACACCGCAAAAAAGTTTACATGAACACAACTATAAGGAACGAATTCCGCAATTGATCGCTGAGTTGATGTCTGGTCGCTCGATTGCACAGGTAAGTGATGCTGGGATGCCTTCTATTAGCGATCCAGGACATGAGCTGGTACTTGCTTGCATCCAAGCGGGGATTCCAGTAGTCGCTATTCCAGGACCAACTGCTGGGATGACTGCGTTGATTGCTTCAGGCTTGTTACCTCAGCCATTTTTATTTTATGGTTTTTTAGGAAGAAAGAAAAAAGAACAACAAACAACGTTAGAAACATTGAAAGAATACACAGCTACATTGATTTTTTACGAATCTCCTTATCGGATCAGTGCAACTTTAACGAATATGTTGACTGTTTTTGGTAACCGTCAAGTTGTTTTGTGTCGAGAATTAACAAAAATCCATGAAGAATATTTACGTGGAAGTATTGAAGAGTTATTAGACTACATTGAAGAACACCCTGTAAAGGGAGAATGCTGTTTATTGGTTGAAGGAAATACTGGAAGTGAAGAGCCACAAACACAAATTGAAGGATCATTGAAAGAACAAGTCGAACAGTTGATTGCTCTTGGGGAAAAAACAAATGCAGCTATTAAAGCTGTTGCTGTAAAAAACGGACTCAAAAAGCAAGAAGTATATCGACAATTTCACGACTTGGACTAGTTGTATCGAAAAAGATATTTTTTGAAGGAAAGTTATGTCCGAATTGCATAGGAAAGAACGTTTCTTTCTTGGTAATGACCATTTGATTTCAATGAAAAATTGAACTGATTTGAGACTTTTTCTAACGATTATCGAGGTGATCAATGTGAAAACACATGTAGGTTTACTTGATAAGATCAGAGTGATAAAGACGCAACCATTGCTTGTTCGGTTTACATTGGAAACCATTCATCAGCCACTTAATTGTATTGTTGCAAATGTCGAGATTGCGGATAAGTTGATGATGATGGAAGAAAGAAAATATAACATTGCTGTTACAGGACACTTGAATCGACGTAATCAGCTAGTTGTTGAGAGTTTGCAAGTGAGAAATCCAGATCAATATACACGAAATCTCAAAATCTAGAGCGAGTGCGAGAAGTACTATGAAATTAGTGCGGTGCAATGTTACCCGCAGATTTCAAATATTAAAACACCATGGAGATTGAATGAAGTTCAACCTCTATGGTGTTTTTACGTAATGTCAACTACATAGCTAAATAAACCATAGTGAAAAAAATACTAGAACGAATTTCCAAAATTTCGCCCATAGTAAGATGAAGGGAACTTAAGCAAATCTAAGTAAACCTAAGAGGTATTTTATCCTATCTAAAGGTTAGCGCGCATTAATTATCTTCATATGGCTATAGTATAGGTTAAGACAACGATTACTGAAACAATTCTTCATAGCTGATCGTTTCATCAGAGTTATTTAACTGATCCAGCAACGTTTCTAGTTTCGCAAAATTGATAAAGCGTGCTTGTCGTTCGACTTCTTTATTTTTATGGTAGATCAAAATAACAGGAGTAGTCAATATTTGAAAGGCGCTAGCTACTTCAGGTGTTTCCACAGCATCTAAATGAAAACTAGGAAAATCATACTGATCCAATAATTTCTTCAAACGAGGAAGAACAGCATGACATACGCTGCAATTTGGCATAGATAAGTAAAGAACTACCGTTTCATCTTGTGCTAATGACTGATGTACTTCTGATAGATTCGTGGTTTTTTTCATATAAAAAACGTCCTTCCTAATCAAAACAGCCTTTCACAATAAACGTTGTGAAAGATTTCGTGAACCCATTTAATCACAATAAGAAAAAAAGTCAATTAACTTGTCTTATTTTTATCAAATAAAAGATAAGAGTTAGGTAAGAAATAGAAGTAATCTTGTTTTTTTTTAGCGAAAAGCGTATATTATTCTGGCAAATGATGTTTATAGTAAGGAGCGAAAAAATGTTTTCTTTTATACCAAATTCGGTATTGCAGATGAGTACGATTTTTCTATCAATCGTTATTGAAGCTTTACCATTTGTTCTATTAGGCTGTCTCATCTCTGGGGCACTACAAGTCTTTTTAACACCTGAGCGAGTCAAACGCTGGTTACCAGACAATCGCTTTTTATCCATTTTGACTGGTTCTGTTTTAGGATTTTTCTTTCCATCCTGTGAATGTGGGATCGTACCGATCGTTCATCAGTTTGTCAAAAAAGGAGTTCCTGTGCATACCGCTTTTGCATTTATGTTAACAGCACCTATTATCAATCCAATCGTCATTTTTTCTACTTTTATTGCATTTGGGAACTCTTGGGAAATGGCCGGTTGGCGAATGGTTGGAAGCTTTGTGGTAGCGTTGATCATTGGTATCTGGCTCGCTTATTTTCAAAAAGAAAGTGTATTGAAAACGAAGATCCAACAAACAATCGATCATAACCATCATCACAACCATCATCATGACCACACCCATGGTACCAATAAACACGAGGAGGTCAAAATTGGGAGAATCAAGCAACTTAGTCAGCAAACAGGTCATGTCCTCACACATTCGATCGATGAATTTTTTGATACGGGTCGGTATCTGATTGTCGGTGGTCTGATTGCCGCTAGTATGCAAACTTACTTGCCAACTCGTGTCATGTTGACACTGGGCTCAACCAAACTACTAGCAATTATTATTATGCTTCTTCTAGCTTTTACGATGTCCCTATGCTCGGAAGCAGATGCGTTCATCGGGTCCTCCTTACTCAGCCTTTTTGGTACAGCTCCTGTGGTGGCATTCTTAGTATTTGGACCAATGGTGGATATCAAAAACCTTTTGATGATGAAACGCTATTTTAATGGTCGCTTTATTTTGATGCTCATTGGTTTGATAGCCGTTAGTGTGATTGGTTTTACATTATTTATCTAGGAGGAGCAGTATGATACGATTTTTGATATTATCTGGTTATTTTGAGCTAATGATGTATTTACAAGTATCTGGGAAATTAGATCAGTACATCAATGTTCATTATCGTTATTTGGCTATTTTATCGATGATTTTATCTGCTTTACTTGCATTGGTCCAATTGTATATTTGGGTCAAGAGTGATTCAGTAAAAGGGAAAAAACAGGTAGATGAAGAAGTACACCATCACCACGATCATGATCACGATCACGGGTTAACCAAACCCTCACAACGAGTGATCGCTTATGTTCTGTTGGCTTTACCTGTTATTGTCGGTACTTTATTTCCAACAGTCAGTTTAGATACGACGATTGTGGAAGCAAAAGGATTCAATTTTCCAATAAGTAAGGAGTCGGTTGGAGACCCTGAAATGCAGACACAATATTTAAAGCCTGATACGAGCATTTATTTTAACAAGTCTGACTATTTGGATCAGATGAAAAAATTAAAAGAAAAATATGATGACAAACAGCTTATTAAGATCACTGATGAGAATTACTTGGAAGTCATGGAATTGATTTATAATTACCCAAGTGAATTTATTGGGAAAAAAATCTCTTATGAAGGCTTTGTGTATAAAACGCCAGATGGGGAAAAAGAAGATAATTTCTTATTCCGTTTTGGAATCATCCATTGCGTTGCTGACTCAGGTGTATTCGGTCTATTGACACATATGCCGGAAGGAACGAATGTCAAAAACGATGAGTGGTATAAAGTAGAAGGCACCATCCAATCTGACTATTATGAACCCTTCAAACGGGACATTCCAGTTGTAGAGGTCAATACTCTAACCAAAATCGAGGCGCCCAAAAATCAATATGTGTATCGGTCATTTTAAAGCAAAGACTAAAATTATTAGTGACAAAAACAACTGATGTGACAATAAAAAACCAAAGTACTTGAAAATAGCTTGTAGCTTGCCTATTTTCTAGATACTTTGGTTTTTTATTCATGGCATGATTATTTTTGCCGTTACTTTTTCATTTATGAACGTTTTTAGTTGTTCTTTTTTTTCGTTTCAAAAAAATGGCTTCTCGTTTTAATTTGAAGTTTCGGATATTGTGGTTGAAGACCTCTGATAAAACGAGTCCTAAAGCAATAGCACCAGCAATCATGATCGCTTGAACTGTATAACTTGCAGCTGCCTGATACGAGCCAGTTACTAGATTTCTCACTGCTTGATAAGCCAGACCTCCAGGAACTAGTGGTACCATGCCAGGGATATTAAAGATGGTTACAGGCATTTTTAATCGTTTAGAAAAAAGATCACTGATAAATGCAACACCTAAAGAACCCAGTAACGAACCAAAAGCCGGCGTACCACCTAAGTCCACACATACCCAATAGATCATCCAGCCAAAGGCACCAGAGAGCCCACAACAAATCAAGGCACGTCTAGGAACGTTGGTGATGATCGCAAAAGCTGCTGTGGCTAAAAAGCTAAAAGAAAATTGAATAAATAGATTCCACATCATCATGTTCCTTTCTCAATAAAAAAGTTGGAAGATAAAGGCAATCGCAAATCCGATCATTGTGGCAGTCATCATGGCCTCTGTACCACGAGAAACTCCAGAAACATAGTGTCCAGCTAGTAAATCCCGAATAGCATTTGTAATCTGTACTCCAGGAACAAGGGGCATGACACAACCGATGATGATCAAATCCTGATTGGCACCTAATCCGACACGAATGCTGAGAATAGCTGTAAGACCAATTAACAAGGAAGATAAGAACTCTGACAAAAATTTGATCCGAAAAAATTTTAAACTATATAAGTAAATCGCATAGCCGATACCGCCGATCATCAAAGTGATTGGTAGATCACTCATTTCTCCACCAAATAATACCATGATCGTTCCGCTAATCACCGCAGCACTTAAAATTTGAAGCCATACTGGGAAAAATGATCGGTCTTTTTCAATGGCTTGTAAGGCAACGTAGAGATCATTCAAAGTTAACTCACCAGCAACATATTTTCTAGAAAGATTATTGACATTGACAACTTTTTCCAGATTAATGGAGCGATTGGTGATTTGTTCCATTCTAATGGTTGACGTACGGTCAAGACCAATAAACAAACCCGTTTGAGTAACATAGCTGACCAGTCGATAATTGCCAGAAGCAAGAGCGATTCGGCTCATTGTGTCTTCTACTCGGTACATCTCAGCGTTGCTTTCCATCATGATTTTGCCAGCTAATAAACAAGTATCAAGTAATAAATCCAACTCTTTTTCTGTCATAATATTTTCTCCAATAGTTCATTTGTTGCTTTTATTTTACTACAAATGACTAAATAAAAGAGAAATAAATAAATACTTGAGTATGAAAAGAAAGAGGCGTATACTGATTTTTGTAAGATGCGGGTGTAGTTTAGTGGTAAAATCCCAGCTTCCCAAGCTGATGTCGCGGGTTCGATTCCCGTCACCCGCTTAAACGAACGATAAGAATGAAGAGAAACAGTATTGATCACATGTTGTTTGATCAATACTGTTTTTTGTTTTTGAGTCACAAGGTATTTTTTGCTTGATTAAGTGAAAGCATACTGTTTTAAGATCAATGATTTTTTATGACGTATTCTTTTTAAGAAGAGATCAATTTTTAATTAGTATAGAGAATTAAAGGTAGAAATAAATGGAATAAAATAAGTTTAAATATTTTAAAAAAGGGGAACGTATGTTAAAGTTTAGAATAGTTGTTTAGAAAAGGAGTAAAGAAATGCAGAAAAAATCAACAAAAGCCATTATGGGTGTGGTTGTTGCTGTTTTAGCAGGGGCACTAGGACTATCAACACAAAAAAATTCAGATATCGTTCAACAAATTACTGGGTTATTTGACTCAACCCCACAAGCGTCAAAAGTAGCAGACGTACCAGAATATGATGGGAAGCATCAAGAAATTGAGATCAATCAGAATCGCCCGGATTTCACTGAAGAAGATTTGAGCTTAGCTAAAGGAACATGGCAAAGCTATTCAAATATTGATCGATTGAACCGTGTAGGTGCGGCCAATGCGTTATTGGGAAAAGACCTTTTTCCCAAAGAAAAACGCGAGCCGTTGTATATTGATCCAACTGGTTGGAAACAAAAAAAATTAAGCGATGGCCAATGGCTTTATAATCGTAGCCATTTGATTGGTTATCAATTGACTGGACAAAACAACAACATCAAAAATTTGATGACAGGTACTCGTTCATTAAATGCGCCGTATATGCTAGTCCATGAAAATGATATTGCCGCTTATATCAAAGAAACCAATCATCACGTTCGTTATCGTGTCACTCCACATTTTAAGGGGAATGAATTAGTTGCCAGAGGAGTGCAATTAGAAGCAGAAAGTATTGAAGATAAAAAAATAAAATTTAATGTGTTTATTTATAACGTTCAAGAGGGTTATGAAATCAACTATGATACCGGACAGGCGAGAAAAAAATAGCTAATGACATTCGATAGTATACGAAAAAAGTATGAACTTTTTGAAGAATTATCGAAAAAGCTTATATTTATTTAAATATAGCGTATACTTTGGTTAAGATACGATCAAGTAACTGAACATTTGATCACAAATATGTTAAAGTAATGAGAAGTATGTTTATTAATTTAACCGGAAGTTTTTTAAGATTTATTTGTAGTTTTAAGGTAATTCGAGTAAAATAAAAGTGTAGAAGGTAAATGAATACCTTGCGGGAAAGAGGTGTAGAATCATGGGTTTTACAGATGAAACCGTACGTTTTGGTTTTGACGATAGTCGTAAAAAAGAAGTAAGTGAGACATTAGCGATCGTTTATCGGGCTTTAGAAGAAAAAGGCTACAATCCAATTAATCAGATTGTTGGCTACTTGCTTTCTGGAGACCCGGCCTACATTCCTCGTTATCGTGATGCAAGAAACTTGATACGTCGTCACGAACGCGATGAAATCATGGAAGTAATTGTTAAAGATTATCTAACAAACCATGGGGTAAGTATATGAGAGTAATGGGCTTAGATGTGGGCTCAAAAACAGTTGGTATTGCTGTTAGCGATCCATTTGGTTGGACCGCTCAAGGAGTAGAGATCATTCGTATTGATGAAGAGGCGGAAGAGTTTGGCTTTGACCGTTTGAAAGAACTAGTCGATCAATACGAAGTAGACCGATTTGTCGTAGGCTTACCTAAAAATATGAATAATACAATTGGACCAAGAGCAGAAAGCTCAATGGCTTATGGAGAAAAAATTAAAGAATTATTCTCGTTACCAGTTGAATATCAAGATGAACGACTAACCACAGTTCAAGCTGAACGAATGTTAGTTGAGCAAGCCAATACATCAAGAGCTAAAAGAAAAAAAGTGATTGATAAATTAGCTGCTGTCATGATTTTACAAAATTATTTAGACGGTTCAGGAAAAAAATTATTTTAATTTCAATGAAAAGAGGGAGACTTATGACAGAACATAACCACACACATGACCACGATCACGAAGGGCACGAGCATATCACCTTAGTAGATGATCAAGGAAACGAAACGTTATATGAAATTTTATTAACAGTTGATGGACAAGAAGAATTTGGCCGTAACTACGTATTGCTTTATCCAGCTGGTGTACCAGAAGATGAAGATGTTGAGTTACAAGCCTATGCTTATGTCGAAAATGAAGACGGCACAGAAGGCGAACTAGAACAAATCGAAACTGATGCAGAATGGGACATGATTGAAGAAGTATTCAACACGTTCATGGCTGAAGAAGAAGAATAGTCTTAAAATGACGGCTGAACCCTTGATGGATAAGGGTTCAGTTTTTTTTTGTTTTGCTTTGACCAAGGTTATTAAAAATCGGCTCTTTGTCAAGAAGGACTGATGAGTGGAGTAAAATCAAATCTGAGTCTGAACAATCAACTCGGTTTCATCAGCCACATAAATAATAGAGTCAAAATAGTTAAGTGTATTTTGTTTTAAGGAATGATCAAGAATAAAGTATGCAGAAAATATCTGATTTCTAGATAGGAATATAAAACCCTTCGTAGGGTACGATATAATAATAAGAGGTTCTTTGTGATGAAGTATGTGACTTGTCATTGTTTCTAAGAATGAAATGACAGATAAAGTGAATATTCTTGTCCACTTTTTCAGATGTTCAAGCGTTGTATAGATGAAAGGAGAAAATGAAATGAAACAGGAGGGAACATTTGAAGAAGTATTACTTTTATTAGGGCAAGAAGTAATCAGAGTGCTAATAGAAAAGGGGAGTACGTTGGAAGACGCAGAAGATGCTGTTTCTAAAACCTATGATACTATATTTTCTTCTCTTATCTATATGACACAGGATAATTTACGTCCTTGGTTTTTTAGAGTTTCTTTCAATAACTATATTGATTTATTCAGGAAAAAGAAGCGTGAAAAAGAGCTTATTTTTCGCTATGTTGACTCTCAGTCGAATGGAACTAATGAATCAGAAAATTTATGGATGATTATCGACTCGCTAAAAAGGCAAGAACAAGAATTACTGATTTTTAAGTATTATTATCGACTATCGTATGAGGACATCGCGAGTATGTTAAATCAAAAAGTAGAAACCGTGAAAAAACAATTATACAGAGCACGAAAAAAATTAAAGGCAAACTGGGAGGATGAGTGATGGATTTGAATAGGAGTATCAAAAAAGCCAAAAGAAAGCAGATAATAATGGTCAGTTGTGTTTCAATCATAATTTTTCTTACGATGTCGGGTATCTTGGTTTTTATATTAGATAAAGTCGCTACGAAAAATTATCATGAGCTAGATCAGTCGTTATTTGCTTACCAAACAATTGCCTCACCAAATACACAAATTGACTCACAAGTGATTGCTAACAGCTCAATTTTGGGCGGGGAGGTCGTAACTAACCAATCGAAAAACATTGATGGCTACATTGTACCCTGGAGTAGTTTACATAGTAAGTACAATGTTTTTGGCAACGAAGTGGACAATAATGAACGGATGACATCTTGGTATCATTCCCTTAAAAATTCATATGAATATAATCGTCAAACCAAACAAAAAGTCGCCACATTCTACAATCCGACGATTGAAAACTATTATGGTGGGGTGAAAAATGAATTAGCGGATTTAAAAAACACGGATGATTTACTTGCAGAAGTAGCTATTTCCTTTGATCGGCCCTATCGCTATAGTGAAGTGAAAAAAATGTTTCCGGAAAATGTCAATGTTGTCTGGTTGTATTTGTTTTCTGAAGAGAGAGACGAAAGCAAAGGACGTTCGGGTATGCCAACGTATGGTTTTCAGCTAAGTTTTGATGAAAAGAATCAGCTGATTGATGCAGAAGCAGATAAAGATTATTTTTTCAGCTCATTTGAATCACACGTTTCTTCTGTGAATAATAAAGCAATGGTAAATTTTCTAAAGGAAAACGAAAATAAGAAAGTAGATGACCTAGAAGTCTTAGGAGTAATGATTACAGGACAAGCAAAGAATTTAGCAGAACTAAAAGACAAACCCTTTGTTAGAGGCAGTTCTGTTGGTGTAACAGTACCGATTGTTCCATACATTGTACCAGAAAAATAGTAAGCTATCCTAAACAAGGAAATTGAATGAGTTCGTTTTAAAATAAGAGCTAAGAAAATCCCCAATTATTTTAAATACAAATTCAAGGAGACCAGTTATGAAAACTAGAGTGCTTATAAAAACCTGTGAATTTCTGCTCTTAATATTAAGTCTATTTTTAGCTGTAAAACATTACATTTTGCTGTTTCCAAAAAAAGTAAAAATTCTTTTATGTCTCATCAAAAAGGACTATTACTTCCCTTATGGATGGAAAACACTATCGATTTAGTAGTAACAGTGATCGTGTTACTCTTGATAATCGTACTTTCATGATATAGATAAGTACTTACCTTAATTTATAAAACATGCTGACTGATAAAATAGGATCAGCAGACGGGGGCAAAAATCTTGAATTTTTGTCCCTTTTTGTCTTTCCTTTTTAGTGGGTGCCACATTTGTAATGTTGACACGTGGCTCTATGGGAATCATTTCTCTATATAACATTGCGCTACAAAATTTTATTCAAAATTTGGTGTGACAAATACTAAGAAAAATTTTTGCCATGTATAAAGAAAAGTTACAACTAGATTTTTCAGTGATTATATAGTGTCTATTTAGGGCACGCTTTAAATAGACGTTTTATTTTATAGATGATTCGGGGGACAACTATAGATAATCTACATTAGGTATAGAAAGAGTAAGTTGTGCTACATATATAGTATTAATTACATATTCATAAGGGAAAATACTATTGGAAAATATTAAAACAAAAAAGGTGTATATTTCGTATAGTTGGTCAAATAAAGAACACAAGGAAAGGGTAATACGATTAGCAGAAGAGTTGGTGAATCTTGGTTCCTTGTCAGATATTATTGAGGGAGAGCCTATAAAAAATGTTGGTGAACTTCACCAACATCAAAACGTATAAAGCCATTCTATATAGAGCATTTCTTAACTGAAAAACTGTTTTATTTCTAGTGATACTTTGGAGTGACAGCTTTCAATATTTAGTCAGTTGGCAAACATAGTAATCAAATGTACTTTTCTTTTCAAAGCCCATGTTTACATATAAATCATATGCAATTTGATTGGTTGCATCGACTTCTAAATAAATTTCTTTTTCTTCTTTGATTAATAATTCTTGGATCAAACGGTTCAAGCAAAGTTTACCTAACCCTTGACCACGAAAAGCCGGTGCTACGACTAAGCCGTAGATACCATAGGAAGATAGATCCTCTTCGATTCGGGCACAAGCAATCAGTTGATTTTCTTTATGAAAAACAACTGTTTTCTCTAAATCTTCAGATGACAATGGAGGAACCGTTGCCCCAATTTCTCCTAATTGGAGTTGGGCAATTAGGGAAGATTCCTTTAGAGTAGCTTTTTGTGGTCGATAAGGAGAATCTAGCTGTTTAAATTTGTTTGGCTGAAGAATCAACCGATACTCAGTAAACTGTTTGTTCAATTCTTTTTTCGACTCAATGTAATTTTTCAAAAAAAGGTCATGTGGATCAGTGATGTAAAGAATCGTTGTTCGGCCGATGGTTTGAGCAAATCCCATCATTTCGTCAAGTAGTTGTTGTAAACAAGCCAAATTTTCATGCACGATCATTGTCACTTCTAGTTCACTCTCATCATAAAAACTTAAAAAAGCATAGGCAATAAGTGTCTCTTCTTTAAAACAAAGGACATGGCGGATCTGGTCGTTCGTTTGTTCAGCAAAATCAGGAGCTAGTTTAAACTGGCAGTGACGCTGCTGTTCGATCTGTTCTTTCAATTCACGGATCGTTTGCTTGGTATCAGGTTGTAGCTGTCTTGTGATAAATACTTTCATTTATTTTCCCCAATCAAAAGATTTTTCTCATCTTATCTTATTTTTTTAACCAACACAATAAGAAAGTGAATCGCGGTAGTTGGTCGTTCCTTCATTTGGTCATGGAGCCAGAAAGCGAGTCATTGTATTCAACGAGAGTGTCATACAAATGCAATGCTCATAAAAATATAGTTTATAAGGAAAAGTGACATATAAATAAAATTTATGGTAGGTATTAGTTTTGACTATATTCTTTTCTCACGCCTATACTTCCCTTGTTACTAAAACCTAGGAGGAATTAGCTATGTTGACAGGATTAAACTTATTAAATAATCCATTTTTAAATAAAGGAACAGCTTTTACGAAAGAAGAACGTGCGAAATATGGGATTACAGGTATGTTGCCAAGCACAGTCCAAACGTTAGAGGAACAATCGATTCAAGCATACGGACAATATTTGAGTAAACAAAGTGATCTTGAAAAACGAATCTTCTTAATGAATTTATTCAATACAAACCGGACACTCTTCTATAAATTAATGGGACAACATTTAGTTGAGTTTATGCCAGTTGTTTATGATCCAGTCGTTGCGGATTCAATCGAACAATACAATGAAATTTTCTTAAAACCGCAAGATGCTGCGTTTCTTTCAATTGATGAACCAGAAAATATCAAAGCAAGTTTACAAAATGCTGCGGACGGTCGAGACATTCGCTTGATCGTGGTGACTGATGCAGAAGGAATCTTAGGCATGGGTGACTGGGGAGTCAATGGTGTAGATATTGCGATCGGTAAATTGATGGTTTATACAGCAGCTGCTGGAATCAACCCTGCCCAAGTATTACCTGTATCGATTGATGCAGGAACAAATAATGAAGAATTACTAAATAATCCATTGTATTTAGGAAATCGCCATCGTCGTGTGACAGGACAAAAATATTATGAATTTATCGATCAATTCGTTGATGCAGCAACGGATCTTTTCCCAGAACTATTACTACATTGGGAAGATTTTGGACGAGGAAATGCTGCAACGATCTTAGAAAAATATGAAGATAAAATCACTACTTTCAATGATGATATCCAAGGAACAGGGATTGTTGTTCTTGCTGGTGTACTAGGTGGACTGAATATTTCTGGAGAATCATTGAAAGATCAAACGATTTTGACTTTTGGAGCCGGTACTGCGGGCGTAGGTATTGCCAATATTCTATTAGACGAAATGATTCGTCAAGGTGTATCAGAAGAAGAAGCTCGAAAACACTTTTATCAAGTAGACAAACAAGGGTTATTATTTGAAGATACAGAAGGTTTGACTCCAGGACAAATTCCTTTTGCTCGAAAACGATCTGAATTTACTAATTCTGCTGAACTAACAACTTTAGAAGCGGTCGTAAAAGAAATTCATCCAACAATCATGATTGGGACATCGACTCAACCAGGTGCGTTTACGGAAGAAATCGTTAAGGAAATGGCAAGCCATACACCACGTCCAATCATCATGCCATTGTCTAATCCAACGAAATTAGCGGAAGCGAAAGCCAAAGATTTAATTGAATGGACTGATGGGAAAGCATTAGTAGGAACTGGGATTCCGGCAGCAGACGTGGAATACCAAGGAGTAACTTATCAAATCGGACAAGCAAACAATGCGTTGATGTATCCAGGGTTAGGACTTGGTTTGATTGCTTCAACGGCTACACGTGTGAATGCTGAGATCATTTCTCAAGCAAGTCGTGCATTAGGTGGAATCGTTGATGTTACACAACCAGGCGCAGCAATTTTACCTCCAGTTGCGAAGATCACTGAATTTTCTCAAACAATTGCAGAAACAGTAGCGAAATCTGTTGTTTCTCAAAAATTGAATCGTGAAGAAATCACTGATATCAAAGCAGCAGTGGAATCTGCTAAATGGGTACCAGAATACCAAGAGTTAGACAAATAAGCTTGACCAAATTTCTAAAACAAAGTGAATGAAGGATTAGTTGAGCACAATCATACACAGAGTACGTTAATCGGTGAAAGGAAAGCAGCTGATTAGGTGCAACGAGGTGAAAAATGGGAATCACCTGATGAAGAAGCTATAAAAATCAGATATTGAACTATTTTTCAACGTACCTCAGCCTTTCACCGTGCTTTTTTATTCAGAAAGGATCTGTATGAATGACACAAAGAGAAGAATCAACTACAAAAGTTGAAGAAAAAACAAAAGAAGGATTTTGGACAACTAAGATTACTGGAGTAAGTCTTCCTATCTATTTTGTTATGGTATTAGTCCTGATCGTTGCAATGGCACTTGGAAAATTACCAACGAATATGATTGGTCCGATCGCTGTTCTAGTGATATTCGGGAATTTATTTCATTTTATTGGTACAAAAATCCCAATCGTTAGAAGTTATCTAGGTGGAGGTTCCGTATTTGCGATCTTTGCCTCAGCTGCAATTGCGACTTTTGGTATATTACCAGAATACGTGGTGAAAGCTACTGAAAATTTTGTAAGTAACATGGGTTTCTTAGATTTTTATATCGCAGCTTTAATCACTGGGAGTATTTTAGGGATGAATCGTAATTTACTAATGAAAGCATCGGTACGTTTCATTCCAGTAGCACTTATTTCAATGATTGTCTCGTTTTTTGCTGTTGGTCTAGTTGGAATGTTAATTGGTAATGGGTTTGGACGTTCCGTACTGTATATCTCTTTACCAGCAATGGCTGGAGGAGTTGGAGCTGGCGCAGTTCCATTATCTACGATTTATGCGAACGTCTTAGGAACAAATGCTTCCTCTATTATTTCTCAATTACTCCCAGCTACAGCAATGACTAATGTCTTAGCCATCATTGGAGCAGCTTTGGTTGCTCGTGCAGGAAAATCAATGCCTAAATTGAATGGTGAAGGCAAACTTATGGCAAAAGGCGATCTTGGTGACGGTAAACCACGGAATGTGAAACCATCGATCCCTCAATTAGGTGTAGGTCTAATGGTGTCATTGACATTCTTTATTTTAGGACAAATCGGCAACTACTTTGTGCCAAAAATCCATGCGTATGCGTTCATGATCATCATTGTCGTGATTTGTAAAATTACAAATCTCTTACCTGATTATTATGAGGATGCAGCAATTATGTTCAATAATCTGATCGTTAAGAATTTAACAGCAGCTGTCCTTGCAGGAATAGGGATTGCGCTATTGAATCTAAATGTCTTAGCTTCAGCGTTAACTTGGCAATTCGTTGTTTTATGTTTGACAAGTGTTGTAGCAATCTCGCTCACTTCAGGATTCGTGGGACGTTTGTTCGGTTTGTACCCAGTTGAATCAACCATTACAGCTGGATTGTGTAACAATTCAATGGGTGGTACAGGGAACGTAGCAGTATTATCTGCGGCTAATCGAATGGAACTAATTGCTTTTGCGCAAATGGGAAATCGTTTAGGCGGTGCAATCGTCTTGATCATTTCAGGATTTTTGATGCAACTATTTTCTTAAGGAACGAAGACAATAATTTTTTCCTTACTTTAATCGATAAGAAAAACATAGATCTGGAACAACGTTTGTTCCAAATCTATGTTTTTTTGTTTACATTCTTCTAATTGAGCAGGAACTACCCATGATGAAAGTCACGAGTGTACTCGGCTAATTCATCAAACCAAAAGCATGAATCGTAAAAGAAACCAGATCAACAAAAAAATTGGGTTTATCTGACAAAAATCTTCAAGTACTTGCGTATCTCTATTATGAAAAGAGAATGACGAACGTGTTGGTCAAATAGATAGAAAACAGGAAGAGGATTTATGAAAAAACAAAACATGTTGTATCGTTTAATGAAAATTTTAGGGATAGCAGTAATCATAATCGGAGGGATTGTGTACATGAAACAAAAGCAGCTTAATGAAGAAATGGTCAATATGATTAAGAGTGACCGAGTAGCGCAACTGATCGAATCTGAGTTAAAACGGTTAGATCCCAAAGCATTAGCAGCTGAAGGAATCGTCCATTCGTATGAAATTGATTACGAAAGTATTGAACCTAATCGTTTAGGAGGAATCAACGTTGAATTGATCATTAATCAAGATGAAGAGTTAACATTAGGATTGGTAGTCAATGAGCGCAGGAACCAATTAGTGAATGATGGATTAGTTCTCTCAGAAAAACTAGATAGGCTGATTGAGAGAGCGGATCAGTTATGAGTATGACTGATGAAGAGAGAATAAAAATGATAAGCCAAAGCTATATGAATCTCGAAGTGAACAAAAAAATTTCAGTGAATCGTCAAACATATGGTTATGTATCAAAGATAATAGATAACAAAAAAAGTGGAGAAAAAAGTTTTATCATTACCGACGGAAATCCAAAAGTGCAAAAGCCAAAAGAAGTGAAACAGATAACTATCCTTTATCAAGGCTCGATAGGGATCAATAAAATACTGGTAAATCCTGGAGATGTATGGCGAGATTGGGGAGTAAATAATCTTCCTACGGCTGTCCAAGTGATCAATGCAGGAGGAGCAACTGCGATGCCGCAATTAAAGTCTGCTGCTCATACATTACAAGAAACCATGCAAATGTATCCCAATGCCAAAGTTTCAGTATACGGCCATTCTTTAGGTTCAATGAATGGACAATATGCTATTTCAGATTTGCCGACTGCTTTTCATGATCGGCTAGAGGGAGTATATCTCTACCAAGGCCCCAACATTTACAGTATTTTAAATCCCAGACAACAAGCAGCGGCAGATAAATTAACGAATGAAGGAAAGATTTTCAATTTTATTGACACAAGAGATTTAGTACCAATCGGGTATTCACTGACAAAAAAACAAGTGGGCACAGTAATTGAAGTGACATCTAAAAAAGTGAAGTTGGGCAAACAGCATATGTTGGGCGGTTATTTATTTGATCAAGATGGGAATCTAGTGACACAATCTAAAGGGATTATCCAATTAGCAAAACATCAAACAAGCAAAGAGTTGGATCGGCTCGCTGAGATTCATCATCAATTTAGTCACAGCGGTAAAGGAATTTCTTCTTCACAAGAGATTTTTTTAGATGCGATGCAAGCGAAAACGATTACCTTGGGATACAAACAAGCGATTCAATCTGAGATAGACACAGTGGTCAAGTGGCTAAACAATGAGATTGAACAGGCTAATCTTCTTTGGAGCCAAACGAAACGGGATACGAACCGCTGGGGTGAACATTTGAATGATACCGAAAAAATGGCTATTCTGGCAGAAAATTAGGTGACAGAGTACACACTAGTCCGTCAGCCAGTGGCTACCTATGAACAACAACTAACCCTATTGCAAAAGGTCCAACATGAATTAGATGCGCTACTGAAACAGATAGTTACCACCATTGAAGAACAGGTGAGGACAGATAAAACATTGTCCCAATATCTTTCATAAAATGGAGGGGTTATGGATGAAAAAAGGTGAAGGACAGTCTCAACCTATGGAAAAACAGTTATATTCAGAAAAAAAACAATTAGAAAATCAACTCGACCAACTAAAGAAAGAAAAAAGTAAATTTGATCATTACTTAGATCACTTAGCAGACCAGTTCCATGATTTTTTGTTTTTTGATGTTTCCCCCCACAGAAAACAGTTCTATCATCTGTTAAATGATAGTAAAGAAGAGGCGGAAAGGATTTTTCGCAGAGAGAAAAGAATGATCGAATGTCGCATTGAATGTCCATTAGTAGAGAAGTATTCTGCTTTAGAGAAAGAATCTAACAACTAATAAAAACGAAACGGGAGAAAAACATGTTTGAAGAATTACAAAGAACATTGGAGAAACAACTCATACGGCTTATTGTTGCAACACCAAGTCATGCCACATCGCAAAATAGAAAAAAGTTAACTAAGCTAACGCTTCAACAGAAGAAACAAACGTTGAAACAGCTGACTACAAGTTATGCAAATCATTTAAGTCACGTTTCTAAAGGAACATGGGTCAAGACAGCTATCCAAGTGATCGAAAGAACGGCGAATCAATTCGAATGGCTTACTTAAGGAAGTAAAAAAGTTGAGCATGAAGTTGTGCTAAACTTTTTTACTACGAGTAAATGATCGATTCAATGATGAACCGCAATAACAAGAGAAGACGTTCTAAATCAAAGGAGTGATGGATCTTCTCTTGTTTGCCAGTGATTGAATGATTTTTTGAGTATACCTAAGAATAGAAACTAAAAAAAAATCATAAATAAGCATCGATTTCTTCTTTAATGATCCGTAATCCTTTTTTTAAAATCTCCAAATGATTGGATGATAGGGCGATTCGGATAAAAGGATCAGCTTGTTGTTGACTAGTGAAGCGATTCGAGTGATAGATTCTTATCCCTTTGTTCAAAAAATGTTGTTCTACATCTAAGGGAGAAATATCGGCTCGGATCGGAATATTTCGATAATAAGGATAAGGATTCGAAGGACGAGGTAAATCAAAATACGCATCAAAGCAGTCATTTGCTTCGGCTGTTCGCTTTAATTTTGTTGTTAAGATTTTCTGGACTGTTTCTGGTGAGTGCAAGATTTGAGTGATGATTTCTGCATCTAAACCAGATGTTTTGACGTTTATATTAAAGATTGCTCGTTCAATTCGTTCTCTTAAACGTTCTGGGAATACAAGATAGGCTACACGAAGACCTGAACAAATGAATTTGGTCATTCCTGACAAGTAAATGGTTTGGTCAGGTAGCAGCTGTTGAAACGGTGGCAAAACTTGTTGTTGAAAATGGGTCGTTAAAAAAGAATGAATATCGTCTTCAATAACTAATAACTTTTCTTTGGAAATAATAGCTTTCAATTCATTACGCCGTTGGAGAGACAGTTGAAAACCGATGGGGTTATTACAAGAAGGCATCAGATAAATCCCTTTTATTTTCTTTTTATGACACTCTTGTAGCAATAATTCAGGTTTCATTCCTTCTTGGTCGAAATCGATCGGAACTACTTCTAAGTGATACAAATGCGCTAACTCAATAAAATTGGAATAGGTATATCGGTCAATAGCGATTCGATCTCCAGGAGAAAAAAAGGCGGCAAGTGTCACAGCAAGACCATTTTGAACACCAGAAACGATTGCGGTATGATGAATCGTTGTTTGAACACCTTGAGTCTGTAACCACTCGACTGCCGTCTTTAATTGAAAATTGGTTCCCATAGGGTCACGATAATTCAATAAACCCACGATATTGGGGTTGAGACTGACTGAATGGATAAAAGGCAGTACAAGATGGTTGCAGTCTTCAAAAGAACTAACTAATCCAAAATCAATCACATGCTCAGCTACTTGATTAGTTGAAATCGTGATTGAAGTAAAAGCATTAGGGGAAACGAACGTACCACTTCCAATATTCGTGTACAAGAGACCTTTCTCAATACCATATTTATAGGCCTGACCGACAGTTGTAAAATTGATATCTAAATAGTCGGCTAATTCTCTCTGAGAAGGAAGTTGGGTATTTTTTTGTAACTTACTTGTAAGAATATCTTCTTCTAGCTGTTGGATCAGAGATTTATAGATGGGGCGTGTTAATTTTGTTTTATCAGGTCGCCAAGTGATCGGATAATCTTCATAAGAATTTATGGGCATTTTATTCACCTCTAAAATTGTATTCCATACAATTATACTATTGAATGTATATAATTCAATGATAATATATGGACGTGAGGGGGAGATTTTTATGAGAAAAATCGATTTTGAAGAAGCAGTATCACGATTAGATTTTCAAGAGGCAATTGAAGTAATGCGTCAGTGTTTTAGCGATTATGGCGAAGGAAAAATTAGTCAAAATACACGTATGGTAGAGATTTTGCCAGATGGTAAAAACAAAAATGTTTTTGCGATGATGCCTGCTTATCTTGGTAAAGATCGTTATTTTGGTGCAAAAATCATTACTGCATTTCCTGATAATCATTTACAAGGACTATCTTCACATTTGGGGGAAATTCTATTATTTGATTCTAAAAACGGTGTACCTGTAGCGCTAATCAACGCGAATGCAGTCACTTGGATTCGTACCGCTGCAGTTTCCGCTTTAGCCACTGATATATTGGCGAAAAAAGAAGCGGCATCATTAGCTTTAATCGGGGCTGGACAACAAGCAAGCTCGCATTTGAATGCGATCTGTGCTATACGTTCAATCAATAAAGTATCTGTCTATGACTTGAGTAAAGAAAGAAGTCAACAATTTATTGAGGAAATGCAAACAGCATACCCGGAAATTGAATTTTCAAGTGGAGAAACACTCGCAGAAACAGTGCAACAAGCTGAGATCATTTGTACACTAACACCTAGTAAAGAGGCGTTTTTGAAAAAAGAATGGCTTACTCCTGGTGCGCATATCAATGCTATTGGTACGTTTACACCAGATACACGTGAAATCACTAGTGAGTTGATGAAAAGCAGTGCCATCTATGTCGATGATTATGAAGCTGCAATGAAAGAAAGTGGGGATCTACTGATTCCGATTGCTGAAGGAGAATTATCAGAATCAGCGATCTCAGGCTCGTTAAGTGAATTGGTTTCAGGAAAAAGATTATTAAAAGACCAACAAGAAACAATCACGATTTTTGATGCCGTTGGCTTAGCGATTGAAGATCTATGTTGTGCAGAATATATTTATCAAAAAGTTAAGGAGTCTGAATAAAATGAAGTTAAGTTATTATGTTGTTGATGCATTCACACAAGAAGTGTTTAAAGGGAATCCAGCAGCAGTCTACGTTTTAGAGAAGTGGTTACCAGATACGGTGATGCAAAAAATTGCTATTGAGAATAACTTATCTGAAACAGCATTTACTGTCAAAAAGGAGGAACACTATGAGTTACGTTGGTTTACTCCGGATCGTGAAATCGACTTATGTGGACATGCTACTTTAGCAACAGCGTTTGTTTTGTTCAATTATTATGGGGTAGAGGAAGAAACAATCAAATTTACTAGTCAAAGTGGCGAACTTCTTGTGACAAAACAACAAGAAACTTACTATATGGATTTTCCAAGTATCATGCCTAAAAAAGTAGCAATTTTACCTGAATACGAAAAAGCGATCGGTGCAAAAATCAAAGCTGCTTATTTAGCGCGAGATTTATTTTTTGAACTGACAGATGAAGAAACCGTAAAACAGTTGCAACCAAACTTTTCAGCTATTAAAAATTTTGATTTGGGCGTTGGCGTGATCGTAACCGCACGTGGTCAGAAGGAAGATTTTGTTTCTCGTACATTTTTCCCGAAATTAACGATCAATGAAGATCCCGTTTGCGGTTCTGCTCATTCCAATCTTATTCCTTATTGGGCAAATAAATTAAGTAAGAAAAAAATGATTGCCCATCAGCTTTCACCAAGAGGTGGCTACCTTGATTGTGAGTTACGAGGGGAGCGGATCATGATTGGTGGAGAAGCAGTGCTATTCGCTCAAGGAGAAGCTTATATTCCAGAAAAATAAGCATCGCAAATGAAGCAGGAGTTCCCTCTGACAATCTATACCTTTTTCTTCTAGGGCGATTTCCAGAGGATAGAAGTAAGCCTGTTTTTAGAGATACTAGAAGAGGCTGAGGCAGGTTTTGGCTTAGTCTCTTCTTTTCAACCATAATATTGAAGCTTTCCTAGAAACTCTCTCTATTATTTTACTACTACTTTACTGCTAGAGTTCAAACAGATTATTTGCCTGTATCATTTTTGAGAGGTACGATAATAATGCAAACGCTATCATAAAATTTATGGTTCTTAATTCGAGAGAAAGAAGGCTTTATTATGGAAAAAGTTTATCAAGCTGGTACACATGAAGGGATGATTGATTTCATCAATATGGAAGATCTGGAATTAGCAGCTACTCAAGTAATCCCTAGTGGTGGATATGGCTATATCAGTAGTGGTGCAGGGGATTTGTTTACTTATCGAGAAAATCAAAAAGCCTTTAATCATCAATTGGTTATCCCTCATGTTTTGAAAGATGTGGAATTACCTGATACAACGACCTATTTTTCTGATGAAACATTAGCCGCACCAATCATTATGGCACCAGTAGCAGCGCATGGATTAGCCCATGAACAAGCTGAAAAAGCTTCGGCTAAAGGAGTATCAGAATTTGGAACGATCTATACAGCTAGTTCTTACGCTTCTTGTACCTTGGAAGAAATTAGAGCAGCTGGTGGTCCTGAAGCTCCTCAGTGGTTTCAGTTTTATATGAGTAAGGACGATGGGATCAACTTGGATATCTTGGAAATGGCAAAAAGAAACGGAGCAAAGGCGGTTGTTTTAACAGCTGATGCAACAGTTGGCGGAAATCGTGAAACAGATCGGCGAAATGGTTTTACTTTTCCGTTGCCCATGCCAATCGTTCAAGCTTACCAATCGGGAGTCGGTCAAACGATGGATGCAGTCTATAAATCGTCTAAACAAAAATTAAGTCCAAAAGATATCGAATTTATTACGACCCATTCAGAGTTGCCAGTTTATGTCAAAGGGGTACAATCAGAAGATGATGTGTATCGTTCTCTTGATGCTGGTGCACAAGGGATTTGGGTCTCCAATCATGGTGGTAGACAGTTAGATGGTGGTCCAGCTTCTTTTGATTCATTACGCTATGTAGCTGAAGCTGTGGATAAACGTGTACCGATCGTATTTGATAGCGGTGTTAGACGAGGGCAACATATCTTTAAAGCGATTGCTTCAGGAGCTGATTTAGTTGCCATTGGTAGACCAGCCATTTATGGACTTTCTTTAGGAGGAAGTACAGGAATCAAACAAGTATTTGATTTTTTCAAAACAGAACTTGAAATGGTCATGCAATTAGCTGGAACTCAAACTGTTGAAGACATCAAAAACGCAAAATTGAGAGAAAATCGTTTCATGTGTTAAGACAAAAAATCGGTTTATCAATAGGGATTAAGTAGCAAAATAGCTTGAACAGATAGTGACTTTGGATAGCATTTTTGAATGATCGTGCTTGTTTTAGGAAAGAAAATTTCAACAAGTTATTAACCAGTTTTATAGCGATAATCAAACGGTAAGGCAAACTTATTTAGCCTTACCGTTTTTTTGTGAGCAGATTATTCCTCTAAAAATTTATCAAGTGATAAACTTGTATTATTGTTTAATAAACTTTTAAAGGAGGAGTTAGATGTTTTTAGCATTAAATGAAATCATACATTCAAAATTACGCTATGCGTTGGTTGCTGGGGTGATGTTTTTAATTGCATATTTGGTCTTTTTTTTAACCGGTTTAGCGTATGGACTGGCACAAGATAACCGAACGGCTGTCGATAAGTGGGAGGCAGACTATATTGTACTGTCAAAAGATGCCAATACGAACCTAGGGATGTCAATGATCACGAAAAAGACAGCGCAAGAAGTAAAAGGGGATAAGGTGGCTTACTTAGCACAAACACCAGGGGTCGTAACCAGTAAAGACAACGATGAGGCAGGAAAAATCAATGTGAGTTTTTTTGGTATTGATCCAGATCAATTTATCATGCCTAATATTGTTGAAGGTAAGGCCTTTGTTGGGAACGATGAAGCAGTGGGTGATATTAGCTTAAAAGAAGAGTATGGTCTAGGAATTGGCGATACAGTTAAACTTTCTGGTAGTGACAAAACCTTTCGATTAACTGGATTTACCGAAAATGCGAAGTTCAATGTATCGCCAGTTTTATATACAACACTTGATGCTTACCAAGAAATTCGTTTTGAAAAAACAGATACAAGTAAGAATGCTCGAATCAACGCGGTGGTTGTTAGAGGACAGATAGATGATTTACCAAATGATCTTGAAAAAATCAGCATTTCTAAATTTATCAATGAATTACCTGGCTATAGTGCGCAAGTACTCACTTTTGGTTTTATGATCGGCTTTTTGATCGTGATTGCAGCGATTGTAATCGGAATTTTCATTTATGTGTTGACCATGCAAAAAATCAATATTTTTGGTGTTTTGAAGGCGCAAGGAATGACAGGAGGGTTTATCGCTCGCTCAGTAGTGGCCCAAACTTTCTTACTCTCATTCTTTGGGATCGGTCTTGGTTTGTTGGGAACAGTGGGGACCTCGTTCCTTTTACCAGATACCGTACCTTTTCAAAGTAATTGGTTATTTTTCGGAGTTATCAGTGTTTTGATGTTAGTGGTCGCCATTTTAGGTGCGCTGTTTTCGGTACGAGCAATTGTAAAAATCGATCCGTTGAAGGCAATTGGTTAGGAGATGAAAAAAATGAAAGCAATCGAATTTAAAGATGTCGAAAAGAATTTCAAAGATGGTGATCAAATCGTCCACGCACTGAAAAAAACCAATGTCAGTGTAGATAAAGGCGAATTTGTTGCGATCATCGGTCCTTCTGGTTCAGGAAAAAGTACTTTCTTGACCATTGCAGGTGGCTTACAAACACCTAGTAAAGGGTCTGTTTTGATCAATGGGCAAGAGTTTAGTGCTCAACCTGAGAATCAGCGGGTAAAATTACGTTTTAAGGAAATCGGATTTATTTTACAAGCGTCTAATTTGGTTCCATTTTTATCGGTTAAAAAGCAATTGATATTAGTGGATAAAGTCAAACATGAGAATCGTCAGAAAGAAGCGAATGAACTATTTGAACAGTTAGGTGTTGCCGAATTGGTCAATAAATATCCAGAAGAATTATCAGGAGGAGAACGGCAAAGAGTCGCCATTGCTAGAGCGCTTTACAACGATCCGTCCATTATTTTAGCAGATGAACCAACAGCCAGTTTAGATTCAGAAAAAGCAAGAGAAGTCGTAGATATTTTAGCGAAAGAATCGAAAGAAAAAAATAAAGCCATCATTATGGTCACCCATGATACACGCCTGATTGACAAATGTGATAAAGTGTTTATGATGGAAGACGGTGTTTTTCAAGAAAAAACAGAATAAGCATAAAAAGAAGGTGTGTATGTGGTTCATCGCTATAACAAAGACACGCAAAAAAAGATTTTACATGAAGCCAATCATTTGTTTATGTCAAAAGGCTATCTCGGCACGTCTACTCGTGAAATTGCTAAGAACGCTGGGATTACCCAACCCAATCTTTATCATTACTTTAGTGACAAAGAAAAACTTTACCAGGCAGTTCTGGAACAACATTTGAAAACAGTAGGGGACGATTTGAGGGAAATCGCCGCAACGGGTGCCGATGATTTTCAACAAACGTTAACTAAGATGGCTGAATATCTTATCGAAACCCATCTCATTGATTTGTTTATGATGCTGCATGATTTGAAGCTCAATCTTTCAGCTGAAACAAGAAATCATTTGTTTTGTTTATGGAAAAAGAATTATCGGGAACCTTTTGAAAAGATTTTTGCCAATCATCAACAACTATTACGAAAAAACGTCACACAGGAACTGGCAGCTAAACATTTTTTCCTTTTGCTAGCCCCTTATATTACTGAATCTGGTCATTCAGAGGAACAGCCTTTTGATGTGGCGACTTTGATCGATCTATACTTAAATGGGGTTATTGTTTAGCTTGTGACAATAACGGTAGTGTAAGCTCTGTTCGATTGGATGGATCTGATGCTTTTGAGACACCATTTGTCTCCAAAACATCAGATCTATTTCAAAGAACGAACACTTGCACACCGTTTTTTTGTGTTAATGTTGCGGATGGGATTCATTCGTTAGTTGAAGCGGCTTTTCTATTAGGGAATTTCAATAAATTTTTTTTTTTTGAAAAAAAAGGAACGTTTCTTCCTATTTTCCACTTTATACTTAAGCTCAATGAATAAACGAGAAGGGAAAGAGAAATGAAAAGAACTTTGTTCTATTTAGATAGGGATAGTTATGTTTGCTATTTATTAGAGAAAATCAAAGAGATAGATGAAAAACGAAGTATCGAACACCATTTATTAGTGGAAGGGGCAAATCGAAAGTCTATAGAGACAGTCAGTCAAATCAAGAAGATGGATTTCTTACCAATATTTAAGGATAAAACCCAGCAAGAGATAGTTAACGAAGCCACTCAATACTGTCAATCACTGCTAAATGTTTTTAATAGTGCGATAGGAAAAAAAACTATTACAAATTATCTTGTGCTACATGACCTGAGTCCAGAATTGACTAAAGAAATTGTTGAAGGACTAGTTTTTAAGGGAACTGTGAACAAACATGGATTTTTTTAAAAGATAGAAAAGAAAAAACAATTACATAAAAAGTACAATGAAACATTGGTCAAATATGGCACAAATGAAGGGATAAAAGCAATTGAAAATCAACTCATTTTAAATGAACTTCCTCGATCTGAATACAACAAAATAAGTGCAACAATTGGAGAATTTTTGTTTCCTACATGGGAGAATTCCAGATACTCTAAACAAATTACTTTGACGGCCAAAAGATGTAATGTATTTTTAGAGGATTTCGGTGAGACAGAAGGATTACTAGCTGTTCAATATTATTTATTGTTGCAAAATACATCAGCAGACAGAGCGAAGGATATACTTAATGAAGTTCAATTACCCAAGACAATCAATCAAAAAGAGTATAAAGACCTTCTCGTTGCAACGCTCTATTATAATAATATGGGGGCAACAGAAGTAGAAAATCGGCTAGTTCTACAAGGAGTAGATCGTAAATTTTTTAATCAGATAGGAGAAATTTTAAACATCAGTTTATTGCCTTCCTTGAAAGATGAACCTTTATCAAAGGAGGACAAAATAACTAAAGCAGTCAAATATTGCCAAAGTTTTTTAAATTACTGGTATCCAAACAAAGTAAATGGAGTTAAATCAGTCAATAATTACCTTATGTTGGAAGATTTCCCTCCTGCAATCAATATCGAAGTCATAGAGCGAATAAAAGATTCTATGAATGATGAGGATCGAAAAAATTTCCATTTTTGTTTAACTAGATATAGAAAATATAGCCAATTTGTTCGAGAATTAGGATCAGAAATGGGCAGAAAAAAATTCGAGAATTATTTTATTTTAACTTATCCTAGTTTACAACAGCTTCATCAAATAAATGAATACATCGATCAATCAATATTCCCAATGATAGATATGACTAAAAGAGGGGCAATTAGCACATTAGTTAATCGGTGCAATTCTTTTTTAGAAGACTTAGGACCAAAAAGAGGCTTTGTAGCGATTCAAAAATACTTATTGTTACAAAATACAGCGCCCAAGTATGTTGATAAAATTTTTAGAGATCTAAGGTTTCCTAAAACTATCAATAAATTTTATTTACAGAAACAATTCGAGGAAGTGTACAAGTGCCAATCGATGTTGATAGGATCTCAAGGAACTTTTGGAAAGAAACAATGTGAGGAATATCTTATCTCACAAGGAATGAATCGAACGCAGATCGATCAATTGAGTAAGATACTAAATGTCACCTTGCTTCCTTCTTTGAAGATGAAGTCGTCTCAAAAACTCATTGACGAAGTAGTCCAACGTTGTGAACGTTTTGAGCCATTGGCAACACGGAATTATCTCGTGCTTCAAGAGCTGCCTCCAGATATTCTTGAGGAAATTTTTACAAAAATCCCTTCAAAAGTAAATGTTGTTCTTGACAATAGTTATTTGACTATCAAAGAAGAAGTAAGACTTGTTAAGGAGTGCCAAGCATCTTTTAATAAGTTAGGGCTCATTGAGTGGAAAAAATCAAGTGAAAATGACCTTGCCTTAAGGGGGGCGAATCAAGAATTAGTCACATTGATCAATAACCATGTAAATGAAGAGTTATTCCCCAAAACTGGACGTTTATCTGGACAGTTGAATCGTTGTCACTCGTTTTTAAAGGATTTAGGTAATGAAAAAGGAATGAAGGCTATTGTTCATTTTCTATTATTTACAGAGAGACCACTAAAGGAAACACTTCATGTGATTGATGCGTTTGATTTTTCTTTGCCGGTTTCTTCAGATGCATTAAAGGTGAGCATCATTGAGAAGTATTGTGATCATATCGTACAAAAAAAGGATGATTGGCTCTGGCAAAGGAAAGAAATAGAAAATACATTGATTTCCATAGGTGCAAGTAGAAGAATCAGTAATCGATTAAGTGATCGTTATGAGATTCCATTATTTCCACCGATTTTTGATGGTAAACTCTCAGCAGATGAGATCAACAAAGGGAAAAGGGACATAAGGAAACGTTGTGATGAGTTAATCAAAGAGAACCGATCCAAGGGGGGACATATACATGCGCTGGTCAATTACTTTTTCTTACAAAAAATGCCAGTCAAAATTGCAAAAGAAACCATCAAAAAGCTAAAATTAGAGACCATCACTAAAGACGAGGTAAAAAGAGTCGTGTTAGCTAATTATTATACTTATCTTGGAGAAAAAAAACCACTAGCTGAACATTTAAAATCGGCTAAACGATACTTACGTACATTAAATTGTTTTAGAGAGCAGGAATCGCAGATTAAATATGATCGTCAATTTCGTTGAAAAAGTTTTCAGTTAAATGTTAATGATGAAACGAAAAGAATCAGGAAGATCCAACTCTAAGAGGATGCATTCAAAAATGAAAAAATCATACATAAAAAGATTCGCAGCATTTTGTCCAATTTATTTTGGTTAAATGCTTTTTTTGTTCTTTTATAAATATAAAAATAAAAAATAATAGTTATTTTAAATAAAGCAGTAAAAAAAGATGGAAAAGAGAAAAGAGAATAGGGATATTTATTAGTTATTTTAGATAACTATAAATATATAAATGTTAATATGCAACACAAAAATATCAAATCATTTGATGCTTTGATAAGATAATGTTAACCTTGTTTTGTAAGAGTTATCATTTTTTTGTTTTTTAGGAGGTTGGTTTATTAAAAATAACTGATTTATTTTATGGGTAATAAGTTTCATTAGGGGAGTTCGTATAGAAAAAGAGGGGAAGGGTTAAAAATGAAAAAGTTGAAAAAAATTAGTTTGGCAGCGATGTTATTTTCTTCTGTTATTTCTCTGACAACGCCATTATTCAGCCACAAAGAACATGTGCATGCTGAAGAAGCTCAGGAAATTACAAAAAAAGCGTCTTATCGTAATGTGATGTATTATGGTGATTGGTCGATTTGGGGAGGAGAACAAGAATTTTATCCTAAAGATATTGCCGCAGACCAATTGACGCATTTAAATTATGCCTTTTTAGATTTTGATAGTAATGGTGAGTTGAAATTTACAGATAAAGAAGCCGCTGTAGGCGTGCCAGCAGGTGAAGCAGAAGTCGGATGGGGAAATGCTGCTTCTGGATTGTTGAATGCGCTTCAAAATTTGCGTGGACAAAATAAAAACTTAAAAATTGGCGTGTCATTAGGTGGTTGGTCAAAATCGGGTGATTTTTCTGAAGTTGCAGCTAGTCCTGCGAAACGAAAAAAATTAGTGGAAAACATTACTAAATTCTTAAAATATACCAACATGGATTTCGTTGATATTGATTGGGAATATCCAGCAGATGTTCGTGAGCCTGATCGTGTCGACAACAAAAATGATGAAGGAACACCTAACGCAAAACCAGAGGATAAAGAAAATTATATTTTACTATTAAAAGATATTCGAGCGGCGATCGATAAACAAGGAGTGGAATTAGGTAAGACTTATGAACTTTCCGTAGCATTACCTGCGTCCCAAGGAATGTTGGACAAGGGAATTGACATCAAACAACTATTTGAAGTAGTTGACTTTGCGAATATGATGACTTATGACATGAATGGTGCTTGGAGTGCAACAAGTGGTCATCATACTGCACTTTATGGTAATCCTAACGACCCGAACTATGCAAATGGGTTGTCCGTTGATCAGACCGTTCGCTTTTTGAAAGAACATGGGGCTCCTTCAGAAAAAATCGTTATCGGCGCAGCTTTCTATACTCGTGGGTGGAATGAAGTAGCTAAAGGGACAGACCCAAATACTCCTGGATTATTCCAACCTGCTGAAAAAAGCAATAAAGATGCAGACCAAACGCCGACATATGGTGCGGACAATGAACATTCTCTGGCACTTGGGGATGGTGGCCGAGCAGGTGGAGTTTGGTCCTACCGAAACATTGATGAATTAAAAACTAAAATCCCGACTCTAAAAGAATATTGGGATGATACAGCCAAAGCACCATTTTTATACAGCGAAGTTTCAAAAGAGTTCTTTACCTATGACAATGTAAAATCAATTAATTACAAAACGCAATATGTGAAAGAGCATGAATTAGGCGGTGTAATCTCTTGGATGCAGTCGCAAGATAAGCCAACAACGAGTACGAAAAGAGATGAACTGACCAAAGCAATCAAAAATGGGTTGTTTGGTACAGAAAAACTTCCAGAGCATAAAATTGTATCAAGTGATCTAAATGTCGAGGTAGGAATTTCTACTTATTCTGAAAATAGTTCAAAAGGGTATGAATTAGTCATCAAAAATAAAGAAACACTAAATGAAAATTCGGACGTTTTATCAGCTATTGAATCTTCTCACAAGACAATTAAATTACCACGATACACTTTAGCGTTGAATTCAAATGAGATTCTTAGTAGTGGTGATTACAAAGCAGGCGAGGTTTCAACCTCAAATGGAACGGTGACGATCGATTTAAGTGGGGTTTATGAAGGAAAAGAGCTTAAACCAGGGGAGACATATACGTTTAGATTAAAATCAAATGCAACTGATGTATCCGTTGATCATATTGCTTCTATAAATCTAGCACAAAGAATTACAAAAGCCGGTATAGATATCTCGCAACAAACGATTTATGGAGAGGATTCAACTAATCCAACACCAACGCCAACACCAGATCCAGAAGATAAAGAAGCACCATCTATTCCGACTGATCTGACAGCTTAAAATGTGACAGAGACAAGCGTGACGTTGAACTGGATCGCTTCGACGGATAATAAAGGAGTAGCAGGTTATTATGTTTATCGTGACGGACAACAAGTTAGTCA
The DNA here is from genome assembly GCF_050530455.1 of Enterococcus sp. DIV1208. Classification (NCBI taxonomy): domain Bacteria; kingdom Bacillati; phylum Bacillota; class Bacilli; order Lactobacillales; family Enterococcaceae; genus Enterococcus; species Enterococcus sp. DIV1208. Next base: position 2,027,454 of record NZ_CP172887.1, on the reverse strand, counting down.
AACAGCTACTACCAATTATATTGACAAATATTTAATGGCTGGTTCAACGTACATTTATACTGTAAAAGCGTTTGATCATTCTGGTAATGTTTCAGAACACAGTCAACCTTTGAGTGTGACAACACTAGATAGCACATCTTCATCAAAATATGAAGCATGGAGTGCTACAAATGTTTACAAAGCTGGTGATAAGGTGTCTCATAAAGGGCAAAACTATCAAGCTAAATGGTGGACAAGCGGGGAAGAACCAGGTACTGAACAATGGGGACCTTGGGAGTTGATTGATTAAATTGCTGGTTATTAATGGGTAAAACATACTAAGTTTTAACGTTTGGGACTAATTAATTGGCTCCCATCGCAGTGGAAAAAAGTTCTATTCTACTGTGATGGGAGTTTTTATGCTATCTAAAAGATCAGGCTATGCTCTTAAGGTCAAATGACCAATTGGATAGCCTGTTTTAAGAGGTCTTATGACCGTTGCTTCAACGCTTCATTCCTATAGAATGATTTCTGAAACAACGTTTATTATTTTTAGAATAAAGCGTTAAAGGGATATCATAAACTCATTTTTTTTGCTTTTTCAGTATTCGCAAAATGTAATTTTGCATAATTTGCTAACAAATCAACGCCACCTTGTTCAATGATTTTTGCAGCTATTCGATCCGACTTTGTTCCAGCGCCAGAAGGTAACTCTAAACCGACCTCTGCTGATTCTTTGGCTAATTCTTCTAGAAAACTTGCTCGGCTGATGATCGATGCCGCAGCTACCGCTAAGTGGTATTGTTCTCCTTTAGTCACAAAATAGAGTTTTTCTTGCACTTGATTTTTTTCCAAACGGACATACTTTTTATAATTGCTTTCTGGTGTAAACTGATCGATCAAGATTGCCTCTGGTTTGACAGGAGCAATTTTTTTCAGCAGTAGATGGATCGCTTGATTATGCAAAGCAACTTTCATACGCACAGCATTGTATTTCGGTTGGATCTCGTTATATTTTTTAGGCTCGAGTACTAAAAGTTGATAAGGGATCGTCTTCTTCAAGATACTAGCCAATTGAATGATTTGAGGATCTTTTAATTCTTTTGAATCACGAACGCCTAGTTTTTTTAGTTGTGTTAGTTGCTCCTTGGCCACGTAAGCAGCACAAACTGTCAATGGACCGAAGTAACTCCCATTTCCCACTTCATCACTTCCTAATACAGATAAAGATTCGATGTTCTTAGGCAAAGATGCAGCTGTTTTTCCAGCTTTGGGTTTTGCTGAAGCTGCCTTTCCCCATTGACTTGCTTCTTTTTCGGCATTTGCACCTTGGAACATGACTTTTCCTGAGGTGTATGCAGTGATGGTCGTGCCATTTTTTTTAGCAGCAAATACGGTATAAGGAATTTTTTTAGGTAAAAGATAAGAAAGATAAGCTTGTTTCATTTTTTCCATTTGGGCAGTCGTTACTTTGATGATAATATTACTCATTATGTACCTCCATTTTAGTTAAATTAATAAATTTAGATGCTTGTTAGATGAAAGATCCCTCAATAGTTCCTTGTCGTTCAGTTGGGGACGAGACATAGCATTTTTTCAAAGTTTATCATATAATGATAAGGTAAATATAAGAAAATTTGTGTACAACTGTTAAATCATTAATTTCATGGTACACTAGATAATAATTTTATCAATAGGGGGAAATGATTCGGATGGCGCACGAAAAAACACGCTATAAAGCAGTGATTGCCGACCAAAATTACACGATTATTGGACGTGAAACAAAGCACCATATGGATATCGTGACAAATTTGATCAATGAACAACTAAAAGAATTGAAGGATTTGTCTCCGCAAATCGATAATGAACAAGCAGCGATCTTAATGGCTGTCAATGCGCTCTCGGATCAATTAAAGAAGCAAGAAAGAAATCTCGAACTTGAAAAAGAAGTAGCAGATTTAAAGAAAAAAATGATCAAATTTGTGGAAATGGAAAATCGAATCAAAAGAATTGAAGCGATTGAAAACGAAGCACGAGAAGTGTTGAAAGAAAACGGACAAGCAGATCGAGAAATCAAGAATCATGTGGAAGCCCAACAAATTTTAAATGAAAAAAGAAAAGGTCAAATCAAACAAAAATCTTCAAATTGATGAAAGAGAAAGGAACAAGACATGTTAAGTCTTTTGATTTTATTTATCTTGCTGCTTGCATTTTTTTCAGGTGCGAGACGAGGATTTTCTATGCAGGTCGTTTATACGATCGGTTATATCTTGTCATTTATGGCAGCACAGCACTTTTATAAGGATCTAGCAAGTCGTCTGGAATTATATATTCCTTATCCTGCGGTAACATCTAATTCCCAAATGGTCTTTTTTGATCAGACATTTTCTTTCAGATTAGATGAAGCTTTTTATGCAGGAGTCGCCTTTTTGCTGATTTTATTTATCGGAGGATTGCTTACTCGTTTTATCGGGATTTTTGTTCATAGCTTGACCTATATTCCGATCCTAAAACAAGTCGATTGGCTTGCGGGAGGCATCTTATCTTTAATCGTTGCCTATGTCACGATATTTTTGCTCTTGAGTTTATTGACTTTTGTGCCAGTAGATATCGTTCAAAAACAATTTAGTGGAAATAGTCTTGCCCGCTTTATCGTAGAGCAGACACCATTTCTAACGAATAAAATCCATGATTTATGGATAACGAATGTGATAAACTAATCAAAAATTTTTTGTAAAAGTGTAACAGTAAGTAGTGAAAGAAAAAAACGAAGTTGTGACAGGACAGCAAAGACCAATGAGTCAATGCGAAATGTGACAACTTCTTTTAGTGAAAGTTAGGGTGATAACGTGAATAATCGAATCCTAGAAACATTAGAATTTGAAAAAGTGAAACAGCTTGTTCGTCAGTTTGTGGTAACTGCGCAAGGAACAGAAGAACTCGCAAAGTTAGTGCCGATCAACCAACAAGAGAAATTAACAGATTGGTTAGCAGAAACAGAAGATGGCTTAAAAGTTCAAAGGTTACGTGGGGGAATCCCTATTCCTAAGTTAGAGAACATCCGACCTCATATGAAACGAATTGAGATCGGTGCTGATTTAAATGGACTCGAATTAGCGCAAGTTGCACGTGTTTTATCGACTACAAGTGAATTAAAACGATTCTTTGCTGATTTAGCAGATAGCGAAATTGAATTTTTACGTCTTTATTTCTGGGCAGAACAATTGGTGACGATCCCCGAATTGAATCGACGTTTAAAAGAGTCGATCGATGAAGATGGGCGAGTAACAGATGATGCTTCCCCTGAATTAAAAATCATTCGTCAAAATATTCGTCGAAGTGAACAAACGGTGAGAGAACAACTAGATGGCATTGTTAGGGGGAAAAACGCCAAATACTTAAGTGATACGATTATTACCATGCGAAATGATCGCTATGTGATTCCTGTCAAGCAAGAATACCGGGGTGTCTTTGGTGGGGTAGTCCATGATCAAAGTGCTTCTGGGCAAACATTATTCGTTGAACCAAAGCAAATCGTTGAATTAAATAATCGCTTGAGACAGTATCAAATTGCAGAGCGCAATGAGATCCAACGTATTTTAAGTGAACTTTCTGCTGAACTGGTTCCTCATCGACATGAAATCATTCATAACGCATACGTGATCGGTAAACTAGATTTGATGAACGCCAAAGCACGTTTTGGGAAAGAACTGAAAGCCATCGTTCCTGCAATCAGTGTAGAAAATCATGTCATTTTAAAACAAGCAAGACATCCGTTGATTGATCAAGAAAAAGTGGTGGCTAATGATATCAGTATTGGAAAAGAGTACCAAGCGATCGTGATTACTGGTCCAAATACTGGAGGAAAGACGATCACTTTAAAAACTTTAGGATTGTTACAATTGATGGGGCAATCGGGTTTACCGATCCCTGTAGATGAAGAAAGTCAAATCGGTATTTTTGAGGAAGTATTTGCTGACATCGGTGATGAACAATCCATCGAGCAAAGTCTCTCAACATTTTCTTCCCATATGACAAACACCGTCGATATCTTGGCGCATGTGAATGAAAAAAGTTTAGTCTTGTTTGATGAATTAGGCGCAGGAACAGATCCCCAAGAAGGGGCAGCTTTAGCGATTGCTATTTTAGACGATCTTGGGAAAAAATCGGCTTATGTGATGGCTACGACACACTATCCAGAACTAAAAGTTTATGGATACAATCGGGCGAATACAATCAATGCAAGTATGGAATTTGACGTTGATACACTTAGTCCAACGTATCGTCTGTTGATTGGTGTACCAGGGCGAAGTAACGCATTTGAAATCTCTAGCCGCTTAGGATTAGATCAATCAGTCATCAATGAAGCCAAACAATTAATGAATGACGAAAGCCAAGATTTAAATGAAATGATCGCTGATTTAGAAAATCGACGAAAAATGGCTGAAACGGAGTATTTAGAAATGCGCCACTACGTTGATGAAGCACAAGAGTTATATGAAAACTTAAAAGAGGCGTATCGTTATTTCTTTGAAGAACGAGAAAAAGAAATCGAAAAAGCTAAGAAAAAAGCCAATGAATTAGTTTCTGAAGCACAAGAAAATGCGGAAAAAATCATTGCAGATATTCGTAAAATGCAACAACAAGTAGGACAAGGAAATGTAAAAGAGCACCAATTGATTGATGCGAAAACCAAATTGGCAAACTTACATCAAGAAGAACAACTGAAAAAAAATAAAGTGTTGAAAAAAGCCAAAGAACAAAAAACATTGAAACCAGGCGACGAAGTTTTAGTGACAACTTATGGTCAAAGAGGAACCTTGTTACGTAAAAACGGGGAGCAATGGCAAGTGGAAATCGGGATTTTAAAAATGAATGTTTCTGAAAGTGAATTAACGCCCGTTGCTCCACAAAAGGAACCAAAACAGCGGATCATTCATGCTGTACGTTCTGAATCAGCTAGTCACGTGTCGAACCAACTAGATCTTCGTGGCAAACGCTATGAAGAAGCGTTGAGTGAGGTTGACCAATACCTTGATTCAGCGATCCTTGCTGGCTATCCCCAAGTAACGATCGTACATGGAAAAGGGACCGGAGCTTTGCGTCAAGGAATCACCGACTACTTGAAAAATCATCGAAGTGTCAAAAGTTTTGAATTTGCTCCTGCTAACCAAGGCGGTAATGGGGCGACGATCGTTAAATTTAAATAAAACTTACTAAATGTAAGCAGAAGGCTCGTCTCGAATCAAGAAAGGTGCTATAATGACTCTAGACTAAAAAATGGAGGTCTTTGATATGTCACAAGTAGTTACAGATACGACATTTAACGAAGAAACAGATAAAGGCTTAGTATTAATCGACTTTTGGGCAACTTGGTGTGGACCTTGTCGCATGCAAGCACCAATTTTAGATCAGCTGTCAGAAGAATACGATGAAGATGAATTCCGAATCGTAAAAATGGATGTAGATGAAAACCCACAAACACCTCAACAATTTGGGATTATGAGTATTCCAACATTATTGTTGAAAAAAGATGGGCAAGTCGTTGAAAAAGCGGTTGGTGTACACTCGAAAGAGCAATTACGTCAAATGATCGATCAATATTTATAAACATCTGGAATGTTACTGAGATATCAATCAATGGATTGATATCTCGGTTTTTTTGTCCTTAGCACAAATTTCAGTAAAACCTTTCTCTAGTTTATCTAAACCCTCAAACAAGTCTAGGAAACAAATGAGCCGATTACGATTCTTTTTGACAGACATGTTATAATTAATTCAATGAAATTTGAAAGGAAGTATTTCATGAACGAACGTATCAAAAATAAATTAGCCTTACTTCCTGATCAACCTGGCTGCTACTTGATGAAAGATAAAAATGGCACCATCATCTATGTTGGGAAAGCAAAGATTCTCAAAAATAGAGTCCGTTCCTACTTTACAGGTAGTCATAATACCAAAACCGAACGATTAGTTAGTGAGATCGAAGACTTTGAATATATTGTTACAGAATCCAATATCGAAGCTTTACTTTTAGAAATCAATTTGATCAAGAAAAATGATCCTAAATACAATATCATGTTGAAAGATGATAAAACGTATCCTTTTTTGAAAATCACAAACGAAAAGTACCCACGCTTAGTCATTACACGTAAAGTGTTAAAAGACAAAGCAGTTTATTTCGGACCATATCCAGATGTTGGCGCAGCCAACGAGACCAAAAAAATCCTTGATCGGTTGTTTCCGTTACGCAAGTGTAAACCTAGCCAAACGAAAGAACCGTGTTTGTATTATCACTTAGGCCAATGCCTTTGTCCTTATTATTTTGATGTTGATCCACAAGTTTACACGAAAATCGTTGATGAAGTTAAAAGCTTTTTAAATGGTGGCTATGAAAAAGTTGAATCAGAAATCCACCAAAAAATGGTTCAAGCTGCTGAAAAGATGGAATTTGAAAAAGCGGCAGAATACCGCGATCAGATACGAGCCATTGAAACGATTATGACTCGTCAAAAAATGACCAATACAGATCTGGTGGATCGAGATGTTTTTGGCTACGCCATTGATAAAGGCTGGATGTGCGTCCAAGTATTCTTTGTGAGACAAGGGAAATTGATTGAACGGGATGTTTCGATGTTTCCTTTTTATAATGAAGCAGAAGAGGACTTTTTGACTTATATCGGGCAGTTTTATCAAGAAAATGAACATTTTATTCCTAAAGAAGTCTTGATTCCTGACACGATCGATCAACCGAGTGTGGAGGCATTGTTGTCCACAAAAGTTTTACAACCTAAACGTGGTGAAAAGAAAAAATTAGTAGAACTTGCGAATAAAAATGCTACGGTTGCATTGAATGAACGATTTGATTTGATTGCTAGAAAGCAAGAACGAACGATTGGGGCAGTGGAACGTTTAGGGAATGCCATGAATATTCCTACACCTGTTCGGATTGAATCCTTCGATAATTCGAATATCATGGGAACCAATCCAGTAGCGGCAATGGTGGTATTCATCGATGGAAAGCCAGCAAAAAAAGAATACCGCAAATATAAAATCAAAACGGTCACAGGACCAGATGATTATGCTTCGATGCGAGAAGTGATCTATCGAAGATATTCTCGTGTCATTCGAGAAGGTCTCCCTTTGCCTGATTTGATTTTGATCGATGGTGGGAAAGGGCAAGTAGATGTCGCCAAAGATGTTTTAGAAAATCAACTTGGGATCGACATACCAGTGGCTGGTATGGCTAAAAATGATAAGCATAAAACGAATGAACTCCTTTTTGGAAATGAACTTTCGGTGGTTCCATTGGAAAGAAATTCGCCCGAGTTCTTTTTACTTCAACGGGTCCAAGATGAGGTCCATCGGTTTGCGATCACATTCCATAGACAACTACGAAGTAAAAATAGTTTTGCTTCTAAGCTGGATGAAATTGAAGGATTAGGACCGAAAAGAAAAAAATTACTTCTAAAAGAATTTAAATCGTTGAAAAATGTTACGGCAGCGACGATGGAAGAACTCCAACAAATTGGGCTACCAAAAAATGTTGCTCAAAATGTTTTTGATAAATTACATGAGAACTAGCATAGGACACTTTACAAACCACGTAAAGTGTCCTATGATTTTTTGTATAACAAATGATGTAGAATTCGTTTTAGTTCGACGAGGCGGGAAGCGCTATGATGACTATTGGAAATGATTATAGCCAACCTAGACTGAATAAATGTCAAAATGGTCGTTGTTTCAATGAAAAAGTGGGAAAGAATGGTTTTCTTTTTAAACTATTCATTTTTCAATAGACTTTGGACCTTTAATTGATAAAGAATCTCTGGACTATTTCATTTTTTGCATTTGTATGCGATTTAAGTTGTCTGAACTATCTGAATATGGTAGAAGAAATGGAGACGAAGGAGTGAGACGATGTTAGAAGTGAAAGATTTGGTTAAGACGTTTGGAGACTATACCGCTGTTGATCATGTGTCTTTTCAAATACCTGATGGAAAGATTATGGGGCTGATCGGACAAAACGGGGCAGGAAAAACCACAACTTTTCGATTGATCTTAGATTTTTTGACACAGGATCAAGGGGAAGTTTTATGGAATGGACAACCTTTGGGAGAAAAAGACTATGACATTATTGGCTATCTTCCTGAAGAACGTGGGTTGTATCCGAAAGTAACGATTCAAGAGCAATTGTTGTATTTTGCTGAATTGAGAGGCAAAAAAAGAAAAGAGATCGAACCAAAAATCGATTTTTGGATGGAAAAGTTCCAAGTAAAAGGAAAGAAAACCGATAAAGTAAAATCATTGTCTAAAGGAAATCAACAAAAAGTCCAATTGATTGCTACGTTGATCCATGAACCTAAATTAATCATATTGGACGAGCCGTTTAGTGGGCTTGACCCAGTCAATGCAGAATTGCTGAAAGATGGGATCATTGAGTTAAAAGAACATGGCTCATGTGTTATTTTCTCCAGTCACAATATGGATAATGTTGAAAAAATCTGTGATCATTTAATTATGTTGCGTAATGGAAAAATGGTGTTAAGCGGGAAAGTCCATGAAATCAGAAATTCTTTTGGACGTACAAAGTTATTCTTAGAATCTGGCTTGTCCCAGCAGGAAGTTGCAATGATCGAAGGAGTCGAAAAAGTCGTCACTCATGAAGATCAAACGCTTGAAATCACTTTAAACGATCCTGATGTAGGAAAAGAAATCTTTACCCGAGCAACACAATTTGGCTATATTCCAATGTTCAATCAACAACCGCCTACCTTAGAAGAGATATTCAAAATGAAAGCAGGTGAGATTGATGCGTAAATTTTGGATCATTACAAAAGATGTCTATTTAAAAAATGTCAAATCTATCTCTTTCTTAATTATGATCTTAGTGCCATTCATTATGATAGGAATCGTTTATTTAGCAGGCAATTTTGCTCAGCAAAACAGTGAGATTAATAAAATTGGTGTATTGTCCGAAAATCAACAAGTAACGCAACAGCTTGAACAAGTAAAAACCGATGAGTTCAGCTTTCAAGCGGTTGATTCGCAAACACAAGCTCAAAAAGAATTAGCCGATGAAAAAATTGATGCCTATTTAGTCGTCACGGTCGAAAACGATCAGCTAAAAGGTCAACTTTACAGTGAAAATTCGTTAGGACAAAGTACACAATTGTTGATCCAACAGCAATTAACTGGGTTGCAATCACTATTGCGAGCTAGCCAACTGGGACTTTCTCCTGAAGAAGTAGCTAGTCTTAGTCAACCAGCAAGTTTGACTAGACAAAAAGTAAGTTTTGATAGTAATAACAAAATGAAAGTTGGAGAAGATAATTCTGGCGTACAATATGCGATTAGTTATGCAGCAACCATTATCTTATTTATCATTATCCTGACTTATTCACAAATCATCGCGCAAGAAATTGCTTCTGAAAAGGGAACTCGAATCATGGAAGTCATTTTATCAAGTACGACAGCTCAAAAACATTTTTATGGTAAATTGACTGGTGTCTTGTTAGTTGCTTTAACGCAGATGGCTCTATACGGTGTGATTTTGACTGTGGGATTCCAACAATTTAAACATATGGATTTTGTAAAAAGTATCATAGAGAATATTTCACTAGATAAGATCATCGGACCATTTTTATGGTACGCATTGTTGTTTATGTTCTTTGGTATCTTGATCTTCTCCGTTTTAGCGGCTTTATGTGGATCATTAGTCAACAAAGCAGAAGATACAGCAAAAGCGATTTTACCAGTTACTTATCTTTCTTTAGGTGGCTATATGCTTGGGTTGATCTTAGGCGCATCTGATCCAAACAATATCGTGATTCGGATCACGTCCTATATTCCGTTCCTTTCTTCTTATATTATGCCGATTCGTTTGGCGAATGAGACAGTGGGAATGACTAGTGTATTGATTTCACTTGTAGTGTTAATCATTGTCACATTCCTGCTAATGTTCTTCTCAGCGAATATGTATAAATCAAATGTTCTTGTTTATAGTGAAGGTGGCTTATGGAGTTCATTGAAACAGTCACTTTCAATTATGAGAAATGAACGTAAGAAATCCTAACCGACTGACTATTAAAAGCAGTATCGGCACAACAAAATGGTAAATGAAAAACTAAATGCTGGCGTTATTTCGGTTGATCTACGAAATAACACCAGCATTTTTTAGGATATTCTAAAGGAAAAAAATCGTTGCCCAATCACTTCAGGACTAAAATTCTTGAACAAAAAAATCAAATAATCCTTGGTCAGTGGAATTGCTTGAATGTGTCAGCTCTGGATGCCATTGTACACCAAACAATCGAACATCCTTATCGAGACTTTCAATCCCTTCCACTAGACCATCAGGAGAAAAGGCTGTAGCTTTTAATGAAGGTGCCAGCTCTTTCAACGCCTGATGATGATAAGAGTTTACCAAATAAGTATCAGGTAGTAGCTGATGTAATAGAGTGTCGGGTAAAATCTCTACTTCATGAGTAGCAAATTGTGGGGCGGTTGGATGCTGTTCATGTTTGACCGACCACTTAGGGTAAGTGGTTAAATCTTGATACAAACTACCCCCAAGCACGACATTTAAGAGTTGCATTCCACGACAAACAGCAAAAATTGGTTTGTTTTGCTTCAGAGCCTCGCTGATAAGTGCCGCTTCAAAGAGATCTCTTTGAAGATTGGTTTCTAAAAGTTTTGGATGGGGAGGTTCATGATACAGTTGTGGGGAAATATCCTGTCCACCGGCTAAGATCAGTTTATCGATTTGGTCAATATAAGCAGAAGCAGTCTTAGGGGATGAGATCGGTAAAACGATCGGTAAACCATCCGCCTGCTGTACAGCATTGACAAAGCCTTGGGGAGTATAGGTTACTTGATTTCCTTGAAAAGTATCTGTCGCTCGGATCAACTGATTTCCAGCAATTCCAATAATGGGTAACATAAACATTCCTCCAAATCGTCTATTCGTTCTATTCTATCAAGAATAAAAAAAATTTAAAACTATTTGAAATAGATCTAGTTTGGGAATAAATATGAAGAAAAAATTTTTTTCATGAGAATTTCTTATAAAAAAACAGAGTTACCGAGGAAAAATATGGTGTTTTTATTGAATTTTTTCGTCATTTTGGTACAATAGAATTAAATCACGAATAAAATGGTTGGGCATAATGCTTCAAGGATCGCGTTCTTCAAGGGGTGAGAAGAACATATTGAAGGGCTCAGCATCATTAGTCAACTAAAGGGCACATACTTTCAATGTAACGAGAGCATGTGTCCTTTTTTAATCGAAAGGGGGAAGTGATTGTGACAGAAATGGCGCGAATTTTGACAAGAATCAAAGAAGCAGAAGAGAATAATCAGAAAAAAGAAGAGCAGGTCAAAGCTGAACTTGCTCAATATGAACAATTAAAAAATAACGAATTAATCGATTTGAATAAAGAATTCCAAGAACGATTAACCAAGCTGATGAAAGAAAAAAGAAAAAATGAAGAGGAAGTAACTGAAGACGAACAGCACAAACTGGAATTGATTTTAGAACAATTTCGTCAAAAAGTTCTTGAAATAGAAAAAACATATTTAGAAAAAGAAGAAGAGGAAATAGCGAAGAAAAAGAACTTAACAAATGAGATCATTGAAAGGATGAAACAAAACAATGGCTGTCACTAAAATGGAAAAAGTGACTCTCATTTCAGATAAGAAAAATCGTGAAATCTTGTTGCAAGCAGTTCAAGGACTCCATGCAGTAGAAATCCGTGATCTGTTCCAAGAATCTGAAAACAATCAATGGGTAGAGACGTTTTTTCCTGAACCAGAGATGATCGATAAGGACAAGGAACTTGCGAAATTATCCTATAAATTAACGGATATTCGTACAGCTATCCAATTTATCGAACATCATGGCGAAAAAAGTCAGAAAAAACAACACTTAAAAAGGCGTGAACTTTCGTTAGATACTTTGGAAAAAAATTATTCAGAAGAAGCTTTTTCGAAAAAGCTGGAAGAAGTCTTACTTTTGAAGGAACAATGGGAGCAACTGGTAGATGAACGCCAACAATTGGAAGACCAAGAGAATTGGTTGCTCAATTGGCAAAATCTGGATTTGGCGCCTAAAGCATTTGATAGTCAAATGACCAAGCTAGTCATTGGAACGGTCAATGCTAAAAATGCTGAATCTTTTAAAGCTGAAGTTGCTGAGATAAACGAAGCCTATTTAGAAGAAATCAACTCTTCACCAACAACGACTTACTTTGCCTACATTGTTTTACGAGCTGACGAGTCACGCATGGAAGAAATCGCCAGTCGTTATGGATTTGTTAAAGAAGACTATCTGTATGAGGGGACACCACAGCAACAGTTAGTTGCTGCAAAACAAAGTTTACAGGAAATCAAGGACCAACAAAAGAAACTGTCTTCAGCCATTGGAGCTTGTAGTGGGTATATCAAAGATTTCGAATGGACGGAAGAAATCTTCTTGGCTCGCTCTGAACGAGAAGCAATCAAGGACCGGATCATTCATACTCCTTATCTGATTCTGATTCAAGGCTGGGTGGATCATGAAGAAAAACAAGAATTGATCCACATGCTACAAAATGTCTTAGCAAGTGAAGAAGTCTATTTGACCTTTGACGAGCCAACGGACAATGAAATTGCTGAAGAAGTACCGACCAAACTAAAAAATCACCCGATCGTCGCTCCTTTTGAGATGTTAACGGAGATGTATAGTTTACCAAAGTATGAAGAAGTTGATCCAACGCCGTGGATGATGCCGTTTTACCTCGTCTTTTTTGGCATGATGGTGGCGGATATCGGGTATGGGTTACTGATGTTTTTAGGGGCATTTTTACTCCAAAAATTAGTGGTATTGCCACGGGGAATGCAACGTTTTGCAAAATTCTTTGAGATTCTAGCAATCCCTTCGATCATCTGGGGATTTATCTATAGCTCATTTTTTGGGGCGGCATTGCCTAAAGAAATTTTTGGTATTCATTTACCATTTCCGATTTTGTCTACTACAGATGATGTCAACACGATCTTGATTTTATCCGTAATTTTTGGGTTGATCCAAATTTTAGTCGGACTATTTATTGCTGCTAAGGAACATATCAAACGAAAAGCATATGTCGATGCCGTGAATGATGGGTTTGCTTGGCAAGGGATCTTGCTTGGTATCATTCTGATTTTATTGGGAACGATGATCCTTAAAAACAACGCCTTTGTTTATTTAGGCGGTGCATTAGCTGTTCTTTCAGCCGTATGTATTTTGATCATTCCTGTTTTCCAATCTTCTTCAAAAGCCAAGGGGATCGCCAAAGGTGCGTATAATTTATATGGTCTAACTGGCTATATCGGAGACTTAGTCAGCTATACACGACTAATGGCACTGGGAATCTCTGGAGGAAGTATTGCCGCAGCATTCAACATGTTAGTTGCTTTTATGCCTCCAGCTGCTCGTTTTAGTGTCGGAATTTTATTGATCATTGTCCTACAGGCTTTGAATATGTTCTTAACACTTTTGAGTGCCTATGTACATGGCGCACGATTACAATATGTAGAATTTTTTGGAAAGTTTTACACTGGAGGAGGGCGTTCCTTCAAACCACTAAAAACGGTGGAGAAATACGTCAACATCAATCATAAGAAAAAATAGAAATATTGGAGGAATTTGATACAATGATGGATTATTTGATTACTCAAAATGGTGGAATGGTATTTGCAGTATTAGCGATGGCAACAGCAACGATTTTTTCAGGAATCGGGTCTGCTAAAGGCGTTGGAATGACTGGGGAAGCGGCAGCAGCATTGACGACCAGTCAACCAGAAAAATTCGGACAAGCGTTAATTTTACAATTACTTCCAGGTACCCAAGGATTATACGGCTTCGTTATCGCCTTCTTGATTTTTATCAACTTAGGCAGCGATATGTCTGTCGTTCAAGGATTGAACTTCTTAGGAGCTTCCTTACCGATTGCCTTTACTGGTTTATTCTCAGGGATCGCTCAAGGGAAGGTTGCAGCTGCTGGTATTCAAATTCTAGCGAAAAAACCTGAGCATGCAACGAAAGGGATCATTTTTGCTGCGATGGTTGAAACATATGCCATCTTAGGTTTCGTTATTTCTTTCTTACTGGTCTTAAATGCGTAATAGCCTAGCTTATAAGGAGGAATGACGGTGGATGCGATTGATAAAATCATCACTCAAATAAATGAAACAGCACAACTCGAACGTGCATCATTCGAAGAAATGAAGCGCAAAGAAATCGATCAAAAATTCGAAGTGAAAAAGTGGCAGATCGAAGCAGATTTTCAGAAAGAAAAAGCAAGTAAACTGGAAGAAATTGAACGAAGTTATCGCCAGTTGAGAAACAAGCAAAAAATGCAAGTGAAACAAGAAATCTTAAATGCGAAACAAGAAGTTTTACAGCGTTTATTCACGGAAGCAACGCTTCAGTTAGAAAATGAACCAAAAGAAGAACAACTTGCGTTGATGAAGCAAATGATCCAAACATTACCGATCAATGGCACAGCTCGCTTGATCCCAGGAGAAAAATCAGCGGATATCTTAACACCTGCGGTCATCGCTGAATGGAATGAAGAACTTCCTTTTGAATTAATCCGGGAAGACTTTACTGAAAAAGCACAAGCTGGGTTGATCATTGATGATGCTGGTATCCAATATAACTTTTTGTTTAGTCACTTGATCAAGGAAATTCAAGAGACGATGAGTGCTGAAATTGCCAAAGAATTATTTGACTAAGGAGGGATTGTCAAATGGAGTATCATGAATTAAATCCCTTGATACGTGGTAGAGAATTAGAGTTGATTTCAAAAGACACGTTTGAGCAAATGATCCAAACCGATTCGATCGATTCACTTGGAGAAATCTTACAATCCACGATCTATCAGCCGTATATCTATGACGGCTTTGACAAGGATTTTGAAGCCAATCTCTCTCAGGAACGCAGCAAATTATTCCAGTGGTTGAAAGAATCTGCACCAGAACCAGAAATCGTTTGGATCTATACGATGCGTTACACTTTCCATAATTTGAAAGTATTGACAAAGGCTGAGATCACAGGGCAAAACCTTGATCACCTTTACATCCATGATGGATTTTATTCGCTGGAAGTGTTGAAAGATGCGATTCACACGCAAGTGTCGGTGGAATTGCCAGACAGTCTCATGGATTATATTCGAGAAGTTCATGAATACTGCGAAGAATCGACTATTTTACAAGGGATCGATGTGATTTATGACCGTTGTTTTCTAACCGAGCAACGTCGCTTAGGGGAACAGCTTGGTTACCCTGAACTATTAGAAGAGATCATTGCTTTTATCGATTTAACGAATATCACCACGACAGCAAGAGGGATCTTGCAGCATCGTTCTGCAGGTTTTATGACAACAGTTATTTCAAGTTCAGGAAGTATTCCGAAAGACACATTGCTTTCCTTTGTTCGTGGGGAAATGGCATCTTTTACTCAGTTTTTACTGACAACAGATTACAGTGAGCTATTAAAGCAAGTCATCCATGAAGAACAGATTGATTTAGTTAGCTTGGAACAATTGAAAGATGATTATTTAAGTTCTTTTTATCAAGTAGCACAGACACAAGCGTTTGGCCCGTTACCATTACTAGCTTTTTTGAACGCAAAAGAAGTCGAAAGTAAAAATCTGCGCCTTTTGATCATTGGCAAACGAAATCACTTTTCACTGGAACAACTAAAAGAAAGGATGAGACAGGTCTATGACTTATAAAATCGGAGTAGTAGGTGACAAGGATTCTGTCTCGCCTTTTCGATTATTTGGCTTTGATGTACAGCATGGTACGACAAAGACTGAAATAAGAAAAACAATCGATGAGATGGCTAAGAATGAATATGGTGTGATCTATATCACCGAACAATGTGCAAATCTGGTCCCTGAAACGATTGAGCGCTATAAAGGACAATTGACACCTGCGATCATTTTGATTCCTAGTCATCAAGGAACCCTTGGTATCGGTTTAGAAGAGATCCAAAATAGTGTGGAAAAAGCTGTTGGACAAAATATTTTATAATAGGAAAAGGAGATAGTCATTTGCAAATTGGAAAAATCATAAAAGTCTCCGGTCCTCTCGTTATGGCAGAAAATATGTCAGAAGCAAGTATTCAAGACATGTGTTTAGTGGGAGATTTAGGAGTCATCGGCGAAATCATTGAGATGCGTCAAGATGTGGCGTCTATTCAAGTATATGAAGAAACTTCAGGAATTGGTCCCGGAGAACCTGTTCGTTCCACTGGGGAAGCACTATCTGTTGAGCTAGGACCAGGAATCATTTCACAAATGTTTGACGGGATTCAAAGACCACTGGATACATTTATGGAAGTGACTCAAAGTAACTTCTTAGGACGTGGGGTCCAATTACCAGCTTTAGATCATGAGAAACAATGGTGGTTTGAAGCGACAATCGAAGAAGGAACAGAAGTAAGTGCTGGAGACATCATTGGGTACGTGGATGAAACGAAGATCATTCAGCACAAAATCATGGTCCCTAATGGTATCAAAGGAACTGTACAAAAAATTGAATCTGGATCATTTACGATCGATGATCCGATTTGTGTGATCGAAACGGAACAAGGCTTAAAAGAGCTAACGATGATGCAAAAATGGCCAGTACGTCGTGGTCGACCAATCAAACAAAAATTAAATCCAGATGTACCGATGATCACCGGTCAAAGGGTCATTGACACGTTTTTCCCAGTAACTAAAGGAGGAGCGGCAGCCGTTCCAGGTCCGTTTGGTGCAGGGAAGACAGTTGTGCAACACCAGATTGCTAAGTGGTCGGACGTAGATCTAGTGGTTTACGTTGGTTGTGGGGAACGAGGAAATGAAATGACGGATGTCGTCAATGAATTTCCTGAACTGATCGATCCAAATACAGGCGAGTCTTTGATGGAACGAACTGTGTTGATCGCTAATACATCGAACATGCCAGTAGCTGCTCGAGAAGCTTCTATTTATACGGGAATCACGATTGCCGAGTACTTCCGTGACATGGGGTATGATGTAGCAATCATGGCAGATTCCACTTCTCGTTGGGCAGAAGCACTGCGTGAAATGAGCGGACGTTTAGAAGAAATGCCTGGTGATGAAGGTTATCCCGCTTATCTGGGCTCTCGTCTAGCTGAATACTATGAACGTTCAGGACGTGTCATTGCTCTAGGCTCTGACCAACGTGAGGGCAGTATCACTGCCATCAGTGCGGTTTCTCCTTCTGGTGGAGATATCTCTGAACCAGTGACTCAAAATACCTTACGTGTGGTGAAGGTTTTCTGGGGATTAGATTCTAGTCTTGCTCAAAAAAGACATTTTCCATCGATTAACTGGATCCAAAGTTACTCATTATATTCAACAGAAGTTGGCAGATATATGGATCAAATCTTACAGCAGGATTGGTCTGATATGGTAACTGAAGGCATGCGGATCTTGCAAGAAGAAGAACAATTAAATGAAATCGTGCGCTTGGTAGGGATCGATTCGCTTTCTGATAACGATCGCTTGACCCTTGAAGTAGCAAAATCGATTCGAGAAGACTATTTACAACAAAATGCTTTTGATGATGTAGATACGTTTACTTCAAGAGAAAAACAATTCAACATGTTGAAAGTTATTTTGACTTTTGGGAAAGAAGCTCGAAAAGCCTTATCGTTGGGAGCGTACTTCAATGAAATCATGGAAGGTACAGTAGCGGTCAGAGAACGCATTAGTCGGAGCAAGTATATTCCAGAAGAAGAGTTAGCCAAAATTAGTAGTATAAATGAAGAAATCAAAGAAACGATCCAATTGATTGTTTCAGAAGGAGGGATGACCGATGATTAAAGAATATCGTACAATCAAAGAAGTGGTCGGCCCTTTGATGGCAGTCGAAAAAGTTTCGGGAGTCAAATATGAAGAATTGATTGAAGTTCGGATGCAAAACGGCGAGATTCGTCGTGGACAAGTACTAGAAGTCCAAGAAGACAAAGCGATGGTTCAGATCTTTGAAGGAACCAGTGGAATCAATCTAAAAAATTCTTCCGTACGCTTTTTAGGACACCCTTTACAATTAGGAGTATCAGAAGACATGATCGGTCGGGTTTTTGATGGTCTTGGTCGACCAAAGGACAATGGACCTGAAATCTTGCCAGAAAAATATTTAGATATCAATGGCGAAGTAATCAATCCAATTGCCAGAGATTATCCCGATGAATTTATCCAAACAGGGATTTCAGCAATCGATCATTTGAATACATTAGTCCGTGGGCAAAAATTGCCGGTTTTTTCTGGCTCAGGTTTACCACACAAAGAGTTGGCTGCCCAAATTGCTCGCCAAGCAACTGTTTTGGATTCTTCCGATGATTTTGCTGTGGTTTTTGCTGCCATCGGTATTACTTTTGAAGAAGCCGAATTTTTTATGGAAGACTTTAGACAAACAGGTGCGATTGATCGCTCCGTTATGTTTATGAATTTAGCTAATGATCCAGCAATCGAACGAATCGCCACACCAAGAATGGCATTGACGGCCGCTGAATATTTAGCTTATGAAAAAGGCATGCACGTCTTAGTCATCATGACCGATATGACCAACTATGCAGAAGCGCTCAGAGAAATTTCGGCCGCACGTCGAGAAGTTCCTGGCCGTCGTGGTTATCCAGGCTATCTTTACACAAACTTAGCCACCTTATTTGAACGGGCTGGACGGATTAGAGGATTGAAAGGTTCTGTAACTCAAATTCCGATTTTGACGATGCCAGAAGATGATAAGACTCATCCGATTCCCGATTTGACGGGTTATATCACAGAAGGTCAGATCATTTTAACGAGAGAGCTTTATAAGAGTGGGATTCAACCACCGATCGATGTCTTGCCTTCTCTTTCACGGTTGAAGGACAAAGGAACAGGTGCTGGTAAAACGAGAGAAGACCACGCAGCAACGATGAACCAATTGTTTGCCGCCTATGCGCAAGGAAAACAAGCGAAGGAATTAGCTGTCGTTTTAGGTGAATCTGCCTTGTCAGATATTGATAAAATCTATGCAAAATTTGCGGAACGATTTGAAAACGAATATGTCAACCAAGGATTTTACACCAATCGGACAATCACAGAAACGCTTGACTTAGGTTGGGAACTGTTGGCGATGCTTCCAAGAACCGAGTTAAAACGAATCAAGGATGATTTACTGGATAAGTATTTGCCAGAAGGGAAGTGAGTTCCTTATGCGATTAAACGTCAATCCTACGAGAATGGAGCTAACTCGTTTAAAGAAACAATTAACGACAGCGACAAGGGGACACAAACTTTTAAAGGACAAACAAGATGAATTGATGCGTCAATTTATTTTACTGATCCGTAAAAATAATGAGTTACGCCAAGCAATAGAAAAAGAAACCCAAACAGCAATGAAAGATTTTGTCTTAGCAAAGTCAACAGTCGAAGAAGCTTTTATTGACGAACTTTTGGCATTACCAGCGGAAAACGTCTCACTTTCTGTAGTTGAGAAAAATATTATGAGTGTCAAAGTTCCCCTCATGAATTTTCAATACGATGAAACATTGAATGAGACACCATTAGAGTATGGCTATCTTCATTCTAATGCAGAGTTGGATCGTTCGATCGATGGTTTTACGCAGCTCTTACCAAAGCTTTTGAAGCTGGCAGAAGTTGAAAAAACATGTCAACTTATGGCTGAAGAGATCGAGAAAACCAGAAGAAGGGTCAATGCGTTGGAATATATGACGATTCCTCAATTGGAAGAAACGATTTATTATATTAAAATGAAGCTGGAAGAAAACGAACGAGCAGAAGTAACTCGCCTGATCAAAGTGAAAAATATGGGAACAGAAGAGTAAGGCTGATCCAATTCAGCATTCTAATGGCTTTTTTCATGATCAGAACAAATCGAATTTAGCGTAAGAAGAAAAAGTAGTCATTTATTTTTCTTCTTGCGCTCGTTTGCTTATAATGGAAAGAGGTCGTGAAAGAAGCGGTCAGCTCCGAGCGAATAAGAGAGGATTTTTTAAAATAGCTTCTCCTATTTTAGAAAATCATCGCTTATTGCCGAGTAGTTGCTTCACGCCAATGATTCATTTTGTACCTATTTATGATTGCAGAACAAAATGTCGTTCTGAGATCTTAGATAAAAATTAAGCATAAGGAATGACTATCATGAAAAAAAGAGTAAGAAAACGATTATCACCTGTCCAGCTAATTGCTGCTGGTTTTTTTATCTTGATCCTGTTTGGAGGTAGCTTACTGACGTTACCATTTTTTAGCCGCAGCGGAGAAAGCACCCATTTTATTGATGCCTTATTCACTGCAACCTCAGCTGTTTGTGTGACTGGTTTGACGACACTGAATACTGCGGAGCATTGGAATAGTGCAGGACAGTTTTTGATCATGACCTTGATTGAAATCGGTGGGTTAGGCTTTATGATGATCCCGATCCTCTTTTTTGCTATTGCGAAGAAAAAAATCAGTTTTAGTATGCGGATTGTGCTAAAGGAAGCCTTAAACCTTGAAGAGATGTCGGGTGTAATTAAGTTAATGATCTATATCTTAAAATTTGCGGTGGTGATCCAAGTAATCGGGGCGGTTGCTTTGAGTGTAGTTTTTATTCCTGAATTTGGTTGGGCTAAAGGAATCTGGTTTAGTATCTTTCATGCCGTTTCTAGTTTTTGTAATGCAGGATTTGATTTATTAGGAGACAGTTTACTCGCGGATCAAACAAATGTTTACCTGATCATGGTCGTTTCAGCGTTGATCATTGCAGGTGGATTAGGTTTTATTGTCTGGCGTGATATTCTAAGTTATCATCGGGTCAAAAAAATCACACTACATTCAAAAGTCGCCTTATCTGTAACTGCACTCTTATTAATTGGTGGATTTATTTTATTTCTCATCACTGAAAGAAATGGACTGACTTTAGTTAAAGGTACGTTTACAGAAAGATTAGCGAATACATTTTTTATGAGTGTGACACCAAGAACAGCAGGCTATTACTCTATTGATTATTTACAGATGAGTCATGCAGGATTGATTTTAACGATGTTTTTGATGTACATCGGAGGAACTTCTGGTTCGACAGCTGGAGGACTGAAAACTACGACATTAGGAATTTTATTGATCCAAATGCATGCCATGTTTAAAGGAAAGACACGAGCAGAAGCCTTCGGTCGAACCATTCGCCAAGCAGCCGTGCTACGTGCATTGACTCTTTTCTTTGTAACTCTCTCTTTATGTGTTGTTGCGATCATGGTCCTATCTGTGACGGAGACGATTCCTAAAACGTCAGGAATCGAATATATTGCGTTTGAAGTCTTTTCCGCTTTTGGGACAGTTGGATTGACGATGGGGTTGACCCCGGATTTGACATTGATCGGAAAACTAGTCATTATTTCTTTGATGTATATCGGTCGAGTAGGAATCATGACAGTCGTTTTTTCACTACTAGTAAAAGCGAACAGGGCAGAAGCCAATTACAAATACCCAGAAGAAAGCATTATGCTTGGGTAGTTGTGAAGGTATCGGGGAGTTTCGATGATAATAAAAAAGAAACGCTCAAAACAAGAGAAGCTGTTTTGAGCGTTTTTTTCACAACCTTATCCCCGAATAACTTCGATTTTATATCCGTCAGGGTCAACAACGAAATAATAAGAAGGAGCTGTTCCTGGAAGTCCTTTTAGGTCTGTCACATTGAATCCTTCTGCTTGGTGTTTTTCGTGAAGTGCTTCTAAATCATCCGCAGCAATAGCAATGTGTCCATAGCCATTCCCTAGATCATAGCCTTCGTGATCATAGTTATAAGTTAATTCTAATTCGTAGTCATCTCCTGGTAAAGTTAAATAAACAAGGGTGAATTTGTTTTCTGGAAAATCACGGCGACGACTTTCTTCAAAGCCAAACGCTTTTTGGTAAAATTCTAATGAAGCGTCAAGATCTTTCACTCGAACGCAAGTATGAGCCATTTTCATAAATAACTACTTCCTTTCCTTTTTTTTCATCATAACAAAAAAAGAAAGAGCAATAGAAGATTTGCGCTTGTTTATGAGAAAACTCTCATGTAAAATAAAAAGTAAATAAGCTTAAGGTGGACAAAATGATGGATAAACCAGTATTTGGTGAAAAAGAAGCAGGGGTCCAGTATTCCCCCCGATATGCTGCCTATATCATCGTGGAAGAAAAGAACAAACTAGCTTTGATTGAAGCTCCAAATGGTGCTTATTTTTTACCTGGTGGAGAGATTGAAGCGATGGAAACAAAAGAAGCAGCTCTTAAGAGAGAACTCCTTGAGGAAATGGGGATCGTCGCAGAAATTGCGACTTATCTAGGGGAAGCGGATGAGTATTTTTATTCCAATTACCGTCAGACCTATTACTATAACCCTGGCTACTTTTACGTGGCAAACGGCTGGCAACAAATGGCAGAACCAACTGAAAAGACGAATACCATTTGGTGGGTCACGCCACAAGAAGCCATTGAAAAATTAAAACGAGGTAGCCACAAGTGGGCGGTTGAAAAATGGTTATTGAACAATTAAAACAATTAAATCAAGAAAAAATCCAAAACCAGCGTACAGTCAGTGACGAACTGGTTTTGGATTTTTATTTAGTAGCAAATGTTATTTTTATTATGATAAAACATACGTTTTGATTGCTTCTGCCACACCATGTTCTTCATTTGTTTTAGTGACCACGTTGGCAGCTTCTTTAACTAGCGGAACAGCATTACCCATCGCAACGCCTAAGCCAGCATATTCAATCATCGATAAGTCATTTTCGTTGTCACCAATCGCCATGATCTCATCCTGATCGATTCCAAGATGTTGCGCTAAGTTCGCAACGGCTGCGCCTTTACTTGCTTCTTTGTTTAATACTTCAAAGTAATAAGGCGCACTTTTCACTGTCGTGTATTTTTCACGGAATGTTTGGGGCAAACGAGCAATCGCAGCATCTAAGATATCAGGTTCGTCGATCATCATCATTTTAACCAAATTGATATCTGGTGTCATTTCTTCAGGTGTGCGATATTTCAACGGCATATGAACTAAGCTGGCTTCATGGATCGTATACGCACTGATATCACGATTAGAGGTGTAAATCGCCTGATCATCAATGGAGTGTAGATGACTGCCAACTCGACGAGCCATCACTTCGATTTCTAAATAATCTTCATGTGTCAAACCATGACGTGCGATGATTTTTCCTGATTTTGTTTGTTGGACAAGTGCGCCATTGTAGGTGATCACGTAGTCATTTTCTTGGAATAAATCGAGTTCATTCAACTGTTCCTGGACACCAGGCAACGGTCTGCCGGTACACAAGACGATAGCTACTCCTTTAGCGACAGCCTGAGCAATCGCTTCTTTGACGTCTGCTGTAATTTCTCTTTTCTCATTTAATAAGGTTCCATCGATGTCGATGGCGACTAACTTGATAGACATAATTTCCTCCAGTGATCGTGTGTTTTAGTTTGTTTGGGTAATCAGTGAACCATTGCGGATATGGCTTGCAAATTCTTGATAGGTTTCGTCAAATAGATCGTAGTGATTTCTTAAAGACGGATCAACCATTTCTTTTGGAAAGAAAAATCGTTCATCTCCTTGTTCTTGTCCAGCAAGAGCAGCCACAAGTTGGCTCACCTCTGATAATTCTACCAAAGTTCCATCATTTCGCAAGATTTCGATTTGTGTTCGATGGCGTCCTTCTTCGGGGCGATAAAAATCATAAGGCAAATCATAACTGGAATTGATGGCAGTATAGTAGACAGGATTGTAGCCAACTTTTTCCACAAGAGCAGTCATTTCCTTGATCAAGGAAGAAGAGCGATCCCCAGAAAAAGTTGCCGATTTTAACGGTTTACGGTATAAGAAACGTTTAGCTAAATCACTTAAGATTGGATCAGAAAATTCCGTCCATTGGGTAAAATAAGTTCCTAAAACGCCATCGTCTAATTTTAAATACTCTTCCAGTGTAAAGTTTTCGTCAAGAAACGGTAAGAGTAGTTGAGAATGGGATTCAAACACATTGGGATCTTCTCGATACAACTCATGCGCCCGATGTAACAAGTGTTCTAAAATTACTTCCATGCCACGAGACACAGGGTGGAAATAAACTTGAACGTACATTTGATAGCGACTCACAATATAATCTTCGACTGCGTGCATCCCATTCATCGAAAAGGCGATCCCGCCTTTATAGGGACGAATGACACGTAAAATTCGTGTTAAATCAAACGTACCGTATTCTGTCCCAGTGTAATAGGCATCTCGCAACAAGTAATCCATTCGATCAGCATCGATCTGACTCGAAATCATTTGGACGACTTGGGGATTAGGATACGTTTTTTGGATCACACTGGCAACTTTTTCTGGAAATCCTTCTTCCACACGATTCAAAATTTGATAAACTTCCGTTTCAGGAGAAGTAATGATTTCTACAGTGATCGCTTCATGATTCGTATGGAAAATATGTTCAAATGTATGAGAATAAGGACCGTGACCAACATCGTGAAGCAATGCTGCGCACAACGTAACCAAACGTTCTCGATCATCCCAGCCGTCAGCGCCAATTTTTTCTTGAGGGAAATTGCGGGAAAAGATATCACAGATCCGTCTTGAAATTTCATAGACCCCTAATGAATGAGTGAACCGACTATGTTCAGCGCCGTGAAAAGTAAAGGAAGAAGTGCCTAACTGTTTGATACGGCGCAATCGTTGGACTTCTTTTGAATTGATCAAGTCTAAAATGACTTGGTGTTGGACATGGATATAGTTATGGACCGGGTCACGAAAGACCTTTTCGATCGGTAATAATTGATATTTATAAGGAATAGTCATCAGCAAGCTCCTTTAATTTATTTCGTTCTTCCATTCGATTGATTTGATCCGTCCACTGTTCAGAAGTGACATGTGCCTCTTTCCAACATAGCGCATCAACTGAACGACTCTCTCCATAGAGTTGTGTGAGTGCCAATTGGAATTGTTGTTTTACATCCTCAATGGTTAAAGGCGTTTCAAGTAAATCAGCTAAGGTTGCCATACTTTCAGGAACGACCGCCGGGTAACCATTCGTGCCGAAATCCTCTTTCAGCGCTTCTTGATAGAATCGTTTCATCGCTTGACCTCTGGTTTGTTGTGCGCCATTGACACTAACATACATCATCACAGAAATCCCGTTTTTTATGCGACGTTGGGCGATCCCCGCAAACTTTTTACCGTTGATACTCAGGTCATACGTACCAGGACAATAAGAATGAGTCACTTCAAAAGCTTCGATTGATACGGTTGGAAAAGCCAGACGAGTCAATGTGAGCATTTTTTCATAGGCAGCATCAATCGATATCTTCTCCTGTTCGTTTTGAGGGAAAATCAATGAGATATTTAAAACCCCTTGATCAGAAATGATCCCTAATCCACCAGCGTTACGAACGATTGGCTGATAGCCTGCTTTTCTTAGCTCCTGAATGCCTTCATGGAAGTAGGGCGTTCGAGTATCTTTCATTCCTAAGATCACCGTTTGTTCATATTGCCAAAAATGGAGAAAGTTTTGGTTGTTTTTTTTTGAATACTCGGTTAAGATATCCGTCAGAGCAAAAGGGGTAAAATCATTTTTTTGATAAATTTTTTGATCCAAAATAATTGTTGGATTCATTACATTCGCTCCTTTATATAATTAATCATCGATTGACATTCCAATGATTCACGTTTGTCATCGTTTCATGGGAGTTTCTCTCATTATTATACTATACTCTAATATACTCTAAAAAAAGAATTTATTGAGTCTGGGACAAAACTTGGCTCAGTCTCTTCTGGTAGCTCTAAAAACGAATAAACGGTGTTCAAGCATCAGCTCCTTGAAATAAGCCTGAATTTTTCAAAATATGAGAAGCTATTTTAAAAAATTCTTTCTTATTGTCATCGGAGCTCCCCGATGCTTTCACAACCTCTTCGATGACGAGTTGTTTGACAAATAGACGAAAACTAGGAACAATGTACCTATATGAAGTAAAGGAGAAGGTAAAATGGCACAATCGCAAGGAACACCCATTTCAATCAAATTACGGACGAAAGTCATGCAAAATGGGGAACATCAAGACTTTTTCTTTGATCTGAAAGGTCAAATGGTCAAAATTGGGGATACGTTATACATACGATACCAGGAAATTCAGGAAAATACAGCAGAAGAAATCCCTGTAACGATCAAATTGATGCCCGATGGACAGGTTCAATTGATTCGTGCGGGAGAAACACGGATGCGACTAAAATTCGGGTATCGTGAACGTTTGGAAACAACGTATCGGACACCTTATGGCATGCTTCAAATTGAAACGTATACCAAAGAATTACATGTTAGTTTGAAAGACCGACCAACCGCTGGGAAAGTAATGATTGAATACGACTTGCTAATGGGACCAGAAAAATTAGGGGAATATTATTTAACTTTAGATTTTACTGCTTAAATCGCAAAGAAACGTTTGATTTTTTACGTATGATTTTGTATGATAAGGAGTAGACTGTGAAAGGACGTGTCCTGATTGGAAATTAGTGTATTTGAAGGTGCAAACAAAAACGAATTATCAATGATCGAAGTAGCACATGCGATCTTAGAACAACGTGGCGATGTGATGGATTTTTCTGATTTAGCCAACCAAATCCAAACCTATCTTGGAAAATCAGACAGTGAGATTCGTGATTCACTGGCACAATTTTATACTGACTTAAATATTGATGGTAGCTTTATTTCATTAGGTGACAATCGTTGGGGCTTGCGTTCATGGTATGCGATCGATTCGATCGATGAAGAAGTAAACCATGGAATTGACGAAGAAGATGAAGATACACCTCGTCGACGCAAACGTAAAAAAGTCAATGCCTTTATCAACGATGATGAAGATGCGATCGATTATAATGATGATGACCCAGAAGATACTGACTTGTCTGACGAAGATGACGATGATCTTTTTGAAGATGATGATGACGATGATGAAGAAATCGCTGCTTATAACTCTGACTTGCAAGAAATCGGTGCAGACGACACAAGTGACGATGAAGAAGAATTACCAGGCAACATCGAAGAAGATCTAAGCATCATTGAAGATGACGATGAAGACGAAGACTACGAGGACGAAGAGTTCACCGAAGAATAGACTTTCGGCTTCATAGCTGCAGATCCCCCAATAAGGGATCTGCAGTTTTTTTGTATTGATTTTTTACATAAATAAAAAAATAATTGAAACTTTTTGGTTTGTTTGATCGTCATAGTAAGTGAGAGGGAAAGGAGATGGGTCCGATTTTTAATCGTTACAAGAAAAAGAAGCAAATCGAAAAATCAAAGAATTTATTAAGTGAATTGATCCAAGAGGAATATGAGAAAATGTTTCGGATCACAATGAATTATGTTCATAACAAAGAAGAAGCATTGGACGTAATGCAAGACAGTTTTCATAAAGCGTTAGCTGCTATTGAACAAGGGAAAGAGATTGAACGATTTTCAGCTTGGTTTTATCGTATTTTGATACGAACAGCGATCGATGCTTGGCGTAAGCAAAAACGAAATCAATCGGAAACATTGGAAGAAGAAACGATTCAACTCGCTCACACAACGGACGATTCATTGACTGATTTACATGGAATCATTGAAGGAATTGATAGCCCCGAAAAGGAAATTTTGATTTTACATTTTTTTGAAGGCTTTCGTTTAAAAGAAATTGCAGAGATTCTTGATTTGAATGAAAACACCGTCAAAACCAAAATGTATCGTACGTTAAATCAGCTAAGAAAAATCTTACAGTAAAAATCACAATAAAGGAGAGAAAGACGGATGTATTCAGCTCAGAAGGAACTAGAACAACTGAAACAAGTCTATCAACAACAAGAAATCCCTCATGGTATCAAAAATGAGATGATCAAGCGCTACTCATTAGAAGAACAAAGGTTTAACCAGCGAGTGAAACGAAAAAAACAAGTGAAAGGACTTATTCTATCTTTTGCTATTATTGCGATGATGTTCAGCAGTATTTTTTTTAACAATCAAATTCGTAGTTTTGCTGAAGATTTACCCTTGATTGGCCCAGTCGTGAAATTAATTTTAGGGAAAACACTGTCTGATGAAACAATCGAGATCCGAGTGCCGCAAATCAGTACAAAAGATAAAGAAAATAGTCAGACGATTGCTGGACTGAACAAAAAGTACTTTCGTGAAGGACAAGAAAACTTTGAAAAAGCAAAAGTACAGTACCAAGACTTTAAAACAAATCATTTTCAAGTTACGGGAGATTATCAGAAACTGTTGGATGATCCGCGTTTTTTAGTGATTGAACGAAAGATGACACAAACTGCCGCAGACAGCTATACGGAAAAGCGTTATGATACGATTGATAAAAAAAGCGGAGTAGTCCTATCTTTACCACTTTTATTCAAAGATGATCAGTATCTTTCCGTTTTGACAAATGAAGTCAAAGAGCAAATGCAAAAAAATAGCAAAGAAAACCCTGATCAGTATTATTGGACAGATGATGATTTTAAAGATGGACTAATCAAAAAAACGCCATTAGTTACTAAAGACACATCTTTTTATATCAATAAAAATCACGAGCTAGTCTTAGTTTACGATCAATTTTCGATCGCACCTGGCTATATGGGCACACCAACCTTTGTG
This sequence comes from Enterococcus sp. DIV1208, assembly GCF_050530455.1. Classification (NCBI taxonomy): domain Bacteria; kingdom Bacillati; phylum Bacillota; class Bacilli; order Lactobacillales; family Enterococcaceae; genus Enterococcus; species Enterococcus sp. DIV1208. Next base: position 1,998,803 of record NZ_CP172887.1, on the reverse strand, counting down.
ATACCTAAAGAAGTGACACGTTCACTTTTAGCTTCTCCAGATTACTTAAATGAGTAAGCTCAACCTAAAAAATAAATAACTGATCCTTTGCGCTATCATAAGAGTTGATTTGATTTTGGAAAAATACTTCAAATAGTTCAATTATACATGGTTATAATATATACAAAATGTCTAGGACAGCCATTGTTGGATAAATAGCTGTTTAAGAGAGATTGAGACAAAAGTATTTCGCATCAAGAAATAAGAAGGAATTTCCGAAAATTGACAAAAAACGCAAACACTGGTTTTTGCTGTTGATTGTTACCTACTTGGTGCTTCACAAATTTTTGGTCAATTTCGACAAATTTTTTGAAGATGCTACTTTTTTCTCACCGTGAACAAGAGGTCAGCTCTTTGAACATCATTTATTCGTTTTTAGAGATACTAGAAGAGACTGAAGCAAGTTTTGTTTCAGTCCCTTTTATTTTAGAGAACTATCCAAATTTCGTCCTAGAATTTTTTGTGCAAATATCGTAAATGATGTGAAAGTATATACTTTTTAGTATATACTTATTGTTGGATAAAAATATTTTCTCATTATTGTTGGTTCTGCTAATAAATAAAGCTAGCAGAAAGTTTGGAGAATATTTTAGGAGGAATCTCGTGAAAAAACAACCAAAATTTCAAGAAATTGCGAATGAAATTGAGAAGCGAATCATGGAAGGAATTTACGTTTCTAGTCAAAAATTACCTTCAGAATATGATTTAGCAGACGAGTTTCAATGTAGTCGTTTAACTGTTCGTAAAGCAATCGAATTATTGATCAGCCAAAATAAGTTGATCAAAGAAAAAAGTAAAGGCACGTATGTCATGAAACAACCTAAGATCCAAAGTGGCTCTGGAGGACTGCAAAGCTTTACCGAAACTGCTCGAATCCAAGGGAAAAAGACAAAAACGCAAGTCTTAGAATGCGAAGTTACTGAACAACTACCAACGAATGTTAAACAAGCTTTTGGTGAATCGATTTCTGAGCCAATCGTTCATTTGAGACGATTACGTTATTTTGATGACGAACCAATGACGGTTGAAAATCTTTATATTTTAAAACGTTATCTGGGAGAAGTCTCTCAAGAAGAATTAAGTGGGTCACTCTATCAAGTGATCGAAAAAAACGTTGAAATTGCTTATTCCCACCAAGAAATCGAAGCAGTGAAAGCGACGGCTGACGTGGCAAAACTCTTGCAAGTAGCTGTGGATGAACCGATGTTGTTTGTCCATTCAATGACATATTCGCCAGCAGCCAAACCAATCTTATATGACTGCTCGTATTATCGTGCAGATAAATATACATTTAAAAATACGTTGATTCGTCAAAAAAGGAGTGAATAAATTGAAAAAACGCAAGTCGATGATTGATGAACATTGGGAGGAATTTCTTGAATTTCTTCAAACAGTTATGAAAGTACCAAGTGTGAAAGGGGAGCCGGAAGATCATGCTCCGTTTGGGAAAGCACCTCGAGAAGTGTTGGACCTTGTACTTAAAAAAGGAAAAGAAGTAGGGTTTAAGACCAAAGTGATTGATGATGCGATCGGGTACGTCCAATGGGGAGAAGATGATGAGGACTATATTGGGATCATTGGTCATTTAGATGTGGTTCCAGCAGGATCGGGATGGGATTTTCCACCCTTTGATTTAAGCGAAAAAGATGGACGCTTTTATGGACGAGGGATTTTAGATAATAAAGGGCCGATCATTAGTTGTTTTTATGCTCTGATCCTGTTGAAAAAAATGGGAGCGGTTCCTAAAAAAACAATCCGCATTATTTTTGGGACTGACGAAGAAAGTGGGATGTCTGATGTGGCGCATTATTTACAGGCTGAAGTTCCGCCATCATTTGGTTTTACGCCAGATTGTAAATATCCAGTTGTTTACGGAGAAAGAGGAGTAGTCAACCTAACGATTCATTTCCCATTAGTTAAAGAAGAAGTTATTCAAATCAGTGATTTTGCAGGGGATCAATATCGAGATCATGTGCCAGACCAGCTGAGTGTGTCGATTAATGCGAAAAAATTTGATGTGGAAGGAAAACGTTCTCCAAGTAATGCCCCAGAATTAGGAGAGAATGCGATTACGCTGCTTGCCGAAAAAATCAAAGCAGATTCAGCTGTTCCAGAACAAATACGAGCTTATTTTGATTGGATTTGGCAAGCTTTCCACAATAAACATTATGGAGAAGGAATCGAGCTTGCTTTGTCTGATGAAGATTCAGGCAGGTTGATTCTTACACCTGTGAATTTGCAAAAAAACACTAACGGGTTAGATTTAGAAGTTGCTTTTCGTTACCCTGTTTCAGTCACAGAAGAGGAAGTCGTGAGTGGGTTGGCTAAACAGTTGCCCGAGAAAGCGACTTTTACAATCAATCGCAGTATTCCAGGGATCTGTCAGAAAAAAGATTCGCCTGAAATCAAAAAACTATCTCAAATTTATGGCGAGATTACTGGGAACGACCCTACACCAGTGACGACAACGGGTGCTACTTATGCCAGAAAGATTCCTAATGTATTAGCGTTTGGTCCCTCTTTTCCAGGGCAAAAAGGGATTGCGCATAACAAAAACGAGTATATGGAAGTAACAGATCTGCGTATGAATTTAGAGATATACCTGCGAAGCATTCAAGCATTGATCGAATAAACAGTTATATATTTTTTAAAAAAAAGATTATCAGAGACTTCTCTTATAAATCAATTAGATTTTAAGAAAAGTCTCTTTTTAGTATAGACATAATAGTATATACTAAATAAAATAGATGTAAGCGCTATATATAGGAGGAGTAAACATGTGGGGAATTATCGCAACGTGGCGTATGGCACATGATGGTGTGTTAGCTGCCAAAGAATTATTAGAACAGGAAGGAACATGCGGAGATGCTGTGGAAACGTCAATCAAATGTGTAGAAGACTATCCATTTTATAAATCAGTTGGCTATGGTGGCTTGCCAAACGAACGAGGCATTGTAGAAATGGATGCGGCTTTTATGGATGGGGATACGTTCAAAATTGGGGCAGTGGCTGGGATCGTAGATATTGCGAATCCAATATCAGTTGCCAGAAAATTAAGTAATGAAAAATTCAATAGTTTTCGCGTAGGACAAGGAGCCACTGAATATGCAATGCTAGCAGGATTCGAACGGAAAAACATGCTAACGCCAAGAGCTAAAAAAATTTGGCAAAAACGAGTGGCAGAAGTGGCGAAAACGAATCTAAGCCCCTATGACGGACATGATACGGTGGGCGTAGTTTCTTTGGATCAACACACTGGCATGGCTGCAGGAACGTCTAGTTCTGGATTATTTATGAAAAAGCAAGGTCGTGTGGGAGATTCCCCTTTATCAGGTTCTGGTTTTTACGTCGACAGTCAAATCGGTGGTGCGACAGCAACTGGTCTAGGAGAAGATCTAATGAAAGGCTGTCTAGCTTATGAAATTGTTCGCTTGATGGGAGAAGGAGTTACTCCACAAAAAGCCTGTGATCAAGCTGTGTATTCTTTTACTGATTTATTAAAAGAACGGTATGGCAAAGCAGGTGCTTTTTCATTAGTTGCTATGAATAAAGCAGGTGAATGGGGAGTTGCGACCAATGTCGAATTTACGTTTACTGTTGCAACTGAAAAGGAGCAACCAGCTATCTACTTAGCTAATCCAGGAGTTGATCAGACAACGATCATTGAACCAATCACCAAAGAATGGCTGGATGCTTATGAAAAACGCATCAAAGCCCCAGTTTGATCCCAGTATCGAAGTCATTTAGCTGATAATCAGCATATGTATATATAAGGAGGAGAAAAAAATGGCAACAAAAAAAATCTATTTATTCTGTGAAGCAGGTATGTCAACAAGTATTATGGTCAATAAAATGATGGAAGTAGTCACAAAACATCAGATGCCACTAGAAATCCATGCGTTCCCAGCAATCCATGCAGAGGAAAAAGTTGAACAAGAGAAACCGGTAGCTATCTTATTAGGACCACAAGTTCGTCATTTAAGTGACAAAATGAAAAAAACGTTTGAGCCGTTAGGCATTCCTGTAGGCACAATTGCCACAGAAGCATATGGCATGATGGATGGCGAACGTGCGATGAAAGATGTCCTGAAAATGATCAAAGAAAGTAGAAAATGAGTTTTTGTAAACGGAAACAGTCGGAGTCAACAAAAAGATCGGGGGAAAAAAGATGCAAAAATTTTTGAATTGGTTAGAAAAAGTTTTGACACCAATGGCAAAAACGGTTGGAGAAAATAAATATTTGATTGCTATACGAGATGGCTTTTTACTTTCTACACCGTTATTGATCGTGGGGTCATTGTTTCTAGTATTGACCAACTTTCCAATACCAAATTGGAATGAATGGATGGCTGGATTTTTAGGGGAAAATTGGGCAGTCATGTTGAATAAGCCTGCCACTGCCAGTTTTGATATTATGACGATTTTAGCAGTTGGGGGCATCGGTTATAGTTTAGCAAAGCAATTTAAAGTGGATGCGATGCAAGCAGCAATTATTTCTTTAGTTTCATTCTTTATCGTAACGCCTTTTACCACATTATTTACGCCAGAAGGTTCGACTGAAGTATTTGAAGTCGGAAGTCTTCCTTTACGTTGGATGGGATCAAGTGGTTTATTTTTAGGTATGGTAGTTGCTTTAGTAGCGACTCGTATGTTCGTTGCCTTGATTCGTACAGGGTGGACAATCAAAATGCCAGATGGCGTGCCGCCTACTGTTGTTAAATCGTTTGAAGCATTGATTCCAAGTTTCGTCATCTTAACGTTCTTTATGGTGGCGAATTGGGTAGCGAGTTTAACCACATATGGGAATTTACAAGAAATCCTGTTTAAATTCTTACAAACACCATTGTTAAGTTTAGGGAATACCTTAGGTGCTATGATCATTGCGTACTTATTTTTACATTTTTTCTGGTTTTTCGGAATCAACGGTTCAAGTGTCGTAGGTGCAGTTTTCAATCCAGTTCTTCGTGCTTTATCGATTGAAAATCTAAATGCGTTTAAAGACGGACATGAAATTCCTAATATCATTACAGGTCAATTTCAAGATATGTTTGCAACATTTGGTGGGGGCGGTTCTACCTTATCATTGATTTTGATTATGATTCTTGTATGTAAAAGTCAGCGAGTGAAAAAACTTTCACAATTATCGCTTGTACCAGGAATTTTCGGGATCAATGAACCGATCATCTTTGGTTTACCGATCGTATTAAATCCAATCATTTTGATCCCATTTGCTTTAGTACCGACGATCAATATCATTATTGCTTATTTTTGTATGGATCTAGGGTTAGTTGCTTACACCAATGGGATTCAACTTCCATGGACAACGCCACCGATCATTTCAGGCTTTTTAGTCAGCGGTTGGCAAGCTTCTGTCCTTCAGGGATTACTTATTTTATTAGGAATGGCAGTTTATTATCCATTCATCAAAGTGTTAGACAATCAATATCTGAAAGAAGAGCTTGAGGCAGAAGAATCAACAGCAGAAGAAATCAATTTTGATGACTTTGATTTTGATACCTTATAAAAAGGAGTAGGAGCATGAAAAAAATCATTTTGATCCTCAACCATGTGACCGCAGGTATGGGAAGTGACGAACAAGCACAATTACCTCCAGGTGGAAAAAAAACAGCTCTAGGACCGGGAGAAACATTAGCGCCATTGTTTAAAGAAAAAAAGGCAGAGATTATTGCTACTTTATACTGCGGTGATCGTTACTATTCAAGTCATCCAGAAGAAGTCAAACAAAAATTTATCGGATTCGCCAAAAAGTTTGGAGCAGATGCGATATTATGTGGACCAGCTATGCATTATCCTAATTTTGGAGAGATGGCAGGCGGGTTAGTCGAAGCTTTTAACAAAGAAGGCATTCCTGCTGTCGCTGCAATGTCTGTTGAAAATCCTGCTGTAGCAAAATATCAGCAAGTGATCCCCATCGTTAAAATGCCAAAAAAAGGTGGGATCGGACTAAATCAATCCTATAAAAATATGGCAACAATCGTGACACAGTTAGCGAAAGGAGAAGAACGAACTTCCTCAGAACAAGAAATGATCTTTTGAATCAAAAGTGAATAAACGGAGCATAATGACTTTTCTTAAGTTGAAAAGCTGTTTCGATAGATGACGGAAAAAAGCCAATCATTACGTATGTTTTGATTGGCTTTTTGTGTGAAGAAGGTTGCAAAGAATAGTTTGCCACAAGCAGGATCAGGGGAGATGAGCAACACGTAAGGCTTTGATCAATGTTTGGGTAGAAAGATTCAATCAATTAGCTAACTGAATTTCATCGTTTGCCAACTTGCTCCTTCTCTTTATTGATTTATTCCTTCTCTTTATTAAAAAGTAGAGTGAAAAATAGACTTGAATCTCAATGGATCGTCCAATAAACTATTTATTGTAAGCGATTTATTCTTAATTGAAGAAAAGTGGTGATGTATGAACAAAGTAAAGATACTCATGAGCTTGTTTGTTAGCTCTATACTTCTATTGTTGGTTTCTCATCCCCAAGAAATAGCGGCAACTACAAGCAAGTCTAATGTAGGAACACATGCAACATTTTCCAAAGTAATGACTTATGATCAAATGATTGAGCAACTCACAAATGATCTTCAGCTTTCATCAACAAAAGCAAGGCAAAAACTCGAATCTTCGGACAAGATTGTTCACACAGTTACTCGAAATAGAGCAACCTTTCGTGTACTGTCGCATACTGTGACGGTGAATAAGACGTACAAGCCAACGATGCGGTTTTATTGTGAAACGAGTGAAAGTGGTCATTTTAGAGCGATTAAACGAATAGTAGCAATAAATTTGGTTAGAGAAGACCAGAAAGTGGCAAAAGCCTTTTCCGGAACTGTCTATGTCAACTTAGAAGAAGCCAATCGTATCTATTATATCGTGAATGGTGACTTCTTTAATCAAGGCACGACTTCATGGAAAAACGGATCAACGAGTGGTGTAGACAGTGCGCTAGATCTAAGGTTTACTACAAAGGATGCCGGGAGCCATTACCAATACAGTTATAGTGAAAACCGAATCACTTTTTGATTTGCAGGCGGGTAAGGAAGTGGACAGCGATCGCTAACCATTGCTGAATAATAGTGAATGGTTAAAGAAAAGTGATGGGAGAGATATGGGTGGCTCGTAAAACTTAGTTTACACAAAAAATAACGAAAAAAGCTGATCCATACATGCGGATCAGCTTTTTATCTTTTAAATTTAGAAAGCAAAACATTCCCAAATATGCTAAGATAGCAATAGACGCGTCCTGAGGGAATCGAACCCCCGTCTCAAGAACCGGAATCTTACGTGATATCCACTACACTAAGGACGCAAGTACAGACACAATTGTAACGAAACTAAAAAAAAATTACAAGGGGAATGGACAAAAAAATGAAATTTCAACAAAACTTTTCACAAAAACAACAGCAAACACAAAAATTAGCCATGACACAACATCTGCAACAGTCCATCCAGGTATTGCAATATAACAGTGAAGAGCTCTTGGCATTTGTTGAAAATCAAGCATTAGAAAATCCATTGATAGAAGTAGTGGAACCAGAATGGCAATCTGACTATCAGAAGATCAGATCAGCCAATGATAATGAAGAAACCAACTACTTAAATCAAATTCCCGATACCAGTGTTTCCTTATTTGAATCATTGATCGAACAGATCCATTTGAACTATCGGCAGACCTTCTTACGTCAGTTAGTTCTTTATTTAGTCGAGTACATTGATTTAAATGGATTTTTGACGATTGATTTAAAAGAGGCACAAGAACAAACAAATGCAACTTCGATTGAGATCCTTGATGCACTGACGCTGGTCCAACAACTTGAACCAGCAGGTGTGGGGGCACGAAGTTTACAAGAGTGTTTGATGTTACAAACGGAAAGAGATGACTTTGCACCAGAGTTAGCGTATATCGTTTTGGAAGAGTGTTTTGAGTTGCTGGTTGATCGCAAATGGAAAGAGATCGCTCAACGCTTTTCAATCGAACTTAGTGAAGTACAACGAATCTTTGATTACATCCAAACACTTAGCCCAAGCCCTGGCCGAATTTTTGATCGAAGCAGTGAACTATATATCATTCCTGATGTCAAAGTGATGGTTGATAAGGACCAAAAAGTGTCTGTCCTCTCTAGACGAGGAAATCAACCAGACGTTCGTTTCCAAGAACATTATTTTAATCAGATGCTTAAAAGAGCAGACAAAGAAACGCAAGCGTACTTGAAAGAACGGAAACAAGAATTTGACTGGTTGAAAAAAACGATTCTACAACGAGGGGATACGATTTTACGGGTGGCTCAAATCATTGTTTCCCATCAACAAGCCTTTTTCACAAATAAAGAAAGACCAATTAAACCGCTGACATTAAAAGAAGTGGCAAAAGAGTTGGAAGTACATGAATCCACTGTCAGCCGTGCCGTCAATGGAAAATACCTGGAAACTGAATTTGGGGTTTTCGAGCTTAAGAAATTCTTTACAACTAGACTACAGCAAAGTGGGACAGATACTGAGACCGATCTCTCAGCTGATACTGCACAAAAGAAAATCCAAGAACTTGTGGATCAAGAAGACAAAATCAAACCACTTTCTGATCAAAAGATCGTAGAATTATTAAAAAAAGATGAAATATTGATTTCAAGAAGGACGGTTGCAAAATATCGTGACCTGCTGGGAATCCCAAGTTCATCGAAAAGAAAACGTTATGATAGATAATGTGAATCTCGACTAGAAAAAAATGAAAAGTTTTTTCTAGTCTTTTTTTATTGAAAAAAACGGGTAAAACTGTTAGACTTACATTCGTGAGGTTGAGATTTTCCTTTTAAATACTTAGTAGTAGGAAAGTCGCTTTTCTTTTTTTATCGTACATGGGTCGTTTTGAGTCTACATTGGACAAATATCGTCCAACTAAGGAGATCGCTATGCTTGATGAATTGAAAATGATTGAATCTGTTGCACCGGATATTATCGAGGTTTTACAGGAAAGATATAAAATTTTACGTAATATTTATTGGATGCAGCCAATAGGTCGTCGTAGTTTATCAGAGAGTATGGGCATCACAGAACGCGTATTACGAACAGAAACAGATCTATTGAAACAGTTAGATTTGATCAACACCTCTAAAAGCGGTATGACTTTGACCAAAAAAGGAGAAGAAGTTTATCAAAGCCTTGAGAACTTCATGGATCAACTTTTAGGAATGCATCAGACAGAAAAAAAACTGGCTGAGTATTTTGGGAATCAACGTTGTATCGTGGTATCAGGAAACAGTGAAGAACAGCCTAAAGTGGCGGATGCTTTTGGTGAAGCATTAAATGAAGCTTTAGATTTGTTACTACCGGAGGGCAATAATATCATTGCTGTAATGGGGGGAACAACGATGGCTGTAGTAGCTGAACAACTGACAAATTTGGAAAACAATCAGCGACATAATCTATTTGTGCCAGCTCGTGGTGGTATCGGAGAGGCTGTGACTGTACAAGCCAATTCCGTAAGTGCTAGAATGGCTACAAAAGCAAGTGGAAATCATCGTGCATTGTATGTTCCAGAACAATTAAGTTTAGCAACGTACAATTCCTTGCTCAATGAACCCTCTATTCAAGAAGTGTTAAACTTGATTAGTCAGGCAAATTGTGTTATTCATAGTATTGGACGCGCACTCCATATGGCAGCACGTCGAAAAATGACTGAAAAGGAATTAGTCATGCTGAAACAGGCGAATGCGGTGGCGGAATCTTTCGGCTATTTTTTTAATGAAAATGGCGAAGTCGTATATAAAGTTCCTCGCATCGGAATCGAATTGAAAGATTTGGCAAATGTACCCATCATTCTTGCGATTGCTGGGGGAAAGTCAAAAGCAAAAGCGATTCGCGCCTATATGAAAAATGCACCAAAACAAACGTGGCTCATCACTGATGAAGCTGCAGCAAAAGAGATTTTAAAAGGGGTATCCCTTTAAAATAAATATTTTTTTGATTTTCATAAGGAGGAAATCTTAAATGACAGTTAAAGTAGGTATTAATGGTTTTGGACGTATCGGACGTCTAGCATTCCGTCGTATCCAAGATGTAGATGGAATCGAAGTAGTAGCAATCAACGACTTAACAGATGCTAAAATGTTAGCACACTTGTTAAAATATGACACAACTCAAGGACGTTTCAACGGAACAGTTGAAGTTCACGAAGGTTCATTCAACGTTAACGGAAAAGAAGTTAAAGTTTTAGCTAACCGTAACCCTGAAGAATTACCTTGGGGCGAACTAGGTGTTGACATCGTTCTAGAATGTACTGGTTTCTTCACTTCAAAAGCAGCTGCTGAAAAACATTTAACAGCTGGTGCTAAACGTGTTGTTATCTCAGCTCCTGGTGGAAATGACGTTCCAACAATCGTTTATAACACAAACCACGAAACATTAACTGGTAAAGAAACAGTTATCTCAGGTGCTTCATGTACTACTAACTGTTTAGCTCCTATGGCTAAAACATTAAACGACAAATTTGGTGTTGTTGAAGGATTAATGACAACTATCCACGCTTACACAGGTGACCAAATGACTCTAGACGGACCTCATCCTAAAGGTGACTTCCGCCGTGCACGCGCTGCTGCTGCAAACATCGTTCCTAACTCAACAGGTGCTGCTAAAGCTATCGGTTTAGTAATCCCTGAATTGAACGGTAAATTAGACGGAGCTGCTCAACGTGTTCCTGTACCAACAGGTTCATTAACTGAATTAGTTACAGTTCTTGAAAAAGAAGTAACTGTTGACGAAATCAACGCAGCAATGAAAGAAGCTTCAAACGAATCTTACGGATACAACACAGACGAAATCGTTTCTTCTGATATCGTTGGTATGACTTTCGGTTCATTATTTGACGCTACACAAACTAAAGTAATGACTGTTGGCGACAAACAATTAGTTAAAACTGTTGCTTGGTATGACAACGAAATGTCTTACACTGCACAATTAGTACGTACTTTAGAATACTTCGCTAACTTATAAGATAGACCAAACGTACAAGTGTAATTTATAAGCATGTACACTTAAAAGCGGGGAAGCAATCGCGCTTCTTCCGCTTTTTTTGATAGTAAGTTTATTTAGGAGGAAATAAAATGGCTAAGAAAACAGTGAAAGATATTGATTTAAAAGATAAAAAAGTTCTTGTCCGTGTTGACTTTAATGTTCCTTTGAAAGATGGCGTGATCACAGATGACACACGTATCAAAGCAGCATTACCAACAATCAACTACGTATTAGAACAAGGCGGAAAAGCAATTCTTTTCTCTCACTTAGGACGTGTAAAAACGGAAGAAGATAAAGAAGGTAAATCTTTAGCTCCAGTTGCAAAACGTTTAGGCGAACTATTAGGAAAAGAAGTAACTTTCGTTCCTGAAACTCGTGGTGCAGAATTAGAAGCAGCAATCAATGGCATGAAAGATGGCGACGTGGTTGTTTTTGAAAACACTCGTTTTGAAGACATTGATGGCAAAAAAGAAAGCAAAAATGATGCAGACCTAGGTAAATACTGGGCTTCATTAGGTGATGTATTTGTCAATGATGCTTTCGGTACAGCTCACCGTGCGCATGCTTCAAACGTCGGAATTGCTTCAACTGGTATCCCAACAGTTGCTGGATTCTTGATGGAAAAAGAAATCAAATTTATCGGTGAAGCCGTTGAAGAACCAAAACGCCCTATGATCGCAATCTTAGGTGGCGCAAAAGTTTCTGATAAAATCGGTGTAATCGAAAACTTGATTCCTAAAGCAGACAAAATCTTGATCGGTGGCGGAATGACTTACACATTCTACGAAGCTAAAGGAATCAAAATCGGTAACTCTTTAGTAGAAGCTGATAAAGTTGAATTAGCAAAAGAATTGATCGAAAAAGCTGGCGACAAATTAGTCTTGCCAATCGATAACGTTTGTGCTCCAGAGTTCTCAAACGATGTTGAAACACAAGTAATCGAAGGCGATATCCCTGAAGGATTGATGGCTTTAGACATCGGCCCTGCGTCAGTGAAATTATTTGCTGATACATTACAAGGTGCAAAAACAGTTGTTTGGAACGGACCAATGGGTGTGTTCGAAATGAGTAACTTTGCTAAAGGTACAATCGGTGTTTGTGAAGCAATCGCTAACCTTGAAGATGCAACAACAATCATCGGTGGTGGTGACTCAGCAGCAGCTGCAGAACAATTAGGTTTTGCTGACAAATTCACACATATCTCAACAGGTGGCGGCGCAAGCTTAGAATTACTAGAAGGTAAAGAACTACCTGGTTTAGCTGCAATCAACGATAAATAAGCATCGTTCGTTGTATCTGATTTAGATGAAGACAGCTGCTTTTTGCAACGGTGAATTGATTCAAACTCAAATAAACTTAACCAAAAAGCAGCTTTTTCTTTTTATACGTGGAGGAGAGTTCCACGACTCATAATTTTAAAGGAGTGCATACTGTCATGCGTAAACCAATTATCGCTGGTAACTGGAAAATGAACAAAACTGCATCTGAAGCAAAAGAATTTGCTGAAGCAGTAAAAAACAACATCCCTTCAAATGAAAAAGTTGATTCTGTTATCGGATCACCTGCTTTGTTCTTACAAGAACTAATGGCTTCAGCTGAAGGAACAGAATTAAAAATCTCAGCACAAAACTGCTACTGGGAAAACTCAGGTGCATTCACAGGTGAAACTTCACCAGCTGCTTTAGCAGACTTAGGTGTGGACTATGTGATCATCGGACATTCAGAACGTCGTGAATACTTCCATGAAACAGATGAAGACATCAACAAAAAAGCGAAAGCTATCTTTGCAAACGGCATGATCCCAATTCTTTGCTGTGGTGAATCTTTAGAAACTTACGAAGCTGGAAAAACAGCTGAATGGATCGAAGGACAAATCACTGCTGGTCTTGAAGGATTGACAGATGGCCAAGTAAGCAACATGGTTATTGCTTACGAACCAATTTGGGCAATCGGTACTGGTAAATCAGCTGATGCACAAATTGCTGACGAAATCTGTGGCGTTGTACGTCAAACAGTTGAAAAATTATACGGCAAGGAAGTATCTGATGCAGTACGTATCCAATACGGTGGTTCTGTAAAACCAGAAAACATTGCTGAATATATGGCGAAAGAAAATGTTGACGGAGCATTAGTTGGTGGCGCAAGCTTACAAGCTGATTCATTCTTAGCATTATTAGACGCTGTAAAATAATTAGTGAAAATTTGCGAAAAATGCAAGAAATGTTTGCACTAACGCCTAAAATTAACTAAAATCGTATATGAGGGAAATCCCTTAGGAAAAAACAAACTCAAAGGAGAGACAAAACATGTCAATTATTACTGATGTTTACGCTCGCGAGATCTTAGACTCACGCGGTAACCCAACAATCGAAGTAGAAGTATACACAGAAAGCGGAGCTTTTGGCCGTGGAATGGTTCCTTCAGGTGCTTCAACTGGTGAATACGAAGCCGTTGAATTACGTGATGGAGACAAAGCTCGTTATGGCGGTAAAGGTGTAACTAAAGCTGTTGACAACGTAAACAACATCATTGCTGAAGCAATCATTGGCTACGATGTACGTGACCAAATGGCAATCGATAAAGCTATGATCGCTTTAGACGGAACTCCTAACAAAGGTAAATTAGGTGCGAACGCAATTTTAGGTGTATCTATCGCTGTTGCTCGTGCAGCTGCTGACTACCTAGAAGTACCTTTATACCACTACCTAGGCGGATTCAATACAAAAGTTTTACCAACTCCAATGATGAACATCATCAACGGTGGATCACATGCGGATAACTCAATCGACTTCCAAGAATTCATGATCATGCCTGTTGGCGCTCCAACATTCAAAGAAGCTCTACGTATGGGTGCTGAAGTATTCCACGCATTAGCAGCAATCTTGAAATCTCGTGGATTAGCTACTTCTGTTGGTGACGAAGGTGGATTCGCTCCTAACCTTGGTTCAAACGAAGAAGGTTTTGAAGTAATCATCGAAGCAATCGAAAAAGCTGGCTATGTACCTGGTAAAGACGTTGTTCTTGCTATGGATGCTGCTTCTTCAGAATTCTACGACAAAGAAAAAGGTGTTTACGTATTAGCTGATTCAGGCGAAGGCGAAAAAACAACTGACGAAATGATCAAATTCTACGAAGAATTAGTTTCTAAATATCCAATCATCTCAATCGAAGACGGATTAGACGAAAACGACTGGGACGGATTCAAGAAATTAACTGACGTATTAGGCGACAAAGTTCAATTAGTTGGTGACGACTTGTTCGTAACAAACACTCAAAAATTATCTGAAGGTATTGAAAAAGGAATCGCTAACTCAATCCTAATCAAAGTTAACCAAATCGGTACTTTGACAGAAACTTTTGAAGCAATCGAAATGGCTAAAGAAGCTGGCTACACAGCAGTTGTTTCTCACCGTTCAGGTGAAACAGAAGATTCAACAATCTCTGATATTGCTGTTGCAACAAACGCTGGTCAAATCAAAACTGGTTCTCTATCACGTACTGACCGTATTGCTAAATACAACCAATTACTACGTATCGAAGACCAATTAGGCGAAGTTGCTGAATACAAAGGTTTGAAATCTTTCTACAACTTAAAAAACAAATAATTTTAGGACGATCAAGTAAGTACGACGGATAGCGGAGCGTCGATTATGTAGCTGCGCTGGTCTACTTCATTCTTAAGTTATTAAAAAGTACCTTTCTCTTATCTTGAAGATAGGAGAAAGGTCTTTTTTTGCAGAAAAAAATTTAGAGATTATCCTAACAAAAACTGAATTACATAATCGTTTTTTGTCACGTTTACAAACGATTTAATTATTGCTAAAATATTACGATAAAAGCAAAAAACAGAATAATGGGGAAAGTGAATGAAAGAAAAAATCTTTAAGGGATTAAAATGGTTTGGTATTTTGATCCTAAGTATCATTTTACTGGTCGTGATCGCTTTTCAAGTTTCGCCAAGACCAGGTGCTTATGTGATCCGACATCTGTTTAGCGACGCTGTAACGATCACAGATAAAGAAACGTATGAACAAGCAAAAGCAACCACTAGTTTGCTCGCCGATCGTTCTTATCAGTCGCAATTCAAAAAAAACAACTATGATATCTATTCTCCTAAAGATAGTGAAGCACCATTGCCAACGTTGATCTGGGTTCACGGTGGAGGTTATGTGAGTGGAGATAAAGTAGGAGTAAAAGAATTTGCAACAAAATTAGCTTCAGATGCGCACATCGCAGTTGTTGCTATGAACTATGAGCCGGCACCTAGTTCTCAGTATCCCAATCAAGTAGTCCAAGTCAATGAATTAGTCCAACAATTAAAAAAAGAGAACAATCAGAAGTTGGATCTTTCGAAGCTGATTTTTGGTGGTGACAGTGCAGGCGCTCAGATTGCCTTACAGTATGTCACTATCCAAACAAATCAGCAGTATGCAAAAGAAATGAAGATGAACCAAATAATCGATCCATCGGCGATCAAAGGGGCCATTTCTTACTGTGGGCCAGTTGACTTGCAACAAACAGCAAAACAGCAATCGAGTGATCGATTGATGCATTTCTTCGTTAAAACGGTAGCTTGGTCTTTGATTGGAACGAAAGATTGGCAAACAGACGAACGCTTATATCAAGCCAGTTTAGTTGATCAAGTTTCAAAAGACTTTCCGCCTACGTATATCACAGATGGAAATACGTATTCATTTCAAGATCAAGGGATTGCTTTCGCAAATAAATTAAAAGAGTTAGACGTTCCTGT
The DNA here is from genome assembly GCF_050530455.1 of Enterococcus sp. DIV1208. NCBI lineage: Bacteria > Bacillati > Bacillota > Bacilli > Lactobacillales > Enterococcaceae > Enterococcus > Enterococcus sp. DIV1208. The sequence continues at coordinate 1,982,986 of NZ_CP172887.1, read as the reverse complement.
AGACGAACTATTTTATAAAGACCAGAAAAAAGAAATCAGTCATGAATATCAATTTAATTATACATTGCCAGAATCAAAAACTTGTTATGAGAAAACGGAGCGGTTCATTGAAAACTGTTTTCGATCTACAACAGCTCAATAACGAATTGCCGAAGCATCCCGAAATAGCTCCTTCTATTTTGGGGTGCTTCGATGTCTTTAGACATAGGAGTGTCAATGGCTGCTGCTAGCTAATCGACTGAGAATGGATGAATGATTGAAAATGACACACTGTTTCAGTAAAATAGAAAGAAACAGTAGGAGTGTGGGACACGATGGGAAATGAAGAAAAAATAGCTATTTTACAAGAACTGATCCGAATCAAGTCAGTGAATGGGAACGAAGGGGAAGTAGCCGCCTACTTAAATCAATTATTGAATCAACATGGAATCCAAGGAGAAATCATTTCTCACACTGAGGGGCGTGATAACTTGGTGGCGACGTATCACAATGGTCAAGGAAGAGTATTAGGTTTGTCTGGTCACATGGATGTTGTGTCTGCAGGAGACGAATCGAATTGGACCTATCCGCCTTTTGCAGCAGAAATAAAAGGCAATCGTTTGTATGGTCGTGGTGCTACCGATATGAAAAGCGGGCTAGCCGCTATGGTGATTGCGATGATTGAATTGAAAGAGTCTGGCAAACCGTTTAATGGGACAATCAAATTATTAGCGACAGTAGGGGAAGAAGTCGGAGAATTAGGTAGTGAACAACTGACAAAAGCAGGTTATGTCGACGATTTAGACGGACTGATCATTGGGGAACCTACCAATTACCATTTGATGTATACTCACATGGGTTCAATTAACTATACCGTTGTTTCTCATGGTAAAGAAGCTCACAGCTCAATGCCTCAAGAAGGCTACAATGCGATCAACCATTTAAATGAATTTATTACGCGTGCAAACGAGCAAATGGATGCTTTAGCGAATGATTTCCAAAATTCAGCGTTAGGAAAAACGATTCATAACGTTACAGTGATCAACGGAGGAAATCAAGTCAACAGTATTCCAAGTCAGGCGCAATTACAAGGAAATATCCGCTCAATCCCTGAATTTCCAAACGATCAAATCATTGATTTATTGCAAAAGATCGTGGATGAATTGAATGAAGGAACGAACTATCACTTAGAATTGACGATCGACTACAATAAGATTCCTGTGAAAGCAAATCCTGATTCTTCGTTGATCCACCATATTCAAAAACAGTTCAAGCAACCATTGCCCCTAGTAGGTGCAGCAGCAACGACAGATGCAGCTGAATTTACTAAATCCGCTCACTCCTTCGATTTTGTGGTATTCGGTCCCGGAGTCGTAAACTTGCCTCATCAAATAGACGAATATGTAGAAATCGATAATTACTTGGATATGATTGACACATATCAAGCAATCATCTTGTCTTATTTAGCATAACAGCCTATTTTGGTTCAAAGTACAAAAAAGTACAAAGTAGATCCTTCAATTAAATCAAAAAAAAGCAAAACAAATTTTCATGTTTTGCGTTTTTTTTTGATTTACTAATTGAAGTAACCGACTTCTATTCGCACGTGTATTTACTCCAGCTCATCACAACTACGCAGCTCAAATCGCTCTGTTCACAACCCTTTTCGGCAATGCCAAGACGACAAGGGTGACGACGACTACTGAGAGCAGGCGGTCGAGGTAATCGGTACCCGCTTGAACGAGAATCACGCTCATTGTTTGATTGAACCCAATTCCATGGAGGAACTGAACGATCATGCTTGAACCAGAAGAAGTGACTCCCCCAAAGAGTTTTACAGTGATTAGGGAAGAAAGGATGGTTCCAGGCAGTGATAAGACAAGCGCCCAGAAAACTAAGGTCCAGCGGTTCTTACTTCGAGTGAATCGTTGATGGAAAATCACTCCAGCAAGTAAACCTGTTACCATTTGAACAGGTGAATAATACAACGAGAAGATATCGGTGGTAACACCACTTAATACCCCGCTGGCTAAGCCAGTGAGTAACCCAAATACCGGACCTAACAAAGTCCCAGCGAATATGGTACCGATCGAATCAAGATAGATCGGTAATCGTAGCCATAATGCAATGGTTCCGCCGATATAATTGATTCCGATACATAAAGCGACGATCGTAATCGTCTGTGTGGTGATTCTTTTTTTGCGCATGTTTTTCATCCCATCTTTAATTTTTCCAGATCTTTTTTAATCGTTTCTTCTTGTGCATTTAAAAGAACGGTCAAAAACTTCCGAAAAAATAGATGAGTATCAACTTCTGTCATAATGGTGCTGTTTGGTGCTTTTTGCCAAAAATCAAAGCGATCGACTAGTGTTTGCCCACGGCTGATTCCTTGCGTTTCAACAGCGGTATAACTAGTAAATCCCTGACAAATGCTTTCGTCGATAAAGTAGGCAACGGCCAGAGGATCATTGATGACGCACCCTGGGATTCTTTCTTGTTGCCAGTGAAAATCGAAATAAAAACGAGTGATCGCTTTTAGAAATTCTCCTTCTTCAGGATTGAGCTGACAACAATATTCTAATAAGGTAGGTGTCAAAACGATTTCTCTCGTAACATCTAAACCGACCATTTCAATCGTGTTCCCTAAATTTTCAAACACAAAGGCAGCTGCATCAGGATCGCACCAATAATTGTACTCAGCAACTGGTGAACAGTTTCCGTGGCTTTTGTAGGTGCCACCCATTGAAATAAATCGCTCGAAATGTTTCCCTAAATGTGGATTTTTCATCAAAGCACGAGCAATATTGGTCAAAGGGCCAAGTGCAATGATCGAGGTGTTTGTTTCTTTAGAAAAGTATTCCGCCAAAAAATCGACTGCTGATTTTTCTTCTATTTGTTTTTCTTGTACTTGAGCAAAGTTTGTCTCGCCTAATCCGTCCATCCCATGAGTGTCTTGTGCGCTAATAAACGGCTGTTTCAACGGTTGTGTTTGCCCTTGATAGACGGGGATGTCTAAGCGTCCGCAACGTTTCAAACATTTGAAAACATTTTGGCTACCGATCGTCACAGGTACATTACCGCAGACCGTCGTGATCGCAACCACCTCGATTTCGGGGGACTTGATGGCTAACATCAATGCTAAAGTGTCATCGATTCCAGGATCGCAGTCAATAATTACTTTTCGCATTATTTCCAATCTCCTTTCTGTAGAGATACTTAGTTTTTTATTCTGGGAAGTTTCCGAACCAGTCCAAGGATACTCCTTGATTAAAATGCACGGAAACAGTATACTGGCTTTTAAATAAAATGTAAATGTTATCTTATTTTTTATTCCTATTTGATCGGTTTTAAATTTCAATGAAGCCTAGGGTGAAAACTTGAGCAGTTTTTTTAGAAAATGGTACAATGGAATAGAAGGCTATACGGATTGATAATAGAAAAAATATTTATGGAAAGCGGGGAAGATAAGTGATTGTCATGTATCTTATTCTTATAGTTCTCATTTTAGGCGCAGTCATTTATCGTGGACTTTCTTCTTACTATGCGCAAAAATTAATTCAATCGGGTTTACAAAGAGGATATGATTGGTATGAGAAAACTGGTCATCAGTTGATGGACCCATCGGCTTTTACGATCGTGGAAAAGCAACGGCAACTTGCGGAAACAGAAGCTGAGGGCTTTTGGAATAAAGGCAAAGAAATCGAAGTCAAAAGTCATGATGGGTTAAAACTATTAGGACGAATCTTTCAAAGTTCCTCTCCCAACAAAAAATGGGTTGTTTGTGTCCATGACTATCGAAGTGATGGGAAAACAGATATGTCTTATATTGGAAAGAAATATGCAGAAGCAGGGTTTAACGTCTTGATTCCTGATTTGCGTGCTCACGGCAAGAGTGAAGGAGAAATTATCGGGATGGGGTGGTTGGATCGTTTAGACTTGATTATCTGGATCAACTATATTTTACAGATGCAGCCAGATGCTAACATTATTTTACATGGGAGTTCAATGGGTGCCTCTGCTATCATGATGGCTAGTGGGGAAAAACTACCTCCTGCAGTTCGAGGGTTTATCCTGGATAGCGGGTTTGTTTCCGTCTATGCGGAGTTTCGCTACATGTTGAGCAAACTAACCTTTCTTCCTAAAAAGATGATCATGCGCCATGCAAATCGCTATGCAAAGAAATATGCTGGTTATTCTTTGAAACAGGCGTCAGCAACCCGTCAGTTGGGCAGTAACCATCTGCCAGTATTGATCATTCATGGGGAAGAGGATCAGTTCGTTCCAGTCAGTGCCGCTTATACGATCCAAAATGCGACAGCTGGTGAAAATGATCTTTTTCTGATCCCAGAAGCTCAACATTTAGAAGCAGCCGTGAAAGATCCCACCAAATATTGGACGGTTGTTTTCTCATTTATCGAACAGCGAATCGATTGGAGAGAATCAGGTTATTCCGAGTATAAATAATTGTTTGCTGAGAACTAGACTGTTAGAATCAAGGAGAACAAATTATTTGGTCAATACGGGGAGTGGCGAAAATGGAAATTAAAGAAGAAAAAAATCGTTTCGTATTATTGAATGATGAAGCAAAAGAAATCGGGGAAATGACTTGGTCGGATGCAGGACCAGACATCATGATCATTGATCATACATTTGTAGAACCAGAGTATCGTGGACAAAAATTAGCAGAAAAATTAGTGCTTAATGGCGTAGAACTAGCTCGAAGAGAAGGTAAAAAAATTATTCCATTGTGTCCATATGCGAAGAAAGAATTTGAAAGAAAACCTGAATATCAAGATGTGCTTCGTAAATAATCGACTCGTTTTCGTATGATCGTCAATGAATGAAATGACAAAAAGTGGATCTATCCGCTAAATGAACTTTTTTTAAATTAGAGAAACCGAAATTGTAGCAACCGGCTATCAGCGGTGTTATTCTTTCGGTTTTTTCGTCTTTTCAGTCTTTGCCCATGAATAAGTACTAATACTAAATGTTATCTAAAATTGGAGCCCCATTCGCAAGAGAAGGTTGTCAGAGTTTTTTTTATATGATAAAGTAAAATAGATGATATTTTACGGAAAGGAGGCTGCTTAATGTATAATGTAATTTTAGGAATCGTGATCGTGTTATCGATTGTAATGGTCATTGCAATCATGATGCAACCAAGTAAACAAAACAGTGCAGCAAGTGCATTTACTGGCGGAGCGGATCAATTATTCGGTAAACAAAAAGCACGTGGTTTTGAAGCAGTCATGCAACGTTCGACAGCGGTAATGGGTGCCATTTGGATGATTTTATTATTTGTACTAGCCTTTTTATCTTCTAAATAAAAAGTTGATTTAACGATTAGTCGAAATAATTATGAATCGTTTTTTCGTTCAAAAAATTTCGGCTTAATTTTTTAAGTAGTTGATTTGAATGAGCGAAAAAAGAATTCCTTTCATGCAGAGCAGTGATTGACGTCGCGGCTCTTTTTATTTGCCAAAAGAGCGGTTTTGTCCTAAGGGATCGCCAATCTATGTTAAAATGAGAAGAACGAGGTGAACCTAATGAAAAGTCTACCAAAACCCCTTTATGCAAAACATAGTAAGAGAGCTGTGCTACTTTTACATGCCTATTCTGGAAGTCCGAATGATGTGCGCATGCTGGCTCGATATTTGGAAAAGTCAGAATATACTGTCTATGCTCCATTATTTACTGGACATGGAACGCTAGCTCCACAAGACATTTTAGCGCAAAAAACGGAAACATGGTGGGAAGATACGAAACAAGCCATCCACTTTTTAAAAGCAGAAGGTTTTTCCCAAGTTGCCGTTTTTGGATTATCAATGGGAGGAATCTTCGCTGTTCGAGCATTAGCAGAACAGTCAGAGATCATTGGTGGCGGATGTTTCTGCTCACCGATTTCACCAGTTGAAATTCATGTACCAGAAAATTTTGAGCGATATGAACGTTATGTGCTAAAACTTGCAGGGGAATCTGAACAGGAAATCGAAGAAACTGTCGCTGCGCTTCGACCAAATGTTTATCAGCAATTAGCAGAGATACAAAACCAAGCAGCAATTACAGAAGGAAAACTTAGTGACATCCAAGCACCTGTTTTTTTAGCCCAAGCCGGTCAAGATGAAATGATTGATCCAGCTGGAGTCTACGAAACAGCAAAAAAATTAGCCGATAAAAGAGTGACCCTTCAATGGTATCCCAACAGCAAACATGTGATCACCGTTGGAGAGTCTAGAAAATTACTGGAAAAAGATGTGTTGGAGTTTCTAGAGAATTTACCTTGGAATGAGGAATGAAAATGACAAAAGAAACATTGAAAGAAAAAATTATTTTTTTTATTGAGAGCGAGCGCAAAAAAAGCTTTTCAATGGAAGAAATCGCCCAAGGATTGGGCTTGCAAAAAAGTGAAGATTTCAAGCTACTCGTTCAGACGATCGCTCAAATGGAACGAGAACAAAGTGTGGTCTTTACCAAAAAAGGAAAAGTGAAGCTGCCATTAAAACCAGTATTGATCGAAGGAACGTTTCGGGCCAATGAAAGAGGCTTCGGCTTTGTGACGATTGATCCAGAAGAAGATGATATCTATATTCCTAAAGAAGCAACTGGGTATGCCATGGATGGCGATACGGTAGCGATCGATATCATAAAAACGGCCGATACTGCGATGGATCGTGGAGCAGAAGGTAAAGTAGTTGAGATCCGCAAACGAGCAACTACGCAATTAGCTGGGGAATTTGTAGCTTACACAGAGGAAGAGATAAGTGAAACGGATCTTTATGGGGTGGTTATCCCAAAAGACAAAAAATTGAATCAGTTTAAAGTTTATGCAGCAGCTGAAGGGATTCGACCAGTTGATGGGAGTATCGTAATGGTTGAGCTGACCCATTATCCTGAGAAAAACTACGCGACCAGTTTAGAAGGTATTGTCAAACAAGTCATCGGCCATAAAAATGATCCTGGAATGGATATCCTATCGATTGTTGTCTCAAACGGGATTCCGACAAAATTTCCAGATGATGTCTTGGCAGAAGCTGATCAAGTGCCAGATACGATTAATGAAAAAGACCTAGTTGGCCGGAGAGACTTACGGGAACAATTGATCGTGACGATTGACGGAGAAGATGCCAAAGATTTGGATGATGCCGTTACTGTGAAAAAATTAGCCAACGGTAATTATTTCTTAGGTGTACACATTGCAGATGTTTCCAATTATGTGACCGAAGGAAGCCAGTTAGATCGTGAAGCTTACGAACGAGGAACGAGTGTGTATTTAACCGACCGTGTCATTCCAATGATCCCACAAAGATTATCAAACGGGATTTGTTCATTGAATCCTCACGTACCAAGACTAACAATGAGTTGTGAGATGGAGATTGATCCAAATGGTCAGGTGGTATCTCATGATATTTTCCCAAGTGTCATCCAAACGACGGAACGAATGACCTATACAGCGGTCAATCAGATTTTAGAAGAACAAGATGAGCAGGTAATGGAACGTTATCAGCAATTAGTGCCGATGTTTCAAGAGATGCAAGAGCTACATCAGATTTTAGAAGAAATGCGGATTCGTCGAGGAGCGATTTCTTTTGAAGACCGTGAAGCAAAAATACTCGTAGAACCAGATGGACAACCAACTGATATCTTATTGCGAAGCCGTGGCGTAGGCGAACGGTTGATCGAATCTTTCATGTTGGCGGCAAATGAAACGGTGGCGGAACATTTTAATAAACGCAACTTTCCATTCATTTATCGGATTCACGAGCAACCTAAAGAAGAAAAGATGCAACGTTTCTTTGATTTTGCTTCCGCACTAGGAATCGTCGTTCGTGGAACAAAAGGAACGATCACACCTAAAGATCTTCAAAAAGTCATTGAAAACGTTGAAGACAAGCCGGAATCAGCTGTTATCAATACGATGCTGTTGAGAAGTATGCAACAAGCACGTTATTCAGAAGATAATTTTGGGCACTATGGATTAGCTGCGGAATATTATACGCATTTCACTTCGCCTATCAGACGTTATCCAGATTTGATCGTCCATCGCTTAATTCGCTCGTATGGACAAGACCCAAGTGAAGCAAATCAAACTTATTGGGAAAATGAGCTACCCGAAATTGCGGAACATAGTTCGAAGATGGAACGTCGTGCGGTCGAGGCAGAGCGTGAAGTAGATGCAATGAAGAAAGCTGAATACATGATGGATAAAGTAGGAGAGGAATTTGAAGGGATCATCAGTTCAGTTGTTAAATTTGGGTTGTTTATCGAATTACCCAATACGATTGAAGGTTTGATCCATATCAATGAGTTGAAACAAGACTATTTCCACTTTATTGAGAATCATTTAGCATTAGTAGGCGAACGAACAGGGTTAACTTTTAAAATCGGTCAAAAAGTGCGGGTAAAAGTCATCAAAGCAGACCCGGAAGAACGTGCAATCGACTTTGAATTGATTGATGCAGAAGAAATCGTTCCATTAGAACGTCCAAAAACGTCAAACAAAAATCGTCCTTCTAATCGTCATCAAAAACGTTCATCAAAATCTCATACTGAACGGAATGGAAAGAAAAATTCCTATTCAAATGAGCGGAAAAAAGGAAAAGGACCATCTAATAAAAAAGGGAAAAAACCTTTTTATAAGGGAATTAAGAAGAAAAAGAAAAAATAACCAATAACCACTATGAATACCAGTTTGGAGGAATGTCATATGCCAAAAGGCGACGGAAAGTTAATCGCCCAAAATAAAAAGGCTCGCCATGATTATTCGATTATCGATACGATGGAAGCAGGAATGGTGCTGCAAGGAACAGAAATCAAATCGATCCGAAACAGCCGAATCAATTTGAAAGATGGATTTGTCCGTATTCGAAACGGTGAAGCATTTTTGCATAATGTTCATATCAGTCCCTATGAACAAGGCAATATTTTTAACCATGATCCGTTACGAACAAGAAAGTTACTATTACACAAAAAACAGATTTCACGGCTAGAGACTGAAACAAAAAATACCGGGGTCACGATCGTACCCTTAAAAGTATATATTCGTGATGGGTATGCCAAAGTTTTGATTGGTCTTGCGAAAGGGAAGAAATCTTATGACAAGCGAGAAGATCTAAAACGAAAAGATGTGGATCGTCAAATTGATCGAACATTAAAAAATTTCTCTAGATAATTTCATTATCCTTTTTCGCATATTCGGTGCTTTTAGGTTTACTTAATGATAAAATTTGTTAGCATTTAATCTGATAAAGCATGATATCACAGGTTTTTTCTTGTAAAACGCCACGATGATTTTTAGGAAAAAGCAAACTTTTTTGACTGAAATAAAAAATTGTCTGATTTTCATGAAAATGTTTTGAATTTTCTGTTTCATGGTGGTATGATACCGTTTGGTTAGAAAACGATTTAGAAAAACCAGATGTACACATGAATTTGATTTTATGTGAAATTCAGGGAAAAGAGGTGAAATGGATTGGATGAACGCTCGCTAACGTTCCATATTGGACCGGTTTGGTTTGATGGTACTGTTTGTATGATGGTGTTATTGACCTGTTTGATTGTCTTCTTCTTAGTTTACTTCTTTACAAGAAATCTTAAGATGAAACCAACGGGGAAACAAAATGCGCTGGAATGGGTCATTGACTTTACCCGAGGGATCGTAACAGATAATCTGCCTAGAAAAGAATTGAATAATTTTCATTTGTTGGCTTTTACATTGTTCTTGTTTGTCTTCGTGGCAAATAATATAGGTTTAATAACGAAAATCGTCTTACCTAGCGAAACAACACTTTGGAAAAGTCCGACAGCAGACCCGTTTGTTACTTTAACTTTGGCATTTATAATGATCACACTTACTCATTTATTCGGGGTGAAAAAGCTTGGATTTAAAGGGTATTTTGTAAATTCGTTCTTGAAACCATATAGTTTCATGTTTCCAATGAAGCTGATCGAAGAATTTACGAACCTATTAACACTTGCTTTGCGTCTTTACGGGAATATCTACGCGGGGGAAGTTTTACTTACCTTGATTGCCAATATGATGAATAATTTAGGTTGGTTTTCATTACCGTTAGCAATTCCTTTAGAGATGGTCTGGATCGCATTCTCATTGTTTATCGGAAGCATCCAAGCATTTGTCTTTGTCACTTTATCGATGGTATATATGAGCCATAAGATTGAAGTAGAAGAGTAACATCGTTTTTAACAAACTACTATTTATCTATATTTAGGAGGAAATAAATTATGAATTATATCGCAGCAGCAATCGCAATCATGGGAGCAGCTATCGGAGCTGGTTATGGTAATGGTCAAGTAATCTCTAAAACAATCGAATCAATGGCACGCCAACCTGAAATGTCTGGTCAATTACGTACAACAATGTTCATCGGGGTAGCCTTAGTTGAAGCTGTTCCTATTCTAGGTGTGGTTATTGCCTTGATTCTAGTCTTTGCTGTTTAATCAATTAACTGTTTGAGGATAGGACTACTGTCACTAATCCTCTTTTAATTGTCAAAAACTGAAAAAAAACAACCTGATTATTTTCAAAATAATTGAGTTGTTTCATCATAATACTAGAACAAAAGGCGTTGAGGAGGCTGTTTCAATCATTGAAGTCAGGATTCCTTCATCATCCATGAGATACACCTTAAAGAAAGGAAGGCTAGCCTATGCTGAATCAATTGGCAATTGCAGAAGTTGGTAATCCGATGTTAGGTAATATCATCGTTGTCAGCGGCTCATTTTTGATACTAATGTTTCTATTGAAACATTTTGCTTGGGGACCAATCAGCGATATTTTGAAAAAACGTGAAGATAAGATCGCCAATGATTTAGATTCTGCCGAAAAATCTCGCATCAATTCAGCAAAAATGGAACAAGAACGCGAACAACAATTGTTAGCGTCTCGCTCTGATGCAGCTGATATCATTAAAAATGCGAAAGAAAGTGGAGAATTAAGCCGTCAAAATATTTTGAAGGAAACGCAAGAAGAAGTTGCACGTCTAAAAAGCAAAGCGCAAACTGATATCATGTTAGAACGTGATACAGCTTTAAACTCTGTAAAAGATGATGTAGCAGATCTTTCTCTTCAAATCGCGGCTAAAATCTTGAACAAAGAATTGTCTCCAGAAATGCATGAATCTTTAATCAATCAATATATCGAAGGTCTAGGTTCTTCAAATGAAACTAGATAAATATACTGTCGGCAGACGCTACGGTAAAGCACTATTTGAACTGGCGATCGATTCAAATAGCGCAGAAGAAATTTACCAAGAATTACTAAGCTTACGCCAAATCTATAGTGAAATACCTGGATTAGGCAACGTACTTAGTGACGTCCGCTTAGAACCTCACGAAAAACGAATCATTATGGATAAACTTGTCAGTGGGTTTGACGGTATCGTGAAAAACTTTTTAGAAGTGGTCTATAGTTATAATCGGATGTCTGAATTATCGTTTATGATCGATGAATACGAACACCGTTACAACGATTACAAAGGACTACTTTTAGGTAGTGTAAAAACAGCAGTACCACTTTCTGATGAACAATTACAAAAACTAGAAATGAATGTTGCAAAAACAATGGACTATCAAACAGTTGAATTGAAGCAAATCGTTGATTCTTCTATTATTGGTGGGGCAATTGTTGAAGCCAACCATCGAGTGATCGACGGAAGCATTCGCACGCAATTAGAAAAAATGCGTAATCAATTAAATAGATAGTACAAAGAGGTAGGTGAATCGAATGGCTATCAAAGCAGAAGAAATTAGTGCCTTGATCAAAGAACAAATTGAAAATTATCAAAACGTGCTTTCAGTCGAAGAAATCGGTACCGTGACTTATGTCGGTGACGGGATTGCTCGTGCACACGGTTTAGAAAATGCGATGAGTGGTGAGTTGCTTGAATTTTCAAACGGCTCATACGGAATGGCGCAAAACTTAGAATCAAATGATGTAGGTATCATTATCCTTGGTGATTTCGAATCCATTCGTGAAGGAGACAAAGTAAAACGAACAGGTAAAATCATGGAAGTTCCAGTTGGGGACGCCTTGATCGGACGTGTCGTTAATCCGCTAGGTCAACCAATCGATGGGTTAGGAGAAATCGTTACAGATAAAGCTCGACCAGTCGAAGCTATGGCACCAGGCGTTATGCAACGTAAATCTGTCAATGAACCAATGCAAACAGGTCTAAAAGCCATCGATGCTTTAGTTCCAATCGGACGCGGTCAACGTGAATTAGTTATTGGTGACCGTAAAACGGGTAAAACATCTATCGCAATCGATACGATCCTTAACCAAAAAGGTCAAGATATGATCTGTATCTATGTGGCGATCGGTCAAAAGGATTCTACTGTGCGTACACAAGTAGAAACTTTGAAAAAATATGGAGCAATGGATTACACGATCGTAGTCAATGCGGGTGCATCACAACCTGCGCCATTACTTTATATTGCGCCTTATGCAGGAACTGCAATGGGTGAAGAATTCATGTACAACGGCAAACATGTATTGATTATCTTTGATGACTTATCAAAACAAGCTGTTGCTTATCGTGAACTTTCATTGCTATTACGCCGTCCTCCAGGTCGTGAAGCTTATCCAGGGGATGTTTTCTACTTGCACTCACGTTTACTAGAACGTGCGGCAAAACTGAGTGATGATTTAGGTGGCGGTTCAATGACTGCTTTACCATTTGTTGAAACACAAGCTGGAGATATCTCTGCTTATATTCCAACAAACGTTATTTCAATCACTGACGGACAAATCTTCTTAGAAAGTGACTTGTTCTACGCCGGAACTCGTCCAGCCGTTGATGCTGGTTTATCCGTTTCCCGTGTAGGTGGTTCTGCTCAAATCAAAGCAATGAAAAAAGTGGCAGGAACATTACGTCTTGACTTAGCAAGTTACCGTGAATTAGAAGCATTTACCCAATTTGGTTCTGATTTAGATGCTGCGACTCAAGCGAAATTGAATCGTGGACGTCGTACAGTTGAGATCTTGAAACAAAAACTTCATGCACCACTAGCTGTTGAAAAACAAGTAGTTATCTTATATGCTTTGACACATGGATTCTTAGATAGTATTCCAGTTGACAGCATCTTAGATTTTGAACATGAATTATTTGAATATCTAGATACGAATCATGCAGATATCTTTGAAACGATCCGTACAACGAAAGATCTTCCAGAAGAAGAACGATTGAATCAAGCGATCCAAGAATACAAAGATATTTTCTTAGCGACAAAAGGAAACACTTCTTCAACAGAAGACAAATTGAAATCCATTCAAAATGCATAGTGAGGTGAGATGAATGGGCGCTTCATTAAATGAAATCAAGACTCGGATTGCTTCAACGAAGAAAACGAGTCAAATCACTCGAGCAATGCAAATGGTGTCCGCTTCTAAACTGACAAAATCTGAAGCTTCTTCTCAGAAGTTTCAGATTTATGCAAATAAAGTCAGAGAAATCGTCACTCATTTGACAGCTACTCAACTAAATGATATTGCTTCTGATAATCCTCGTGGAGATATCAATTACAATAGTATGTTAATCAGCCGTCCGGTAAAGAAAACGGGGTACATCGTGATTACCGCTGATGGTGGTTTAGTTGGTGGCTATAACAGTTCGATTTTAAAGCAAACAATGTCTATTTTAGAAGAAGACCATAAATCTCCTGACGATTATGTGATGATCGCAATCGGAGGTACAGGTGCAGATTTCTTCAAAGCTAGAGGAATTAATTTGGCTTACGAATTACGTAATTTATCGGACCAACCAAGTTTTGATGAAGTGCGTAAAATCGTAGGTATGGCAACAACGATGTATCAAAATGAAGTATTTGATGAATTGTACGTATGCTACAATCATCATATCAATTCACTAACTAGCCAATTTCGTGTAGAAAAAATGCTGCCAATTTCAGATTTAGATCCAGAAGAAGCAACTACTTTTGACCAAGAATACATTTTTGAACCTTCAAAAGAAGAAATCTTGGCGCAGTTATTGCCTCAATATGCGGAAAGCTTAATCTATGGTGCAATCGTTGATGCGAAGACAGCAGAACACGCTGCCGGCATGACTGCCATGAAGACAGCAACGGATAATGCTGCAACGATCATTGATGATTTGACGGTATCTTATAACCGTGCAAGACAAGGGGCTATTACCCAAGAAATTACCGAAATTGTTGCCGGAGCTTCGGCGCTAGAATAGTATTGAGATTGGAGGAAAAAAGATGAGTTCAGGCAAGATTGTTCAAGTAATCGGTCCCGTTGTCGACGTGGAATTTTCTTTAGACCAATCCTTACCAGATATCAACAACGCATTAGTTGTTTATAAAAATGATGAGAAAAAATCAAAAGTTGTTCTTGAAACAGCATTAGAATTAGGGGACGGAGTGATCCGTACCATTGCCATGGAATCAACAGATGGTTTACAACGTGGTATGGAAGTTATCGATACTGGTAAAGCCATTTCTGTTCCAGTAGGGAAAGATACACTAGGACGTGTATTCAACGTTTTAGGAGATACGATCGATTTAGGATCATCTTTCCCAGAAGATGCAGAACGTAGTGAGATTCATAAAAAAGCACCAAGCTTTGATGAATTAAGTACTAGTACGGAGATCCTTGAAACTGGGATCAAAGTTATCGATTTGTTAGCACCTTACTTAAAAGGTGGGAAAGTTGGATTATTCGGTGGTGCCGGTGTAGGTAAAACGGTATTGATCCAAGAATTGATCCATAATATTGCCCAAGAACATGGTGGTATTTCTGTATTTACCGGTGTTGGGGAACGTACTCGTGAAGGAAATGACCTTTACTATGAAATGAAAGATTCAGGCGTTATCGAAAAAACAGCGATGGTGTTCGGACAAATGAACGAACCACCAGGTGCTCGGATGCGGGTAGCTTTGACTGGTCTGACGATCGCTGAATACTTCCGTGATGTAGAAGGTCAAGACGTGCTATTGTTTATTGATAATATTTTCCGTTTCACTCAAGCTGGTTCAGAAGTATCTGCCCTTTTAGGTCGTATGCCTTCTGCCGTTGGTTACCAACCAACGTTAGCAACTGAAATGGGTCAATTACAAGAACGTATCACATCAACGAAAAAAGGTTCGATCACTTCGATCCAAGCAATCTATGTACCAGCCGATGACTATACTGACCCAGCGCCAGCAACAGCATTTGCCCACTTAGATGCTACAACAAACTTAGAGCGTAAATTGACAGAACAAGGGATCTATCCAGCCGTGGACCCATTGGCTTCATCTTCAAGTGCTTTGGCACCTGAAATCGTTGGTGAAGAACATTATAAAGTAGCGACTGAAGTCCAACATGTCTTACAACGTTACCGTGAATTACAAGATATCATTGCGATCTTAGGGATGGATGAATTATCTGATCAAGAAAAAGTTTTAGTTTCACGTGCACGTAGAGTTCAATTCTTCTTGTCACAAAACTTTAACGTAGCGGAACAATTTACAGGTCTTCCTGGTTCTTATGTACCAGTTGAAGAAACAGTCAAAGGTTTCCGTGAAATCTTAGAAGGTAAATACGATGATCTTCCTGAAGAAGCATTCCGAAGTGTTGGTAGAATAGAAGACGTCGTAGAAAAAGCGAAAAAACTAGGCTACTAGAAAGGGGTGCCCCATGGATCAATATTTAACTGTGAATGTGGTGACTCCTGACGGTTTGGTCTATGATCACCATGCAGCGATCGTAGTAGCACGTACTACAGCGGGGGAAATTGGTATTTTACCTAAACATGCGCCGATCATCGTTCCATTAACAATTGATGAAGTCCGTGTGAAGAGAACAGACTCTGATACCCACGTCGATTGGATTGCTGTCAATGGCGGAATCATGGAAGTTCGTGACAATGTTGTTTCAATCGTTGCCGATAGTGCAGAACGTGAAAGAGATATTGACGTTTCTCGGGCAGAAAGAGCCAAACAACGTGCTGAGCGACAAATCGCAGAAGCAAAAGAAAAAGAAGATACGAATGAATTGAAACGTGCGACAGTTGCTTTGCATCGTGCAATCAACCGAATCAAGGTTTCAAAACATTCTTAAAAGCAACGAATGAGGACCTAACAAGTAGGCCTTTAAAAATCCAAGATTCTTAAGGAGATTCCTTAGAATTTTGGATTTTTTTATCGTTTTTTTTTATTGGTAGTTATATTCTAAACATAAAAAGTAAAGAACAATTACTTCTTTATTACATAAAAATATGGAACTTTCATCATTATGATACTATGGTAAACTAATTGCAGTAAAAAAGGAGGTATTATAATGCCGAAAAAGGTTCAACGGTTTTCCACAGAAGACACAAAAGAAGAAACACATACGCAACAAAAATCGCTATCTTACTCAGAAATAGTAGGCAATCTTACGGATGATCAAACAGTTTCGTTACATAAACAATTACAAGAATTTAGGGACTATCTTTTAAAGAAGAGCCTTGAATCAGAAAAACAAGAAAAAGAGGAGTTTCCATCTAACAGACATCATTTTGGTCCACCTCTATCGGAAAATAATACAGATAATCTTGCTGAGCAACAACACTCGCGATCGGAAACAATTCAAAGAAAGAGAACGTTGCAAAACATTATTAACGAAAATGAACTGAAAATGATTCAAAACCAAGATAGTCATGCAGTGTCAGAACAGAATAACAAAGTACAAGTTCCCCCGTATAAGAAACAAAAAGTTGCTCCAGAGAACGAACTGGAAAATCATTTGGAGTACTCATTAGATGTCGAACGGTTACTAGAAATAGAAGAAATGTTGGGGATCAGAAACACTTCCCAATCAACAACGCTGTCTACCAAAGTCCAAGAGTCTTTATATGAAACTAAGGAATTTGTACAAGATACAAACGTGCCAATAGAAAGTAATAGCGAGTTCAGCTGTTCAACACAACAACCATTGGAGAATGGGCAGACAAGCACTCAAAGTAAGAAGGAACAAGCGCTTGTTGAATCAGTGAAGTGTTTGTTGGAGCAAAGACATAAACTATTTTTTTTTTGCGATTAGCTAAAAAACATGAGATGAGTTGTCAAACTGTAAAAAACATTTTAATTGAGAATAATATAGATGTAACTGCTGAGAATAATAAAATAAAAGTAGAGTCTGAAGAAAAAGCACGGCAATTATTAACGGAAGTATTTCACGGAAGGAAAAATTTATCATTTGAAAATATTAAACAAATGGTACGATTGAACAACAATGATATTACAATTTTAGCTAAGAATCACTTAAAAGTTCTCCTAGAACAAGCACACGCATCTCATCTGAATGGTTCTCAGAAGGAAACTTCAATAGATAGGATTCTTTTGACATATTCTGAATGGACTATACCAATGCAATATAAATTGTCAAGGCTGGATACTAAATTAAAAGAACAGATAGATAAATACGGCGTAATAAACATAAATGAAATATCAAAGAAAATACCATGTAGCCAAATTGATGTCATCAAGCGAACAGGGCAGTTAAATTATCAGCAATATCTCCCACCAATTTATATGTTTCACCCGCAACTAAATGAGAAAATCCAAAAGCCATTTTATGATGCAATAATACAAGATAAATCGATTCCTACTGATCAAACAAATCAATTTTTTAATCCTAGTACTGATCAAAACATTGCTTATTCGAAAGAACGAATAAAATTAAATCTCGCTAGAAAAGCTGAGTTTGAAACAGCAGAACAAAAAAACAAGACAATTATGGATCAGAGAACTCAGTTAAAAAAACAACCGATTAGAAACAATCAATCTCCCGCTATGGAAGAACGTTGAGTGTTTTAATTTTCGTAGTATGACTATTTTTTTTGTTAAATCGGAATAGGACAAAAGAAAAAAGTTCAAAGGAGGACGATTATTGCTGCTATTATTTACCTTGAAAACTAAAAATAAATAAACTTATGGGAAGGAAAATGAACGATGAAACAGGAAATAATTCTATTTTATGGCTTATCAACAAAAGCGGAAAACTTACAGAAACAGATTGAAAAAATTAGAAAAAAAGGATTCTATTCAAGTGTTACTGAAGGACAAGGTCCCTGTGATATCAGAGAGTACAATAATCATTTTTCATCGATTACATATGATCACCCAAAAAATCCGATGAATCTTGAATACTTAAAAGATTTTTCAATAAATTGGAAAAAATATATTTCACCATTTAAAGATTGGTGGCCTTTATGGTCTTACTATTTTCAACGCACACAAGATACTGAAAAAAATAAAGTAAACAATTTTAATCCTGGGCTACATAAAGCTACGAAAAAAAATATAGAACACCTATGTGAGAAAAATCGCAAATATACAGGACAGCTGATTGTTAGAGGTTGTAAAATTGGATTAGACAGTGCAAGAGATAATGAAAATGTAACCATTTATTATTGTATTGATGATTTAGATATGAAACGTATTATAGAAAAAAAAGATAAAAAGGCTTTCACTCCTAAAGAACTTCGCTATCTCTTTCGCAATTGGAAAGATTTTGAAGGAAAGGTACATTTTTTTGAAGATGGATATGAAGTGCCTGCACCTTGGAAAACATCTCCAAATGAATGGAAAAGTTATAAACCAAAAAGTTGGCAAACGTTGAATGAACAACCACCCTTTCAAAAGAATCAAGTGAAACCAGAAACAATCAACCAACGAATATGTAGATAAAAGAATTTAAATGAAACAATAACAAATAACTTAGCTGACCTTAAAGTACAAGCAAAGAAGATGGCAAAAAAAAGAAATAGACTTGATTGTACGATCATCAAGAAATTAAACAAAGGATTTTTTGTTCCTACACTATAAGAGAGGGCATATATTTATATTAAATAATCGTTTAATTATCAATGGTAAATTCTATTATAATGATATGAGTACATAAGCAAATAAGGAACAACTTTCATCAAAAAAGCATGTGAAATAGTAGTTAAAATAGTTTATAAAAATAAGGTATTGAAACAGAGTCATCATTTGAATGTAAAGTTCTTGAAAATTCTCGTCTCGTTTAGCCAACAAATTCCATCTTTTTACAACCAATAATTTCTCTATTTTTCCAATTTATGGTATCATCATTTTGTTAGTTATTAAAAAAAGTATAATTTTGAAGGGACGTCACTATGCAAGTATACGGAATTGATGCAATTATTCGAATCGTGAGTCATTTAGCTTTTATTTATCTGGCTTTCTGGTCGTTGCGGTCACTGCGAATTGAGATGTTTTTTAAAAAATTGCATGATACGCAAATTCGAATGGCGATTGTATTCTTCTCTATTTTTTTAGGATATACTGCCAGTAATTTCTTCTTAGAAATTATTGCATTGTGTCGAAATCTTTTCGTTAGCCTGCAGTAAAAAAAAGGTACTATAAAAAAAGGTACTATTTTAATAAAAGAAATGATATAATAGAAAAGATTTTGAGTCTTTATAGCTCATTGGAATTTTTTGGGGGGAACAACATGGAAGAGATCATCGTCAAAGGTGGCAAACAATTGAATGGAACAGTAAAAATCGAAGGAGCTAAAAATGCTGTTCTACCTATTTTAGCTGCTAGTTTGTTGGCTGAAGAAGGAACAACCGTTTTAGACAACGTTCCAATTCTTTCTGACGTCTTCACTATGAATCAAGTGATTCGTCATTTAAATGTAGATGTAGTGTTTGATGAAGACAATAATCAAGTAACGCTTGATGCGTCAAGACAATTAGAAATCGAAGCGCCATATGAATATGTGAGTCAAATGCGTGCTTCTATCGTTGTAATGGGACCATTACTTGCTAGAAATGGTCATGCAAAAGTTGCCATGCCAGGGGGATGTGCGATTGGGAAACGTCCAATTGATTTACATCTTAAAGGATTCCAAGCATTGGGTGCGAAAATCATTCAAAAAAATGGCTACATCGAAGCTATTGCGGATGAATTGATCGGTAACACGATCTATTTAGATTTTCCAAGTGTTGGAGCCACTCAAAATATCATGATGGCAGCAGTAAAAGCTAAAGGAACAACGATCATCGAAAACGTCGCTCGAGAACCTGAAATTGTAGATCTTGCAAATATTTTAAATAAAATGGGCGCAAATATCTATGGTGCTGGTACGGAAACGATGCGTATCGAAGGAGTCGATCATCTGCATGCAGTGAAACACGCAATTGTTCAAGACCGGATCGAAGCAGGTACCTTTATGGTAGCAGCAGCGATGACTGAAGGAAATGTCTTGATCGCAGATGCAATCTCAGAACATAATCGTCCGTTGATTTCTAAATTAATTGAAATGGGTGCAACGATCACTGAAGAAGAAGGCGGCATTCGAGTTGTTGGTCCAAAACATATTTTACCAACTGACGTCAAAACAATGCCTCATCCTGGTTTTCCGACAGACATGCAAGCCCAAATGACTGCTATTCAGTTAGTCGCTGAGGGAACGAGCATGGTGACTGAAACAGTTTTTGAGAATCGCTTCCAACATTTGGAAGAAATGCGCCGTATGAACGCCCATGTGAAGATTGATGGAAATGTAGCGATTATGGACGGGAATCATGAATTACAAGGTGCTGAAGTTTATGCAACAGATTTACGAGCTGCTGCAGCATTAGTACTTGCTGGTTTAAAAGCAAATGGCATAACACGCGTTCGCAATCTTAAATACTTAGATCGTGGTTATTATCAATTCCATATTAAATTGCAAAACTTAGGTGCAGATGTGGAACGTGTGGCAATCGATCAAACGCCCGCTGATAAAACAGCTCAAGTCACTGTTTAAGGACGTGATAAAATGAGTAGCCAACGGTATATTTTAATCACATTGGTGAAGATTTTAGTTGTCATACTACTACTAATTCTTTTATTTATAGCTGGAACAATGATTGGATACGGGGTTATCGGTGGTGGAAATCCGTTTAAGGTTTTTCAACCAAGTTTGTGGCTGCACATCCAGGATTTTTTCAGATAAAGAGTTTTGTGAAAATGATAGTGTAAGCAAACAAAGGATTTCTTAAAACGAATTTTCGCTTTTGAGAAGTCCTTTTTTATTGTGAGTCATTCCACTGTTTGGCAGATTATTGCTCCTTTGAACAGTCGTTTGTCATGAATAGAAGAATGAGGATCAAAGCTTTAATAATGAGGTGATGAGATGAAAAAAATCTTAGTGGCTATTGTCCGTTTTTATCAACGGTTTATTTCTCCTGCTTTCCCACCTAGCTGTCGGTACTATCCTACTTGTTCAAACTATATGATACGTGCGATTCAAGTACACGGTGCATTTAAAGGAACGCTGATGGGGACAGCACGCATTTTGCGTTGCCATCCATTCGTAAAGGGCGGAATCGATTACGTGCCTTTAAATTGCCAATTGACACGTAATAAAAAAGATAAAGAGATGCCTAATTATGATGAAAAATAAACAGTCAGGTAAGACCGAGCATTCTGAAGAAAAAAGAATTGTCAAACTAGAGCAATCAACTTTACCTTGGTCATTATTGTTGGATGCAGATCCTGAAGAGGAAAACGTCCAACGATACATTGATCAAGGGGCTGGTTTTATATGGAAAGCAGAAAACGACATTCAAGGAGTGATCGTTTTTATCACAAATAAATTAGTGTTTGAAATAATGAATTTAGCTGTAGCTCCAAAAGTTCAAGGTCAAGGAATCGGCTACGCGTTGCTTACCCATACACTAAAAGAAATGAAAAAGTTAAAAACCACCCAACAACAAGTCATTATTCGGACGGGGAGTACGTCATCAGCAGCTTTACAACTGTATAAAAAAATCGGCTTCCTGGAAATTTCTAGAGAAAAAGATTATTTTGTCAAAAATTATAAACAGCCAATCTATGAAAATGGCCAACGTTTACGAGATCAAGTAACTCTAGCAAAGAAAATTTGAACTCATCCATAAAAAGGCTTTCAAAATACTGTGGCTTGACTTAAAATAAAAACAGTATGAGAAAAGGAGACAAATAAATGATGGGTATTTTAGTTTTTGATTTTGGTGGTTCCGCAGTAAAATATGGCTATTGGAATGGACAAGCGCTTGAAGACACCAGCCAATTTCCGACTCCTAAGACATGGGAAGAAATGAAAGCGCATTTAAAACAGGTATTCCAAACGTTTGTAAAACAGAAGGCGATTGAAGGCGTAGCAATCAGCGCACCTGGAGTAGTGAATCAGGAGAAACAGCTGATTGAAGGGATTAGTGCCATTCCTTATATCCACGGATTCAATATTTTTCATGAACTGGAAGAACTCTTCCATTTACCAGTGACGATCGAAAATGATGCTAATTGTGCTGGAATGGCTGAGTATTATGAAGGCGCAGCGAAAGAATATCAACATGTAGCATTTGTTGTACTTGGGACTGGAGTAGGTGGGGCAATCTTTACCCAAGGACAACTAAATAAAGGCGCTCATTTGTACGGGGGAGAATTTGGCTTGATGTTCTTAGAAGGCAATCAAACATTTAGTAAGCTTGGTACAGCAGTTCAAATGGCTTGGCGTTACTGTGACCGTTTGGGAGTTTCACGTACGACTTATAGCGGAAAAGAAGTCTTTGAACGAGCAGAACAAGGGGATGAACTAGCAAAAGAAGAGGTAGATAATTTTTATAATTATTTAACAAAAGGTTTGTTTAGTATCCAATTTTCGATTGATCCTGAAGTCATCGTGATTGGCGGGGGGATCTCTGCAAAAGCAGGGTTATTAACAGAAATCAATCAACGAATGAAACAATTAACTACTGATTTAGAACTAAATGACTTTGATCCTAAAATTTTATTATGTGATTATCGAAATGATGCAAATTTGATTGGAGCAGCTGCCAATTTCACCGCTCAACGTGAAGGTTTAGTTCAATGATGCATAGCGTTGAACAAAACTTTTAGACATATGGTAGGCATTCCATGATTGAATATGATAAACTATCATGGAGGTGGAAAAAGATGTCAAAAAAAAATAAAGATATTGAAGTGCGTATCGAAGAAGTCAAAAAACAAATCAAAGGAACAACTTATGATGTGACTCAGTTATTTATTGGTAAAAAAATGATTGGGGAAATTTTGGCTTATGGACCAAAAGAATTTGAAATTTTTTTTGGTGAAGAAGATTTTGGGAAAGAAAAGAGTCTTGAAAACGCGATAGAAACAGTTATTCGTCACTGGAATCTACACGAATAAAAAAATATCAAAAAAATTTTCAATAAGGGGTTGCAAAAATCTGGAAAATTAGGTATTATAACTAAGTCAGGTTGATACAAACCTTTCGGAGGAGTAGCGAAGTGGCTAAACGCGACGGACTGTAAATCCGTTCCTTAGGGTTCAGTGGTTCGAATCCACTCTCCTCCATTTCATTGGGGTATAGCCAAGCGGTAAGGCAAGGGACTTTGACTCCCTCATGCGTTGGTTCGAATCCAGCTACCCCAGTAGTACGGAGTGATCTATTAAGATCACTCTTTTTTTGTGTGAAAACAGCTTGTTTCTTGAAGATTATCAAGAAATAGGCTAGAGTGAATAGTAGGTAGATCAAAAAAAGGGGGCAGTAAAATGAAGTGGAAAGAAAAAGTAGATGAGACTGCAGAGAAAATCTATGATTTGATTAAGTCGGAAAAGTATCAGGTAGAAGTCCGGTTACCGAAAAAATCAGAAAAAGCGATACAAGTGAAATCAAAGCGTCCAACCAATCACACAAAAAAATGGCTTTCAAAAAACCGTTAAGAATAACACAATCTCTAAAAAACAGTGATTTTGCTGTCTTTTGGAGGTTTTGTTATTTTACAAAATGATTTTCAATCCTTCCACTTGGATTAAAGAGGAAGGAAACACAATTACTTACATAAACTTTCGGATAAAATAAACGGGTTGGCAAATGATTGATCGACAATTAGTCGAGCAAAAGAAACTTTTTCCTTTTCAGTTGTGAACCAGGTATATACCAGTTATAATAAAGGAAATGAAAGGGCGGATATACGTTATGTCGAATCAACTACCAGTCTATATACAAATCCATGATCAGATCAAAAGTGAAATCGAACAAGGTATTTGGAAAATCGGTGATCGCCTTCCTTCTGAAAGAGAATTGGCAGTGAAATTCAATGTTAGTCGAATGACTTTACGTCAAGCCATTCAAAACCTGGCTGATGAAGGGATTTTGGAAAGAAAAATTGGCTCAGGTACATATGTTGCAAGAGAAAAAGTCCAAGAAAAGATGTCGGGTGCGACCAGTTTTACTGAAATTATGGAATCACAGAATCGAGTACCCTCCAGTCGGACAATCTCTTATTTTTTAACTTCCCCAAGTTCTAGTGAAATGGAGAAGCTGAAACTGGAAAAAGACGAAACGATTCTTCGTATGGAACGAATTCGTTATGCTGATGATATACCAATCTGTTTTGAAGTAGCCAGTATCCCGCAAAAGATTATTGCAGACTATAGTAAATCTGAAATTACCAATTCTCTTTATCGGGTACTCGAAGAGAAAAGTGGGCATAAGATCGGGGCAGCTAATCAAACAATAACAGCCATTCTTGCTTCAGAAAAAATTGCAGAATATTTAGAAGTAAAAAAAGGAGATGCTGTGTTACGTTTACGCCAAACTTCTTATTTTGATGACGGTACCCCATTTGAATATGTTCGTACGCAATATGTAGGGAATCGTTTTGAATTTTATTTAGAGAAATAAAAGAGGGATGCGAAACAGTCCAAATAAAGAAGAGCCTGAGACAAGTTTTGTCCTAGGCTCTTCTTTTTTGATTTCGAGATCAGCGGATAGAGTGATTACTGGTCAGCTTCTACCAGTTGTTCATGATAGGAAATTGGACCATCTGTAAATTCCACCTGTCCATTCAATAATTCAACGACTGCTGTTTTAAATGCAGTAACTTCTGTTTCTACAATCAAACAGTGAACCGTGACTTTGTCTGTGTAGATCGTTTCTTTTATAGGAATATGTTTCAACTCAAGCATATTTTCTAATTTACCTAATTGCGGATAGGTGATATGGACAGCTATTTCTTGCTGTTGTGTTCCTTCCACGATCCCGATTTCAATTAGTGCGTGAGAAACAGCCTGTGTATAGGCACGAATCAAACCACCGGTACCCAATTTTGTCCCACCAAAATAGCGTGTGACGACAGCGACCACATTGATCAATTCATTTTTTTTAAGTACTTCCAGCATTGGGACACCTGCCGTACCACTAGGCTCACCGTCATCACTACTGCGTTGAATTTCATTTTTTTCACCGAGAACGAAAGCACTACAGTTATGGTTTGCTTTCCAATGTTCTTTTTTCATTGCCTGAATAAACGCTTTAGCTTCTGCTTCCGTTTCAATTCGTTTCATAGAGCAAATAAAACGAGATTTTTTGACTTCGATTTCTGCTTGACCGTCTGCTTGGATGGTTCTATAACTATTCAGCGTGATGCTTCCTCCTTACAAGTAGTTGATAATAGTCAAAGTATAATGAATTATTCCTTTAGTTTCAACACTTATAATACTTGAGTAATGAAGAGAGTCTATGGGATAATAGAAGAAAGAAAGGTGAGATGGGGATGAAAGAACGCATAAAAAAATATGACGCCATCACCCAATATTTAAAAAATAACGGGGGATCACAGGTTACTTTAACATTTACACAGATCGACGAACTTCTTTTTCCAAGTTATGGGCTCCCTAAATCAGCTAGACAAAGCACTGATTGGTGGGCAAATGATTATAAGCACCCAGAAAAAGGAGCATATGGCTGGATCAATGCTGGCTACGAGGTTGTGGTGATCAATTTAAAAAAAGAATATGTTGTGTTCAATCAATTAGTTAAATCGAGTTGGCTATTCGACTGATAAGAAAACGTTGACATTATCTTGCTTTTTTGTATAATAATCACACAAGCAAAAAAAGAAATCGTTTGCAAAAGTTAAAAGAATGGAGAGAGTAAAATGACTAAAAAAACAATCATGCTCGTATGTTCTGCTGGGATGAGTACCAGTTTACTTGTAACAAAAATGCAAAAAGCTGCTGAAGAACAAGGAATTGATACGGATATTTTTGCCGTATCAGCTTCTGATGCCGATAATCAGCTAGCTTCTAAAGAAGTTGATGTTTTGCTGTTGGGACCACAAGTCCGCTTCATGAAGGCTGATTTTGAAAAACGTCTAGAACCAAAAGGAATCCCATTAGATATTATCAATATGGCAGATTATGGTTTGATGAATGGCGAAAAAGTATTACAACAAGCCATCCATTTAATTGAAAACAAATAAAGGACAGAGCATACTAAGATGTTCATATCGGAAACAAGCCGAAAAATCCAGCGAATAGGTCGCCTATTCAAGGATTTTTCGGCTTATTTTTTATACTAACCGCTTCAAATAACCATTCATTCTCAAATTTTTTTGAAGAATGGACTGATGTAGCGTATCTTCTTTTAGGGGATTAGATGAAAAAAAGTAGTTTATGCAGTTTATATGGCAGACGATTACTTACGAGAGACTTGAGAGAATGGACAGAGAGTTTTGAACAGATTCGCTATCAGAAACTAGCTGCCATTCATCTACAAGGAAATTGGTTAACATGTAATCGATGCAGCATGCGAACAAAAATAGGTAAATCAGAGCAAAAGCAACCAATCATCTTTTGTCCTGTTTGTCTTTTTTTAGGTCGTTGTGACAACACACAAGAATTATTTTTATTTGAACAACCTGAGTTGCCGAAAAGAAATGTCTGTTTTACTTGGACAGGAAAGTTAACGCCAACTCAACAAGCGATTTCTACGAACTTGGTCACTGATGTCTCGGGAAAACAGCACATGATTTGGGCTGTGACAGGAGCGGGAAAGACTGAGATGCTTTATGAAAAGGTCATAAAAACGTTAGAAAAAGGTGGACGAGTCGCATTAGTTTCACCTAGGGTTGATGTGTGCAACGAACTTTACCTACGTTTTTGTGGCGTTTTTCCAGAAGAAAACATTGTCCTGCTTCATGGAAAAAAGAAAGAAGCCTATCGCTTTAGTCCATTCGTGATTGCGACTACGCATCAGCTGTATCGTTTTTATCAGACGTTTGATCTGTTAGTCGTCGATGAGGTGGATGCGTTCCCTTTTGCAGGAGATCCTGGGTTAGCTTATGCTGTTGAAACTGCAATTAAACCAAAAGGAACATTTATCTATTTAAGTGCGACACCTAATGAGCAGCTACTGAAAAAAATCCGTTCAACCTTTTTGATCCATCAATTGCCACTTCGCTTTCATCAACGGTTATTGCCTGAACCACATTTGTTTTTTTGGAATGACTGGCCGAATAAATGTTTGAAAGAAAAAAAACTTCGACCACTTTTGAAGTGTCTAAACATGCTGCTCCAACAAAATCATGTCTTATTATTTTGTCCGTCGATTGCCTTGATGAATCGATTAGCCTCACTGTTAAAGCGTTGTTTACCCATGTACCGTATTACCGATGCATCCGCAAAAGATCCAAACCGTTCAGAAAAAGTTCAGCAAATGAGAAAGCAACAATATGATGTGTTACTTACTACAATGATTTTGGAACGTGGGGTAACATTTGCAAATGTGTCAGTGATCGTGTTAGGCGCTGATCACCGTGTTTTTACTAAATCTTCCCTTGTACAAATCGCTGGTCGAGCCGATCGAAAGGGAGATTTTACCAATAGCCAAGTCTATTTTTTCTATGAAGAACTGACAAAAGCTATCAAATTAGCCTGTCGTGAGATCAAAGAAATGAATCGTCAGGGAAAAAAGCAGATTGCTATGAAAAATAGTGAGCCTAGAGGAGAAAAAACACATGAATCGTTGTAGTTATTGTCAAAAACAAGTCATCCGAAATTTGAAGATCAGCGAGATTCTTGGATTGGGAAAGATTCTTCCTCAGATTTGTGAGGACTGTTCAAATTTGTTTCGTCCGATAAATAAACAGCAAAGCTGTCGAACTTGCCAGAAAGAACTGCCTGGTGATATTACGTATTGTGAAGATTGTATCGCCTGGAAAAACGCCTATCCCAATTATGATTTCAGTCATCATGCTTGTTTTTACTATGATTCAGCCTTCAAAGAATGGTTAAAGCGCTATAAATTTATGGGAGATGTCCGACTGGCAGGTACATTTGCTAAACAGTTGCAAATAATACAACAAGAATTTAGCGATTATCAAATCTGTCCAATCCCACTAGCAACTGCTCGTTTAAAAGAACGTGGGTTTAATCAGGTCATTGAAATGTTGAGAGTAGCTAAAATACCTTATAGTCAACTGCTGACTCGCTCTGATCATTCACTTCCACAATCCCAAAAAACACGTCAGGAACGTTTAAAAACTACCCAACCTTTCAAATTAGCTGTTGTTCCAACGATCATCAAAGGGAAAAAAGTATTGTTGGTAGACGATGTCTATACGACGGGGCAAACCCTTTTTCATGCTGCTTCTTGTTTATTGCCACATGCTCCTGAAAAAATCCGCACCTTTTCGCTAGCTCGATAAATAAATGAAAAACGAATGTCCTTGATAGCGATTTAGTTTGCAAATGGATTAGAGTTCGATATAATGGTAGTAAGAAGAGGGAAAGAGTGGTCCTTCTCCTTCTTGATTGTGGTAGACGAAAGGGGTAATTTTTATGTTTAGATACAATGTACGCGGTGAAAATATCGAAGTAACTGAAGCGATTCGTGACTACGTTGAGAAAAAAGTAGGAAAACTTGAACGCTATTTCAGTGATGCACCCGATGCTACAGCACATGTAAATTTAAAAGTTTATACTGAAAAAACAGCGAAAGTGGAAGTAACTATTCCATTACCTTATCTTGTATTGCGTGCCGAAGAAACATCACCTGATCTTTATGCAAGTATTGATTTGGTAGTTGACAAATTGGAACGACAAATCCGCAAATTCAA
Organism: Enterococcus sp. DIV1208; assembly: GCF_050530455.1. Taxonomy (NCBI): domain Bacteria; kingdom Bacillati; phylum Bacillota; class Bacilli; order Lactobacillales; family Enterococcaceae; genus Enterococcus; species Enterococcus sp. DIV1208. The sequence goes on along the minus strand of NZ_CP172887.1, from coordinate 1,954,103 downwards.
AACAAAAATTAACCGTAAATCTCGCGAAACCGGTATGAACACAGCCGATGCAGCGGTATTATTCAATAACGAAGCTGACGATGCCGATCATGAAAATGATTCTGAATTAGACATTGTCCGCACGAAACGTTTATCACTGAAACCAATGGACAGTGAAGAGGCTGTTCTACAAATGAACATGCTTGGTCATAATTTCTTTATTTTTGAAGATGCAGAAACCAATGGTACAAGTATCGTTTACCGTCGTAAAGATGGCAAATACGGTTTGATTGAAACCGACTGATAAATAACAATTAGAAAAAGCAGTAAAAAGCTTGTGGCAAACCCTTCACGGTTTGCCACAGCTTCTTTTTTGTCTACGTCAGAAATTGTGAATTAATTGTGAATATATTACATTAATTGTGTTAAGATATTTCAATTATCTAGAACTAATGATAAAATAGAAACTAGAATCTACATAATCTGGATAATATATGTAAAAAGGAGATTATACAACGCATGGCCAATTTTATTCGTTCGATTATCGAAAATGATAAAAAAGAACTAAAACGTTTAGATCGTATTGCTAAAAAAGTAGAAGATCATGCTGACGAAATGGCAGCATTAACAGATGAACAATTACAAGCAAAAACAGCTGAGTTTAAAGCTCGCTATCAAAAAGGGGAAACTTTAGATCAATTATTACCGGAAGCCTTTGCGGTAGTTCGTGAAGCTGCCAAACGAGTGTTGGGACTTTATCCTTACCATGTACAATTGATGGGGGGGATCGTTCTTCACGATGGAAATATCCCAGAGATGCGTACTGGTGAAGGGAAAACTTTAACAGCGACAATGCCGGTTTATTTGAATGCATTGACGGGAGAAGGCGTTCACGTCGTTACTGTCAATGAATACCTGGCTACTCGTGACTCCTCTGAAATGGGCGAATTATATAACTTTTTAGGTTTAACAGTTGGCTTGAATATCAATTCAAAATCAGCGGACGAAAAACGAGATGCTTACAATTGTGATATTACCTATAGTACCAATAATGAATTAGGTTTCGACTATCTAAGAGACAACATGGTCGTTTATCGTCATCAAATGGTTCAAAGACCATTGAATTATGCGATTGTCGATGAAGTCGATTCGATCTTGATCGATGAAGCAAGAACACCGTTGATTATTTCAGGTCAAGCTGAAAAATCAACAGCTTTATATACAAGAACAGATAATTTTGTGAAACGTTTGAAAGAAGAAGAAGATTATAAAATCGATGTGCAATCGAAAACAATCAGCTTGACTGAAGCAGGGATCGAGAAAGCCGAAGAAACATTTGGCTTAGAAAATCTATATGATATTGAAAATACTGCCTTAACCCACCATCTGGATCAAGCATTGCGTGCCAACTATATCATGATCTTGGATATTGATTATGTGGTCCAAGATGGAAAAGTCTTGATCGTTGACCAATTTACTGGTCGTATCATGGATGGACGCCGCTACTCTGATGGATTACATCAGGCGATTGAAGCAAAAGAAGGCGTAGAGATCGAAGACGAAACGAAGACGATGGCGACAATCACGTTCCAGAACTATTTCCGAATGTATAAGAAACTGTCAGGTATGACTGGTACAGCAAAAACAGAAGAAGAAGAGTTTCGGGAAATCTATAATATTCAAGTTTGTCAAATCCCAACAAATCGTCCAGTCATTCGTGACGACCGACCTGATTTGTTATATCCAACATTGACTAGCAAGTTCCAAGCGGTGGTGCAAGACATCAAAGAACGTTACCGCAAAGGACAACCTGTTCTTGTCGGAACGGTAGCAGTGGAAACTTCAGAATTATTGTCTGATATGTTGAATCGTGAACGTATCCCACATGAAGTATTGAATGCAAAAAACCACTTCAAAGAAGCGGAGATCATCATGAATGCTGGTCAAAAAGGTGCGGTGACGATTGCAACGAATATGGCTGGACGTGGTACAGATATCAAGTTGGGACTTGGTGTCAGAGAACTAGGCGGACTAGCTGTTATCGGGACAGAACGTCATGAATCACGTCGTATCGATAATCAATTACGTGGTAGGGCTGGACGTCAAGGAGACCCAGGGATGTCTCAATTCTATCTTTCATTGGAAGATGATCTGATGAAACGATTTGGTTCTGAACGGATCAAAGCATTCTTAGATCGCATGAAAATCGGTGAAGAGGATGCAGTGATCCAAAGTAAGATGCTGACAAAACAAGTGGAATCAGCACAAAAACGTGTCGAAGGAAATAACTACGATACTCGTAAAAATGTCTTACAATACGATGATGTAATGCGAGAACAACGCGAAGTTATCTACAAACAACGTCAAGAAGTCATCATGGAAGAAACAAGTTTGTCTAAACCAATGATGAATATGATCAAACGTACGATCAGTCGGGTAGTAGATGCACACACACAACTAGAAAAAGACAACTGGAACCTTGAAGGAATCGTTGATTTTGCAGGTAGTACATTAGTCCATGAAGATAGCATCTCAATCGATGACCTTAAAGGGAAAGAACCGCAACAGATCAAAGAATATTTAAATGAGTTAGCACAAGAAGTATTTAATACGAAAGCTAACCAGCTCAACGGACCTGAACAATTACTAGAATTTGAAAAAGTAGTCATTCTACGAGTAGTGGATTCGAAATGGACCGATCATATCGATGCTATGGATCAATTACGCCAATCAATCGGTCTTAGAGCATATGGACAAAACAATCCATTGGTTGAGTATCAAACAGAAGGATACAAGATGTTTGAAGAGATGGTTGGAGCGATCGAATATGAAGTGACTCGTCTCTTTATGAAAGCTGAGATTCGTCAAAATGTTCAACGGGAGCAAGTGTCAACCGGCGAAGCAGTTCAACCAACTACCGGTGATGCAAAAGAAAATAGCAACACAAGTGCCAAAAAACAACCGGTTCACGTGAACAAAGTAGGCAGAAATGATCCTTGTCCATGTGGTAGCGGGAAAAAATATAAAAACTGTCATGGAAAAGATGAGAACTAATTTTTGACAGCTAGCAGATAAGATTGGTGAGATCGGTTCTTTTTGATTAAGAATCGACTCACCTTCTTTCTGTTATGAAGCGTTTCTGTTAAACTAAAGTGGTTGAATAAAACATAAAATAATGTAGATAGAAAGAGGGAAGTTTATGGAGATTTCAGAAATCCGTAACTTATTAGCTGAGATGGAAGAAAAGGTCACAAGTTTCAGGAGGTCTCTTTGACTTAGATCGGTTGGAAGAAGACATCGCTGAAGCTGAAGCCAAAATGGCAGAGCCTGGTTTTTGGGATGATAGCGAAGCAGCACAAAAAGTGATCAATGAAAACAACACAAATAAAGAAACGTATGATCAATTCAATGCGTTAGCTGAAGAATTAGAAGAGTTAGCCCTAATGGTAGAAATGTTGCAAGAAGAACCAGATGCTCAAATGCAACAAGAAGCAGAAGATAGAATCCAACTATTAGACGAAAAAATGAAGACGTATGAATTAGCCATGCTTTTAGATGGTCCATATGATCGCAACCATGCAATCGTCGAACTTCATCCTGGAGCAGGGGGTACAGAATCCCAAGACTGGGGAAGTATGTTGTTACGCATGTATACACGTTGGGCAGAACAACATGGCTACCAAGTGGAAACATTGGATTACCAAGCAGGGGATGAAGCAGGAATAAAAAGTGTGACTTTACTGATCAAAGGGCATAATGCATATGGCTATTTAAAATCGGAAAAAGGTGTCCACCGTCTTGTTCGGATCTCCCCATTTGATTCAGCCAAACGGCGCCACACTTCGTTTTGTTCGGTCGATGTGATGCCAGAACTAGATGAAACGATTGATGTTGCCATCAACCCAGATGACTTGAAGATCGATACGTACCGAGCAAGCGGTGCCGGAGGACAACATATCAATAAAACAGAGTCTGCCGTTCGGATCACTCATCTTCCAACAGGAACGGTCGTAGCTAGTCAAGCGCAGCGTTCACAATTAAAAAACCGAGAACAAGCAATGAGCATGTTGAAAGCGAAGTTGTATCAACTTGAGGTTGAAAAGAAAGAACAAGAAGCTGCAGCATTGCGTGGGGAGCAAAAAGAAATTGGTTGGGGTTCACAAATTCGTTCCTATGTCTTCCATCCATATTCAATGGTAAAAGATCACCGGACAAACGTAGAAACTGGTAATGTTCAAGCTGTAATGGATGGCGATTTAGACTTATTTATTGACGGATATTTAAAAATGCACCTCTAAATAGTTGACTTTAATTGAAATAAAATTGTAAGCTTTTGAAAGCAAGATGAAACATTACCATGCTATAATGGTGAGAGACTGAGAAAAGATATGGAGAGAACGCCATGATTGAAATGAAGGATGTCATGAAAAAGTACTCAAATGGTACGACTGCAATCCGAAATTTATCGGTTGTTATCGATCAAGGAGAGTTCGTTTATGTAGTTGGTCCATCAGGGGCTGGGAAATCTACATTCATCAAATTGATGTATCGAGAAGAAAAAGCGTCAAAAGGAACCTTAAATGTTGCTGGTCATGATTTAATGGCAATCAAAAACAAAGATGTTCCTTACTTACGCAGAGAAATCGGGGTAGTTTTCCAAGACTACAAACTGTTGCCGAGAAAAACAGTTTACGAAAATGTCGCTTATGCGATGCAAGTAATCGGTAGAAAACCACGAGATATCAAAAAACGTGTGATGGAAGTGTTAGATCTTGTTGGATTGAAACATAAAGTGCGTGTTTTTCCAAGTGAGTTATCTGGTGGGGAACAGCAACGGGTATCGATTGCCCGTGCAATCGTAAATACGCCGAAAGTATTGATTGCTGACGAACCTACAGGAAATCTAGATCCGGAGAATTCTTGGGAGATCATGAAGTTATTGGACCGAATCAATGCTCAAGGGACAACGGTCGTTATGGCAACCCATAACAGTACGATCGTGAATACAATTCGTCATCGAGTGATCGCCATCGAAAATGGACGAATCATACGTGACCAAGCGGAAGGGGAATATGGATACGATGATTAGAACCTTTTTCCGACATTTATTAGAGAGTATCAAGAGTTTAAAGCGTAACGGCTGGATGACTGTCGCTTCAGTGAGTGCCGTGACGATCACATTAACATTAGTTGGGGTATTCATGGCTGTGATCATGAATGCAACGAAACTAGCCGAAGATATCGAAGGCAACGTAGATGTTTCTGTTTTCGTTGATATTGGCACGAATGAAAAAGATATGAAGAATCTTGAAAAACAATTAAAAGAGATTGATCACGTCAAAAGTGTCAAATTCTCAAGTAAAGACCAAGAGTTGAAAAAGATCCAGGATGCTATGGGGAATTCATGGAGTTTATTTGAAGGAGATAACAACCCGTTATATGATGTTTATGTCGTTCAAACGTCAGAACCTTCTTATACGAAACAAGTATCTCAAGAAGCCGGAAAATTAGCGAATGTTTCTCGCGCGGATTACGGTGGAACGTCTTCAGATAAAATTCTTAAGCTTGCAGGAACCGTTCGAACATGGGGCTTAGCTGCAGCAGCATTATTATTGTTTATTGCAATGTTTTTGATTTCAAATACAATCAGAATCACGATCTTATCTCGCCAAAAAGAAATTCAAATCATGCGATTAGTTGGTGCCAAAAACGGCTACATTCGTTGGCCATTCTTTTTAGAAGGTGGCTGGATTGGTTTGATCGGTGCAATTATTCCGGTATTGCTGATTACATTTGGGTACCAAGAAGTATTCCGAATGCTTAACCCTTCATTATTGCGCTCCCACTATTCCTTGATCCAACCACAGGATATCGTGTGGAAAATCAACGCTTTGATGGCTGGGATCGGAATCATTATCGGTTCATTAGGATCAATTATTTCGATGAGAAGATTCTTGAAGTTTTAATTCATTTCCATCGTTTCACCATATGAAAGGATGGAACGAGTTGTTTCAAGAAGATCCAACAACTTTAAAGTTTAAATGGATGATTCAATGAATCAGCAGACAGAAATTCATTTTTCTGTCTGCTTTTTTAGTTGAGATTGGGACAAAACTCGTCTCAGTCTCTTCTAGTATCTCTAAAAACGAATAAACGGCGTTCAAGAAGCAACTCCTCAACAATAAGCGATGATTTTCTAAAATATGAGGAGCTATTTTAAAAAATCCTCTCTTATTCGCTCGGAGCTAAACGCTTCTTTCACGACCTCTTGTTCACGGTGAGACAAAAGCAGCATCTTCGGAAAATTTGCCGAAATTTACCAAAAATTTGAGAAGCACCAAGTAGATAACAATCAACATCAAAAACTAGTTTTTGTGTTTCTTGTCAATTTTCGGAAATTCCTTCTTATTTCTTGATGCTAAACACTTTTGTCTCAATCTCTTTGTAAAACGCTATCATTTTTTGTCTCATAATATAAAATAAAAAAATAATATCAAGTAATGATCAATAGGAGGTCATATTGGTACAGCAGTAGGTATTTTAATTCATTGAGATCATTATCTGTCTGATACTTTCACTTTACTTTAAAAAACATCTCGGCTATTCTTAAGTAGGTGTAAAAGTGAAGAGGTGAGCCATGAGAGTAGTTGTTGATAATTTTTTTACGATCATCTTAATTGCGAATATCTTATTATCAATTGTCATTGTTTTTCGTGAACGAAAAGAAACCGCTCAGACATGGGCATGGTTGTTAGTATTAATGTTTATTCCGATTGTCGGTTTTCTTTTATATATCTTTTTTGGCAGAGGTATTTCACAAGACAAGATCTTTGATTTGAAGATCCAAGGGAAAATCGGGAAGAACTTGGAAATTGAAGAAGACAAACAAGCCTTGATGCGAGGACTTTATCCGCATCCACCAACAGGACAAGTTGATGTCAAGCAACTAATCTATATGCTGACAGTGTTTGAAAGTACATTGTACACAACTGGAAATGAAGTGACTTTATTTACGGATGGACGAGAAAAATTTGATGCATTGATTGAAGACATCAAGCAGGCAAAAGATCATATCCATCTACAATATTATATTTATCGGGGCGATGCTCTGGGTAAGGAAGTGCGTGACGCGCTGACTGAAGCAGCTCAAAGAGGGGTTAAAGTCCGTGTATTATTAGATGCTTGGGGGTCTACCCAAGTAAATGCAAAATTTTTCCACGAATTACAGGTAGCTGGTGGTGAAGTCGCTTTTTTCTTTCCACTATTTGTCCCTTATATCAATCCACGAATCAATTATCGAAACCATCGCAAAATCGTTGTTATCGATGGGAAAATTGGTTATACTGGTGGATTCAATGTAGGAAACGAATATTTAGGAGAAGTTTCAAAGTTTGGTTATTGGCGAGACAATCATTTGCGAATCTATGGGGAAGCAGTTTATACGCTACAAAATCGTTTCTTGATGGATTGGAACTCGCAGCACGTGAAAGAAGTCAGCTATGCACCAAAATTTTTCCCAAAAATTGATTCTGTAGGCACTTTAGCACTTCAAATCGTCACAAGTGGCCCAGATTCTGAGCATGAACAAATCAAATTGACTTATTTAAAAATGATTTCATTAGCAAAAAAAGAAATATTGATTCAAACGCCTTACTATATCCCAGATGAATCCATTCATGAAGCATTGAAATTAGCCTTGCTTTCTGGTGTCAAAGTTCAGATTCAGATTCCCAATAAACCTGATCATCCGTTAGTCTATTGGGCAACTTATTCTTTTGCAGCAGAACTAATCGAATATGGTGCAGTGATCGAAACCTATGAAAATGGGTTTATCCATGCTAAGACCATGATCATTGACAGTGGAATAGTTTCAATTGGTTCAGCAAATATTGATGTCCGTTCATTCAAATTAGACTTTGAAGTGAATGCGTTGATCTATGATGAAGGAATGGCGACTCACGTAAGAAAAGCTTTCTTTGCTGATTCAAGAAAGTCACAACTGTTAACCAAAGAACGCTATGAAAATCGAGGATTTATCATCAAATTAAAAGAAGGTTTGGCACGATTGATCTCGCCATTATTATAATTGCTACTTCCAGCTAATCAAAAAGGACATGAGGGAGGCGTCTAAGACGTCAGCTCATGTCCTTTTTCTGTCGGGGCCATTTCTGTAAACTGTCAGAAATGGAGAAAGCGTCTCACAGGAACAAAACTAACTTTGGGGTACTTCTTGTTTTTGGGGAAAGCAAGAAATAAGTTAGATAATGTTTGATAAAGAGACACATTTCAAAGCCAGTATAGCATAGAATAACCTAATGAGATAGTGTTTTTTTATTAATAATCATTATTTTTGTTATTTTATAATTTTAATTCGTTTTCAAGTATTTTGTTAAATGTTAAAATGAACTTACTTTAGGACTGAAGGAGATTTCTAAATGAAAAAATTAAAATTACTTTTACCAATAATAGGATTAACTATTCTTTTATCAGGTTGTTCAAAATGGATCGATCGAGGAGAATCCATTACAGCTGTCGGGTCTTCCGCATTGCAACCATTAGTTGAAACAGTCGCTGAATCTTTTCAGGCTGCAAACCCTGGGAAATTCATCAATGTCCAAGGTGGAGGAAGTGGAACTGGATTATCTCAAGTCCAATCTGGAGCAGTAGATATCGGGAATTCTGATTTATTTGCGGAGGAAAAATCTGGAATCGATGCATCTGCTTTAGTTGATCATCGAGTGGCTGTAGTTGGGATCACACCGATCGTTAACAAGGAAGTGGGCGTTAAAGACATCTCAATGGAAAACTTACGGAAGTTATTTACGGGTGAAATCACCAACTGGAAAGAACTTGGCGGGAAAGACCAACCAGTGGTTATTTTAAATCGTGCATCAGGAAGTGGGACACGTAGTACTTTTGAAAAATGGGTCCTTGATGGAGAAACGGCGATTCGTGCGCAAGAACAAGATTCAAGCGGAATGGTGCGACAAATCGTTGCAGATACTCCAGGAGCAATTAGTTATGTCGCTTTCTCATATGTAACCAACGATGTGGCTACTTTGAGTATTGATGGTGTAGAGCCAACCGATGACAACGTTACGACCAATAAATGGATCATTTGGGCTTATGAACATATGTATACAAAAAATCAACCAAAACAGTTAACGAAAGAGTTTTTAAACTACATGCTATCAGAAGAAGTTCAAAATAATATCGTAGGTGAATTAGGTTATATTCCGGTTTCACGTATGCAAGTAGAACGTGATTGGGAAGGAAATATTGTAAAATAATCATCTTTACACAATCTTTACAAACTTCGCATAAATTTTACATGTTATTAAACTCAAATTGATGTTCGCTTTGTACACTGTATAAGTATGTTAAACCTTACTGGGGGGGAATCATCTGTGGAAGATGTGAAAAAAGTATTATTAACAAAATCAAAACGTTCAAAAATGGAGCAGCGTGGTAAATTCATCAGCTTCTTATGTATCGCCTTGATCGTTCTAGTAGTAGTAGCCATTTTTTATTTTGTTGCAAGTAAAGGATTAGCGACCTTTTTCGTTGATAAGATCAACGTATTTGATTTCTTGTTTGGAACGAATTGGAATCCTGGACAAATTGGTGCAGATGGTAAACCGATGGTCGGGGCATTACCAATGATCGCTGGTTCGTTTATCGTTACTTTTTTATCTGCGATCATCGCGACACCTTTTGCCATCGGTGCAGCGGTCTTCATGACAGAGATATCTCCAAAAAATGGCACAAAAATCTTGCAACCAGTCATTGAACTATTAGTTGGCATTCCATCTGTTGTTTATGGTTTTATTGGATTATCAGTCATCGTACCATTTATCCGAAACATTTTTGGCGGAACTGGTTTTGGTATTTTAGCTGGGACATTTGTTTTGTTTGTCATGATCTTACCAACTGTGACGACTATGACAGTCGATGCCTTAAAAGCTGTGCCGCGTCATTATCGTGAAGCATCATTAGCTTTAGGAGCTACACGTTGGCAAACGATCTATAAAGTCGTTTTACGAGCTGCTGTACCGGGAATCTTGACAGCCGTTGTATTTGGTATGGCACGTGCATTTGGTGAAGCATTAGCGATCCAAATGGTCATCGGGAATGCTGCCTTGATGCCAACAGGATTAACAACTCCTGCTTCAACATTGACGTCGATTTTAACAATGGGGATCGGAAATACGATCATGGGAACAATTGAAAACAACGTGTTATGGTCATTAGCTTTGATCTTGCTATTGATGTCATTAATCTTTAATATCGTGATCCGAATGATTGGTAAGAAAGGGGCATTGAAATAATGAACGCAAAACGCTCTGATAAAATCGCAACAGGAGTCCTTTATGCAATATCGGGAATTATTGTATTGATCTTAGCTGCGTTACTTTTATATATTTTAGTTCGAGGAATTCCTCATATCTCTTGGTCATTTTTAACTGAACCATCAAAAGCCTATCAAGTAGGTGGCGGAATCGGTATCCAATTATTTAACTCGATTTATTTATTATTGATCACGATGATCATTAGTTTTCCGCTTTCTTTAGGAGCCGGTATTTACCTTTCTGAATATGCTGGTAAAAACTGGTTGACTGATGTTATCCGTACTTCAATTGAAATATTAAGCTCATTACCATCTGTAGTTGTTGGTTTGTTTGGCTTTTTAGTTTTTGTTATCCAATTCCAGTATGGCTTCTCCATTATCTCTGGGGCACTAGCTTTAACAGTTTTTAACTTACCTCTATTGACGAGAACGGTAGAAGAATCTTTACAAGCGGTGCATTACACACAGCGTGAGGCAGGGCTTGCATTAGGTTTGTCACGTTGGGAAACAGTAATTCGTGTAGTTGTACCTGAGGCAACTCCAGGGATTTTAACAGGAGTCATTTTAAGCTCAGGGAGAATTTTTGGGGAAGCAGCAGCTTTGATCTATACAGCTGGGCAAAGCGCGCCTGCACTTGATTTCTCAAACTGGAATCCATTGAGTGTCTCTAGTCCAATCAGTATTTTCCGTCAAGCTGAAACACTAGCTGTTCATATTTGGAAAATCAATACGGAAGGAACGATGCCAGATGGTGTATCAGTATCTGCTGGAGCATCAGCGGTCTTAATTATCGCAGTATTACTATTCAATTTTGGTGCTCGTGCGATTGGTAAACGTTTATACCGGAAAATGACTTCAGCTTAAGGAGAAGAAGTAAGATGAAAGAATATAATTGGAATGAAAGAAATATCATCACAATGGGTCAAGAAAAAGAAATTGCCCTTTATACAGATGATCTTCATGTTTGGTACGGTGACAACGAAGCGATCAAAGGTGTTGATCTGGAATTTGAAAAGAATAAGATCACAGCTTTAATCGGTCCTTCTGGCTGTGGGAAGTCAACTTATTTACGTTCGTTGAATCGGATGAATGATGGGATCGCAAATACTAAGGTGACTGGTAAAATCATGTACAAAGATGTCGATATCAATGCACCACAAATTGATGTCTATGAGATGCGTAAGCGAATCGGAATGGTTTTCCAACGACCAAATCCATTTAGTAAATCAATCTATGAAAATATCACGTTTGCATTGAAGCAACATGGCGAAAAGAACAAGAAGAAATTAGATGAGATCGTTGAGACCAGCTTGAAACAAGCCGCATTATGGGATCAAGTAAAAGATAGCCTGGATAAAAGTGCTTTAGCCTTGTCAGGTGGTCAACAACAACGTTTATGTATTGCACGTGCGATTGCGATGAAACCGGATATCTTGTTATTAGATGAACCAGCCAGCGCACTTGATCCGATTTCTACTGGGACAGTGGAAGAAACATTAGTGAATCTAAAAGATGATTACACGATCATCATTGTGACCCATAACATGCAACAAGCAGCTCGTATCAGTGACTATACTGCCTTTTTCTACTTAGGAAAAGCGATCGAATACGATAAAACGAATAAGATATTTACTAGACCAAAAATTAAAGCGACCGAAGATTATGTATCGGGTCATTTTGGGTAAGACGGAGGATTCGTTATGACAAAAGAAATTATCTCATCAAAAGATCTTCACTTATATTATGGAAAAAAAGAAGCGTTAAAAGGAATCGATCTAAGCTTCAATCAAGGCGAAATCACAGCGATGATTGGTCCTTCTGGCTGTGGTAAATCAACTTATCTACGCTCATTGAATCGAATGAATGATTTGATACCGAGTGTGACGATCACTGGAAGTGTCCTGTATAAAGGAAAAGATATCTATGGCCCTAAAACGGACATTGTTGAATTGCGTAAAGAAATTGGAATGGTCTTCCAACAACCAAATCCTTTTCCCTTTTCGATTTACGAAAATGTGATCTATGGGTTAAAACTAAAAGGCGAAAAAGATAAAAAAGTCCTTGATCAAGTAGTCGAAGAAAGTTTAAAGGCTGCATCTGTGTGGGATGATGTCAAAGACAAACTGCATAAAAGTGCCTTATCCTTATCAGGTGGTCAACAACAACGGGTATGCATTGCAAGAGTGTTAGCCGTCAATCCAGAAATTATTTTGTTAGATGAGCCAACTAGTGCGCTTGATCCTGTTTCTACTGGGAAAATCGAAAGCATGCTCTTGGAATTAAAGGAAAGATATACTATGATTATAGTTACGCATAATATGTCACAAGCTTCACGGATTTCTGATAAAACAGCCTTTTTCTTAGATGGGAATTTAATTGAGTTCAATGATACGAAAAAAATCTTTATGACTCCAGAAAAACAAGAAACGGAAGACTATATCTCAGGGCGATTTGGATAAGGAGGAAACGAAATGTTACGTACACAGTTTGAAGAAGAACTACTTAACCTTCATAATCAATTTTATGAGATGGGGATGATGGTAAGTAGTGCAGTGCATAAATCAGTTCGTTCTTATATCAAACATGATAAAGCACTTGCTCAAGAAGTGATCGAAAATGATATTAAAATCAACGACATGGAAACACGTTTAGAGAAAAAAAGTTTTGAAATGATTGCTTTGCAACAACCAGTGACTACAGACTTACGGATGATTATTACCGTGATGAAAGCTAGTTCTGATTTGGAACGAATGGCAGATCATGCGGTTTCAGTTGCCAAATCAACGATTCGTGTGAAAGGTCAAACCAGAATCCCAGAGATCGAAAAAGAAATCTCTGATATGTCTGATTATGTCAAAAAAATGGTGGACAATGTGTTGGTTGCTTACGTCAAAACGGATGAAAAAGATGCTCGAACGATCGCAAATATGGATCAACGGGTCAATGATTATTTCAATCGCATCTACAATGCAACGATCAAAAATATGCAGTCTGATCCAGAAACAGTCATCAGTGGGACAGATTATCTAAATGTTGCCAGCTACTTAGAACGGATTGGCGATTATGTAACGAATATTTGTGAATGGATCGTGTATCTAGCTACAGGAAAAATCACCGAATTAAACTCAAATCATAACGAAATTTTCTAACTCTTGAAGATTGGAAAGTAACGATCAACGTGTGAGTTATAAGAAATAAGCCGAAAAATTCCAAAATAGGAAATATCCTAGGAATTCTTCGGTTTTTTTGTAACTTGAAGACTTAGAGTGAATATTGCTGACTTCTCTGAGAGAAAAAGGTCAAGACTAATTGTCATTTGTATAATCGAAATTCAGCGACTAGTCTTTGTTTTTTCAACTCGTTCAATTATAATAAGAGCATAGAGATGAAAAGGAGTGAAAGAAGATGAAATTTGTTGAGCAAGATTTTGCTTATTATGAGCGGACAATCAAAAGAATGTATCAAAGTTATTATTGAAAGCGAATTCTAATCTTAGCATTCGTACTCGTGATTGTTCTGGCTTATACAGGCATCTTTCAGGAACATTTGCTTTATAATGTTTTACTGATGATAATCATTGCTGGGGGAGGTATTTATCTTTATCTGCAAAAACAAAAATTTCCAGAGGTCTATCAAAAATATCTAGAGATAAATCAACCAGAAGCAAAAATCGTTAAGATCCAAGAAGCAGAGTATAGCTATAATGATCTTGAAGACAAGAGTGTCAGGATTAACAAAACTGGTATGCGTAATTTGCCGTCAAGGAATAAACAGTATACATTGATGGTTGGATTCTCCAAGTCCTTTTTTCCGCGTGAACCACTTCAAATTGTTTATTATGATATGCTTGAACTAACCTATGAAGAAAAGTTTCGTTTGAAGCGAAACGGCTATCATTCAATGCCACGTTTTTTGCGTCGGTTTACATTTAGTAATTTAAAAGAAAGTATTGGTAATATGGGACGTTTTATTGTCGGAAATATATTTTTACTAGTTATCCTGTTTCGTGTTATACGCTATTTATGGTCATTTATCCAATTGCTTTTTTAATATCCATAATATTCATACATAATTCATAAAAAAATAGAAAACAATATTTCTTGCCATAAAAAGGGAAAGAAATATTGTTTTTAAAGCATTATTGGCTGGTTCAATGGGAAGTAAATCGTTCAGTAACTCAAGTTGGAGAAAAAGTTACAACTTAAGTCCTATGACTTTTTCTTCCATTCCGTGCATAATATGAATGTAAGGAAAAGCTTGCAAACTATATTTGCTTAAGGAGGCAATTTCCATGAAAGAAAGAGAACGTATTTTAGACTTAGTTAAAAAAGGGATCCTTTCCACTGAAGAGGGCTTAGATTTATTAGAAAGCATGGCAACTGAGAAAGATGAAAAGCAAATCGCAAAAGAAGCAGATAAAGTAACTGCTAGTCATAAAGAAAAAGATCAAGCAACTCAATTGATCGATGAATTGGAAAATGGCACATCAGAAGAAATCCATTTTAATGCCGATCCAAAACAAAATGAAAAAGAAGATCAAGAAAATTTGGAACGTATCTTAGATGAGTTAGCAACACAAGCAAATCAAACGTCGGCTCATTTAGACGAAGTGAATGAAAAGTTAGCACAAAATAAAGCGGCACGCAATGACAAACAGGAAACATTGATGCAGCTGAATACCAAAGAAGAATTGGATGAACTAACAGAAGATGAGCTTCTCCAAAGAAAGACTCTTGAATCTGAGATCAAGGAATTAGAAGCTGCGAGTGAACAATTAACAGAAGAACAATTGAAACTAGAAGCAGAATTAAAAGATATTCGCAAAAATCAATGGACAGAAAAGAAAGAAACAATTGCTGATAAATTTGAGTTACCAGATGACTGGAAAGAACAAGCCAACGATACATTGAACCAAGTTGGAGAAAAAATGTCTGAAGCTGGTTCTCAGCTAGGCAAGTTTTTGCGGAAGACATTCCAAACGGTATCGGAAACAGTTAATGAAAACATGGAATGGAAAGATGTCAATCTCCGTGTACCAGGTATCGCAACGACAAAATTTGAACACGAATTTTATTATGAAGCACCTGCAGCAAGTATTCTTGATATCAAAGCTGCAAACGGAAATGTCACATTGAAAACTTGGGAAAGTGAAGATGTGAAAGTTGAAGCTAAAATCAAATTATACGGTAAAATGAATGCAGAACCATTCGAGGCATTCTTAGAACGTAGTCAAATTGAAGTCAATGATGAGCATGTCTCATTCCAAATTCCAAATAAACGTGTACGTGCGGATCTAGTCTTTTATTTACCAAAACGAGTATATGACCATACAGCAATCAAATTGTTAAATGGGAATATTACGATTAACGACTTAGAAGGTAAAGATGTGTACACCAAATCGACAAATGGAAATATCGTCATTCAAAAATTACAAGCAACCATGCTTGAAATTGAAGGCGTTAATGGGAATATCGATGTTCAATCAGGTGCAATCTTAGATTCGATCATCGAAACAGTGAATGGTACGGTCACTGTAGGAACAACCCCTGAAAATCTTTCCGTTTCTCTCGTTAATGGGGATGTACGGTTGACAATGAAAGAAGAACATTTGAAAAAAATTGAAGCAAGTTCAGTCAATGGCAATGTCAAAGTAGCTTTACCAACAGGAATTGGCATGGAAGGTAATGCGAAAACAAGTTTAGGCAGCATCAACAGCCGCCTGACTGATTATGAAGTAATCCGTGAAAAAAAAGAACGGACCAATCAATTACTACAGTTCCGTCGTCTCTCTGAAAATGAAGTAGCTAGAATCCAATTATCGACTACGACTGGTAGTATTTATTTAAAAGATACGGATCAATAAAGTAATCAACCGGTGAGTTAGCTTATTCTAACAATCGAAAGCAGGATTGATAAGTGGGATGTACGTTCACTATTAAACGATGATACTTGGTCATTCGTTCCTTTAACGAGGAAAAGCAAAAATCTTTGGAGAAAAAGTGTAGTGAGAATGAACAGTTTATCTATTGTCACACTCTTTTTCTTCCATTAAAATGAATAGAACAGAGGTGAAAGTAAAATGAAAAGAAAATTGACAAAATCAAATAAAAATATTGTTTTGACTGGTACATTAGCTGGGATTGCAGAATATCTTGGAATTGATCCAACGGTAGTTCGTGTGATCTATGTATTCCTAAGCTTAGTGGCATTTGGAAGTCCAGTTATCTTATATATTTTATTGGCTTTGCTCATCCCTTCTGGACGAAACAAACAGACTCGTTATGGGCATGAAAACCAATATTATCAAAATAATAATTATCATCATGAACAAACAAAAAAACGTAAAGAGGCGGAAAAGGTCAATGATGACGAATGGAGTGACTTCTAATGTCTTATCTTCAGCGCCTCATCGTGAATACGTTGACGTTCATCTCTCTGGCAGTGATTTTTCCGACGATGATTTATGTAGATAGTATTTGGACAGCTATTTTAGCAAGTTTCGTATTGTCCATCTTGAATATGTTCATTAAACCTATTCTAACAATTTTATCACTACCATTCACTTTAGTGACACTGGGCTTGTTCACATTTGTCATCAATGCGGCAATCTTGAAGATGACTTCCTTTTTTGTTGGAGCATCTAATTTTAATTTTGCTTCCTTTGGTTCAGCTTTTTTGATTGCTGTGATCATGTCAGTGGTGAATATGATTGTCAGTGAACACAATAGTAGAAGGTAAACGTGAACAATCGATAATGACTAAAAGGGTACATCCATGGGAAATGTCTTAAATTCCTTGGTTGTACCTTTTTGCTTTGTTTTATAAAAAAAGTGAATTTAAAATAAAAACGTTTTTTTTATTTGGTAGTACTTTTTGTCAGACAATGATAAAATGGGAAGGAACACTCTAATAGAAATGAGGTAGCACGAATGGCAGAAGTTGTAAAAGTAAGCCAATTAGTAGAAAAATTATCATTAGAAATAGTGACTGGTGATGAAAAGAGTTTGGAGCGTGTTATCGTAACTGGTGACATCTCAAGACCTGGTTTAGAATTGACCGGTTATTTTAATTATTATTCACATGATCGTTTACAATTATTTGGGAGCAAAGAGATTAGCTTTGCTGAACGGATGATGCCGGAAGAAAGACTGATGATCATGAGAAGATTGTGCAGTGAGGATATGCCAGCATTCATTATTTCTCGGGGGCTTCCAGCTTCTGAAGAAATGATTCAAGCAGCCAACGAATACGGTATGGCTGTCTTACGTTCACCAATCTCCACATCACGTTTGCTTGGAGAATTATCTAGTTATTTAGATGGTCGTTTAGCTCCTAGAACGAGCGTTCATGGTGTGCTAGTCGATGTTTATGGGTTAGGTGTACTCATTCAAGGGGATAGCGGAATTGGTAAGAGTGAAACCGCATTAGAATTAATCAAACGTGGTCATCGCCTGATTGCTGATGACCGAGTAGATGTTTATCAACAAGATGAACTGACAGTCATTGGTGAACCACCAAAAATCTTAGAACACTTGATAGAGATCAGAGGGATCGGAATCATTGATGTCATGAACTTGTTTGGAGCAAGTGCTGTCCGTGGTTCAATGCAAGTGCAGTTAGCCGTTTATTTAGAAGCCTGGGCGAAGGACAAAAAATATGATCGACTAGGTTCTGAAGATACTTCTGTGGAAATTGCAGAAGTGGGGATTCCACAAATAAAAATACCTGTCAAAACTGGACGAAACGTGGCCATCATCATCGAAGTCGCAGCAATGAATTTCCGAGCAAAAACGATGGGATTTGATGCAACAAAAACGTTTGAAGAAAGATTAAGTCGTCTGATCGAAGAAAATTCAGGGGCACAATAGCAAGGAGTGGAAACATGATAGCGCAAATCGATCGGGTAGCGTTCAATCTTTTAGGAATACCAATCTATTGGTATGCTTTGATCATTGTATCGGGAATAATTATTGCCATGTGGCTAAGTAGCCGTGAAGCCGTACGTGTTGGCTTAAAATCTGAGGATATCACTGATTTTATGTTGTGGGGATTGCCACTTTCAATTATTGGGGCACGGTTGTACTATATTTTATTTGATTTACCACAATATATAGCTGATCCTATTCAAATATTCAATATCCGTTCTGGCGGGTTAGCTATTTATGGTGGATTGATCGCAGGTGCCATTACTTTATATTTCTTTACCAAATACCACTTTATTTCCATGTGGACATTTTTAGATATTGCCGCACCAAGTGTCCTACTCGCTCAAGCAATTGGGCGTTGGGGAAATTTTATGAATCATGAAGCTTATGGCCCTGTCACGACGAGAATCTTTTTAGAAAATCTTCATATCCCAAGATTCATAATTGATAATATGTACATTGAAGGTTTTTATCGTCAACCTACCTTTTTATATGAATCCGTTTGGAGTTTGATTGGCTTTATCCTACTCCTATTTTTAAGAAACAAAAAGCATTTACTGAAAAAAGGAGAAGTTTTACTTGTTTATGTGATGTGGTACAGCTTCGGGCGCTTTTTTATCGAAGGATTACGGACAGATAGTTTATACTTCTTAGGTGTTATTCGTATCTCCCAATTGTTGTCAGCCTTTTTATTCGTTGGAACAATTATTCTGTTTATCTGGCGTAGAAAAAAAGGAAATCTACCAGATTACGATCGCACTTTTGGTAAAAATCAAATGATTATCTAATTTACAGAGCTAAAAAAATGAAAAAAATAGCAGGAGTGGTAAAATGAAATATAGGGTGGCAGTCTTAGGAGCTGGCTCATGGGGGACAGCTCTTGCGCAAGTTCTTGCTGAAAATGGACATGATGTTCGCCTATGGGGACATCGTCAATCGCAAATAGACGAGATCAACCAACAACACACCAATCAAAAATATTTACCCGACTATCATTTGTCAATGTCAATCCGTGGTTTTAGTGAGTTGGAACAGGCAGTTCAAGATATTGATGCCTTGTTATTCGTGATTCCGACACGAGCCATTCGCTCTGTAGCACAAGAGGTGGTCACTAAATTGAATACCAAGCCTGTAATCATCCATGCAAGCAAGGGTCTAGAACAGGAAACACACAAACGGATCTCAGAAATTCTTTTAGAAGAGATCCCGAGTGACAAACGTCAATCCATTGCTGTTTTATCTGGTCCGAGTCACGCAGAAGAAGTAGCAAATCATGACATTACTACGATCACAGCTGCTAGCACAGATCAAAAAACAGCTTCCTTTGTCCAAAAGTTATTCATGAATCATTATTTTAGGATTTATACCAACCCTGATGTGATTGGGGTTGAAATGGGGGCTGCATTGAAAAATATTATTGCTCTTGGTGCAGGAGCAATCCACGGATTAGGTTTCGGGGATAATGCAAAAGCTGCTATTATGACTAGAGGTTTAGCTGAAATCAGTCGTTTAGGTGTTGCCATGGGTGCCAACCCATTGACTTTTATTGGTCTTAGTGGTGTGGGCGATTTGATCGTTACTTGTACTAGTATCCATTCGCGAAATTGGCGAGCGGGCAATTTGTTAGGTAAAGGGCATGAACTGTCAGAAGTATTGGAAAATATGGGGATGGTTGTGGAAGGTGTCCATACGACAAAAGCCGCAAAAGAACTTGCTCAGCAAGTAGGTGTAGACATGCCAATCACTCAAACAATTTATGAAGTACTTTATGAAAATAAAAATGTACAAATTGCGGCAAGAGAAATCATGTTGCGAGATGGAAAAAAAGAAAATGAATTTTCACGATTAATTTTTTAGAGGAGAGATGACAAATGAAAGTAAAAAAGGCAGTTATTCCAGCAGCAGGTTTAGGAACAAGATTTTTACCTGCAACAAAAGCGATGGCAAAAGAAATGCTTCCAATCGTTGACAAACCAACGATTCAATTTATCGTAGAAGAAGCACTTAAATCAGGGATCGAAGACATTTTGATCGTCACTGGGAAAGCAAAACGACCAATCGAAGACCATTTTGATTCAAATATCGAGTTAGAAACGAATTTGAGTGAAAAAGGGAAAACAGAATTATTGAAGTTGGTTGAAGAAACAACTGATGTAAATCTACACTTCATTCGTCAATCTCATCCAAAAGGGTTAGGACATGCTGTATTACAAGCCCGTGCTTTTATCGGTAATGAACCTTTTGTTGTGATGTTAGGTGATGATATCATGGAAGATGAAGTACCTTTGACACAACAATTGATTGATGACTATGAGCGGACACATGCATCAACAATCGCAGTGATGGAAGTGCCACAAAAAGATACGTCTAAATACGGAATTATTAATCCTGGTGAAGAATTAGAAGAAGGATTGTTCAATGTTAAAAACTTCGTTGAAAAACCAGACCCAAGTAAAGCACCAAGTAATTTAGCTATTATTGGACGCTATTTATTAACTCCTGAAATCTTTGATGTTTTGGCAGAACAACAACCAGGTGCTGGGAATGAAATCCAACTGACAGATGCGATTGATACATTGAATAAAACACAACGAGTATTTGCTCGTAACTTTACAGGCAAACGCTATGATGTTGGTGACAAGTTTGGTTTCATGAAAACCAGTATCGAATACGGCTTGACTCATCCAGAAGTCGGCGAACCATTAAAAGAATATATCAAAGAGCTAGGGAAACAATTAGAAGCTGATCAAACGATGGTACCAAAAAAAGACAACAAAAAAATTGAATCAAAAGATGAGCTGAAAAAATAAATTTTTTAGCAATGAAAGCTTCAACTGCTCTTATCCAAAAAAAGTAGTTGAAGCTTTGCTATTTTTTATTTGTTTAAAAAATGCGAAAATGCTATGCTTATAGAAAGAGTATCAGAAGGGAGTTCGAGTATGACAGGCGGAGAAATTGCTGGGCTGATTGCGGCCATCGCATTTGCAGTCCTCGTTGTTTTTATCATAAGAGTATTGTTACAATTATCAAAAACATTAGAAAAAGTGGATCAAACAGTGGCAGAAGCAAATACGACGATTGAAGTCGTCACCAAAGATGTCGATCTTTTGTCAAGGCAGGTGGAAGGTTTACTAGTCAAAAGTAATGAATTGCTTTTAGACATCAATGGGAAAGTAGAAACGATTGATCCATTATTTACAGCTATCGCAGATTTAAGTGAAAGCGTGTCAGAATTGAATACATCAAGTAAAAATATCGTAACCAAAGTTGGTGGGATTGGGCGTACAACAGCTAAAGCTACCGTGGCTGGAAAAGTTGGTGGCACAGCTTTAAAGTTTTTCAAAAATAAAAAACATACAGAAAAGACTGGAGGAATTTAATTATGGCAAAAAAAGGTGGATTTTTACTAGGAGCAGTTATTGGTGGGACAGCAGCGGCAGTCGCAGCATTATTATTAGCACCAAAGTCAGGAAAAGAACTACGCGATGAACTTGCTGCACAAGCAGATGATTTACTTGATATGGCTTCAGACTACACGGATATGGCAAAAGAAAAATCAGCGACATTAACAGACATCGCAAAAGAAAAAGCGCAAGATCTATCCCAACAAGCTGGTGACTTAGCTGGTAGCGTGAAAAATAAAGTCAATCATTCTGCAAATGATGTCGAAGATGAGTCTGAAGACATTTTATTAACATTAAAAGAACAATCAGAAGATCTTTCTCATCGCTTCAAGAAATCAGCAGATGAGCTTAAAAAGCCAGTCGGACAAATGAATGAAACAGTTAAAGATGCATCTGAAGATATGATGATCAATGCGAAAGATGCTGCAGGTGAAGCTGGACAAACAGTCAAAGAAGGCATTGCTGAAGCAAAACCAGTCGTAAAAGATGCGCAAGCAATGGCAGATATGGCTAAAGAAGATGTCAAAGCTAAAAAAGAAGATTTAAAAGATACATTTACTGACAATGGAAAATAGCCAATTTCTATTTTTAGTAGGTAATTAATAGATACTTTTTCGATTTCAGTTAATCGAACGGAACAAGTGATGAATATCAAAGCTAGCAAAGTTTCCTAGCTTTGATATTTTTTTGTTTGATAATTGCTAGAATAATACATAATGTAAAGGTCTAATTTGCGTAATCACTTGATAGCATGCTTATTACCATGAGAGTGAAGACACTATAAAAGAACCAGAATGATCAGAAGAATTCGTATAATCTATTGGTAACCAGAGCTCTTTGGTATGAATGAGCCAACAACGATTAGTGAGGTTGAAGATAAGAAAAAAATGAGTCTAGGACTAACAGTCACCCTAGACTCATTAATAGATGTAGAAGTGATAAACGGCGTTCAAGAAGCAACTCCTCAACAATAAACGATAATTTTCTAAAATAAGAGAAGCTATTTTAAAAAATCATCGCTTATTCGTTCGGAGTTAACCGCTTCTTTCACGACCTTACTCAATAACCAATAATTCTTTTGGCGTAGTTGTAAATGGAATACAGCCGTCTTTTGTCACATAGACACAGTCTTCGATTCGAACACCTACTTGATCAGGGATATAGATTCCTGGTTCAAGTGAGAAGCACATGCCTTCTTCGATGACTAAATCATTTCCTGCTACAAGGGAAGGAAATTCATGGACAGTGGTTCCGATTCCGTGACCTAGACGATGATTGAAGTATTCGCCATAGCCATAGCTATTGATTACATTTCTTGCAATTTGATCTAGTTCGGCAGCCGTTACGCCGGGACGTACAGCTGCTTGGGCAGCTAATTGTGCCTCAAGTGTGATTTGATAAATTTTTTCCTGAAATTCAGTTGGTTTTTTATAGGCTACAGTTCGAGTAGCATCGCTGCAATAACCATCCCAAACAACACCTAAATCAAACAAAACAAGTTCATTAGGCGAAATTTTTGTGCTGCCTGGAGCACCGTGGGGGCTTGCTGCGTTTTTACCAGCTAAAACGAGCGTGTCAAACGACATTTGCGAAACACCTTGTTTTTTTAGTTGATATTCGATTTCTGCAATGATTGCTTGCTCAGTAACACCTTCTTTTACTGCCTTAAAGCCGATTTCAAAGGCAACATCTGCCCATTTACCAGCAGCAAGTAATTGGTCTTTTTCTTCCAACGTTTTGATTAATTGGAGACGTTGAATGATTGCTGTTAAATCAGTAAAGTTGTCAGAACCAGTTAGAACATCTGAAATGGCATCGAAACGATCAACGGTTAACGCATTTTTTTCGATTCCGATATTTCCAGGCTGACCATAACGGTGACGAATTTCTTTCCCAATGATTTCCCAAGGATTTTCGCTGTCTAAATAGCCACGAACATCAAAAGACCATGCACTGTTTTGTGCATCTTCAACTTC
The DNA here is from genome assembly GCF_050530455.1 of Enterococcus sp. DIV1208. Taxonomy (NCBI): domain Bacteria; kingdom Bacillati; phylum Bacillota; class Bacilli; order Lactobacillales; family Enterococcaceae; genus Enterococcus; species Enterococcus sp. DIV1208. The sequence goes on along the minus strand of NZ_CP172887.1, from coordinate 1,930,471 downwards.
TAAAGCCGGAGTGAATAAAAAAGGATCCTGTTCAAGTGGGATAAATAGTGCTAAGACACGTTCATGGGGTTCACTTTCGTATCCTGAAAAATAAGCGATGTGTCCTGGATCACTAATATAGGCAAGATCCACTTGATTTTGAGCCATCCATTTACGTAATTCGTTGATTTTTACGTTATTCATTTTGGCATCCTTCTTTCTAATTTATTGAATTATTAGATAATTGTACCACTTAATGTTTCAAAGACCAACGTATAAAAGTGAAAAAATGAATTATTTTCATGAAAGCGGTAGTAAAACGGTTGCAATTTTGAGTATTATTTGTTATCCTGTTTTAGAAATGTAAAGCGTATTTTCAGAAAACATATAAAAATGAACAGGAGAGCAAGAATGGAAAAGCAAACAATTACTATTTATGATGTAGCGAGAGAGGCAAATGTTTCGATGGCTACTGTTTCACGTGTCGTTAACGGGAATCCGAATGTCAAACCTGCGACTAGAAAAAAAGTGTTAGAAGTCATTGATCGATTGGACTATCGTCCGAATGCTGTTGCACGTGGGCTAGCAAGTAAGAAGACAACGACAGTAGGGGTAATCATTCCAGATGTCAGCAATATGTTTTTTGCTTCTTTAGCACGTGGGATCGATGATGTTGCTACAATGTACAAATACAACATCATTTTAGCAAATTCAGACGGCAATGATCAAAAAGAAGTGAATGTATTAAATAACTTGTTAGCAAAACAAGTAGATGGCGTGATCTTCATGGGACATCATATCACTGATGAAATCCGTGGTGAGTTTTCTCGATCTAAGACTCCTGTAGTATTGGCTGGCTCAATTGACCCTGATGAACAAGTTGGAAGTGTGAATATCGATTACACTTCAGCAACTAAGGATGCTGTCAATAAATTAGCTAAGAATGGCAATAAAAAAATTGCCTTTGTCAGTGGGGCATTGATTGATCCAATCAATGGTCAAAATCGCTTGAAAGGATATAAAGAAGCACTTAAAGAAAATAATTTACCTTACAGCGAAGGTTTGATCTTTGAAGCAGAGTATAACTTTAAAGACGGATTAACCCTAGTTGATCGCATTCATAATAGTGGCGCAACAGCTGTTTATGTTTCAGATGATGAATTAGCTATCGGTATTTTAGATGGTCTTTTAGATAAGGGTGTGAAAGTACCGGAAGAATTTGAGATCATTACAAGTAATAACTCATTGTTAACAGAAGTTGCACGTCCACGCCTAACAAGTATCACACAACCATTGTATGATTTAGGTGCCGTTTCAATGCGTCTATTAACAAAAATGATGAATAAAGAAGAAGTTGAAGAAAAAACAATTATCTTACCTTATGGAATTGAAGAAAAAGGATCGACGAAATAATAAGTGATTAACACTCCACTAGATGATGCTAGTGGAGTGTTTTTAACCTCTAAAAAGATTCAGTGATTGAAATAAGTAAACATTCGTTGAAGCTTTTAGCTAGTTAACAAGAACAACTATTTATTTTTTTTGTAAAAATTTGGACAAATTTTAGCTTTTTATTCCGTATAATGAAATGGAATCTCTATCAGAAGAGAAAATTTAAATTGTAAGGAGAAGTTATAAATGTCAGATTTTTATTTTGTGAAACTGCTTCCTGATGTTTACGATGAGTTAAAAACTTCAAAGTATAAAGACATAATATTAGAAAATTTAAATAGGACATATCTTGCATTGGAAAGAAATAGGAGAAATTGGTATATTCCTATTAAATCTTTTACAGAGAATGCTATTACAGATTTTGTATTTCCATTACCAGTAATGGAAGAGAAGTACAAGAACAATCGTCGCTGTACTCCAGGTTTTGTTTTTAATCATTCCTTATATCTTGATTCTTCACTGGTAATAGTAACTAAGGATCCGGGAATGGAATTATATCGTCCGTTTATAGAAGAAAATAAAGAAAAGATCATAGAAAAATTTTATTATTTTGTAAGTGTGGCACATCATATTAATGCACGTGTTAAGTGGGATAGCTCAATTGACTTATTTCCAGAAGGAGTTGAATATATACTAAATCTTAGGTTTAATGAGGGAATAGACGATAAAAGTATACAAAGCTTGAACAAACGGGGGGATAGGGAAGGGATTGAAACGTATCGAAAAAAACAACTTTCAACTTTTCTAGAAGAGGATAATTTTATTAAGTTTTTATCTGTTACAGCGCATCTTCCTTGGCAACACTCAAAAATAACCCAAAACCTGATCGCCCAAAAACCAGATGTCCAATTGGCTCTCGAGGCTCAGGAATGGAAGAAACTAGAAAAAAAATTAAAACTGGGTCCAGAGGCACTTTATAGAGACCATACAGAAGTACGTTTCGACAAAGAAACAAAAAGTAAACTAACAGCCTCTTTTCTAGTACAGGTTTTCGATGTTAGTGAATTAGCGGAAAAGCAAGAAATACCCAGACCAGCATACTATGTAGGGAATCAAACAGTTGATTCATTTCTCTACCAAATTTTGTTCCAAAGTATTAACCAATTTAAAAATATGCCAATCGAGATTCAGTCAGGGATGAATGATAAACAAACATTGAGTAACTTTATGCGTTCAGCCATACATAAGACAAGAGGGACTAGTACCGATTATCCAGACCAATTAGAATATTTTAAATCAGAAGCGATTGGTTATATCTTAGCAAAACATATAGGTTTACATACGGAGAGTTATTCTTTTGAATATCTTTCTACTTTGAAAAAAAGTGAATTGTCTGACAGTAAAATCGATGCTATTTTAGTTAGCATTAGTAGGAAAGTAAGTCAAATATATGGACGGTTTAGAGACAATTTTAACGATATTTTGAAAAAAAGCATGGAAAATGATACAGTCATCCAATTTCAAAACAATCAATCTATTGAGTTATTAGATCCTGTCAACAAATGGAGAAAAAGACGTGAAGCTTCAAATGAACGTAATCAAAAAAGGGTTGACAGCATACGTTTGGAAGAAGAGAAACAAAAACAGCATGACCCACAAGTATGGATAGAAGTACAAACGAACAGTAGCGAAAGAACCAATTGGAATAAAGATGAAAGTAAAATGCAAAGTCCTGAAGAGCCAAATAGAGAAAACAATAGCGATTATTGTAGGGAAATCGAAAGTAAGCAAGCGATGACTGTCAAAGAAGGGGATAACCGGCAATCAGGTGACTTTAAAGGAAAAGACAAAGATGATGCAAGCCTACCTTTAGAAAAAGCTGAGCCCTCGATGAATATCGATGGAAATGACCAACAGTCAGATAACCTAAAGAAATCAAGTGAAACGAACCCGCTGTGGTTTGAAATTGGGGTATGGGAACCAGTCATATATGAAAAAGAAAAAAGCAACCTTGCTACCAATGATCTAAATAGTTTTAACCCTAGCACTTTTAAAAGCTTGACTACTCCTAAATTCAAAGAAGGAACCAGCCTATATTTAGAAAAAGCTGAGCCCTCAATGAATATCAATGGAAATGACCAACAGTCAGATAACCTAAAGAAATCAAGTGAAACGAACCCGCTGTGGTTTGAAATTGGGGTATGGGAACCAGTCATACATGAAAAAGAAAAAAGCAAACCTGCTACCAATGATCTAAATCAGTCTAAATATTCACCGACTACAGATAAAAATACTCATCAACAGCAAACAGTGGATCAAAAAAGGAATAAAGCAATGAACTTAGTCAAACAGCAAGAAAAAAAGCGTATGGGCGCTACTGAAAAATTAACAAGATAAAAACAGTCGCCATAATTGACGACTGTTTTTTAGGTCCTTTGTCAAATAATGTTGGTGCGTTTCATCAATATTATTTGACAAAGTCTGAGTTATTCTTTTTCTTTATCATTTTCTTTTTTTGCTGGATGCTCTCGAGCAAAGGCTGAAGCAGTTCCCCAATAGTTTTTATAGTTTTCATCCGTTCCACCGACACCAAACTTGAATGTTGATTTTTTTGGACCATTTTTTGCCCAAAGCGATTCAACTGTCTGACTTGGTGTTTCGATGGTTTTCTTATCAACAGTAACTTTACCAGGAAGTTGTCCTGTAAAGGATGCTACTTTTTTCTTGGAGACATCAGAAGATAATTCAAATTTATCCTTTGTCCCGAACATCGCTGGATTTGCTTGGTATACTTGATTAATGAGATTGGCTAAATAGCTAGAAGAACGTAATCGGGCTCTTGAGTCCATTCCAGTGTTGTCATCGTGACCTGCCCAACTACTGATCGTAATAGATGGCGTTGAAACAATCAGCCAAGAATCACGGTAGTCATTTGTTGAACCTGTTTTGCCGATCCAATCCGCTTGTCCCAGTTCATGATTTAAAGCAGTAATATCATCTTTAAAAGGTGTCGTGATTTTCGCAGTGATTACACTACGCATCATATCATTCATAATTGATGCTGTAGCTTCAGAATACACTCTTACAGGTTTTTCCTCATGTTTGTAGATGACTTTTCCTGAGTTATCAGTAATTGAATCAATCAAATAACCTTCTTGATAGACCCCGCCATTAGCTAAAGCTTGGAAGCCATTGGTTTGTTCCAAAGTCGTTACATCAACGGTTCCCAAAGGTGCAGACTCAACGCTCCAATTATCGTTGGTTGGATAATTCATTTTTGCCAAGTAATTTTCATAAGCATATTGTTTAGAACCACCATTTTCTAAAACATCCTGATATAAATGATAGGCAGGGATATTGTTAGACCATTCCAAAGACTCTCGAATCGTTTGGAAGGTATTAGAACCTTCATTCGTTGCATTGACGATTTTTTCTCCTGCGTTACTTCCTTCTTGCCAGGTAGTTGCGTAATCAGAAACACGTGATTCTGATCCTACGAGCCCCATATCGATGGCTGGACCATACACGAGTACTGGTTTAATCGAAGACCCAGCTTGTCTTTGGGTGTCAAAAGCATGATTATTTTGGTTTTGTAGATAATTTCTACCACCAACAAAACCATAGATACGACCAGTTTTATTATCCATCAAGACATTTCCTGTCTCAACTTGTGTGGCTTTGCCATCGTCTAATAGATGACCATAACTTTTTGCTGCTTCTTGCATTGCCGCATAAACATTTTTATCGATCGTTGAATGGATCGTATAACCTTTGTTTTGGATCGTTTGTTGTGCTTTTTGATAGTAGGCATCATAGACTGAACTATCAGATAAATCTGCATCATCTTTTTCAGCTAATTGTTTAGTGATGATCTCTGTGGCTTCACCCATAACGGTATAATATAGAAACTCACGATCACTTTGTTCAGCAATCTGTTGTGGTAAGAAATCTTTCGTGAGATCATAAGCTTTCGCTTCTTCATATTGTTGTTTTGTGATTTTATTTTCACGATACATGCTGAATAGAACCACATCTTTTCGATTCAATCCTGCTGAAAGGTCTTCTTTTAAACTCCCAGTATTTGTATAAGGACTATAAGTGATCGGACTTTGTGGCAAACCTGCGATAAAGGCAGCTTGTGGTAAGTTGACATCTTTGGCATTAACACCAAAGATTCCTTTCGCTGCTTCTTGTACACCAGCGATATTTTGTCCTTTATTGTTTCGACCAAATGGAGAAACATTTAGATACATAGAAATAATTTCATTTTTGGAAAAGTGTTTCTCGACTTGTGCTGCTAATAAAATTTCATTTGCTTTTCGCTTGAATGTTGTTTCATCAGTTAAGATTTGTTGTTTGACTAACTGTTGAGTCAACGTGGAACCACCGGAAGAACCGATACCAGTTGCTTCAGAAAATAAAGCACGCAAAACAGCTTTTGGTACATAGCCGTTATGTCGCTCAAAATACTCATCTTCAGTACTAATGATTGCAGTTTTCAATAAAGGCGAAATTTGATCTGAAGGAACGGCTGTCCGCATTAAATCAGTTTGGATCTTTGATATTTCAGAATTGTCAGCATAAACAAGTTTAGATGTTTCTGTAATGTTGCCAAGCTCTGATTGCAGGATTGCTTTGGATGGTATTTCGGTATCTTCAACAAGATAGGCAAAATAACCAGCTCCGATACCAACACCAAGGGCTGCCAGTAGCAGAAGAAGGACGACGATAAAAGTAGTCAGTGATTGGAAGACACCAAAAGCGATGTTTAATCCCAACCATTTTTGCTTTTTCCTTCGATGTTGCTTTTTCCGAGTATCTTTACGTGGCAAAAGGGTTCACCTCAACTAATAGTTTTATTTCGCTAATTATAGCAAATAATGGAACAAAAAAACAGATATGGTGATTTTTATAAGGATTATTTCAACTTTCTTTTTCTGAATGATAGAGTGAACGAGAAACTTAAAGCACTAGACCGGTTTTCGAGTCGTAAACTTTCCTTTCCCTATATGTTCAGTTAAAATAGAAAAAGATTAGCTTATTTAGAGTGATTATCAATGAATGGAATATGGCTTGATAAGGATTTCGATCATTGACTCACTTTTTATGGAGAGGAAGAATTTTATGTTATTAGGGTCACACGTAAGCATGAGTGGGAAAAAAATGCTATTAGGGGCAGCAGAAGAAGCTGCAAGTTACGGTGCTTCAACCTTTATGATTTATACTGGAGCACCGCAAAATACTAGACGTAAAGCAATTGAAGACATGAATATCGAAGCGGGGAAAGCGTATATGAAGGAACATGGATTATCTGATATAGTGGTTCATGCACCTTATATTATTAATTTGGGAAATACGATTAAACCGGAGATGTTTCCTTTTGCGGTTCAATTTTTAAGAGAAGAGATCGTCCGAGCGGAGGCTTTAGGAGCAACACAGATCACTTTGCATCCAGGTGCCCATGTCGGTGCAGGTGCCGAAGCTGGTATCGCCAAAATCATTGAAGGATTGAATGAAGTTTTGACGAAAGAACAGACTGCACAAATTGCTTTAGAGACAATGGCTGGTAAAGGGACGGAAGTCGGTCGGACATTTGAAGAATTAGCGCAGATCATTGATGGCGTGACTTTGAATGAAAAATTGTCTGTGACATTTGATACTTGTCATACGAACGATGCAGGCTATGACGTGTGTCATGATTTTTCAGGTGTCATGACAGAATTTGATAAAGTAATCGGCTTGGATCGATTGAAAGTGTTACACATCAATGACTCGAAGAATCCTCAAGGGTCACATAAGGATCGTCATGCTAATATTGGTTTCGGGACGATCGGTTTTGATGCACTGAAAGAAATCGTACATGAACCGATGTTTTCAGATATTGCCAAAATCTTAGAAACCCCTTATGTAGGGAAAGAGAAAAAAACGGCCTATGCACCATATGGAAAAGAAATTGCTATGTTAAAAGAAAAACACTTTGATCCAGAAGCTTTCCCAGAATTATTAGCAGCAGTGAATGAATAAACAAATGAAACCTTAAAGTTTTGATTGTAGGATCTGTGCAAAAACTACATGATATTAGTAGTAAAAAACGTGATTCGTTTGCTTCACGAAGACATTTCAACAAATGGACATAAAAGTTGTTGAATGTAGTTATACGAATTAAAATAAGCCGAAGAATTTCCCTGAGTAACTATTTCGGGATTCTTTGGCTTATTTTTTAAAGTTGGACACTTAAGGAACAACTTTTTTATCATCTAATCTTTTTATTAGTTATTTTCTTGAACGGTTAGTTGTTGCAAACGTTCTGCGTATCTTTTGTTCCCTTTATACAAGTCGACGATCGTCCAACACAATAAGGCTAAGACAGCAAAGATAATCAAGTAGGCCACATTGTCTGCCCACATCAATTCATTGGTAGTTGCTTGATCACCAAAGAAACTTTCGATTTGTCCGGGTAATCCTCGTAAATTCAAGAATGTCAGACTGATTACGGAGATCCAGCCTAAAGATTTAACGAATAGATTATTTTTAAATTGTTTCCCCATCTCTACTTCACTATTTGTCATCATCAATAATGGAATCATTGAAAAAGGAAGCGCAAATGCAAGAAATACTTGAGATTCGTTCATCAAATGATTCAAAGCAGTATGTTCTTCGATCGTTCCTTTCGTGCTGGTAAAGAGGACACAGAGTAAAACAGGGATGACAGACAAGAGACGTGTGACCAAACGACGTAACCAAATCGGCATACGCATGTGGATAAAGCCTTCCATGATCACTTGTCCTGTCAGTGTTCCAGTAATCGTAGAATTTTGTCCAGAAGCTAAAAGTGCAACAGCAAATAATGTAGATAAAATGCCAGATTTTGCTACAGTGGTCAATACATCATTGCTCATAACAGAAGGATTAGACAATGCTTCGTAAAGCCCAAAAAATGATGGGTCTTGCACAGAACCATTTTTAAATACTGCAACGCCCATGATCAAAAGTAAAGCATTGACTAAAAAAGCCATAGTTAATTGAATATTAGAATCCCAAGTTGTAAAACGAACAGCTCGAGCGATATCGGTTGGGTCTTTCCGATCGATTTCTCTCGTTTGTGAGACTGCAGAATGGAGATACAAATTATGAGGCATGACAGTTGCGCCAATGATTCCTAATGCACCTGTCAATGGTGTTTCACCACCAATCATCGGTGAATCAGCAAACGTTTTGCTATTAGGAACAAAGCCAGCAAATAAATGTTTCCAGTCGGGATTTGACAAAGCCACTTGGTAGACAAAAACGAATAAAATGACAAAGATCAAACAAACGACGATGGCTTCAATTTTACGAAAGCCAATCTTAGTTAACATCAATAAAACAAAAACATCAAAAACAGTAATAAATACGGCAATTACTAATGGAATATCAAAAAGTAAATAAAGGGCAATGGCGGCCCCAATTACTTCTGCAATATCGGTTGCCATGATTGCCAATTCAGTTAACACCCACAAAATCACACCAAGTGTTTTACTTGTACGGGCTCGGATGGCTTGGGCTAAATCCATTTGACTAACGATGCCTAGTTTTGCTGCCATATATTGCAAAAGCATAGCGACTAAGCTGGATAAAAGAATGACTGACATCAGTAAATATTGAAAGTTTTGACCTCCTGTAATAGAAGTCGACCAGTTTCCTGGGTCCATATAACCTACCGCAACGAGTGCGCCAGGACCTGAATAAGCTAATAATGTTTTAAAAAAACTTTTCCCTTTAGGAACTTTGACTGTTCCGTTCACTTCAGCTAAAGATAAGCCGTTGGTGTGTTCAATCAATTTTTGTTTATGGAATTGATTACTCAAAAAAATCACCTCTCATTTTCTTCACGACACCATTCTACACCTGCATCAAAAAAATTGAAAGCAATTTATTCGGTTTGCCTAAAAAAAATATATGGTTAAGCTTCTTTTTGGCGAAGTTATAGGAAATCAGTAAAATAAACTTTTTAGCCAAAACTAAAGAAAACGCCTTTCTTTTTTGGGAAAACTTTAGTAAAATAAGTCATTGAGAGCAATTCGGAAATAGAAAGGAGAGATTTATATGGTAAAAACAGGAATAGTCGTACTTATCGCAGTTATTGCTTTATTAATCGGCGCAATCGGTGGATTCTTTTTTGCGCGTAAATATATGAAAGATTATTTAGAAAAAAATCCTCCCGTTAATGAGGACATGTTACGATCAATGATGATGTCAATGGGGCAAAAACCATCTGAAAAGAAAATTCGTCAGATGATGCAACAAATGAAAAACCAAGGGAAAAAATAAGGTTTTCATTGGACAAATCATAGCGGGCTGATTGATTTCAGCTCGCTTTTTTTGTTAGATGGATTTATGGAAGCGATTAAAAACAAGGTTGTGTAGTTAGTGAGAAAAATAAGTAACACTGACTAAATTTTCAAGAGAAAAAGAGGTTGATGGGAGTTAAAAAGGAGGAAAATATGTCTATTTTTAGGAAGTTGGGTTGGTTTTTTAAACAAGAAAAGAAGCACTATGTGATCGGCGTTTTTTCTTTATTATGTGTTGCCTTGGTTCAGTTAGTTCCGCCTAAAGTAATCGGGATCATTATCGATGAGATTGCAGATAAGAATCTCTCCATGCGATTTATCGTCTTTTGGATCGCTGTATTAATCGGATCTGCCATTTTACAGTATCTCTTTCGTTTCATTTGGCGGGTGAATATTTGGGGAAGTGCAGCGAGGTTAGAGAAGGAATTACGTCAGCGTTTGTTTATCCATTTCACTCGTATGGATAGTATGTTTTACCAAAAATATCGTACAGGTGACTTAATGGCACATGCGACCAATGATTTAAATGCGATTCAAAATGTGGCAGGAGCAGGCATCTTGACATTTGCTGATTCGGTCATTACTGGGGGAACCACAATCATTGCCATGATCCTTTTCATTGACTGGCGCTTGACTTTACTTGCTTTGATCCCTTTGCCGCTATTAGCTGTTACTTCAAGGATATTAGGATCAAAACTACATGATGCTTTTCGAGAATCACAAGAAGCTTTTTCCAGTATCAACGACAAAACGCAAGAAACTATTACTGGGATTAAAGTAATCAAAACCTTTGGGCAAGAGCAGGAAGATCTGGCAGATTTTCAAGAAAAAATCGAACAAGCAATCACCAAGAATAAACGTGTCAACTTTTTAGATGCTTTGTTTGATCCGTTTATCACGCTGATCATTGGGTTATCTTATGTCTTAACGATCATCTTGGGTGGTAAATATGTGCTAGATGGCACGATTACGATTGGACAAATGGTTTCCTTCATCAGTTACATTGGAATGTTGGTTTGGCCGATGTTTGCTATTGGTCGGTTGTTCAATGTTCTGGAAAGAGGAAATGCTTCTTATGACCGAGTGAATGAACTCTTACATGAGAAGACCCATATCGTCGAACAACTTGGTGCAGTGAAGACACCCGCAAAAGGAGAATTAAATGTAGAGATCGCGCAATTCCATTATCCCAAAGAAGAATTACCCGCCTTGGAACAAATCAAGTTTGCAATTAAAGAAGGGGATACATTAGGAATTGTTGGTAAAACTGGTGCTGGAAAAACCACGATCATGAAGTTGCTGATGCGTGAATATGATGACTATCAAGGACAAATCAAATTTGGTGGTCGTTCGATCAAAGAATATTCCTTAGATGCTCTTTTACATTCTATTGGCTATGTACCACAAGATCATTTTTTGTTTTCAATGACGATTCGTGAGAATATCCGTTTTTCTGATCCTAAGTTATCTAACGAAGAAGTGGAAGCTGCTGCGTCGTTAGCATCAATCAACCAAGAGATCAAAGAATTACCGAAGGGGTATGAAACATTAGTTGGTGAGCGGGGTGTTTCCTTATCTGGTGGACAAAAACAGCGGATCTCGATTGCCAGAGCATTGATCCAAAATCCAGAGTTATTGATCCTTGACGATGCGTTGTCGGCAGTGGATGCTAAAACAGAAGAAAGAATTTTGCGGAATTTAAAAGAAATTCGTCAAAGTAAAACCACGATCATTGCCGCTCATCGACTAAGCAGTGTGATGCATGCTGATGAAATCATCGTCATTGACAAAGGACAGATCGTTGAACGTGGCCGTCACGCCGAGCTATTGGCTTTAGGTGGTTGGTACAAACAAATGTGGGAAAAACAACAGTTAGAAGCCAAAATTGAAAGGGGAGAAAATGATGGAAGATAACTATCAATCCGAATGGTCAAAATCCATTCCATTGCGAGAGCAAAAGCAAATCATTAAACGCTTGTTGCATTTTGCTAAACCCTTTAAAGCGACTTTCATCATTGCCATCCTGTTTGCTTTGGGATTGTCAGTAATCAATGTCCTATTACCTCGAATCATTCAAACCTTTATGGATGAATATTTAGCCAAACAATCTGCTACGACACAAGTGATTTTATTTTTTGCAGGCTTGTATTTATTTGGGGTCATCGTCAAAAGTATCATCTGGTTTTTCCAATGGTATTTGTATTCCAATGCTTCGCTTAAAACCTATCAATATATCCGTATAAAATTATTTGAAAAATTGCATACATTGGGAATGAGATATTTTGACCAGACACCAGCCGGCTCGACTGTCTCAAGAGTCACGAATGACACCGAAACGCTTTTTGAATTTTGGTATGTTTTTCTGATGGTATTGACAGGCATTTTCGCAGTAGTTTCCTCCTTTATTGCAATGTTTCAAATCAACGGACGCATTGCTTTATGGCTGTTGCTTTTTTTACCTGTTCTAGGAGTCGTGATCTGGTATTATCAAAAATTTAGTTCTCGGATTTATCGTAATATGCGAGAAAAGTTAAGTCAGTTGAATACTAAATTAAATGAATCCATTTCAGGGATGCGGATCATCCAGCAATTCCGGCAGGAAAAACGGTTAGCAAACGAATTTGAAGCGGTCAATACGGATTATCTCAATACACGATACGCTATGATCAAAACCAATTCGCTGTTATTGAGCCCGATTATCAGCTTTTTATATGCATTAGCCATTGCTTGGGCACTGACGCTTTTTGGTTTAGATGCCTTAAAATCACCAGTGGAAGTTGGACTGATCTATGCTTTCACCACATATGTCCAAGGATTCTTCAACCCGATGTCTCAAATGATGGATTTCTTAAGTATATTCACTGACGGAATCGTCGCTGGTAGCAGAATCTTAAAAATCATGGACACAGAAGAATACGCACCACAGCAACATGAAGGAGCAAACAAAACCATCACTGAAGGGAAAATCGAATTTCGTAATGTCAGCTTTTCCTATGATGGGAAAAATAAGGTGTTGAACAACATTTCTTTTGTTGCCAATCCTGGTGAAACTGTCGCATTAGTCGGTCATACTGGCAGTGGGAAAAGTTCGATCATCAATGTATTGATGCGTTTTTATGAATTTTATGAAGGGCAGATTTTAATTGACGGGTGTGATATTCGGGAGTATCCGATTGCTGAACTTCGTAAAAAAATGGGGTTAGTTCTCCAAGATGCTTTTCTATTCTATGGGGATATTGCAGGAAATATACGTATGATGGACCCAGCGATCACAGATGAACAGATACGTGCAGCGGCTGAATTTGTCCAAGCCGATCGCTTTATTAATGAATTACCAAATGGGTATCATTCAAAAGTGATTGAGCGAGGCGCAAGTTATTCTAGTGGACAACGACAATTGATCACATTCGCACGAACCATTGTTACTGATCCTAAAATCTTGGTTTTAGATGAAGCAACTGCCAATATTGATACCGAGACAGAAGGGTTGATCCAAGAAGGATTAGCAAAGATGCGTCAAGGAAGAACCACTATTGCGATTGCGCACCGCTTGTCAACGATCAAAGATGCAGAACTCATTCTTGTCTTGGATAAAGGAAAAATCGTTGAACAAGGAACCCACCAGGAGTTGCTAGTAAAAGAAGGACTGTATGCTGATATGTATAAACTCCAAAGTGAATAGTTGTTCCAAATAGAAGTAATCAGACAGAGAAAAAGAGGAAATCATCTTCTTTTTCTCTGTTTTTTTAATAAAGACATTTTTATTGAGTATCAGAAGTAGAGTACCTTGAACAATAGCGTTTGAAATAAACAAAACAGATATAAAATAACTATTTAGAGACCAATTATTTCTTTTTTTAGAAAAATTGGGACGATTCGCAAAAGTAAATTAGCATAGAATGATAGAAATTAGAATTTTTATTATTCTAAAATAATTTTAGCTAGGGGTTGTGACCGATGAAAGAGGAAAACTTAGTCAATTTACTTAATGTACTGGAGATAAACCATGGGAAAAACAAAGGAGTATATGAAAAGTTACAAAAAAATCCTGAAAGCTTTGATATTGCTAGTTCGATACATGTGTTAACAAATGTACTTTTTCATACGTCTAATGTTGATCAAGATACGAGAGAAAAAACGTTAACAGTTTGTACGGCAAGCTTTTCACCCGAAGATAAGGCCTATATCTATAAACATGTCATTAATCATTCTATGGAACAATGGGAAAAAGTACCGCAAACAAAAGAAAGTGTCATGCAAAAATTTGCTGAATATTATGAGATTGCAACATATTGTGAAACACAAAAGTCGTATACTTTAATCAAGGCTAAGGAAGAGTTATTGGGTAATATACAAATAGGGACAGTAAAAGAAGAGACAGAAAAAGATATCGACGAATTAATCCAACTACATGTAAAAGTCATTGAAGAACATAGTAAGGTTAACAATCCTAGCACTTCCTTTAAAGAGGCAAACTCATTATTGCTAACAAGTCAACCACATATTGGTAACAATATAAATCAAATCGTTACTACTCTCGAAAAACTAGCTATTTCTCAAGTAACACATCATGAAGTAAAAGTTTATTTAACGAAACAGTTGATAGATAGACAAAAAGAAGTACTTGACAAGCAGGTATTTGTTGATGACATAATCAAAATCACTCGTGCTAAAAGACGGGATACAAACCATGAAACGATGGAACAACAGTATGGAACGTTACATGAATTAGTCCAGCAGATCAAATTTAAGGATGAGGAAAAAAATCGTTTGTATAAAAAATTTATTAAACTCCAAGCAAAAGATCATTTGCCGATAGCAGAAAGACTAACAGCAAATGATGTTGTGGGTTATTTAATCGATACATATAATCAACTTTCGTTGTCTGAAAAAGACAAACAAGTATTAGTAAATGATGAAAAAAATAGAATAAAACAACCTTTATCGAAGGAAGAATCCTATCAAGTTGACCAGAAAATCGACATTTTTTTGATGGTTAGTGAGAAAAAGCCACAGCAGAAGGCGAACATTGCGAATTTTTTTAAAGAATCTCACTCATTAAATGAAAAACAACGCATCGATTTTTTGACGCACTTATTTAATGATACGAAAGCATTTACGCAAGAACAAAAACAACAAATAGTGACAACTATATTTCCGGAGTTAGATGAACTGAAGCACTCAGAAGTTATCCATCAAATAGACAAAAAAATGTATTTTATGACAACAATTGCTCGTTCCCGTACTACTGATGAAAGTCCAGAAAAAAATACCTCTAACGTGCTCAAAGTGCTCCAAGATAAATTTTTATTGAAACAATCTGACAGCCCTTCAACGATTCATATAATGACTTATTTCAGTGTCGTTTGGCATGAATTATCACTTCCAAATAGTAAAAAAAAAGCAATTCTGTTACATGAAAAAGATCAATTAGTGCAATCATTGAGTGAAGAGAATCAACATAAAATAAATGATCAGCTAGAGGTATTTATGGAGATCAGTGAGAACTATCCTAATGAGGGAAAGATAATTAGCGATATCTTAAAAGAGCCTGACCGTTTACACAAAACAAGCGCAATCAATTACTTAGCGGATAAATTTCATCAGTTTCCAGAACTTAATGAAAAACAAAAAGCCGTTTTGGTAGGCTTAATGGCTGACAAAATTGGTTCTCCAACTGTATCCGTAGAAGAAATTAAAAAAACAGTGATTGCCAAAATGAAACACCTCTCACTAACTGAATCAAAACAGTTAGCAAGATTTGATCAGAAAAGAGCAAGTGGGCTAGAAGGCGCTGATAAGCAATTACCAGTTAACACCAATAAAACTGCTAAAAGCCACGAAACACAACATGAAATTTAAGCAAATAAAACCTAAAAAATATCCATGTCGTCGTGGATAACTTTTTTAGGTTTTTTCTTTTCCGACTAACTTATACAAGCTAGATGGTGAAAAGAGGAAATGAATAAGAAGCTAAAAAGTGTGAGATAAGATAATTTATTCCTTAATTGCAGGAGGCTCTTCCATAATAGAGGAGCTGATTGGGCGATCGTCTACTTTTTGTCCGATTTTGATTAAATGGTTGAGGTTTTTTTGATATTCCTCTGCAAAGATACAGCTGTATAGTACGTCTAGTAAGTAACAAATTGAAGTATTGATCGTAAAATTACTGATTTTGGAATACAATCGTTCTCTGGTAGTGATACGAAGGATTGCTGAGCTGAAAGTAGAAAGAGTGGAATCACCAATACTCGTCAATGTTAAAATCGGCACATTGATTTCTTGCAAAATCTTGGCTGTTCGTAACATCATTTTATTTTCGCCGGTATAAGAAATTAAGATGGCACAAGTATCAGGCGTACAGTTGTAGGCTTCATAGTAGGATTCGCCTGAAGTCGTCACGATCGTTACGTCTCGTTTGATTCGCTTCATTTTCAACATAAAAGCCTGCGAGATCAAAGTATTCGAATTACTAGAAAAAAGGACGATTTTTTTTGCTTTCAATAAAAGCTGTTTTGCTCGTTGTAAGTCATCGTGGTGAAGCAATGAGAGTGTGTCTTCAATCGTCATTCGTTCCAGTGCAGCGACTTTGTTCGCAATAGACATGATTCCATCGTTTTCTAGAAAGGGGAGGTTGGCATCAACTTCTTGAAAATTTCCTTCCAAATACTCGTTTTCCGCCAAAAAAGCTTCCTTAAAGTGGACCCAACCGTTGAACCCAGCCTTTTTGGCAATCCGAATCAACGTAGAAGGATGGACATAACATGCCTTCGCAATTTGTTGAATTGTTGCTTCTTTGAGTTGATGTTCATGGCTTTGAATAAAATGGATCACTTCTGTTTCTGCGGGAGAAAAAGCAATTTTTTTTAGTTTTTCTTTTAATAGCATGACGATCCTCTTTTACATTTTTTTAATTTTTTGTGTAAAAATATTGTAAGCGCTATTTGTTGATTCGTCAATCGTTCGTTGTTCTTATACAAGATTTTCACAAAAAAATCGGCTATATAATGAATTTTTGTAAATGGAAATGCAAAAGAATAAAGTTAACTTGTTGTTTTCGTTTACAAAAAACATAATATAGTTGTAAAAACAAAAAAGGAGGAAGCTCATGGAACGAAAAGTGAAGATTGCAACAATTGGTGGCGGAAGTAGCTATACCCCTGAATTGATGGAAGGGTTTATTAAACGATATGAAGAATTACCGATTAAAGAAATCTGGTTAGTGGATGTAGCAGAGGGTCAAGAAAAACTAAGAATCGTCAGTGAAATGTCTCAACGAATGTGGGATGCTTCGCCTTATGATGTTAAGATCTATGCGACGTTGGATCGAGAAGAAGCACTGCGGGATGCTGATTTTGTAACAACTCAGTTTCGGGTAGGTCAATTAGATGCCAGAGTGAAAGATGAACGAATCCCTGCATATTATGGCATGCTTGGACAAGAAACCAATGGAGCTGGCGGGATGTTCAAAGCGTTTCGTACCATTCCGGTCATTCTTTCAATCGTAGAAGATATGAAAAGACTATGTCCCGATGCTTGGCTGATCAATTTTGCCAATCCTAGTGGAATGGTTACAGAAGCTGTCGTTCGCTACGGAAAATGGGAAAAGGTAATTGGGCTTTGTAATGTACCAGTTATGGCAATGATGACAGAGCCAGAAATGCTGGGAGAAACAAAAGAAGACTTGATTTATAAATTTGCTGGACTCAATCACTTTCATTGGCATAAAGTAGCAGATTCACATGGAAACGATCGAACGAATGAGCTAATCGACCGACTTTATGCTGAAAATAATGGCTTACCAAAAAATATATTCGATGTGCCGTTTTTCAAGGAACAATTACAACAAATGCAAATGATTCCTTGTGGCTACCATCGCTATTATTATCGTGAAGAAGAAATGTTGAACCATGCTTTAGAAGAATATCAAACAATTGGTACAAGAGCAGAACAAGTTAAAAAAACGGAAGCAGAATTATTTGAGTTGTATCAGGACCCAGAACTAGACCATAAACCAGAACAGTTACAACAACGTGGGGGTGCTTATTATTCAGATGCTGCCTGTGAAACGATCGCTTCGATCTATGCCAATAAAGAAACCCAAATCGTTGTTTCAACAAAAAATGACGGCGCTGTTCCTGATCTGCCTGCTGATTGTGTCGTGGAGGTCACAGCGTATGTCGGGGCACAAGGGGCACGTAACGTTGCTTTCGGTTCTTTGCCACCAGCTGAACGTGGCTGGCTTCAAGTCATGAAAAATATGGAATTATTGACGATCGAAGCGGCAGTGACGGGTGATTATGGCACAGCGCTTCAAGCATTTACGATCAATCCCTTAGTACGTTCGGGTGAAACAGCGAAACGGATCATGGATGAATTGTTTGTTGCTCACGAAGCGTATTTGCCACAATTTAAGGAAACGATCCACCGCTTAAAAGAAGAGGGGATCGAAGTACAAGATGAAATAGCAAACAACCTGACAAAAACTTATCAAAAACAATAATGGAGGAAGTAGGATGGCATTTAGGAAAGACTTTTTATGGGGTGGCGCAACGGCTGCCAATCAATGTGAAGGAGGCTACGCTGAAGGTGGACGTGGTTTAGCTAATGTTGATGTTGTTCCGATTGGTAAAGATCGTTTTTCAGTGATCACTGGTAAACAAAAAATGTTTGACTTTGATGAGGAACATTTTTATCCAGCAAAAACAGCCATTGATATGTACCATCGTTACAAAGAGGATATTGCACTTTTTGCGGAAATGGGATTTAAAACCTATCGCTTATCCATTGGGTGGAGTCGTATTTTTCCAAAAGGTGATGAAAAGGAACCAAATGAAGAAGGGTTGAAGTTCTATGAAGATGTCTTTAAAGAATGTCAAAAATATGGAATCGAACCGTTAGTGACAATCACTCATTTTGATTGTCCGATGCATTTAGTCAAAGAATATGGTGCTTGGCGTTCTCGAAAGTTGATAGAGTTTTATGAAAGACTTTGCCATGTCATTTTTAATCGTTACAAAGGATTAGTGAAATACTGGTTGACCTTCAACGAAATCAATATGATTTTACATGCTCCATTTATGGGCGCTGGATTGTATTTTGAAGAAGGGGACGATGTGGAACAAATCAAATACCAGGCAGCCCATCATGAATTAGTTGCTAGTGCAATCGCTACAAAGATCGCTCATGAAGTGGATCCAGAAAATAAAGTTGGCTGTATGTTAGCAGCCGGCGCAATTTATCCTTACACTTGTAAACCTGAAGATGTCTGGGCTTCAAGAAAGGCGGACCGGGAAAACTATTTCTTTATTGATGTCCAGTCAAGGGGAAGTTATCCAGCCTATGCCTTAAAAGAAATGGCACGTAATGGAATCAAAATCGAGATGGAACCAACTGACTTAGAAATATTAAAAGAACATACCGTTGATTTTATTTCATTCTCCTATTACTCTTCCCGGGTAGCTACTACTGATCCAAAAGTATTAGAGCAAACGGCCGGTAATATTTTTGAATCGGCTAAAAATCCTTATCTTTCAGCCAGTGAATGGGGCTGGCAAATTGATCCATTGGGGTTACGTATCACGATGAATGATCTTTATGATCGTTACCAAAAACCATTGTTCATCGTCGAAAATGGGTTAGGTGCCATTGATACACCAGATGAAAATGGCTATGTAGAAGACGACTATCGGATCGATTATTTAGAACAACATATCCAAGCAATGAAAGATGCGGTTGAGCTCGATGGTGTGGATCTCCTAGGCTACACGACTTGGGGCTGTATCGATCTTGTCTCTGCTGGGACTGGCGAAATGAAGAAACGCTATGGGTTCATCTACGTTGACCGTGACAACGAAGGAAATGGGACATTGGAACGCTCGAAGAAAAAATCGTTCAACTGGTATAAAAAAGTCATTGCAACAAATGGAGAAGATTTAAGTAACGAATAGTGAATTAAATAAAAGTCTATTGTTTTTAAACTAATTTTTCGAGTATAATAAATCTATTCGAGGAAAGAGTAAGCAGAACAATAGACTTTTTTTTCTATAGGCTGTAAAGTAAGCTTACTTGATTTTTATAATGGAGGAATGTACATATGTATGATGTTATCGTGATTGGTGCTGGACCTGCTGGAATGACTGCTGCGTTATATGCGTCACGTTCAAATCTTTCAGTTGCTATGATTGAACAAGGCGCACCGGGTGGACAAATGAATAACACCGCTGAAGTTGAAAATTACCCTGGATTTGATTCCATCATGGGACCTGACCTTGCATATAAAATGTATGAAGGTGTCACTAAATTTGGAACAGAAAATGTCTATGGAATTGTGCAAGACATCAAAGACCATGGAAATTACAAAGAAGTGATCTGTGAAGATCAATCTTATGAAGCCAAAACAGTGATTATCGCAACGGGTTGTATCCATCGTAAGTTAGGTGTTCCTGGAGAAGAAGAATACGCTGGACGAGGTGTTTCCTATTGTGCAGTATGTGACGGTGCTTTTTTCCGAAACAAACGCTTAGTCGTGATCGGCGGTGGCGATTCTGCGGTAGAAGAAGCCATCTACCTAACGCAATTTGCTTCTGAAGTCGTGATCGTTCATCGAAGAGACGAATTACGTGCGCAAAAAATCATCCAAGATCGCGCATTCGCTAACGAAAAGATTTCATTTGTCTGGGACACTGTCACAGATGAAATCGTTGGTAATGACATGGTGGTCACTGGGGTTAAAGCGCATAATGTGAAAACGAATGAAACCGTTGATTTAGCAGCAGATGGCGTGTTTATTTATGTGGGCTTAGATCCATTGACTGAACCATTTAAAAAAGCTGGTTTAACTAATGCAGCTGGTTGGATTCCAACAGATCAAGACATGCGTACGACTATGCCTGGTGTGTTCGCTATTGGGGATGTTCGTGAAAAAGATTTACGACAAATCACGACAGCAGTCGGCGATGGAGGCATTGCTGGTCAACAAGTTTATAAATATTTAGAAGCATTAGAAGAAACAACACAAGCGTAAAGTGATCAAAAGAGGTCGTTAGAAGGGCTGTTTGAATATTATTCATTTTTATACTACTAAAGGAGAGTGGGACAATAGTTCTTTCTCAAAAAGAAAATAAGTTCGATTTTGATGTTTATTGTCAAAATCGAACTTATTTTTTCTGTTTTGCGCACTTTCCTCTCCATATATTTTCCTAATTTTCTTAAATTTAATGCCATCAGTGCCAAACCAATATCAATCGTTGCTCCTTGTTTCCCACGCAAATGGAAACGATGGAACGCCAAATGAGCCTTTAGATGTCCGAACACGGGTTCGACATCAATTTTTCGTTTCCGATAAATCGAACCAGTTTTCTCCTCTAAAAGATTTTTTCTGCATTCTGCTTTGAAATAGCGCCAATTATTATTTACTTGAATTTTTCGCTTTTGTTCACTTTTCGCACGCGTACATTGACGACGAACTGAACAGTTCCGACAATCCTCACATTCATAGATTTTGAAATCTCGAATAAAGCCACCTTTATCTTTTCTGCGACTATAATTTTTGAACGGTACCGGACGATTCGCTGGGCAAATATAGGTGTCTTGTTCTTCAAGATAACGCCAATTCTCCACGTTAAACGGATTATCCTTGTACTTCTTTTTATTTTCTTTGTGATAACTGCCATATGTAATTAAGGGAGTTTTATGTAGAACATCGTTGATATACATGTAATTTTCTTCGCTACCATACCCTGCATCTGCCACAATGTACTCCGGTAACTCCTTATGTCGGTCTAAAAAACTGTCTAAAAATGGATTCAATGTTTTGGTGTCTGTGGGATTTGGAAATAATTCATAGCTCAAAACATACTGATTTTCGGTGGCGATTTGTAAATTATAACCTGGCTTGAGCTGTCCATTTCGCATATAATCGTCTTTCATCCGCATAAAGGTGGCATCAGTATCTGTTTTTGAAAAGCTATTTCGTTCTTGAAATAGTTGAGCATACCGTTCATACTTTTGTTTTCTTGGCAGATAATCCGTTTGTACCTGTCGGAGATATTTTTTATACATTCTTCTTTTTTTCTTTAGTTGACTTTGCTTTTCTTTGCATTTTTCATGTGTTAATTGTACTTGTGTTTCATGGAGTTCAGCTTCTAAATGATGAGCGACTTCTTCTAACTGGTCGCTCGTCAATCCATCGGATTGACTTTCTTCTTTTAAGCAAGGAAGAATTTCCTCTTGATAAAGCGTTTGATAAAAAGCTTCTGATTTTTCATCTAACAACCGTTCATACCGAGTGGTGGCTTTACGCCAAACAAAGCTGAACTTATTGGCGTCTGCTTCAATTTTCGTACCGTCAACGAAGATGGCTTCATTATCTATCACTTGATTGGTTATCAGTTGACGGCGAAACAACACAAAAGCCTCTGCTAGAAGCTGAGCTGTCGTTTCCTGACTTCTGAATCGATTGATCGTGCGGTAACTCACTTGTTCATGATTGGCTAGCCAACGCATACGGTAACTATCGTCTAATAAAAATTCGATCTTTCTGCCAGAAAAAACACGTTGCGTGTAGGCATAAAGAAGAATTTTCAACATCATTTTGGGGTGATAGGCTGGACGTCCCAGCTGTTGTTCAATTTGGTTGAAGAGCGCTTGCGGGATTGCTTCTACTAACGAGTGAACCGCAAAGGCAACATCCGTTTCTGGAATATAATGTTCTACATCTAGTGGTAAAGTTGTTTGGTTGATGGTATAATTTTTAAACATAAGGCACACTCCTTTGATTTTTGTTTAGGCACTTTAATCATACAAGGTTGTGTGCTTTTTGTGTACCTTAAAATCAAAAAAAAAAATGGGGCAATAATCAGATTTTTTTCTGACTATTGTCCCACTCTCTTTTTGTGGACAGAATTTATTCATGGAAAATAGGAGTTATTTTTAGACACGATCGCTTGTTACTGGCACTTCAATCATTAAGAGAGAACTATTTTTTTTTGAAAACAGGATTTTTTGCCATCCGAGTGAAATTAACACGTGATACAATGAACAGGCATTTTGATGGAAATAGGGAAAGAAGAAGGACAATGAAAAAAGAGTACTCGGTGATGCAAGGACTATGGGAATAGAGGCTACTCGTAAACTACATAAAAAGCTAGCCACTTCCAATCAAAGAAGAGAGACACATATTCAAACGATAGAAATGGATCGTTGTACACGTAAATGACTTTCCAGAAAATGACTATCGTTATCAGAAATAAATGAAAAGGAGAGGAAAATGTGACAAAAGAAACTATTTTTATTTATGGCTTAGCTACAGCGCGGAAGGCATATGCGAAAAGTCTGGGGTACTCTATATTTAATCTAAGTCAGGCGATAGATCTAGCGGAAGAAAAACCAGGCAATTTAGAACAAGCAGAAAAGGAAGCAAAAAAAAATCATGTTCCCATTTTTATTGATGAGTACAATAACGAAATTAGGAGTATATTAAATAGAGAAGAGGATAAATTAAATGTGAAAGAGGATAGTATCTGGTGTTCTGAAGAATCTTTTTCAAAATTTTCCAAAGAATGGTTTAATTATGTGGATGAAGGCAAGAAACACTGGCCATTATGGGGAAATTATTTTCGTGGTACTCAAATGAATCAGAAAAATGAATTAAAAACAATCTATCAAGATGTACTTAAGAATAAAGCTTATCATGACCATTCTTTGCACGTGAATAGAGGCTGTAAAATTGGTTTGGATATAGCGATGGAAAAGCAAGATATGGAACTTTACTATTGCTTAGATGAAATAGATATTGAACTTGTCCTAGACGAAAAAAATCTAGATGATATTAAGGGAAGAAAGTCTACGACCTCTAGCGAACTACGTTATATTTACCGCAATTGGGAAAAATTACGTGGAAAAGTTACTTTTATCTCTCAAGGAAAAAAAGTAAAAGCACCTTGGGAACAGGAACCAGAAGTTTGGCAAACATACCAGCCGAAGAGTTGGAATAATCTTGGAACTTTGCAAAAGAAAGAAGAGCAAACAAATAAAAAAAGAAAATTATTTGATATTCTAAAAAATAAAAAAACTCAACCAGATAATCGTAACGGTTCAGTGCAATTTCAAAAACAAGAAAAATCTTGTTTGATATTGTAAGAACAGTAGGAATAATCTTGATCTTGGTGAAAGAAAAGAAGATCCTATCTGCGCTTATTTTTTCTTCTGACTTTTCTATCTAAAAAGAGAATGCTATACTGAAAGAGGTAGATATTTTAGAAAGAGGTGTTCGCTTCATGTCTTGGGAACAAGTATACCAACAATGGGCCAATGAAGAAAATTTAGAAGAAAATTTAAAAAAACAATTAACTGATCTTAGTCAGGACCCTGAAAAGCTGGAAGATGCTTTTTATGCTCCTTTAGAATTTGGAACAGCAGGAATGCGGGGAATTTTAGGTCCTGGGATCAATCGAATGAATATTTATACGGTCAGACAAGCAACAGAAGGGCTGGCACGTTTTATGGATACACAAGGAGAAGAAACAAAACGTCGCGGCGTAGCGATTGCTTATGATTCACGCCATCAATCGCCTGAATTTGCGATGGAAGCAGCGAAGACTTTGGCACAACACGATATTCCTTCTTTTGTCTTTGAGAGTCTACGTCCAACACCTGAACTTTCTTTCGCTGTTCGTCATTTGAATACGTTTGCGGGAATCATGGTGACAGCTTCTCATAACCCAGCAGCTTACAATGGCTATAAAGTTTATGGAGAAGATGGCGGACAAATGCCACCCGCTGATGCGGATGCATTGACAAAATATGTACGTGAAGTAAGTAATCCTTTAAAAGTCGCTGTTTTAGCTGATGACGAAGTAGAAACTAGTGGATTGATTACGATCATTGGTGAAGAAGTCGATAAAGCATATTTGGAAGAAATCAAAGCAGTCACGATTGATCAAGAATTAGTCCAAACAATGGGGAAAGACTTAAAATTGGTGTTTACACCCCTTCATGGTACAGGAAAAATGCTAGGAGAAAGAGCATTACAACAAGCTGGTTTCGAACAATTTATGCTTGTACCTGAACAAGCTGTAGCTGATCCTGACTTTACAACGGTTCAATCACCAAACCCTGAAGAACATTCAGCATTTGAGTATGCGATTCGTTTAGGTGAAAAAGAAGGCGCTGATTTATTGATTGCAACTGATCCTGATGCGGATCGCTTAGGAGCAGCAGTTCGCCAACCTGATGGCTCTTATAAAGTTTTGACCGGTAATCAAATCGGTGCGTTAATGATTCAATATATTTTAGAAGCACATCAATCACGAGGGACTTTACCTGAAAATGCAGCCGTACTTAAGTCAATCGTATCAAGTGAACTTCCTGCAGCCATCGCTGAAAGCTATGGCGCTACGATGATCAATGTCTTAACAGGCTTTAAATTTATTGCAGAAAAAATCCATCAATTTGAAAAAGATCATTCTCATACATTTATGTTTGGTTTTGAAGAAAGCTATGGTTACTTGGTCAAACCATTTGTACGTGATAAAGATGCAATCCAAGCACTCTTATTGTTAGCCGAAGTGGCTGCTTTTTATAAAAAACAAGGGAAGACACTTTATGACGGCTTACAAATGATTTTTGAAAAATATGGTTATTTTGCTGAAAAAACAATCTCAGTCACGATGAGTGGTCAAGAAGGTTCAGCCAAAATCGCTGCTTTGATGAAGAAATTCCGTGACCATGCCCCATCAGAATTTGCTGGAGCAAAAGTTCTTCAAACAGAAGATTTCAAAGAATTAACGAAAACAGTTTCAGCTGGACGAGTGGAAAAATTAACGACACCTCCATCTGACGTATTAAAATATGTATTAGAAGAACATGGTTGGGTAGCGATCCGTCCTTCAGGAACAGAGCCAAAAATCAAATTCTATATTGGTGTAAAAGGCAATTCCGCACAAGAGGCACAAGAAAAGATCGATACCTATGAAGCAATCATCAAATCAATGACAGAAGAATAAAATAATTGAGACTGATGGAAAAAGTGGTAAACTTTAGAAGTCAGTCTTTTTTATGGAGGTGAATCGGTTGACAGACACACCAAAAAGCGAAATAGAAAAAGTGAGTCAATTATTTAAAGTCTTAAGTGATCCTACCCGATTGAAAATATTGATGTATTTAAAAGATGGAGAACAAAATGTGACGGCCATCAGCCAAGCGGTGGAAATGGAACAATCCGCTGTTTCCCACCAACTACGTTTATTAAGGGAAAACCATGTGGTAAAATCGCATCGTGAAGGCAAAGCAATATTGTATAGTTTAGATGATTTTCACGTGTTGGATATCTTGGAACAAACCTTGAAACATGTGGAACATCAGTAAAATAAGAATGAGGCATTTCTAAGGGAATGTAAATAGATTATACTGAAAAAAAGCCAGCAGACACGTTTCAGCTGGCTTTTTTTTCAACTAGTTATGCGTTTGGTTCTGGTTGTTTGTTATAGCTGCTTACTGGATACAATTATTTGTTCTTTATTTTTCTCCTGAAGTATCCGTGCCATAATAACTGTGGTCCTCTAAATCTAAGGCATTTAGGATCAACGAAGCCGTTTCTTCAATTGAGAGAGAAGCAACATTGATCACAACGCAACCTAATTTTTCATACAAATCATTAGCAAAATCTAATTCTGCTCGTATTTTTTCGATATCAGAATAAGCCGTATCAGGATTTAATCCATAGGAACGCATCCGTTCTTTTCGAATATTATTTAAAATATCGGGATTATTGGTTAAACCAACAATTTTTTTAGGATCGATCTCCCAAAGTTGTTTTGGGATATGGGCTTGAGGAATGAGTGGGAGATTCGCCACTTTTAAGTTTTTATTCGCTAAAAAAAGACTTAACGGTGTCTTTGACGTTCTGGAAACTCCTAGCAACACCACGTCTGCTTCTAAGAAACCTCTTGGATCTTTCCCATCATCGTATTTTACAGCAAATTCCATTGCCTTGATTCGTTTAAAATAATTTTCATTCAATAAATGTAGGGCTCCAGGTTGACGAGTGGGTTGAATTCCTGTTAATCGTTGGATTTCTTCGATCGGTGGAGTCATCACGTCAAAACTAAATAAGTTGTTTTCTTCGCAAAAACTTCGGGTATAATCAATCAGCTCTTGGTTGATCAAGGTATGAAGTACTAACGCTTTTTCTGCTAACGCATCTTGTAAGGCTTGTTCGAGGGTGTCTTGGTCAGTGACAAACGTTCGACGAAATAAATTAAATTCAACTGTAGGATATTGTGCCATGGTTGCCTGTGCGAGTTTTGTTGCTGTTTCACCAGCTGAATCAGAAATGACAAAAAAAGTAACGATCTCAGTAGAATCAAAAGCCATAAATAAAAAACCTCACTTGCATTTTTTTTATCTTTAGTATACCATACTGTGGAATATGTACTTCGTAATCATTTTGATTTGGAGGGAAAGACTTGAAAAACCAAACATTAATCGAACAATCGTTAGAAATTTTGAAAAATAACGGATTTAAATACACGAAAAAGCGAGAAGCATTATTGACTTATTTGGTCAAAAGAAATCGTTATGTGTCAGCAAAAGAAGTATTTGATTTTATGAATGAGGAATTTAAAGGAGTGAGTTATGATACCATTTATCGTAATCTCCATGATTTCTCTGAGTTAGACTTATTAGAAGAAACCGATTTGAATGGCGAAATGAAGTTTCGCTTTCATTGTTGCCAGGGAGAGATCGGTCACCATCATCATTTTATTTGTACCGTTTGTGGGATGACAAAAGAAATCCATATGTGTCCAATGGACTATTTTGAAAATCAATTATCAGGTTGTACGATCGAAGGGCATCGGTTTGAAATTTTCGGTCGATGTGAAAACTGTCAGTAGTTGTTTTATAATAAAATAACATATCATTATTTTAAAAAATCCAAAGATTCCCTTGACGGTCAAATCAGCATTAGATATAATGTTTTATAGAACAGTCTTGTTTTTTGGATTATAATTTCAATAACAATTACGGTTACTTTTTAAGCTCGGAGGGAGGGAATTAACATGTCAAAAACAGTCATTCGTAAAAACGAATCAATTGACGATGCTCTTCGTCGCTTCAAACGTTCCGTGTCAAAAGCGGGTACTTTACAAGAATCTCGTAAACGTGAATTCTACGAAAAACCAAGCGTAAAACGTAAGAAAAAATCTGAAGCAGCTAGAAAAGCAGCGAAAAAACGCAAAAAAACGCAAAAAAACTAGTTCCTTTATGAATTGGAGTTGGTAGTGTGTCACTACTAAGTAGATTGAACGATGACATGAAAACAGCGATGAAAGCAAAAGATAAAGAATCTTTACAAGTCATACGTATGATTAAGTCATCCATTCAAAACGAGCAAATCAAAGAAGGTCACGACTTGACTGAAGATGAAGAATTAACAGTGTTGTCTCGTGAAATGAAACAACGGCGTGATTCTTTACATGAGTTCGAAGAAGCTGGACGTGACGATTTAGCTGAAAAAGTGAAAAGTGAAATAGTAATTGTTGAAAAATACATGCCAGAACAACTTTCTGAGGATGATATTCGTCAACTTGTTCAAGAAGCGATTACACAAACTGGAGCTTCTTCTGTCAAAGAATTTGGCAAAGTCATGGGTGCGATCATGCCGAAAGTCAAAGGAAAAGCAGATGGGAACCAAGTGAATGCGATTGTGAAAGAGCTATTACAATCTTAAACTTATCATTTAAAGAGTTTGGGACAACCGCCCTCTCTTAAAAAGAAAATAAGCCTGATTTTGATCCACAACGTCAAAATCAGACTTATTTTTTTTAGATTTTTTTTCATGCATGTCCCAATTTCCTCAAGGTGAGCGCCAAGGCAACATCAATCGGTACGCCTTGTTCCCCATGCAATCATACATATCCTTCTTTTATCTCTCTTCCTCACTCGATAGATCTAGGCTTGGTTAGATTGGTTCTTTGCCTTATCTATTAAGTAAAAGCTGTTTATTGATAGGCAGGAATCTCTCAATCATGGAATAACATAAAGTAAATCATGGAAGTTCAGCAAAGTAATTTTAGGTTAAAATGAATGAAACGAATAAGGAGTGAGACAACCTTTTTTATTTGCTATATAGTTTTTTACGAATATGGTAAAATAGGAAGGAATGAATTGAAGTAAAGGAGATGTCTATTTTTGACAGAAGCATCCAGTTCTTTAGAAATTAGATTAACAGCTGCTGACGATATCAGTATGTTGTTAGGCTCGCATGACAAACATGTAAAATTAATTGAAGAAATGACTGAAACAACGATTCATACGAGAGGCGAAATGATCCAGATTATTGGAGAAGAGCCGGGGCTTTCGTTAGCACAATCGGTGATACGTACCTTACAAGAATTGATCAAGCGGGGGATACATGTCAGTACACCTGATGTTGTTACTGCCTTAAAAATGGGGCAAAAAGGGACATTGGATTACTTCATTGAAATGTATGAAGAAGAAATCGTCAAAGACCGCAATGGTAAACCGATTCGAGTGAAAAATAGTGGACAAAAACAATATGTCGAGGCCGTTGCTAAACATGACATCGTATTTGGTGTCGGTCCTGCTGGAACAGGTAAAACATTTCTAGCTGTCGTTTTAGCAATTGCTGCGTTGAAAAAAGGCGAAGTCCAAAAAATCATTTTGACTCGTCCAGCGGTGGAAGCAGGAGAAAATCTTGGTTTCTTACCGGGTGATCTGAAAGAAAAGGTTGATCCTTATTTACGTCCAGTGTATGATGCACTGTATCAAATATTTGGTTTAGATCATACCAATCGTTTGATGGAGCGTGGGATCATCGAAATTGCGCCATTAGCTTATATGCGTGGGCGAACACTTGACGATGCTTTTGTAATACTAGATGAAGCTCAAAATACAACAGTGGCACAGATGAAAATGTTCTTGACTCGTTTGGGGTATCAATCAAAAATGATCGTAAACGGCGATACAAGTCAGATTGACTTACCTAAAGGGACGATGAGTGGTTTGATCCATGCAGAACGTACATTGAAACAAATCAAAAAAATTGCTTTTGTCAATTTTGAAGCAAGTGACGTCGTTCGTCATCCTGTTGTAGCCGAAATCATCAAAGCTTATGAAAAGGCAGATCTTCATCAAGAGTAAGGCTTAGGGGGATAAGCGAATGTTGAATAAAATACTCCAACAACTGCAAGCAAAATTAGGAAAGGCGGCAATGCCTTTCTTATTGCTTTTGTTTTTTGTGATCGTTTGTGGCGTTACGTTCAGTAGCGTCAAGCAAAAAGCCAATGATTTCAAAGAAGGACAAGTGGCAGAAGAAAGTATCCGTGCGAATAAAACGATCGAAAATACAGAAGAAACGGAACAAAAAAGAAAACTAGCAGCGGAAGCTGTTACGCCAGAATATACGTATCAACAAGATTTGGCGAGTGAACAAAGTAGTCGCATCAAGCAGCTTTTTGAATTGATCAATAAAACAAATGATTCGATCAATAAAGCGTATAAAGAAAAAGTGGATAAAGCAAAAGAAAATGAGAATGTTCCCAAACCAACTATAGATGAGCGAATTGCAGCTCTAAAGAAGAGTTTTGAAAATGCTAATGCTGAAAACGTGGCATTTTATCAAAAATTACCGACTAACTTTTACACAAAAATCTTTGGCATGTCAGATAGTCAAATTGCGACAGTCCGAGATGAAAGTCTGCGATTGATCAATGAACAAATGAAAAAACAAGTTCGAGAAAGTGATTTAGAAACCTTCAAGCAACAGGCGGAAGAACAGATCCAATATTTGAACGTGACACCTGACCAACAACAAACGATCCATTATCTTGTCGATCAAGGAATCGTCGTAAATGATGTCTTAAATGAAAAGAAAACAGAGGAATTGAAACAATCAGCAAGGAGTGCGGTTCAACCGGTCATGATCTATCAAGGCGAAATCATTGTTCGTGAAGGAAATCAAATCGATGCAGATGCAATGAAAAAGCTTGAATTATTAGGATTGACCAGTCAAACAACGTCAATTTTTCCTTTAGTAGCAATGATCTTAGCAGTCTTATTGCAAATTGCTGTTTTAGTTTACAACTCAATGCAGTACCATGAAGCCGGAAAACGAACAGAATATGTGCTCTTTTATGTTACGGCTATGTCCATCAGTGTGTTATTAATGAAATTTTTCCAACTATTCCAAACGGAACAAGCAGCTTTTATCCCGCTGTTTTATCCTGCAGCTTTTGTTCCTTTAGTTTTAAATTTCTTTTTGAACCGGAGGGCAGGAATCATGGCTGCCTTGTTCCAAGCCGTATCTGCATTGTTTATTTTTTATGGCTCGATTGGGACCAACTTTTTGACCGTTATCTTGATGGCTTATCTTTTTTCAGGTTTATTAGCGACGGTTTTAAAACGCCAACGAGTGTCAGAACAATGGTTTTCAGCTATGATGTGGGTCATTATTTTTCCGTTGATGATGGATGTTGTGTTGATCGTTTATCAAGGTATGAGCTTTAGTAATGGAACAACTTGGTTAACACTGATTTGTGGCTTTATGGGGGCTTTGCTGTCGTATCTGTTAACGATGGGATTACATCCGTATATCGAATTGATGGTCAACGATGATAGTGTGATCGTCTTGAATGAGTTAAGTAATCCTAACCATCCATTGTTAAAACAGCTATTGGAAGAAGCACCAGGAACTTATCATCACAGTATGATGGTCGCCAATTTAAGCGCGAACGCAGTGGCTGAGATCAATGGGCGGTCATTATTGACACGTGTAGCTTGTTACTACCACGATATTGGTAAAATCAAACATGCTAGCTTTTTTGTAGAAAACTTGCCTTCTGGTGCTGAGAATCCACATAATTTCTTATTACCGGAAGATAGTAAACAGATCATTTTTGGTCATGTGACCGATGGAGCGAAAATTTTAGAGGAATATGGCATGCCGCAAATGGTAATCGATATTTGCCGACAGCATCATGGAACAACATTGATGAAGTATTTCTATATCAAGGCAAAAGAAAGAAATCCTGAAGTCACCGAAGAACAATTTCGTTATCCTGGTCCCAAACCACAGACCCGAGAAGCCGGCATCGTGAATATTGCAGATAGTTGTGAAGCGGCAGTACGGGCAATGGATCATCCAACAGGTGAAAAAATCGAAAAATTTGTCCATAATTTGATTGAAGAACGAATCTCTGATGGTCAACTTGATGATAGTGGTTTAACATTAAAAGAAATTCGCAAAGTGGAAAAATATTTGATCAGTGGGTTAAGTAGTACCTTCCATTCACGGATCAAATATCCTAAAATGAAATCGGAAGCGGAAACGATGAAAGTAGAAAAAGAAAATGGCTAAAATAAAAAATATCAGCAATAAGTAAGAAAGAAGCGATAAATATGGACATCACATTTATGGATGAAACACAGAAAGTTTCAACAGAAAAAATCAAAGAGATCGAGGACCTTCTGCAATTTGCAGCGGCTCATTTGAAATTACCCGAGGAAACAGAAATGTCTGTTACTTTTATGGACAATGCAGCAATCCAAGAAATCAACCGTGTCTACCGTGGCAAAGATGCCCCAACAGATGTGATTAGTTTTGCATTAGAAGACGAAGGGGAAGACGAAATTCCCGTGATTTTTGAAGAAGGCGATAATCCTTTACCACGAGTATTAGGAGATATCATGATCTCAATTGAGCGTGCCCAGGAACAAGCGGAAGAATATGGTCATTCGTATGATCGAGAGTTGGGATTTTTGGCAGTGCATGGCTTTTTGCACATCAATGGTTATGATCACATGACACCCGAAGATGAAGCAGAGATGTTTGGTTTACAGAAAGAGATTTTAGATGCTTATGGACTTAAAAGATAAAGAGTGCGAGAAAAAGGTTGAGAAAAATAAGCACTTCGCTATGTCAGTAGAATTTGCTCTTCAAGGGGTTAAAACAGTCTTTGATGAGGAACGTAATATGAAAAAACATGTAGGTTTTGGGTTGCTGGCGTTTTTTATGGGAGTTGTATTTCAACTGAACCAACTAGAATGGCTGTGGTTAGTTTTAGCAGTTTTTCTGGTGTGGATCGTTGAGATTTTAAATACTGTTTTTGAGAATGTGGTGGATATGTTTACCGATTTTCATTTCCATCCAATTGGGAAAAAAATCAAAGATATGGCGGCAGGAGCAGTGTTAGTCACCGCTTGTTTTGCAGTGATCGTCGGTCTCATTTTATTTGTACCTAAAATCTATCAAATGTTTTTTAATTAAAAGGAGAATAATATGTTAGAACATAAATCAGGTTTTGTCGCTATTGTGGGACGACCAAATGTTGGCAAATCAACATTATTAAATCGAATCGTTGGGCAAAAAATTGCTATCATGAGTGACAAGGCACAAACGACCAGAAATAAGATCCAAGGCGTTTATACGACACCAGAAGCACAGTTGATTTTTATCGACACTCCGGGAATCCATAAACCAAAACATCGTTTGGGTGATTTTATGGTGGAATCAGCCTACAGTGCACTAAGAGAAGTGGATGCTGTCTTATTTATTATCAGTGCGGATCAAAAACGTGGACGTGGGGATGATTTTATTATTGAACGATTAAAAAATGTTCAATCACCTGTTTATTTGATTATCAATAAAATCGATAAAGTTCATCCAGATGAATTATTAGGAATCATCGAAGATTATTCGGCACAAATGCCTTTTGCACAAGTTGTACCGATTTCGGCTACAGAAGGGAACAATGTGGACCGTCTAATGGAAGTGTTGATCGCTGAGATGCCAGAAGGTCCTCAATACTTCCCGGATGATCAAGTAACGGATCATCCAGAATACTTTATCGTTTCGGAATTGATTCGTGAGAAAGTCCTGTTTTTGACTAGAGATGAAGTCCCACATTCAGTGGCTGTTGTTGTTGACTCAATGAAACGCAATGAAAATGATAAAATCCAAATTCAAGCAACCATTATCGTTGAACGTGATAGTCAAAAAGGGATTATCATCGGTAAAGGTGGTAAAATGCTAAAAGAAATTGGGACGAAAGCAAGAAAAGATATTGAAAATTTGCTTGGTGACAAAGTATTTCTAGAACTATGGGTTAAAGTTCAAAAAGATTGGCGCGATAAAAGAGTTTATTTACAAGATTTTGGTTACCGCAAAGAGGAATATTAACTTTAAGTAGATAAAAATGAGTTGAACGTGATTATTCGATAGACGAAACCGCGTGTAAAAGTCAGAAGACAAGAAAATGAGTAGAATAAGTGGGAAAGGAAAATGATTCAGTGAATGATTTTTCTTTTCCTTATTCTTTTTCTAAAAGGGGGGCGAAAAAAATGAGCCAGCTAGCCGAATCAAAAGGGATCATATTGTCCAGTCGAAATTATAAAGAAAAAGACAAATTAGTGAAAATTTTTACTGAGTCTGCGGGGAAGCTGATGTTTTATGTCAAAGGAATTCACCGGCAAAACCAACCATTAGCACCTGCACTGCTCCCTTTTACTGAAGGAATCTACATTGGTACGTTTAAAAGTGAAGGACTTTCGTTTATAACCAGCGTAAAAGATGTTCACTCCTTTAGAAAAATTCAAGAAGACATTTTTTTAAGTGGTTACGGCACGTATTTGTTAAACTTAGTGGATGCAGCGATCGAAGACCATCAATATGATCCCCATCTTTTTCAATTTACACAAGCAGCATTGCAACGGATGGATCAGGGGGACGACGCGGAAATCATCACTAACATCTTTGAGGTACAATTATTGCAACGCTTTGGGATTGCACCGATTTGGACACATTGTGTGGTGTGTGGTAAAACACAAGGTAAATTTGATTATTCTTCCAAATATGGAGGCGTGCTGTGCGAAGAACATTGGTCAATGGATCACCGTCGTTATCATGCAGATCCAAGAGCTGTTTATTTCGTGCGTATGTTCTCTGCTATTTCTTATGATAAGATCACAGGGATCAATTTAAAAGACGAAACTAAAGCAACGATCAGGCAACTGATTGACCAGTTATACGAAGAATACGTAGGGATTCATCTAAAAAGTAAAAAGTTCATTGATCAAATGAAATCATGGGAACATGTCCTAAAAAAGCCTGATCCGGAAGGAGAAAGTGCTTCTGAAAACCAAAAAAATGAGTAGAATGTTCAATCAACATTCAAAACTATTTGACAAAAGCCTAACTATACGTCTATTATGGAACCTAGATAAATGAGAGTTTTGTACAAAAACTTGATTGGCTAAATAAAAGAATAAAGTACGTTGAACAAGATCAGTAAAAAATACGTAGCAAAAGCGAGTTCGGGAGGGTGTGAGCCGAATGCTGTCGGTTTTTGAAGAGGCACTTGGGAGTACTGACAATGAAGCTGCCGAAATTTTCGGAAGTAGGGTGGAACCGCGAAGTTATTCGTCCCTATGTTTGTTTAGACAAGCATAGGGACTTTTTGTTGTTTCAAATTCTCAGCAAACTATTTAGAAGTGGAAGGAGTCATTTTAAATGAGCAAAAAATTATCTGTACAAGACATGATCTTGACGTTGCAAAAATTTTGGTCATCAAATGGGTGCATGTTGATGCAAGCCTATGATACAGAAAAGGGGGCAGGTACAATGAGCCCATATACCTTTTTACGAGCAATTGGACCAGAGCCTTGGAATGCAGCATACGTAGAGCCTTCTCGTCGCCCAGCCGACGGTCGTTATGGGGAAAATCCGAACCGTCTGTATCAACATCATCAGTTCCAAGTAGTGATGAAACCATCACCTGAAAATATCCAAGAACTTTATTTAGAAAGTTTACGTTTATTGGGGATCGATCCTTTGGAACACGACATTCGGTTTGTCGAAGATAACTGGGAAAACCCTTCGATGGGCTGTGCCGGTGTTGGTTGGGAAGTTTGGCTCGATGGAATGGAAATTACACAATTCACGTATTTCCAACAAGTCGGCGGTCTGCCATGTAAACCAGTGACATCTGAAATTACTTATGGTTTGGAGCGCTTGGCATCCTACATCCAAGAAGTAGAAAGTGTCTATGATCTTGAATGGTCAGATGGCGTAAAATATGGGGAGATTTTCAAACAGCCTGAATACGAGCACTCCAAATATTCATTTGAAGTCAGTGATCAAGAACTATTATTAAGTAATTTTGATCGTTTTGAAAAAGAAGCTAAACGATGCATTGATGAAAATTTAGTTCATCCTGCCTATGATTACATTTTAAAATGCAGCCATACATTCAATCTACTAGATGCTCGTGGGGCAGTTTCTGTCACAGAACGTGCTGGTTATCTGTCACGTATCAGAAATATGGCAAAATCTGTTGCAAAGATTTTTGTGGCAGAGCGTGAAAAATTAGGATTTCCTTTATTGAATAAAAACACAGCAAATCCAGAAACGGTTAAGGAGGCTGAATAACATGGCAAAAGAGTTACTTTTAGAAATCGGGTTGGAAGAAATGCCTGCCCATGTAGTTACACCAAGCATGAAACAACTGGAACAAAAAACAGCAAAGTTTTTAGATGAACACCAATTGTCTTATGATACAATCGAAACTTTTTCAACGCCAAGACGTTTAGCGATCAAAGTAACCAATATCCCAGAACGTCAAGCAGATAGCGAAGAAGAATTAAAGGGTCCGGCTAAAAAAATCGCATTGGATTCAGATGGAAATTGGACGAAAGCCGCAGAAGGGTTTGTACGTGGTCAAGGTTTGACGACTGACGATATTACCTTTAAAGAGC
This sequence comes from Enterococcus sp. DIV1208, assembly GCF_050530455.1. Classification (NCBI taxonomy): domain Bacteria; kingdom Bacillati; phylum Bacillota; class Bacilli; order Lactobacillales; family Enterococcaceae; genus Enterococcus; species Enterococcus sp. DIV1208. The sequence continues at coordinate 1,893,995 of NZ_CP172887.1, read as the reverse complement.
TGAAGGGTGTAGAGTATGTGTACGTAACCAAATATACACATGGACAACCAGCGAAAGAAGTATTGACTGGACTTGCAGATGTCATCAAAAGTTTGACATTTCCTGTTACGATGCATTGGGCAAATTTTGACTTCGAATATATTCGTCCTATTCATTGGATTGTTGCTTTACTAGATGATGAAGTGATTCCTTTCGAGATTTTAGATGTTACAACAGATCGCACATCACGTGGTCATCGTTTCTTAGGAGAAACAGTTCGTTTCGCTCATGCCAATGAGTATGAAGAAAAATTACAAGAACAATTCGTGATAGCTGCGCCACATAAAAGAAAAGAAATGATTGTCCAACAAGCAACAGAATTAGCAGAGAAAAACCATTGGACGATCGATTTAGACGAAAAGTTATTAGAAGAAGTGAATAATTTAGTCGAATATCCCACAGTTTTTGCTGGCGATTTTGAAGAAAAATATCTGTCTGTCCCTGAAGAAGTATTGGTTACTTCAATGAAGGAGCACCAACGTTATTTTGAAGTAAGAAATGACCAAGGATTACTCTTGCCACATTTTATTTCTGCTCGAAATGGGGATCGTGTCAAACTAGAAAACGTGATCCGTGGAAATCAAAAAGTATTGACTGCTCGTTTAGAAGATGCAGAGTTTTTCTACAATGAAGATAAAAAGATTGAAATCGAGACTTTTGTTGATAAATTAAAATCAGTGACTTTCCATGAAAAAATTGGAAGCATCTACGAAAAAATGCAACGAGTACAAGTTATTGCTCGTATTTTAGGTAAATCTGTCGGCTTATCACCAGAAGAGTTAACGGATTTACAACGTGCTTCTGAAATCTATAAATTTGATTTAGTGACCAACATGGTAGGTGAGTTTCCAGAGCTTCAAGGGATCATGGGTGAAAAATATGCGCGATTACACGGCGAAACATCAGCTGTAGCAACAGCTATCAAGGAACACTATCTGCCAATTTCAAGTGAAGGTGACTTACCAGAAACCAAAATTGGTGCAGTATTAGCGATTGCAGACAAATTAGATAGTATCTTCTCTTTCTTTACAGTTGGAATGATCCCAAGTGGGTCAAATGATCCGTATGCTCTTCGTCGTCAAGCGTATGGGATTGTCCGCATCATCGAAGCAAAAAATTGGGCATTTCCATTGGTTCGTTTACAACGTGAAATCGACCAGGCAATCAATGAAGATCAAGAACGTTTTGGCGTCCAGTTATCGGATGGACAACAGGCAGTCATTGATTTTATCAAAGGACGTTTCCGTCAGTTACTAACTACAAAACAAATCCGACACGATGTGATTGATGCAGTTTTGAATGCAAAACAAAGCGATTTGACAAAAGTTTTTGCAGCAGCTCAACTGTTTAAAGAACGTTTAGATGAGGAAGAGTTTAAGCCATCGATGGAAGCATTGACTCGAGTGGTTAATTTAGCGAAGAAAGCGCAAGAAACAACGACAACAGAGATTAATCCTGCATTATTTGAAAATGAAGCTGAAACAGCACTTTATCAAGCGGTAGCAGAAATGAAAAAACAATTTGGTACACAAACGCTGAAAGAAGATTATGATCAACTTGTTGCTTTACGTCCATTGATCGAAACGTATTTTGACCAAACCATGGTCATGGTAGACGATCCTGCTGTCCGTAACAATCGTTTGGCACAGCTGAAACAAATTGCTGAAATGGCACTATCAATAGCAAGCTTAGATCAGATTATCACTAAATAAATCAGGTAGCCCTCTGCCAACTTGATTTGAAACAAGCGTTATGACAAGTCTAGCTCTGAGATATAAGCCGAAGCATCCGAAAATAGTTTCTTCTATTTTTAAATGCTTCGGCTTATTTTTTGACTGATTACCGAAGTGCAGATCTTTGAACGCCGTCGATAAGATTGTGAAAGTACCAGAGTGGATCCTTTCATAACAATTACTCATCTTAGTGTAAAAAGTAAGCTTAAGGTCTTAATACCTCAGACTCTATTTATGTAGTGTATATCGTTTTTATTCATGCTATCTAGCAATAAGCGACTTTTCTTTCACGAATCAGAACAATATGACATTTCTTGGTAAAAAGAGAACAATCGGTCAGTGCTATTGAGTGAAATACATAGTTTTTGTTATTTTTAAATCATCCTTTATTTAAAAATGAAAGTTAGGTATAATTAATATAGAAAAATTGTTATTCATGACAAGAAAAGTTTGTTATGAATGGGATAATAGTAAATAGGGTCTCAGGTAGAAATTCTTTACTTGTCTAATGAAATTAGCAAATTTCCCGTGATTTGGAAGCGATTAGATAAAGTAACGATTTATTTTTTTGGGAATAAAAAGTTTTTAAAACGATGGGATCCAGTATCTTACTCTAGATGATAATAATTATCATCTGAATGATAAACTAAAAAATTTTTTTAGAAATCGATGTCATTTTATTATCTAAGTATGTTCATAGGATGGAAGTCTCACGAAGCTTCACTGAAATGAGTATATTTTATGAGAACAAGTAACATCAGCAGGATGTCATGTGTTAAAAGAAAAATGAATCTAGGAAAGTAACAGGAAAGTGGAGAGAAATGGAAGAGACAATTAGTATAAAAGAGATCATCGGAGTATTTCGTAAGCGTTTGTTGACCTTATTTATTTCAACGTTAGTTGGTTTGGCGGTAGCAAGTTTCGTTACATTCTTTATTTTAACACCCAAGTTTAGTTCACAAGCCCAATTGATTGTCACGTTGCTTCAGTCAAATATTACGAATGTCAATGATGTGAATACGAATTTACAAATGATTAACACCTACAAAGATATGATTATTAGTGACTTAGTTTTAAGTGAAGTGAAAGATCAATTAGAAACGCAAGATCAGCTAGCAATGACGGTTGGAGAAATCAAACAAGCAATCACAGTGAATCAATCCGAAAATTCACAAATGTTTTCTATCCAAGCGATTAGTTCGATTCCAGATAATGCTCAGAAAATTGCGAATACCACAGCTGAGGTGTTTCAAACGAAAGCAAAAGATGTGATGAATGTTGATAAAATATCGATCATTTCTGAAGCGGTTGCGGACGGAACATCGGTGTCACCAAATAAAAAAATAAATATTGCCCTTGGCCTTATTTTAGGTCTGATGATTGGCATGGGGATAGCTCTGTTATTGGAATTGTTCGACCAGACTGTGAAAGATGAAAAATATCTTTCGGAGGTCATAGGGTTTCCAATTTTAGGGACGGTACCAGAAATGACTGCCAAAGATTTCAATAGAAATGACAAAAACAACAATGCACCGGTGACAATAAACGATGAAACTGGTGAACAAGCGAGAGCTTCTCGTAGAGCTCGTTCGAGAGTGTAGGAGGGAAAACATGCGACGTGTCATAAAACAAAAAGAAACACTACTTCAACCGATTCGTTTGATTACTTTAACTAATCCTTCATCAGCAGCGGCTGAGCACTACCGAACGATTCGAACCAATATCCAATTTGTTTCAATCAATGATCAACAAGTCAAAACGATCGTGGTCACGTCATCTGGACCAGGTGAAGGGAAATCGACCACGGCTGCAAATCTGGCTGTTGTCTTTGCAAAAGCTGGTCAGAAAGTGTTATTAGTTGATGCTGACATGCGAAAACCAGTTATTTACAAAGCATTTCAAATAAATAATCACTATGGATTAAGTAATCTACTCAGTTCAACTGAAACGATCAGTAAAGGGATCCAAAAAACGGCAATCAAGGAATTATCGGTATTACCAAGTGGACCGATTCCTCCTAATCCATCAGAGCTGTTAAGCTCGAAAAGAATGGATCAACTAATGGTAGAAGCAAGTCAGCTCTATGATATCGTGATGTTTGATTTGCCGCCGATTGTAACTGTGACAGATGCTCAAATCTTGTCATCAAAGGCAGATGGTACGCTTCTGGTAGTACGTGAAAAGACTTCACGAAAAGAAGCAGTTGTGAAAGCAAAAAAATTATTAGAGATGGCTCAGGCAAAGGTACTGGGAATTGTTTATAACGGAGTCGAACAAAGCAAAGATACAAGTTATTATTATGAATGATAAAGAGGAGGTAAAGGGAATGATCGATTTACATTGTCATCTATTACCAGCAGTTGACGATGGTGCGCAAAACCTGGAAGAAAGCCTAGCAATGGCTGAAAAAGCGGTTGAACAAGGGATTACTCATATTTTATGTACACCGCACCATAACAATGGCAAGTATTGTAATCAAAAGAAAAAAGTCATTCCCCTAGTCGCCACTTTACAAAAAGAGCTGGATAAAAGAAATTTACCGTTGGTGTTATTAGAAGGTCAAGAAGTTCGTATTACTGGAGAATTGCTTGAAGCGCTTCACCGAGATGAACTTCTTTTTACAGATTTAAATGATACTTATCTGTTGATTGAATTTCCTACATTAGAAGTACCGTTATATGCAAAGAACCTTTTTTTTGAACTGTTGAAACTAGGAAAAATACCAGTAATCGTGCATCCTGAGCGTAATACTTATTTTGCAAAAGATCCGAATCGTTTGTTGCCTTATCTAGAAATGGGCTGTTTGACACAGCTGACAGCGCCAAGTTATCTGGGGCGCTTTGGCAAAGAAATCCAAAAAACAGCAAAAAAAATGGTCAAGTACAATCTTGTACAAATGATTGCTTCGGATGCTCACGGTGTTGAGCGACGTTCTTTTTGTTTAAAAGAATGTTATGAACAAATCGCTAAAGACTTCAATAACGAAAAAGTTGAACAAATGAAACAAGTCGCCAAAGATTTAATCAATGGGGAGCAGATTCATTATCCAACTTATCAAGCGATAAAAAAGAAGAAGTTTGGGTTATTTTAGGGGGAGTAAAGGTGTTTGAAGTCACAAGAAAAAGAAAGATTGCTATTTTGATAGGAGTTGATAGCTTATTGTTGTTTTTGGCAAACATTGCTACAATTAGATTCATGAAGCCATTCGCAGAAGTATCAACGGATTTTATGTTCATCTCTACAGGCGTTTCAATAGGTTTCTATTTGTTTTATGGGAGTTTATTTAAAGTCTTTACAAGGATCAATCGCTATATGAATTTAGAAGAAATCAGGGCGATTTTTGTTTCTTTGTCGATCACTATGATTTCAAATATTTTTGTCTTGTTTTTTATCAATCATCAGTATATGTTACGTCTAACGATCTTTACCTATATTTTGTCTTTGCTTTTAATCATGGGAAGCCGTCTGGAGTGGCGTCTTTACATTGAGAAAAAGCAGACAAAGCTACAACCTAGAGCCACTGCCAAGAAGACGATCATCGTAGGCGCTGGTGAAGGCGGTAGAATTTTGGCAAATATCTTACTTGGATCAAAAACAGCAAGTGACACCTATGTCATTGGTTTTGTTGATGATGATCCTAATAAGCAAAATACATATCTTTCAGGAAAAAAAGTGATCGGTATGATCAAAGACCTCCCTGCACTAATCAAGAAACATGATGTACAAATCGTTACCATCGCCATTCCTTCCTTATCCAAAACAAAAATCAGGAATATCTTTCAAATGGTAGAATCCTTGCATGTCAAAGTAAACACGATGCCTTCAATGGAAGAAATCGCTTCTGGAAAAGTCAGTGTCACAAAATTAAAAAAATTGACGTAGTTGATTTACTAGAAAGAGATGAAGTTGAATTGGACATTGAATCGATCAAAGGTCATTTGACAGGGAAAACCATTCTTGTGACTGGTGCGGGTGGCTCGATCGGCTCAGAGATTTGTCGGCAGATTATCCAGTTTTCCCCAGCACAATTATTACTAGTAGGACATGGGGAAAATTCGATTTATTTGATCGATCGGGAACTCCGCATGAATCAGCAAAATCAGCAGACAAAAATCGTCCCGCTCATTGCAGATATTCAAGATCGTGACAAAATCAATGAGATCATGCAAAACTATCGCCCAGATATCGTTTATCATGCTGCAGCACATAAGCATGTTCCTCTCATGGAAGTAAATCCCAAAGAAGCAGTAAAAAATAATATTCTTGGAACGAAAAATGTTGCGGAAGCAGCCAAACAAGCGAAAGTCAAGAATTTTGTGATGGTCTCAACAGATAAAGCGAATCATCCACCTAATGTGATGGGAGCGACAAAGCGGATTGCAGAAATGATTGTAACAGGATTGAACGAAAAAAATGGAACAACATTTTCCGCTGTTCGCTTTGGAAATGTATTAGGTTCACGAGGAAGTGTGATTCCTGTCTTTCGTGAACAAATTGCGCAAGGTGGACCAGTCACGATTACTGATTTTCGGATGACACGTTACTTTATGACAATTCCTGAAGCAAGTCGATTGGTTATTCAATCAGGAGTCTTGGCTAAAGGTGGAGAGATTTTTATTTTAGATATGGGTGAACCAGTCAAAATCGTCAACCTTGCCAAAAATATGATTCGCCTGAGTGGCTATCGTGAAGACGAAATTGAGATTCTTGAAACGGGTATCCGTCCTGGGGAAAAACTATATGAAGAACTACTGTTGGATAAAGAGAGAAACGATGAAGCTGTCTATGAAAAAATTTTTGTCGGAAACATCAAAGGTTATTCAAATCAAAAAGTGATGGATTTTATCCGTCATTTGCCAAAAGATGAGAAACAATTAGCAAGAGAAGTGATTCGTTTTGCCAATGCTTCTAATCAATAGAAACTAGCTGTTTTAAGCTGAACGTACTATTAGTAAAGTAGTAAAATCATTGCTTTATGTGCTGGATTATACGATTCCTGCGATCAAAAATTGCATAGGGATACGTTATTCAAATCGCATGTAAAAAAACGTTTGACCATCAAAAAAAGAAACGAGAGGAGAAAGCGAGTGGATGCAATAATAGTAGGAGCAGGTGGGTTTGGTAAAGAAATTGCTTTTTTGCTCCAACAACAAAATGAGTATCAGTGGGTCGGTTTTGTCGATGATCGTAAAAGTGAGCAAAGCGATGTTCTAGGAAAACCTGTGATTGGCAAAATTGCTGACTTGCTTCAAGTCAAAACACCAATGGCAGTTTTTCTTGGGATTGCGGCTCCGACGGTCAAAGAAAACATCTATGAACAGTTACGACAAAACCCTCACTTGCTTTTTCCAAATTTGTTTGCCCCTAGCGCATTGATTGGCTTAAATGTTCAACTGGGCATTGGGAACATATTGATGCCTTACACGACCTATACTGCAGATATTTCAATCGGTGACTTCAATATGATCAATATTGGTTCAACAATCGGTCATGACTCCATTATAGGTAGTTACAATGCCATTTTTCCTAATGTCAATATTTCGGGAGCAGTCACTTTAGGAGATAAAAATGAACTGGGTGTCGGTACAAAGATTATTCAAGAACGTTCGATTGGTGATGGTAACATTATTGGGGCTGGCAGTGTTGTCATCAGAGATATCCCTCATCATTCAAAATGGGTGGGGGTACCAGCAAAGATAATTAAAAGGTGGAGTTGATGTGAGAAAAAAGCGAATATTATTAGCTTCGCCCCATATGAGTGAAGCAGGCTATGAACAAGCGTTTGTCAAAGAAGCCTTTGATACGAACTGGATTGCCCCTTTAGGTGCCAATGTCGATGGTTTTGAGCAAGAACTGGCAGATCATGTGGGAGCCAAGCATGTTGCTGCGCTTTCTTCAGGTACGGCAGCGATTCATTTAGCATTAAAGGCAGCAGGTGTCACGAAAGGAGATCAAGTGATTTGTCAATCCTTGACTTTTGCAGCTACGGTCAACCCGATTCTTTATCAAGGAGCCGCCCCAATCTTTGTGGATAGTGATGCCGAAACTTGGAATATGAGTCCTGTTCATTTACGCGCAGCTTTAGAAAAATATCCAAAAGCGAAAGCGGTGATCGTCGTTCACTTATATGGATTAGCTGCAAACTTAGCTGAAATCATGCAGATCTGTCAAGAATATCAAGTGACGTTGATTGAAGATGCTGCCGAATCATTAGGAACGACTTACCAAGGTAAATATACAGGAACGTTTGGAGACTATGGGATTTATTCCTTCAATGGAAATAAGATCATCACAACTTCAGGTGGGGGAGCATTGATCTCTGACGATCCTTTAAAAATCGAAAAAGTCAAATTTTGGGCCACTCAATCTCGTGAAAATGAACGTCATTATCAACATTTAGAAATCGGTTATAACTATCGTATGAGCAATATATTAGCAGGAATCGGACGTGGTCAATTAAAAGTATTAAATGAAAGAATCCAAAAGAAGCGTGCCATCTATCAATTTTATCAAGAAGAATTGTCCGAGTTTCCTAATATACAATTTATGCCGGAAAACTCTTGGAACGAACCTAACTATTGGTTGAGTGTCATTCGTTTAGAAGGAATAGATCCATCTTATTTGATTGAAGAATTGGAAAAAGGACAGATCGAAGCACGTCCTGTCTGGAAACCGATGCACTTACAGCCTGTTTTTGACTCTTTTGATTTTATTGACGGTGAAGTTGCAGAATCGCTTTTTTCTTCTGGAGTTTGTCTTCCCTCAGATACTAAAATGACGGATGAAGAGTTAAATAGAGTCGTTGCAACGATCAAGCGAGTGATGCGTTATGAGTAAACCAACCTTTTATCGACTTTTTGGAAAGCGTGCGTTCGATCTTTTTTTCTCAGGTCTTTTATTGCTTTTGCTTGCACCACTGATGCTCATACTTGCAGGGTGTGTTCGATTTAAACTAGGTTCACCGGTTATTTTTAAGCAAACAAGACCAGGGAAGAATGAACAATTATTTTTTATGTACAAGTTTCGCACGATGACAGACGAGAAAGATCAACATGGCGCGTATCTTCCAGATGAAGTTCGTCTAACAAAATTCGGCAAACTACTTAGAGCGACTAGCCTTGACGAGCTGCCAGAGCTTTGGAATATCTTTAAAGGCGAAATGTCTTTTGTTGGTCCTCGTCCATTATTGGTAGAATATTTGACACTTTATAATGAAGAGCAACGAAAACGCCACAACATTCGCCCAGGTTTGACCGGATTGGCCCAAGTCAGTGGTAGAAATGCGATCAGTTGGGAAGAAAAGTTTACGTATGATTGTTTGTACGTTGAAAGTTATTCGTTTGGCAAAGATGTTTGGATCTTGTTACAAACAGTTCTTAAGGTGTTCAAACAAGAAGGGATTAGCTCAAATTTTGGACCAACAAGTGAAAAATTTGAAGGGAATGAACCATACTGAAAATTTTATATGTGACGACGATCTCCAATACACTCAATGCTTTTTTAATCCCTCATATTGATCAACTAATCAAAAATGGACATGAAGTGAGTGTGGCATGTGCGCTTGAACAACCGTTGGCATCTTATTTTTCTGATAAAAAAATACCTGTATTTCAAATACCATTCAATAGGAATCCATTAGCTAAAAGCAATCTTTTAGCCTATAAGAAAATCAAACAGCTGATCAAAGAAGAGAATATCGATATCGTACATACGCATACGCCAGTTGCTTCGATGGTGACAAGACTTGCTTGTAAGCGGATCAATATTCCTATCTACTATACGGCACATGGGTTTCACTTTTATCAAGGAGCCCCTATGCTTAATTGGTTCGTCTATTACCCAGTTGAAAAATACTTATCTCGTTATACAAGTAAGCTTATTACCATTAATCAGGAAGATTATTTGCTTGCTTCACAAAAATTTAAAGCAACACAAACTCATTTGATTCAGGGGGTTGGAATCCAAGTCGAAAAGTTCGAGAAAACCTTGGTTGATAAACGGCTAAAAAGTAAGGTACTTTCACTAGCTCAGCCAACAACCAAAGTACTCCTTTCAGTCGGTGAATTGAATAAAAACAAAAACCACGAACTGGTGATTCATGCACTCGCTTCATTTAAAGACCAAGATTTCCACTATTTTATTTGTGGAACGGGGCCTTTGAAACAAACGCTGGAACAAAAAATTAAATTTTTAGGTTTGGAAAAGAAAGTCAGTTTACTCGGATATCGTAAGGATATTATTCAGATCATGAAAATGAGTGATCTATTTCTCTTTCCTTCTTTAAGAGAAGGATTGCCCGTATCGATCATGGAGGCTATGAGCGTTGGTTTACCGGTAGTCGCTTCAAATATACGAGGCAATAAAGATCTGATCTATGATGAGAACACAGGAAAATTGTTTGATGTCAAAGAGTCAGAAGAACTAGTGAATATTCTTCAAGATTTTTTTGCTGGAACGTTACCTGTTACAAAATATTCCGAGAACGCTGCTGCTCATATCCAACAATTCAGCGAAAATGTAATCATCAATCAAGTAGCAGAACTTTATGAAACTTTATAACTAAAGGAATTTCACAAAATAAAAAAAGCACTTAAACAGGGAAAATGAGGTGAAAAGCTCTTAACCTCAAGAATGTTTTGATTATTTGTAAGAGTGACTGACGAAATGAGCCTGGGTTCAAAGGAAAAGTAAATGGCTTTGTTTTTTATAAAGCGAATGAAACGAAGAACTACCAATAACGTTCCAGTTTGTGTTTTTTATGTTAATAAAATTAATTATAGAGGTGAAACCAATTGAACGTATCAATTTTCGGCCTAGGCTATGTAGGGCTAGCCAATGCGTTATTACTTAGCCAGCATGAGAATGTCAAAGCTTATGACATCGTAGCAGAAAAGATCGAACGACTACAAAAGAAGGAGTCACCAATTGAAGACCGTGAAGTACATAATTTTCTTCAAAGAGAAGACCTAGCAATCGAATTTATTAAGGATTTCCGAGAAGCGGTTCTTTTTGGTGATTATTTGATTATTGCCACACCCACTGATTACGATGAAAAGAAAAATTATTTTAATACCTCATCGATTGAGAGCATCATTGAACAAGCTCTCGCCATTCGTCCAGAAGCAAAATTTATCATTAAGTCCACGGTACCAGTAGGGTATACGGCCGAATTAAAGAAAAAATATCAAACAGAAAATATTGTTTTTTCACCAGAATTTTTACGTGAAGGTAAAGCATTGTACGATAATCTTTATCCTGCCCGCATTGTTGTAGGAGAATGTTCAGATAGAGGGACAGAGATTGCGAATATGTTCAAAAAGAATACGCAAGCAGATAATGTCCCAGTTTTATTGACTCATTCAACAGAAGCGGAAGCAATCAAGTTATTCTCAAATACGTATCTGGCGTTGCGTGTGGCTTACTTCAATGAATTGGATAGTTATGCGGAGATACGAGGCTTAAATACGAAACAAATCATTGAAGGCGTCGGACTGGACCCACGTATCGGCTCTCATTACAATAATCCTTCATTTGGTTATGGAGGGTATTGTTTGCCAAAAGATACGAAACAGTTGAAAGCAAATTATACCGATGTGCCTAACAATCTTATCCAAGCGATCGTTGAAGCAAATACAACCAGAAAAGATTTTATTGCAGAACAAATTTTAGCCCAAAAGCCTAAGACTGTGGGAATCTATCGGTTAACGATGAAAGCCGATTCAGACAATTTCCGTTATTCATCGATTCAAGGAGTCATGAAACGAATCCAGGAACAAGGAGTTTCGGTGGTTGTCTATTAGCCAACGTTACCTGTTGAAGAATTTCATCATGCGCCTGTCGTTTCGGATCTTGCGCGATTCAAACAACTATCGGATGTGATCGTCTCAAATCGGATGGACCATCAATTAAAAGATGTGATCGAAAAAGTCTATACGAGAGATATTTTTAGTCGGGATGAATAAATGAAAAATATAGCCAAAAATTTTTTTTATCAGAGCTTGTTTCAACTGACGAAAATCATTCTTCCGATTATTACCATTCCAATCGTTTCTAATGCTTTAGGACCAAGTGGGATCGGTCTTTATAATTATACGTTTTCAATTGTCCAATATTTTGTTTTGTTTGCGGGGCTAGGGGTAACGATGTACGGGAACCGGGAAATAACTTTGACTTACAACTGTAAGAAAGAAGCGTTATCAGAAGTTTTTTGGGAAATTCTGCTTTTTAAGGCATTAGCGAGCTTAATTGTCATAGTCGTTTACTTTATTGTTGCCTCTTTATTAAATAATCGTTCGTATTTGTTTGTCCAATCCTTGGCGATTTTTGCCGTATTATTTGACGTATCTTGGTTTTTTATGGGAATTGAAGATTTTAAGAAAACTAGTATAGCTAATTTAGTAGTCCAACTAGTCACGTTTTTTCTCATTCTTTTCTTGATTAAAAACGAAGACGACACGTTAAAATATACCTTGATTCAAGGACTAGGTTTAGTTTGTTCACAAGTGAGTGTCTGGTTCTTTATTCCTAAATACATTCATTTGACGAAAGTTGATTTAAAGAAAAGTCTTAGTCATTTAAAGGGCTCTTTTGATTATTTTATTCCTCAAATTGCGATCATGTTGTATACCAATTTGAATAAGACCCTTTTAGGTTTCACATTAGGAAGTGTTGCAGTGGGCTATTTTACCAATTCTCTGCAATTGAATACCGTATTCATCACGATCATAACTACCTTAGACATCGTCTTACTTCCCCATATGACAAGTTTTTTTGCAAAAAAAAATATGGAGAAAATCGTTCGCACGATGGAAAAAACGATTCATTTACAATTGTTTTTTTCGATTCCAATCATGTTTGGGATGTTGACAGTTTATGACAAGCTCGTTCCTTGGTTTTTTGGCGAAAAATTTAGCTACATCACTCAAATTATTCCATATTTTACGGTTTTGATTGTGATCGTTCCTTTAGGCATGGCGATTTCTAGACAATATCTAATGCCAATCGGTCAGGTTAAAGAGTATAATCGTTCAGTAATCATTGGAGCTATCATCAATCTTGTGGCAAATCTCATACTATTGCCGTCTATTGGCTTTTTGGGCGTTGTATTTTCAACTATTCTCGCCGAAAGTTTCGTTACAGTTGTAAGAACAAGAGCTTTTCTGAAACAGACGACGTTTACCTTTTCTCTAAGAAAAATCGGGATGTTTATAATTGCTGGATTGATCATGTGTTTGATCACCAGGTTTTTAACAGGTCATTTAACGAGTAATATCCGAACCAATCTGATCCAATTCGTCATTGCTTGTCCGATCTATCTCGCAATCACAACGATAACCAAAGTCAATCCACTAGTTGATTTATTGAGGATCAAAAAGAAAATCTAATGATGACAAACAACAGGTCAAAGACCTTGAAAGTGGTTGCTGCTAGTGAAAAGAAAAATGTTTACACTGATTTTCATTCAATCCGAACCATTGATTCGGCAATATAGAGAAGAATAGTCAATGATCAGAGGACAAAATAAAAAAGGAGGAGAGGCGTTCTCTCTTCCTTTTTTATTTTAGCTATTTTGAGAAATAAACGAAATGCTTAGTTATTTCCGTTTTTGTTGTTTTCCAGCGTTACGACCTGTTTGGTTTTTAGGTGCTTTGACTTGTTTCTTCACTGGTTGTTCGCTATCCGCAGGTGTCACGTCTTTACGAGGTGTTACGACTTGCTTCGGTGGATTTTGTTTTAACTCTTCTGCCACTTGAGCTTTTAATTTAGGCTTCATGATGACATTTGTAATGAAGGTTTGCAAACAACTAAAGATACCACCAACTACCCAATAAAGTGTGACTCCAGCTGGCGCACTGATCGACATGAAGACGATCATCGCAGGCGAAACGATAAGCATCGTACGCATTGTTTTCTTTTGTTCTTCAGGGATACCGATTGTTGAAATATATCCTTGAAGTAAATAAGCAGCACCAGCAATCGCAACTAATACAAAACTAGGGTGTCCTAAGTCGATCCCATAGAAAGAGGATTCACGAATGCCTTCTGTATAACGAGCTGTGAAATAAAGGGCTGAAAAGATCGGCATTTGGATCAAGAGAGGCAAGCAGCCAATCCCGCCAGTCATACTTAACCCATTTTCACGATAAACTTGTTGCATTTCAGCTTGTGCAGCCATTTGTTCTTCACGAGTAGTCGCCGTTTTTAGTTTTTGTTGAGCGGCTTCGACTTGCGGCTTCAATGCTTGCATTTTTTCAGATTGGATCATTGTCTTTTTCGATTGACTAATACCTAATGGCAAAATGATGATACGAACGATGACTGTCATTAAAATAACAGCCCAACCATAGGACCAGTTGAAGTTCTCCACTAAATATGTAATCGCTTGTCCCATTGGATGGACTAATACTCGGTACACGATACCTGATGTGTCAGGGTTACCATTTGAATCCAGACGAACACAACCAGATAAGAAAAGCATGACTGTGACAAGGCCAGAACCCAATACCCAATTTTTCCATTTATTCATAAAATACTTCCTCTTTTATAATTTTTACACAAAATTAACTATACTAAAAAAGCCCACACAATTCAATCTACTTTATAGAAAATTCATAGATTCCTACCTATATGGTCTTAAAAAAATAAAAAAGTTATTTGTCAAACCACAAAAAGGAAAGGGAGAAAAGCCATCGGTTAAACAGAAGCAAAAACGATCAAACGAATGAGGGACGATTAGAAGAGAGAAGGCACGTTGTTTCTTTAAAAAAAGTCCTTTATCGTCAAACTTTCTTAAAGTCATGTGAGCCTTCTCATAGTGTAAATAGAACTACCTTTTGCGTGTTTCGTCCATTCAGAATCAGTAAATTAGCCGATCACATCAAATTTTTTTCGTTCTTCCATCATCGGATTATCTTGCAAGTCAACGTATTGTACGCGACCACTAGGACTTGGAGAATCCTTTACTTCTTCAATGAATCTTTTGATCGTTTCCTCATCGCCACATGCTTCGATTGTCACCGAACCATCTTCTTCGTTTTTAACTGTGCCTGTGATCCCTAATTGATCGGCAACGATTTTTGTCATATAACGAAAGCCAACACCTTGGACACGTCCTTGAACGTTCATCTTGATTTTTTTCATCATATCCACCTTTCTTTCCTTGCTTTTTAAATTAATGATACCGATTTTTTGATGTTGTAACAAGTTCAAGGTTCGAATTCATGCTATAATTAAGTGAGGTGAAAAATGTGAAAGAAATCCAATCAGCAAAAAATCCAAGAATCAAAGAATTGAAAAAACTACATAAGAAAAAATACCGGGAAGAAACAGGCGAGTATCTACTCGAAGGATTCCATTTGGTTGAAGAGGCAGTTGCTTCTCATGCCAAAGTAAAAGAAATCTTAATCACAGAGAAAGGGTTAGAAGAGTGGGAGGAGTGGCTTAAAAACCATTTAGACATCCCTTGTACCTTGGTAACGAATGAAGTCATGGCTGTGGTATCAGATTTGCCAACACCCCAAGGTATCTTAGCCGTTATGCTCTACGAAAAAGTAAACATGCCCGAATTAACTGGAGGATGGTTATTGTTAGATAATGTCCAAGATCCTGGGAATGTTGGAACAATGATTCGTACGGCAGATGCTTTTGGATTATCTGGTGTCGTTTTAGGAAAAGGATCAGCTGACATTTATAGTACAAAAGTGTTAAGAAGTATGCAGGGGAGCAATTACCATCTACCAATACTTCAAACAGACCTTGAGCAAATGATCCCGCTTTTAAAGGAACAAAATTTTAATATCTATGGAACGGAATTGAACGAGGATGCTCGTTCATTAGAACAGGTAACTGTTCCTGAGAAGTATGCAATTGTCATGGGGAATGAAGGGCAAGGCGTGCGGCCCGAAATTCTTTCCTTGACGGATAAAAATATCTATATTCCGATTTGCGGAAATGCTGAATCATTAAATGTAGGAGTGGCAGCAGGCATCGTACTTTACCATTTCTCTTTATGATTAAGGAACTATTAAGCTTTCTACATTTTGATGGAAACTCACTAGGATATTCCGAACACTAATGATATACTAGGATCAATTTCAAAGGAAAATGAAATTCAAAAAAGGTGGCAGATCAATAATTATGACAGAAAAATGGCGTGAAGACGAAGAATATATGTCTTATGTAGAAGATCTATTAGCAACAGATGCAGTGAAGAAATTAGCCAATTATACACAACATGTCCACTCCACTCGATTAGAGCATTCTCTTAGTGTTTCTTACTATAGTTATAAATTAGCCAAAAAATGGGGCGGTAATGCAAAAGCAACCGCACGTGCAGGTCTTTTGCATGATCTTTTCTACTATGATTGGCGTACAACAAAATTTGATGAAGGAACGCATGCTTATATCCATCCAAGGATCGCAGTGAAAAATGCAGAAAAAATTACTGACCTATCCGATTTAGAGCGTGATATCATTTTAAAACATATGTGGGGCGCTACGATCGCACCGCCTAAGTATAAAGAAAGCTATATTGTGACGTTTGTCGACAAATATTGTGCTGTGAAAGAAGCAGCACAGCCGATGACTGCTTCGATGAAACAAAAATGGCAAAGATATTTCGGCAAAGAACAATCGATTTAATACGATGTGATTAAGAATTCTTCCTGAGAAATTTCATAAAATTTCTCAGGTTTTTTTTTATTGACGAACCATGATTTTTACGGTTTACTTTGTATCAAGAACAAGTTGTTGATACAAAATTAAAGGGGGTGATGATAAGATGCCATATGGATCTTATTTAAAAGAGTGGAAAAGCTTTAACTAACGTACTTTGTTGAAGTTCTTTTCTTCAAAGTACATTCACTTGAAAGAAGAAAGGACTCAAAGTCATGGAAAAAACAATTAAACCTTATCAATATTATTTTATTAAAAGAGAAGTCGAACAATTAATATCAGTCTATCATTCAGTAAACGATTCTAAAACGATCGAAACGGTCCAAGCATTAGCTGTGGAGAGAATAGAGGAACTAGTAGAACCCTCACAAAGGATGAACCTTTTCTTAGAAAACATCTTAGATACTTCTTTGACTAAAGAAACTGCTGAACGCTTATTAGAAGAATTAAAAGAATCAGTTCAACCTTTTGAGCAACCTTCGAAAGCTCAAATCGAAAAATTATTCCGAAAAGTGAAAAAGCTAAAACAACCTGATTGGAATCATTTGGATTTAAGAGAACACACCTATATTGGATGGAATGATCCTGGTACCCAGAAAAAATTTCTTGTTTATTATGATGAATCAGGGAAGTTAAACGGTATTCGCGGGACTTTATCCCCGACCATCACGAAAGGGATTTGTACGATTTGTAAAAAAACTTCGAGTGTGTCACTCTTTTTAGCAACAACAAAATCGAATTCAGATGGCACCTATACGAAAAAAGGAAACTATATTTGCCATGATAGTGAGCATTGTAACCACAATTTAGTCCAATTGACTCCTTTTTATGAATTTACTGAGATTGTAAAAAAAGAAGGATAATTTCATTGTATTTTTCATAAATATATGCTATTTTAATTGATGAAGTGAATAGGTGATGGTGTTCGCCTTTAAACGTTAATCTTAAGATAACTAATGACGCCTACTAAGAATCGGGATACCCCTTTTTTTAGTAGGCGTTTTTTTTGAGGAGGAAAAGAGATGGAAAATCGATTACCTGATCCAATTAGGGTCGTCGTATACATGATCAAATGGTTATTGATCACATTGCTATTGGGAATTTTTATGGGAAGTTTATCAGCCTTTTTTCTCAATAGTTTAACATGGGTTACTAATATACGCCTTGCTTCACCCTGGTTGTTGTTTCTTTTACCAGTAAGTGGTGGAATTTTTGCTTTTTTATATAGTAAGTACGGAGGAAATTCTGGTAGAGGAAATAACTTAGTGATTGATCAAGGAAATGGTGGGGAAGAAAAAATTCCTTTACGCCTGATTCCTTTAACGTTATTTGGAACGATTACCACCCATTTATTTGGTGGTTCTGTCGGACGAGAAGGAACAGCTGTGCAAATGGGAGGCGCTTTAGCAGAAAATTTAGCCCGTCTCTTTCAGTTAAATAAAGTGGAACGGGAGTTATTGGTGATCAGCGGGATCAGTGCTGGTTTTAGTTCCGTTTTTGGTACGCCTCTGGCTGGAACACTATTTGGGTTAGAAGTTTTAGCAATTGGAAAAGTTAGAACAGAAGCCTTATTTCCAAGTTTTTTTGCAGCACTGTTTGCTAACTTTGTGACTGAAAGCTTTGGGGTGAAACATATCCATTACCCTATGGGGACGATTCCAAATTGGGATGTATCTCTTTTCTTTAAATTATTCGTTGCAGGCATTGCTTTTGGTCTTATTGGTTGGGTATTTAGTCGTTCGATCGTTTTTTTGAAAACTTGGTATGCCAAAAGAATGGCTAGTCCAGTTCTACGTAATTTTATTGGCGGAGCTGTGGTCGTCATCGCAGCGCTCTTATTGCAAACCCAAAGATATTTGGGGCTCAGTTTGCCTTTGTTAACTGATGCCTTTAATGGTACCGCCCATTTCTATGATTTTCTTGGAAAGCTTGGATTTACTGTCTTGTCTTTAGGTGCTGGTTATCAAGGTGGAGAGGTAACTCCTTTATTTGAAATTGGAGCGACATTAGGTGCTGCTCTAGCACCAATCTTACATGTGTCCATTCCTTTTTTAGCAGCCTTGGGATTCATTGGCGTCTTTTCAGGAGCAACAAATACACCCATTGCTTGTTTTGTTATGGGAATCGAATTGTTCGGTGGACAAGCAGCCAGTTATTTCTTTATGATCTGTCTGGTGAGCTTCATGTGTTCTGGTAATAGTGGAATTTATTCAGCACAAAAAGTAGTAGTGAAAAAGGGAATTCTTTTCCTGCCAATGATGGGAAGTCAGAAACAGTCTGAGCGATCTAAAGGGAGAACGAAAACACGAAAATAGTTGTTGCAAAAGGAAAGATTACAAAAAGTAAAAGGCATTTGGGGGGCACCCAAATGCCTTATTTAAATAAAGATGCTCAAAGCTGCGAATAATACGGTAAATAGCACGATTAAGCCACCAACGATCAAGTGTCTTTTTTTGTGCAGAACCAAGATGGCGATATATTCTCGCAAAAATGCATTCGGCAAGTAGTAAAAGGCAGTTTTCGCTCCGATTCCATCCGCTTTTAAACCAGCTTGCTTTGCATAAAGACCTGCACGGAAGATGTGGTAATTATTAGAAGTGAAAATCGCTCGATATGGCCCACCAGTTTGTTGATCCATGAGTTCTTTAGAAAAACGCATATTTTCTAAAGTTGTCTTTGAATTGGCTTCCACCAAGATATCTCTCTCAGGAATGCCTTTAGCTAAAGCATATTGCTTCATCGCAATTGCTTCCGGCACTTTTTCATCTGATCCTTGACCACCAGACATCAATAGAATAGGCGGGTTCAAGGTTGCTTTACTTTGTGCCCAATAAAAGGCGATCGCTTTGTCGATTCTTTTTGCTAAAAGAGGGGATACCGTTTCGCCATTGAGTAGACCAGCCCCTAAAACAATAATGTAATTTTGGTTGTATCGTGGACGGTTGAACTGATACAAAAAAGAAACGGTTATAAAGTTATAGAAAACCACAAAAAGATAAAACAGAATCAATGGGACAGCCGTGAATAATACATTGAACCATTGTGGGAAATATTGGATAAAGAAGATTTGAAATATAGTATATAACGTCAAAAAGATTGCTAATAATAAAGTTAAGAGATTGGCTAATGAGCGAGATTCTCTTTTTAAAACTAATAACCCGTTCCAAAATAAAAAGACGATCAAAATGTAAACGCCAAATAACAAGATCAACAAAACGGGGATAGCAATTATTGCAAATAAACCACCAATAAAAATATTTTGTGTTTCAAGCAGCAAGGTGACTAAGTAGCCACCAAAACTAATTAAAAAGAAATTAAACAATACCCCGTTCAATAGTTTGCGTTTTTCAGTAAAATAGGAGAATGCAAAAATACTGAAAAAAACAAGTGGGATCAAAAAGTAAAAGGTGGAATAAAAAATTTCCAAAACAATGAAGTAAGTGACCATCATCATAAATGTCCAAGATCCACAATAAAAGAACAGAGCAGGATCACTTTGACGACGGCGCCAATAAAGAATACCGGTAAACCCTAAAACATAGAGAACCAAGAAAGTCAGGTCTCTTGTCAAATTCATAGAATTAACTCCTTTCGTTTAATGAACACGAAATAAAACGTGTTTTGTTTAGGTTGATACCAATTTACGCAAAAACGATTGATTGAAAGATAAAATCAATAAAATTGACACAACCTTTACTATTATAGCTAAAATTAGAAAAAAAAGCTGTTCTGAAAAATTAAAAACTAAAAAAAGGAAAACTTGGGGCATGTAGCAAGGATTGTTAGATAAAAGTACACCTCCTAAGTTAGACAATGACATTCTGACTTAAGAGGTGTACTTAAAATTCTACGTTCTACTTGTTGGTATTTTAGCTGGATTAGAACAAATTACTAAAAAAATCAGTAACATGTCGCCAACCAATCACAAAGATATTTGCTTTTTTAACTGATTTAGCAGTAATAATATCTGTGGTTGGTTCTTTATTGTCTTCCAAATAGCCCAGTGAATCATCGGCTAAGGTAATCGTTGCTGTCCCTACCTTCATACCTTTATTGACGGGGGCTGCTACTTGATCATTCGTTACGACTTTTTTATCAAGGGTAGGAGTAATTTTTAATTTACCAGTATCCATACCATTTCTTACCCAAACTTTTACAGGATTTTTTAAGGCAACAGCTACTGAAGTTTCTTTGCCATCTTTCACTGCTAAGTTTTTTAAATCTGGAATACTTGCATTGGACTTTCCAAGTTCTTTAATTGACCAATTATCATAGCAGTAATCCATTAAACGTCCGGTTTCGTTGAAGCGGGCACTTGGATTTGTAGCATGGTCATCGGCATTTAAAACAACCGTAATGACTCGTCTACCATCTTTATTGATCGTTCCAACAAAACAAGCACCAGCAAATTCAGTTGTACCAGTTTTTAAGCCATCTACGCCTTCTTTGTAGTTAACAAACCCAGAAAGCATCCAATTCCAATTCACCATTTCGACAGGAGACTGAGTCCCTTCGCCGAACGTTTCATTAGTAGTATTTGTCACTTTTAATACCTCAGGGAAATCTAAGATCAAGTGTCTGGCAACGATCGCAACATCTTTGGCTGACATTTGGTTTTCTTCTGTTTCCGAGGTACCTTCAGGACGATTCTCACCGAGATAGGAATTATTTAATCCAGAGGCGTTCACAATCGTTGCGTCGTTAATACCCCAATCTTTTAATTGTTTTTTCATCAATTCAAGAAACTTTGTTTCACTGCCAGCTATTTTTTCGGCTAAAGCTACCATTGAGGCGTTAGCAGATTGAATAAAGGCTGAATCAAAAAGTTCTTTGACCGTATAGCTGTTCTCTTTGTGTAAAGGTACGTTTGACAAGTCAGGAACAACGCTCAATTTTTCAGCATAATCTGAAATTGGCACTTTTTCATCCCAAGTCAGTTTTCCTTCTTTTACTTGATCAAGAACGATATAAAGACCAATTATTTTGGTGATTGAAGCAATTCCCATTGGTTTTTCTCCATCTTGATCATAAAGGATCTTACCACTCTCTGCATCAACAGCAAAAGCGGCTTTTGCATTGACTTTGAATGATTCGTCAGCGTGAACTGCTGTGATTGGTAAAATCGCAGCGAGGCACAAGATCAAACTTGTTAATAACATGAACAATCGTAATTTTTTTTGAGGCATTTTTTTCTCCTTGTTTTCTAATAGTTTTCCTATAAATTAAAATTTTATCAAAGAGATAGAGTAGTTTCAATATTTCTGATAAAAACATAATAAAAGATATTTATAGAAAAAGGAGAAAAGTGGTTACTTCTCTTGATCTTTGCTACGAATTTTTACCGGTTGCGCTTCTGGTTCATTCAATCGAGAAGCAACAAAAATAGTAACAGCAGTTAGGGTTAATAAACTGAAGATCATGAATATGTGCATGTGATCACCTCATTCATTTATTTTCTATTAGTGTAGCAAAAAGAATTGAATTTCTTTTTAAGAAATGAAAGGAATGATTGAGTAAAGTATGAAATAATTATGAAATTAATTAAATAAAACAAAAATAGAAATAAGTCGTTTTATTAAAATTCGTTTTATTATCTCGAAAAAATTTGTTGTGGTAGACTTTACTTATAGTAAAGGAATGACTTTTTTTAGGAGGGATACGATTATGACAAAAATGGCGAAAGAATTATTGTCACAGCTGACTTCAGAAGGTGCTACAGGCCCATTCGTCACGATTATGTTGAACACCCATGTCGCACATCAAGATGTAGAAAAAGATCAAATCAAGTTCAAAAATTTTGCGAAAGAAGCAAAAAAACGGTTTGAAAAAAAATATGCTGAACATGACTGGTCCTTGTTCCAAGAAAAAATCACTAGTTTGTTAGAAGATGCTTCATTTTGGCGAAGCGCTACAACAAGCGTTGCTGTCATCTTATCTCCAGAACATACGTATATCCATCGCTTAGGTATTCCTGTAGATGACCAATATTATGTGAGTGATCTGCCATATCTTCTAGCGATTATCAAAAATAGTCACTTTAACTACGCTTATTATCTACTAGGATTGAATCGTGATTCAATGAAGTTGTACGAAGTAAACAATAAGCAGGTAACTGAAGTAAAATTACCGGAAGATGCACCGAAAGATGTAGTAACAGCTTTAGGTTCGGAGTTAACAGGTGGCGGATTAAACTATACTTCAAATGGTAGTGAGGGAGCTACGTTTCATGGTGTCAATCCAAAAGATGAGGAAGTAGAGATCGACTGGGTCAATTATTATCAAGCAGTTGATGATTATCTTAAGGATACCTTTGACAATCCTGAAAAACGCCCAATTTATCTCTTTGCGTTACCGGAAAACCAAACGATGTTCAAAAAAATCGCTAAAAATCCGTACTATTGTTCTGATGTGGCGATCTCTGCCTCACCTGCACAATTATCGTTAAAAGAAATCGAAGCAGGAGCTAAAAAACTTTCTGAGGAATTAGCTGCGAAAGAAGCAGAAGGGTATAATCGTTTGTTAGATAAGAAATTTATCGATCAACTAGTAGATATCGTTCCAGCTGCTAAAGAAGGGAAAATTTCTCACTTGTTTATTGCTACGTCTAACTTAGTGGATGGATTTGGAGAAGATCCAGAAACAGAGTATGACCGCCGTCAAGTTTTAAATGAATTGGCAGATAATGTCATCATGAACGGAGGACAAGTAGTCATTCTTGAACAAAAAGAGGCACCAGATGAGAAAAGTTTAGTAGCAATCCTTCGTTACTAATAGAGTGCCATGAGATTTTGCATTTTGAATAAAGAAATGAAAGAGCACGACTGGGGAAATTTTTTCCTCAGTCTTGTTTATAGTTAAAAAATAAAAAGTAGAAGAAGTCGATTCAACTGGTGTTATTTTACTATCAACTATCGTTCTTATGGGGAATCTTATCAAAAAAAATCGTTAGAGAAAGTCTGAATTATAAGGAAACGATTCCATAATTGTTAGGACGGAATACAGAGATATCACTCTTTTTCTCGTTTTTGTCAGAAAACACCAGATGAAAAGGAAAAAAAGAAGGGAAAATAGTGGCTATTTTGTAACCGATATGATATATTAAGAGTGTAGTTTTTGTTCGGTAATCTGTGGCATGTTTCAAATAAACATCTTCCAGATATACACCATTCAAGTAATTGCAAAATATGTGTTGAAACACAAGGAGGATTTTTATTATGGAAACAGGTACAGTAAAATGGTTTAACTCAGAAAAAGGTTTTGGATTCATTACAGCAGAAAACGGTAACGATGTATTCGTTCATTTCTCAGCTATCCAAGGCGACGGATTCAAAACTCTTGAAGAAGGTCAAACAGTAAACTTTGACGTTGAAGAAGGTCAACGTGGCCCTCAAGCAACTAACGTTGTTAAAGCTTAATTAATTGATTTGAATAAAAGCTCGATAACTACATTGTAGTTGTCGAGCTTTTTTGTTTTGGATCAATCACAAAGTTAAATAAGTTCTTCAGATAAGTGGAATTGATTCTGCATCAATAGGTAGTTGAGTAATCAGCCGGTAGTTAAGGTGATCAGATGATTTAGAAAGTGAACCAATAATATAAAGGTTTTTTTCATAAATGGAAAGAGAGATTAAGAAATTTTCTGGTGATTGTAGTATAATCGCAAGAGAACATTTAAAGGCAAGAGAAGAGGAAGTAAATTTGAAATCAAAAACTTATGCAGTTGTCGATATTGAAACGACTGGGACAAATCCAAAAGAAGATCGCATTATCCAATTTGGATGTGTCATGATTGAAGGTGGTCGAATCACTTCTCGTTTTTCGATTGATATTAATCCCGGACGCAAGATTTCCAAACAAATCCAACATCTGACAGGAATTACCAATCGTCGTGTCCAACAAGCACCTTATTTTGAAGATGTGGCCGCAACCATCTATAATCTGTTGGCGGATACGATTTTTGTTGCTCATAATATTTATTTTGATTATAACTTTCTTAATCAGGAGCTATTAAGGTGCCAAACACCGGGATTAAAGATTCCTGGCATCGATACTGTTGAATTAGCTCAAATCTTCTTGCCAAGTGAGCCAAGCTTTCGATTGGCTGATCTGTCAGAGAGTCTAGGCTTTATTCATGAAAACCCACACCAAGCTGATAGTGATGCCGAAGTGACTGCCCAACTTCTTCTATTGATTGAAGAACGGATGCGCCGTTTACCATTAGTCACATTAGAAGCCATTTATGCATTAAGTGGGCAAACTGGAATGGATACAAGTCGATTTATTCAAAGTGTGATGGAAGAGATGAGAGAACAACCTCAGCCGTTAAACGAAGAATTAGAGATAATCGATGGGTTAGCTTTGCAAAAAAAAGAAGTAGATCTTTATACCAGCATTCATTACAACGAGCAAGTTTATCCTAGAAAGAAACAAGCTAAAGAAAAGATATTTGGGAAAACATTGATGTATCGTAAGGAACAAAATCGCTTGATGAATGCAGTATACGACCATTTTACCAAAGATGAGTCCAAAGATTTGATGATTGAAGCCGCTACTGGAATGGGAAAAACGATCGGGTATCTACTCCCACTCAGCTATTTAGCCACTCCTGAAAAGCCGGCGATCATCAGTACTGTCTCACTGGTACTCCAGCAGCAGATCTTGGAGAAAGATATCCCATTGTTAAATCAATTGTTGGATCAGCCGATTCAAGCAACAGTGATTAAAAGTTATCGCCATTATATCGATTTACAAAGGTTTAAAGCGACCCTTGAAGCGCCAAAAGAACAAAAACAGTATTTACTTTACCAAATGGCAATCCTTGTTTGGTTGACTCAAACAAAAACCGGTGATTTAGACGAATTGCATTTGACCAACTTGAATCATCTTCTTTTTAGTGAGATTGCCCATCGGGGGACTTCATTTTTAGCTAAAAATCAACCGTTTTATGCACAAGATTTTGTTCGTTTTTTAGAGAGAAAGATCCAGCAAAGCAATTTTTTGATTGTGAATCATGCCTTTTTAGTCCAAGAAACCCAAAGAAAGCGACCATTGTTACCAGAGAGTCCATATTTATTGATCGATGAGGCGCATCATTTGCCTGATATTGCAGAGAAAGTCAATGATCGCCGCTTAAGTATTGCGTATTTTTTCAAACAAATCCAACAGTTTAACGAATCGGATCATTTGTTTGACCGGATCAAAGCGTATTTACCAGAAAACCACGAAGTTCAACGTTGGTTAGAGATTTACCAAGAGGAGTTAAACGCACTTAACGAAGCGCAAATTTTTCTGGCAGAAGGACTGAATCAATTTGCGGCAAAGCAAACAAACGGTCAGTATCCAGAAGAAATGATGGTTACTCAAGAAATGCTTTCGCAGTTACCATTTGAGTCGAGCCTTGCAATTGACCATCTCCATGTGTTTTATCGTGAAATCAAACAACTACAAGACCAAATGCGCTTAAGTTTGACAATCATTCAAGAAAGCTGGACGAAACAAATGCGCATTGATTTAGCCACTCTTTATCAATTATTCGATCAAATGGAAAAGCAAGCAACTTTGATGGAACAGTGGCTGGAAGATTGGCATGAAAATTTGATCCATTGGTTTGTTCCCAACAAAACGGCGCAACAAACGATTTTTCATCTTCACGATTTCAAGGCAGCCTCACTGAAAAGAACAGTTTGGTATCCGCGCTACACGCATATTTTATATATTGGCGGCACGCTTAAAGTGGGACCGAATCGTCAGTATCTTGCGAAACGTTTAGGAATTGAAGGTACACCATTGAAAGTGATCGCATCTCCTTATGATTACGAAAAACAAGTCCGTATCTATGTACCCAAAGAAGCACCGTCAATTAGTCAAGTTGATCAGCAACAATACGTGGACTATTTGTCTCATACGTTGTCTCAATTGATCTTACAAGAAAAGCGGCCAATCTTGGTTTTGTTTACGTCACATGATATTTTACAAAAAGTTTATCAGGCGATTCATTTATCCATGTTAGAGCAAGGACGGGAAATCTTAGCCCAAGGGATCGGCGGTAGCCGACAGAAATTGTTGAAACGATTCATGCTGTCTGAAATGAGTGTTTTATTTGGAGCTGATAGTTTTTGGGAAGGTGTGGATTTACCGGGGGATGCTTTACAGATTGTCGTGGTTACCCGCTTACCTTTTGACAATCCGTTACGACCGATGGTGAAGGCAAGGAATACCTATCTTGAATCAGAAGGAATCAACCCATTCTATCAAGAATCGATCCCTAAAGCTGCTTTAAAATTGAGACAAGCCTTAGGAAGATTGATTCGTGGTGAAGAAGATCGAGGCGTTTTATTGATTCTGGATCGTCGATTACTGTCTGCGAAATACAGTAATCGGATCTTGCAGGCCTTACCGAAGAATATTACGATCAAAGAAGAAACATTGGACGATATTTGCAAAGATATCCCAAAATTCTTAAAGAAAAACGAAGAATAAACTTCTTCAGACAATCTATTTTCGCATGAAAAATCTGCTATAATAAAACTTAGCGAATATAAAAGGAGCGACGATCCTTGAAGAAACAATCAAAACAAAAGCAAGAATCTCCGAAAGAAAAAACAATTAATCATGTATTACTAGGGTTGATTATCGCTTTATTAGCGATAATCGTATTTAGTTCGATTTTTTATTTACGTGCGAGCCGCCCAAGGATGCAAGCCAAACAAGAAGCAATTGAGATTGCTAAAAAATACGCAGGACTTGAAGAAGCAGATCACTTTTATTGGTTTACTCGGAATCATACTTACTTTTCTTTGACTGGTAAAAACGATAAAGGGCAAGAAATTGCGGTCATTATTCCTAAATCGGGCGAAAAGGTCAAAGTATTAGCTCAAAAAGATGGGATAACTGAACAAGAAGCAAAAGAAAAAATTGCTCAAGCTCATCCAGAAGTCCAAATCGAAAAAGCTTCACTAGGAATGTACGATAATCAAGCTGTCTGGGAAGTTGTTGGAAAAAATTCAAAGGATCAATTCAATTATTATTTGCTTTCTTTCGAGTCAGGGAAAGAAATAAAAACTATCACTGGAATATAATTTGTAAAGGATGAGTAGGATGAAGCTGTCAAAAAGAGTACAACAATTAGAACCTTCTGTGACGCTTGCTGCAGCAGCAAAAGCAAAAGCTTTAAAAGCACAAGGAAAAGATATCTTAAGTCTAACGGTCGGAGAACCTGACTTTGAAACGCCCGAAAATATCCAAGAAGTGGCGGTTCAGGCAATTAGAAACGGCAAAGCAAGTTACTATACGCCGAGCGCAGGGATTCCTGAACTACGCCAAGCAATTGTCGATTATATCAAGGAGTACTATGGGATCACCTATGAACCTTCTCAAACGATTGTAACGGATGGTGCAAAATTTGCGTTATATGCCCTTTTTCAGACGATTTTAGATCCTGAAGATGAAGTGATCATCCCAGTACCTTATTGGGTAAGTTATGGAGAGCAAGTAAAATTAGCAGAAGGTCGACCGGTATTTGTTAAAGGCGAGGAAAACAATGGATTTAAAATAACTGTTTCCCAGCTAGAAGCATCACGAACCCCTAAAACGAAAGCATTGATCATCAATTCTCCTTCGAATCCGACAGGAATGATCTATGATCAAAAAGAGCTGCAAGCAATCGGAGAATGGGCTGTCAAACATGATATTTTGATAGTTGCAGATGATATTTATGGACGTTTAGTTTATAATGGCAATGAGTTTACTCCAATTGCAACAATCTCTGAATCTATTCGTAAGCAAACGATCATCATCAATGGGGTCTCAAAAACTTATGCAATGACGGGATGGAGAATCGGCTATGCTTTGGGGAACCAAGAAATCATCGATGGGATGATTACAATTGCTTCTCAATCAACAAGTAATTCAACAGCAGTCAGTCAATATGCTGCGATTGAAGCGTTGACTGGTGAGCAAGATCCAGTGGAAGAAATGCGCGTGGCATTTGAAGAACGCCTAAATATCTTATATCCACTTGTTTCAAACTTACCTGGAGTGACACTTAATAAACCACAAGGTGCTTTTTATTTGTTTCCGAATGTAAAAGAAACGTTGGCTATGTGCGGTTATGAGAATGTTACGAAGTGGGTAGAAGATCTATTAGAGGAAACGGGTGTTGCTTTAGTAACTGGTGAAGGATTTGGTGCGCCAGAAAATGTGCGATTAAGTTATGCAACGGATCTTGGAACTTTGGAAGAAGCAGTCCGACGTATTGCGCAATTTATTGAGAGTAAAAGTCAAATATAATCCTAATAATTAAGGTAGAGCGAAGGAGAGTCATAAGTGGAAACAATTCAAATCATTGATTCGAAAAATCATGTAGGAGAAACAGTAAAGATTGGCGCTTGGGTAGCAAATAAACGTTCAAGCGGAAAAATTGCTTTTCTACAACTAAGAGATGGAACGGCTTATTTTCAAGGAGTAGTTGTGAAAAGTGAAGTTCCAGAAGAAGTATTTCAATTAGCAAAAAATCTTCACCAAGAAACATCAATCATCTTGACCGGAGAAATCCGTGAAGATAGCCGTTCAAAATTTGGCTACGAAATCGGGATTAAGACAATCGAAGTTGTCAGTGAAAGTCATGATTATCCCATCACACCTAAAGAACATGGAACTGATTTTTTGATGGATCACCGTCATTTATGGTTACGTTCTTCCAGACAACATGCAATCATGCAAATCAGAAATGAAATTATTCGTGCAACATATGAGTTCTTTAATAACCATAACTTTGTCAAAATCGATCCTCCAATTTTAACTGGTTCTGCACCAGAAGGAACGACTGACTTATTTGAAACGAACTATTTTGACCAAAAAGCGTACTTATCACAAAGTGGTCAATTATATATGGAAGCTGCAGCGATGGCTTTTGGTAAAGTATTCTCCTTTGGTCCAACATTCCGTGCAGAAAAATCAAAAACACGTCGTCATTTGATCGAATTTTGGATGATTGAACCTGAGATGGCATTTACACATCAAGAAGAAAGTCTAGAGGTCCAAGAACAATATGTTGCTTTCTTAGTACAAAATGTATTGGATCACTGTGATTACGCATTAGATGTCTTGGAACGAGACAAAGAAGTATTGAAAACTTATACGAAGTTACCATTCCCACGTATCTCTTATGATGATGCGATTGAATTATTGAAGAAAAATGGGTTTGATGATATTGAGTGGGGCGATGATTTTGGTTCTCCGCATGAGACATTCATTGCCAATTCATTTGAACAACCCGTATTTATCTTGAATTATCCAAAAGCAATCAAACCTTTCTATATGAAACCACATCCAACTCGTGAAGATGTAGTGATCTGTGCCGATATGATCGCACCAGAAGGATACGGTGAGATCATTGGTGGTAGTGAACGGGCAACGGATTATGAATTCTTATTAGAACAGATCAAAAATCATGGTTTAGACGAAAATGAATATTCTTGGTATCTTGATTTGCGTAAATATGGTTCAGTGCCACATTCTGGATTTGGATTGGGCTTAGAGCGAACAGTTACTTGGATCGCAGGTATCGACCATGTGCGTGAAGCAATTCCATTCCCACGTTTGTTAAACCGTATCTATCCATAAAAATGAAATAGCTGGTTCAACCACAAAAAACTGCAGAAAGTGGCCTCTTAGGAGGTTAACTTTCTGCAGTTTTTTTATAACTTAGTCAGTTTGTAATGGCTCTTTTAAAGCTTTAATTAATGGTTGGATCGTTGATTGCTGAAGAAGCAATTCTAAGGTACGAATCTCTTTTAGCGAAGGATAATTGTCTAAAAGTAGCCAGTTTTTCTGAGGAGCTATTGGAAGATTAGAAATCCAGTAATCGATGGAATCTGCATTTTGATCGTTCATTACAGAATCTTGGACATCAATGATTTCAAAAACTGCGTACTCATTCAATTTCGTTTTAAGAAGCGTAATCAGTAATTCACTATGTACTTGGTCGTAGGTAAAAGCAAGACCAATTTTTTTCTTCTGTTGATTTTTTCTAATAAGTTCCTTTAAGTGTTTATCATAGATAATTGTAAGATAGAGCCATTCATAAAATAAAGGATCATCATTTATTTCATTTCTGAAAGTGATCAATTTTTGTAACAGTCGGTTAGCAGTATGGGCAGAAAAGCGCCCATTTTGCTTAAAAAATTCAATCACAAATCGTTTTTTTTGATCATTTAACAAATATTTGATTTTTCCAGACAAAGTTAGTGATTGATCGATCGAATAATGGAGCTCGATTTCTTTATTTTCTCCAAATAGCTGGTAGAGTTCAGTTGTCAACTGAATCAAGGATTGCTTTTTCCCTTGCATTTCTAGTGAAAGCTTTGGTTCTTTCATCATTGACTGAAATGTTAAGAGATTTGATTGGACGACACCCGTATATGAAAGCTTGAATACTTCTTTGAAGTGTGCATAATCAATGACGATTCGTGAATCATCAAATGGTAAAGTTGCTGAGGATATTGCATTTTTATCCGCTGATTTATAATAAGTCGTTGATTTTTGGATATGGACACTAAGCTTAATAATCACCCAGATCCAGCTACTTAATCGTTGTTGTTCTCGAGAAGTAGAGAAGTTGGGCAATTCGGTAAATGCTTGCAACAGTTGATCAAGAATTAATTGTTCTTTCGGAAGAATATATTGAGTATTAGCGTGATATTTTTCTGAAAAAAAGACATAAAAAAACTGATATAGTTTAGATGAATCTCCTGTAAAGTAGAAAGGAGAGTCAGTCAGACAAATATCATGGCAGTTCAAAAAATCAGCTACTTGTTTTTTGATACGGCGAAATTGAGATTTACTGATTTTTAGTTTTTTAAAATTTCCGAAGTTGTTATAAACGGACGAGAAAAAACCAGAGAAATAAATTGAAGCTGTACAGAATCTTGATAAATATAACTGTATACTTCACTATAGCTGATTGGTTTATTTTTTCTCAGCAATAAATGATCTTTTTCTTTTCCACTTGAAAAAAGCCACGATTTTCCAGCTCATTCAATTGTTTAAGAATCGTTTGCTTGGTTGCTTGGGTTGTTTCTTCTAGTTGTTGAACGGTCACTTGTCCATTTGCTAAATATGTTTCTAAAATAATTAACTGGATATAATGTTTTTTGGATAATATCGCTTTCATCTTGGTTGGAACCTCCTTACTCGTTATAAGGATTGTACTAATGAAATAGCTGCTATCGGCAATGATAATTTCTTTTTTTGGAAAAAAAATTATGGACAATTCCAAAAAATTAGTAAACATTAGCAGGATTGCTAAATAGAGAGATGAAAAATGGGAATTTGGCGATTTATTTCTTTTTTTGTGTAAAAAAGGATCTTTAAAATAAAATGTTCATGAAAATTCAAGGCAAATAAAAGAGTATCTCCAGAGATAATATAGAATGAGTCTCGTTACCTAATCGTAACAGCAGAAATCAATTAGTGGGGGAAAATAGAATGAAAAATAACATGAAGAAGGTATTTGTCGCAAGTATTGCCTGTCTGTCTTTAGGAACTTCTATAGGCGTACATGCAACAACCATAGGCAAGGAAGCTATTACTATCAGTGATAACTTGAAAGAAGTGGTTGAGGACTCGATTATCAGTAACGGGGATTTTAGCGCTGGTTTAGATCATTGGATCGTGTCAAACCCAGAATCGAAGAATCCAACACTGGTAACTGAAAATGGGGTTTCTTATGTGAAAGCAATGTTGGGCGAAAATATCCATCAATATGTGAAATTACAACCCAATACGACCTACACATTTTCTTATGACGCTGCGGGAAGCAAAAATTTTCCGAGTAAAGTCGAGTTTGGTACATTGAATCACGGAGAAGAATTTGTTTCTTTACAAGAATCGGCACATAATAATGAACAATGGGAAAGACATTCGTTTACTTTTACGACACCAGAAAAAGACAATACATATATTATCCGTTTTTCTTCTACGGGAAATGGTTGGGCAACTTTTAAAAATATCGATATCCAATCTGAAGATGACACATCCCAAAATACTTTGTTATCTGTTGGAGTAGAAAGTCACCAACCATATATCTACTTAAACTTAACGCCAGAACAATTTAATAGCAAACAACGCCTGATGGTTTATTTGGATGGTAACTATTATTTTGAAACGTATAATGGTAAAGCTTACTACTCTTACAAAGAGATAACAGACGAACTAGTAAAGATACGTCGTGGGTTTGAAGGCAACAAAGGTGAAAAAATTGAAGTTTATTTAGCGCCTGGATCACCTGGTCAAAGCTCTGCAGGTAAAGTATTGTTAGAAACCTATGTAGTAGAGAAAAAATTGGAATCAGCAGCGACTGAATATGATCAGATCGTGAAAGATATTCAAGTAGTTGGAAATAAAGTAGTGATGGATATTGATCGAGAAATATTTGAGCAAGACAATCGAATCGTACTTTATAAAAATGATGCATATATCGCGGAAACTTATAAAGGAAAAGCTTACTATTCATCAGTCAAAAAAATGAATGAGACTGTTCGGGTGACTTACAGTAAAGGCGTGGTTGCTGGCGATATCATTTCAGTTAAATTAGTAGGTAATCGACCAGGAACAAGTACTACGAATAGTTTCCAACAACTACTAGCGACTATAGAAGTGGAATAATCCCAGTAAAATAGATATCGCTTAGGATGAAGAGATACGACAACAATAAAAAAACTCCCTCACTCGTTTGGCTAGTGGGGGAGTTTTAATCAAATAGGAGAAATGCTTATTTTTTTTATTGCTGATAAGATAGCTATTAGGTATGGATTAGTTCAGGGAATGACAAGTGTAGATTCCATTGTTCAGTTCTTTTTTATTTGTGACACTCCTGTACTCTTACAATGAATGATATGGTTTTCACTTTATGAGTCGCTTTTTTTATTGTAAAGGTAATGCTTTTTTGATTGATAAAAAATAGAAGAAGTATTAGTTTGACAAATGAGTGACCGCTCATATATAATTATATATGAATAAATGCTCATGTTTAAAGTGAGGAGGTCAGAGCATGAAAAGCTATCGATTAGAAGGATTGGATTGCGCAAACTGTGCAATGAAAATCGAAAAAAGAATCAACGAAATCAATGGGGTAAAGCAAGCAAATGTTAACTTTGCTGTAGGTAAATTAACGATTGACGCAGATCAGGATAAGATAGGTGAAATCGAAACTGAAACTAGAAAAGTGATCAAGGAATTAGAACCAGAAGTTGAGGTAAAAGAGATGGAAGAAGTGACTTCGACATTAAATGAAGAAAAAAAGGATCTGATTCGTATTGTCCTATCAGCTATTGGCTTATTAGGCTTGTTTATTTGGGATCCAGCTGAACCGATTCGTTTTATTGGATTTTTACTTGTCTATTTATTTATTGGTTTTGATGTTATTAAACAAGCTGCATTAAACATTACGAGAGGTCAATTGTTTGATGAAAATTTTTTGATGGCAATCGCAACGATCGGTGCGATGTTGATTGGTGAATATCCAGAGGCAGTAGCGGTCATGTTGTTTTATCAAGTAGGAGAATATTTCCAAGGCTTTGCAGTCAACCAATCAAGAAAATCGATACGTGCATTGATGGAGATTCGACCAGAAGTGGCTCATGTTGAAACAGAAGCTGGATTGGTGACAACCCAGCCAGAAAGAGTAATGATTGGGGAGCATGTTTTTGTCAAACCAGGAGAACGAGTACCATTAGATGGGAAAGTCATCAGTGGGCAGTCATTAGTTGACACTTCTGCATTAACGGGAGAATCGGTTCCAAAAGAAGTTTTTGAAGGAGAGTCAGTATTAAGTGGTTTTATCAATATCAATCAACCATTAGTTGTTGAAGTAGAAAAAAATTATCAAAACTCAACCATTAGTAAATTGCTCGAATTAGTAGAAAATGCAAGTAGTAAAAAGGCACCAGCAGAAAATTTCATCACTAAATTTGCTCGTTACTACACGCCAGTGGTAGTAGTATTAGCTGTTTTATTAGCCATTTTACCACCACTTGTGTTACCAAATACAGGATTTGATGAATGGATTTACCGAGCTTTGACGTTCTTAGTGATTTCGTGTCCTTGTGCTTTAGTAATTTCGGTACCTTTAAGCTTTTTTGGAGGGATTGGTGGAGCTAGTAAAATGGGTGTATTAGTGAAGGGTAGTAATTACCTTGAATTATTAGCTCATACAGACACCATGGTTTTTGACAAAACAGGAACTCTGACAAAAGGTGATTTTTCTGTTCAATCAATTGAAACTACTATGGTTGAACCTTTATTCATGCAATATGTTGCAAGTGTAGAACAATATTCGACACATCCGATTGCACAAGCGATTTTAGCTGATTATGAAGGAGCATTATTACCCACGGATCAAATGGAAGAAGTTTTAGGCGAAGGAATCAAGGCAGTTGTGGATGGGAAAGTAGTCTTAGTAGGAAATCATAAACTTTTCACTCGATACAATATAGCCTTTCCAGTCAATCAAGCAGTTGGTACCTTAGTATATGTGGCAATTGATCAACAGTATGTTGGAAGCATAGTGATTGCAGATTCCATCAAAGAAGATGCAAAAGCAGCTTTACAAAAACTAAAAAAACTTGGAGTTAAACAAACTGTGATGCTTACCGGGGACGCACAAGCAATTGCGACACATATTGGAAATGAATTAGGAATCGACACGGTCTATAGCGAGCTCTTACCGCAAGACAAAGTGGCTAAATTAGAGCAAATCCTCACGAACGCATCGCAAAAGACTGCGTTTGTTGGTGACGGAATCAATGATGCACCTGTGCTAGCTAGAGCTGATGTCGGAATAGCGATGGGAGGTCTTGGAAGTGATGCAGCAATCGAAGCGGCTGATGTAGTGATCATGAATGATGAACCTGGAAAAATCGCAGATGCTATTCGCTTATCAAGAAAAACGTTGAAAATCGTTAAACAAAATATTATCTTTGCAATCGGGATCAAAAGTGTTGTCTTAATTTTAGGCGCATTCGGGATCGCCACAATGGGAGATGCCGTATTTGCTGATGTAGGTGTCACTGTACTAGCAGTCTTAAACGCTATGAGATGTTTAAAACTCTAACGATCGACTGTTGATCTAAACACAAGCATCGTTAAAGTGAACTTTTCTTGCCTACGGAGTAGGATTATCAGAAAATAAGTGAAAATCTTTAACCAAACTATTTATATGCGTGTTTAAAATGAAGTTCTATAGGTGTATTTTGTTTGTTATTGATCAATAGAAAAGAAATTTTCCTTTATTCGTCAGCTTGATGACTGTTCGGATGAAAGGGGAATTTCTTTTTTTTATTTAAAAGCAACGATTTTTGAATTGTACTACCCATTGTTGTTTTTTGATTAGAAAGTAAGCATATTAAAATAACTATTTGATCTAATTTTTAGAAAATTCTTTTACATCGTTCAGTTTGAAAGGGATTAACTAATTTATACAAGGTGTTATCTTGTGTAAAATGATAAAAAGATGGAAGAATAGTGTGGGAAAATTAAAAATATACACACATAAAATAACGAACTATTGTAAATAGATAAGAATTTGTTTATGATTGTAAATAGATAAATATTTTATTTAAAAAAATTTAAAAGGAGAAAACAGATGAACGATAAACAACTACGTTGGTTTACCGTAGCACTCATTGCTTTCAACATGGTTTGGGGCATGGGGAATGTAGTAAACAACTATGCGCAACAAGGAATTTCAGTTGTTACTTCTTGGCTATTGATTCTTGCTATTTATTTTATCCCTTATGCCTTGATCGTAGGGCAACTTGGTTCCGCATTTAAAGACAGTAAAGGTGGCGTCAGCTCTTGGGTCGAAAATACGACATCAAATAAACGGTTGGCATACTATGCTGCATGGACTTATTGGGTCGTCCACATTCCTTATCTTGCACAAAAACCTCAGGCAATTTTGATTGCTGCTGGATGGGCAGTTCAAGGAAATGGAAATATTGTTAACACAATGACTGTTCAAATGGTAGCAGTGATTTCCTTAGTAATTTTCTTAGCCTTCTTGTATCTTTCTACAAAAGGATTATCCACATTGAAGGTCATTGGTGGATTAGCAGGAACTGCGATGTTTGTCATGTCACTTTTATTTATTTTGATGGCAGTAACAGCTCCATTTATTACTACTGATATGGAATTTGCTACTACAGGAATGAATCAGGTCAAAACATACATCCCGACATTTGACTTTAGCTATTTTACGACCGTTTCGATGCTTGTATTTGCAGTAGGTGGGGCAGAAAAAATCTCTCCTTATGTTAATTCCACAAGAAATCCAGCCAAAGAATTTCCAAAAGGAATGATTTTCTTGGCTGCAATGGTTGGTGTTTGTGCGGTTTTAGGTTCTGTAGCGATGGGAATGTTATTTGCGAGTGACAATATTCCGAAAGACTTAATGGCAAATGGTGCTTACAGTGCTTTCCAAATCCTAGGCAACTATTATGGCATTGGTAATTCGTTGATGATCATCTATGCTTTGACAAATATGGTTGGTCAAATTTCCGCATTAGCCTTCTCAATCGATGCACCACTGAAAATTTTATTAGCAGATGCAGATCCAGAATTTGTTCCTTCATGGTTACGTAAACGAAGCAATAAAGGAACACTCGTCAATGGCTATTTATTGACTGGGATTTTAGTTAGCATCATCATTTTACTACCCATTTTTGGAATCAAAGACATGAACGAATTAGTGAAATGGTTGACTAATCTAAATTCAGTAGTAATGCCTATGCGTTATTTATGGGTATTCTTAGCGTATATGATGTTGAATAAAGCTTACAAGAAATTTACTTCTGAGTATAAATTCGTGAAGAATCCAAAGGTTGGTTTTATTTTCGGTGCTTGGTGTTTTGCCTTTACCGCTTTTGCTTGTATTCTGGGAATGGTTCCCAAAGTCGAGTATGCGGCTGATCCTAAAGCTTGGTGGTTCCAGTTGATCTCAAATGTCGTTACACCAATTATTTTGATCATGTTGGGAATGATCTTACCAGCGATTGCCCGTCGTGATAAAAATAAAAATGTAAAAGAAACATTGATTAAAACATAATGAGCTGAGAGAGAAACGATCGTTTCTCTCTTTTTTTGTGCCTCATGTTATCATAAATAAAAAAAGAAAAAGTTTTGAGTGGAGGAGGAATAAGATGAAGATAGTAATTTTAGGACAAAGTGGCTCTGGAAAATCGACACTGGCAAGAACTATTCAAGAAACGGCAAAGATTCCTCTTTTACCCTTAGATTTTTTATGGCATGGTACAGATTATAGTGAAAAGGCACAAGTTTGGTTTCAACTAGAGCAAGAAAACTTTATGGCTAAACATGAGAACTGGATCATCGAAGGAAACTATCTTGCTACTGCTGCAAAGAGGTTGCAAGAAGCAGATCAAATCATCTTATTACGAGTGCCAACGTATCTTGCAATGACTCGTGTCATCAAACGAACTTTAAAAAGAAAGCGAGATCGTGCGACCAGACCTGACATGCCTAATGAGTTTACTGAAAAGTTGGATAAAGAATACTTGGATTTTTTGTGTTTTGTTTGGCGTTTTAAGCGAAAGAATGAATCTCGAATCTTCCAACTGATCGATACATTGCAAGTGAAAAATAAATTACTCATTTTAGATAATAAACGTGATCGACAAAAGTATATTGACCAGTTGAAAAAAAATAAGCCCATTGTTTGACAATTTTCGATTACAGTTGTAATCTATTATCGAATTTAAGTTTACAAATGTAATCGATGGAGGTGAAAAACCAATGGAAGAAAAGAGAGTATTAATTAAAATCAGTGATTCTGAATGGGAAGTCATGCGAGTTATCTGGACTTTAGGTCAAGCAAATGCCCAACAAATCACTCAGATATTAGCTGATTCGATGGATTGGAAAGTAGCAACTGTTAAAACCCTTCTAGGGCGTTTGGTGAAAAAAGAAGCGCTTTGGACTGAACAAGAGGGAAAGAAATTTATTTATCATCCAGCTGTTTCCGAGATGGAAACCGTTCGAAGTGCTACTGAAAATCTCTTTTCACATATTTGTGCAAAAAGAGTCGGTGCGACAATTGCTGATTTGGTTGAAGAAGCGACATTGACCCAAGAAGATATTCAGCAGATCATGAAACAACTCAATAAAAAAGAGCCAGTCGAAACGATTGAATGTAATTGTATACCTGGCCAATGTGAATGTAAGAAACAGTAATAAGGAGGAAACAAGAATGAAACAAGAATTTTCAGTTAAAGGGATGAGTTGCAACCATTGTGTGGCTCGGATTGAAGAAGCGGTCGGAAGAATCAGTGGTGTCAAAAAAGTAAAAGTTCAGCTGAAAAAAGAAAAAGCCGTTGTGAAATTTGATGAAGCAAATGTTCAAGCGACAGAGATTTGTCAAGCAATCAATGAATTAGGCTATCAAGCAGAGGTGATTTGATGGCAACGAATACCAAAATGGAAACATTTGTCATTACTGGAATGACATGTGCGAATTGTTCTGCTCGAATCGAAAAAGAACTAAATGAACAACCTGGTGTCATGTCTGCTACTGTCAATTTAGCCACTGAAAAGGCAAGTGTGAAATATACCGACACTACTACAGAAAGATTGATCAAAAGTGTCGAAAATATCGGCTATGGGGCAATTTTATATGACGAAGCGCATAAACAAAAAATTGCTGAGGAGAAACAAACCTATTTAAGAAAAATGAAGTTTGATCTTATCTTTAGTGCGATCTTGACTCTACCCTTGATGTTAGCAATGATTGCCATGATGCTTGGAAGTCATGGACCAATTGTGTCGTTCTTCCATCTGCCTCTTGTGCAGTTGCTCTTTGCTTTGCCTGTGCAATTTTATGTAGGTTGGCGCTTTTATAAAGGAGCCTATCATGCATTAAAAACTAAAGCGCCGAATATGGATGTCTTAGTTGCGATTGGAACATCTGCAGCCTTCGCATTAAGCATTTATAATGGTTTTTTCCCTAGCCATTCCCATGATCTTTATTTTGAAAGTAGCAGTATGATCATTACCTTGATTTTACTTGGAAAGTATTTAGAACATACAGCAAAAAGTAAAACAGGCGATGCCATCAAACAGTTGATGTCCCTTCAGACAAAAACAGCACAAGTTTTAAGAGATGGCAAAGAAGAGACGATTGCAATTGATGAGGTCATGATCGATGACATCTTAGTGATTCGTCCTGGTGAACAAGTACCTACAGATGGACGGATCATTGCTGGCACTAGTGCATTGGATGAAAGCATGTTGACAGGAGAAAGTGTACCTGTTGAGAAAAAAGAAAAAGATATGGTTTTTGGTGGAACGATCAATACCAATGGATTGATCCAAATACAAGTTTCTCAGATAGGAAAAGATACGGTGTTGGCACAAATCATCCAAATGGTGGAAGATGCTCAAGGAAGTAAAGCACCGATCCAACAAATTGCTGACAAGATTTCAGGGATTTTCGTACCGATCGTTTTGTTTTTAGCATTGGTGACACTATTAGTTACAGGATGGCTCACGAAGGATTGGCAGTTAGCATTGCTTCATAGTGTGTCCGTTTTAGTCATTGCTTGCCCATGTGCGCTTGGTTTAGCAACACCAACTGCCATCATGGTAGGAACAGGAGTCGGTGCTCATAATGGGATATTGATCAAAGGTGGCGAAGCGTTAGAAGGAGCCGCTCATCTAAATAGTATTATTTTGGATAAAACTGGAACGATTACACAAGGCCGACCAGAAGTAACAGATGTCATCGGTCCCAAAGAGATCATTTCCCTTTTCTATTCCCTTGAACATGCTTCTGAACATCCTTTAGGAAAAGCTATTGTTGCTTATGGTGCAAAAGTCGGTGCAAAAACTCAGCCAATCACTGATTTTGTTGCTCATCCTGGTGCAGGAATCAGTGGAACGATCAACGGTGTTCATTATTTTGCTGGGACAAGAAAGAGACTAGCTGAAATGAACCTTTCATTTGATGAATTTCAAGAACAGGCGTTAGAATTAGAACAGGCAGGGAAAACAGTGATGTTTTTAGCCAACGAAGAACAGGTTCTTGGAATGATTGCCGTTGCTGATCAAATCAAAGAAGATGCAAAACAAGCAATCGAGCAACTACAACAAAAAGGTGTCGATGTGTTTATGGTTACGGGAGATAATCAACGAGCCGCTCAAGCAATCGGCAAACAAGTAGGAATTGATTCCGACCATATCTTTGCAGAAGTTTTACCTGAAGAAAAAGCCAACTATGTAGAAAAACTACAGAAAGCTGGAAAGAAAGTTAGCATGGTCGGTGATGGAATCAATGATGCCCCAGCGCTAGCTTTAGCAGATGTTGGGATTGCAATGGGAAGTGGAACCGATATTGCGATGGAAACAGCCGATGTGACATTAATGAATAGTCATTTAACTTCTATCAATCAAATGATTTCTTTATCAGCTGCCACATTAAAAAAAATCAAACAAAATTTGTTTTGGGCATTCATTTATAATACGATCGGGATTCCTTTTGCTGCCTTTGGTTTTTTAAACCCAATCATTGCTGGTGGCGCAATGGCCTTTAGTTCAATCAGTGTATTATTGAATTCTTTAAGCTTAAATCGAAAAACGATCAAATAAATCGTTTCAGAGGAAAGGAAGGAAAAAGATGAATAATGGAATAGATCCTGAGAATGAAACAAATAAAAAGGGCGCTATTGGAAAGAATCCTGAGGAAAAAATAACTGTAGAACAAACGAATACCAAGAATAATTTACAGGAACATGGAAAAATGGAAAATATGGATCAACACCATACGCATGGACACATGGAACGACACCAACAGATGGACCATGGACACATGAGCGGAATGGATCATAGCCATATGGATCATGAAGATATGAGTGGAATGAATCATAGCCACATGGGTCATGAAAATATGAGTGGAATGGATCATTCTATGCACATGGGGAACTTTAAGCAAAAATTTTGGCTTTCTCTGATTTTAGCGATTCCGATTATTCTTTTTTCACCGATGATGGGGATGTCCTTTCCTTTTCAAGTGACGTTTCCTGGCTCTAATTGGGTGGTGTTGGTTCTGGCAACGATTTTATTTATTTATGGCGGACAACCATTCTTAAGCGGAGCCAAAATGGAATTGAAACAAAAAAGTCCAGCAATGATGACACTGATTGCTATGGGGATTACCGTCGCATATGTTTATAGTGTGTATTCTTTTATAGCCAACCTCATCAACCCCCATACACATGTCATGGATTTTTTCTGGGAATTAGCAACGTTAATCGTAATCATGTTATTGGGACATTGGATCGAAATGAATGCAGTCTCTAATGCCAGCGATGCTTTACAAAAATTAGCAGAATTATTACCTGAATCGGTAAAACGATTGAAAAAAGACGGAACTGAAGAAACCGTCTCTTTAAAAGAAGTCCATGAAGGTGATCGTCTAATTGTTCGTGCTGGAGACAAGATGCCAACGGATGGGACGATCGACAAAGGACATACCATTGTTGATGAATCTGCTGTTACGGGTGAATCCAAAGGGGTTAAAAAGCAAGTGGGCGATTCGGTCATTGGTGGATCAATTAATGGCGACGGAACAATTGAAATTACTGTAACAGGTACTGGCGAAAATGGTTACCTTGCAAAAGTAATGGAGATGGTACGAAAAGCCCAAGGAGAAAAATCTAAATTAGAGTTTCTATCAGATAAAGTAGCAAAATGGTTATTTTATGTGGCTTTAGTAGTTGGGATCATCGCCTTTATTGCTTGGCTCTTCCTAGCAAATTTACCAGATGCACTAGAACGAATGGTCACCGTGTTCATCATTGCTTGTCCGCATGCACTGGGACTTGCGATTCCATTAGTCGTTGCTCGTTCGACTTCGATCGCAGCTAAAAATGGGTTGCTTTTGAAAAATCGGAATGCGATGGAACAAGCCAATGATCTAGATGTGATCATGTTAGATAAAACAGGCACGTTGACCCAAGGGAAATTTACTGTAACTGGTATTGAGATTTTAGATGAAGCTTATCAAGAAGAAGAAATCTTGAAATATATTGGTGCTTTAGAAGCACATGCAAATCATCCTTTAGCGATTGGGATAATGAATTATTTAAAAGAAAAAAAGATTACTCCTTATCAAGCACAGGAACAAAAAAATTTAGCAGGTGTTGGTTTAGAAGCAACTGTGGAAGACAAAGATGTTAAAATTATTAATGAAAAAGAAGCAAAACGTTTAGGACTAAAAATCGACCCTGAACGATTAAAAAACTATGAAGCTCAAGGAAACACTGTCAGCTTTTTAGTAGTTTCAGATAAATTAGTGGCTGTGATTGCTCTAGGAGATGTCATTAAACCAGAAGCAAAAGAGTTTATCCAAGCGATCAAAGAAAAAAATATTATCCCAGTCATGTTGACTGGGGATAACCCCAAAGCAGCCCAAGCAGTAGCCGAATATCTTGGAATCAATGAATATTACGGCGGTCTACTGCCAGATGACAAAGAGGCGATCGTTCAAAGATATCTTGATCAAGGAAAAAAAGTGATCATGGTTGGTGACGGCATCAATGATGCGCCAAGCTTAGCACGGGCAACGATAGGTATGGCAATCGGAGCAGGAACTGATATTGCGATTGATTCTGCAGATGTTGTCTTAACGAACAGTGACCCCAAAGATATCTTGCATTTCTTAGAATTAGCAAAAGAAACAAGAAGAAAAATGATCCAAAATCTTTGGTGGGGCGCTGGTTATAATATTATTGCTATTCCTTTAGCAGCAGGAATCTTAGCACCAATCGGACTTATTTTAAGCCCAGCAGTGGGAGCAGTCTTGATGTCACTAAGTACAGTGGTCGTTGCGCTCAACGCCTTAACTTTAAAATAAGTTGTTAACGTTACTTGATTAACGAGTGAGTGTAAAAATAGAAAAAAGACAATCTTTAAGGACAAACACAAGCAAATTTATTCAAATGAAAACTGGCAAGCAGCTATTTTTCAGCGAATCAATTTTAGCAAAGGTCGTTAAAGATTGTCTTTTTTATTTATGTAGACAAAATGAAAAGAAAAAATGGCAGGAGAAAAGTTGAGAGAGGGATTCAAGAAATAATCAGTAACCATAGTTGTTCCCATTGTACGAAATTTTGCACAGTTCAATGTGTGACGGTAAGAAAAAAATAGCAGTAGTTAACTTTTTCGATCTGTTAAATTAGAATTTAATGAATTTCGTTTGAATTAAAGAAGAAAAAATGTTTTTTTTCGTAATTTATATATAGGGAGATGTATTAATCTATAGTTGATCGTGCTCCTGAAACACACAGTAAAAAATAAGTGAGGGAACGCCAATGAAGTGGCAAAGATTATTGTCAAAAAATGTACAAAATCTATTTATATTGATCCATCAAATGAAAGATTTATCGTGGAAAAAAACGGATCTAGCAGAAAAACTATTAGTTGATGTGAAAACGATCGATCGATATTTAAAAAGATTAGAAGAAGGAGATTTTCCGATCCAACTGATTCAACATAAAAAAAGCGTAAAGCTGATTTATAATAAAGGCTACAGTGAGCCCTATTTATTGTTTGATTTTCTGATCCACTCCTCATCCTTTTTCTTATTGAAGGATTTGATTTTGAACACGGAGTATCAACAAGAGTATGATCGCTCCTCACAAGAGCGTCTAAGAAAATGGCTGGGGGAATATCATTTGTCTTTTTCTTATCGAAAACAACAACTTTATGGTTCTGAAAGAAAGATACGCTAT
Source organism: Enterococcus sp. DIV1208 (assembly GCF_050530455.1). NCBI lineage: Bacteria > Bacillati > Bacillota > Bacilli > Lactobacillales > Enterococcaceae > Enterococcus > Enterococcus sp. DIV1208. The sequence continues at coordinate 1,849,750 of NZ_CP172887.1, read as the reverse complement.
CTTTTTTTCTGTTTTCTTAAAGATTTTCCCCTCTTTTTTATTGGGGATACAGAACAGTCTTTTTCCGAATTATTTATCCATTTGTTGGAGACACGTGCCCAAAATGCCGAAATCAAAATATTAGACGAACATCGCACGCTTTTTTTTGAACTTTTTCCAGAGTTGTTATTCCGACACGAACAACGGTTATCTGTCCGCGAAAAAAATTACCGCTGTATCGTTCGTTTAAGTTGCAACATCATTATCGAAAAATACTGGAAAAAAATTGAAGAAACGAAAATCTACCGAAAATTAATGACCTTAACAGAGAAATTGGATTCGTTGTTTTGGTTGGCTAGTGAATTTGAAAGTACGAATAAAACAACGATTACGCGAGTTATCTATCAAGAGTGGCTCCGTTACTCAATTGGACTACACGAAAGAGTAGTCAAAGAGGAATTTCATGAGTATCAGGAAAGCTTGCGTTTGGTGCCGAATGTTAATGAAAAACTTTATCAATACCGGATGGCTTTACAACAAGCACTTACATATCCATCGTATGAATGGGGCCTACTTTTACTTAAAGTTTTGCAAGAAAGAGGATACCTGGAAATCTATCCACCAGAAGTAAAAATCGTCTTTTTTTTTCGTTACGATCACGAGGAAGCGCGCCGCCTAGCTTCTGTTCTGGATAAGACCTTGCGACATCGAAAACGGACCTCCATACATGTTTGTACTCGATCAATCCCTCCAAGTTATGCACAATTGATTATTACGGACCATTTTTTTCCATTAAATAATAGTAAACATCAAAAGACTTATTTCTACCAACCTTCTTTTGGGGTAGATCGTCTACTATCAGATATTGATTATTGGATTGATACGAAAAATTGATTTTTATCATATGAAAAGGGTGTGTTATAATAAAGAAGATGAGTAAAGGAGGATGTCTTTTGGATTTAAAGAAATTAGAAGTTCCTACATCTTCAATCACTGAAGTAAAACGATCACCGATGGATGTATTTGATCAGGCAAGAAAAGCTGAAACCGGTGTATATATATTTAATCGTGAAAAAGTTGCAGGAGTGATGTTGACACAAGAGCAATATGAAACACTGTTACAAGAATTAGCAGATTTACGTCAGAAGGCAAATGAAGAAGTACAGGCACCTATAGAAAGTAATGAACTACTTGGAAACTACGCTGACCAAACAGCTGCTGTCGTTTCGACTTCTGATGGTCTAGATGAGCTGGTACAAACACTGAAACGTTATTTGATTACTGGTGTAACGATTTCTGCTAAAAACTTAGATGAACGAATGGTTACACTAGGTTTCATTACGAAAAAGACGGGCTTTGGAGGAGTGGTCGATATGTTAAACGAATTGACCGCAACTGGAAAGATCAATTATCAGTTACGTAGAAAACCAAACAGTCGTACAGTAATTGCCGAGATTATTGGTGAACAAGACAGTCAATCACAATTATTTGATAAAATTATTATAAAAAAAATCTATCTGCATGAACTTTAATGAATAGCGTAAATTTTTATTTTTTGCTTCTTTCGGTGCTATGATTTTTCAGACTTTTTTACAAGGATCAATGAGAAATCATAGCTGATTTTCTATAAAAATTGGGTGGTTACCGATCCTTTGCTAGTCATATTTTTTCGATTCACTGATTTAACGAGTGAAAATTCTTGCCCAAAAAGCCCCAAGAATTTGAGGGATCAAATACAAAACCGAAAGCAGTAAAATCAGTTGGGTTGGTTTGAATGGCTGGTAAAAGAAATGCCAATCAGAGTAATAGTGACAAATCAAATAAGAAATGAATGTTGAACTAATATTAATAAAGAAGAGAAAGAGTAACTGTTGCTTTTTCTGGAAGCTAAAGCCAGCGTAAAAAGACAGAAAAATCAAAAAAATCAAGCCAAAAACAGAATGATACCGATAATCTAGTAGTAAAGAGAAGTACACATACGGAATGAAAAGTAAGAGCAAAATTAATTTTTTTTCATGATTTTTCATGGTGTGTTCCCCCAATCAGGTGAATCCGATTTCTCCTACTTTCATTCTAAAATCAACCAGCTAATAATCAAACACTTTTTTGAAATTTGTAGATTAAATGAATAAACTCTCATAGCCTTATCTCTAAAAAAAAAGATTTTCCCCCTAATTTTTTTAGAGAAAACGCTTATAGTAGGTGAAAGAAAAAATCGCATAGGAGTAAAGTGATGAAAAAGAAAATAAAACTTGAACAATTGTATTTATTTTTTTGGTTTTTTCCAATTCTGCTGTTGCCGTTTACTTGGGTGAATGCCGTTGTTCAGGGAGCAGAAATTTTGGGGCTAATTCATGGTACTGGGATTGTAGTATCGAAAAATTTTCCAATTTTAACACTATTCTATTTTTTAGTGAGTATGAGCTTGATTTTGACAAATAAATTTATGAATAGTTATAATTGGCATTTGATTCATTTTTCTTGTATGTTGGTTTTTACTTCCTTTTTTTCTATTCTGCCACGAATCATTGTTGGACCGAATGGCTTAAGTGAAAGTGGATTGAAAGATACAGGGGAAACTTCGATGTACTTTTTGACCATTAAACCAAGTTTTTATCTAGCGATTCTTTCGTTTTTATTAGCAGTCATTTTTTATTCTATAGCAAAATTAAGAATAGAAGAAAAACTGTCCGGCGAAGTTAATAAATTGGTTCAATAAAGAGGAAACATTGTGAGCAAATGATAGTAGCGAACAGTGTTTTTTTTGCTCTTTGTCAAAGATTTTTGATCCCAAAACAGGCGTTGGCAGGATTCGACATTTTGAAAACACTGTACAAAAATACCTGAAAGGATGGAAGAAGCAAGGTTGCCTGAAGAAAATCAAATATAAAAGAATAAATAACTGAATGCACTAATATTCTGCAAATGAAATATTTCTTTTCATGTAATAATCAACCTTTTTTAAGCAAGCTAAAGATCTTCATTCTATGATATAATATTATTGTAGAAAGTTTGTGGCGGTTTGGCAAATCCAATTGAAGGAGCGTGGTGCCTATGGGCTTATTAGCTTATCGGACGTACTCTTTAGAAAGGAAATGCCTGATTTGTTCTCATTGGATCAAATCATTGCTATTATCGGAGCAGCAGCAGTAGTAATTACTGCCGTAGCGAAAGCTAGCGATTCGATTTTAGCTTGGTTAAAGTTCAAAAAAGAACAAAAAAAATAGAGCCGTCTCAACTTTTGGCAGAGTAGACAGGCTCTAAACTTGTTAAAAAATGCCATCCGCTTTGAACGGACTACACATTAAGGGCTATGTTAGCGCATAGCTCCTTTATTTAATTATAGTATATCGTAGATAGAGAAGAAAGAAAAGGATTAAAGGTTAGTTTTGATATAAATTAACCTTTATTTTTGGGCTTTTTGTCAAATGACGTTGGTAAAGAGAAAGTCTAGAATCATTTGGCCAGAAAGAAGAAAACTTCTTTCTGTGTTTTTTTTGGTTAAAATAGTTTTACGTGACGGATAATGGTTTAAAGGATTTCAGGGGGGCTCTTCTCTCTGTTTTTACATCATAAAAAATTTGTCGGTGAATTTCACCAACATCAAAAAGTACGAAGCCTTTTTATTTGGCTTCGATTTACGATAACTTTACATAAATTAACTTGATATTTACACCTTCAATATGCAGGATTTACAGTAGATTGCTACAATTTACTTGTAAATAAGAAAGGGGTATATCAATGAAAAAAGTATTATTTTCTTTAGGTGTTTTAGGTCTTATGTTAGCTGGCTGTGGTTCCGGTTCTGGTAGCACGGATGGCTCCGCAGCACAAAATAATTCTGCAACTTCTGGCGATCAAGTCAAAATCGTGGCTGTCGGATCTACTGCGCTCCAACCTCTAGTCGATGCGGCACAAGAAAGTTTTGTCCAAAAAAATCCCAACTATCAAATCTCTGTCCAAGGTGGCGGAAGTGGTACTGGGTTAAGTCAGGTCGAGTCTGGGGCAGTGACGATCGGAAACTCAGATGTCTTTGCTGAGGAAAAAGAAGGCGTAGATGCAAGTAAAATAAAGGATCATAAAGTTGCGGTGGTAGGTATGGCGCCAATTGTCAATAAAGACACGAACGTCAAAAATATTACAAAACAGGAATTAATTGATATATTCACTGGGAAAATTACCAATTGGCAAGAACTAGGTGGGAAAGATGAAAAAATCAATGTCATCAATCGGGCAAATGGTAGTGGTACACGAGCTACTTTTGAAAAGTGGGGATTAGATGGTGCTACTCCAGTACAATCACAAGAACAGGATTCATCAGGAACTGTTCGACAAATTGTTAGCCAAACTCCTGGCGCGATCAGCTACCTTGCTTTTTCTTATTTGGATGATAAAACACAGGCTTTAAGTATTGATGGTGTAGAACCAAAAGAAGAAAATGTTGCTGACAACAGTTGGAAAATTTGGTCTTATGAACATATGTATACAAAAGGTGAGCCTTCCCCAGAAGTTCAAAAATTTTTAGATTATATGATGACAGACGAAATCCAACAAGGACCGGTGAAAGAACTCGGTTACTTACCAATTACTGCGATGAAAGTAGAACGTGATGCTGAAGGAAACTTAAAATAAGCAATCATGTACTCAAATCTGCTACCCCTAAAAGTGTGCCTTTAACGGGCATGCTTTTTTTTTAGCTATTTCCTGCAAATGAATATGACAGTAATGAAAGATATTTATTAGTCATTTCATAGGCTTTTTTTTTACAAATGTATTAAGGTAAATATAATACTAATAATCGAGGTAAACGGTAAATGAGAATATTTAGTCATCAAACGGAAGTTGAAAAAGATCAAACTTCAGTTAAAAATATTACAAGATATGCTCCCGATTATCGAGAGGGGCTAACAGATGAGCAAGTTGCAGAACGAGTGCATGCTCAAGCAACAAATGAAACGATCGACCCATCATTTAAAACGAACAAACAAATCGTTTTGCAAAATATATTTACTTATTTTAATTTGATTTTTATCGTCTTAGCAGTTTTATTATGTCTAGTTAGTTCCTATAAAAATTTGACTTTTTTGCCAGTGATTCTTGCAAACACGGGAATTGCTATCTATCAAGAGATTCGCTCAAAAAAGATATTAGATAATTTGAGTGTACTGAATGCAGCAAAAGTCACAGTCGTAAGAAACGGCGCAGCCAATAAGATCGATATGGAGGAATTAGTTTTAGATGATGTCATCTTGCTCGAAACGGGTCAACAGATTCCTGCAGACGGTTATGTCTTAGACGGTAAATTACAAGTCAACGAAGCACTTTTGACAGGTGAAGCAGATGAGATCGTGAAAGAAGTAGATGATTATTTGATGTCAGGGAGCTTTGTCGTTTCTGGTAAGGCTTATGTACGATTAGACAAGGTTGGCTATGACTCTTACATCTCCCAATTAACAGCAAAAGCAAAAAAAATGGGAGGAGGCGAACAATCAGAAATGATTGCTTCGCTGAATAAATTAATCAAATGGATCGGGATCATTATTATTCCCATCGGCATAACCTTGTTTTCACAAAGTTACTTTTTTAATGGCAACACGATCAAAGAAAGTGTGGTAGCCATGGAAGCAGCTTTAATCGGGATGATACCAGAAGGCTTGTATTTATTGACAACGATCGCTCTAGCAATGAGTGCCGCTCGTTTAGCTAAGCAACGAGTATTATTACATGATATGAAAAGCATAGAGACTTTAGCAAGGGTTAATGTACTATGTGTAGATAAAACGGGAACTATTACTGAAAATCAGATGTCTGTACAAAAACTAGTGATTGCTAAAAATGAGCAAGCGGAGCAACAGGCAACTAGGATTCAAGAACTCATTTCAGATTATGCTAAAGCTATGGCAAATGACAATGCGACGATGCAAGCAATCAAAACGTACTTTAATAAGCCTACAGATCAAGAACCTTTATCTATCTTGCCTTTTTCGTCGGTACAAAAATTCAGTAGCGTAACATTTGCGGATGGGGTCTATGTATTAGGAGCGCCAGAAATGGTTTTACGTGAACGTTTCGAAACAGTTAAAAATGAATTTAATCAATATGCTGATCAGGGCTATCGTGTGTTGGTTTTCGGTAGTTACCAAGGAATATTGAGCGAAGCACTTTTAGAAGCAGAAGTGATTCCGCTTGCTTATCTTTTGATTGCCAACCCAATTCGAAAAGAAGCCCCTGACACATTTGCTTATTTTAAGGAACAAGGGGTAGCAATCAAAGTGATTTCAGGGGATAATCCGCAGACCGTTTCAACTGTCGCATTACAGGCGGGCATTGCTAATGCAGACCAATATATTGATGTTTCTCAACTTGCTGAGGAAGATTATCTCTCAGCAGTGGAAAAATACACCGTATTTGGACGGGTAAAACCTGAACAAAAAATGCAGTTCGTTCAGCTTCTTAAACAAAAAAATACAGTCGCGATGACTGGTGATGGTGTCAATGATATTTTAGCAATGAAAGAAGCTGATTGTAGTATCGCTATGGCTTCTGGCAACGAAGCAACGATCCAAGCTGCGCAAGTTGCCTTATTAGATTCTGATTTTTCTAGAATGCCTGAGATCGTAGCAGAAGGTCGGCGAGTTGTTAATAATATTGAACGATCTGCTAGTTTGTTTTTAGTAAAAAATATTTTTTCTTTCTTACTTTCCGTCTTTTCTGTCTTGTTCGCACTGACTTATCCGTTGGAGCCTTCTCAAATTACCTTGATTAGTCTGTTTACGATTGGTTTGCCATCGTTTTTACTTGCTCTTGAAGAAAACAAAAATCGAATTGAAGGAAAGTTTATTGTGAATGTCTTAGAAAAAGCCATTCCTGGTGGGCTAACAGATATGACTGTCGTGGGGACTTTAGTGGTAGGCGGTGTCATCTTGCATTTGAACAAGACAGATGTTTCCACTGCTTCAACGATGCTACTGACAGCGGTTGGTTTTCTCGTACTCTATAAAATTTGTCACCCATTGAACCAATTCAGAGGGCGGATCATTTTATTTTGCGCAGCAGGTATCTTATTTTCAGTCGTCTTTCTGCATAAATTATTTTCTATCTCCGCTATTTCACCCGTTTCGATTCTGTTGCTTTTGATTCTATTTTTTGCGGCGGACTCGATTTTCCGGCAGTATTCGCGAATGATTGAAAATTACAGCCAGTTGAAGGATGGAAAGAAAAAACGGTCTATTTGGTTCTGGCTCAAAGTGCTGTTTTCAGTAGACAATAAACACGATTAACAGATAGACAAAACAAAAATGAGAGTGGGACAATAGTCAGAAAAAAATCTGATTATTGCCCCATTTTTTTTTTTGATTTTAAGGTACACAAAAAGCACACAACCTTGTATGATTAAAGTGCCTAAACAAAAATCAAAGGAGTGTGCCTTATGTTTAAAAATTATACCATCAACCAAACAACTTTACCACTAGATGTAGAACATTATATTCCAGAAACGGATGTTGCCTTTGCGGTTCACTCGTTAGTAGAAGCAATCCCGCAAGCGCTCTTCAACCAAATTGAACAACAGCTGGGACGTCCAGCCTATCACCCCAAAATGATGTTGAAAATTCTTCTTTATGCCTACACGCAACGTGTTTTTTCTGGCAGAAAGATCGAATTTTTATTAGACGATAGTTACCGTATGCGTTGGCTAGCCAATCATGAACAAGTGAGTTACCGCACGATCAATCGATTCAGAAGTCAGGAAACGACAGCTCAGCTTCTAGCAGAGGCTTTTGTGTTGTTTCGCCGTCAACTGATAACCAATCAAGTGATAGATAATGAAGCCATCTTCGTTGACGGTACGAAAATTGAAGCAGACGCCAATAAGTTCAGCTTTGTTTGGCGTAAAGCCACCACTCGGTATGAACGGTTGTTAGATGAAAAATCAGAAGCTTTTTATCAAACGCTTTATCAAGAGGAAATTCTTCCTTGCTTAAAAGAAGAAAGTCAATCCGATGGATTGACGAGCGACCAGTTAGAAGAAGTCGCTCATCATTTAGAAGCTGAACTCCATGAAACACAAGTACAATTAACACATGAAAAATGCAAAGAAAAGCAAAGTCAACTAAAGAAAAAAAGAAGAATGTATAAAAAATATCTCCGACAGGTACAAACGGATTATCTGCCAAGAAAACAAAAGTATGAACGGTATGCTCAACTATTTCAAGAACGAAATAGCTTTTCAAAAACAGATACTGATGCCACCTTTATGCGGATGAAAGACGATTATATGCGAAATGGACAGCTCAAGCCAGGTTATAATTTACAAATCGCCACCGAAAATCAGTATGTTTTGAGCTATGAATTATTTCCAAATCCCACAGACACCAAAACATTGAATCCATTTTTAGACAGTTTTTTAGACCGACATAAGGAGTTACCGGAGTACATTGTGGCAGATGCAGGGTATGGTAGCGAAGAAAATTACATGTATATCAACGATGTTCTACATAAAACTCCCTTAATTACATATGGCAGTTATCACAAAGAAAATAAAAAGAAGTACAAGGATAATCCGTTTAACGTGGAGAATTGGCGTTATCTTGAAGAACAAGACACCTATATTTGCCCAGCGAATCGTCCGGTACCGTTCAAAAATTATAGTCGCAGAAAAGATAAAGGTGGCTTTATTCGAGATTTCAAAATCTATGAATGTGAGGATTGTCGGAACTGTTCAGTTCGTCGTCAATGTACGCGTGCGAAAAGTGAACAAAAGCGAAAAATTCAAGTAAATAATAATTGGCGCTATTTCAAAGCAGAATGCAGAAAAAATCTTTTAGAGGAGAAAACTGGTTCGATTTATCGGAAACGAAAAATTGATGTCGAACCCGTGTTCGGACATCTAAAGGCTCATTTGGCGTTCCATCGTTTCCATTTGCGTGGGAAACAAGGAGCAACGATTGATATTGGTTTGGCACTGATGGCATTAAATTTAAGAAAATTAGGAAAATATATGGAGAGGAAAGTGCGCAAAACAGAAAAAATAAGTTCGATTTTGACAATAAACATCAAAATCGAACTTATTTTCTTTTTGAGAAAGAACTATTGTCCCACTCTCATTTTTTTCTGTTCCGCTATTTCACTTGTTCATTCATTTTTTGAAGATTTAAAGGTGATCATGCTGGAGGGATGGTGACGGTAAAAGTCGACCCCATTCCTGGATGACTTTCCACTTTGATCGTACCACCCAAGAGATTGACGTAATCTTTCACAATAGCCAGACCTAGACCAGTACCACCTGAGTGTCGACTACGTGCTTTATCCACTCGATAGAAGCGCTCAAAGATCCTTTCTTGATCTTCACGATCAATCCCAATACCAAAGTCTTGGACGGAGAATGTCAATTGGTTGTCAACCTCGTAACGGATGATTATTTTCTCTGATTCTTTAGAATATTGGATTGCATTTTCGATCAGATTTTTGATGATCGGGTATAAGAGTTCAGTTTGAGTTGTAAATGATTGTTCTTTCTGTTGCATTTCCAGGGTTAAGTGTTTCTTTTCGATCATTGGTTGGTAACTTTGAATGATTTGTTCAAAGTAAGTTGCTAAATGGATGGTTTGCGTTTCGTGTGCCGTTTCTTCATCTTTTGATAACTGAATGATTTCTCGGATCAGCTTATCTAAACGAATCGCATCTTTTTGCATGATCAATAGGAACTCATTCACTATTTTTGGGTCATCTTTGGCTCCATCCAGCAGTGTTTCAGTAAATCCGATCAATGAAGTAACCGGTGTTTTAAGTTCATGAGAAACATTTCCTACGAAGTCTTTTTGCAGTTTTTCTAATCGTCTGACTTTTGTGAGATCATAAGCCACGCCTAGAATCTGCCCAGTCTCTTCAGAACTATTGAAGTAACGTAAGCTGATGTCTAATGTTTGTTGTCCCTCTGAAATAGTAATTTCTTGATGGATCAATGGTTCATTTGGCGTAACTTGGTGAATCAATTGGATTAATTTTGGCTCTTGAATGATCTCAGTATACCGTTGATTAGGCTGATAATCATGTACCCCTAAATGTGCCTGCATTTTTGGATTCAATAGCCGCAGATGTGACTCTGAATCGATCAAAAAGACACCAATCATTAATTCATTCAATAGAGTATACAATTGTTCTTCAGTGGTCGTATAGGCACGATAGACTTTACTCATTTGTTCACTCAAAGCATTGATCGTTTGGTAAAGTTCTTCCCATTGATCAGAAGTTTGCATGATGGTCTCGGTTTTATCAGGGTTTTTGACCATTTTCTTTAAGACGGGCAGCACGGTTTTCAAGGGACGGTTACGTTGATAAACCAAATAATAGCTCATACTGGACAAAACAACGAAGAAAACCAAAAAGAAGAAAAAGACCCAACGACGAAAATTTTCTGTTCTTGGCAAAAAGCCGTTTGTTGGTTCTGCGATTCGAATAATGGCTTCCAACTGCCCATTCTTCTTGATCGGTAGTGCTACATATAATAGTTCTTCCTTTAACGTACTGCTCATTCTTAAAGAAGTACCTAGTGAGCCGCCATCAAGGACTGCTTTGATTTCTGGACGAGTATTTCGCTGCCCTCGTAGTGAGTGATCGGTCGTATCGAATAGGATTGTACCATTTGGAGCTAATAAGGTTAGTCGTTCATTTGATTGATGAACAAAGTCTGTTAAAACTGATTGATTATGCTTCGAAGATAAATCATCAATAGTCAATTGCTGGATCAGCAATTGCCCTTTTTTTGAAAGATAGCTTTCTTGTTGCTCGATGATTTGTTGTTTGAAATATTGAGAAATCATTTGCCAGCCACCGAAAAAGAGTCCCACTAAGAGAATGAAAAAGAAGACACGCTCAGAAATTTTTTTCCAATTCATCGTTTTGGTTCCTGAAATTTATAGCCAAAACCGCGAACTGTCACTAAATATTTTGGATGTTTAGGGTCTCTTTCGATTTTTTCTCTTAAGTGACTGACATGGACATCAACGATTCGACTTTGACCTGCAAAATCAAAATTCCAGATGCGATTTAGCAGCGTATCACGATCAATTACACGATCTTTTCGTTTCATAAAATAAACGAGCAGTTCAAATTCTTTTGGCGTTAATTCGATCGGTCGTTCCTCTACGGTTACTTGGAAATTCGTTAAATCTGCTTTGATCTGTCCAATCGTTAGGTAAGCAGGTTCTGCTTCTTCTTGTTGGACATGGCGTGGTTCGATGCGGCGAAAAATAGCTTTCATTCGAGCAAGTACTTCTCTAGGGCTGAAAGGCTTTGTTAAATAATCATCAGCACCAATTTCCAAACCGATGATCCGATCGACCTGGTCATCTTTGGCTGTTAGCATTAAAATTGGAGTATCAATTTTTTCTTGTCTTAACTTTTGGGTGATTGCCATACCATCTATAGAAGGCAGCATCACATCTAAAATCATAAAATCAAAAGGTTCTTCCAGTGCTAATTCCAGTCCTTTTTGTCCGTCTAAAGCACTTGTTACTTGATACCCTTCTTTTTCCAGATTGAATGTCAACAATGTGACGATTGAAGGTTCATCATCTACCACTAATACTTTTTTCATAACTTCTCCCTTTTCTTGCGTTCATTCTTTTTGTTTATTTAAAAACAGCTATCAACTAATGCCTGGTTTTTTTAATTAAGTGTCATGAATAGACATTTCTTATTTTAGCATAGAATCCAGTAGAAGGACTATTTTACCAACTAAATAAATGGTATAATAGGAAGGCACTTTGTTGGATAAAGGAGTGAGTGGCAATTGATCGGAATTAGCGCTTGTTTAGGCGGTGTCTTATGTCGGTATGATGGACAAGAAAAAGCTGTGCCGGAATTAAAGAAACTGGTCGCTGAAGGTAAAGCGATCATGGTTTGTCCTGAAGTAATGGGCGGTCTTTCAACTCCTAGAGCCCCAGCAGAAATCGTTGGTGGCGATGGATTTGACGTTTGGAATGGTCAGGCAAAAGTGATCACTACAAATGGTGAAGACGTCACAAAAGCCTACCAAGAAGGGGCAATCCATGCTTATCAAAAATTAAAAGAGCAAGAAATAGATTTAGTGATATTAAAAGCGAAAAGTCCTTCTTGTGGTTCCTCTCTTATTTATGATGGGAGTTTTTCAGGAACCTTGAAGTCTGGAACTGGTGTAGCAACTGCTTATTTTATCCAACAAAAGATGACCGTACTCTCTGATGAAGAATGGTTGAAATTGCGAGGTGAACAGAATGGAAATCGAGAAAACGAACCGAATGAACGCACTTTTTGAATTTTATTCTACGCTTTTAACCGAAAAACAGATGAATTATATGGAGTTGTATTATGCAGACGATTTTTCATTAGGAGAAATAGCAGAAGAGTATGAAGTAAGTCGCCAAGCAGTATACGATAATATCAAACGAACCAGTAAGATTTTAGAAGATTATGAAAAGAAACTCCATCTTTTCTCTAATTATATTGTTCGGGAACAGTTATTAGAAAAAATGAAAACTTATGTAAAGGAAACTTATCCTAAAGATGAAGTTCTCCTTGATTATGTGAAACAGATCCAAGAAATTGAAGAATAAAGGAATGAAGAAATCATGGCATTTGAAAATTTAACTGAGCGCCTTCAACAGGCAATGAGCAAGTTAAGAAAAAAAGGGAAAGTTTCAGAAGCTGACGTCAAAGAAATGATGCGGGAGATCCGCCTTGCATTACTAGAAGCCGATGTAAACTTACAAGTAGTAAAAGACTTTACAAAGCGTGTTCGAGAACGGGCGATTGGTGTAGAAGTATTAGAAAGTTTAACACCTGCACAACAAATCGTTAAGATCGTTGATGAAGAATTGACGATCACTTTAGGGGCAGAAACTGTTGAATTGAATAAATCACCAAAAATTCCAACAGTCATCATGATGGCAGGTTTGCAAGGGGCAGGTAAGACGACGTTTACTGGTAAACTAGCCAACTATTTAAAGAAAAATGAAAATGCACGTCCTTTACTAATCGCAGGTGACGTGTATCGTCCAGCTGCGATCGATCAATTGAAAGTTCTAGGGCAACAATTAGATGTCCCTGTTTTTGATATGGGAACAGATGTTAGTCCAGTTGAGATCGTTCGTCAAGGGATGGAATTAGCAAAAGAAAAGAAAAATGATTATGTTCTGATCGATACGGCGGGGCGTCTGCATATCGATGAAACCCTGATGGATGAATTGAAACAAATCAAAGAATTAACACAACCAAATGAAATCTTGTTGGTTGTCGATGCGATGACCGGTCAAGATGCTGTCAATGTGGCAGATAGTTTTAACCAACAACTAGGGATCACTGGGGTAGTTATTACTAAATTAGATGGTGATACACGTGGTGGTGCAGCACTTTCGATCCGTTCTGTGACTGGCGCACCAATCAAATTCATCGGGTCAGGGGAAAAATTAACAGATCTTGAAGTTTTCCATCCAGACCGTATGGCAAGCCGTATTCTTGGTATGGGCGATATGTTGACGTTGATCGAAAAAGCGCAACAAGACTATGACGAGAAAAAAGCAGAAGAATTAGCGAAAAAAATGCGGGAAAATTCATTTGATTTCAATGATTTCATTGAACAGTTGGATCAAGTGATGGGGATGGGACCGTTAGAGGATCTGATCAAAATGATTCCTGGGATGAACCAAGTACCAGGGATTGAAAATGTCAAAGTAGATCCTAAAGATGTCGAACGTAAAAAAGCAATGGTTTACTCAATGACACCTGCAGAAAGAGAAAACCCTGATTTATTGAATCCAAGTCGTCGCAGAAGGATTGCCGCAGGTTCTGGTAACAGTGTGGTTGAAGTTAACCGCATGATTAAGCAATTTAAAGAATCACGCAAAATGATGCAACAAATGTCTAAGGGAGATATGAATATTCCTGGAATGGACCAAATGTTTGGCACAGGTGTCAAAGGAAAACTTGGAAAAATGGCGATGAATCGCATGATCAAGAAAAACAAAAAGAAAAAGAAAAAACGGAAATAAAGCGTCTATCGTACTTCTATCGTACTTCTATTATAATAGTAGAATTTTGTTTACCGTTTCATCCATCGAAAGAATCGTTGAGTTAGCTTCTGCTGGCTTTGCGATTCTTTTTTTGCATAATAATAGATAAGTCCAATTCAAAAACTACCTGCCATAGCGTTCCTCTTTTTAGATAGAGAAACAAAGGAATGGTACAATAAAGCTAAGAGGTGAAGAGAATGAAACGAAGATGTCCTTGGGGTGAGCAAACAGCAAGTATGAAACATTATCATGACACAGTTTGGGGTGTTCCAGAATATGATGATCAATTACTTTTTCGTAAATTGATGTTAGATATCAATCAAGCGGGATTAAGCTGGCAAACGATTTTGAATAAAAGTGCCTCCTTTGATGAAGCTTATGACTTTTTTTCGATCGGTAAAGTAGCCGAATATACAGAAGCAAAAATCAATGAGTTGATGGAAAATAAAGGGATCATTCGTAACCGTCGTAAAATTGAAGCAGCGGTAGCCAATGCTCAGGGTGTCCAAAAAATCCAACATGAATTTGGTAGTTTTGCGGATTATTTGTGGTCATTTTCGGATCATCAAGTGATCAATCACTCGTATAAAGAACAAAATGAGGTACCAACAACGAGCCCGTTATCTGATCAAATCGCTAAAGATCTAAAACAACGCGGTTTTAAATTCATCGGAAGCACAACCATATATGCTTTTTTAGAAGCTGTGGGAATTGTCAATGACCATTTAGATCATTGCTTTCGCAAACAAGAAGTCAGCCAGATGGGAAAAGGAGAGTGAACATGATGGGGAAAATCGTCTTTTATGGAGCCATTAGTTTAGATGGCTACTTAGCAACAAAAGAGGATAGTTTACAATGGCTATTTGACACACCAACTGGAGAAAAAACAACTTACGAGGCTTTTTATCAAACAATTGATCAAACGATTATGGGAAGAAAAACTTATCAGGAAGCCAAAAAATTGTTAGCAACTGACCATCTGTATCCTGAAAAAAAGAATTTTGTATTTTCTACTAACAAAGAATTGGTATTAAATGATGCAACAGTTGTTCATGAAGATCCTGTTTCATTCGTGAAAAACATAAAAGAACATTCTAACCAAACAGTCTGGGTCGTTGGTGGTGGGAATTTGTTGAAACCTTTGATCGAAAATCATTTGATCGATGAATGGTGGATCCAAATCGCACCTGTGCTTTTAGGAGAAGGTATTCGATTGTTTCAAGAAGGCGCATACGAAGAACGATTGAAACTAGTTGATACTAATTATTTTGGAGAGTTCATTGAATTGCATTATGTAAGTAATCGTGGATAATACTGGTTTAGTAAAAGGGAAGAGAAGTCTCGGAAAAAAAGAACATAAAGAGAAATGAAAATTTTTCAAAGCATGAGGAGCGATTTTAACAAATCCTTTCTGATCCGCTCGGAGCTTATCGCTTTTTTCGTGGTCTTATTCATGTATTGAAAACAAGCCGAAGAATTCCAAAAATAGGAGAAGCTATTTTCGGATTCTTCGGCTTGTTTTTCAGAGCTAGACAGGTCACAACCTTTTTTCGATTGTTTCCTTCATATATGATCTATTTGATTCGACCCATCGCTTATCAAAGCTAATTTTTACTTAGTTAATTTATTTAAAAAATCAAGATAAGCATCTAGAATCGTTTGGAAGAAGCTGAGTGTTCCTTCCACAATATGACCTTCTTCATCAACTAAGTTTGCAATATTGCCAATATAAGCTTCAGGTTGTTGTAAGGTAGGAACATTTAAGAATACAAGTGATTGACGTAGGTGATGGTTCGCGCCAAATCCACCGATACCGCCAGGGGAAGCAGTGACAACTAACCCAGGTTTGCCGTCCCATGCGCTTTGACCGTAAGGGCGAGAGCCTACATCTAGTGCATTTTTAAGTACAGCAGGAACCGAACGATTGTATTCTGGAGAAACAAAAACAACACCTGCTAATTCCTTGACCTCATCACGGAAACGACTCCATTCAACAGGAGCATTCTCTGGAGTTTCAAGATCTTCGTTATAAAAAGGCAGATCATCGATCTTTATAAAAACACCTTCATATCCTTCAGGTAGCATGTTAGCGAAAGCCTCTGCTACTTTTCTATTGTACGAATCCTTACGCAAACTACCTACAAAAAATCCAATTTTTTTAGTCATAAAACAATTCCTCCTTCAAACTTTCTATATTTATCTTACAAAAAATAAGTAAACTCAGCAAATAAAAACACTTGAGGAACATAGTGACTAACTTAACTACTTTTTTCGACTACTTATAGTAGTTATTGCATATATATATTTGCTTCACTTGACATGGATCTTCTATAATTAGTGAATAGAAGTCTTGTCTGAAGGAGTTTGTGTGATTTTTTTAGAAAAGAGTGTAGTACATGAACTTTTGATAAAGAATGTTTCTTATTGAAACATCGGTACACATCATCGCATGACTTTGGGTAACGCAGCATCAAATAAAAAGATGAAATTGGTAGGTGGAACAAATGCATATTAACGAGTTTTTACCATTTTTGATCCCGTTAGTGATCATACAACTTGGGTTATTTTTTTATGCCCTTTATCATATTTTGACTCATACGCATTATCGATTTGGCAGTCGAACACTCTGGATCATCGTAATTCTCATAGGATTTCAATTTGTTGGTCCAATCTTGTATTTCGTGTTCGGTAAGGAGGAGGCATAATGGCGATCCTTGAACTAATCGATGTATCAAAATCTTTTGGTGAAAAAAAAGTGTTGAACCATCTTTCCCTTACCGTCAAGGAAAAGACGATCTTTGGGTTTATTGGAAAAAATGGTGCAGGGAAAACGACAACGATGAAATTGATTTTGGGGTTGCTAAAAAAAGATGCTGGAACAATCAAGGTTAATGATGAAACGGTTCACTATGGTCAAACAAAAACGAATCGCTGGATCGGCTATTTGCCAGATATTCCGATGTTTTATGACTACCTTACCGCCGAAGAGTATTTGCAATTATGCGGGGAAATCACCGAGATGCCTAAACATAAAATCCAACAAAAAACGCAAGAGTTATTAGCGTTAGTCGGATTGGCTCACGAGAAAAAAAGGATTAGGACTTTTTCAAGAGGGATGAAGCAACGTTTGGGGATTGCCCAAGGGTTACTGAACGAACCAAAACTGTTTATTTGTGATGAGCCGACTTCGGCGTTGGATCCATTGGGGCGTAAAGAAATTTTGGATATCTTATTACGTGTCAAAGAGCAAACAACGATCCTTTTTTCCACACATATTCTATCAGACGTGGAACAAATTTGTGATGAAGTGGCTTTCTTAAATAAAGGAGAAATCGTTTTATCAGGCACGGTAGCAGAATTGAAAACCCATCCTAAAAATGAAGGATTTGAAATCCAATTTCCAACTGTGAAACATTCTCAAGAATTTTTATCGCTTTTGCCGGGAGCAATCATGAAAAATGAAACCCTTATTTATCCTGGCAGAACTAACGAAGACTTACTTCGTGCACTATCTTTAATTGTTGATCACAAATTACCGATTCAATCGATTCATCGTTTAGAACCTTCCTTAGAACAAATTTTTATGGAAGTGGTGGACAAATGAAGCAATTACTCGCATTTTCAAAAAAAGAATGGAAGGAAAATTGGCGTACAGGTAGATTATTACTGTTGCTTTCATTAACGATCATTTTTGGGATCATGAATCCACTGATAGCCAAATTAACACCCTACATCGTTCAATCGATGTCAGAAAATTTAGCAGCATCTGGTATGAAAATCGGGGAAGTCAATGTAGATGCGCTGACTTCTTGGGGACAATTTTATAAAAACATGCCTATGTTTCTTTTATTGTTTTTGTTATTGTTTAGCTCGACATTGACGAATGAATATCAAAAAGGAACATTGATTAATCTTTTAACCAAAGGAATGGTTCGCTGGAAAATTTATTTTACTAAATGGATCATGGGACAGTTTTTTTGGGCAGTTGGTTTTTGGGGTTGCTCCTTCATTACTTACTTTTATACTGCTATTTATTGGGATAATGAGCTGGTTGTTCAATTAGGGACAAGAAGTTTTTATTATTATTTATGGGGTGTGTGGTTATATACTTTATTTCTATGGTTGTCCTCCTTTATTTCTTCTGGCTATTTTGTGCTAGCTTGTGGAGGGATTTGTGTGGCTGGCTGTTATCTGTTATCTATGTTTACAAAAGTTGCTGAGTATTCTCCTTTTTATTTAACGACAGTTTCGAACGCATTAGGGGAAAGGATTGATTCGAGTAACTATTCTTTTTCTTTAGTGGTAACAGGTTTGATGATTGCTGCCTTTTTAGTGACAGGAATTCTTTTTTTCAATAAAAAAGAGAGTTGAAAAAATTTTTTATTAGCTGTAAAGAAAAAAAGCTTTACAGGGTAAAAAAAAACTGTTACACTACAACTTGTGAATAAAACAATGGAGGTGGAAATATATAATGGCAGTTAAAATCCGTTTAAAACGTATGGGTTCTAAAAAGAGTCCTTTTTACCGTATCGTCGTAGCTGATTCACGTTCTCCTCGTGATGGACGTTTCATCGAAACTGTAGGTACTTACAATCCTTTGAAAGACCCTGCAGAAGTAGTTTTAAAAGAAGATTTAGTTCTTAACTGGTTATCTAAAGGTGCGCAACCTTCTGATACTGTACGTAACATCCTTTCAAGAGAAGGCGTTATGCAAAAACACCACGAAGCTAAATTCTCAAAGAAATAAGGTGATCGGATATGAAAGATTTAAGCGAATTAGTCTTAACAATCGTTCGTCCGTTAGTCACTTATCCTAAACAAGTCCAGTTAGAAGTCACTGAGTCAAAAGACTTCTATGAATATAACCTAACTGTGGCTCCTGAAGATATTGGTCGTATCATCGGTAAACAAGGGCGTGTTGCGAAAGCAATTCGTACGATCGTTTACGGGGTACGAACAAATGCACCGAAAAAAGTGCGTTTAAATATTATCGATCATAAGGAATAAAAAAAGCTGTTTCGTCTTGACGAGACAGCTTTTTTCTTTTTGAGGGGACTACTTGGCAAATGATTATAGAAAGCGTATCCTTAAAGTATAGAAAGGAGTAGATACCTATGAAAAAAGTTGCATTATTGATACCAGCTCTTTTACTTTTAAGTGCCTGTCAAGGAACAAATAATTCTACTGAAACAACTGATACGGCGACACCAGAGACTCATTCAACGAGTCATAGTAGTTCCAAAGAAACAGATACTCAATCAACAACCAAAAAGAGTGAAAGCTCTGAGATGTCTGGAAATACAACGGAAACGGCGACTACAAAAACAGAAACATCTACACAGAATAAACAAGCACAAACCGCATTTGAAGAACTGAAAGAAAAATACCCAACAACACCGATGCCACAAGAGATACCGATTACAACAGGGAAATTAAACATCGCTGCTGCCGAAACCAAACAGGGCTTTTCAATCTTATACTATGACCTACCCAAAGCCTATGTCTTAAATGCCAAAGAGTTAAATCAAGAAACCCCGATGGCTTCTTATCTTTACCAGTATGGCTTTGCTTCTAGTCAAGAAGCAATTGATGCCTTGCAACCAGTTACGGTTGATACAAACGGCCGACAAGTCGATTTGGGCTACAATATTACTGGCTATCAACAAGGAGCAGCGGGATCTAGTATTCTAGAATGGCAAGAAGGAAATTGGAGTATTCGTGTCCGGGCAAGTAATATTGAAGGACAAGATCCTGTACCGTTAGCCAAAGAAATCGTTGCTTACTTAGAAAAAGCAAGTTTGCCTGCTCCTGAGAAGTACGGAAAAATTACGGTTGAAATGAATGATTCTTCCCAACAAGCTACACAAGTAAGCTGGCAAGAGCCTAAAAATGTTTATACTGTTACCCACAAAGATACTCTTTCCGCATTGAAAATGGCTGTTTCTATGAACCAATAAATGATTGGAAAATGATATAGAAAAGCGAAAAGAAAGTAGAATTGCATATGCACACATGCTAAAATAAGGCAGATACGTCAAAAACACGTTCAGCCATTTAAAAACCATTGTTTGGTTGAAACATGTGTGAAAAGGAAAAGGGGATACAAGTTGACTGAATATTTAAATGTTGGAAAAATCGTAAATACTCAAGGGATCAAAGGAGAAGTGCGCGTCATTTCTACCACAGATTTTCCAGAAGAACGATATAAAAAAGGTGCTGTACTTACCTTGTTTCAAGAGAAGAAAGCGCCAATTGAATTAACCGTCAAAAGTCATCGTAAACATAAAAATTTTGACTTGTTAAGTTTTGAAGGGCATCCTTCAATCAATGATGTTGAAAAATATCGAGATGGTATTTTAAAAGTTTCAAAAGAAGAAACGATTGAGTTGCCAGAAAATGAATTTTATTATCATGAGATCATTGGAGCAAAGGTCGTTGAGGAAAATGGGAATGAACTAGGTAAAATCAAAGAAATTCTTTCACCAGGTGCTAACGATGTTTGGGTAGTCCAACGACCAAAGAAAAAAGATGTTTTGCTTCCTTATATTGACTCAGTGGTTAAAACAGTTGATTTAGAAAATGGGGTCATTTACGTCGAGATTCCAGAAGGATTGATCGATGATGAAAATTGATGTCTTAACACTCTTCCCACGAATGTTTGAAGGACCAATGGGTGAATCGATCATCGGTAAAGCGGTCAATAAAGGATTGTTAGAGATCAATGTTTCTAATTTTAGAGACTATTCCGATAATAAACACCAAACGGTCGATGATTATCCATATGGTGGCGGGGCAGGGATGTTGTTAAAAGTCCAACCTATCTATGACAATATCAAAGCTATTGAACAAGCAAATCCTGAAACAAAAAAACGTGTGATTTTATTGGATCCAGCTGGTAAACGATTTGATCAAGCGATGGCGGAAGAATTTTCGAATGAAGAACATTTAGTATTTATTTGTGGACATTACGAAGGCTATGATGAACGAATCCGTTCGCTAGTTACGGATGAAGTCTCTTTAGGTGATTATGTCTTGACTGGTGGCGAACTTGGCGCAATGGTGATGATTGATGCAACAGTCCGCTTACTACCGGATGTTTTAGGAAATCAAACATCCGCTCAAACAGATTCTTATTCAACGGGATTATTGGAACATCCTCAATATACACGGCCAGCAGAATTTAACGGGATGAAAGTCCCAGAAGTTTTAACAAATGGAAACCATAAATTGATTGAAGAATGGCAACTGAAAGAATCCTTAAGAAGAACCTATCAACGCCGACCTGACTTATTGGAACAATTATCAATGACTCCACAAATGCTGAAATTGTTAGAAGAAGTCAAAAAAGAAGAATCAGACGAAATAGAATAAGAAATATCAATATGACTCTTTACACTAAATTGATAGTATGATAGTATCTTATGGTGAGTGCAAAAGCACTTAACTATTACGATGTTCCGCTGTGAGGGAAAACTCATAAGAATGTTTGGAATAAGGAGAAAAGATCAATGAATCCATTAATCGAAGAATTAACAAAAGAACAATTACGTTCTGACATCCCAGCTTTCCGCCCTGGTGACACTGTACGTGTTCATGCGAAAGTTGTCGAAGGTACACGTGAACGTATCCAGTTATTTGAAGGTGTTGTAATCAAACGCCGCGGAGCTGGAATCAGCGAAACTTATACAGTACGTAAAGTTTCTAACGGAGTAGGCGTTGAACGTACATTCCCATTGCATACACCACGTGTTGCAAAGATCGAAGTCGTTCGCTACGGTAAAGTACGTCGTGCAAAATTGTACTACTTACGTGCATTACACGGAAAAGCTGCTCGTATCAAAGAAATCCGTCGTTAATCTATCGTTATCTGATAGTGGAAGAACCCTTGAATTTCAAGGGTTCTTTTTTTGATTATTTTTATAAGCAGTAAGTCTAGATTGTTTGACATTATAGATTTGCAAGAGTGGCAAACAAGGAGCAAAAAGTCGAGTCACTTTGGTATATCTTAAATATACGTCAATCAGATGACACGATGACAGTCCTATTCATACCAAAGGGGCGACAGATCTGGTAGGTGAACGTAATCAGCTTATCAAGTTTATATGTACTACACGCAAACGCTATGCGTATTAAAGAGATCAGAAAAAAATCCTGCTAGAGAGTGTCTAAAAATATAAATTGCGACAGTTCTTGAATAATAAGAACTTTTTTTGAATGTTTTTACTAACAATCGTTTTGTCATTGGCAAGTTAACTGAAAATGAGACTGAAGAATCTGTTCTGATTCATCAGTCTCATAATTTTAACTTATTCAAAATGCAACGATGATCCCAAAGGTCGGTTGTTAAGAGAATTGAGGACTTTTTTTACATATTTACTAAACGAGAAAGTCTACTTTTTTAGGAGCGGAGGTGTCAATTATTGATTAGTGATTTCAGCTTCCTTTTGAGCCATTTTTGCCGTTACGTGTTCATCAATGCGTAGGAATGGTAGATAGATAAATACGCTAACCGCAATGATTAGAACTTGCAGTACTGCTGCTCGCCAATCTCCACCTGTCGCAAGGAATCCTGAAATAACTGGTGGTGTGGTCCACGGTATCTGAACTACCACATGATTGATTAAGCCGGCTGCAGTCGCAAAGTAGGCAGTTACTAACGAGAAGATTGGTGCTAACACAAACGGAATAATTAGACTCAAGTTAAATACGATCGGTAATCCAAAGATGATCGGCTCACTGATATTAAACATCGCTGGTGTTACCGATAGTTTAGCAAAGTCTTTATAATCTTTTCGACGACTGAAGATGAAAATCGCAATCAATAAGGCGATCGTATTTCCTGAACCACCCATAACAGCAAAAGTATCCTTGAAAGCCATGTTGATAATATGTGGGATGTGTTCATGGTTTGCATAAGCTGCCATATTTTCTTGCATGTTTTGTAGTAAGAACGGATCAAGTAAAGAACCTGAAATTACAGCTTGATGAATTCCAAAACCAAAGAATAAATTGGCGATTGATGTGATTAAGATAAAGCCAGGTAAACCAGTTGTGATGTGACTTAAAGGTCCCGTGATCGCTTTAGTGATCACGCCATTTACGTCCATGTTGAATAACTGATTGACAGCGAAAGATAGAATCGCAAAACCAGTAACAGTAATCATAATCGGGATCAATACATTGAATGACTTCAACACTGCGGGCGGAATATTTCCAGATAGTTTGATTTGCAATTTTTCATTTGTAGATAATTTAATGAATAGCTCAGTAGCTACTAATCCAACAAAGATTCCGACAAACATTCCTGATGCACCTGTATGGGAACCTGGAATAACTCCGGTTACTTCGATCGCTTTTTTTGCATTTTCCGGAGTGAACATCATTTTCATTGGTGTTAAAACGATGAAAGTTGAGATCGAAACTAAAACCGCTGCGATATGATTTGTATAATTTCTGCTAACACACATATGATAAGAAACTGCAGCTACAACTAATAGCGTCGTAATACTCAATGTTCCATTGGCGATCGACATGCCAATTTCTTGAACTTTCATTAATGTTTCGGGTTTAACAATTTTACCCATAAAACCAGTTGGTTCTAAGATAACGTAATTAATCAAAGTCACGAATCCAGCTAACATCATAAATGGCATGAATGTTGCAAATGCATCGCGTAATGTACGCATATGAATTTGATTTCCTAGCTTCGATGCGATCATACCAAATCGTTCAAACACCTGTTCCTTCTTATTTGTTTTCTTCATGGTATATTCTCCTTGTTTTTTATTTGTAAGCACTTACCGTAGTTCAATAATAGAACGGAATTTGATAAAAGTAAATAACTTTTTTTAAAATTATATACTTTAATGAAAAAGGGCAAAAAAAAGAGCTGATTTCCTCAGCTCTTTCAATCATTTTTCAACAAAAACGGCTTCAAAAACAAAATCTTGATACAAATGCCTTGTAATGGAGTATTCAAAAGGAGTCCCGTTTGCCAAAGAAACACTTTTTTCAACTTCGATCATAAAGTCTCCGGCATCAATTCCTAATATATTTGCATCAAACTCGGTTGCCAGTACGCCCTTCATCCAAACGTGAGAAGCATTGATCTCTAACTGCAGTTCATTGCGAATATAGGAATAAACCGATTTTTTCAAGTGTTTAGGTTCCAAACCAGGAATAATTGATAGCGGCATAAAAGTTTGTTCCAATGAATAGGGTTGTTGATCGACAAAACGACTGCGAACAATATTATAAATGTATTCCTTGTCGTTAATCTGTAATCGCTCTGCTATTTTTTTTGACGGTAATTCAATTGAAAACATATGAATTTCAGAGTCTACATGTTCTTCGCCAACTACGCTCATAAAACCTTCGCTTGGACCGAAAACTTTCGAATTATGGATCGGTTTGCGCAAAACTTCGGTTCCAAATCCACTTCGACTATGTAAAACTCCTTCAGAAACTAACATGTCTAATCCTTTTTTTACTGTCAATTTACTCGTATGATATTGTTTTGCCAATTCGGAACCAGTTGGTAATTTTTCACCGATTGCGTAAGTACCGTTTTCAATTTTCTTTTTTACATCAGAATAAACTTCCATATATTTCGCATTCTTCTTCATTTTTTCCCTCCTATAGTTACCGCGTAAAGATATAAATAATTATATACCTTTCTTTAATTTTAGCAATCTTTAAAGGGTAAAACAATTAACATTTATAAAAAGTATATATTTTTTAATAAAAAAATATTCCAATTTATTGGAAGCGGTGTTATGATGGAGTAGTACTCAAGAGAATGTCATTTTAGGAGGATACAATGAACAAACAACAATTAACATTTCCAGAAAACTTTTGGTGGGGTTCTGCTTGGTCAGCTGAGCAAGCAGAAGGTCGTGGTGAAACTGGAAAAGCCGAAACGGTTTGGGAACGTTGGTACAAAGAACAACCATACCGTTTTTATCAAAGGATTAGTTCAGAAATTACGACAGATCACATTCATCGTTATAAAGAAGACGTTCAACTGATGAAGCAAACCGGACATAATTCCTTTCGGGTCTCGATCTCTTGGGCGCGGATGTTCCCAGATGATGGAGTAGGGGAGGTAAATCCAAAAGCGGTTGAATTTTATCGGGATTTATTTACTGAGATGAATAACAATGGTATTAAAGTATTCGCCAATCTTTATCATTTTGATATGCCAGCAGCCCAACAGGATAAAGGCGGTTGGGAATCACGGGAAGTTGTCGATGCATATGTGCAATTTGCAGTTACTTGTTTCAAGGAGTTTGGCGATCTCGTCTATCACTGGTTCACTTTCAATGAACCGTTGGGGCCGATCTTAGGGTCATATCTGGAAGACTTCCATTATCCAAATTTGATTGATTTCAAACGAGGAGCGCAAGCGGCTCACTTTACTATTTTGGCTCACGCGAAAGCAATTGCAGCACACAAAGAGTTGAATTTGAACAGTAAAATAGGTGTTATCTTGAATTTAAGCCCGACGTTTCCAAGGAGTCAAACCCCCGCTGATGTGAAGGCAGCTGAAATTGCGGATCTTTTTTATGTTCGCAGCTTTTTAGATCCAATGGTCAAGGGTGTTTATCCAGAAAAATTAATTAACCTTTTACGTGAATATGATCAATTGCCAACGGATTATACCGAGGAAGACCTGCGTTGTATCAAAGAGAACACGGCACAAATCTTAGGATTGAACTATTATGAACCACGTCGTGTGAAGGCTCGTTTAACTGCAATCAATCAAGATGGTCCGTTCTTACCGGATTGGTTTTTTGAGAATCATGTGATGCCGGGACGTCGGATGAATGAATATCGTGGTTGGGAAATTTATGAAAAAGGTATCCATGATTTATGCATGGATATCAAAGAAAACTATGGGAATATCGAATCCTTTATCTCTGAAAATGGGATGGGCGTAGCAGATGAGGAACGTTTTATGGATGAAAGTGGGCAAGTGATTGATAATTACCGGATCGAATATATCCAAGATCACCTCGCTTATCTTTGGAAAGCAATCAATGACGGCTGTAATATCAAAGGGTATCATCTTTGGACCTTTATTGACTGCTGGTCCTGGATCAATGCATATAAGAACCGTTATGGACTAATTTCTCTTGATCTGCCAACCCAAAAACGGACGATCAAGAAAAGTGGTGAGTTCTACAAACAGTTAAGCAATCAAAATGGGTTTGAGTATGATATTGATCGATTGGTATAGCAAAAAATGAGTGAAAAAACTTGTATTTTTGTTTGAAAATCTTTTATCTAGAAATCATAGAGTTATTCATTCAATGGGATTGTTCAAATAAGCATCGGGACTGGGACAAAAGTTCTCTCAGTATCTTCTAGTATCTCTAAAAACGAATAAACGGTGTTCAAAGAGCTGACCTTCGGCGATAAGTCAAAAAATCTCAAAAATGAGGAGCTGTTTCGAGATTTTCATCCTTAATGCTCCTGCGATTACTCGTCGCAGTTTTTACTTGGTGAGCACTCAGGTCAAAACACTCTTTTCACGACCTCAAGAGAAACACAAAAAACGCTTGGTGTTCGTTTATTTGTTCCCATAGATCTACTGGCTATAAATAGCTCATCGCTTTGTTCAAAAAACCAGAAGCCATTTTCAGTATTGTGCACGAATTGTTTAACTATTACACATTGATTAGTAACTGGGATAGTAGTTGAGAGCGTAGCGTATTCTTTTGTAAAATGAAAGGTCTGAAACAATCATTAACCTAAAAAGAAAGTAAGTCTGATTTTGATTCATTACGTCAAAGTCAGGCTTATTTTTTCTGTTCTAGGCACGATCTTTCACGAATTTTCTTCAATTTTAACAAAACAATTTACTCCGGTTTCAGTGAGGTAGTTTGGTAATGGAATAAGATAAAAATTTTTTATCGTTATTTTAAAATAACATTTTTAATAGTGAGGTGTATCTCGTTTATTATATGTATCTTTATTCTTAATGTTGATAATGTAATTTTTTTGTTGTAATATTTTTTTATGATAACAGACTTTTTGTTTTTATTATAACAAATTTATCTTATTAAATATTTTCTATTTTTTTATTTTATAAATGAATATACTGAATATATTATGAGATGTGTACTTATGTTATATATGAAGGGGTAGGGAAGGAAAAGGGGACATAAGATGACATAAAATGGCTTTACACTCAGTTCAAAAGGAGGGAAGTGTCCAGTGAGGTTGTAGATTAAGGAGTATCATCTTATTTTTATCAGATCATAAAAGAGCAAGTATACATATCATGTGAAAAATCTGTATGGCATCATGAATTATTCTCTAATTCATTTATAGGAGGAATCGTTATGGCTATTGATCATAAACAAGTGACTCAATTGGAAAAATTAGCATTAAACATTCAACTAGATATTTTGATAAGTGTTAAACAAAGAGGAGAAGAATCAATGGATTGTTCTTTTTCTATGATCAAATTGTTAGCTGTTTTATACGGCAAACAGATGAAGATTGACCCGAAAAAACCAGATTGGGGAAATCGTGATCAATTAGTTTTAGCTAAAAGTCATGCGGTATTGGAATTATATAGTACTTTATCTAATCTAGGGTATTTTGATAAGAAGTGGCTATGGACGATGAGTCATCAAGGGGACAGACTCCCTAAAAAGTTAGATCGTTCAAAGACTCCTGGAATCGATGTGACAATCGGGGACTTAAATAACGGTGTTGCAATAGCTGCAGGTCTTGCGATGGGATTAAAAATAGCAAATAAGGAAAATGATGTTTATTTAGTGATGGATGAAGACGAATTAAAAGATGAACGTTGCTGGCAAGTATTTCAGTGTATTGCTCATTTTAAATTAGATCATTGCTTGGTAATTATTGATAGTGGTTATAGAAAACGAGAACAGTTAAGCAAAAGGTATGAGAAAACTTATCTATTGAAAAGAAAAGCAGAGAAGGCTGGGTTTTATACGTTGCTCGTTGATGGGACAAATATCAAAGCAATCAATGAGGCGATTGAAGAGTATAAAATGAGGACGACACAAGCCTTCTGTATTGTTTTAGAAAGTTATCCAGAGCGAGTGCTATCAGACTTAACAATGGACGATCATGAGGATTCAAGTAAAAAAATTCCTAAAACATTCCATCAAGAGATAGAAAAAACGATTTTGAAATTACAAGAAAAGCTTGAAAGGATGAGCTAAATGGTTCAGTTAAGTAACTCGTTATCTGTAAGGAAAGAACTTCGTACTTGCATAGTTGATACATTAAATGAATTAATGAAAAAAAACCACAATATCGTTGCGTTAGAAAATAAGTTTGAATCATTTAGTAATTGGGTTGATTTAAAAAATGAACACCCAAAGAGATATCTCAACATGCCTGTGGATGAAGAGAACATGGTAGGTATTGCAGCGGGGTTAAGTTTAGCTGGCTACCAACCTTTTATTCATCTTTTTGATTCTCATGCGATTCGAAAAATTTTTGATCAATTATTTATTTCCGAAGGATACGGTGGAAATACCATCAATATTTTTGGGGAATATTTCGCTTCTAATCGAAATGGAAAGGAACGCGTCAATGAACTAGGGGAAGATTTAGCGTTGATGACAATGATCCCAAATTCAATTATTTGTGAAGCAACAGATGAGGTGCAAATGGCATGGATCATCAAAGAATTTAGCCAATTGAGCGGTATTCACTATGTACGCGGAGAAAATAAAAGGATACCTAATATCTATAAAAAAGAAACGACTTTTCAATTAGGCAAAGGAAACATTGTTTGGCATGGAACAGATATTTTAATTATTGTTGCTGGCAGATTAGTTTACGAAGCTCTCAATGTTGCTAAGCGGTTAAAGTCCTGTCAAATTAGTTGCGAAGTCATTGATATGTTTACGATCAAACCAATCGATAAACAGTTGATCCTTAACGAGTTGAAAGGGAAAACACAAGTGGTCACTATCGAAAATTATGCAGTTATTGGTGGCTTGAGCAGTGCGGTGAACAGAGCTCTTACAGAAAATAAAGCAGCTGTTCCGTTGAGAAAGATAGAGATTGTGAAGCTTAGGCAACAAACGGATGTGCCAATCCAGACAGAAGGTTTTGACTTAGTGGTTCAGTTGATTTTTGAAACAATATTAGCGAATGAGCTAGATCGATAACGGAAAAATTGAGCTGGATCATGATAAAGGATAAAATTTCTTGAAAAAAATTAGTGTATCAAAGAAAGCATATGAAATATTGATTCTAATCGAAATACATAAAGAGCCTTGATTGATCAAGGAAATGAAGAAAACGAAAAAGGCAGCGTTTGGATTGGCCCGATGAAAGGGCCATTTGGGCGCTGTCTTCCTTTAATTTTTCGTTTCTTTAACTACTTAAAAGAGTTTTAATCAATTAATAATTGAACATGTTTGCCAAAGGTCTCTTTTTGGCTATGGGATATAGCAGAATCAGTAATTAAATAATCGACTTCTTGGAGCGGGTAAAAGCCATAAAAATCTTTTTTATCAAGTTTATGATGATCTGCTACGATATATCGTGTTTCAGCGCTGTTCAATGCGTAACGTTGAGTCAATCCTTCATCTTCATTTGAAGTGAAAACGGATGTTTTATCTAATCCATTTACCCCGATGAAACTTTTTTTTACATGGATATTTGCAATAAAATCATTGGCGATCGTCCCAACGAAAGCGCCGGTCTTATTTCGATAGGAGCCGCCGATCAGGATGATCTCAAATCGAGGATCACTTTTGAATTTGTT
The DNA here is from genome assembly GCF_050530455.1 of Enterococcus sp. DIV1208. Lineage (NCBI taxonomy): Bacteria > Bacillati > Bacillota > Bacilli > Lactobacillales > Enterococcaceae > Enterococcus > Enterococcus sp. DIV1208. Next base: position 1,819,957 of record NZ_CP172887.1, on the reverse strand, counting down.
AAACACATGGATCGAATTGGTGATGATTTTAGCATGGTTAATCGTCAAAAAATCATAAGCTAATTCAATCGTTGTTCCAGGTCCTAAAAAGACAGTATCGCCTTCGTGGATATGATTCGCAATGATTGTAGCAATTTCTATTTTTTCTGACAAATGAAGATCCTTTTTTTCCCGATGACTTAGTTCGATCACGGAAGTTTTAGGATTTAATAGTTTGGCACCACCATGAATGCGAATGATTAACCCCTTATCCTCCAATTCCTGCAAATCTCTACGAACAGTCATATCAGCTACTTTCAATTCTTGAACAATATCGGCCACTTTCACGATGCCGTTCTTCTCTAGTTGTGCTAATAAGTATTTTTGTCGTTCTTCTTTTAACATGATATAAACTCCCTGATATTTCGTGGTTCTTATTTTTTTTGTTTGAAATAAACATAAAACATTCAGAGAAGGTTGTCAAATATTAAAGGTTTGTATAAGAAAATAGATTGACATGTTAAAAACATTCGGTTACTATTTGTTTGTAAAAGACAAAAACGAACACAAACAAACATAAACTGGAACAAATATAATGTTCTTGTAAGAGAATGGAGGAAGAAAAATGGATAAAGAAACAGTAGCAATGATTGGATTTGAAGTGGTAGCTTTTGCTGGTGAAGCAAGATCGAAATTGATCGAAGCGTTAGCTAAAGCAGAGAAGGGGGAATTTGAAGAAGCCAATGGATTAGTTGAAGAAGCAAATCAGAGTTTGGTTGAAGCGCACAATTCTCAAACTAAAATGTTAGCTGCTGAAGCGAGTGGTGAAACAATTGAAGTAGGGTTTATTATGGTTCACGCCCAAGATCATCTAATGACCACGTTGCTATTGAAAGATGTCATTCAACATCTCTTTAATATTTATAAAAAATCATAGAGGAGCCTGGGTATGAATGCAATGATCAAACGTATCGAAAAAATGAAACCGTTTTTTGAGAAAATTTCTAATAATTCTTATTTAAGAGCAATTAGGGATGGTTTTATCAGTCTTATCCCTGTCATTCTTTTTTCAAGCTTTTTTTTATTGGTAGCATATGTTCCCAACGCATTCAATTTTCATTGGGGAGAAGAAATAGAGTCCATTCTAATGAAAGCGTATAACGGGTCCATGGGGATATTAGGGATCTTAATGGCTGCTACAGTGACCAAGAGTTTGACAGAAAACTTTAATACTAAATTGCCAAAAACGAATCAAATTAATAGTACTTCAACCATGATCGCTGCTTTTATTGCTTTCTTGATTGTTGGGGTTGATTCGTTAGAAGGTGGATTTGCTTCTGATTACATGGGGACTAAAGGATTGATGACAGCGTTCATTGTTGGTTTTATTGTTCCTAATATCTATCGATTCTGTGTTAGCAAGAATTTGACAGTGAAAATGCCAGAGGAAGTTCCTGGTAATATCTCACAGACATTTAAGGATTTGATCCCGATTACACTGTCGACCGTCTTTTTTTGGGGATTTGATTTGGGTTTTCGTAACCTTGTCGGTAGTGGGTTTTCAGAAAAATTGATTGAGCTGTTCCAACCAATTTTCTCAGCGGCCGATGGCTATTTTGGGTTAGCACTCATTTTTGGGGCAATGGCGTTTTTCTGGTTTGTCGGTATCCACGGTCCCTCTATTGTTGAGCCAGCTGTTGCTGCCATCTACATAACTAATGTAGAGATGAATTTTCAACTGTATCAAAGTGGGGAACATGCACCGAAAATTTTATCTCAAGGCTTACAATACTTTGTTGCCACACTAGGTGGGACGGGTGCGACATTGGTCATTACGTTGATGTTTGCTTTTCTAGCAAAGTCAAAGCAGTTAAAAACAATGGGACGTGCCTCAGCGATTCCCGTTTTGTTTGGTGTGAATGAACCCATGCTGTTTGGTGCACCAATTGTATTGAATCCTATCTTTTTTATTCCTTTTATTCTTGCACCGATCCTCAATGTCTGGATCTTTAAATTTTTTGTTGAGGTGTTAGATATGAATGGATTCATCTAAAATCTGCCATGGACAACTCCTGGACCAGTAGGGTTGATCTTAGGGACAGGTTTTGCTGGACTATCGATCGTTTTGATGATTGTTTTATTAACAGTTGATTTTGCGATTTACTATCCATTTTTCAAAGCCTATGACAATGAATTATTAGTGAAAGAAAAAGAAATAGGGCACGGGGATCAGTTGGAAAGTACAACTGTCAAACCAGCAGTCGTTTCACCGGCATTTGCTAAACAAAAGAATGATCAGACTAATGTTCTTGTACTTTGTGCCAATGGAGCAACTAGTTCGATGTTAGCCAATGCAATTAAAAAGGGTGCGAAGGAATTGAGTATCGGTGTGGATGCGACGGCAATGGCTTATGGGCAACATAAAGATCAGATTGGCGAGTTTGACTTGATTATCTTAGCTCCGCAAATGGCTTCGATGCTTGAGGAACTGAGAGAAAGTGCGAAGGACCATAAAACACAAACTGTTTCTACTACGGGAATCGAGTACGTCAAACTTGCAAAAGCACCTACAGATGCGGTCAACTTTGTTTTTGAAAATCTAACATGATGTGGAGGATGCGATGAATAAATTTCCAGAACATTTTATTTTTGGAGCGGCAACGGCCGCTTATCAAGCTGAGGGTGCCCTTTCAGTAGGAAACCGTGGGAAAAATTATTGGGATGATTACCTTAAAAAGACAGGGACATTTGACCCTAGTCAAGCAAGTGATTTCTATAATCGATATGCAGAAGACTTACAAGCATGTCATCAGTTTGGCATCAATGGCATTCGGATTTCGATTGCCTGGTCTAGGATCTTTCCTAGTGGGAGAGAGAAGGTCGATCCGATCGGTGTCCAATTTTATCATCGTTTGATCGATTCTTGTATCAAAAATGGAGTCACGCCGTTTGTGACTTTGCACCATTTTGATACACCAGAGAAGCAATTTAAAGATGGTGATTGGTTGTCTGCAAATATGGTGGATGATTATGTTGACTTTGCGCAATTTTGTTTCGAAGAATACGGGGACAAAGTGAAACATTGGATCACGATCAATGAACCCTGGTCAGTGGTTGCCGGTCAATACATCATCGGTCATTTTCCGCCGAACAATCAATATGAGCTGGGTAAAGCGATCCAATCAATGCACAACATGATGGTTGCCCACGCTCGCGTAGTCAAAAAATACAAGGAAGCTAATTACCAAGGTGAGATCGGGATCGTTCATATTTTAGAATCAAAGTACGGGATAACTGATCAGAGAGAAGATAGCCTGTCAGCGAAGAAAGAACATATCTTGGCGAATCAATTTCTATTGGATGCGACGTTTAAAGGGGAATACTCAGCAGAAACGATGCGTGTGATCAATGAGATCTTATCTGCAAATGGGGCGAAGCTTGAACTCAAAATAGAAGATTTTGATCATCTAAAAGAAGCAGCAAAAATGATTGATTTTTTAGGAGTCAATTATTATGCGAGTCATTTTTTAAAAGGCTATACAGGAACATCAAAAATCCAACATAACGGAACTGGTGAAAAAGGAAGTAGTATCTTTGCCTTGCAAGGTGTAGGAGAAAGGGTAACAAATCCTGTAATCCCAACGACTGACTGGGATTGGCCGATCTATCCACAAGGGTTGGAAGATATGCTTCTCTTGATCAAACAGAATTATCCGAACTATGGAAAAATCTATGTAACAGAAAATGGTTTAGGGAGTAAGGATCATTTTGAAGCGGGACAAATCAATGATGAGGAGCGGATCGATTATGTTCGTCTTCATCTAGCCGCTATTTTACGGGCGATCGACCAAGGTGTGAGAATTGAGGGATACTTTATTTGGTCGTTGATGGATATGTTTTCTTGGACGAATGGTTACAATAAACGTTATGGATTATTTTACGTAGATTTTGATACGCAGCAACGATTTCCTAAAAAGAGTGCTTATTGGTACCAAAAAATCAGCAAAGAAAAAGTATTGGATCAACCGATTAAAAATGAAACTAGCGAGAAATGAGAAAACTAAACAGGAGGAAAAATGAGTATGCGAGTAGTCATTGGTGCGGATAGCGACGGAATGGAATTAAAAGAATGGTTAAAAGATAAGCTCGTGCAAGAGGGATTTGAAGTAGAAGATAAAAGTATCCGACCAGCAGAAGATTTTATTGCATCTACATTAGCTATCACAACAGATTTAAAAGAACACCCGGAAAGTCTAGGGATTGCTATTGATGGTTATGGTGCAGGGAGCTTTATGGTCGCAACAAAAATAAAAGGAATCGTGGCAGCTGAAGTGTCGGATGAAAGAAGTGCTTATATGACTAGAGATCATAATGATGCCCGAATGATTACCTTAGGCGCAGCGATTGTTGGTAAAGAGCTTGCGTTAAATATCGTTAAGGGATTTTTGACCGCATCTTATAGTGGTGGTCGTCATCAGATTCGTGTAGATATGTTAAATGAAATGGGTTAAGAAAGGAGCAGATAATGAGAATAGCAATTGGATGTGACCACATCGTAACAGATACAAAAATAGCAGTTGCGGATTTTTTGAAATCAAAAGGGCATGAAGTATTGGATGTAGGGACCTATGATTTTACCCGCACACATTACCCGATATATGGGAAAAAAATTGGAGAAGCAGTAGTTAAAAAAGAAGTTGATTTAGGCGTATGTTTATGTGGAACAGGTGTCGGGATTACCAATGCAGTCAATAAAGTACCTGGAGTAAGAGGTGCGTTGGTTCGTGATATGACCAGTGCCATCTATGCAAAAGAGCAACTAAATGCGAACGTCATTGGTTTTGGCGCCAGAATCACAGGAGAATTTTTGATTTGTGATGTCATCGAAGCCTTTATTCAGGCAGAATATCAAGAAACAGATAAAAACAAACAGTTGATCGAAAAAATCAACCAGTGTGAAAGCACAAATGCTTCGCAAGAGAAGCCGGAATTTTTTGCAAAATTTCTTAAAAAATGGGAAATGGGCGAATACGAAGACTAAAAAGGAGCGTGACATAGAAGCAATGGATGGAAAAATGAAACATTTAAAAAAACTCTGGAATAAAGAACAAATCTTTGCCGCTTTAGCAATTGATCAACGAGGTGCATTACGTAAAATGCTTACCAAAGCAAAAGGAGAAGAAGCAAGTGCGAAAGAGCTGGAAGAATTTAAGATGATCGTGTCTTCGCAACTAACAAAAGATGCGTCAGCGATTTTGTTAGACCCAGAGTATGGCTTGCCTGCAGCGAAAGCGAAAGCGCAAGAAGCTGGCTTACTTCTTGCCTATGAAAAAACGGGATATGATAGTACCGTGCCTGGAAGACTTCCTGATCTTTTACCTACTTGTTCAGTTAAGAATCTAAAAGAGGCAGGTGCAGATGCTTGTAAATTCTTAATTTATTATGATGTTGATGAAAGTGACGAAATCAATGAGCGAAAACAGGTATTTATTGAACGGATCGGCTCAGAATGTCAGGCAGAAAATTTACCATTCTTTTTAGAATTAGTTTCATATGATCAAAACATTTCTGATAGTCAATCAAAAGAATATGCGATGAAAAAACCTGGCAAAGTCATAAAAATGATGGAGAAGTTTTCTGAAGAGCGATTCAATGTCGATGTCTTGAAAGTGGAAGTTCCTGTCAACATGCACTATGTAGAAGGATATGGTCAAACGGATTTCGTACATACGAAAGAAGAAGCAGCGAAATTTTTCCAGGAACAAGCTGCTGCTACCCATTTGCCTTATATCTTTTTAAGTGCCGGTGTCGAAGCAGAATTATTTTATGAAACACTACGTTTTGCCAAGACAGCAGGATCGACCTTCAATGGGGTTCTTTGTGGTCGGGCAACGTGGAGTGCTGGGGTAGAAACTTTTGTCAAACACGGAAAAGAAGCGGCGATGACGTGGATGAACGAAGAAGGAAGTAAAAAAATCCAACAACTCAACCAAGTGCTGAAAGAAACTGCAACACCAGTAGCGTTATAAAAAAGGCTATGAATACCATTTGTTCGGAGGGTATAAACATAGCGGGCAACTTTACTGAATGAACATTTTTTGAAACGCTTCTTCTATTTTTATAATGGAGAAAAATAGACAAGAATAAATAATCAAGAGATATAAAGATAGTGTAAAGAAACGATTTAAAGTTTCACACTATCTTTATATCTTTTTTTGTATGATCAAATCATAAAGGAGAGAGGAAAAATGATGATTATATTTGGTTTGATTAGTGCTTTATTAATGATTTATCTTTTCTGGTTTTTATTTAAGGGGGAAGAGTTATGAGTAGTATCATTTATCAAGGATTGTTTTTTTTATTTGTGTTACTAATTCTAGCGTTACCTCTTGGGTGGTATATTAAACAAATCATGCAAAATAACATACCTAAAGGTGTACGATTTTTGCAACCCGTTGAAAAACTATTTTATAAAATAATCGGACCAGTAAGTCAGAAAGAAATGACGGCGAAACGCTACATTTTTAGTGTATTGTCATTAAGCCTTTTTTCGCTCATTTTACTGATTGGTCTGTTAATGACACAAGAATGGTTGCCGGGAGGAAATACAGTTAAAAATCTTTCTTTCCCATTAGCCCTCAATACGGCAGTTAGCTTTGTAACGAATACTAATTGGCAAGCCTATGCTGGGGAAACTACCTTATCGAATTTTTCGCAAATGTTTGGCTTAACAGTTCAAAATTTTGTATCTGCAGGTGTTGGTTTAGCAGTTTTGATTGCCTTATTAAGAGGTTTGACTCAAGTGAAAAATAAACGACTAGGGAATTTTTGGCAAGATTTAACCAGAGGTCTAGTCTATATCTTATTGCCGCTTTCCATCGTTTTAGCCATCTTATTGATCTCTCAAGGAACGATCCAAACGTTTCAATCAGGGCTAGCTTATCAAGGATTAGAAGGAAAAGATTTGTGGTTGTATCTAGGACCAGTAGCAAGCCAAGTAGCTATCAAGCAGTTAGGAACGAACGGTGGTGGTTTTTTTGGAGCAAATTCAGCTTATCCTTTTGAGAATCCAACGATTTTAGCGAATTTTTTGGAAAATATTGCCATTTTGCTCATTCCTGCTGCATTGATTTTTACACTAGGTTTTTGGGTAAAAGAATGGAAACAAGGACGGACGATCTTGATCGTTGCAACCACTTTTGTTCTATTAGCGTTTATCGGGGTAGCAGTTAGTGAATATTATGGACCAAACTTTATTCAAGTGTTAGGTTCGGCCAACATGGAAGGAAAAGAAGTTCGTTTCGGTGTAGGATGGTCAAGTTTATGGGCTGTCAGCACGACTGCTGCTTCTAATGGTTCGGTCAATGCGATGTTAGATAGTTTTACGCCCTTAGGTGGAGCGATCCCACTCTTTTTGATGCAATTAGGAGAGATTATTTTTGGTGGGATTGGTAGTGGACTATACGGCATGCTTGCTTTTCTTTTGTTAGCCGTTTTTATTGCTGGTTTATTAGTTGGTCGTACGCCCGAATATTTAGGGAAAAAAATTGAAGCGTTTGACATCAAGATGGCTAGTTTAGTTATTTTGACTCCTTTAATGTTGACCCTCTTTGGAGCTATGGCCTTGATCAGCCACAGTGAAGTCTTCACTTGGTTAACTAATGAAGGTCCTCATGGATTTAGTGAATTATTATATGGTGCAACTTCCTTAGCGAATAATAATGGGAGTTCATTTGGCGGTCTATTAGCAGATACGCCGTTTATTAACTATTTAGGCAGTTTCTTGATGCTGCTTTCCAGATATCTACCGATCGTTGCGATTTTATTCCTAGCAGAAAACATGGGGAATAAGAAAAAAGCAGCGTTGAGTCCAGGGACATTATCAACCGTCAGTCCAACGTTTGTTACGATGTTGATTATCGTCATTTTAGTGATCGGCGCCTTGAGTTTCTTACCAGCATTAGCCTTAGGACCAATTGCTGAGTATTTTACAGTAAAGTGAGTGAGAAAAATGAAAAAAATCTATTTATGGGCTGTGGGTCAATCGTTCAAGAAGTTGGACCCACGACAGCAATTAAGAAACCCAGTCATGTTTGTTGTCTATTTAGGCGCGATTTTGACAACCATTTTGTGTTTTTACCCGATGGATGTACCGTTATGGTTTAGTCTTGCGATTACGGTTTTCTTATGGTTGACTCTATTATTTGCCAATTTTGCTGAAGCCGTTGCTGAAGGTCGTGGGAAGGCACAAGCGGATAGTTTGAAGCAAGCGAAGAAAGAAGTAATGACCTATAAGATCACCCGTTTAGAAGATGTGCAAGAAAAAAACTTTATTGAGATCCGTTCTTCTGATTTGAAAAAAGGCGATCTGGTTTATGTCCAGGCAGGTGAACAAATCCCAGCAGACGGGGACGTTATTGAAGGGGCTGCCTCCGTCGATGAAAGTGCCATTACTGGAGAATCAGCACCAGTCATTCGGGAATCCGGAGGGGATCGAAGCGCTGTGACAGGAGGAACGACAGTCGTCTCTGATTATTTAGTGATACGGGTCACTTCCGAAAACGGGCAATCATTTTTAGATAAAATGATTGCGATGGTGGAAGGCACCCAACGAAAAAAAACACCCAATGAAATCGGGCTGCAAATCTTTTTGATCACTTTGACGATCATTTTCTTAACAGTTTCGATTACGCTGATCCCGTTTACTCACTTTAGTAGTCTGCTAGCAGGAAAAGGTGGCCCGCTTTCTTTAATCATTGTGATTGCGTTATTGATTTGTTTAGCACCCACGACAATTGGTGCGTTGATCTCTTCGATCGGTATTGCTGGTATGAGTCGATTGACAAAAGAAAATGTCATTGCCATGAGTGGTCGAGCAATCGAAGCGGCAGGAGACGTCGATGTCTTATTATTGGATAAAACAGGAACGATTACGCTGGGCAATCGACGTGCAAGTGAATTTTTACCAGTTCATCAAGTGAGTGAACGAGAACTGGCGGATGCTGCCCAACTTTCCTCTTTGGCAGATGAAACAGCAGAAGGCAGAAGCATTGTGATTTTAGCCAAAGAACGATTCAATCTACGGGAACGTGAATTTCAGCAATCTGAGGTGAAATTTATTGATTTTAGTGCCAAAACAAGAATGAGCGGGATCGATTATCGCGGGGACGAAATTCGTAAAGGCGCGGCTGACACTATGAAAAAATACGTGGAAGCAAATGGACATACCTATCCTGAAGAATGCGATCAATTAGTGGCTCAAATCGCACGTGCAGGGGGAACCCCATTAGTAGTTGTCAAAAATTACCAAGTTTTAGGTGTCGTTTATCTCAAAGACATTGTAAAAAATGGTGTGAAAGAAAAATTTGCGGATATGCGGAAAATGGGGATCAAAACGATCATGATCACAGGGGATAATCCCATGACGGCGGCAGCGATTGCAGCAGAAGCGGGCGTTGATGACTTTTTGGCAGAAGCAACACCAGAAAACAAAATGGAATTAATCCGTGAGTACCAAGAAAAAGGTCACCTTGTAGCAATGACGGGTGATGGAACGAATGATGCTCCGGCATTAGCACAAGCTGATGTAGCGATGGCAATGAATACAGGAACCCAGGCTGCCAAAGAAGCAGGGAACATGATCGACTTAGATTCAAGCCCTACGAAGCTCCTGCAAGTAGTTCAAATCGGCAAACAACTATTGATGACTCGTGGAGCGTTAACGACCTTTAGTATTGCCAATGATGTTGCTAAATATTTTGCGGTGATCCCAGTCTTGTTCTATAGCATCTATCCACAACTAGATCAATTGAACATCATGGGACTTAGTACGCCTTTAACAGCTATTTTATCTGCGGTCATTTATAACGCGGTGGTGATTGTGGCATTGATCCCGTTAGCGCTGAAAGGTGTTGCTTACCAGGAAAAACCAGCTAGTCAAATCCTAAGACATAATCTACTTGTCTACGGATTAGGAGGGGTCATTGCACCATTTATTTTTATCAAACTGATTGATGTCATTTTATCATTCGTGATTTTGTAAAGGAGAAAAGTGATGCGAAAAACAGTTATGGGAAGTATTCGTTTTTTATTGTTAAGTTTACTTGTTTTTGGAGGGGGTTATACATTACTAGTTACCGGGGTCGGTCAACTATTTTTCAATGAACAAGCTAATGGTAGCCAAGTTACCAATGATGGGAAAGTCATAGGTTCGAAGTTGATTGGGCAACCTTTTGAATCAACTCGCTATTTTTCTGGACGGAATGAAAAAGTTAGCCAACTGTCACCGGTATCCAAGGAACAGGCTTCACGTGTGGAACAGAGAACGAAAAAACAACTTCAAGAAAACCCAGCGCAAAAAGAAGTTCCGGTGGATCTAGTGACTGCTTCGGCAAGTGGTGTAGACCCGGATATCAGTGTGGAAGCAGCCAATTTTCAAGTGTCAAAAATCGCTCAAGAGCGAGGTCTTAAAGAAGCGGATATCTATGCTATAATAGAAAAAAACAGCCATAAGGATTGGTTTTCAGACCGCAAATACGTTAATGTATTACAATTGAATCTTTCGTTAGATCAGATGTCTGATTCATAATCGGTTCTAGCCATTTTCTTGATTGGTTTTAGCCAATCAGAAAATGGCTCAGACTTACATAAAGGATAAGTTGGAGGGGGAAAGGATGTCGTTATCGAGTGTATCAGAAGATTTTATGCAAAGACAGCAAGGGAAGAAGGGCAAACTAAGAGTATTCTTTGGTTTTGCGGCTGGTGTCGGTAAAACGTATGCGATGCTCTTAGAAGCTAGAGAATTATTTGCCTTAGGTAAAGATGTCGTGATTGGCTATATTGAGCCTCATGATCGACCAGAAACGAATCAACTACTCGAAGGTATGCCTCAGATCCCACCCAAAGAAATCAATTACAAATCAATCACTTTATTTGAACCTGATATTGATCGCTTGATCAAGCGAAAGCCCGAAGTAGTTTTGATCGATGAATTAGCACACACCAATGCGCATGGTTCAAGAAATAAGAAACGTTACCAAGACGTGGCAGAGTTACTGAATGCTGGAATCAACGTTTTTACAACGATTAATGTGCAACATATCGAAAGTTTGAATGATGTTGTTGTTAATGTAACAGGTGTGGAAGTAAAAGAAACCGTGCCAGATACTTTCTTTCAACAAGCATCTTTGAAAGTGATCGATGTTGAGCCGGAAGAATTGATCTTACGGTTAGAAGAAGGAAAGATCTATACCAACGAAAATGCAAAACGAGCCTTAAAAAATTTTTTTACCCCACAAAAGTTGAATCATCTGAGAGGTTTAGCGATCCAAAGAGCTTCCGACCATATCAATCAAGTTAGTAGTCAAACCAATCGAATCCAAAGCAAGTTGTTGACTATTGTTAATGACGATTTTCCTAAAATGGCAGAAAAGTGTATTCGTTGGACTGCAAGATTAGCGCAGGGCTTAGGTGCGCAATGGGTCGTTATTCAGATTCGTTCACATGAAGACACGCCGACAAACTTACCACTTGCTGACAAACTTGGTGGAGAAGTGATCAGTATGGAAGAAGAAGGAAGCTTTGAAACGATCGTTGAATACGCTAAAATGACTGGTATCACAGATATCATCATGGGAAAGAATCTACGACAACCATGGTATGAACGATTATTTTTAGAATCGTTTGAAAACCGATTGCTGAAGCGATTGAATGATACAGAGATCCATTTGATCCCATTTCAAGAAACTAGACCGTCTTTTTTATTTCATACAAGAAAAATCATTGAAGGCGGCGGGAAAGATCTAGGGTATGCATTAGGTGCTGTTTTTTGTGCCACTTTAATTACTGAGTTGATGCAGTATTTGAACGTCGGCGATCAAAATCTGATGTTGATCTATCTCTTTTTCGTCTTATTAGTCGCTCGGATGACTTCCGGTTATTTTTGGAGCGCTTTAGCATCAATCCTTAGTGTACTATCGTTCAATTGGTTTTTTGTTGAGCCGCTTTATTCATTGACAGTCTATAAACAAGGCTATCCGTTCACTCTTTTGATCATGTTTTTAGTTGCTCTGATGATTAGTAACTTAATGGTGCGGTTAAAAAAACAAGCAGTTTATTCTATGGAAAAAGAGCATCAAATGGAAATTCTTTATGAATTGAATAAACAATATGTGTTAGCACAAGATCAACAACAAATTTTTGATATTACTGCGACGTATCTTTCACGTTTGTTAGATCGGGAAGTGGTTCTCTTTGATTCTGAAGGACAAGTGAAAAGTGTGCATCGTGTCGATCGGAAAAAATCAAGACTTAACATCAGTGAAGAAATTGCAGTAGCTGTTTGGACAGCAAAAAACCAACAGGAAGCAGGAAATGGAACCGATACCCTCGGAGGAGCAAAAGGATTCTATTTACCGATCCTTACTAATGGAAAAGTCGTAGCTGTTTTAGGAATGGAACGAAGTCATTCCCACGACCTACAAAACGATCAACTAAACTATTTAAAGTTGCTCATTACACAATTGGCAACGATTCTGGAACAAAATCAATTGAAAAATGAGAAAGAGCAAATCGAACTTGAGAATGAACGAGAAAGAGTCCGCAGCAATTTGCTCCGAGCGGTCTCGCATGATTTGCGGACACCATTAACGGCAATTTCAGGGATTGCGGAGACGTTAAACAATGAAAAAAGTGTGTCGAAAGAAACCCAACAAAAATTATTGCAAGATATTCAAGATGAGTCCCAATGGTTGATTCGGATGGTGGAAAATTTATTATCGATTACACGGATCAATATGAATACAATGAAAGTGAATAAATCAGCGGAACCGATTGAAGAAATTATCGAAGCTGTGTATAGTCATTTGAAAAAAGTGTATCCAGATAGCCAATTAGATGTCGTATTACCAGAAAACATGCTATTCATCCAAGCAGATCCTATTTTAATTGAACAAGCTTTGTTCAATTTGATTGAGAATGCTTTGAGACACGGTGAAAAACAGCAACCTGTACGATTGACTGTGAGCCAAAATGGAGAAGAAACGAGGATTGAGATTAGAAATAAGGGTGAGATTCCTATTGAACAATTTCAAAAAATCCAAAATAATCTGACTCAACCAAATGAGGTGCCTGTTGATTCTAAAAACGGATTGGGAATTGGTTTAAGTATTGTCAACACGATCATTCGTGCTCATAACGGACAAATGGAGATGATTGCCGATAATGGGGAAACGATTGTCCGAATCTATTTAAAGTAAGGAGTTTTTTATGAATAAGATGATCTTATTGATTGAAGATGATCCCAATATTACCGACTTCATGGAAGTGGTTTTTGAGCGAGAACAATATAGATTAACGGTAGCAGCAAATGGGATGGAAGCTTTAACTGCTTTACAGGCAGAAACATTTGATGTCATTTTACTTGATCTAGGTTTACCTGATATTGATGGAATGGATCTCTTGAAAATATTGAGGAAACGGATGGATCTTCCGATCGTGGTAATCTCTGCACGAAAGGACGAAAATGAAAAAGTAGCCGCCCTTGATTTAGGAGCAGATGATTACGTCACCAAACCTTTCGGGACTAACGAACTTCTAGCTCGTATAAGAACAGCTTTACGCCATAAGAAAACCAAAGAAGAACAGACGTTGATCGTAGTAAATAATGCATTGAAAATCGATTTTGATAAGCAGTTGGTTTATAAAAATGACCAAGAAATCCATTTAACAAAAAATGAATATCGATTACTTAAATGTTTATTTGAGCAGATTGGTAAAGTAGTCACTTATCAAACCTTAATGACCCAAGTATGGGGACCATACAGCGAAGATTCCCAAATTTTGCGAGTCAATATGTCAAATATCCGCAAAAAAATTGAAACAAATACGTTGAAGCCTGAATATATCATTACTGAAATTGGTATTGGTTATCGCTTACGTGATTACCGCTCGTAAACATAAAGATGAAACAGTGAAGTCTGTTTAATAAGTATTAGATCCGAGAAAGATAATTAAAAAAGGTTATAAAAGAAGCAAATAGCTCCGAGCAAAGCAGAGCAGAGCTAGCTGTATCTTTCATGACCTTTTTATGGTGTTCATCGTATTACTTCTAGGGAATTAAACCTAGGTTATTCACTTACTCTTTTATAATTAGACCTAACAATGTAGAGAATTTTAAGGCCTGGTAGGTTGAGACCTGGCAACCTTTTAATTCATTGATCGTAATGCCTAATGTTTCAAAATTAGAGGAGCTTAAATCAACGCCTTTTAAAGAGGTTTGCTGAAAATTCGCTTCGTTCAATTCACAATTGTCAAAAATGATTCCTTTGAAGTGACAATGATAAAGATCGGCGTTTTCCAATGAACAATGGCAAAATTGATTATTCTCCATTTTAGCATAGCCAAAAGCAGCTAGATTGATTAGACAATCTTTAAAAGTAACGTTTTTAATCGTTGATTCTTGAAAGGTTGTCCCAAGTAGTTTGCAATTGATAAATTCTACTCGGTGGATAGAGGCTTTTGTCATATTGACGTTGGAAAGATCACAATTTGTAAAGCGAACATCTACGAACTCGACCTGACTAAAATCGCTATTTGTAAATTGACAGTGATCAAATTCCATATTGTAAAAACGTGGACGATCGAAAAATGCTTCGATTGCTTCGTCATTGACTACTTTGCACATTTCAAGCATTGGTTCCTCTTCGGAATAGATTGTAGAAAAGGGCTTAAGTGGTAATGTGGGAGAAATTTTTGGAGGAACGATTTTCATAGATTCATCTACTTTCCTATATAAGATTTTTTCATATCAGTAACGGAATCATCGTTGTCTGCTTATTATAGCACAAATCATTTGATTGCATTTGGCGATTTTTTTGCGACAAAATGCGATAAATTGCAAAATATTGCAAAATGTTGCAAACTGTAGTAAAGTGACTTAAGGGAGGCGGTTTCATGCTGAGGGAAATTCGTTTGAAAAAAATAATCAAAATCATGAAAGAAAAACAAAATGCTGCGATTGATGACTTAGCAGAACAGCTGGAAGTATCTAAAGACACGATCAGACGTGATTTAATGAAGTTAGAAGAAAAAAATATAGTTCGCAGAACACACGGCGGAGCGATTTTATTAGAAAGAGAAGCAACTATTTTTGATTATGAGCAACGTTCAACTAAATTAAATGGAGTGAAACTTCAGTTAGGAAAAACCGCTGCAGCTATCATTAAAGACAATTCATCGGTTATTTTCGATTCCTCCACTACTGTAGAAAGTGTGATCAATCAAATAGGGATGAAACCTTTGACAGCTATCACTAATTCTTTGACTCATGCGATGCTGTTAGCAAAAAGGTCAGCAACTACGATTACGCTATTGCCGGGAAAATTGCACAAAACACAACTTTTTTTACATGGCTCAGATACTATTGAGAAATTAAAACAATACAGTGTAGACTATACATTTTTAGGTGTTTTTGCTTTATCGTCTGAAGGGATATTCATCCATACGGAAGAAGAAGGACTTGTCAAACGCCAAATGGTCAAACAGGCAAAAACGGTGGTTGCTTTAGCAGATCATACAAAAATGGATAAAACCGGTTTTTTTAAGGTTTGTGATTTAAAAGAGATTGATTTTCTAGTAACAGATCAACCTCCCAGCAAGCAGTTGCAACAAGCTTTGATAAATAATCAGGTGGAATGTCTTATATTAGATCAATAAAGGAGTAAGTATGGAAAAGATAAATATAATTTTAGATGTGTTGACTGAGCCGAAAACATTTGCAGATGTCTCACCGGTTTTCTTAACAGATGAAACGATTGAGATGAGAAAAAAACGAATGATACAAAGGATGAGAGAAGAAGCGATTGACACACTAATCATTTATGCAGATCGTGAGCATGGTAGCAATTTTGAATATTTTACAGGATTTATTCCACGGTTTGAAGAAGGATTATTTGTTATGGAAAATAGTGGAAAAAGTACCTTGATTTTGGGAAATGAAAATCTGAAACTATGTAAACATGCACGAATCCAATCAGAATTGGTTCATTATCCACCTTTTTCATTGCCGAATCAACCAATGGATCACGAACAACCTTTAGAACAATTATTTACCTCGTTAGGGTTCGTTGAAAAGAAAAAAATCGGGGTAGTTGGTTGGAAAATGTTTACTACACGGAAGAAAGAAGCGACCAAGCTATTCGATGTTCCTCACTTTATTATTGAAGCAATCGAAAAAGTAAAAGGTGAAACGACTGAACTACTAAATGCTAGTTCGCTGTTGATCGGGGAAAAAGGAATACGGAGAACAAATAATGCCAATGAGATCGCTCATTATGAATTTGGTGCCAATCTAGCTTCTAGTTGCATGTTACAAGCACTAAACAAGATTGAAGTAGGTGTAAAAGAGTCTGAAATTGGAGCATTGTTAAATGGAAAAGGACAACCGAACACGGTAGTGACAATTGCTGCGACAGGGCAACGTTTCGAATATGCTAATCTTTACCCAACCGATAAAACAATTAAACTTGGGGATGCGTTGTCTTTAACTACTGGGTTTAAAGGTGGTCTATCTAGCAGAACAGGGTTTGTCATCGAACATGAAAAACAACTTCCGTCAGAGCAAGCGGATTATTTAGAAAAAGTGGCTAAACCTTATTTTCAAGCAATTGTTCATTGGTTAGAAACAATCAAAGTGGGGATGAGAGGCGAAGAAGTTTATCAACTAGTTGAGACTGTTTTACCAAAAAAACAGTTCCATTGGCATTTAAATCCTGGTCACTTGACAGCAGATGAAGAGTGGTTAGCTTCACCTATTTATCAAGAGTCGCAAGAAATACTTGAAAGTGGGATGATTTTTCAACTAGATATCATTCCTTCAGTTCCGGGTTATACAGGTGTTAGTGCGGAAGAATGTGTGGTATTAGCTGATGAGGCACTGCAAGCAAAAATCAAAGAAAAGTACCCAGAATTATGGCAACGCATTATGATTCGTCAAACGTATTTGAAAGAAGTGCTAAACATTGATTTAAGTAAAGATATTTTACCGCTTTCCAACACGGTTGCATACTTACGCCCTTTTTATTTAGCAAAGAATCAAGCATTTCGTGTACAAAGAATAAAATCCACATCTTGATGTACGAGTGAATGATAAGAGAAAATTCGTAGGAGTAACAGGAGCTGTATGGTTCGTTACTTCTCGAATTTTTTAGGTCTGCTAGCTTTTTTGAGAAAAATCCCTTATAGTGAGAGCCGAAAGACTAGATCATTTTTTGTACGTTGTTTCAAATGCGACGATGATCATGCATAAATCTCCATTCGTTTATTGGGTTTGTCCAAGCAGATAAATGTTAGGATAGTCGTTTATGAACGAGATGGAACAGAAAAAAGGGGATATCGACTATGAACATCAAACAAGTGAGTGAAACGAAAGGGATCTCGCCCGATACATTACGTTATTATGAGAAAATTGGTCTCATTCCACCTGTACATCGCACGAAAGGCGGAATCCGTGATTATACAGAAGAAGACCTCAACTGGGTAGATTTTACAATTTGTATGAGAAATGCTGGCTTATCCATTGAGTCGTTGATCGAATACAATAAATTGTGTAAGCAAGGAGACCAGACAATTGCTGCTAGGAAGCAATTATTGATGACAGAAAGACAGCATTTGATTCAAAAGATCGATGAGATGCAAGAGTGTTTAACACGATTACATAAGAAAATCGAGAATTACGATCGGTATTTATTAGAACAATAAGATATTAGTCCATGTTAGCCAACAGTTGGTTAAGAGAACTTTTATAGCCCAAATACAACAGTTCTGAAATTTTTACCGATGATGAAATAAAAAAATTTTGATGAAAAAGAAGGCGTGTCGGAAGTGTCTAACTCTAAGAAATAAGCCGGATAGTCCCAAATAGGAGGAACTATTTTGGGACTATCCGGCTTATTTTCGATGATAGAACTCACCATGAATATCAGACAGTGAGTGAAACTACATAGCATTTAACGCATCATCAAGATTAGCGATCAAATCTTCTACATCTTCGATCCCGCATGAAAGCCGAACTAAAGTTTCAGTGACACCCATCGCTAATCGATCCTTTTCAGGCATACTGGCATGAGACATCGCCCAAGGATAAGAAAGGATGGATTCCACACCGCCGAGACTGACAGCTACGATTGGTACACGACAGTGTGTGAATAAGGTTTCAATTTGCTTAACTGAATCTACTTCAAATGACAAAATAGCACCACAGTCTTCGCATTGTTTTTGATGGATCGAATGTCCAGCATGCTGTTCAAGACCAGGATAATAAACGTTTGTTACTTTCGGATGATTGACGAGAAAGTTAGCTAATTCACTAGCGTTTCGAACTGATTTTTCCATTCTTAACCCCAGCGTTTTAACGCCGCGCAATAGTAGCCAAGCATCTTCAGGACCCAAAATCCCGCCCAGTGCTTTTTGATGTTCCTTTAATTGCTGATACAGCTCCTCGTTATTTGTAGCGACCAAACCTGCAACAACGTCACTATGTCCATTGATAAACTTTGTTGCACTATGTATCACGATATCAACACCTAAATCTAAAGGATGTTGTGAAATGGGTGTCATAAATGTATTATCTGCAACTGTTAAGATCTGATACTCGTTAGCCAATTCAGTCACTTTCTTTATATCAGTGATTGTTAATAATGGATTGGAAGGAGTTTCAATGTAAAACATTTTTGTTTCTTTTTTAATCGCTTTTTGCCAAGAATCAATATCCGTTTCATCAACAAAAGTGCAATCGATCCCGAAACGAGCTAAGAAAAGATGGATGCTTTGGAAGGTTCCACCATAAATATTTTTACCTAGTACTAAATGATCTCCTTTGGATAAAAGGAACAGGACAGCGTTAATAGCAGCCATTCCTGATGAAAAGGCTAAACCGAACTGCGCGTTTTCTAATGAAGCAATACATTTTTCCGCCGCTTCGACAGTAGGGTTACCAAAACGAGTGTAACTAAAACCTGTGTGAGTGAAGACATTTTTTTGATGAAACGTGGAAGTTTGATATTTAGGTATCGACGATGCGCCTGTAACTGGGTCGATGACTGGGTAATCGTGTAGAATTTTTGTATTGATATTCATATGGGTTTCCTCCAAACCTACTTCATGTATCTCAAAAATAACACATTCATTTCCGTTATGTCAACGCTTTCTTGATAAAAAATTATCAATGAAATTAATTGCTTGCGTTAGATTTTAAATAACATTAGTTTTTATAATTTTATTTTAAATAAAAGAATTTTTGCGGTTTTTAAAAACTCTGAAAGTGGTTGACTGCCTTAAAAATATATGATAATTTTTTAGTGTAATTGTATTCTATGATAAAAAATTATTAAAGGAGGAAAAGAATGAGTAGCAACAAATTACCGTATGAAAAATATCGCGTGGCGGGAGACTTGATCTTTGTTTCTGGACAGTTACCAATCGATCCAACCACTGGTGAAATCGTTTCTGAAGAGATTAAAGCACAAGCGAACCAAATTATGATCAATATATCACAAGTGTTGGAGGAGCTAGACTTGACCATGAATCAAGTGGTTAAAACGACTTGTTTTCTAACAGATATGAATCATTTTGAAGCATTTAATCAAGTGTACGCAGAACACTTTGGTGAACGTTTCCCAGCACGATCAGCTTTTCAAGTCGTTGCCTTACCAAAAGATGCTTTAATAGAAATCGAATGGGTTTTATCTAAAGCATAAGAAAAGAGGAAGAAAGAATGAAAATAATAATCATTGGTGGAATTGCTGCAGGAATGAGCGCAGCGGCCAAAGCAAAGAGAGTCAATCCAGATGCAGAAATCATCGTGATTGAACAAGAGGATTATATCTCTTTCGGCGCTTGTGGGCTTCCTTATTATTTAGGCGAAGAATTTAATGATGAACAAGAGATGTTTGCTCGAACGCCTGAACAAATCGAACGTTTAGGAATTAAATTATTGTTGCGCCATCGAGTAGAATCAATCGAATTTGCCACTAAAACGTTAGCTGTAAAAAATTTAAGTACAAATGAAGTGAGTCATGAAACTTATGATCGTCTGATGCTGGCTGTCGGTGCAAAGCCGTTTGTTCCTAACATTGCTGGTATTGATTCTAGTGATGTATATACGATTACAAAACTTAATGAAGTCAAACGACTACAGCAAGAATTATCAAATTATCAAAATATTGTCATCCTGGGTGGTGGATTTATTGGCATTGAAGTAGCTGATCAGTTAACGAAAGCAGGAAAAAATATTCATTTGATCGAGATGGCTCCTCACTTGATGAATCGTTCATTTGATCCGGAATTTTCTACTAAAATTAAAGAAGCTATTGAAGAAGAAAATGTAAGGGTTTCCTTGGAGGAGTCTGTTCTAGAGATCGAAAAAATCATGAACAAGTGGTAGCTGTCAAAACGAATAGAGGAAGTTATCAGGCGGATGCGGTGATCGTTGCTGCTGGATTTGTTCCTAATACCAGCTTTTTGAATGATCAATTGGAATTGTTAGGAAATGGTGCAATTAAAATCGATACATACGGGAGAACGTCTCAAAAAGATGTATTTGCGGCAGGTGACTGTGCTTCGATTCCCCATCGAATCTTAGGGGATATTTACCTTCCTTTAGCGACTACAGCGAATAAAATGGGACGGATCGTTGGGGTCAATCTTAGCGGTGTACAGATGCAGGAATATTCAGGGACATTAGGCAGTAGTGCGATCAAAGTAGGAGAGTACGAGGCAGCAGCGACTGGTATCACTGAAAAAATGGCAAGAGAAAAAGGATTAGATATCAAAACGACTTGTATTGAGACAATGAATCACTCGAATTATTATGGAACTCAAGAAAAAATCATGATCAAACTGGTTTATGACCGACAAACAAAAGTGTTGTATGGTGCCCAACTATTCGGGAAAAATGAAACAGTTCTTCGTGCGACTGGCTTAGCTGTTGCGATACACGCTCAAATGACGACTGAAGAATTAGGATTTGTTGATTTTGCTTATGCACCACCTTTTTCTTCTACGTGGGAAGCACTAAATGTTGTAGCAAATACTGCAAAATAAAGGGGATGAATAAATTGATCGATGCACCTTTTTTTACTCAATTTCTGAAAGTAAGTAATTATTATACTGCGGGAGGAATCGCTTTGCTGATTCTCTCCCTTGGGGTAATGAAGTACCTCAAAGACAAACGGATTAATTTCTCAAAACGAATGATTTATGCTCTTATTCTTGGTTTGCTTTTAGGGGTTGTCATTGATTTGATTGGTTCCGATAGCGAAATTTATACCGAATTTGCTCGAACGGAAATCAATGCCTGGTATGCCCTAGTTGGTTCAGGATTCTTGAAGATGATCCAGTTGCTAGCTATTCCTGTCGTGTTCTTATCGATTATCAAAGTAGTGATTGATGTCAAAGGAGAACGGTTAAAATATTTGACGGGAAAAACTTTTGCAACATTACTAGGGACTACAGCTATCTCTGCGGCATTGGGGATTGCGGTTGTCAAACTCTATCGGCTTAACGGTGCAGAGTTTGCTGGAGACTTGGCAGCAGACAAAGCAGAAAGTATTAGTAATATTGCTTCGCAAAGTTTCCCAGAATTTTTCTTGAAACTGATACCTAACAATATAGTTAGTGTGATGGGGGATAATGGGAGTATTGTATCGGTTGTGATCATAGCGGCTATGTTTGCTGGAGCTATTCGCTTCTTACAAGTCAAAAAACCGGATCAAGTGGCACCTTTTGTTACGTTGTTGGACTCATTAAAAGTAACCGTCATTTCCGTTTTAACTAACGTGATCAAGTTGATGCCGTATGGGGTTGTTGCTTTAGTAAGTAATACAATTATTTCTAGAGGGATTCAAGCAATTATGGGAATGATCGGATTTATTGCAGCTCTATATACTGGTGTTCTTTTGATGTTGATCGTTTATGTCATTTTATTACTATTCATGGGTGTGAATCCAATTGTTTTTTACAAAAAAGCATTTACGACACTATTGTTTGCTTTTTCTTCCCGTTCAAGTGTAGGAACTTTACCTTATACTTTGAAAAATCTGGAAGAAGATCTAGGTGTGTCTCAAGAAACGGCAAATTTTGTTGCTACTTTAGGAACTTCGATTGGTATGAATGGATGTGCTGGTGTATTCCCTGCTATGCTTGGTGTTTTAATGGGATCAGCTGTTGGCGCAGAAATGGATCTATCCTTTTATTTCTTGGTGGTCGTTGTCGTTACGGTAGGATCCATCGGAATTGCTGGTGTACCTGGTACGGCGACCGTTGCTGCGACAGTTACTCTTAATGGCTTAGGGTTTGGACACACGATCGCAAGTATTGGAGCGATATTTGGTATCGATCCGATTGTTGATATGGGACGTACCATGTTGAACGTCGCAGGCTCAATGGTTTCTGCGATTATGGTAGATAAGTGGGAAGGAACATTTGATAAACAAGCGTTTTTGGCACCATTGAATAAAAAAAATGAAGAAGAGTAATAGACAATGGGAAAAGTTATGTGTTCAATTAGTGATCAAATGATATCTGGGTAATGAGTTGATACCAACTCGCTGATTAGATCGTTTTTACTATAGCTTTCGCCTGTTTCAAAAGTGAAACAACCAAGAAATAAGACGGCACGCCTTAGTGAAGAGGAGTGCCGTCTTTAGTTTCAAAGCCCATCATGTCTGAGAAGCTGTTAAAAAAATGCTTGCTTATTGTCATTGGAGGTAACCGATGCTTTCGCAATCTCTTTACTTTTCTCCTTCAGCAATCTTCAGGTAACGATAAACGCTGGGATCTGATATGTTGAGAATCTTAGCCACTTGTGAAACGGCGCCTTTGATTTGGAAGATTCCTTTTTCATTTAATTGGCGAATGATTTTAATTTTCAACTCTTTATTTAAAGGAGTCTGTTTGTCCAAGAGATCGGAGGGGACGATAGAGTAGATAATCCCTTCAATGGTTTCTTCCAAGATCTCAACGGATTCGGGGAGGTGATTTGTATCAAACACTGCAAGTGGTTGTTTTTCTGTTGATAAGCCAGCTAATGCGAGTATCTCCTTTGAGAGTGACTGATATTTGCTGATATCTTGATTAATGCAAAGTAATCCGACTATCTTCTGCTGATCATTGCGTATAAAAAAAGTGGCACCTCTTAATTTTTTCCCGTCGATTGTTTGTGCATCATAGTTGACTAAATAATCTTGTTTAAGATATTTCTTTGAGCGCACCATTTCTAAAGCGAAACCAGTAACAGGAGAATGGATATCTCGTCCACTTATATGATTGTTTTCAATGGCAGCGATATGAAAATGACCTTCTTCCAGATGATGAAGAACCACTTCATAGTTTTCCCCTAAAGCTTGTCCGAGGAATTTGACCAGGGATATATATAGCGTTAATTGAGTGTTATTCATTTTCTCACCTTGATAATTTTTTGTTACTTTATAATACCATCTTTGTTTGCTGTTTACATTATAAAATAATCGTTATTTCATTTTATTTTTTATTGACAAATTTTTTGGGTGAAGTTATATTGTTTGTATAAATCGTAATCATTACTATTTGAGTTCGTGAACGGTTTATTTGATAAAAATAGACTTGAAAAAGGGAGAAAGCAATGGAAAAACAAGACTTAGCGAGTGCTTATCGTCGGCTAAAGAGCCCCAATATCAAAACGAAAAAAAGAGCGTTAAAAATCATTCATCAATACAAACGTAATAAAAATAAGTAAAAACTATCATTTGCTAAAAAACGTGTTTGTTTTGATTAGTGATCCTATCAGTAGATTCTTGTCTTAAAAATTTGAACTGGTATAATAGTTTTTAAACAAAAAAAGGTGTGTACTATATGATCCGTTATTCTATAGCAGCTAAAGAAGATTTACCTCGCATCGTGGAGATTTACAATCAATCGATTTTAACGAAACAATCAACTGCCGATGTAACGCCCGTAACTATCGAGGATAAATTGGCATGGTTTGAAGCCCATGATCCTAAGAAACGCCCACTATGGATCATGCAAGAAGCAGGAGTAATCATTGGCTGGATCAGTTTGAGTGATTTTTATGGACGACCAGCATATGATCAAACGGTAGAAATCAGTATTTATATTGATGAGACCTATCAACATAGAGGTATTGGGCAGTATGCTATGGACTTTGTAGAAAAACAGCTCCCTGGCTTAGGTATTGAGACCGTACTAGCCTTTATCTTCGATAGTAATCAAGCGAGTCAACGTTTATTTGAAAAAAATGGTTATTGTTTATGGGGGCTACTGCCTGAAGTTGCGCAAATCGATGAGAGATTGCTTGGGTTAGCTATTTGGGGAAAATCGTATCGCTAATCAAATAAGCTGTAGTTTCATGAATTTTTCTGAAACTACAGCTTATTTTTCATATTACTACACAAATGAAAAAATTTGTGTTACACTCTTTTTGTGAAACAGTTTGTAAAACTGTACTAATGAAAAAGCGTTTTTCGAGAGAATGTTTAATGAAAAGGGAGTAATGTTGTAATGGATGATGAAATGAAACAAGGTTCTAGAGCTGTAGTAGAAAGTTTAGCAAATCACCAAGTCGAATATGTTTTTGGGATTCCAGGAGCAAAAATCGATGGGGTGTTTAATGAGTTAGAAGATCAAGGACCAGAATTAATCGTTACGAGACATGAACAAAATGCCGCTTTTATGGCTCAAGCAATTGGACGGATCACAGGCGAGCCAGGTGTCGTCATTGCTACTAGTGGTCCTGGAGCTAGTAATTTAGCAACTGGGCTAGTGACCGCTACGGCTGAAGGTGATCCGGTTCTTGCAATTGCAGGACAAGTCAAACGAAGCGATCTACTTAAATTAACTCATCAAAGCATGGACAATGCTGCTTTATTTCAGCCAATCACTAAATATAGTGCAGAAATTCAAGATCCAGAAACAATTTCAGAAGTGATTGCCAATGCTTATCGAATGGCTAAAAGTTCGAAAAAAGGAGCAAGCTTTATTAGTATCCCACAAGATGTGGTAGATGCGACTGTAAAAAATGAAGTCATCAAACCTCTAAAAGATCCACAATTAGGTTCTGCTTCCGCTGGCGATATCGATTATTTAGCGGAACGTATTCAAGAAGCGAAATTACCTGTTTTATTAATTGGGATGCGAGGTTCAAGTAAAAAAGAAACAGCAGCGATCCGTAGATTAGTAGCAAAAACAGGCTTGCCGGTGGTAGAAACTTTCCAAGCCGCTGGTGTGATCTCTAGAAAATTAGAAAACTATTTCTTTGGCAGAGTCGGTTTGTTTAGAAATCAACCAGGAGATATGTTATTGAAACGAAGTGATCTAGTGATTGCGATTGGTTATGATCCAATCGAATATGAAGCAAGAAACTGGAATGCTGAAAAAGATGCTCGAGTAATCGTTATTGATGAAACACCAGCTGAGATTGATTCTTACATGCAGCCAGAAAGAGAATTAATCGGGGATATCTCTGAAACATTGGATCTGTTGACGGATTCTTTAACACCGCATCAAGTGTCACGTGATGCGAAAGAATACTTAGCCTTTTTGCAAAATAAATTAACTGAGCGTGATATTGTGCCAACGAAAGACCGCGAAGGAATTTTACATCCTCTAGAAGTCATTAATACACTCCAAAATAAAGTGACAGATGAGATGACTGTTACTGTAGATGTAGGTAGTCACTACATTTGGATGGCACGTCATTTTAGAAGTTATGAAGCAAGACATCTATTATTTAGCAATGGGATGCAGACACTAGGCGTTGCTTTACCATGGGCAATCTCTGCTGCATTAGTACGTCCTAAGACACAAATCATTTCGGTATCTGGTGATGGTGGTTTCTTATTTTCTGCTCAAGATCTAGAAACAGCTGTTCGTAAAAATTTGAAGATCATTCATTTGATTTGGAACGATGGTCGTTACAATATGGTAGAATTTCAAGAAATCATGAAATATCAACGAGCTTCCGGTGTGGATTTTGGCCCGGTTGATTTTGTAAAATATGCGGAAGCTTTTGGTGCTAAGGGGCTTCGTGTGACCTCTGTCGCTGAGTTGGAACAAGCAATAGAAGAAGGATTTAAAACGCAAGGTCCAGTTATCATCGATATTCCAATCGACTACCGTGACAATGAAAAACTTGGTGAAACGATTTTACCAGATCAATTCTATTAAGGAGATGCTAAGATGAGTGAAAGAATACTTTTTCAACATGGAACACTAGGAGCATTGATGGCAGGACTAATGGATGGTACTGAGACGATTGAACAGATACTCAAACACGGGACTTTAGGTTTGGGAACGCTACATGGGTTAGATGGGGAAGTCATCTTCTTGGATGGCGAAGCTTATCAAGGGCGTTCAGATGGAGTAGTTGTTAAGCTGACAGGAAAAGAAACCACTCCTTATGCAGCAATCACCCCATTCATTACAGATGAACGTTTTGAAGTCGAAAATCAAACAAAAGGCGAAGAATTAAAACAATCAATTTTAGCCAGTCAAGCAGGAAACAACTTATTTTTAGCGATAAAAATTACTGGGCTGTTTAAAACAGTCCACACACGTATTATGCCAAAACAAGAAAAGCCTTACCGAAGATTAGCAAAAATATCAGAGTCTCAACCTGAATTTCATGAAACAAATAGTCAAGGAACGTTAGTTGGATTTTATACGCCAGAACTGTTTCAAGGAGTAGCAGCTGCTGGATTTCATTTGCACTATATCGATGAAGCTAAACAATTCGGAGGGCATGTCATTGATTTTGAGCTGACAAAAGGCACTGTCGAAATCAGTAAAATCGAAACACTTGTTCAACATTTTCCCAGCGATGATCCAACGTTTATTGGAACGACAATAGATTATGCAAACTTGGAACAAGAGATCCAGCAAGCAGAATAATTTTCTAATGAGTCCGTGCTAAAAATTAATAATGAAAGTATTTTATATTTGAAGGATGTTCTTTTCCCGTCTTTCTGTCTAGTAAGGTCAGTTTTTTCTCAATGACTAGTCAGCAAATCATTTCTAAGCTATAATTTTTTCATAGAAGGAGTGGTTGAGATGTTGTGGACAGAAAAGCAAAAAGAAGATGCCTATCAAATTTTATTATTACAGCAAAAAGGATTATTAGAGGCAGAAGATCATTGGCTAGCAAATTTAGCGAATTCTTCTGCTTTGTTGAACGAGACATTACCAGAAACAGTTTTTGCAGGTTATTACCTATATAATGGCGAAGAATTGATTTTGGGTCCATTTCAAGGTCGTGTTTCTTGTACTAGGATCACAATAGGAAAAGGGGTTTGTGGTGAGTCAGCACAAACAAAAACTACATTGATCGTTGATGACGTTAAGAAACATGAAAACTATATTTCTTGTGATTCTGCAGCTCAATCTGAAATCGTTGTGCCCATGATCAAAGAAGGGCATCTGATTGGCGTTCTAGATATTGATTGTGGTGTAACAGGCGGATACGATCATATTGATCAAGAATATCTTGAGAAATACGTAGAAATGCTTATTGATATCGTGCCTTTAGATGTTATTTCTTAAAAAAATTCAATAACTTTAATAAGTGAAATCAAAAGAACGCTCGAAAAAGTCGTTCTTTTGATTTTTTTCTAAAATTATAATGGTTTTTGGTTTTCATAATCTAATTTTAATGCTATTATCATTTTATAAAATGTTAGAACGATTAAAGGTGGATGAGATATGAATAACGAAGAAATCATTTTGGGACAAAAATATGCGTGTAAGCCAATCGGTTTAAAGCATGTAGTAGTAGGTGAAGTCATTAATAAATTAGAAAATTGTATCGTGTTATGTGTGGAAAAATACCAAGAAAGTGATCATGAAGAAATATTAGAAAAATGTGGGAAAGTGGTTGCAAAATATGCGGATGTATATGATTTAACTACTATAGAAGCCATTTTTGAAACTTCTTCAAAAATTTATGAACCAGCGCTTGTCTCATAAATAAAAAATAGTTTAAAAGAGAGGCTCTTTGTCGAATGATGTTGGTAAAGAGAAATCTTAGAATAATTTGGGCAGAAAGAAGAAAAACTTCTTTCTGTTCTTTTTATTTGGTTAAAATGGTTTTACCGTGTCGAATCATGATCCGACGTTTGAAATGATAAAAATTTCGAAACCCATAAGCATTGCATTTTAATACTTTAATATGGTTGTTTAAACATTCTAGTGGTCCGTTTGAATAACTGTAGCGGAGGGCATTTCGGATCTGTGGCAGAAACTTTTTAAATGTTCGCAAAGTTGTCGCATAAGTTTCAGGTAGCTGGCTGACTTCTCTGGATAAACAGTCCTCAAATAGTAAATGATCTCTTTTCTTTACTGCATAAAGAACATCTAGATATAACTGATAGCCTTATCGCAAGTTGGGACAAGTGGCTAACAATCGGTCGACAATCTCACTTTCAGTTAAGTAATCTTTGAAACTGGCACGCCAAACTCGTTTTTCATCGTTCAACTTTGCTTCTTCTTTTTGACTGAGCATTTGGGAAAAGCTTTTTAACCAATGAAACATAAGGCGCATACCTATCAATAACAATGAATTCAACAGCTTTTCGAGTCGCTAAGGACAATCGAGAAAACAGCTTTCTAAATAAGGCAATCGTCGGTTTGAGACAATGTGGACACTCTTCGGGCGTGTATTGAAGAGTACCTTTGTAAATCAAGCAAATTTGCCCTTTATATCTTTCTTTGGTTAAACAATTTTCCTCGAAATAGATAGTTAGGTCTAGAATATTTAGGGTATCTTTGATAAGCTGAGTATAAGACATCTTGAATCCTCCTATGAATTGGTTAGCCAAATTAATTCTAAAGGATTTCAGGGTGTCTTTTCTATGTTTTTACATCATAAACATAAAAAGATGTTGGTGAATTTCACCAACATCAAAAAGTATAGAGCCAAAAGAGAAAGAGGAATAGCTTTCTCTTTTTTTTTTTGTTATTCAAACTTTTATGCTTTACAAGTCTCACTAAAACATTTATATTATTGATAAGTCAATAATTGACAAGTCAACGGAAGGAGGATGGAGATGGATTTAAGAAAACTCAGTCAGTTACTCTATAAAATCAAAATTATCAGTCAAGAAGGATCAGCTTTGTTCGAGAAAGAAACTGGATTCAGTTTGACGAGATATGAAATGCTGATGTTTTTATGGGAAAAAGGCAAATGTTTACAAAATCAAATTCAAACAGATCTGAAAATAGACAATGCAGCTATCTCTAGACATTTGAAGATATTGGAAGAAAAAGGCTATGTTTCACGAAAACGCAATCCAGCGAATAATCGTGAAGTATTTGTTCTACTGACGGATACAGCCAAACGAGAACTGGCTAAGTGTGAAAATAATCATCAACAGTCCGCTGACTCTTTGTGCATTTCGTTGACCGATGAAGAAATCACCGAACTAACAAAATTATTGAATAAACTTTATTAACTACATTAGGAGAAAGAAGAGAGAAAAATGAGCAAAGAATTAGTAAACAATGATTTTTCAAGTGTTGTATTTGGAAGAAAATCCGTTCGTGTATATGATGAAACGGTTAAGATTTCTCATGAAGAAATGTTAGAAATGATACAAGAAACAACAACAGCACCATCTTCAGTTAATATGCAACCATGGCGTTTTGTGGTGGCAGAAAGTGAAAAAGCAAAAGCAAAATTGAAACCATTGATCCGTTTTAATACGAGACAAAATGATACTTCATCAGCTATGGTCATGATCTTTGGAGATATGAACTGCTACGAATATGGGGAAGAAATCTATGACCAAGCAGTAGCAGAAGGTAAGATGCCGGCAGAAGTCCGAGACCAACAACTTGCTGCGATCCTTCCTTATTACCAAAACTTTACACGTGAACAAATGAATGACGTTGTGAAAATTGATGCTAGTTTAGCTGCAATGCAATTCATGCTAGTTGCTCGTAGTCACGGCTATGAAACAAATCCAATCGGGGGATTCGAAGCAGACCAATTGGCTGAAGCTTTTGATCTCGACAAAGAACGTTATGTTCCAGTGATGATCTTATCTGTTGGGAAAGCAGTAGAAGAAGGATATGAATCTGTTCGATTGGCTCCAGAAAAAATTACAACTTTTAAATAAAGCGAGTGTGGAAAAATGATCGTTATCAATGCAAAATTTTCAATCAAACCAGAAAAAAGAAATGAATTTCTTGCAGAAGTAAATGAACTTGTTGCAAGTACAAGAAAAGAAGACGGGTGCTTAAGCTATCAATTGTACGAATCAATCGATATTGAAAATGAATTTGTCATGGTTGAAAATTGGCGTGATCAAGCAGCAATTGAAGGACACAATCAAAGTCCGTTACTTCAACAATTATTTAAAAATATGAGTCAGTATAGTAGTAAGAAGACAGAAATAAATGTTTCTCAAACAGTAAACTAATTTTTTGATTAAAGAAGTTATGTGTTAAATCTATTTTATAAAATGTAACTAAATAATTTCCAGTTCGTCATGGTAAAATGATTAATCATTTACCGTGACGGGCTTTTTTTGTTAATCAATCATTTTTACTAAATAAACAGAATCGGATTTTAAATAACGTTTGTGAATTTTTTTAAGAATGTGAAAATCATAATTTTAATTCCTTAACTAGATATTTTTTTATTTTAACACACAGAAAACCTTGGTTTAATAATAAAATAATCTTGCGAATCTTATATGTTACAGGTAACATTAATATGTAGGTTAAACTACTATTGTTTATTTTAAATAACGTTTTTTAAGGAGGTGGATAATCGGATTCAAGTACATAAATAAAAGTAACCAACCTTAGAATAAAGTAAGAAAAAGCTAGGTTAGCCAAATTTCAAATATAACTGGGGGAGCAGATAAATTAAATGACGAAAAGAAAGCAAAATAAAAAAATAAAAAAAATGAAAACAATTATGAACTCAGCATTGCTGATGACCACTGTAGTGGGGTTGCTAGCACCTAACGTATTGGCAGCATCCAACGCAGTAAGTGAAATCGAAATGATTGATGAGGTGCAACCACCACATGATTCAGGAACATTGGACCTATCCATGCCTGAACCGGAAATAGGATGGGTATCTGTCAATGGGGTAGATGTAGATACACAAAAAGTACTTTGGTTTTCAGAGGAAGTCGGTTTCGTCGGAAATGATGTAACCTTATTCGCTGAAATTGTAGAAGGGTATGAATTGATCTCGCCAGATAGAGTGACTATTTATATGGAAACGGCAGAGATGCATCACAATTTTTACTATAAGAAAATTGAAGATAGTCCTGAAGAAAGTTTCTCGTCAGTAACTGTGCAGTATTTACATAATGAAACTGGTCAACCGATTGCCGAACCTACGGTAATTAATGATTTAGAGATTGGAACAGAATACATAGGAAATGCACTGGTGATTGATGGCTACACGATCGTAGGGCCTGAAACTTATACAATCAATGTTTCCGAGGATCCAAATAGCAATATCATTACTTTCCGTTATGATGAAAATCCAGTGACTAAAGAAAAAGCAGCTGTAACTGTTAAGTATATTAATGAGAAGGGGGAATCGATTGCTGAAGATAAAATAATAAGTGACCTGGAAGTCGGCTCTACACATACAGAAGAAGCGTTACTTATCGAAGGATACGAATTGCTGAGTACCAAAGTCCAAACGATAGAAATACAAAGCGAAGGCAATATCATTACATTTATATATGAAACTAAGGAAACAACGCCGCCAGAAAATGAAAAAGCCAATTTGACTGTGAAATATATTGATGAGCATGGTCAATCGATTGCTGAAGATAAAATAATAAGTGACCTGGAAGTCGGCTCTACACATACAGAAGAAGCGTTACTTATCGAAGGATACGAATTGCTGAGTACCAAAGTCCAAACGATAGAAATACAAAGCGAAGGCAATATCATTACATTTATATATGAAACTAAGGAAACAACGCCGCCAGAAAATGAAAAAGCCAATTTGACTGTGAAATATATTGATGAGCATGGTCAATCGATTGCTAATGATAAAATAATCCAAGACTTAGAAGTCGGCTCTACATATACGGAAGAAGCGTTACTTATCGAAGGATACGAATTGCTGAGTGCCAAAGTCCAAACGATAGAAGTACAAAGTGATGGCAACACCATTACATTTATATATAAAGCCAAAGAAACATCACCGTCAGAAAATGAAAAAGCCGATCTGACTGTCCGATATATCGATGAGCAAGGTCAATCAATTGCGGAGAAAAAAGTAATAACTGATTTAGAAATTGGGAAGCTTCACAAAGAAGAAGCGTTACTAATCAAAGGATATGAACTAGTTAATCCGAAGTTAGCGATACAAGAAGTCATGATTGAAAAGGGAACAAACACGATCACGTTTATCTATAAGAAAATCAAAACAACAGTAGCGTTAGCAGGAAACGTTGCTTTCATTTATGGTACAGAAGGAAAACAAATGACGGCGGTTATTCCAGGAGGAACAACGATGTACGTTGTTTTGAACGGGGAAATCATCGGAAAAGCCAAACAAGAAAAGGTCAATTCTTCTCGTTTAGTAGATGTAAAAGTAGAAGAACCGACGACGATTTATTTATCTAAAGCTGTAGCAAATGGGGAAACAGTTCAATACTATACAGAAAATGAAGCCGGAGAAAAATCAGTCATCTCAGAAATTACACGCCAAGAAAAGACGGATCAAACAAATAAACCAACTGAGAATGACGACAACAAACAAGATCAAAGTAAAGTGGATACCACAACTGAAACGAATAAAAATAAAGAAAGTACCGAAAAGAAAGAATCAAATCAAACGTCAACTTCAAAAAATGGTAGCACCACAAAAAATAATTCTACAGGTACGACCAAAACCACCGTATCTGGAAAAGCTACTTTACCAAAAACAGGAGAGCAACAAAATCACTTATTGCGCAGTTTAGGAATGGCACTTTTAGTAACGGTAATGGGGATCAGTTACATATTAAAGAGAAAAAATAGAATAAAACAAGATTAAAAATCATTCAATGAAAAATAACTAAAAAAACACAGACCTCCAGAAGTATCTAGATACTTTCGGGGGCCTGTGTTTTTGTTCTCGCTTCCTATTTACTGGCAGTGATAGCGGACAGGATACTCATTTTTTCGGGATCGGATAAAACCGTCAATTATTTATTGATCTATGTGAGTAAACTTTGTCATAATGACTGAGAAATAACCAAAATCTAACTAGTTCAAGGTTGCTTATTGTTCAAATTATGCGCTTTATATGTATCAGTCAGCAGGGAATGCTTAGATTCAATCGTTAGTATAGGAAAATGTTCAGAATCATTCAATTTTATAATGAGTCTAGATAATAAAATTTTATCTTTCATTACTTGGTATTTTTTTTGTAAGGGATAAGCACGAGATTTTTTGTCTCCGTAGTTTCTTCCTCGCTTAAAGGAGTGAGAATAATCGTTTCATTCTTCTTACTGACTTTGTAAGACATGATGTCACTTTTAGACCAAAGTTCCTTCCAAGTCATTATATCTCCTTTAATCGTATAACGAAACTCTTCTTTTATATGCTTACTGAATTGTTTGATAAATTTCTTCATATGTACACTATTGGATTCATCGTCTACAGAGTAATCGATACTTGAAAAATCTAAGTTAAAACTAGCTTTACGGTTAGAAAAGGTAAGGGTCATTTTGGGATCATCAGTAGAGTCCGTCCCTTCAATTACCCACGCATTTGCTTTTAGATCCTTAACTAAACGATTTGCTTGCTCGTCTTTTTTCCTTTGACACCCACATGCGCTAAGTAACAACAATGTGAATAAAACCAATAAACGAACGCTCTTTTTTTTTCACTTGCTTTCCTCCTTTCTATTTTCTTTAGTGTTCAAGAGAAGAAGACTTGCCCTCTAAGCAAATAAAGAGTTGCGAGTGCTTAAATTAGATAAATAATCTCCCGCTTTTTAGATAATTTATAAAAATTGAAAACGTGGGCTCCTTTCGTTCAGGATCAAATTATTCTTCTCTTATCAGAAATAACGCAACCATTCAAAGATGAAACATGTTTCTCGTTGTGAATATCTCTAAGTTAAGTTTAAAGCTTATCTGATTTCATGACAATCAGAAATTGAAGAAAGAGAATTGATCTTGCTCAGTGACCAATCCAAACCAAACTTGAGGAGATAATGTACAGCGTATTTCAATTTCTGAAAACAAAAAAATGATTCATTCAAAGAAATAATTATAAAAAAAGGAAAAAAAATTGTATATTTTTGGTTAAACTATTGGAAAATAAAAAGGTATTAAATGATGTAGTGAGCGCTGAAATGACGTAAACAAGTTTCAAAATATCTTTTAGTTAGAAAGTCGAGGTCTATCGTTGAGGAGTTGGTTTTACACATCGTTGATTTTCTTTGGTAGTAGGCCAGTTCCTATCTTTTATAATCAATTATTAAATGAGGAGGGGTATGTATGTTTCTAATATTTATGTTTATCTTTTTTATTTCAGCATTTTTACTCTTGATGTATGGCGCAATTAAAAGGCGAAAAGTTACTGTTCCATTTTTTCTGCTACTTTTTTTGGGAACTTGTTGTTTCTTCAATGTGGCTAAAGATGTACTAGACGAACTGGATTTGGGAAGCAAAACGTCTTTCAATCAATTAGATGATGATATTTTTGAAATTGACGATTGATGAGATAATCATAAAATGTAGTGAAATTTTTAGCATTACCAACGATATACTAATAGTAGCTATTCCTCTGAATCAAAGCGGTAGTGTGAAAAAGCGCAGATGATTTGTCTGAAGTATTAGACAGATATTATTTTTTAGAAAGGATGAAATAAAATAACAATCCAAAGAAATAATCAAGCGATTATATTTAGTATTTCAGCAGGAACAGGTTGTTATCGCCACCTTTGTGTATCAATTAATGAGACACTTGAGGATTTTGCTGAGCTTATTTTAAGTGCGTTTGATTTTGTAAACGATCATGCACATGCCTTCTTTATGGACAATTATGCGTGGAGTTCTAATAATTGCTATTATATGAATGAAATGGATGAAGATAACGAATATCTCCATACTTGTGATTATAGACTCTATCAATTTGGACTAAAAAAAGGGGATGCTTTCAAGTTTGTATTTGATTTTGGGGATGACTGGAGATTTCAGTGTAAAGTGCTACGTGTAATTGATGATGACAGCGAGTATGAGACCGTCATAAAAAGTGTAGGTGAATCACCAGAGCAATATTTCAATTACTTTGATTAATCCAGTATTTTATTACAATCTTTATACGACTAGCAGTAACGTAATCTTTTTCTGTGCTATGGAAAAAAATAGGACTAGATTTTCCAAGTAATTGAATAAAAAATTGTTGTGTATATGTTTTGATAGCGGTGAATCTTACTAACATCAAAAGTATAGAGTCAACTTTTATCAACAGTTCGAATTCTGGTCAACTTTCTAGAACAATAAAAAAACTTGCTAAATCATTAATCGATTAAGTAAGTTTTTTTATTGAGAGGGTACAAGAGATAGTGCATTGACATTCGCAGCATGTCGTTTATTACTTTATCAAACGACTAGTAAAATTTTTGTAGCAGATATAGTTTTTACTATATCCATTTAAGGAATTGTGTTATTTAAAACGATGAAGGATTGTATGCAATGAAAATATATTGGATGTTGTATTTTCAAATTCTAAACAAAGCATTTTGTAGTTCTGTTCATCGGACTGATGATTTGTAATGAGTCAGAACAATGTACAGGAGAAGCATCAAGGTATTATCGACAAATCAATAAATGTTATGAGCGACGTAGAGACAATCAAATGCACTGTAGTAAAAATGAGAAGAGAGTCGGGGAAACAGAACATTTAGCTGTTGAAAGTCATTTGAAGGATAGCGCTACTTGATTTGAGCAGTAGGATAAATGATTGGTTAGGATATTAATTCTGTATCTCTTAATTTGGCACAACCACTATTAAATCTGTGTTATACTAAGTTATATTTTGAGATAAAGAGGAGTTAATTGGGTGGTATGATTAAAAAAATTAAGAGCAACAGACATTTATTTATTGTTTTATTTTGTATTTTTGGTTTTATGCTTCTTTTAAATAGTATGTCTCCTTTGGTACACGACGATTATTACTATTTTGTAAAGACCTCAAGCATAAAAACAATTTTGTTTGATGAGTATCAACAATATATGACTTGGACTGGGAGATCGGTAGTCCATATTATTTTTCGTTTTTTTACTAAACTTCCAAAAATATATTTTAATGTGTATAATTCTTGCATATTTTCCCTATTGGTTTATCAAATTATTATGTTTTCTTCCATAGTAAAAGAGCGAACTACTAAGAATGTTTATCTAAAAGCGTTTATCATCTTTGCATTAATGTGGACATTTACCCCAGCTTTCAATAATGTTTACTTATGGTTGGCTGGTTCTGTAAATTATCTCACTGCAATGGTGATTATGTTATCTTTTATTCTGGTTTATCATCGATATATAGCAGAATCTGAAGAACAAAATAATAGTCTTTTTAAAACAATAGGCATGCTTCTTTTAGGTATAGTAGCTGGTTGGTGTAACGAAAATACCTCCGGAGGAACGTTGTTCATTGTTATAGCATATACTGTTCTTTCCTATTTTTATAAGAAGAAAAAAATTGAAAAATGGATGATCGCAGGTATTGTTGGAAATATTGTAGGTTTTCTTTTTATGGTTATGGCACCTGGGAACGATATCAGAGCGACTTATTTTCATAGAAGTACGCTTTCAACTGCTTGGAAAATTCTTGATGCAATCCCTGCAATCAGTCATGCGTTACAGGATAATGCCATGTTCCCTCTAACGATAGGATTAGCTTTGCTTGTTTTATCATACTTAAATAGTAGTTTTACACTTAGTAATATTCTAAGTTCGTTATTTTTCGTGGGAGGTATATTGACAATAGGAGTGCTTGCAATTTCTCCAACTGCATTATCTTGGTCTAGATCTTATTTTGGAGGAGTTATTTTTCTTTTCATATCTATAGTAATTAGTCTTTTTGAATTATTAACAAATTTTGATAGAAGCAATAAAGTTGTTTTTTCTATGATTTTCAGTTATTTACTAGTTAGTTTTTTATTATTGTTTTTCAATGGAACTGCAGACATCTATAAAAATTATGTAAGTTATAGTCGCCAAACTGAATCCATTAAAAAGCAAATGAAGGATGGTGAAATGGATATAGTTGTTCCACCATTAAATTATAAGACACAAACAATTTATCCAGTTCACAATGATGGTGATATTACTATGGATAAGAATAACGAGAGAAATAGAAGCGTTGCTGCATATTGGGGAGTAAACAGTATTCGACTAGAAGAAAAAACAGAATAGTAGATTTAAGTATTTTTCTTTTCATATATGAATGTTCGGACACGATTTAGGTCGTGTCTTTTTGTTTCCATATAATTTTAGTATGAATCAAAAAATAGTTGAGTGGGGTCCAATGAAAAATCAGCGTGAGAGATGAATCTTTCGGACTTGAAAATGAGCTTGAATAAATTTCATTTAACGAAAACTACCGAAAATAAAAAATGCCTAAATCCTTTTAAAATAAGGATTTAGGCATTTAGTGAAATCTACCGAAATCTCACAATGGAGACGGCGGGAGTCGAACCCGCGTCCAAACACATCGCCACTTAAAAATCTACGTTCATAGTCAACTCATTTGTGGTTTCGCTTTACAGCTTGCCGAGTGACAGGCATTCTGTATCGCTAGTCTGATGATCTCTTTAACAACTTACAGACGGAAAGTTGTCACGTATCCCACTAAATTTGAGACCCTTACTCGAGCACATGGGCGATGCCGAGAGGATCTACGCTAACTGTTTTTAGGCAGCTAAAGCGTAAGAGTTGTTTTCGTTTTTAGCAGTTATATTTAACTGTAACGTTTTAACGTAGACGTAACCTACGAAACGCAATTCAAGCTCAAACTGTGCCTGTCGAATCCGTAACGTCCCCGTTATAAACAAGGGTTACGTGTATTTTTCATACAATTTATATTATAGCACAAAATTGAATTTTTTCAACGAGAAACGATTACGGAAAAAGCAAATCGTCCGAAGTATCAAGAGATGATTCTCAATAGCTAATACTGTAAAAAATCATCTCTCAGTTACTCGGAAATATACATCGTATTTCGATTAAAAATCAAATCAAGTCAAAATGTTTGAGCGCATGAACGATTCCGCCCTCAGTGTTTTTCTTTGTAATAAAAGTGGATAGTTCTTTGAGATCATTGTAAGCATTGCCCATCGCGATCTTGTTGTCGCATGCTTCTAACAGTGCAAAGTCATTTGGTCCATCACCAAATCCAAATGTAGGCACATCAACAAGGTTTAATTCTTGTTTTAAACGTTTCACTCCTGCACCTTTCGAGATTCCTTTTTTGACCGTGTCAATCGAGTAAGGACCATTTCGATAAAAAGTCAGATCAGGAAATTGTTCATGATAATATTCATCCCCAGATTGAGAGAGGATAAGTAACATATTGATTGGATGATCCAAATAAGCTTGCGGATTGATTTCTGGTACATTTGAATGGATAAAGTTATAGGCATCAATCATCGTTTGTGTGTGTGCAGTACACCAAATATGTTGATGGTTATAAAATGAGAGCTGGTGCCCTTGTATTTGGACATGTTCGAGCATCTTTTGACAGTCTTCAGTTGCGATTATTTCAGAATGAACTTCTTGACCATCCACGCTGATGTAAGAACCATTCATCGTAACTGCAGAGGAAATACCAGCATCTGACATAATATGTTTGATTTCAGCTTCAGTTCGTCCAGTTGCTATGACTGGCAGGACGTTATTTGCCTGTAGTGCTTGCATTGCTTCGGCCACTTCTGGTGTGATTTTTGATTGAGCATCTAACAGTGTTCCATCAAGATCAAAAAAAGTAATTGCACGATAATTTGACACAAAAAAAACCCCTTTTTTATTCGATTACCCCTATCTTAACAAAGAATGAACAAAAGACAAACCTTTCGTGAAGAATTACCGAATATATTGGTTCAAGTTAATTTTTAGAGTATACTAGAAAGAGAGATTTAGGAGGGATCATATGATTTTTTTAGTTGTCGGAGTATTTTTGACTATCCTAGGTTGTTTGTTTCTTTTTATCCCTTCTAAAGGGAATCTGCCTTTTTATGGTTACCACTCACCGCGTGCCACAAAATCCGATGTTCACTGGCGGTTAGCACAAAAAACAAGTGGAAAATATTTTTTTATTTTCGGTTTATTGATGGCCTTGATCGGCTATTTACTAAAATTAACTGGACAGACAAACTATTTTATAATCGAGATGTTGGTTTTAGTTTTTCCAATTATGCCGATTTTTATCTTAACTGAAAAAAAATTACAAGAACTCGATGATAGTATTGGAGGAAATAAAAAATGAATATTTTAATGATAGAAGATAATCAATCCGTATCTGAAATGATGCAGATGTTTTTTTTGAATGAAGGATGGGAAGCAACTTTTAAATATGACGGAAAAGAAGGTCTAGATGCTTTTTTAGAAAGACCGAATTACTGGGACATGATCACTTTAGACCTGAACTTGCCAACGATGGATGGTATGCTTGTTGGAAGAGAAATTCGGAAAGTCTCTAGTACAGTTCCGATCATTATGTTAACAGCTCGTGATTCTGAAAGTGACCAGGTTATTGGATTAGAGATGGGCGCAGATGAGTACGTGACCAAACCTTTTAGCCCACTAACTTTGATTGCCCGAATGAAAGCTTTACACCGTCGTAGTGAATTGGTAGAGGTAAAAGAAGAAACAAACAACTCGGACGATCACTTCGATATCGAAACAGATCACTTTAAGATGAATACAAAAACACGTGAAGCTTATTTAAATAAAGCACCAATCGAAGGTTTGACACCGAAAGAGTTTGATCTATTATTTACACTAGCTAAAAAACCACGCCAAGTATTTTCTCGGGAACAATTACTGGAATTAGTGTGGGATTATCAATACTTTGGTGATGAACGAACGGTTGATGCGCATATCAAAAAGCTTCGAAAAAAAATCGAAAAGGTTGGACCACAAGTCATTCAAACGGTTTGGGGCGTAGGTTATAAATTTGATGATTCTGGTGTGGCCTAATGCGCTATCTTTACCAGCAGTTATTAGCCTTTTGCGGAATGATCGCGATGATCATTTTGATCGTAGGTGTTTCTTTTACGCAACTGACTAAGCAAACCATTGAAGAAAATAATTACCAACAACTTTTTGGCTATGCAGAATCTGTCGAGAAGACAACACAGACATACACAGACACGTTTCCTCAATTAAGCCAAGATCAAGCGTTTCAAAATGCATTATTATTAACGGAACAAGTCTTATCAGAACAAAATGTCAATTTTATTTTTATCGATAAGAACGAACGGGTCATTTATCCTACTGATAATGTGGTATTGAACTTTACGATTAAAGCGGAACAATGGGATAATCTGCGTCATGGAAGACAAGTAAAATTTACCTCCAACAAAAATATACTAGGACAAAATCAAGCGACGTCTTATGCCTTAGTACCTTTTAATTTAAATCATGAATTTTATGGTGGCTTGGTTGTTAGTCAACCGGCTAAAAATATCGATAATAGTGTTCGGTCGGTCACATTGAATCTGTTTAAAGGTTTTATTTTTTCAAGTATTGTTGCTATATTAGCGAGTTATGCGTTTGCTGCTTTTCAGGTTAAAAGGATCAATCGTTTACGTAATGCAACGAAAGAAGTCACGAATGGAAATTTTGATGTCCAATTGCCAGTTCATGATAAAGATGAATTTGATGAATTAGCGGATGACTTCAACAAAATGACGAATTCTTTAAAAGAATCACAGGCTGAAATCGAAGAGCAAGAAAACCGCCGAAGACAATTTATGGCAGATGCTTCTCACGAAATGCGTACGCCGCTAACCACAATCAACGGGTTACTTGAAGGTCTAAAATATAATGCAATTCCTGAAGACCAAAGAGAAAATGCGATCAACTTGATGAAAAATGAAACAGAACGACTGATACGCTTAGTTAACGAAAATCTAGACTATGAAAAAATCAGAACCAATCAAATCAGTATGGTTATTAAAAGATTCAATGGTACAGAAACATTGAAAAATATTGTGGCACAGCTTGAAACAAAAGCAGAAGCTGCAGGGAATGTTTTAGTTTTACAAGCAGAAGACGATGTGGAAGTGTATGCAGACTATGACCGATTTGTGCAAATCATGGTGAATATCATCCAAAATGCGATTCAATTTACAGAAAATGGAACGATCACGATCTCTTTAGAAAAAGGTTATCTAGAAACGATTATCCGAATTAAGGATACAGGTATCGGAATGACTGAACAACAAATGAAGAGTATTTGGGACCGTTATTATAAAGTTGATCCCTCAAGAAAGAATACAAAATACGGGGAATCAGGACTAGGACTTCCAATCGTTCAACAGTTAGTTCGGCTTCATAAAGGAAAGCTGGAAGTAGAAAGCGAATTGGGGACAGGAACAACATTTACAGTTAAATTACCAGATGTAGAAATAAAATAAACAAAGAGACTGATCCAAAAATTGGTTCAGTCTCTTTTAGTATCTCTAAAAACGAATAAACGGCGTTCAAGAAGCAATTCCTCAACAATAAGCGCTTCTTTCACAGCCTCTTGCTAAACGGCGTTCAAGAAACAACTCCTCAACAATTAAGAGAGGAGCTAAATAGTGTTCAAAGAGCTGATCTTTGGCAATAAGGATGAAACTCTCAAAACATAGGAAGCTGTGAGTTTCATCCTTATTGCATAGGTCGAGTTGCTCTTTCCACGACCTCTTTTTATCGTTCATCATAGATTTGGTCGACATACTGACTATGAGCAATGGTTTCATCATGAGTCAGTAATAGAATGGCGATTTTTTTGTTTTTGACTAGATAATCAAATAGATCAAGAATTTCTTGTGCTTCAATTACTTTAAGTTCATCCAGCACTTCTTCAATGATGAGTTTGTCTTTTTTAGCAAGTAACGCATGCAACAATTGAAGTTTGATTTTATCAAAAAGAGAGAGTTGATCAGGTTCTCTGTTAAGAAGTGCTGGATCAATTTTGAGCATTTCTTGAAAAGATAAACGTTCTTTTTTATTTTCAGATAAATTCAGTAGTACTTGATCTTTGGTTTTTAAATAAGGGAAGAGAGGCCAATCTTTTTGGACGATAAGTAATTGTTTGGGACTCGATACAATCGCTTGTTTTTTTAGCGCTGTTAATAGTTCTTCTTGTTTTGCTTTTGGGCAAAGAATAACAGCTAATTCTCCTAAAGACATTATTGGCTTACATGTATTCATGAAAGATCACCTTACCTTTTTTTAAACGTTGATAGAAAATCGTAAATTGTAAGAGACTAATGCATAGACTGATGGAGATAAGAAGGCCAACCGTTTGTAGGAAACTCTTAAACGTATCGAAGAAAAAAGCATCGTTTACAAAATCAATTTTAAAAAAAGTTTGTTGATCCATCGGTATGGCTAATGGTCGAGTAGTCGATATAAGTGAATGGGTGTCAGGTAATTCAAATAATCTTAGACTCCAAAAATTAAGATGTTGTAACAGTGCTTGATAAATGTTTTGAAAAAGCACAATTCCAATAAATAAGAGTGTGCAACAGATCAGTAATGGTAAGATCATTTGCCAGATGATCAAAAGAAAAATTCTAGTTTTCGATAAACCAGCTAAACGCCAGTTGATCAATTCACGTTGGTCTTGTTTTAATGTTCGCTGAAAGAAAAAGATAAATGCGCCAACAAACAAGAACAGTAACAACAAGATCAGCTCGACATAAAATTGTTTCACTGATAGAAAAGACGGAAAGTGTACTTTTAAGGACGTCGTGTCCAAGAAACTAAGACGATCTTCAATTTGTGCATAAAGTGTTGATTGTAAATGATATAAGTTACATACAAGCATCAATAAAAAAGCAATGACACTTGTAAATAAGCAACTAAAAAGTGTCTGTTTTTTATAATAACGCATTCTTGCAACTGAATAGCGGAGTATTCTCATCACTTTCACCTCATTTTAAATTATAGAAAATGAATATGAATAAAGTATGAAATTCATATAGTAAAATCAGGAAATCCCTATTTTTTAATAAACGAAAATGACGATAAATCAACTGTTCCGCTATATTTTGTGA
This sequence comes from Enterococcus sp. DIV1208, assembly GCF_050530455.1. NCBI lineage: Bacteria > Bacillati > Bacillota > Bacilli > Lactobacillales > Enterococcaceae > Enterococcus > Enterococcus sp. DIV1208. The sequence continues at coordinate 1,776,690 of NZ_CP172887.1, read as the reverse complement.
ATAAAATCCAATGTTCATGGATGGTTCTAATACGTGAGTTTAAGCTCTATTTTCTAGAAAAACGCCAGAGTAACTCAAATTAAAGTGCATGAAAAAAGCTAAGAATTAACGAAAAACAAGAATTGGTTTTCGTCAATCTTAGCTTTTATAATCATTACTTCTATGGGCACGTAATCTTTTTGAAAGAAAGGCTAGCTATTTATCAGATTCAGAAGAAGGAACTGAATCACTCGTCTGTGTCCCATTTATTTGTTGGTAAGTTTTGGTTTCATATAGATCTTTTGTTGATTGGTTATTGTTTTGACTAAAGACACTTGTTGATTTGTCACCTAGTTCTTTTTCTTTTTCAAGCAACTGTTTCATGCCGTTTTTGTAATCAAATTGACTTGCTTCAATTGGGTCTAACCCAGTATCTGTAGAAAAGCGGAGTAAGTCACCATTGTTTATTTGATCTGAAACAGCTAACTGTTTATTCGCTTTTTCTTTCAATGCATCAATTTCATTTTGAACTTCTTGAGTCGGTTCTGTAATGGCTTGTCCGGTTTTGTTATCGTAAATCGTTCCGCCATAATAAGTGTATTTAGGAGTAATAAAATCACCATCACGGAAAGTAACAAGTTGATCATGTTGCTTAGAGAAGAGATCTTGTCCTAGCTGATTGTAATTTTTGGTATCTACTCCTAACAGATGGAGTAGAGTAGGTAATGCATCCACTTGTCCGCCATAGGTATGATTGATTCCACCGTTTGTTTGTCCAGGAAGATGGATCATGTAGGGAACTCGTTGCATTTGTGCATTGTCAAAGTTGGTCCATGTATCACTTGTTTTACCCACTAGTTCCGCTAACGATTTATTTCTAGAGTTAGAAATTCCGTAGTGATCACCATAAAGGACGATGACAGAATTATCATAAAGACCACTAGCTTTCAAATAGTTGAAAAATTCTTCAACTGCTGTATCGAGATAATTCGCTGTTGCAAAGTATCCGTTGATCGTTTCATCATTTGTCGTAGCTAGTGGGAAGCCTGCTTCTTCGTTTGTGAACTTAGAATAAGGATAATGATTAGATACCGCAATAAATTTAGAATAAAAAGGTTGTTGTAAATGTTCTAAATATTGTACTGATTGTTGGAAGAACGGTTTATCATGCAATCCATATTGGAATGAATTGTCGTCATTGACATCATAATAAGAAGCATCAAAGAAATAGTTGTAACCTAATTTTTTATAGGTCTCATTACGATTCCAGAATGTACCAGCGTTACCATGGAAGGCAGCACTCGTATAACCTTGTGTCTGACTCAAAATATCAGGAGCAGCTTGGAAGGTATTCTTTCCACCTAATTGAGTGAATAACGATCCTTGATTTAAACCAAATAGTGAATTTTCAAATAAGGTTTCAGCATCACTGGTTTTACCTGCTTTAACTTGATGGAAGAAATTGTCAAAGCTAAATGTACTGTTACTATGATATAAACTATTCAGAAATGGCGTTACTTCATGTTCTACACCATTGGCATCTTTTAGTTTATAGTCGATCAAGAATTGTTGGAAACTTTCTAAATGGATATAAATCACATTTTTTCCTTTAGCAATACCAAATGTTTCATCATTTGGTTCAGCATAGTGATCTTTGATATAACTTTCTACTTCTTTCAGATCATTAGGACTTGCTTCTGCTCGTACTTGGTTCGTTTGGTAAGTCTGGATACCATCATAGACGGTAAACGCATTGATACCTAAATATTTGACTAAATAATCTCTAGAAAAAGTACGAGTCAATAACTCTGGGCGATCGGCTTCTGCTAAAAATAAATTTCCAGAAAAAATCATGACTGACAAAGTCGAGATCGCAAAAGCCATTCGTGCACGAATCGGTTGTGGATCCATTTTGATTTTTTTGGTTATCAATAATGCAGCGACAATGATAAAGTCGATCCAATAAAGGACGTCATATGGTCTAAATAAGCGAATAGCACTTTCTCCAAGCCCGCTAGCTACTTTTCCTGCCCCCAAGATGGTATTGATCGTAATAAAATCCGTAAACTCACGATAATAAGTTACGTTGGAGAACACCAGTAAAGTCAATAGGAAATAAATGACCATCATTGTAATATAAGACGCTTTCGTCCGTCTCACATATAACGCAATCCCCATTAACAACAACGTGGTAGCGATCGGATTGATAAACAGTATAAAGTATTGTATGCCACTTTCGATGCCTAAATTGAAATCAAACAAATAGGCAAAAATTGTTTTTAGCCAAAGTAAAACAGCTAATAAAGAAAAAAATCCGAGCCTTTTATTCAAAAAGGCGGGTGTTTTTATTCGTCTCAATGTAATCTCCCTTTCCCCACTCTTCTCATTTACAGAGTGTTATGAAGTTATGATTGCTCAAACTACATATTCCATCCTATTTTACTAGTACGCAAATCCAGTGTCAATCGAAACCAAACGCTTACACCGGTGATTAAGGATTTCTTATTCTTTTGTGAACGCTAGCACTAAGACAGCCTGCTTAATATTTGGTATACTGATTAATGATAAAGGTAAAGTAGGTGAGTCAATGAAAGTACAAATTAAGAAAAAAGCAGGAAATCGTATCAAGAACGGTTATCCATTGATTCAAAAGGAAGATTTGGTCCAGTCGTACAATGAAACCACGCAGTGGATCGAATTGGTTGATCAACAAGATAATTTCTTAGCTAAGGGCTATTTAGGTAAACAAAACAAAGGAATCGGTTGGGTTTTGAGTCAACAAAATGAAACGTTTGACCAGGCATTTTTTGAGAAAAAGTTTTCTGAAGCTAAAGCAAAAAGACAAGCTTTTTTCATAGATGAACAAACAACAGCATTTCGTTTATTTAACGGAGAAGGGGATGGCATCGGTGGTCTGATCATTGATTATTATGAACACTATGCAGTATTTTCTTGGTATAATGAAACTCTTTATACTTACCGACATTTGCTCTTCTCAGCGTTTCAACAAGTTTATCCTGAGATAAAGGGTGCTTACGAAAAAATCCGTTTTGAAACAAATGAATTTCCTGAAAGTCAGTATGTTTATGGAGAAACAGCTCCTGAACCTTTAATCATCAAAGAAAATGGCGTCTCTTACGCCACTTATTTGAATGAAGGGCTGATGACAGGCATCTTTTTAGATCAAAAAGAAGTCCGAGGAGCTTTGATCGATGGACTTGGTCTAGGAAAGTCTGTTTTGAATATGTTTAGCTATACTGGGGCTTTTTCAGTTGCGGCAGCAATGGGTGGTGCTTTGGAGACCACGAGTGTTGACTTAGCAAAGCGAAGTTTGAAAAAAACACAGGAACAATTTGAAATCAACGGTTTGGATCTTCAGACACAAAAAATCATTGTGATGGATGTTTTTGCCTATTTTAAATATGCTAAAAGAAAGCAGCTGACTTATGATCTCATTGTGCTTGACCCTCCAAGTTTTGCGAGAAACAAAAAGAAAGTGTTCCGAGTAGCCAAAGATTATGGCGAATTGGTTAAAGATAGCTTGGCTATTTTATCGGACGAGGGAACGCTTATCGCTTCAACGAACGCAGCTAACGTGAGTACCGATCAGTTCAAAAAAATGATCGAAAATGAACTAATGCTAGCCAATGTTGAATATGAAGAAATCACTCGTTTTCGATTACCACAAGATTTTCAAACCATTGAAGCCTTTCCAGAAGGGGATTATCTAAAAGTATTTATCTATCAAATTAGGAAATAAGGGGGGAGGACAGATGGTGCAAGTGAAAGGACTAAACTTAGGAAAAGGACATCCTAAAATTTGTGCGCCAATGATCGGAGACACTCGTGAAGAACTTTTGCGAGAAGCAATTTTAGCCAAAGAAGCTGGTGCTGATTTAGTGGAGTGGCGAATTGATTATTATGAAGATGTCTTTCAATATGAAAAAGTCACAGAAACGTTGGTGCTGATCCATGAGATGCTCGACGGGTTACCGGTGCTTTTCACTTTTAGAACAATAGCAGAAGGTGGCAAACGAGATATAACGATCCGAGCATACCACGAGTTGTACCTACAGATGATCCGCTCTGGTTTAGTCGATATGGTTGATTTAGAATTAGAAAAAATTGAAAGCCTTGAAAAAGAGTTGTTAGCAGAAATCAAACAGCGCAACATCCCGATGATTATCAGCAGTCATAATTTTAAAGAGACCCCAGCTGATCCAGTCTTATTGTATCAATTAAATATGATGGAACATCTTGGTGCAGATATCGGTAAAATAGCGGTAATGCCCCATAACGAACGAGATGTGTTACGTTTGATGGAGCTAACGAGACGGGCAAGAGCGTTTGTGTCCATGCCTCTGATTACAATGTCAATGGGACAGCTCGGAATGATTTCGCGCTTATCGGGAAATTTGACTGGTTCGGTCATGACTTTTGGTGCGTTAACCTCTGAAAAAGCATCAGCACCTGGACAAATCACTGTAAAGGAACTAAAATCAATAATCAAATTATTAAATTGAAACAATCTAATTTGAAGGTGAAAATGTTGGCAAAGAAAAAACAAGTGAAAACAAATGCGATCCGCTTAGTAGAACAAAAGAAAATCAAGTATACTGAACATGAGTATGCTTGGGATGAAGCACATTTAAGTGCATCTTCTGTCGCTGAGCAACTTTCTGAAAGTGAACACCGCATTTATAAAACACTCGTAGCGGTTGGAAACAAAACAGGAACGATCGTAGCGGTCATTCCTGGTAATCGAGAGTTAGATCTAAAAAAATTAGCAAGAGTATCTGGAAACAAAAAAGTAGAAATGTTACATCTGAAAGACTTAGAAGCTACCACTGGTTATATTCGTGGTGGTTGCTCGCCAATTGGGATGAAGAAATTATTTCCTACTTATTTAGAACAAACAGCACAATCACAAGAAACGATCATTGTATCAGCAGGAAAAAGAGGACACCAAATGGAGCTAGCACCTCAAGCCATTTGTGATTTAACTAAAGGGACTTTTGCTGATCTTGTACTGTGATGCAGTCGGCAATTCATCAGTTTATCAACTAAAAAAAGAAAAAACAGTAACGAAAAGAGTCAGACATCTTCTACTCCCTTCGTTACTGTTTTCGTTTAATTAGCTAAGAAAAGCGGCATTCATTCCTGCTACATGTCCAGTTGCAAAAGCCGCAGTAATATTGAACCCACCAGTATATCCATTAACATCTAGCAATTCACCAGCAAAAAATAATCCATTGACCAATTTGCTTTCTAATGTTTTTGGATTGATCTCTTTTAGTGAAACGCCACCACCAGTCACAAAAGACTTTTCGATGGCAAAAGTTTTGGTTATTTTGAAAGAAAAATTTTTGCAAAGCTCCGCAAATTGTTGGATCTCTTTTTCTGTCGTTTGACTACCAGTTTGTTCCGTTAATCCACTTTTTTCAAGGAAAAAGAGAAGCAAGCGTTCAGGTAAAAAGCCATGCCAAGCATTACTCAATGTTTTCTTGGATTGTTGGCTTTTAGCAGTCAATTCGTTGATCAATTCTTGAAGCGAACGATTCGGAAAACAGTCTAAGACGACCGTGACAGGTTCTCCAGTCGTTTGCAACTCTTGATTGATGAAACTTGAACATCTCAATGCCGCAGGTCCAGAAATCCCAAAATGCGTGAAAAGCAAGTCCATAACATGTTCGGTGATGACTTTACCTTTCTTGTTTAATACGCTTAAAGAAATATCTTGTAAAGATAATCCTTGCAAGGTTTTATCCTTGATAAAAGTTTCTTCAGAAACCAGTGGAGATTCTGTTGCATACAAGGGAGTGACAGTGTGACCGACTTTTTTAACGATTTTATAGCCATCACCTGTAGAACCAGTCGACGGATAGGTTCGCCCCCCAGTAGTTAATACGACACAAGAGGATTGAAATTCTTCAAATTCCGTTCGTACGCCATAGATTTTTCCGTCGCTATGCACTAATTTTTCGACTCGGGTGCCAAAGAGCATCGTAACATTTAATTCATTTAAACGATGGATCAAGGCTTCGATAATCGTTTTTGACTTATTCGTCACAGGGAACATCCGACCATGATCTTCTTCTTTTAGATGAACACCTTGAGATTCGAAAAATTCCATGATATCAAAATTATTCCATTGGGAAAATGTACTGTATAAAAATTTGCCATTTCCAGGAATATGAGCAATCAAATCATCAACTGGACGGTTATTCGTGACATTACATCTTCCGCCACCTGTCATTAATAATTTTTTTCCAGCTTTTTTATTTTTTTCAATTAAGAGAACCTTTGCGCCATATTCAGCCGCACTAATTGCAGCCATCATACCACTAGTTCCAGCACCGACTACAATCACATCATAGGTTGTTTCCATTTCCTCACCTCAGAGAAAGTGTAGCATATTTATGAAAAGAAAGCAGGAAATGTTTTGAGCATCTAATAAAAATAGGCTAAAATAAAAGAAGATTATAAAAGGAGTGTGAAACAATGACAAACGCAACAGAATACGTCCAACGAATTCAAAATAATATTCATCAAAAAGACACAGGACAAGTCGAATTTTTACAAGCCATTGATGAATTTATGCCTTCAGCTACTCAATTTTTAGAAAAACATCCTGAATACATCAAACGAAATATTTTAGGATTGTTATCAGAACCAGAAAGAATCATTCAATTTCGCGTGCCGTGGCAAGATGGCGAAGGAAACTGGCAAGTCAATCGTGGATACCGCATTCAGTACAATTCAGCAATCGGCCCTTATAAAGGTGGGTTGAGATTCCATCCGAGTGTGAATTTAAGTATTCTTAAATTTCTAGCTTTTGAACAAATTTTCAAAAATAGTCTAACTGGTCTACCAATTGGTGGAGGAAAAGGCGGAAGTGACTTTGATCCAAAAGGAAAATCAGACGATGAAATCATGCGTTTTTGTCAAAGTTTCATGCTGGAGCTATCCAAGCATATCGGTCCATCCATCGATGTACCTGCTGGAGATATTGGAGTCGGTGCCAGAGAAATCGGTTATTTGTTTGGAGAATATAAACGATTAAAACAATATGATGCCGGTGTCCTTACTGGAAAACCATTAGATTTTTGGGGAAGTAAGATTCGTACGGAAGCAACTGGATACGGATTGGTTTATTATGTCAAACATCTTTTACAAGCAGAAAAAGACTCTTTTGAAGGAAAAACAGTTATGGTATCTGGTAGCGGAAACGTTGCAATCTATGCCATTGAAAAAGTTCAAGAATTAGGTGGGAAAGTCATCACATGTTCTGATTCCAGTGGGTTTATCTATGATCCAGAAGGAATCGACCTGGCACTATTAAAAGAAGTCAAAGAAGAAAAAAGGGAACGGTTGACCGCTTATGCAGAAAAACGTGATTCTGCTGTCTATCATGCTGGTCAATCTGTCTGGACTTTGAAAGAAACTGCAGATATCGCGCTTCCTTGCGCTACTCAAAACGAGATAGACGAAACGCTGGCTAACAACTTGGTTGAATGTGGAGTGAAAATCATCGCAGAAGGCGCAAACATGCCATGTACTCTTGAAGCTGTCAATGTTTTTGAAAAAGCCAATGTGTGGTATTGTCCTGGGAAAGCAGCTAATGCCGGCGGTGTCGCTGTCTCAGCATTAGAAATGAGTCAAAATGCTCAACGATTGTCTTGGGAAAGTGAACAAGTGGATCGCCAATTAGATGAAATCATGAAAAATATTTATCAAACGTGTCGCCAAACGGCAGCAGCTTATGGCAATGAAAAAAATCTATTGCTAGGAGCAAATGTTGCAGGTTTTGAAAAAGTAGCGAAAGTGATGTATGCGCAAGGATTAGTTTAGTGTTTGAAATTTTCTTGTAAATATTAGCTTCAATTCATTTATTTGCTTGAAAAATTGTAAAAAAAAACGTAAAGTATAAGCTGTATATTGATCTTTTAAAGGAGGAATAAAAAATGGCACATATTCATTTTGATTATTCAAAAGTAGCACCATTTGTTAATGAACATGAGTTAGGTTACATGCAAAGCCAAGTATCAATGGCAGATAAAGTATTACGTGAAGGTACAGGCGCAGGAAGTGATTTCCGTGGTTGGATCGATCTACCTACTAATTACGACAAAGAAGAATTTGCTCGTATCAAAGAAGCAGCGAAAAAAATCCAATCTGATTCTGAAGTTTTAGTAGTTATCGGAATCGGTGGTTCTTACCTAGGCGCTCGTGCAGCAATCGATTTCTTAAACCACACTTTCTTCAATTTATTAGATGGTGAACAACGTAAAGCACCACAAATTTTCTTTGCAGGAAACTCAATCAGCTCAACTTATATCGCTGATTTGATTGAAGTAATCGGAGATCGTGACTTCTCAGTAAACGTGATTTCAAAATCAGGTACAACGACTGAACCAGCTATTGCATTCCGTGTCTTCAAAGAATTACTTGTTAAAAAATATGGTCAAGAAGAAGCGAATAAACGTATTTATGCAACAACTGATAAAGCAAAAGGTGCAGTTAAAGTAGAAGCCGACGCAGAAGGTTGGGAAACATTCGTGATTCCTGATGACATCGGTGGACGTTTCTCTGTTTTAACAGCAGTAGGATTACTACCAATCGCTGTTAGTGGAGCAGATATCGATGCGTTGATGCAAGGAGCTGCAGATGCAAGCAAAGCTTATTCAAGTGATAAACTAGAAGAAAACGAAGCTTATCAATATGCAGCAATGCGTAACATCCTTTACCGTAAAGGGAAAGTAACTGAATTATTGATCAACTATGAACCAGGAATGCAATATTTCTCTGAATGGTGGAAACAATTATACGGTGAATCAGAAGGTAAAGACCAAAAAGGAATCTACCCTTCAAGTGCGAACTTCTCAACTGACTTACATTCACTAGGTCAATATATTCAAGAAGGACGCCGTAACATCTTTGAAACGATCGTTAAAGTTGAAAAACCACGTAAATCAATTACAATTCCAGAACAAGCTGAAGACCTAGATGGTTTAGGTTACTTGGAAGGAAAAGAAGTAGATTTCGTCAATACAAAAGCTTTTGAAGGAACTTTATTGGCTCATACAGATGGCGACGTACCAAACTTATTAGTTAAAATTCCAGAAATGGATGCTTACACATTAGGTTATACAATGTACTTCTTTGAAATTGCTGTAGGTATTTCAGGTTACTTAAATGGAATTAACCCATTTGACCAACCTGGTGTTGAAGCATATAAGAAAAACATGTTCGCACTTCTAGGTAAACCAGGCTTTGAAGACCTTGCCAAAGAATTGAACGAACGTCTTTAAGATAAGGAGTTATAGGTAATTATTAAAAATAATTATCCAAAACAATTTGCCTTTAAAATGAAAAATGATACTCATTGAGGTATTTATAAAAAAGGATGGCTAATTATAGCCATCCTTTTTTGGTTTGTTGGCAGAGAAATATTTTGTCCAGAAAATTTTCGTTGTTGATTATTGATATAGTCATTGGACTTATCGAAGTTCGTTCAATACTTTCATATGACACTTGATCATATAGTTGAATAATAGAGATATCTTTATGACTTATATCTTCATGCTTCATGCCAACTTTTCGGTTAGGCACTGCTTACACATATCTACCATTATGGACAGTTAGGGGAGAGATGGGCACGTTTGTCAATTCTGTGGGCAATAGTATTCACAGTTTAAATTTTTTAAATCAATCAAGCTTACTTTGCTCGGTTGGTCAGAGATTGTGAGCATACATCAAATGTGATTTTTATGTCGTCTGTAATGATTAAATCTTTGTTCAGATCTTTTCAATAGCTTTTATCCGTGCACGAATACTATCATTGACAAATATATCATTATTTTGATAAAATAATTATTGTTATTTAATAGCCGTTTGTTTTGATTTGTAATTAGCTGAAACATAGGTAAATCCAATTATAATAGTTTTACGACCAAATTTTAATAAAGTGAATGGAGAAATGATATGGATCAAAAAGCGTTTATTGAATCGATTGATTCTACAATTAATAAATTAAAAAAAGATATTCAATCGTATAATAGAATCATTGGCATAGGGAATATTATAAAAATCGTATTATCTGCTGCTATCCCTATTTTAATTCACGAGGCATCTGATCATAAGTCTTTGTTATTAGTCGTTTCGATTGCTTCCGCAATCATAACGATTATTCAAAGTGGAATGTCTGCGTTTAATTATCAAAACAAAGTACAAACCGCAACACAGGTTCTAATGAAAATAGAAAACGAGAAGCTACTTTATGTAACAAAAACATCCCCATATGATAAAACGGATGAAGAAAATTTTCATTTGATTGTTTCGACACTTCAAACGGAGTTGAATGATATCATTTCTGACTTTAATCAAGTAAGCAATTAACCATATCATCCGTTTAAAGATAGAAAGGTACCAAAGAGATAGGAACAACAAGTAATCCTAGAACAGCATTTATGTATAAATAAAAAATAAACCTAATTTTGCTGATTTAAAAAGGTATCCAAACCTACTCGCTGAGACAGATGGATACCTTTTTTCTTTGACAAAAAAGTTCTGATTTTTTTAGACGGGAGTTATATACTTCAAAACCAATTTTTATTTTTTACCAATAAATTCTTTCTTGATTTTTTTAAAATCAATCAGTATTTTCGTGGGACCGAGCACATGATATTCTTTGACGACCAATTGGTTTCTTTGATTATAATAGCCACTGATTACTAATTTCATTCCTTCATCTACTTCAGCAAGAAAGTTTAAACCATGACCAGCGATTAAACAGTTCGTATCATTCAAGCTAAATCTTATCAAGGGACGAGCCCCAATTTGTAGTATTTTTATTTTTGTTACTGTGCCATATTTCTTAATCATTGTGGACTCTCCCTTATGAGCGATTTCGAGGATGCCAATCCATAAATATTCTTTAATAGCATTATACGAACGAACGTTCTTTTTGTAAAGGAGAAACGCAAAAAAATTTATGGTATTTAAGCTAATATCCGACTATTAATATCAGGGGAATGGCTGTAAAAATTTTCTGTTTTTTTGTATGACCATGCTTAAGTAAAGTTAGGAGAGACCGAACACCGGAAATGTTCACAAAAAAAATAAATTAGGGAGATAAATCTTATTTTGTGCTTTGAAAATGGATAAACGGTGTTCAAAGAGCTGACCTTCGGCGATAAGTCAAAAAATCTCAAAACATGGAGAGCTGTTTCGAGATTTTCATCCTTAACGTTCAGGTCAAAACGCTCTTTTCACAACCTCTGATTCACGGTGTTCAAGCATCAACTCCTTGAAATAAGCCGGAGAGTCCAAAATAGTAGAGACTATTTTCGGATTCTCCGGCTTAGTTATCAGAGCTAGACACTGCTGTCACAGTTCATTTTATTATTTTAGATTAACCACGCTTACACAACGTATATCCACGTGCTTGGGCCTCTTGCAGCGAGATAGCTACGACAGAATTTGCATTGTTAAGTCCCGAACAGTTCGGATTTAAATGATATTTTGTACCATGATCTGGAGCAATATAAACCGTTTGTTCGTTGTTTTGTTGCGGTGTTTGTGCTGCTGCAACTTGATTGGCTTGTTCTTGTGCGGCCGCAGCTTGCCGTTGTCGTTCTGCTTCAGCTGCCTCATTTGCTTTGATCGTTGCATCTACTGTAGCTAGTCGAGCAGACAAGTGTGATTGCCGTTTGGAATAGCCTGGATTAAAGTAGCTGCTGAGTTATAGTTTTCTCTAGTTGGATGAAGTGCTGTTGTTGCTTCATTTTCAGCTTGTTTTTGACGTTCTTCTTGTGCTTTACGCTCAGCTTCAATTTTCTGTTTTTCTTCTTCTTGTTTTTTGCGCTCAGCTTCAATTTTCTGTTTTTCTTCTTCTTGTTTTTTGCGCTCAGCCTCAAGTTTTTGTTTTTCTTCTTCTTGTTTCTTACGCTCAGCATCAAGCTTCCGTTTTTCTTTTTCTTTATGTTCAGCTTTTTGTTTCAGCTGTTCTTCACTAGAAGTACTTGATGTTCTTTTTGTTTCGATCTTTTTTTCAGATTGTGTGCTTGCTTTTGAACTATCGGAATGACTGGTAGGAGAGATAGACGCTCCGAAAATCATAAGAATAAATGCTGTTCCTATAATAATAAAGTTTCGTTTTTTATTCCCTTTTTTGAAAAATGATCGAATCAGTCCTACTAACCCCCAACAAATACCAATTAAACCTACTAACACTAAAAAAGTTCCCATTTTTTCCTCCAAAAATAAAAATATTTTCCTTCCATGTAGGAATGAAAGAAATAAACCTCCTAATAAAAAAATATATCATTCTGTAATACTTCTCTAAAGATATACAAAGTTGTTTTTTATCTAAAAATTAAATTACAAAATAAAAAATGTGAATTTTTGATCACCTATTGATAAAAATAGATATATAAAGGAAATGATTTGCACAACAGCAGATTACGATAGTTACAAAGTGGAAAAGATCAGTCATTAAGTTAGTACAGTATAATTCTTGTTTTTAACGCTTAGAACCTGCTAAAAAAGCAATCAAACAAGTTAATAAGAATCTTTTAAGGTTAATATCAATGAAATGAATTTTTGCTATACTTATTAGAGGCTTATTGAATAAGGAGTTGAGTGAATTGGTTAAAAATAAATTATCAAATATGATTAGTATCAAGAAGAAAGGCGGAGGAAAGGTTAGGGTACATGGATAGAGTAAAGGAAATGCTTCAGTATGTTAGGCAAAAACAACTTTATTTTATTTGTGGTATCGCTCTAATTCTTACACTAATACGTCTTTATCTCTATTACAAAGCGACTTACAGCATCGATATGACAGCTAGCTATGATGACCAGCTTTTTATTCATTATGCCCGTAACTTAGTGGACGGGCAGTGGTTAGGAGAGTACAATGCTAAAACTTTATCAAAAGGTATTTCTTATAGCTTATTTTTAGCTTTTGCCAATAAAATTCAGCTACCATACTCGCTATTATTAGGTGGGTTTAATATTTTAGCTAGCGTGCTGATTACACTGAGTGTAAAGCCGATCGTTAAAAAGAATAGTATCTTGTTTTTTATCTATGTCTTTTTTTTATTTTCACCAATCGGTTTTACCCATGAATATTCGACACGTATTTATCGAAACGCCATTGTAATTCCATCTGTCGTAATTATCGTTGCTTGTTTATTAGCTATTTATTATCGTAAATATCGTGCAACAAAAACTATTTTACCTTGGTTTTTCTTGTTGTCTCTAATCTTTCCATTTTACTGGTATATTCGCGAAGATTCACTCTGGTTGTTGCCGTTTGTTCTGGCAGCCTTAATCATTAGTTTTGTTCAGATTTTATTAGGAGTGGATTTTAGACCAACGAAAACTGTTGAAAAGTTTCTTTCACAAATTACCTTTGATCGAAGAAAACTGATCAAACTCAGTTTGTTTTTTCTTCCTATGATCAGCTTTATCGTGACAAACCAAATGATTAAGCATAAAAATGAAGAAGTCTATCATCTTGCAGTAGTCAATGATCGTACGAGCGGAGAGTTTGCTCAATTGATGAAGAACTTGATTCGAATAGATGATGGAACGAACATAAACAAAGAGAACAGTAGGATTTGGGTTTCTCATGAAGCGTTAAATAAAGCATTAGCTGTGTCACCTGCTTTTGCTAAAGAAGCTGCTAGAATCAAAGAATTATATACGACACATGCTTGGACTCAGGCAGGAAAAGTAAAGGAATTAAAGGGAGACATTATTTTTTGGGCACTGCGAGATGTGTTGAATGAGTCTGGCTACTATCAAAATAACGCAAAAGAAACCAATGAATTTTGGAAACAAGTCAATCAAGAGTTAAGGGCTGCTTATCGTAAGGGAGATTTGAAGAAGAAACGTGAAGTCTACTTAATGAGTACAGGAGATGGGAAGATTGCCGAGGATATTCCAGTACTCTTAGATTTTTTTAGGACAGCTTATAGTGATAATTTATTTTACAAAGATTTTCATCAAGGAGGGAATTACAGTTTTGGAACCCATGCGGATGTAGAAGCAGCGCAAAACTTTTTGCGGGTTCCTTTATTGAATAATTGGATTAATAGTGAAGATCCACAACCGCCGATTTTAGTTTTATCAAAAACAGCGAAAATCTCTAATATTATGATTGCGATTTATCAAAAGACAAGTGGTGTTGTTCTATGTTTAGCGATTTTAGGATTTTTATTTTTGATCTTAGGTTCAATCTATGCTAAAAAAGATCGTGGTTTTTATTGTTCTGCACTAGTCATTACTAGTGGTTTGATATTGACCCAGTTTTTATTTTTATTTGGGGTTTCATGGTTTTGTTCCTACTCGCCAGAGCAAAAAGATTATTTTCTAAGTGTGTATACGGGGGCAGGAGTACCAATCATGCAAATTGCGATGGTTCTAATCTTTCTGGGAATCAGCAAAATTTCATGGGGGAAAATAAAGCACAAACTCAAATTGAATAAATAATAAAAGACGTTTGCTAACTGTATTAGTTGCAAACGTCTTTATTCTTTTTTCGATCCCGAGTTGTTTTCGGTCATTAGAAATGATTCACTCCTTATTTGGATTCATTTAATGCACGGACAGCTTGTTCAATCGTGATACCAAATGCTACGTTGTTTTCATTTGTAGCATCAATTGCCATAAATTGATTGGATACAGTATCAAATGCAACTCGGTATTCAATATTTGTTTTAGTAAATGTCATGTAAGTCACCTCTTTTTTTATTAATGTAAATTGTGGTTGGAATTTTCTGTTAAATTTTCCTTCCTGTAATCAGTGTAGCACCCTTATTTTTTTTTCGCAATTAATTGCTATGTCAACAAGGGATTCTTAATTTTCTGTGAGTCCAATAAGCAATCCAATCAATAACAGGATAAATACAATAGCTTGAATAACAATCATGAAATTCCCTCCTCACAGAATAGTTTAGATGCTTTTTCGGAGGTTTACACGAACAAAAGGCTAACAGTTTCAAACAAATCTGTCACTTATAAATTACAATTATATCTTGGTATTAGTTATGTGAGAAAAAGGGGAAACTAGATTGAAATCGTGTAATTCTAAGAAAAAATATAAAAAAATTCAATAAATCGTTTTCAAATCTTCTTTTTTTTGTTATTATAAATTAAAGAATAACAAAATAAAGGAGGGAATTGAGAAATGTTAAAATTAGAAATAGGCAAGTCATACATATGCAAACCGATTGGAGTGAACTATGAAGTGATTGGTTGCGTGGAACGTACATATACTAATACGGCTGTTATTTTTGTAGAAAGCTATGATCAGAGAGATCGGTTGGCTGTTTACGATAGTAAGTTTCGTCTACTAGTTAAACTGGACGAAATTTATACAGTAGCAGAATCTGCTTTGGTTTCATAAACACTTTTTTTGAGAAATATCGTAAACTTCTCTATAATTAGAGGAGAGAGAAGGGAGCGAAAAAACATGCAAAAAAGAAAGAGTTCAGGTAAAATGGGCATTATCTTAGCAGTTATTTCTGCTATTCCGGCAATCTTAGCAGTGGTTCGTGCGGTGAAAAGCGCGAGAGAAAGATAAAGTAATTGAAAAAGAACCCCATGGATTCAATCCATGGGGCTCTTTTTTTAACCAACACCTAAAACGAAATTCAATAATTTATCTGAATAGGTGATCTCTTCATCCATTGCTTTGATATTTTCATTTAAGATAGTCATTTGATCAGTAATGATCCCATCAACACCATAAAACATCATACGACTGATTCCATCTGAGTCGTTAACCGTCCAGACATACACTTTTTTACCATCTTGATGAGCTGAATCAATAAAATTCCGATTGATCGTACTATACTCCATCGTCAAAAAGTCGGCCGGAGTAACTGGTGGTCCAACAATATTGAATGGTAGGATGTAGCCTACATAAAAATTAGGATTGGCATTTTTCAGATCAGATACCGTCTGATACGTAAGACTTTGTAGAATATGCTGATGAGTTAAAATGTTTTCTTCATATTTTTTGACAAAGCGTTCAACGATATCTTTAGAATCATTTTTTGAATTTTTGATTTCGATTAAAAGTTTTTGATTTAATTCATTGGCTCTCTTTAAATAAGTATCAAAGGAAACGACAGGTTCTTTCGCACCGTTTTCAGTTACTTTTAACTTTTCTAATTCTTTCAAGGTTAGATCTTGTGGTGCTTTATTTATCCCTGTTAATTTTTTTAAGTTAAAATCATGCATGACAACGAATTGACCATCTTTGGTTTCTTGTACATCCATTTCCACATAATCAGGATGGTAGGTACGACTTGTTTTTTCTAAAGCAGCTAAAGTATTTTGGGCACTGTTACCTCCACTGACACCACGATGAGAAATCGTTACAGGTTTCGCTTGAGAAGCAGAAGTCAAATAATCCATATTGTAGAGACAAACACCTACACCAAAAAATACAGCAAATAAAACTAAGCTTGTATTTTTAAGAACAGAAAAACGTTTGTTAGGAGATTCTAAACGAAACCAGTTAGGAGTCTCAGGAAGAAAACCTTCATCATCCATGAAATCAATAATAATGTAAAAAATTCCGACTGTTGACATAACGATGTTGAATAAAAGGATAGCTTGAAGAATCGTCATTGCAAAAACAGCGCTAATCAATGAATAATTAGGGAAAAATTGTTCTACAATTATTTGTGCGAGGAGCACAATTAAATAGCCGGCAAATGAAATGAGTAAAATACTACCACCAATAATGATGAACTGTCCAAGGATTGCAAAAAAACGTGATTTGGTTAAATACCAACTTTCTTTAACCGCTTGTTTAAATGGTCGATCACGTAGAATCATTTCTGGTAAGGCAAAAATGAGACGGATACCAATGTAAGCTAAAAAGATATAAAACAGAATGAAGCTGCTAACCACGATCCAACGATTAGTAAAAATAAAGTCCATGATAAAAGCTGGAATTTTGACTTTAGATAATAAATCAGAATTAAAACTTAACCCACTAATCGGTAAAATAAGTACGAAATAAGCTAAGAAAAAAAGAAAAGTCAATGGGCGTATTTTTTTTAATTGACGAAACGTTGCTTGAAGTAACTGTTTCAACGAGATAGGTGTTTGTTTCTTAATAAAGTAAACACTCATCAATAAAAAAGTAAACTCAAAATAAACTAGGAGTAAGATAGTTAATAAGACAGCAGTCAAAGACAATAAGACACCTGGGTGCTGTGAAAGGATTGTAGAGATATTATCACTAGATATATAATCAATGGCTCCTCGATTCAAGATGAATCTGGTCGTACTATTCAATAAGGGTAAACAAATAAATAAAATAAATAAATGCATAATCAAAACATCACGAAAATATGCTTGAGTTCCTTTAAGAAAGTCCCAAGCATTTCCTAAACTTCTTTTTAAATAAATTAACATTCAATCACCTACCATAAATATTATAACGTAAAAATAAAAATAAGTGGACAGATTGCGCAAATACTTAACGCAGTACGCCCACTTATAATAAACTATCCTAGTAATCCACTTAAGAAATGTCCACCATAAATCAAAGCCATGCTGTATAAGAAAATCGAGAGGGGTTTCGCCAATAAAATGATCCAAGTATATTTTTTTACAGAAATATTTGTTAGACCAGCCATTAAACAAAGCGCATCATCAGGGGCCACTGGTAGAAAAATTGCTAAAGCAAATAACTTTTCAAAGCGATTCTGGTTATCGAGCCAACCAACATACTTGTTATACGTCTTGTCACTGACCATAGATAAAATAAATGGTTTACCATACCGTCGACCAAGTAAAAAGATGATGATCGAACCGATACAAATCCCTACATAATTATAAATAAAACCAGCATAAGGTCCAAAAATTAATACACCGGCTGCTGTACTTATCCCTCCAGGAATGATTGGAATAACAACTTGCAGGATTTGGATTAAGATGAAAATAATAGGACCTAAGATAATTGAATCTCCAACTAATCCTCTTAAAGAATTTAAATCTTTAAATACACCCAAATTGATAAAATAAATCGTTAAGCCTATCGAAATTACTAATCCAATGATAGATATAAAATTGATCAATTTCCGTGATGCCGCAATGTTCAACGTCTATCAACTCCTTTGATACGTTTTCTTATATTACTAATGTACTTTATTAGTGACTCTTTGTGCCACTATTTTAAATGACAGTTATCAAACAATTTTGTAAGTTGTAATAAGTATAATTTAAAAACGATTCAAAAACATCCAACTAAAGATGTATTTGAAGTATTATTTTTGTGCCTGTAGTTTTAGGAAAAATATCCTCTATTAAATGAAAAATCGGCGTTCAAGTATTAAATCTTTAAAATAAGCTGAGGAAACTAAAAGAAGAAGTTTTTGCTTTACCTCTTATGCGTTTCTAGCTTACTTACGTGGATAGAATACTCTGAACGCCATAACTATATGAAAGCTAAAGGGAATATCTCAGGGGAGTGAAAATCAGTGTCTCATTTTGTCTTTTCACTAAGCCTGTTGAATCAAAGGATTCATCTAAATACTTTTATATTTAAGATGGGAAGTTCGTACATGAGTTCCACATCATCAATCAGACTTCCAAGTAATCGGAAATCTGATTGATCCAGAAAAACATTTCCAAGCTCTTGGTAATATAGATCCATAGTAGGATTTCTTGGTTCATTGAGCATTTCCGCTAACTCATGCAAATCAGAAGGAGGAGAGTAACAAGTTCCTTGAATTTCAATATATAATCCTTCGGGTGTTGATTCTAGCCCAATCCTTATTTCAGTGATCTCGTGAGAATAAAGATAGGTTAAAAATTCACTAATGATTCTTTTTGATAATTCTTTTTCCAATGCCATCCTTTTCCTTTCTGCCAACAGTCAGGCTGCCTAAGATCGGTACAAGAAAACCTGCAACGAAACCAGTTGAGAATCCACTATTATATAGGCTTAATCCGCCATGTAATGCACTGACGTTATGGACTAAGACAATATGCAAAAATCCAGCTAAAATACCAAAAATACTACCATAAAAACCACTAATAGGAGCAAGTGCAGTACCAAATATCGCTGCTACGATCATTGTTGTTTGAGAGGCATCATGGATAGTAGCCAGATATGAAGCAAGATAAATCCCTATAAGTATGGGGAAACTGTTCTTTAGATGACAACCAAAGGCACTGAATCCAACTGAAGATAGGATTGCACCAATAATCGGGCCGTTGAATTCACCACCAATAAGAAGAACATAGATGGAAAGCATCAGCCCTACTAACCCCATGTTTAGTAAGATGGCACCGATACTTGAGATCGCCATAAAATCAGTAGTTACTTTTCCTGAAGTTTGAAAAATGTCATGTAAACCAGTGAGCTTCCATGAATTAATAAAAAGACCAAATAGCGTAGTTAAACTAAAAAAAGAAAAATGACTAATGTAAGTTCTTGATGGTAGCCTGTTGAAACGAACGATTGAACTTCAATTGGAAAATCAAATAACCGAAGGATACCAGCCACGACCATGGCGATCAATCCAGAAGTAAAACCAATATTATACAAATTGAATCCACGATGAAAAATAAGGGTATGCGATGCCAAAGGAGGGAGTAAAAAACCAACGAGTATACCAGTCAGATTACCAAATAAAATACCTAAGCCCAATGGTAAGTTCATACCGAAAGTGATATAACTAACTACAGGTGACAAGGCACTAGCAAATAAGCCAACCATAATATACTGTGAAAATGGTTTATGTACAAAACGTGCATAGAGATAGACACCCAAAATAATGGAAAGAGAGTTATACAGATTTTTTCCAAAAAAAGAAAAACCTGTGACGGTTAATACAGAAGCAAAGATTAGTCCATTTAGATAGACTTTATGATGATAGCAAAGAAGTACGGACAACAAAGTCAGGACACCAACATTGATAAATGCGCTTCCAAAACCACCTATTGCCAAATAATCGGTCATCAGATTACTAGGAGAAGTAAGGATATTGTTGAGTCCCTCAATAGTTTCAACCGGATGTCCAGAAACAAGCCCG
The DNA here is from genome assembly GCF_050530455.1 of Enterococcus sp. DIV1208. Classification (NCBI taxonomy): domain Bacteria; kingdom Bacillati; phylum Bacillota; class Bacilli; order Lactobacillales; family Enterococcaceae; genus Enterococcus; species Enterococcus sp. DIV1208. The sequence continues at coordinate 1,756,642 of NZ_CP172887.1, read as the reverse complement.
ATTATTAGAAAAAACAAGCCAGTAAATGTTAAATAAAAATACTTATTTTTTTGAGATGGCTTTTTTTTGATGGGGTGAATATAAATAACGTCGTTTTTATTAACCATTACATACCTTCTTTGTCGTTTTCTTTAACTATAACGTGAAAGAAATCTTTTGGTCAACTAACAGTTACAGAAAAGTCAATTTTTGTAAGGGGAAACAGTATTTTTGTTTATTCTTAAATAATATTGTATCATTGTTAAAAATAAATAAGAAAAAAACTTAAAATATAACGTTTTGAGTAAATTATTTGCCAAAAACTGTGTATATCGGTTACAATAAAACAACATATACTGCAGTAAGAAGTGGGGGAGTTTTAATGAGAAGAAAAGTCTATACTAAAGATCAAATTCTGAAAGCTGCTTATGATGTTGTTGCAAAGGAAGGTTTTAAAGGGTTTACTGCGAGAAATATTGCTAAAAAAATGGGTATATCGACACAACCTATTTATTTAGAGTTCAAAAACATGGAGGATCTAAAAAATACTTTATTAGACTCAATTTTTGAACAACTCAAAGAAAATGTTTTTCCAGTTGAACGTACTGGAGATAAAATTATTGACCTAGGATTAAACTATATCTACTTTGCAAAAAAACATCATAGTCTTTACATGGCATTATATATCGACGAACATGGCGATGGACAAAAAGTGCATGATTTTTCTTATAACTATTTCCGTGAAATCGTCAAACAAGATCATCGATACAACCAGTTGTCAGATGAATACGTTGATGCATTACACACTGGAACCTGGGTTGCAGTTACCGGAATCGCATCTTTAATGTCTTCAAACATCATGCACCCAACTGAAGAACAAATTATTTCGTTCATCAAGCGAACGATTGATTCTATTCTTTCTTTAGAAAATCCTGAAACAATTAGTTAGATCTACTTATGAAGTGTGATAACACAAGGTTCATTCCAATACTCTTTCTTACTTCACATTGGGCACTATTTAAGAAGGAGCAGAAAATGATTCTTGTGTTTTTTTGTCTCCACATAAAATAAATATGCCGGTTTTTGATTTCTATCGGGAAATAGGCTTGACTTTTTACTAAAAAAAGTTTAAAAATAATAGGTATGGAAGGTTGGCAGAGTGGTAATGCACCGGACTCGAAATCCGGCGAACCGGCTAATACCGGCGCGCAGGTTCAAATCCTGTACCTTCCTTATATACCAACGGTTAGACACGATTTAGGTCGTGTCTTTTTTGTTGTATTTTTTTATCTGAAATATTTTTTGACTCCCCCGAAAGAATATTTTTATGGTGAGATATTAAACTCACACTTTACTCAAAAAATGAATCAATAGTGTTTAAGCAGAAGCTTATTGTCATTGGAGCTACCCAAAGTTTTCATAACCTCTTTTTGTATTCCGAATTTCCGTCAGATGCCTATCGATAGTTATTGTAACTTTTGTCTCTTCATGAACGATATCATTTAGAATGGAGAATTTATGAATGTTTCAAAAATTATGCGGTGTTATTTGTTTGGAGTACTTATTTTTCTTGTAAAGTTTTATTAACAAGTAATGAATCTTTTTTTAGCCGAATATGGTTGATCAAACGCTTTGGAAAACCAATGAATGAAACCTGTTAATTGTTATGTTTATTTTTGATAAAGTGACCAGTTTGTTCATTATTTAAAAATAAAAGGATGAAAAAAATATAGGAAACAGAAGCCTCTGTGTTATAATTGCTGGGATAAATTATAAAAAGGAGTTTAATAATGTACTGGAATAAAAAAAGAATTAATAAAGAATTATTTTTTTTGCTTTTAGTTATTTGGCTTGGTTTTTTATTTTTCAATCTATATATGCCATCATTTAGAGCAGACGATTTAGTTTACTCAAATAGATTAGACCAACTAGGGTATTTAGGAGCTTCGATCGAACATTATAAAACTTGGAGTTCGAGAATGATCATAGAGCTGTTTATGATGTTTTTTTCTAAACATTTTCTGCTGTGGAAATTTGTCAATTCAATCATCATGTTGGGCACGGTTCTGATGATTTGTAAGTATGTTTTTGAAAAATTGGATGGTAAGAACGTGTTGCTAGTTACATCTGTCTACTGCTTAGTTCCACTTACCGTGATGGGGGAAACAGGCTGGGAGTCGACAACTTTGAATTATCAATGGTCCGTTTCATTTTGCTTATTCGCTTTTTTCCCATTCTTCCAACGCTTAAAAGGAAGAGCTATCACTCCTAGTATTTATTGGTTTAGTTTTCCTTTCCTGATATTTGCTGCTAACCAAGAACAAGTGAATGCGTGCTTTTTTACTTTAACGGCCATTATAACTGGCTATTTATTATATAAAAGAGCATATCATCGCTTATTGATTTTCCCACTGCTCATAAGTTTTATTGAGTTACTATTTTCGTTGACAACACCGGGGAATGCCATCAGGACATCTCAAGAAATTAGTAAGTGGTTTCCTCAATATGATCAATTTGGGTTTATTACTAAATTGGATTTGGGTATTTCTTCTTTTGGAAAGCCTTTTTTTCTAGATACAAATGTATTGTTCTTAATTTTGTTCTTATTTGTTTTTTTACTTTCTTATAACAAGTGCAAAAATTATTATGGCCGCTTATTATCTGCTATACCTTTTTTCTTGAATCTGATTATCTATCTAGGGAATACGATGGGTGAAAGTTTTATACACATTCGTGGCAATAGTCGTGCACAAATATGGGATAGCAGTCACTTAACAAAGCTATTTACCGATACTGGAACGAATCTGTCACTTACTCGTCCTGGATCATGGCTAGCGACTCTACTTGTTTTAGGTTTATTGGCTTGTTTGCTTCTAGGGATTTACTTAAGTTTTGAAAATAAAAAAACAGCATCTTTTCTTATATTGTTAATGATGATGGGCGCTTGTTCAAGAATAATTATGGGATTTTCTCCTACGATCTGGGCTTCAGGAATGAGAACTTATTATATTTTATATATTGTTGTAGGAATTTTAGTGTTAATGCTGGTAAAAGAATTGTTGAAAACCTGGAATCCGCAAAAAGCAGAACTCGTACAATTTAGTTTGACTATGCTGGGGATTGGGACCATTGTTTTGACCATCATAAATAGATGAAAATAAAAAAAGACTCAAGTTGTAGGAAATCCAACAGTTAGAACACTAACTATTGAGATCGTTACAACTTGAGTTTTTTTATTTCTCGCTTTGATAGTTTTTTGGATTAATTTTTTCAGTCTCTCTGATAATATACACTGGACGTTGTTTGGTTTCTAAAAAGATTTTTCCGATGTATTTACCAATTATTCCAAGACACAATAATTGGATACCTCCGATAAACAAGAAAATCGAGACCATGGAAGGCCAACCAGCTGTAGGATCACCATACAACAGGGCACGTAAAATAATAAATAAAATAGCAAGACCTGAACCAATACATGATAATGCCCCCACGAATGAAGCAATTGTTAATGGTGCATCTGAAAAGTTGACGATTCCATCAATAGAGTAATTAAATAATTTCCAAAAAGACCAAGAGGTTTCACCAGCTACTCGTTCACGGTTTTCAAAGGAAATATACTTGGTTTTAAAACCAACCCAACTGAACAAGCCTTTCGAAAAGCGGTTGTATTCAGTTAATTCCAAGATAGCATCAACCATTTGGCGAGTCATTAAACGGAAATCTCTCGCTCCGTCAACCATTTCAGTATCACTGATTTTATTGATTAGCTGATAAAATTTCTTAGCAAAAAAACTACGGATCGGTGGTTCACCGTCACGAGTCGAACGACGAGTACCGACGCAATCAATATCAGATTGCATAATTGTTTCAATCATTTCTGGTAATAGATCAGGTGGATCTTGTAGATCAACATCCATTACAGAGACAAGGTCGCCAGTAGAAGCTTGTAAACCAGCATATAAAGCAGCTTCTTTCCCAAAATTTCGAGAAAAGGAAATAAAGCGTACATATTCATGGTCATTAGCTAATGCTTTGATTGCTTGTAATGTATTATCTCTTGAACCATCATCAATAAACAAATATTCAAATTCATGTATTCCCTTAAATTTTTCGACCTCGTTAAAAAAAAGAGGAACTGTTTTTTCTTCGTTATAGCATGGAACCACAATTGATACTTTCATAACATTACCCTTTCCAATAAAGATCCTTTATAATAATAACATGAATGAATCAAAAAAAATATAGTTTTAGAGATAAGTAAACGAACAAAGCCTTCTTAGCTATGTTCGAAGAAATAGAAAAGAAAATATAAACCAGATACTATGCGAGATGAGGTCAGATCTAGTTAGGTTTATTTGTAAGTGGAAAATATATTCTTGTTTTTAAACGAGATTGTTCCAACGGAATTTCTTTCACGACAAGAAGGTTTAAGAGTAAAATCAAACAAGTCTTATTGGAAATCGCTCGTAACTTATTTAGAGCGGATTATTTAGTAAGGACTATCTTTTGATTTGGTTGAATGATAGAGATGATTAAATAATAATGAATATTTTTCAAGTCTTTGCTAAACAAAATAGCTTCCTTAGTCAAAACATGTTAAATTAATTAATAGGACTACTTTTTTTATAGTAGAACTCAAAAATATTCACTGTTATTTCATGTGACGAAACTGTAAGAGAGCTATTATTTCAAGATTTAATAGCCTCTATGATAAGATGCTTATGGACGAAACAAAGTAATAGTAATTATTATCTAGGATGTGAAAAATAAAATGTGTGGAATTGTAGGATTTATTAACGACAAAGACAATAAAAAAGCAATCGTCAACGACATGATGGATCGAATCGTTCATCGGGGACCGAATAGTTCGGGTGATTATATTGACCAGCATGTTGCTTTAGGATTTAGAAGATTAAGTATTATCGACTTAGAGGGTGGAAAACAACCTATCTATAATGAAGATCGAACAAAAGTCATCATTTTTAATGGGGAAATCTATAATTACCAACCTCTTAGAGAAGAGCTGATTGCAGCTGGACATATTTTTCAAACACATGCGGATACAGAAGTATTGTTGCATGGTTATGAAGAATGGGGAACTGATCTATTACAAAGGGTTCGGGGTATGTTTGCCTTTGCAATCTGGGACAATAAACGCAATGAATTATTTGGTGCTCGGGATCATTTTGGAATTAAACCATATTATTATGCGGAAATGAACGGCACATTTATGTTCGGATCAGAAATCAAAAGCTTTTTACCACATCCAGATTTTCATAAAGAATTGAATAAAGAAGCCTTGAAACCTTATATGACATTTCAATATTCACCATTAAATGGAGAAACCTTTTTTAAAGGGGTTCACCGTTTGCCAGAAGGTCATTATTTCACTTACAAAGATAATAAGTTAGCGATTCATCAATATTGGGATGCTAATTTTGAAGAAAAACAAAACTATTCACGGAAAGAATGGATCGATAAGATTGATGAAACAGTTGAAGCATCGATTAAAGCACATACGATCAGCGATGTAGAAGTTGGCTCATTCTTATCTAGTGGGGTAGATTCAAGCTATGTGACTTCTGTATTAAAACCTGATCATTCTTTTTCAATTGGGTTTGATGATAAAACATATAATGAAGCTATTGAAGCTAGAAAGTTAACAGAACTTTTGGACTTAGATAATACAGCAGCTGTCATCGATGGAGATATGTCATTTAAAGCTTTTCCTTTGATTCAATACCATTTAGATGAGCCAGATTCGAATCCTTCATGTGTCCCACTTTATTTCTTAGCAAACTTGGCTTCGCAAAGTGTTCGAGTTGTCCAATCAGGTGAAGGGGCAGATGAACTATTTGCGGGATACCAAACTTATGGGTTCCATACGAATTCAAAAGTTATTCGTGTCATTGCTCAAGGGTTGAAGAAACTACCAAAAGGAACACGTTATAACTTGGGACGAAAAATTGGCAAGATGAAAAACTTCCACGGTAGAATCCATTTATATGAATCTTTAGCTCCTGCGAAAGAATATTTTATTGGTCATGCCCGAGTGTTTGAAGAAAACGAAGCGTCAGATATTTTAACACAAGAATACCAAAAGGCTCCTTCCGTTGAGGAGATTATGGCAGTCCATTATGCTAAAACTGAAAAAATCGAAGATGAAGTGAACAAAATGCAATACGTTGACCTTCATCAATGGATGCCAAAAGATATTTTATTAAAAGCGGATAAATTATCAATGGCTAGCTCACTTGAAGTACGCGTACCGTTACTTGACATCGAAGTGATGAGATTGGCAGAACAGATCCCAAGTAAGTATCTGTTAAATCAAAATAATACCAAAGATATTTTCCGACAAGCAGCAAATAAACATTTGCCAGAAGAATGGTCTAACCGTGTAAAACTTGGTTTCCCAGTACCAATCAAAGCTTGGTTGAAAGAAGACCATGGCTATCAACAAGTCAAAGAATTATTTGAGGCTGATTTTGCCAAAGAATTCTTTGATCAAGAAAAAATTATGAAGTTGTTAAATGACCATCATGAAGGGCGTCATGAAGAACAACGAAAAATTTGGACGATTTTCAGCTTTTTAACTTGGTATAAAGTTTTCTTCGTTGACGAAGAAATCCCTAAGGCTGAAGCAATCGATTATGTAACAGTCTAAACGTGATCAGTTAGCGAAGCAAAAGAACATCCCGCTTCGAGCGGATTGATTTTATTCCTTTTTAACAGTGAACAACTCCTCCTTTATTGTGGAGGAGTTGTTTTTTATTAATAGTTTATTTCTCTTTCTTTCGTTCCGTCTTTTTTGTAGATAATTAATGATGTGTTTTTGTTTTGAGCAATTTCTTTCCCTTTTTCAATCGCTTTTTCTTTCGTATCAAAATGATTACTTGCTTTTTTAGCTCCCTCTGATTGGACCATCCACTTATCTTCTTCAAATTTTACGATCACGTTGGCTGTCAATAATTTAGAAGCTCTTGGATTTGTGTCGTGAGAATCATGCTTTGTTGGATTTTTTTCTTGAGAAAACTCTTTTTTTTCAGTAGAAGTAGCATCTTCTGACCATTCTTTGGCTTGTTTGATAGCAATCGGAATAGCACGATCATCAGGATAGCCTTCTGCAAGCAAGGCGTTACCGATATCGATTGCTTTCTTTCGTGTTAACTCTTCTAAATTTTTCATTGCAGGCGGATAATCTTTCATATTCCAAGGCATAAAATCTTCCTCCTCAAAAATTATTTATACTTCAAGTGTAAGCGCAATAGTTGGAAAAGGAAAAGATTTTGTTTAGCAAGTAGTTATTTAGATAACTTTCGTCAAGTAGTTTTACTTAACAAATTTTGTAAAAAGGCTAGCAATCTAGTGGAAATCATGGTAAGATAATCAAGTCTGAGAGTCATCTTAGAGGATTCTAGTAAAAAATGGGAGGGAAAAACATGCGCGTAAACATTACTTTAGAGTGTACTTCTTGTAAAGAACGTAACTACCTAACAAGCAAAAACAAACGTAACAACCCTGATCGTTTGGAAAAACAAAAATATTGCCCACGCGAACGTAAAGTTACTTTACACCGTGAAACTAAATAATTAGTTCAGCGTAAGTCTAGAATCCTTTTTAGGAAGCTAGACTTTTTTTAATAGTGAAGGTTGAATGAAACCATAAACCTGACAAGTGACTCTTTTTCTTGTAACAGGGTCGTTTTTCTTGTAACAGGGTCGTTTTTCTTGTATGATTGAAATCGTTTGTTCAAATTCAGTTTGAGAGGATGAAACACATGTTTATTTCAATGTGGGCACAAGACAAGAATGGTTTGATTGGAAAAGATGGCTTGCTTCCTTGGAGGTTACCAAACGATATGCGTTTTTTTCGGGAACATACGATGGATAAAATATTAGTGATGGGAAGAAAGACATATGAAGGCATGGGCAAATTGTCTCTTCCTTATCGGCATATCATTGTGTTAACTACTCAAAAAGATTTTAAAGTAGAAAAAAATGCGGAAGTCCTTCATTCGATTGATGAACTTTTGGCATATGCCAAGGATATACCTGAAGATATCTATGTGTCAGGAGGAAGTCGAATTTTTCAAGCTTTGTTACCAGAAACAAAAATCATCTGGCGAACATTAATTGATGCAGAGTTTGAGGGGGATACATTTATTGGAGAAATCGATTTTACAAGTTTTGAATTAGTGGAAGAACATGAAGGAATTGTCAACCAAGAAAATCAATACCCTCATCGATTTCAGAAATGGCAAAAAATGAGCAAAGTGGTTTAGCACATAGTTAAATAAAAAAAGACGTTCACTCCAATTTGTAAAGAAAGGAAGGTGAACGTCTATTCTTGTTCAGGCGATTTATTTCAAATTATTTTTGATATCATTGACCATATTTTGACTAGCTATTGGACCATTATAGAGCCAACTAGATTCAGGACCAAATTCTAAGACATGATTTTCTTTGACTGCTTTTAAATTTTGCCAAGTTGCTTCATTAAACATCGCAGCTTTTTCATCACTGTTGACTAAGATGATATAGTCTGCATCTAACTCTGCTAATTTTTCTGCAGAGACAGCTGACCAATCTGAAGTTGCACTTTTAGAGATTTCAGTAACTAGATTTGGCACACCAAATTTTAGATCACCGTAAATGATTCTTCCACTTGAACGTGTTTCACTAACCATAAATGCTGAGTTATTCGTTACCCATAAAACAGCAGCCGTTTTGCCGTTGATTTTATTTGCGAGTTCTTGTCTAGTGGCTTTCACCTTTTTTTGGTAATCAGTAATGATTTTTTCTGCTGCTTGTTCTTTATTTAATGCTTTTCCGATATCTTTTAGTTGGGTTTCCCAAGTGACATCATTCCCATTTTTTACGACATAGGTTGGTGCAATTTTGCTGTATTGCTCGTATTTACCTCCTTCAACTGTAGCCGAAGAAGAGATCAATAAAAGATCGGGTTCATAACTTAAGACTTTTTCATACGGAAGATCATAAGAGATCGTGGGAACATCTTTTAATTCTTTTTGTAAATAATGTTGAATCGATCCACTACCAACTGTCCATTGAGCAACAGGTTTTTCACCTAAAGCGATAAGATAGTCTTCGAGGTAACTCCCGATGATTCGTTTTGGTTGATTAGGGATCTCGACTTCATGACCCAAGGCATCAGTCACTAGGTGAGTTTTTGCAGTTGTTTCATTACCTGCTGTGTCAGTTGAATTGGATGAATTATTTGAAGAAGAGCAGGCGCTAAGTAAACTAAGCAGCAACACTGTGGCCCCAATGGTAAAGATATTCTTTTTTAGTTTCATTTTTTCCTCCTGAAGGGATTTTCATTGATAATCATTCTCAATTGATATTATTCCTGACAATAGTGGTCATGTCAACTATTTTCGGGAAAGAGCCATTTAGAGTAAAACTTGACGAATTTGTGAAGGAGCTTCATAATTGAGAATGATTTTCAGGGAAGGATGAAAAATTTGACGACGATTGAAGCTGTTGATATTACAACGGGTTACTTAAATAAACAAGTGATTGAAAAAATGTCTATCAAGATACCAGAAGGAAAAGTGACAAGTTTGATTGGTCCTAATGGCAGTGGTAAATCAACTTTATTAAAAAGTTTTACTCGACTGTTACCTGTCAAAGAAGGAAAGATTATCGTAGATGGATCTGAAATTTCTACATATAGCCCTAAGATGTTAGCGCAAAAAATTGCACTGTTAGCCCAAAGTAGTGAACACCCTTTAGGTATGACTGTCGAAGAGGTGGTCTCTTATGGTCGTTATCCTTATCAAAAATTTTTTAGTGGATTAAATGAAGAAGATCTACATGCTATCCAATGGGCGTTGGAAGCGACACAACTAACTAAGTTGAAAGAAAGAGAGCTTTCGAGTCTATCAGGTGGACAAGCTCAACGAGTTTGGATTGCGATGGCTTTAGCCCAAGAAGCGGATATTTTGATTTTAGATGAGCCAACCACTTTTTTAGATCCTGCGCATCAATTGGAAATCTTACATTTACTGAAAGAGATCAATCATATCAAACAGACAACCATTTTAATGTCGATCCATGACATCAATCACGCTTCTCGCTTTTCTGACTATTTAATTGGGATGAAAGCAGGACAAATAGTGGTTCAAGGCACACCTGATGAAGTAATCACAACGTCATGGATGAGGGAAATCTATGAAATTGAAGCGCAGATCATCGAATTGCCTGAAACGAATAAACCCGTTGTTTTGTCTTACGATTTAATCAATGATCGTAAGGAGGATGAACAATGAAGACAAAGAGGAAACGAATGATTCTTTCCCTATTGTTGCTAGGAGTAGTTAGTATATTTTTCTTTGCGTTAGCCAATGGAGCGGCGGTTGTCGACTTTTCTAATTTGTGGCAAGCGATTTTTAAATTTGACGACTCAGTTCAATCGCAGTTGATTATCCGAACGATTCGGTTGCCTCGAGTGCTGGGGGCTTTCTTAGCGGGAAGCTGTTTTGCTCTTAGTGGCGCATTGATGCAAGGTGTGACACGGAATCCTTTAGCTGATTCAGGGTTATTAGGAATTAATGCAGGAGCATCACTTGCAATGGCTCTTTGTTTTGCGTTTTGGCCACAAGCTTCTGCTTTTTCTGTTTTTTTACTGTCATTACTTGGTTCGTTGGTAGTTACGTTATTTGTTTTTGGTTTCTTACGTTTTTCAAAAATGGGGATGAATCCACTTCAATTGATTTTAGCAGGTGTTGCGATCAGTACTTTTTTTACAGCTATTAGTCAAGCGCTGACACAACTATTCAATTTGCAACAAGACTTGGCGTTTTGGTTCGTGGGAGGCGCTGCGAATGTCACTTGGCATCAATTAGAAATTTTGGCTCCGATTTATCTGTTGACAGTTAGTGGCTCTTTTTTGCTAGGTCGCTCCATCTCGTTGGTCAACTTAAGTGAGTCACATGCCTTGGCATTAGGAGGCAACCCTGGACGGATCAGATTTTTTGCGTTTGTATTAGTGGCGGGGTTAGCTGCAATGGCGGTGTCGTTAGTTGGACCAGTTTCATTTATTGGATTGATGGTTCCACCAATCGTCCGAGGAATCATTGGTTCCGATTATCGGTATGTTTTACCAGCCTCTTTTTTAGTAGGTGGAGGATTAGTGATGCTGGCGGATTATGTTGCACGAATGATCAATCCGCCATTTGAAACGCCATTCGGCTTAATTATTTCCTTGATTGGTGTACCGTTCTTACTACTCCAAGTAAGGAGGGAACAAGGATGAAAAGAAGTTACCAATCACTAGTTGTTTTATTTCTTTTATTAGTTGTTAATATAGTTGCAAGTTTAATGATTGGCACACCATTTATTCCATTTGATCAATTAGCTGAGGTGTTTCAAGGGAATGGTTCGGCAATCCAAGAGTTGATTGTTTATGAATTTCGTGCCCCTCGTCTATTAATCAGTCTTCTTGCTGGTATGTGTTTAGGTATTTCAGGCTTTATCTTGCAGGGAGTTACCAGAAATAGACTAGCTGATGCTGGCATATTGGGCATTAACGCTGGAGCAGGTTTTTTCGTTATGATTTATTTGGGCTTTTATGCCAACCAAACTTTTCCGTTTTTACTATTGATCGTGGCTTTTCTAGGCGGCTTGCTTGCAGCTTTACTTGTGTACTTGTTTGCTTATACGAGAAATAGTTTTTTAGGGATGAACCGGCTTTTACTATCAGGAATTGCAGTCAATGCTGGATTGTCGGCATTGATGCTTTTATTTACGATTAAATTGTCGAAAGAAAACTATGGTTTTGTTAATGCCTGGTTAGCAGGTTCACTTTGGGGAGCTAGTTGGCCATATGTTTTCTCATTGTTACCTTGGGCAGTTATTTTGCTTCCTTTCGTGCTGATTTATAGTCGACGAATTGGTTTATTATCTTTTGGTCAAGAAAGAGCGCAAAGTCTAGGATTAGATGTGCAGAAAAGTCAAAAAATCCTATTGATACTCGCTGTTGCTTTAGCCTGCGGAAGCGTTGCGGTAGCTGGCAGCTTATCTTTTGTCGGTTTGTTAGCTCCTCATTTGGCTAAATTTATCGTCAGAAGAGAAAATCAACTGTCCTTGATCTTGAGTGGATTATTTGGGGCATTTTTTGTAACGATTGCAGATGTTCTTACACGAGTGATTCTACCAAGTGGTGAGATTCCTACTGGGATTTTAATTTCGGCCCTAGGAGCTCCATATTTCTTATATTTATTATTTTCCAAACAAACGATTGCTTAGAAAATAAATACGGGGAAGAAACGATTGTGTTGAGTAAGCAGTGTTTCCCAAAGTAGTTTCTCGTTATTTTGAGACTACGATTATTCTGTCTATTCAAATGAAAAGAGTGAATCAGAGGTCGTGAAGGCATCGGAAAGCTCCAATGACAATAAGAAAGAATTTTTTTTAACAGCTTCTCATGTTTTGAAAAATTCAGGCTTATTTCAAAGAGCTGATGCGTGAACACCGTTTACTCGTTTTTAGAATAAAGAGTGAGAGTGATGTCTTAAATTCTGTTTATAAAACTCTTTTTATTTAAAAAGTTAAATTGCTATTTTTACTATTTTCCGCTACCATTTTAACGAGAGGTGGGTTGATACGTTTGAGTCATATTAAAGAAAAACTTAGAAAACTTGGCATTGAAAATTTACAAAAGATTGCTAGAAGTGAACAGAAGCAGCAAAAAGAGCAAAAAATTTACCAACAACTCTTTCAAAGTAATGAATGGCAGCAAGCAAAAGTGGTTGGTTTGACGATGGCAAATGAGATAGAAGTGGCTACGACCCCAATTATTGAAAAGGCATGGGAAGAGGGTAAAACCATACTTGTTCCTAAGACATTGCCTGAACGTCAAATGTGTTTTTTTAAAATTGATCCGGATACCCGATTTGAACGCACCGCTTTTGGCGTACTGGAGCCATTATCTGATCATTCTTTTTCACCGGACGCTATCGATTTGCTGATCGTTCCAGGGGTTGTTTATCATCAAAATGGTTATCGGATTGGTTTTGGTGGAGGCTACTATGATCGCTATCTAGCCAATTATCCGAACCAGACATGTAGTCTGGTTTTTCAAGAACAAATAAACAATCAATGGGTACCAGAAAGTTTTGATAAAAAAGTGCAACACTTGTTTATCGATAAATAATAAGGAGGGTTACATGAATTATCAACAGAAATTAAAATTAAACGCTTGGCTAAGAAGACCAATTTTGACTTATTTGTTTTTAGCGATACAAACCATCGTGTTTGCAATGATGGAGTTCTTTCCATTTTTAAATATTCCAGCATATTTAGGCATGTTTGGGCCGTCTATTGTAGTTGGAAATGAATGGTGGCGGTTTATTACACCGATTTTCATTCACTTTGGACTGGTGCATTTTGTCATGAATTCTTTGATTTTATATTTTATGGGAGACCAAATTGAAACACTCTACGGTCATTGGCGTTTTTTCTTGATCTACTTGTTTAGTGGTATCCTTGGGAATGCAGCGAGTTTTGCATTCAACGATCTTGGCGTTCTATCTGGTGGAGCAAGTACTTCTTTGTTTGGTTTGTTTGGTGCGTTATTCGTTCTTGGATTTCATTTCAAAAATAACTCTCAGGTTCGCCAATTGATTCGTCATTACATGTTGTTTATTGTTATCAGTTTTGTATTTGGTTTGACGGATACCTCAGTCGATATCTGGGGGCATCTCGGTGGGATTGTTGGTGGCTTGCTTATAGGAAATATCATCGGCCTACCACAGAAAGTGACCAATTACTCGATTCATCAAAAAATCCTATCTACGCTTGTTTTTGGATTTCTTTTGATAATATGTGTTTTATTGGGTTTAAAAAACTACGGATTACTTGTATAATGTGAAGGAAGTGCTTTGAGATGGAGAGCTTATATGACGTGCAACAACTGCTCAAACGATTTGGCATCTTTGTCTATGTTGGGTCACGTATCTATGATATTGAATTAATGACGATTGAATTGAAGAATCTTCATGACAGTCGTTTGATCGATCATGATACATACATGACAGCGTGGCGCATACTAAAACGAGAGCACCGAGTGGAAGAAAGCCGAAAGAAAGGAAAATTGTAATGGACAAAAAAATTATTGGGATTGATTTAGGTGGAACAACAGCAAAATTTGCAATTCTAACACCAGAAGGAGAGATTCAACAAAAATGGAGCATCGATACCAATATATTGGATGACGGTAAACATATTATTCCGGAAATTATCGAGTCAGTAAATCATCGTATCAAATTATATAACATGAATGCTGAAAATTTCATCGGAATCGGTATGGGAACACCAGGAAGTGTCGATAGTGAAGCAGGTACAGTGATCGGAGCCTACAATTTAAATTGGACTGAACTTCAATACGTAAAAAAACAAATTGAAGAAGGAACTGGAATCAAATTTGCTATTGATAACGATGCGAACGTTGCTGCTTTAGGTGAGCGCTGGAAAGGTGCAGGGGAAAATGATCCTGACGTTATTTTTGTTACCTTAGGAACGGGTGTCGGTGGCGGAATCGTTGCTGCTGGGAACTTGATCCACGGCGTTGCTGGTGCAGGTGGCGAGATTGGACACATTACAGTGGACCCAGAAGGTTTTGAATGTACATGCGGTAAAAGAGGGTGCTTAGAAACAGTTTCAAGTGCAACAGGTGTAGTTCGCTTAGCACGTTTCTTAGCAGAAGAGTATGCCGGAGATTCAAAATTAAAAGCAATGCTTGACAATGGAGAAGAAGTAACAAGTAAAGATATTTTTGAAATGGCACAAGCAGACGATCCATTTGGTCTGATGGTCGTTGATCGTGTTTGTTTCTACTTAGGATTAGCTTGCGGTAATCTAGGGAACACTATGAACCCATCAAGTATTGTTTTAGGCGGCGGAGTATCTGCTGCCGGGGAATTTTTACGTAGTCGTGTTGAAAAATATTTCAACCAATTTACGTTCCCTCAAGTACAACAATCAACAAAAATCAAATTAGCAGAATTAGGAAATGAAGCTGGCGTGATCGGTGCTGCTTCATTAGCCTTGAAATTTGCGGAATAACGTGGAGGAATGACATGGTTTTATGGGTAATTAACATCATTTTGCTATTGATTATTCTTGCTATTGTGTTTTGGGAAGTTTATCTACGAGTAATGGCAAAACGTTCTGCAAAAACACTGGAAGAAGAAGAATTTCGTGATGGGATGCGTAAGGCACAAGTCATTGATGTTCGTGAAAAAGACGTGTTTGATGCAGGACATATTTTAGGGGCAAGAAATATCCCTTATACTGTTTTAAAAGATTCATTAGGATCTATCCGAAAAGATCAACCGGTGTATATCTACGACCAAAAGAAAAGCTTAAGTATTCGTACAGCGAATAAGTTAAGAAAAGCTGGCTACCAAGATATCTATATCTTAAAAGGTGGATATGATGGCTGGTCTGGCAAGATTAAAAGTAAAAAAGTATAGAACGTCATGACGTCAAATTATCGGTCAATCCTGATGAGTCGTGTAAAGTCAAATCTGGGTCAGAATGAACCTCATTCTGTCTCAGATTTTTTGTTATTTCATTTGGAAGGAAAATGGGGCTGAAGAATCAACTTTGATTCTGTAGTAACCACCAGAAGTTAGATTTTGGTCTTACTTTTTGGGATTGATACATTCATCAGTTCCACAAATGACAGAGCCAATTTATCAGAAGTTTTTGTATATAAAGTAACAGATACTTTTTAGAAAATTGCATGACTGATTATTCGATTAGGCAACGGGAATAAAAAGAATTCATTAGATCGCACAAGATAAAATACTAACTTTTATTCTTTCCAGAAATAAAAGTTCTATCTCCATTGCGTACGTCATGTATGATGATGATTCAATGATAAATCAAACAATGGGGGAGAAAAGGCAATGCCAGAAATATCTAATGAAACTTTCACTGAGCAACAACCTGCAGGAATAGTAAAAAAAGAAGAAATAACAGAAAAAAGAAAAAAGGAACTTGATAAACTTGTTGGAACGATTGAGGTTTCACTAGCTGGTAAATTAAAAGGAAAGACATATGAGGAGATCGTTGAATCGGTTGTGTCTAAGATTATAAATAAGAAGGTAAAGCAATCTGAACTTGGGAGAGTATTATACTCACTAGATCTTTCTGCCCAATTATATCAGCAGGTCGTAAAGGACTATAACATAAAACGCTTAATCAACCATGATGGTCCAAGCCAAAGTAAAGTCTCTATAACCAATTCTGTGGTTATAGAAAATATAGAAAGCGCAATAGATTCTCCACAAATAATAATAGAAGATCAATTGGTCGAACAAAAAGATAGTTCAAAACCAGAAAACATTCAAGAACAAAAAAACAAGTAAGTTGACCACAGAAAAGCTAACGTTTAGGAAAAGGATTAAGAAGTGGGGTCAATCGTTAAACATTTTCAGAAAGAGTAACACAGATAAACAAGAGAATATAACAAATCGTCAAGGAATTGAAATGGATAAGGGGAGGGTACCTTTAAAAAAAATATTTAGACGAAAACCGAGCAAAACTAATGATGATTGTCATAAGAATAACCAACGCCTATACCCTGTCCCTCTCGAAAAGGGAGATAGGAATCACTAGCAAGTATCCATAGATCGTGCAAAATTGAAACTTAGCATTTAGGGAGTACTAACAGAAATCAAGCCACGATTTTTTGCTATGACATAATCAAAGGAGAATCTAATCATTTATGCTATGATCAATGTATAAGCAATGAAAGAAGTGGAGAAAATGATCAAACTGAAAAGAGTGTACAGTGCGCGCGAAAAGGGTGATGGCTTTAGAATTTTAGTTGATCGAATATGGCCAAGAGGGATATCAAAGGAAAAAGCGCAGATTGATCTATGGTTAAAGGAGATTGCACCAAGTACTGAGTTGAGAAAATTCTTTGGACATCTTCCTGAACGTTTTCCTGTTTTTGAAGAAAAATACCTAGAAGAGTTAATGACAGATCAAGAAAAGCAATTGGCAGTCAAGCAGCTAGCTGAACTCTGTCAAAACTATCCAATCGTGACCTTAGTTTATGGTGCAAAGAATGAACAGCAAAATCAAGCCGTGGTGCTAAAAGCGTTGATGGAAAGGAAGCTGAATCGATGATTATTGGCATTGTTGGGGCAGGCCCCAGAGGACTAAGCATGGTAGAACGATTGATCCGAAACAATCGGGAAAACCAACATATCCAGATCTGTTTATTCGATCCTGATGGGCCTGGTGGTCGAGTCTGGCGGCTCGATCAACCAACAGAGTTATTGATGAACTCAGTCTCTCAGCAAGTTACGCTTTTTACAGATGAAACATTAACAAGTGGCGGAGAGATTTCACCGGGGCCTAATTTATATCAATGGAGCCAAACAGAGGCGAAAAAGTATATCGAAAAGCAACAGTTTGTGAATAAAGAATTTTTTTTGGCAGAAGCCGAGCGCTTACGTGCCAATGAACCAGCTACCAGATGTTTTTATGGCTTGTACCAACAGTGGTTTTATGAACAATTAAAAAAATTAGCACCGCATTCATTCACTATCGTTCGATCCTTAGTGAAAGAGATTGATAAGATAAAGACAGGTTTTTACTTGAAAACAAACGAACAGCATTTAGTAGTAGATCAGTTAGTGATGACTACGGGACATTGGGAAAATAAAGTATCCGAAGACGAGAAAAGGTTTTATGACTATGCTGAAAAAGAGCAATTGTTCTACCAACCGCCAGCAAATCCAGCTGATGTTTCCGTAGAAACTATTCCGCCAAAAACCACAGTGATTCTTAGAGGATTAGGTCTAAGTTTTTTTGATTATGTAGGTTTACTTACCGAGAATAGAGGAGGTAAGTTTGAAAAACAAGGAGAGAAATTGGTATATTTGCCGTCTGGACGTGAGCCGATCGTATACTGCGGGTCTAGAAAAGGGTTGCCCTATTTTCCTCGAGGAAAAAATGAAAAACGGGGAGGAGCAATGGCTGTTCCTAAATTGATCACCAAAGAAAATTTAGCAAAGCTTTATCAAAATCAACAATTAACTGGGAAACTGTTTTTCGACTTGCTAAAAAAAGATGTCGAACTTTTTTATTATAAGAAATTAATTGAGGAAAAACATCTAGCTATTTCACCAGTATTATTTGAACAAATCTTTTTAACACGTGATCAAAGTGATTGGCAAAAACAATTTCCTGAATTACAGCCTTATCAATGGGAGTGGGATTTTTTTGAAACGCCTATCTATCATGAGAAGCACGACTTTCAAAAAGAAAGTCGAAGGTTTATTGATTATCAAATCAATGAATCAATGAAAGGAAATTGTACTGGGGCGATTGCTTCAGCTTTTGATGCGTTAAAAGATTGGCGTGATCCTGTCCATCTGGTCATTGAATGGGGCATCTTCACTGCCAAAGAATATAGAGAAGTATTATGGGGTTGGTTTACTAAGCTCAATGCTTTTCTCACGATCGGTCCGCCAGTTGTTCGGACAAGAGAATTAGCCGCTCTGATTGATGCGGGTATTTTCACAATCGTTTCCCCACCGCTGGAAATCAAAACAGAGGCCGGTTTCTTTATCGTAGAAAACGAGGGACAACGGATTGAAAGTCGCTACTTGATTGAAGCCCGACTCCCGCAGACTGATTTGACACAAACAAAGAACCCAGCATTAAATAGCTTGAAAAAACATCAGCTGATTCGTCCTTTTACTTATCAGGACACGACTGGCGTGTATGAAACTGGTGCAATTGATATCAAACTAAGCACCAATCAAGTCTGGAACAAACAGGGAGAGCTAGAAGAAAATTTATATTGTTTAGGGATTCCGGTCGAAGGTGTGGATTGGTTGACAGCTACAGTCTCACGACCATATACCGATGCTTGGAATTTGAGGCAAATCGATAAAGTGGCACAGCTGATTCTTGGAAGGACAACCAATTGAAGCAAAAAACACAACCGACTCTAAAGGCTAGATCATTCATCTAACTTTTAAGATCGGTTGTGTTTTACTAATTAATAATGATTCTTTGGGTTATAAAAGGGATGATTTTCTTGAATCGTTTAAAGATTAGCGAGCTACACGTTTACGCATCGCTTTTTTACGATTTTCTTCGATCATTGTTTCTTTTTCATCAATGGGATCGATTACTGTTTTTTTAACTGAAGCTACCAATCCAGCAACAGCTGCCGCTGTTGCAAGACTACCGACTAAAATTCCAGATACAAATTTTTTCATTAAATCCACCTCGTTTATTAGTTGTTGCTTCTATTATGTAACAAATTGAAAAAAAAGGCTAGTCTGACGTCTATTTATTGGAAACCTTTACAAATTCCCCTTGAAAATATTTACTAAATGTTTTATTATAAATTTACTAAATAAATAGCAAAGGCAACAGAAACAAAAGGGTCATAGTTTCAAACGATTCAAAACGTACTTTTTGCTGCTTTTGTAAAAAAAGGAGTGTTTTCATGGCAATCTTGGTATTGGGTGGCGCAGGTTATATCGGTTCACATGCTGTTGATCGGTTGATCAATCAAAACTATCAAGTGGTAGTAGTGGATAATTTATTAACGGGGCATCAAGCAGCAATTCATCCTAAAGCACAATTTTATAAAGGTGACATTCGGGATAAATCTTTTTTACAGTCTGTTTTTGAAAAAGAAACGATCGAAGGAGTCCTTCATTTTGCAGCTAGTTCATTAGTGGGAGAGTCTGTTGAGAAACCATTGAAGTATTTTAATAACAATGTCTATGGTATGCAAATATTGTTAGAAGTGATGCATGAATATCATGTGAAGAATATTGTCTTTTCATCTACAGCAGCCACTTATGGTGAACCTACAGAATCACCAATTACCGAAGCAACTCCTACGAATCCAAAAAATCCGTACGGTGAAAGCAAATTGATGATGGAAAAAATGATGAAATGGTGTGACCAAGCCTATGGCATGCGATATGTAGCATTGCGTTATTTCAATGTAGCAGGTGCAAAAGCAGATGCATCGATTGGGGAAGATCACACACCAGAAACGCATTTAGTTCCTATTATTCTCCAAGTAGCTCTAGGTCAACGTGATTCTTTGGCGATTTACGGTGATGATTACGATACACCCGATGGAACATGCATCCGAGATTATGTTCAAGTGGAAGATTTGGCTGATGCCCATATCTTAGCTTTAGAATATTTAAGAGCGGGGAATGAAAGTAACTTCTTTAATCTAGGGAGCAATCAAGGCTACTCCGTCAAAGAAATGCTTGAAGCGGCTAGAGAAGTAACAAATCGAGAAATTCCAGCTAAGGTGGCACCACGTAGAGCCGGAGATCCAAGCCGGTTGGTCGCTTCCAGTGCTAAAGCTGAAGAAATCTTAGGTTGGCGACCAGCTTACACAGATGTAAAAGAAATCATTAAAACAGCCTGGGATTGGCATGTGAGTCATCCCCATGGTTATGAGGAGTAGAGAGAAGATGACAATCAGTCAAACGATTTGTGATTTTACGACACTAGCAATTGAAGCTGGTGGCTGGATGGAAATGGATCGAATTTATTTACAAAATCGAATTTTGGGAATGATCGGCGAAGAGGCTTTGGAAAACACTGAAGTGCGC
Source organism: Enterococcus sp. DIV1208 (assembly GCF_050530455.1). Taxonomy (NCBI): domain Bacteria; kingdom Bacillati; phylum Bacillota; class Bacilli; order Lactobacillales; family Enterococcaceae; genus Enterococcus; species Enterococcus sp. DIV1208. The sequence continues at coordinate 1,736,019 of NZ_CP172887.1, read as the reverse complement.
CCTGTTTCAGAAGAATCGGTGGTGTTACTTGATCGGTTAGTCGAACAAGCCAAAAAAAATGAAGTGGTTACTGATTTACCAGCTGAAATCGAAATCTTTGAAGCACAATTAATGGATTTTTTAACACCACCACCATCAGTAGTCAATGCGTTTTTTGCACAACATTACGCAACAAATCCAGAAGAAGCAACAGACTACTTTTATCAATTGAGTAAAAGAAATGATTATATCAAAACCAGAGCGATTGCGAAAAATATCAGGTATACGTATCCTTCAGAATATGGCGAATTAGAGATTACGATCAACTTATCCAAACCTGAAAAAGATCCTAAGCAAATTGCTGCCGAAAAACATGCCAAAAAAGTTGATTATCCTGAGTGTATGCTTTGTATGAACAATGAAGGCTATAAAGGACGTTTAAATTATCCAGCTCGCACCAATCATCGAATCATCAGAATGAATCTTGATGGGGAAAGTTGGGGATTTCAGTATTCTCCATATGCTTATTATAATGAACATTCGATCATCTTGTCAGAAGAGCATCGTCCTATGAAGCTTACGAAAGAAACATTTTCACGTTTATTAAAAATCACAGAGGTTTTACCACACTACTTTGTTGGTTCAAATGCAGATCTGCCAATTGTTGGAGGATCGATTCTGTCACATGATCATTACCAAGCAGGGCGCCATGAATTTCCAATGGCTAAAGCTCCAATCGAACGATTAATCAAATTATCGGATTATCCTCAAGTAATCGCAGGTGTTGTCAAATGGCCAATGTCTGTCATTCGTCTGCAAGCGACGGGGAAAGAAATCCTAGTGGAAGCTGCTAATAGTATTTTAGAAAAATGGCAACAATATTCAGATCCCGCGGTAGCAGTGACGGCATTTTCTAAAGATGGTACGCCCCATCATACGATTACACCAATTGCTAGAAAACGCGAAAATTATTTTGAACTCGATTTAGTGTTACGAGATAACAATGTCTCTGACGAACATCCAGAAGGGATTTTCCATCCTCACCGAGATATTCAGCATATTAAAAAAGAAAATATCGGTTTGATCGAAGTCATGGGATTAGCTGTTTTACCACCTCGTTTAAAATCAGAAATGGCAGAAGTAGAAAAGTATTTGCTTGGACAAGAAAATAAGATAGCTGAGTATCACATGGAATGGGCGAAGGGCTTGAAAGCCGACCATCCAAATGTGACAACTGAAACAGTAACAGAGATCGTTCAGCAAGCTATTGGTAAAGTTTTTGCTCGTGTGTTGGAAGATTCAGGGGTCTTCAAACGCGATACAAAAGGTCAAGAAGCTTTCCAACGCTTTACTGCAACGCTTTAAGAAGAATGCCCGAGTGGAATAGATAGGAGGAGAAACAAGTGGCAACGATTAAAGATATTGCAAAGTTGGCAGGGGTTTCTCCTGCTACTGTGTCAAGAGTCTTAAATGATGATCAGGAGTTATCAGTTAGCCTAGCAACGAAAAGAAAAATTTTTGAGGCTGCTGAAGAGCTGAATTACACGAAGCATCATAGAAACACATCGTTGAATCAAAAGTCGTTGCGTTTGATCCAATGGTACAATGATCAAGAAGAATTAGAGGATCTCTATTATCTTGCTATTCGTTTGGGAATAGAGAAAAAGGCAGAGGAATCAAATGTGACTTTGCTAAAGGAAACGTGGGACGCTATCAGTGATAGACCGACAAATGGAACGATTGCTCTGGGAAAATTCGATGAGCAGCAGTTGATTGAATTGAAGCAGACACAAAGCAATCTGTTATTAGTTGATTTTGATGGAACACCCTATAACATTAATTCATTAATCGTTGATTTTCAAACAAGTATCCAAAAAGTGATTGATTATTTTTTTAACCAGGATAAAAAAGCGATTGCAATGCTTGCTGGTAGGGAATACACCAAAAAAGGACATCAACGGATTGATGACCCAAGGATTGCCGCCTACCAACAAATCATGGCTGGTAAAGGATTGACTACAACGATCATTGAAGCAGATTTTTCAGTTGAATCTGGCTATCGGAAAGTCAAAGAATACTTAGATAGTGGACAGTATTCGTTTGAGGCGCTGTTTGCAGCAAATGACACACTAGCGATCGGTGCATTGAAGGCAATTAACGAAAAAGGTCTGAAAGTACCTGAGGATATCTCATTGATCGGATTCAATGACATTAGTGTAGCAAAATATGTTTCCCCAGCTCTTTCGACAGTCAAAGTTCACACGGAATGGATGGGGGAACTGGCGGTAGAGACCGTGTTACAAATGATGAATGAAAAAGCACCTGTTTCGAGAAAAATCATTGTAGAAACGGATCTTATCTTGCGTGAATCTACAAAAAACTAAAGAACAAATCAAGAGAAAGTTGCGAATGATTGCAACTTTTTTTCTTTTTTTCTGAAATGAATTGTCTTTTTCTTAGCAAGAAGTATGCTACAATATAAAACGATAGAAGTTAGTAGAAAGGATGCATCAAAATGATTACATTAGGGATAGACACCGCTAATCAAACTTTAGCGATCGGCGTGATTGAAGATGATATTGTCTTAGGGCAAATCCAAATCAATAAACAGAAAAATCATAGCGTTAGTTTGATGCCGGCTATCGATCAATTATTCTCAGCACTCGGATTAGCACCAACCGCTATCGATCGAATTGCTGTTTCCGATGGACCAGGTTCATACACCGGTCTAAGAATCGGTGTAACTACTGCAAAAACACTTGCATATACATTGGGTAAAGAACTTGTGGGGATTTCAAGTTTACAAGCAATTGCTGCTAATTGCCGGAACGTAAATGGATTGATCGTGCCTTTATTTGATGCAAGAAGAAAAAATGTTTATGCTGGTGTGTACCGAAGACAAAATGGAAAATTAGAAACAGTTCTTGAAGATGTACATATTTCAATTGAAGAACTGCTTAAGCAACTGTCTCAGTTCGATGAACCTATCTTATTTGTCGGAACAGATACGCAAAAATTTACGAATGAAATAAAGGAAGTATTACATGAAGCAGAAATAAATAAGGTGCTTGAATGGGATCTTCCTAATGGCTGTACGATTGCAACATTAGGGGCCAATCGTGAACCAGTAAGAGATTTAACCAATTTTGTACCACGTTATTTGAAAAAAGTAGAAGCAGAGGAAAAGTGGTTGGAAACCCACACTCCTGGAGACGAAAGATATGTTGAAAAAATTTAAAGCATATGCTAGAAGTTTATTCTATGAAAAAAAAGAATTTGCTACTAAGATAATTGAAAATCAAGGGAAAAGCTATCGAATAAAAGAGCTGATACCTCGAGATATCAAAGATTTATTATCGATTGAACGCCAGGTATACAATGGCGAATTACCATGGACAAAAAGTGCCTTCCTTTCTGAATTAAATTCACCTTTTCAAAATTTATATTTAGGAATACTAGACGGTGAACAGTTAATTGGATTTATAGGTGCGAGAATTTTTGGCTTGGATTGCCATATTACAAATATTGCGGTTATTCCTGTGTACCAACGAAGAAATATCGGTACATTGTTAATTGACGAAATTGAAAAATTTGCTATAATGAATCGCTGTGACACACTCTCTTTAGAGGTGAGAATGAGTAATCAAGATGCCCAAAGACTCTATCGGAAATTAGGATTTCAATCGAACAAAGTAAAAAAAGGGTATTATACCCAAACAAATGAAGATGGATTAGAAATGATCAAATATTTAGAAAAATGAGAGGTACAATTGATTTATACTAAGAATGACTTTGAAGATGAACAGTTAGCGTCTTGTTTATGGGCGCTTTGTGAGGAAGCATATGAACATGGTTCTCCTTGGACCAAAGACCAATTTTTAATGGATATCCAACAACCACATACGCAATATTACTTATTGGTGGAAAATTCGCTACTCCAAGGATTCATTGGCTATTCGAAAGTTATCGATGAAACGGAGATCACGAATATTGCTGTGGCAAAAAAACTGCAAAAAAAAGGGTATGCACGTCAGTTATTACGCTTTTTATTAGACCGAGAAAAACAAGCAGGAACATATAATGTTTATTTAGAAGTACGAACGTCTAACCTAGCAGCTCGTCATCTTTACCAATCAGAGAAATTTAGAGAACTAGGGAAACGAAAATCTTATTATCATGATCCAGTAGAAGATGCGATCATTATGAGTACAAAGTTAAAAACGGAGACGATGAAATGAAAGAAGAATTGATTCTGGCAATTGAATCAAGTTGCGATGAAACGAGTGTCGCAGTTGTGAAAAATGGTGATGAGATTTTAGCCAATGTCATTGCTTCACAGATTAACAGCCATAAAAGATTTGGCGGTGTTGTTCCAGAGGTAGCAAGTCGCCATCATGTAGAGCAAATCACCTTATGTATCGAAGACGCTTTGGCGGAGGCTGGCACTTCTGTTGAACAACTGAGTGCTGTAGCGGTTACTTATGGTCCTGGTTTAGTTGGTTCGTTACTGATTGGGATTTCTGCCGCTAAAGCTTTTGCTTGGGCGAACAATTTGCCTTTGATACCTGTGAACCATATGGCAGGTCATATTTACGCTGCACGCTTTCAAAAGCCTTTTGAATTTCCGCTACTAGCATTGCTTGTCAGTGGTGGACATACAGAGTTGGTCTATATGAAGGAAGACGGGAACTATCAAATCATCGGTGAAACGAGAGACGATGCCGCTGGAGAAGCTTATGACAAAGTTGGTCGTGTCTTAGGTTTGAGTTATCCAAGCGGAAAAGAAATCGATCAGTTAGCGCATCGTGGTGAAGATACCTACCATTTTCCAAGAGCCATGATTCATGAAAGTAATTATGATTTTAGCTTTAGTGGTTTAAAAAGCGCCTTTATCAATTTAGTACACAATGCCCAACAACGTGGAGAAACTCTTGATACAAATAATTTAGCTGCTAGTTTTCAAGCGAGCGTTGTGGACGTTTTAGTCAATAAAACTCTTCGTGCTTGTAACGAATACCCAGTCAAACAATTGATTGTAGCAGGTGGAGTTGCAGCCAATCAAGGATTGCGTGAAACGCTCGAAGAGGCATTGAAAAAAGAACATCCAGAAATTGAACTGCTGATCCCTCCATTAAAACTTTGTGGTGATAATGCAGCAATGATTGGAGCAGCTGCGCATGTAGAATTGAAACAAGCCAATTTCGCTGATCTTCGTTTAAATGCGAAACCTAGTGTGGTATTGAATCAAGGAGGAAATGAGTAAAATTCACCTCATTTTCGTATACATGGCAAGAGCGGTGGAGAAAAACTTACTTTGTAGTAAGTGAAATCGATTGATTAATGAAATATGAAAGTTAGAATATCATTTTTGTTTTTACATCTATCAAAGAGCTTGGGACAATCTTTTATTTGTTCCAAGCTTTTTTTGACTTAAAATTTCTAAATTTGGAAATTTTTGTTCTATTGTTCAAATCGTTATATTAATAAGAGATCTCGCGATAATACGGATTAGAGATTAAGAATACAAATGACGTAAATACTATGTTCTCAGCAAAAACACTTATTATAATAACTATTTTTAAATAGTAATTGTTATTTTGCGAGTAGTGATTTTATTACGATGGTTATTTGTTTTGAAGGCATTTATTTAATTGTCTTAAGAAATAACATATGCTAATATGGATGGTAGAAATGCTTTTATGTGTTATTTTTTAATGGTTGTTTAATTATTTTGATAGGAAAAGGAGAGTTAGAAGATGAAATATGTGTTACAGAGTATGGTTTTAATTTTATGTAGTTTCTTTTTTACGTCTTATGTTGATGCTGCCGGGGCGATTTCGCAAGATGAGCAAATGATCATCCAAGAATTGACTCAACCTATTTTAATTCAAGGCAAAGAATTTCAAATGCCTCAAACATATATTACACAAACTGAAAATTATTTAAAACAAAATGATTTATCCAAGTCACAAGTGGATACAGCAGTAAAAAATATCCAAAATGTGAAGCAAAAACTGACTAATTTAGACATTGATTTGTCATCGGTTCATACGATAAATGATTTAATAAAAATTATCCCTAGGGAAACAATTTTGGAAATTCAGCAATTGATTTCATCAACAGCGGATGCTTTAGGATTAGTCGTTTTAAGTTGGAATAAAGGGTATGTTGAGCTAGGCGCACAAAACTCTGATGGCTCGATTTCAGCAGTGTTCAACTCGAAACAACCGATTAAACAAACGGGAACATTCCCTATCTCAAGCATTCTTGCAATTGGATGTTTAATGATGACTGCGACAGGTGCATTCATCGTAGGAAAGAAAGTCAAACTTGCATAAAAAAAAGAAAAAATTAAAAAGAATAGGCGGAATGATTTTTACCCCTATCTTTTTTTGATCATGGGTTATTCGCTAATGTATATTATTGGGCGACCTGTCATTCAGTTTACGACTTCTTCCTTACGATTGTTTCTGCTTTCGGATATTCCAAAATATGAAAAAAAGACACAACCATCAGCTAAAGGTATGTCAACTAGTGAGTTAGAAGAAAAACGGAAAACAATTGAGTTGGAAGGAGAGAACATTCCCTCCAGTAAAATCGATTATCCAAGAAGCGGGTATCAATATGGACAGGTTGATGTTGCTTCTGTAAATTTGAATGTGCCCTTATATTATGGAGACTCAGATGATATTTTACGAGAGGGTGCTGGACAATACATGGGGTCTGTGTATCCAGGTGAACATGGGACTACATTGATTGGTGGGCATAATAGTAGTGAATTTGGAAAATTAAGTGCTGTCAAAATTACGGATAAGATTAACATTTCCACTAGTTATGGTGAGTATGTTTACCAAGTATACGAAACAAAGATTTTAGATAAAAATGCGAAATTGATTAGTCAACTTCTAGTTCAAAAACAGCAAGGAAAACTGATTTTGTATACTTGTTATCCAGTCGATAGTATTGGAATGACGGATCAAAGATTATTTATTCTAGGCGATCTCATTAAGGGGCCAATGATCCAACCAGATAAATAATGAATTGAAAAATTGCGCTACTCATGTGTTAAGCAAAACGCTTTGAAAAGAGGTGGATTTACCAAAAAAGAATCAAATGATCAATCGAATAATCGCTTGTTTGGCTCACTAAAAATGAAGTTAGTGGATAAAAAATTTCGAAGTGGGGCAATTTAAGCTGCAATGAGTTTGTGAAATTTTATGGTCTTTTCTTACATTTGGTAAAAATAGTTATGAAAAAAAGAAAACAATGGCGAAAAGTGCCAAAAATGATTCTTGCTTTTATCTGTTCGCTTAGTTTATTTGCAATTTTTGTCTTGGGCATTCTTAAGATTACTTTATTCAATCAAAATTTTATGATCCGTGCAGTGGAATCCTCACATTATGGGGAAACGATCACTAAAGAGATCAATCACACAATTGCTGATGTAGGAAGAGGTGCCAATATCTCCCAAAAATGGTTGAATCAGACAGTTTCAGAAAGCTTAGTAAATGATAATATCAAACAATATATTCATAGTATCTATGCTGGCTCAACCTTTCAATTAGAAGGGGAGAAGCAAATAGAAGAGACAGTCCAAAGCCAATTAGAAAGTTATGGAAAAGAAAAGAATTACCCAAGAAATGCAGAATTTGAAACCACAGTAAATAAACTAAAAAAAGTGAGTATTGAAACAGTTCGGCGTGATATCGAAATCCCTTATTTTGCGTTATATGGCAAAAAAATAATGGCTTATACATCCACCCTTAACCTGTTGCTCATTTTTGCAGTCGCTTTTTTTGGAATCTTATTTTCCGCAATCATTTCGCTTAACAAACCCTTCTTTCATTTAATTATCCGTTACCTTGCTTATGTGATCGGTGGAGCTGGATTAATGGTAGGGGCTTTACCGACCTATTTGTATGTAACTCGATTGATTGAACGATTGGGTATTCATTCTGAAGCTCTATACTTATTTTTAACGACTTATTTGAAAAATTTTCTCTTTATGTTTATGAAATTTGGTCTTTTCAGTATCCTGTTGAGCTTGTTCCTATTTGGTGTAAGTGAGTTTTTCAGAAAGAAAATAGTTCGACGTGAAAAATAGAATAGAAAGGGGCGAAAAGATGGAAGCGGTTATTAATTTGAATGAGATTCTAAGCTGGTTAAAAAAGCGGATACTGTTGATTATTTGTACATTGATCGGCGGTTTCGCCGTTGCGACTGGAATAACTTATTTTGTTATTACACCAACATACAGTTCATCGTCTGAATTGATCGTTCAATCGAAAAACGAAATCGTCAACCATAATTTACAATCAGAAGTACATGCAAATGTACTCTTGATTAATACATATAAAGACATGATTTTAGGAGATATCGTACTTAATGAAGCAACCGAATACTTAGAAAATAAATTTGCTTATTACTTAACGAAAGATCAATTGAGAAAGAATATTCAGATTATTCAATCTTCAGATTCACAAATGTTCCATATCAAGGTGATGTCAGATGAAGCTGAAAAAGCTGCGAATATAGCAAATGTTCTTGCTTATACTTTTGAAGAAAAAGTAAAAGAAGTTTTAGACGTAAATAAAGTAACGATCACATCAATTGCGCAAGCAAATCAGCTACCGGTTTCACCCAATAAACGGTTGAATCTTTTTCTTGGTGCATTTTTAGGTTTACTTCTAGGGATCGGGATGGCTGTCTTGTTAGAAATATTGGATAAAACAGTAAAGGATGAGCATTTTCTCGCAACGATGGGGTATCCAGTCTTAGGGATAATTAGTGAAATGAGTAATAAGGAAATTGAAAGTGGGCAATCGATTCAACTCACAACTTACTCTCGACAAGGCACTCATACACATAGACAATGAGCGCGTACACATCTAAGCAGAGAAAATCGGTTCACACGAAAATAGATGAGGAGACTAATACGTGAAAAATAATATGAAAAAAAAGGGTGTTCCTCTGATTAGTGCTAGTAAACAATCGTCCATGATCTCTGAACAGTATCGAACGGTTCGATCAAATATCCAATTTAGCTCATTTGATCAGGATATAAAGACAATCGTCGTTACTTCAGCAGGTCCAGAGGAAGGGAAGTCAACTGTTTCAGCGAATCTAGCGATTGTTTTTGCAAATAGCGGGAAGAAAACACTCCTAATTGATGCAGATTTAAGAAAGCCAAGTGTAGAAAGTACATTTCGTTCAACCTCGAACAGTGACGGACTAACTAACCTGTTAAAAAAAAGAAATGAATCAGCTTTCGTATTCATTCATGAAACAAATATTGCACATTTGTGGACAATGACCAGTGGACCAAAACCTCCCAATCCTTCTGAATTACTCGAGTCAAGCCGAATGAATGAAATCATTGATGAATTAAGCGTAAATTTTGATTTGATCATTTTTGATTTACCGCCTGTTGTGCCTGTGACGGATGCACAGATACTAGCTTCAAAAACAGATGGTACAATCATTGTCGTGAGAGAACGAAAAACGCTAAAGCAAGAATTGTTCAAAGCAAAGGAACTATTGACGATCGCTCAGGCAAATATCTTAGGGATTGTCTATAATGGAGTAAAGAAGTCGAAAGATATCAACTACTATTATTGAGGTAGTAGATGGTGTGTTAAAATGATTGAAAGAAAATGTTGATCAAGATCGTGCATATCAAGTACTAAAGAAGGTGATTTATTGATTAAACCAACTAGAAAAATCAAAGCGATTAGTTTGGTGCTACTCGATAGTTTTCTGATCATACTTGCTAATTACATCAGTTTTATATTTATGGTTCCATTTGTTATCATCAATAGAGATTATTTGGCAATAACACTCATTTCATCAGTTGTTTGTTATCTGTTCTATGGTGGGATCTTTAAAGTATTTACAAGAATCAATCGTTATACGAATCTTAATGAGTTGTTAGGGATCTTTGCGGCACTCACTTTTATGTTATTTTCAATTTTTCCTTTGTTTTACTTGTTTAACCAGGAGCTCATGTACCAGATTAGTTTGCGATTAGTTGTTTTTTCTTACATAATGGCACTTTTATTGATTGCTAGTAGTCGGTTAGGCTGGCGGGTCTGGGTTGAATTGAAAAATAAAAATGGTCGTTCGAATGAAAAAAAAGTACGAATCTTGATCATTGGTGCTGGAGAGGGTGGACAATTACTGTATCAAAGTTTTTTAGGTTCTCAAATTGTGAATAATATTGAAGTTGTGGGCTTTGTCGATGATGATTGTAACAAATGGGGAACTTATCTTTTAGGTAAAAAAGTACTGGGAAATACCCGTGAAATAAATCAATTGATCCAGACATTCCGTATCAATATGGTTACGATAGCGATTCCTTCGTTACCAAAAAAGAAGATCCAACAGCTTGTTCAATCCATTGAAAATAAGAATATCAAGGTAAATATGGTTCCCTCTTTTGAAGAAGTAGCTACCGGAAAAATCAATGTTTCGCAATTAAAAGAAGTAGATGTGATCGATCTATTAGGAAGAGAGGAAGTTTCCCTTGACCTAGAAAGTATCAGCCATCAATTAGAAGGACAAACGATTTTAGTAACTGGGGCTGGGGGCTCGATTGGTTCAGAGATTTGTCGGCAAGTTTTGGCATTTGAACCAGCAAAGTTGATTTTACTTGGACATGGAGAAAATTCGATTTATTCGATTCATCGAGAACTAACTACATTAGATCCTCAGAGGAAAGTAGAGATTCTACCAATCATTGCTGATATTCAAGATAGAGAACGCATCTTTTATTTGATGGAAAAATACCATCCCACGATTGTTTATCATGCAGCCGCACATAAACACGTTCCGCTGATGGAATATAATCCCACAGAAGCAATTAAGAATAATATTAACGGAACAAAAAATGTGGCGGAAGCAGCTAAAAAAAATCATGTTAAGAACTTTGTGATGATTTCTTCTGATAAAGCAAATCGCCCGCCAAATGTGATGGGAGCAACAAAAAGAATCGCAGAAATGTTAATCACAAGTCTGAACCAATCTGGTGAGACCAAGTTTTCGGCTGTCCGTTTCGGGAATGTACTTGGGTCTAGAGGTAGTGTTATTCCACTGTTTAAAGAACAGATTTTAAGAGGGGGACCGATCATTGTCACCGATTTTCGGATGACCCGCTACTTCATGACGATCCCTGAAGCGAGCAGATTAGTTATTCAATCAGGTGCATTGGCTAAGGGAGGAGAAATTTTTGTTTTGGATATGGATAAGCCAATCAAGATCGTGGATCTAGCTAAGAATATGATCCATTTGAGTGGTTATACAGAAGAAGATATCGAGATTGTTGAAACAGGGATACGTCCTGGGGAAAAATTATATGAAGAATTGCTATTAGAAAAAGAAAAGAAAGAAACGCAAATTTTTGAGAAGATTTTTGTTGGGGACATTAAAGGCTTTTCTTTAAAAGAAGTCACCCAGCTAATTGAACAGTTACCAGAAGATGAAAGCGAAGCAGCCAAGAAAGTTATAGCGTTTGTAAATGCTTCTAATGAATGAAGGAAAGATAGAAATGATGATTGGAAAAATAAATCAATCAGTGAATTTTTGCTGTTAAAGGCACACGGGGAGATAGAAAATGAAAACAATTGAAGCAAATGGGTACTCATCAATTGATGAATTAACGAAAAGCAACCAAAAAATTTTAGGAAGGTTATTTTACCTATTGGGATTTACACTCTGTATTTCGCGTGTTTTTTTCGGGATCAATATGTCAATAAGTGATGTATTTATGGTGCTATTAGTTGGCTACCTTCTACTAATGAAAAAAGTGGTGTTCAGTAAACAATTAGTACTATTTTTTATTGGGGTTATTTGTTGGCGGTTATTGTCCACGATATTGTTAAGTTCATGGGTGGATACTTCTGTTTCGCTTTTTTCAGTCATCATGACGGGACAAAAATTTTTCGTCAATCTCCTTTATTTGATTCTAACGATCTCGATCCTTCATATAAATCCAGAGTTGAAAAAAGATTTTTTATCTGGGGTAAAAGTCGGAACACTTTTTTTGGCTGTCTTAGTATGTTCATTTTTCTAGTAGCTCCAGCAAGTTTGAAATCATTTGTTTTGTTCGGTGATCTACGTTTGAAAGGATTCATGAATGATCCTAACTATTTTGCTTATCTTCAAACATGTGGCTACTGTATCTGGTACTTAAGACCATTTAAAGGTAAGTGGAAGAACCTGATTGCATTCATGGGTTATACATTCTGTATTTTGTTATCTGCTTCCAAAACAGGCGTTGTAGCGTTTTTAGTAATCAATTTGTTATTTCTAATTCAAAAATTATTTAGGAAAAATATCAACGTCAAACATCTTGTAATGACAATCATGACAGCGAGTGTATTGATTATCGGTACGCATTTTCTTTTTGCTGATTATGTAAGTAATTTAATTGCACGTTTTCTTTCCATTCCGCAATTTGTCCGATTTGAGGGAGTCTTCACTAATTTTTATGGCGCAATCGTTGCTGGAGGTTCCGGTAGAACAGAAGCTTGGAAAACAGCACAACTTTTGTTAACGCGGACTCATTTCATGGGTATTGGTTTCGTTGACTACTCTTCAGTTGCTTTATCAGTTAGTGGAAGCCCGACGATTGCTCATAATACTTTTTTACAAATAGCTGTTGAATGGGGAATAGTCCCAGCAATGATGGGAATGTTGTTGGTATTTGGTCAGTTTGTCAGAAAATTATTGCTGAAAAAATGGTTGCTGTGTCTCTTAATATTAGCGAATATTATTTTTTCTTTTAGTATTTCTTTACAAAATTCACGATTACTATGGATCTTAGTAGGTTTACTCGTTGTGAAAGAACAGGGATCTCTAGTAAATGGAAAAAAGGAGCAGTCAAATGATTAGTGTGATTATTCCCACTTTCAATGCAGAAAAATCGATTGAGCGAGCAGTCAATTCTGTACTAAGACAAAGCTATCAAGATTTTGAAATCATTATTGTCGATGATCGATCAACAGATCATACTTGGGAACTTTTAACGAAATTAAAAAAACAAGATCAACGTATCAGAATCTATCAAAACGCTAGAAATTCTAAAAGTGCTTATACTCGCAACCAGGCAATCAAACATGCACGGGGGAACTACATTATGCAACTAGATGACGATGATTATTGTCACGTGGAACGTATGGCAAAGCAAGTAGCGTTTTTAGAGGGCTCATCCAGAATTTGGTTTTGTTGGCAGTAATGCCTATTTATGGGACCAAGAGGGTGTCTATGGTGAACGGGTGGTCAAAGAACGACCTGAAATAAAAGATCTCTTGAAAACGAGTTCGTTCATCAATCCATCGGCTATGTTTAGAAAATACATCTTAGAATCTGTAGCGGGTTATCGAGTTTCAAAAGATACTGTTAGAGGACAAGATTATGACCTATATATGCGGTTATATGCGAAGGGACACAAAGGTTATAATTTACAAGAAAACTTAGTTTATTACTATCAAGATAAAGAGTATTATAAAAAAATTTCCTGGAAAAATCGCCTTGGGGAAAGTCGGTTGAAATATCGTAATTTCAAAGAATTACAGGTTGCTAAAGTTCATTATCTGTATGTCTTGAAACCACTAATAGCGATAATGATTCCTAGACACCTCCTATTTTGGCATCAGCACCGCAAACAAGGATGAAAAGGTCTCTTTATCTCCTTTACAAATAAATCAGGCTTAGACAAAAAATAAAACATACTAAGATAAGGGCAGCCTCATCTTAGTATGTTTTTTTATTCTCTTAAAGCAGGCGTCACAGCAGTTTTACAAAAAGTAAACCGTTTCTTTTGGTAATCTAATAAACCAGAATCTTTTAACTGTTTGATTACTTGTCCAGCAGTCTCTCTCGTTGTCCCACTATTAACCGCTAATTCTTTTAGTGTGATAGGGTATGGAATTTCGACATGGCCATCTGTGGTTGGTATGCCAAGCTCTTCTTTTAAAATGAATAAGTTTTGTTTCACTCGATCAAAAGCGCTAGAAGTTAAACCGATCTGTATCCGCAGTTCGTGCATCGCTACTACTTTTGAGATTTTATGGATCATATAGAGTAATTGTTTTGGATTGTTTTTCGCAATTTTTTCATAACAAGATACTGGGAAAGAGAAAGTTTCGATGTCTGTCATTGCTTGAGCAGTGTATGAATAAATTCCTTCTTCAAAAATACCAGACATTGGGAAAAGGTTATTTGGATTGACATAATCATAATAATAATAAGTAGCACTTTCATCATATCGTTCTAGACGAACCAATCCTGATGTTAAAATGTAGAGACGTTGTCGTTCATCTCCTTCATCAAATAAAATTTGTCCTTTTTTATAAGAACGAAGGATCGTATGCTCTTTAATGAGCTCAAATTCCTCGTCAGTAAAGTTTTCAAAATCAGGTTGATAGCGTAACTTTGAAAAATGATAATCAATTCTATTTATACGCATAAAACTCCCACTCCTTACTTTCAGCTACATACTATATTGTGACTGGTTTTGGCTTAAATGTAAAGTTTTAACCTAGAAGAAAAATCATGGTTAAAAAAGCAATTTTATTCTTTGTGATCAGTCTTTTTTGTTATTATGAATAATTTATACGGATAGATTGCATAATTCTTTTTAATGATTGGTATTTTTGTATAAAAAACACAATTATTACATAAAGCAAGCGCTATCAACCTTGTGAAATATCGAAAAAGAAAATATTCAAAAATAATTTTTTAATGAATAAATATTTTTTTGAGAGAGTTTTCAGTATAAAAAAAGTGATAAAAGTTAATAAAAAATGTAAAAACGTTTATTTATTTAATTGTCTTCTAATAATGTGAAATTGCTCTCGTTTTAGATGAGAAGAAATTATGAAAGTGGTTACAAAAAGGCGGTATTCTATGTATGTAATCAAAACGAAGGAGGCAACACAACATGGATAAACCTATTCACGTTTTCTCTGAGATAGGGAAGTTAAAGACAGTTTTATTGAAACGACCTGGACAAGAAGTGGAAAATTTAACACCAGATATTATGGACCGTCTGTTGTTTGATGATATTCCATATCTGCCAATCGCACAAGAAGAGCATGACTATTTTGCAAAGACATTGCAAGATGAAGGCGTCGAAACTTTATATCTAGAAAAATTAGCTGCAGAAGCAATTGATGCCGGCAATGTCAAAGAACAATTTTTAAATAAAATGTTAGACGAATCCCACATTGCATCTTCTGCTGTAAGAGATGGTCTTCATGAGTTCCTTCTATCAATGGAAACCCAAGAAATGGTAGATAAAATTATGGCGGGTGTCCGCACGAAAGATATTTCAGTTCGTTCAAACAGTCTGTATGATCTTTCTTCAGATGACGACTATCCATTCTATATG
Source organism: Enterococcus sp. DIV1208 (assembly GCF_050530455.1). Taxonomy (NCBI): domain Bacteria; kingdom Bacillati; phylum Bacillota; class Bacilli; order Lactobacillales; family Enterococcaceae; genus Enterococcus; species Enterococcus sp. DIV1208. The sequence goes on along the minus strand of NZ_CP172887.1, from coordinate 1,720,652 downwards.
GACCCAATGCCAAACCTTTACTTTACACGTGATCCTTCCGCATCAATGGGAAATGGGATGACTGTTAACATGATGACATTTGAAGCACGTCGTCGTGAATCAATGTTTACTGAATACATCTTGAAACATCACCCACGTTTTGCGAACAAAGGGGTTGAAGTATGGTTAGATCGTGAAAACCCTGATCACATCGAAGGTGGAGATGAATTAATCCTAAGTGACAAAGTCGTCGCTGTAGGTATCTCACAACGAACAAGCGCTAAAGCAATCGAAAAATTAGCACGTAATTTATTTGCTAAACATGCAGGCTTTGAAAAAGTCCTAGCAATCAAGATTCCTAACAATCGAGCAATGATGCATTTAGATACTGTGTTTACCATGGTTGACCATGATAAATTCACGATCCATCCAGCAATCCAAAGTAAAGAAGGAAAAATGGATGTCTTTACGATCGAACAAGCAGGCGATGATATCAAGATCGCTCATTCAGATGACTTACAAGCGTCATTAAAAGCTGCGTTAGGTTTGGATGATTTAGTCTTGATCCCAACTGGTAATGGTGATGCGATCGTTGCTCCTCGTGAACAATGGAATGATGGTTCTAACACCCTGGCAATCGCACCAGGTGTTGTCGTAACGTACAACCGTAACTATGTATCCAATGAATTATTACGTAGCTATGGCATCAAAGTATTGGAAATCAATTCAAGTGAGTTGTCACGCGGTCGTGGTGGTCCACGCTGCATGAGCCAACCATTAGTACGTGAAGATTTAAAATAATATGAATGCTAGTGGCAGTCTAACTGTCAGCTGCCACTAGATTTCCTCTTTAAAACAAAAACAAACAACCTAAAGGAGAATTTTAGTTATGAAAGAGTCAGTATTTCAAGGAAGAAGTTTATTAGCAGAAAAAGATTTTACAAAAGAAGAATTGCAATATCTAATCGATTTTTCTGAGCACTTAAAAGATTTGAAAAAACGTGGCATTCCACATCACTACTTAGAAGGTAAAAACATTGCACTTTTATTTGAAAAAACGTCTACTCGTACACGTGCAGCTTTTACAACTGCAGCAATCGATTTAGGTGCGCATCCTGAATATCTAGGTGCCAATGATATCCAATTAGGTAAAAAAGAATCAACAGAAGATACAGCTAAAGTATTAGGTCGAATGTTTGACGGAATTGAGTTCCGCGGCTTTAGCCAAAAAATGGTGGAAGAACTAGCAGAATTTTCTGGTGTTCCAGTATGGAATGGCTTAACAGACGAATGGCATCCAACACAAATGATCGCAGATTTCTTAACAATCCAAGAAAACTTTGGAACAGTTGAAGGAATCACAGTGGCGTATTGTGGTGACGGACGTAACAACATGGCGAACTCTTTACTTGTGACTGGGGCTATTTTAGGTGCAAACATGCGTATCGTAGCACCAAAAGAATTACAACCAGAAGAAGAAATCGTCAAAATGGCAGAAGAATTTGCTGCTAAATCTGGTTCACAATTAATGATCACTGATGACGTGGATAAAGGTGTTGACGGTGCTGACGTACTTTATTCAGATGTTTGGGTATCAATGGGTGAAGAAGATAAATTTGAAGAACGAATCAAATTGTTGAAACCTTACCAAATCAACATGGAAATGATCGAAAAAACGCACAATACTGACCGTTTGATTTTCTTACATTGCTTACCAGCGTTCCATGATACAAACACAATCTATGGTGAACAAATGAAAGAACGCTTCGGCATTACTGAGATGGAAGTTACTGATGAAGTCTTCCGCAGTAAATATGCACGTCAATTCGACCAAGCAGAAAACCGCATGCACTCAATCAAAGCGATCATGGCAGCAACACTTGGTAACTTGTTTATTCCTCGTGTGTAACGGTTAATCACATTCATCTCAAGAACAAAACGAGTCAGCTTTAATGTACCTCATCATGGGCTGGCTTGTTTTGTCATTGAGAAAATTCAGAACTCTCTGGAGAAAGGAAGACAAATATGGCAAATCGTAAAGTAGTTGTCGCATTAGGTGGTAATGCGATTTTATCAACAGATGCAAGTGCAAAAGCACAACAAGAGGCATTGATGGAAACAGCAAAATACTTAGTAAAATTCATTGAACAAGGGGATGAGTTGATCATTTCTCACGGGAATGGACCACAAGTAGGGAATTTGCTGATCCAACAACAAGCAGCTGACTCAGAAAAGACACCAGCGATGCCTTTAGATACTTGTGTTGCAATGACAGAAGGATCAATTGGGTATTGGTTACAAAATGCAATGGGTGAAGTATTGAAAGAAAAAGGCATCGATAAAGATGTGGTTTCACTTGTTACGCAAGTCATCGTTGATGAAAACGATCCATCATTTAAAAACCCAAGCAAACCAGTAGGACCATTCTATACCGAAGAAGAAGCCAATGAACAAATGAAAGCTGATTCAACAGTAACCTTTAAAGAAGATGCTGGTCGTGGCTGGCGTAAAGTAGTGGCTTCTCCTAAACCAATTTCAATTAAAGAAGCACGAGTGATTGAAACGCTAGTAGAACAAGGCGTGATTACAGTCTCTGTTGGTGGTGGTGGAATTCCTGTTGTGGAAACGGCAACTGGTTTAGAAGGTAGAGAAGCGGTTATCGATAAAGATTTTGCTTCTGAAAAATTAGCGGAAATTATCGATGCAGATCTATTGATCGTTTTAACTGGAGTAGATAATGTTTATGTAAATTATCAAAAACCAGATCAAAAGAAACTAGAAACTGTTTCAGTTTCAGAAATGAAGCAATACATTGATGAAAATCAATTTGCACCAGGAAGTATGCTGCCAAAAGTCGAAGCGGCAATTGCCTTTGTTGAGGCAAAACCAAAAGCTAAAGCGATTATTACTTCTTTAGAAAATATCGAGAACCTTCTCGCATCTGAAGAAGGAACGATCATCGTAGCGGATAACTAAGAATTCTTTTTCTTAGGAGATGAACTATGTTAAAAAGTGTCCAGTTGGTATTTCTTCTCCTTTAGACCTTCTGGACATTTTTTATAAGAAATCCCTAGCCAGCAGTTTTTTTTTCTGCTATAATTCAATTAATATAATAATTTCATAGTTTGTTGAACAAGAGAGTAATTGTATTTACTTGATCAAAGCGAGTTTGGGTGTGGTGAAAGCCAAACGAGAGGATACAATGAAGCGCACTTGGAGAACTCTGTCTAAGACAGACGGCTATCAACCGATATCAGATGAAGCTGGTCCTAGCAAATAGGACAACTGGAGTGGTACCGCGGGATATCTCGTCTCTAGTGATCATAGTTATCTATGATCACTAGAGATTTTTTTGTTTTCAGCAAACAAAAGTATTTATAGGAGGAATGTAAATGAATAACAAAGATATTGTATCAAAAGCGATCTATGACGTTGTCAAAGACGATCTTACAATGGAACAAGTAGAAAAACTATTAGAAAATCCAAAATCTGCAGACCATGGGGATGTAGCCTTTCCTGCCTTTTCATTAGCGAAAATCTATCGAAAAGCCCCTCAACAAATTGCAGCTGACCTAGCAGAAAAAATCGATTCAACAAACTTTGAAAAAATCGAAGTGGTTGGTCCTTACTTAAACTTCTTTATGAATAAAGCGATGATCAGTAAAGAAGTTTTGGCTTCTGTCGTGAAAGAAAAAGAACATTATGGCGACAGCTCCATCGGAAATAACGGAAACGTACCAATCGATATGTCTTCTCCTAATATTGCAAAGCCGATTTCAATGGGGCATTTGCGTTCTACAGTTATCGGGAACTCCATCGGATTTATCATGGAAAAATTAGGCTACAACCCGATTCGTATCAATCATTTAGGAGATTGGGGCACACAGTTTGGGAAACTGATTGTGGCTTATAAAAAATGGGGTTCAGAAGAAGCAGTACGTTCTGAACCAATCAATGAATTGTTGCGTCTGTATGTTCAATTCCATGAAGTGGCTGAAACAGAACCAGAATTGAATGATGAAGCACGTTCATGGTTTAAACGTTTGGAAGAAGGCGACAAAGAAGCCATTGAATTATGGCAATGGTTCCGCGACGAATCTATGAAAGAGTTCAATAAAATCTACGATCTATTAGAAGTTCGTTTTGATTCTTTAAATGGTGAAGCTTTCTATAACGATAAAATGGATGAAATCGTAGAACTTTTAGAAGAAAAACATTTATTGCAAGCAGATAAAGGTGCTGAAATCGTTGACTTATCAGCTTATGATTTGAACCCAGCGTTGATCAAGAAATCAGATGGTGCAACACTTTATATCACTCGTGATTTAGCAGCAGCTCTTTACCGCAAACGCACCTATGATTTTAAACAATCATTGTATGTTGTCGGAAACGAACAAAGTTATCACTTCAAACAATTGAAAGCTGTTCTTAAAGAATTAGGCTTTGATTGGTCAGATGATATGCATCACATCCCATTCGGATTGATTACTCAAGGTGGTAAAAAACTATCAACACGTAAAGGGAAAATTGTTTTACTTGAAGAAGTGCTAAATGAAGCCATTGACTCTGCTAAAGAACAGATCAGTGAGAAAAATCCTGATTTAGAAAATAAAGATGTGGTAGCTAAACAAGTCGGTGTTGGCGCAGTTATCTTCCATGATTTAAAAAACGATCGCCTAAATACATTTGACTTTAATTTAGAAGAAGTTGTCCGTTTCGAAGGTGAAACAGGACCTTATGTACAATATACACATGCTCGTGCTGTCAGCTTGTTAGCAAAAGCCGACTTTACGCCATCGGCAGATCAAGAATACGCCTTGAATGATGAAAACAGCTGGGAAGTTGTAAAATTGATTCAAAAATACCCAGAAACTGTTTTACAAGCAGGTGAAAAATACGAACCGTCTATTATTGCGAAACATGCAATCAAGTTAGCTCAAGCATTTAATAAATATTATGCACATACTAAAATTTTAGTTGAAGATGACCAAAAAGAAGCGCGTTTAGCATTAGTTTATGCTGTAACAGTCTTGTTAAAAGAAGATTTACGTTTGCTTGGCTTACACGCACCAGATAAAATGTAAGAAAAGTAACGTACACAAATAAACCGTCCCTTACGAAAGGCTTACTTATAATAGTAGCTTTCGTGAGGGTCGGTTTATTTTATATAGAAGTGATTGGGACAGATATCATCCATTCATTGATTCATGCTGCGTTGATTAAATTTAGTTGGCTTAAAAAAGTGTTGTTTCTTTGGGAGCATGTAAGAAGGCTTCCACCAATTTTGCTTCTTCTTCATCTTTGGAAATGATAATGGTTGTATCGAACCCGGCAATCGTACTGACGATATGAGGTGGTTTGATATCGTCTAAAACGGCAGCGAAAAGATGTGCGTTGTCTGGTAAGGTATGGACGACCGTCAGAAAATGGACCCGTTCCACTTTTAACACGATGTCTTCGATCATTTGGACTAACCGTTTTTCATCATCTGTTTTTGCTTCGAGTCCTTTTTTTCCTTGAAAAAGAACAAAATGGGAAACGCCATTTTCATCTGGTACTTTTACGATTTTTAAGTCACGAATATCTCTGGAAATCGTAGCTTGTGTCGCTGTCACACCATAATTCTCCAGTTTGGCCAAGAGTTCTTCTTGTGTACGGATCGTAAATTCCCCGATCACTTGTTTAATAAGTAAATGTCGCTCAGATTTACGCATATTCTTTCTCCTTTACGAAAGATTTCACATGTATCATATCAAAAAAAAATCGAGTTGCCCAATATTATTCTGATTTATGAGATAACTCTAGGAATTATGATCATTTGTTAATGAGAGAGTAAAGCATAAAAGATGAGAATAAATGCAGAGGCAACTAGAGATTTCTCTTGATATTTACTAGCAAGTCAGGTAAAATATTGAATGTTGAGCAAGAATGTCTCTTTAGCTATTGCTATACAGGTAGGTTACTTGTATAATGTTTGAAGATGCTTTTTGTATCAATAAATCCACATTCCTGTTGGATCGTTGATAGGTGCTTGAAAAAGTTTGTCAGCGAGGTGAAAGACAGGGAGAGGAAAAATAAAAACCAAATCGGAGGAAACAAAAATGGCAGTAATTTCAATGAAACAATTACTAGAAGCCGGCGTACATTTTGGTCACCAAACTCGTCGCTGGAACCCAAAAATGAAGAAATATATCTTCACAGAAAGAAACGGAATCTACATCATCGACTTACAAAAAACTGTTAAGTTAGTAGATGCAGCTTATGACTACATGAAGAGCGTTGCAGAAGAAGGCGGCGTGGCTTTATTCGTAGGTACGAAAAAACAAGCACAAGAAGCAATCAAAGATGAAGCAACACGTGCTGGACAATACTTTGTAAACCATCGTTGGTTAGGTGGAACATTGACTAACTGGGATACAATCCAAAAACGTATCAGCCGTTTGAAACAAATCAATGCAATGGAAGAAGATGGAACTTTTGAAGTTCTACCTAAAAAAGAAGTTGCTGGTTTGAACAAACAACGTGAACGTCTTGAAAAATTCTTGGGTGGTATCGCTGATATGCCAAGAATTCCAGATGTAATGTACATCGTTGACCCACGTAAAGAGCGCATTGCTGTTCAAGAAGCGCATAAATTAAATATCCCAATCGTAGCTATGGTTGATACAAACTGCGACCCAGACGAAATCGACGTAGTTATCCCTTCAAATGACGATGCAATCCGTGCCGTTAAATTGATTACTTCAAAAATGGCTGATGCATTTATCGAAGGTAACCAAGGGGAAGACCAAGTAGTTGAAGAAGACTTTGTAGTAGAAAACAATGCTACTTCAATCGAAGAAATCGTTGACGTTGTAGAAGGCGACAACACTTCAGCAGAATAATTTTTAAATGATGGAGCTGTTTCAAAGGCTAGGCGACAAGCCTCACTCTCCTTTGAAACAGCTTTTTTTAAAAAGAAACTATAGGAGGATACAATAATGGCAGACGTAACAGCTAAAATGGTAAAAGAACTACGCGAAATGACAGGCGTAGGTATGATGGATGCGAAAAAAGCATTAGTTGAAGTAGAAGGCGATATGGAAAAAGCAGTAGATCTTTTACGTGAAAAAGGAATGGCTAAAGCAGCTAAGAAAAATGATCGTATTGCAGCTGAAGGATTAGCTTCAGTAGCAATCAAAGGAAATACTGCAGCAATCGTTGAAGTTAACTCAGAAACAGACTTTGTTTCTAAAAACGAAATGTTCCAAGATCTAGTGAAAGAAATCGCTGAACTTGTTGCAGAAAACAAACCTGCAGACATGGAAGCTGCAATGAAGATCAAAACAGAAAAAGGTACGATCGAATCTGACTTGATCGAAGCAACACAAGTAATCGGAGAAAAAATCAGCTTCCGTCGTTTTGAAGTAGTTGAAAAAGAAGATAACGCTGCTTTCGGTGGTTACTTACACATGGGCGGACGTATCGCTGTATTGACTGTTTTAGATGGAACAACTGATGAATCTGTAGCAAGAGACGTTGCTATGCACGTAGCTGCAATCAATCCTCGCTATGTAAACGAAACTCAAATTCCTGAAGCTGAATTAGAACATGAAAAAACTGTTCTTACAGAACAAGCTTTAAACGAAGGTAAGCCTGCTAATATCGTTGAAAAAATGGTAGAAGGACGCTTGAAGAAATTTAAAGCAGAAATCGCTTTGGTTGACCAACCATTCGTTAAAGATCCTGATATGACTGTTGAAAAATATGTTGCTTCTAAAGGTGCTACAGTGAAAACTTTTGTACGCTTTGAAGTTGGCGAAGGAATCGAAAAACGCGAAGACAACTTTGTTGAAGAAGTTATGAACCAAGTGAAAAAATAATTCTGAAAATTGAGTATATGTTATCTAATGTTGATTCATTTTGCGAGTCACTTTTTAAATGTTGGATCAACATTAGATAGTATGCTTATTTGGAATTAAAAAGGAGCAGCGACGTATGTCACAGCTCTTTTTTTTAGGCATAGGTACAAATAGTTAGACTTTTAGTGGCTAAATTACCTGAATATGGTAAAATAGCAATAGAAAATATTGGAGGAATGAACATGGTCACACCGAAATATCAGCGTGTTGTCTTAAAATTAAGTGGAGAAGCTTTAGCTGGGAATGAAGGCTTTGGAATTAAACCGCCTGTTATTAAAGAAATCATCCAAGAAATCAAAGAAGTACACGAATTAGGCGTTGAAATGGCTATCGTGGTAGGCGGCGGCAATATTTGGCGCGGACAAATCGGTGCTCAGATGGGAATGGAACGTGCTCAAGCTGATTACATGGGGATGCTGGCAACTGTAATGAATGCTTTAGCGTTGCAAGATACTTTGGAAAATGTTGGTGTGCCAACACGTGTCCAAACATCAATCGAAATGCGACAAATTGCTGAACCATATATTCGCAGAAAAGCAGAACGTCATTTAGAAAAAGGCCGAATCGTGATTTTTGCAGGTGGAACTGGGAATCCATACTTTTCAACAGACACCACTGCAGCATTACGCGCAGCTGAGATTGGCGCTGATGTTATTTTAATGGCTAAAAACAATGTTGATGGTGTTTATTCAGCTGATCCAAAATTAGATTCAAATGCTGTGAAATTTGAAGAATTGACTCATTTAGAAGTGATTGCAAAAGGGTTGCAGGTAATGGACTCTACCGCTAGCTCACTAAGCATGGACAATGACATCCCATTGCTTGTCTTTAATTTAAATGAACATGGAAATATCCGTCGTGCAATCTTAGGCGAAAATATCGGAACAACTGTAAGGGGGAAATAAAAAATGGCAGATGCAATTATGACAGAAGCAAAAGAAAAGATGCAAAAAGCAGCACAAAATTTACAACGTGAGCTTGGACAAATTCGTGCAGGACGTGCCAATGCAAGTTTACTTGATCGAATCACAGTTAATTATTATGGTGCACCAACACCTTTGAACCAAATGGCTTCAATTCAAATCCCGGAAGCACGTGTTTTAATGATCACTCCATTTGATAAGAGCATTTTACAAGATGTTGAAAAAGCAATTATGGCAAGTGATATTGGAATCAGTCCAACCAATGATGGGAATGTCATTCGTTTAATTATTCCTCAATTAACTGAAGAACGTCGTAAAGAATTAGCAAAAGATGTAAAAAAAGAAGCAGAAAATGCGAAAATCGCTGTTCGTAACATTCGTCGTGATGCAATTGATGAATACAAAAAACAACAAAAAAATGGCGATATCACAGAAGATGATCTACGTGGATTAGAAAAAGAAGTACAAAAACTAACCGATGAAAGCATCAAAGAAGTAGATAAAATCGCTAGTGACAAAGAACAAGAATTACTGGATGTTTAATCATAAAGCTTGGTAGAATCAGTCTTTTATCAATGCCGTTTATGTATTTTTACACCTACTAAAAAGCCTTGGACGATTTCTTGTCCTAGGCTTTTTTTATAGCAAAAGTTAAAAAATAAGAAAAAAGTCGTAGAAATAACTAAAAAAAGTAATCCAGCATAGGAAATCACGTGATAAATTGATATAATACTAAAGATAGTGGTAACTTTTAAGTATAGGAGGAAAAAGAATGTTACGTTTTTTTCCGCAAAAAAACAAGTATATTCAAGAAAAAAGTGATTTTCATTTTGCGGCTGAAGGTCCCATTCCTCAGCATATCGCAATCATTATGGACGGAAATGGTCGTTGGGCCCAAAATCGACGTTTACCTCGAGTTGCTGGACATAAAGAAGGGATGGAGACAGTTAAAAAAGTAACCAAACAAGCTTCTCGTTTAGGTGTGAAAGTTTTAACCCTCTATGCTTTTTCAACAGAAAATTGGAAACGACCAAAAGATGAAGTCCGTTTTTTGATGCAACTTCCAGTGGATTTTTTTGATACATTTGTTCCAGAATTGATCAAAGAAAACGTTCAGGTTCGTGTCATGGGCTATGAAGAAGTATTACCTGAACATACACAAGATGCTGTTCGTCGAGCAATTGAGCAAACAAAAGATAATACTGGAATGATCCTTAACTTTGCTTTGAATTATGGAAGCAGAGCAGAGATTGTGACAGCAGTCAAAAAAATTGCTGAAGAAGTCAAAAATGAAGAAACTGCGATTGAAGCTATTGACGAAGAACTGATTGCAGATCATCTCATGACTGGTTTTTTGCCAACCGAATGGCGGGATCCTGAATTGGTTATTCGAACAAGTGGGGAAGAAAGAATTAGTAACTTCTTGCTTTGGCAACTTGCATACAGCGAATTGTATTTCACAAAAGCTTTGTGGCCTGATTTTGATGGGGCGCATCTAGAAGAAGCAATCGCAGCATTTCAAAACAGAGACCGTCGTTTCGGTGGCGTGAAGAAAACAGAGAAAGAAGGAGATCAGTCATGAAGCAACGAGTGATCACAGCTGCTATTGCCCTGGTCCTATTTATACCAATTATATGGATCGGTGGAATCACAATCGAATTTGTAGCAGCTTTGTTAGCAGTCGTCGGTGTCTATGAGTTATTCCGTATGAAGGGCTTGACGTTGTTAAGTTTTGAAGGAATATTATCAGCGATTGGAGCAGTTATTTTAGTTCTACCAAAAGAACGTTGGTTTTTCTTTTTACCGGAGAAGACAAGCACGTTTATGCTCTTTTACTTGATCGTCATGATCTTGTTAGGGACATCAGTTATTTCAAAGAATACTTATACGATTGATGAGGCGGGATTCCCGGTAATTACTAGTTTATATGTAGGTATTGGATTTCAAAATTTCGTCAATGCAAGAACAGAAGGTTTGGCAGTCTTGCTCTTTGGATTATTTGTCGTTTGGGCAACTGATATCGGTGCTTATATGGTTGGAAGACAATACGGAAAACATAAGTTAAGTCCAGATGTTTCACCGAATAAAACAATCGAAGGAGCATTAGGTGGTATTACTAGTGCATTAGTCGTTGCTTTGTTGTACTTCTTGTTCTATCCAGCCAAAGAATTATTTGGACATGGGCTGTTCTTCATGCTCCTTGTAACGATGCTCTTATCGATCGTGGGACAATTTGGTGATCTCGTTGAATCTTCGATCAAACGTCACTACGATGTCAAAGATTCTGGGAATATCTTACCAGGGCATGGCGGGATACTAGATCGTTTTGATAGTTTGCTTTTTGTCTTTCCAATCATGCATTTATTTGGATTGATCTAGTGATCATCAAAGACTTGAATGAGCACTTGCCCAATCGTCTACTCATTTATAAATAACAATAGTTTAATAGTATGTCAATGAGTTGTTAGCTAAATATGGGCATGGGAATGAAGCATTATCTTTTTTCAAATCAATATGCGAACTTTATGTTCACATATTACTCAAAAAAGAATACGTGGTGTCTTAGAAGTTGTTCGTTCAGAAAATAAGCCGAATAATCCAGAAGAAAAATAGTTTTGGATTATTCGGCTTATTTCTAAAAATTGATTATTTCCAGCGCCACCTCTTTTCTTTAAAAAAACTAGGGCTATTGGTGAATAGCTATTAATATGGTAAAATTAAGATGTTTTATTTAACCTAAAAAAAGTAAAGGAGAATGTAAAATGAAAACAATTATTACATTTATTATTGTTTTTGGCATTTTGGTCATTGTTCATGAACTTGGACACTTCTTCTTTGCGAAACGATCAGGAATTCTCGTTCGAGAGTTTGCAATTGGTATGGGACCCAAAATCTATGGGCATCAAGCTAAGGACGGAACTACCTATACACTACGTTTATTGCCAATCGGAGGTTATGTGAGGATGGCAGGAAACGGGGACGATGAAACAGAGATGGCTCCGGGAATGCCGTTATCTCTTTTATTAAATTCTGATGGTATCGTAGAGAAAATCAATTTAAGTAAAAAAGTACAGCTTACAAATAGTATCCCGATGGAATTGATTCGTTATGATCTTGAAGAAGAATTAACGATTACTGGCTATGTCAATGGCGAGGAAGAACAAGAAGTGACTTATTCTGTCGCGCATGATGCTTCGATCATTGAAGCCGATGGCACAGAACTTCGAATCGCTCCAAAAGACGTGCAGTTCCAATCAGCCAAATTATGGCAACGGATGTTGACGAATTTCGCAGGACCAATGAATAATTTCTTGTTAGCTATTTTGTTATTTATTCTGCTTGCTTTTATGCATGGCGGAGTTCAAGTCACTAACACGAACCAAATTGGCGAAGTCTTACCTAATGGTGCAGCACAAACTGCTGGTTTAAAAGAAAATGATAAAATCTTGGAGATCAATGGTAATGCCATTCATTCTTGGGGAGATCTAACGGCTACGATCACCGAGAATCCTGGGAAAAAACTCAGTGTTGAAGTCGAGCGCAATGGACAGAAACAAACCCTTTCAGTAACACCAGGCGTGGTAGAATCGAATGGAAAAAAATATGGGCAATTAGGAATCAAAGCACCAATGAAAACGGGATTTTTTGACAAAATCATTGGAGGAACACAACAAGCTTTCAGTAGTTCATTAGAAATTTTTAAAGCACTAGGCTCATTATTTACAAACTTTAGTTTAAATAAATTGGGCGGTCCTGTAATGATGTTCCAATTATCTTCAGAAGCTGCAGATCAAGGAATATTAACGGTCATTAGCTTGATGTCCATTCTTTCGATGAATTTGGGAATCGTTAACTTATTACCAATTCCAGCGCTTGACGGAGGAAAGCTTGTCTTGAACGTCGTGGAAGGGATTCGTGGAAAACCAATCAGCCAAGAAAAAGAAGGCTTTATCACATTAGCAGGCTTCGGTTTATTGATGCTTTTAATGGTATTAGTCACATGGAATGATATCCAACGATTCTTTTTCTAGAAAAAGTTTATAAATAGGGTATAATTACAAATGATAAATGATTATATGAGAAATGAAGGAGTATATAGAATGAGACAATCAAAAATGTTGATTCCAACATTACGAGAAGTTCCAAATGATGCAGAAGTACTAAGTCATCAAATTTTATTAAGAGCAGGGTATATTCGCCAAGTTTCAGCTGGTATTTATTCTTATTTGCCTCTTGCTAATCGTGTATTGGAAAAATTAAAAACGATCATGCGTGAAGAATTTGAAAAGATTGGCGCTGTCGAAATGTTGATGCCAGCTCTCTTACCTGCGGAATTGTGGGAAGAATCTGGTCGTTATGAAACTTACGGCCCAAATTTATATCGTCTCAATGATCGTAATGATCGCAAAATGATCTTAGGTCCAACTCATGAAGAAACATTTACTGAATTGATTCGCAATGAAGTCAATTCCTATAAAAAATTGCCGTTGAACCTTTACCAAATCCAGACAAAATATCGTGATGAAAAACGTCCACGGTTTGGGTTATTACGTGGCAGAGAATTTATTATGAAAGATGCTTACTCTTTCCATTCATCAGAAGAAAGTTTAGATGAAGCGTATAAAGATTATGAAAAAGCATATACTGAGATTTTCAAACGTTGTGGGTTAGATTTCCGAGCAATCATTGGTGATGGTGGCGCAATGGGTGGTAAAGATTCAAAAGAATTCATGGCGATCTCAGAAATCGGTGAAGATACGATCTGTTACTCAACAGAAAGCGATTATGCCGCTAACTTAGAAATGGCGACAAGTTATTATGTCCCTAAAAAATCACATGAAACACAACTTGAATTAGAAAAAATTGCGACACCAGATGTAAAAACGATTGAAGAAGTAGCGAACTTCTTTGAAACTGAACCACAAAAAATCATCAAATCTGTTTTATTTATGGCTGACGAAAACCCAGTATTGGTATTAGTACGTGGGGACCACGATGTCAATGATGTGAAACTGAAAAACTTTTTAGCGGTTGATTTCTTAGAAGAAGCAACAGAAGAAGATGCTCAAAAATACCTAGGAGCAGATTTCGGCTCTGTTGGTCCAATCGGTGTAGCAGAAGAAGTAAAAGTCTACGCTGATCGTCATGTCCAAGACTTAGCGAACGCTATTACTGGAGCGAATGAAACTGGGTTCCATTATGTGAATGTCAACCCAGAACGAGATTTTGAAGTGATCTCATATGAAGACCTTCGCTTTGTTCAAGAAGGAGATCCATCACCTGATAATAATGGTGTATTGGCATTTACACGTGGAATCGAAATCGGACATATCTTTAAATTAGGCACACGCTATAGTGAATCAATGGGCGCAACCGTATTAGATGAAAATGGACGTGAAAAATTTGTCATTATGGGTTGTTACGGAATTGGCGTAAGTCGTCTGCTTTCAGCAATCGTTGAACAAAATTCAGATGAAAATGGCATTAACTGGCCTAAAGGAATCGCGCCTTTTGATTTACATGTTGTTCAAATGAATCTAAAAGACGAAAACCAAACGAACTTAACCGAAGAAGTCGAACAAACGATGTTAGCTGCTGGTTATCAAGTACTCGTTGACGATCGTAATGAGCGTGCAGGTGTGAAATTTGCAGATTCCGATTTAATTGGCTGTCCAATTAGAATTACAGTAGGTAAAAAAGCGGTGGATGGTATCGTTGAAGTCAAAATTAAGAAAACTGGGGAAATGGTTGAAGTTCGCAAAGAAGAGCTAGCAAATACGTTACCCATTCTTTTAAATCAATAAAATACAGTTAAGAAAGAAAATTCTTGCTTGAAATGAAAGACAAGCCTAACGAATAGTTAGGCTTGTCTTTTTTCTAATGAGACTGAGGCAAGTCTTGGCTCGGTATCCTTCGTTTTTTTGTTTCTTACATTTGTTCGAATGAAAAATCATACTGGCTCTTTAGTAAGAAGAAATTGATTTGTGTTACAAAATCGTTCTTAATAAATTGTTGGCACCAATCCTCCATCAAGTCGCAAGGCAGCGCCAGAAAAAGAAGTTGTATAGGGGCTAGAAACAAATGCAACAAAACGCCCGATTTCTTCTGGTCGGATCAAGCGTTGGATCTGTGAGAGTGGACGATGATTTTTCATAAAATCTTGTTCCCATTCAGATTCAGGCAATTGGCTGTCTGCGTACATTGTTGTTAACATTTCTTGAACGCCCTCTGTCAAGGTGGAGCCAGGCAAGATCGTGTTGACGGTCACTTGAGAGCCAACAGTCAATTTGGATAAACTTTTTGCTAAAGAAAGATTCATCGTTTTGGTCATACTGTATTGAGCCATTTCACCTGAAGGCATCACTGCTTCTTCACTCGCAATAAAAAGGATACGACCAAAATCTTGCTTCAACATTTTAGGTAAATAATTTTTGGCTAATGCATTTCCAGCAAGTACATTGACTTGGAAAAAATGTTCCCAAATATCATCTGTGATAGCTAAATAATCCATCGGTTCAAAAATCCCCATATTATTGATCAAAATATCTACTGTAGGAAATTGCGTAAACAGTTCTTGCCGTGCTTCTGGATCTGCTAAATCAAATGGCGCACGCTGAGGGTTAGTTTGGGGGGATTTTTCTTTTAATTCAATGACCACTTGATCAACAAGCAGTGCGTGACGACCATTGATGATGACATCTGCACCTTCTTTTGCCAATTCAATCGCAATGGCCTTTCCGATGCCTTTCGTTGAGCCAGTGACTAACGCAACCTTATGAGATAAACCTAGTTCCATCTTACATCTTCCTCCTTTATTTAAAATCGAATGTATCAGGATTTGGTCCTACCCGAAAATGATCGTTCAGTGCATTCAAAACCGTCATTTCATCTTCAGAAAGAACGAAATCAAAAATGTCAGCATTACTTTTCATTCGTTCGGGCTTAACTGACTTGACCACTAATAAGATGTCTTGCTGGACATCCCAACGTAAGATTACTTGGGCTGGAGTAATATGATGCGCTTCAGCAATCTCTACTATAGTTGGGTGATTCAATAGTTTCCCTTGCATCAAAGGGGACCACGCTTGGATCTTTATTGCATGTTTTGCGCAGAAATTGCGTAGTTCAATTTGAGATAACTTTGGATGTAGTTCCACTTGGTTGAGAACGGGAATGACATTCGCATGTGTCAATAATTTTTCTAAATGAGTGATTTGAAAATTGCTAACACCAATCGCTTTGATTTTCCCCGCTTGATATAATTGTTCCAAAGCACGCCAAGACTCTAAGAAAGCATCTTCGCCAGGCCAATGGATTAAATAAAGATCTAGATAGTCTAGTCCTAGACGTGCTAAACTGGTTTCAAAAGCTTGGATCGTTTCGTCATAGGTTAAATGATCGTTCCAGACTTTGGAGGTTACGAATAGTTCTTCTCGAGAAATTCCAGCAGCTTTCAGCCCTTCTTTGATTCCGATTCCTGTACCAATTTCATTATCATATATTTGAGCAGTATCAATCAATCGATAGCCCTTTACAATGCCTGCTTTGACTACTTCAGCAGTTTGGGTATCAGGGATTTGAAAGACACCAAGTCCTATCCCTGGAATTTCTATTTGGTTATTTAACATGATTCGATCATTCAATGAATGGATCATCTATACTCCTCCTTTAATTTTCAATAGATATAATGTATACTAGATAGGCTCTAATAGATAGTACCTACTTTATTGTGCTATAGTGTCTAAAAAGTAACTATTGGATAGTAAAAGGATTTTAGGAGGGAAATATGATTGAAAAAACGTATAATATTGGTGTAGAAGCCACGATGGATGTTATCGGTGGAAAATGGAAACCGATTATTTTATGCAACCTGCGTCACAGTCCGCTTCGTCCCAGCGACTTAAAACGAAAAATTCCTAATCTTAGCCAAAAGATGTTGACTCAACAATTGCGTGAATTAGAAGCAGACGGTATTGTTGTACGAACCTCATATCATCAGGTTCCACCAAAAGTTGTTTATTCCTTAAGTGAATATGGCCAAACATTAAGTAGTGTGTTAGATGCGTTATGTGATTGGGGCGAACTGCATGTTACTACGTTGCAAGAGCAAGGAGTACCAATCAGCTTACGTTGTGAGGATTCATTTAGCTAAGTAATCAACGATTTAGAACGAGAAAGAAAATTCTTTGTCGTTTTTTTAATGTAAATCCATGTAAAAACGGGTATACTAAATAGTACTGAAAGAAGAAGAGGTTCAAATGAAATAGCATTGATTTGTCCTCGTCAGAAAGGGCGTATGGTTTTGTCAGAAAAACGAGAGTTATTTGAAAAATTGTTGGAACAAATCCAACTAGAAGAAGTGGAAAAAAATCATCCACTAATCTCTGCTGGCGAAATGGAGCGTGTAGTGGTTCACCGCAAATCAAGATTGTGGGAGTTTACCCTACACTTTACTCAAATTTTACCGATCATGCTTTATCGATCATTGCTCCAAAATTTGACACTGGCATTTAAAGATATTGCACAGATCAGATTAACTATCAAAGCTGATGATCAGCAGTTTGATGAAAAATTATTACAAGATTATTGGGCACAAGCTTTAGAAAGCCAACAATGCGATACGCCGTTGGCTCAACAAGTTTTAAAAACACAAGTCCCTATATTGAAGGAAAAGAAAATTGTCTTGCCAGTCGATAGTAATGGCGCTATTAATTATTTAAAGCAACAATATCTACCTTTAGTTGAAACGCTGTTTGTCAGCTACGGGTTCCCTAAATTTCGTATCGAACCTGAAATTGATGAAGAACAAGCAGAACGTGTGCTAAAACTGTTTGAAGAGCGGAAGCAAGAACAAGCAGAAGCGTTCATGAAGCAAGCTGCGGAAAGTTTGATTGTCCATGAACAAAAGAAAAAAGAAAGAAAAGAGCAACTTCCTGTACTAGATGGACCGATCCAGTTAGGTCGTAATATTCCAGCAGATGAACCGACAATACCAATGATCAATATCGTTGAAGAAGAACGTCGTGTGACCTTGGAAGGCTATGTATTTGATAAAGAAGTGCGTGAGCTACGTTCAAAACGTAAGATTCTAACGTTAAAAATCACCGATTATACTTCTTCTTTTATTGTTAAGAAATTTTCAAATAATGAAAAAGATGAACAAATCTTTGATGCAATCAGCGTAGGAAGCTGGTTAAAAGTTAGAGGAAGTATCCAAGAAGATACATTTGTGCGAGACCTGGTGATGAATGCACAAGATATCATTGAGGTGAAGCATGCACCTCGTAAAGACTATGCTCCTGACGATGAGAAACGAGTGGAATTACATGTTCATAGTAATATGAGTACGATGGATGCAACCAATAGTATCTCTGACCTTGTGGCTCAAGCTGGAAAATGGGGACACAAAGCGATTGCGATCACGGATCATGGAGGGGCACAAGCATTTCCTGAAGCGCATAGTGCCGGTAAAAAAGCAGGCGTGAAAATTCTTTATGGGGTTGAAGCCAATGTTGTAGATGATGGTGTGCCGATTGCTTACAATGATGAACATGTTTCTTTGAATGAAGGAACATATGTCGTATTTGACGTGGAAACCACCGGACTATCTGCTGTTTATGATACGATCATCGAATTAGCTGCGGTCAAGATGTATAAAGGGAATGTCATTGAAAGCTTTGATGAATTTATTGATCCTGGACACCCACTTTCCCGCACAACGATTGATCTAACTGGGATCACAGATGAAATGGTACGAGGATCTAAATCAGAAGAAGAAGTCCTACGTCTGTTTCTCGAGTTTTCAAAAGATTCGATTCTGGTCGCCCATAATGCCGCGTTTGATATGGGATTTTTGAATACAAGTTATGCAAAATATGGAATCCCAGAGGCGACGAATCCAGTCATCGATACGCTAGAATTAGCCAGATATCTGTATCCTCAATTTAAACGATTTGGTCTAGGTGTGTTATCTAAAAAATTTGGTGTCAGTCTTGAACAGCATCACCGAGCGATTTACGATGCTGAAGCGACAGGTCATTTAGCATGGATTTTCGTTAAAGAAGCAATGGAAAACCATGAGATGCTCTACCATGATCAACTCAATGCTCATGTGGGAGAAGGCGATTCGTATAAACGAGCAAGGCCATTTCATGTGACGATCTTAGCGAAAAATCAAGCTGGATTAAAAGATTTATTCAAATTAATCTCGATGTCGAATGTGGAATATTTTGAACGTGTCCCACGTATTCCTCGTTCACAACTGAAGAAATTACGTGAGAATCTTTTCATTGGCTCTGCTTGTGATAAAGGTGAGATTTTCGAAGCAATGATGCAAAAAGGAATTGAAGAAGCTAGAAATCGAGCAAAATTTTATGATTATATTGAAGTGATGCCAAAAGCGGTCTATGCACCATTGCTTGAGCAAGAACTAGTCAAAAATGAACATGATTTAGAAGAAATCATCAAAAATCTAGTTGAAATCGGAAAGTCATTGGACAAAATCGTCGTTGCTACTGGGAATGTTCATTACCTTAATGAAGAAGATGCAATCTATCGGAAGATTTTGATTAATTCAATGGGTGGGGCTAATCCGTTGAACCGACATAGTTTGCCTGATGTGCATTTTAGAACAACAGATGAGATGTTGATTGCTTTTAACTTTTTAGGAAAAGATCTAGCGAAAGAAATCGTCGTTGACAATACGAATAAGATTGCTGACCTTTGTGAAGAGGTCATTCCGGTGAAAGATGATTTGTATACGCCAAAAATTCCTGGATCTGAAGAAGAGATTTCTGATTTGAGTTATACCAGAGCTAAACAGTTGTACGGTGATCCATTACCAGAAATCATTGAAAAACGATTAGAAAAAGAATTGAATTCGATCAACGGGAATGGGTTTTCTGTGATCTATTTGATTGCGCAAAAACTGGTGCATAAAAGTAACAAAGATGGTTATTTAGTTGGTTCACGTGGATCAGTTGGTTCTAGTTTTGTTGCGACAATGACTGGGATCACTGAAGTAAATCCATTAGCCCCTCACTATTATTGTCCTGATTGCCAGTATTCAGAATTCTTTGAAGATGGTACTTACGGTTCGGGGTTTGATATGCCTGAAAAAAAATGTCCGAAATGTGGCGCACGATTAAATAAAGATGGCCATGATATTCCTTTTGAAACGTTCTTAGGGTTCCATGGAGACAAAGTACCAGATATCGATTTGAACTTTTCAGGTGATTACCAAGCAGAAGCGCACAACTATACGAAAGTTTTGTTTGGGGAAGAATATGTTTATCGAGCAGGAACAATCGGTACAGTTGCCGATAAAACAGCTTATGGCTTTGTTAAAGGTTATGAGCGAGATCATAATTTACAATTTCGCAGTGCTGAAGTTGATCGATTAGCCAAAGGTGCGACTGGCGTGAAGCGAACGACTGGACAACATCCAGGGGGGATCATCGTTATTCCCGATTACATGGACGTATATGATTTTACACCGATCCAATATCCAGCAGATGATCAAAATTCAGAATGGAAAACAACGCATTTTGATTTCCATTCTATCCATGATAATGTACTGAAGCTTGATATTCTGGGACATGATGATCCGACAGTAATCCGTATGTTGCAGGATTTATCGGGAATCGATCCACAAACGATCCCAACTGACGATCCAGAAGTAATGAGAATTTTTGCCGGTCCAGATGTCTTGAACGTTACCAGTGAACAGATTTATTCTAAAACAGGGACACTAGGTATCCCAGAGTTTGGGACACGCTTTGTTCGGGGAATGTTGGAAGAAACACATCCAACGACTTTTGCTGAACTCTTACAGATTTCCGGATTATCACATGGGACCGATGTGTGGTTAGGCAATGCAGAAGAATTGATCAAACGTGGGGATGCAACTTTGGCTGAAGTAATTGGTTGTCGGGATGATATCATGGTTTACTTGATCCATGCTGGATTAGATAGTGGGATGGCTTTTAAGATTATGGAAACCGTTCGTAAAGGGCTATGGAACAAGATCCCTGATGAATTACGAGAAACCTATCTATCCGCCATGAAAGAAAACAATGTTCCAGATTGGTACATTGATTCTTGTTCTAAAATCAAATATATGTTCCCAAAAGCCCATGCAGCGGCTTATGTTTTGATGGCCTTACGTGTAGCTTATTTTAAAGTCTATTTCCCTATTTTATACTATTGTGCCTATTTCTCAGTTCGAGCGGATGATTTTAATCTTGTGGCTATGTGTAAAGGGAAAGATGCGGTAAAACAAGCGATGAAAGAAATCACAGATAAAGGTTTGGATGCCTCAGTCAAAGAGAAAAATCAGTTGACCGTCCTTGAATTAGCGAATGAAATGTTGGAAAGAGGCTTCCATTTTGGCATGATCGATCTATATAAATCAGATGCCGTGAACTTCGTGATCGAAGGAGACACATTGATCGCACCATTTAGAGCTGTCCCAAGTTTAGGAACAAACGTTGCAAAACAAATCGTTGAAGCACGAAAAGATGGACCATTCTTATCAAAAGAAGATCTTGCTACACGAGGAAAAGTTTCTAAAACGTTGATTGAGTATATGAACGACAACGGAGTATTGAAAGACCTTCCAGATGAAAACCAACTTTCCTTGTTTGATATGTTCTAATCAAGGGTTAGCGTGGAAGCTTGTCATTTTAAATGAAATATGGTATAGTTATTTATAGGTAATGATACTAACTGTGAGTGAGCGGAATTTTCGCTCACTCTTTTTAATGGAATTACGGAAGCAATTTTAAGGAGGCGAACTTTTTGAGTAGCGTCGTTGAAACAGTCACAGCAATGGTGACTCCGATTTTAGAGGAACAAAATTTTGAACTTGTCGAAGTAGAATTTGTGAAGGAAGGCAAAAGTTGGTTCTTACGAGTATTCATTGACAAAGATGGCGGAATCGATATCGAAGAATGTGCATGGGTTAGCGAAAAACTTAGCGAAAAACTTGATGCAGCAGATCCAGATCCTATCCCACAAGCTTATTTTCTAGAGGTATCATCTCCAGGGGCAGAACGCCCATTAAAAAAAGAGAAAGATTACGAAAAAGCGCTTGGAGAATATATCCATGTTTCTCTTTATCAACCAGTTGATGGAGAAAAACAATATGAAGGATTTCTTCAATCAGTTGATGCTGAACAGCTGATATTGAAAATACGCATAAAAACACGGGAAAAAGAATTAATTCTTGACCGAAAAAATATTGCCAAAGCTCGCTTAGCGATCCAATTTTAATCACGGAGAGGAAACAGAAAAATGAGTAAAGAAATGCTAAACGCATTAGATGCATTAGAAGCTGAAAAAGGGATTTCAAAAGAAATCGTGATCGACGCTTTAGAAGCTGCTTTAGTTTCTGCATACAAACGCCATTATGGTCAAGCTCAAAATGTTGAAGTTGAATTTGATCAAAAGAAAGGGAAAATTCACGTCTATGCTGTGAAAGAAGTTACTGAAGAAGTAATGGATTCACAATTAGAAGTATCATTAAAAGATGCGCTTTTGATTAATCCGGCATATGAGATTGGTGATACCATCCGTTTTGAAGTGACACCAAAAGACTTTGGACGAATTGCTGCACAAACAGCAAAACAAGTTATTTTACAACGTGTCAGAGAAGCAGAAAGAACCATCATTTACAATGAGTTCAGCGCGTATGAAAAAGACATTATGCAAGGTATCGTTGAACGTCAAGATAAACGATATATCTATGTAAATCTTGGAAAGATCGAAGCAGTTTTATCGAAACAAGATCAAATGCCTAATGAATTTTATCAACCGCATGATCGTATCAAAGTGTACGTTTCTCGTGTAGAAAATACGTCAAAAGGTCCACAAGTCTTCGTTAGCCGTAGCCATCCAGATCTATTACGCCGTTTATTCGAACAAGAAGTGCCAGAAGTTTACGATGGGATCGTTGAAATCGTAAGCATTGCTAGAGAAGCGGGCGATCGCTCAAAAGTAGCCGTTCGTTCAAATGATGAAAATATTGATGCAGTTGGAACTTGTGTTGGACCAAAAGGCCAGCGTGTGCAAGCGATAGTGAATGAATTAAAGGGTGAAAACATGGATATCGTTGAGTGGAACGAAGATCCAGCGGTATTTATCACCAATGCTCTGAATCCAGCGCAAGTGATCGATGTGATTTTTGATGAAGAAAATCCTAAAGCTTGTACCGTTGTCGTTCCAGATTACCAATTATCCTTAGCGATTGGTAAACGTGGACAAAATGCACGTTTGGCTGCCAAACTAACAAATCACAAAATCGATATCAAGTCAGAATCAGATATGGCTGAATATTATGAAAAACAAGCGCAAGATCAAGAAGTAGCTTCTGAAGAAGTCGCTCATGATGAAGCGATCGTTCAATCTGATTATACAGATGATGAATATGAAACGATTGCTTTCAACGATGAAACAGTTGAAAATACGGATCAAGATGCTTAACAATTAGCTTAGGAGGCGAAGAGATGAAACAAAGGAAGATTCCTTTACGCAAATCTGTGGTTTCAGGTGAAATGAAACCCAAAAAAGAGATGATTCGAATTACCCGTTCCAAAGAAGGGGAAGTATCGATTGATCCCACTGGGAAAATGCCAGGCCGTGGTGCGTATGTCTCACTTGAGCCAGCTGAAGTACAACAAGCTTGGGATAAGAAGATTCTTGATCGGGCGTTAGAAACGACTTTGACAGATGAATTCTACCAAGAGTTACTCGATTATGTAACCCATCAAAAAGCACGAAAAGAGCTATTCGGTAAATGAATGAAGGAAATCGGCAAAAAGCCATGAATCTCATTGGGTTAGCGATGCGCGCTGGTAAGTTGATTACCGGCGAGGAGTTGACCATTGCAGACATTCGTAAACAGAAAGCAAAGATCGTGTTTGTAGCAAATGATGCGAGTGAGAATACGAAGAAAAAAGTGAAAGATAAGAGTTCATATTATGAAGTTCCTTGCTTTGAACTATTTTCCGAAGCTGAAATCACGCAGATGATTGGGAAGCCTCGCAAAGTATTTGGAATCGTAGATAACGGTTTTGCGAAGAAAACCAAGGAGCTAATTGAAGGTTAGGAAGGTGATTGCATGAGCAACAAACGAATTTATGAACTAGCAAAAGAATTAAATCAGCCTAGTAAAGACGTTGTGGAAAAGGCGCAGCAACTTGGGATTAATGTGAAGAATCACATGGGAACAATCACAACTGGTGATGAAAAGAAGTTGCAACAAGCGTTCAAAAAACCACAGACGAATAAAAAACCAGCACAGCAAGCCAGCCAAAAGCCAGCCACAAACCAGCCGAATGAACAAAAGAAACAAGAAACAAAAACGAAACAACAAAAAAATAACCGCAACTATCAAGATCGCGGTCAAGGGAGCGGTCAAGTGAATCAAGGAAAAAACCAATCAACAAACCAAAACCGAAGTAATAATGGAGGCGGAAATAACCAAAACCGTCAAGGAGCAACACAAAGTGGCAATCAAAACCGCCAAGGATCAACACAAGGCGGAAACCAAAATCGCCAAGGATCAAACCAAGGTGGTAACCAAAACCGTAACAACAATAATAATCGTGGTAAATTTAACAATAACAACCGCAATCGTTTTAACAAAAAAGGGAAAAAAGGAAAACAACAAACTTCCAATAAACCTGCTGTACCACCACGTAAATTCCGTGAGTTACCAGAAGTATTAGAGTATACTGAAGGCATGAACGTTGCGGATATTGCGAAGAAAATCCATCGTGAACCAGCAGAGATCATCAAAAAATTATTTATGCTTGGCGTAATGGTCAACCAAAACCAAGCACTAGATAAAGATACGATTGAACTCTTAGCAACAGATTATGGGATGGAACCACAAGAAAAAATCCAAGTAGATATCGCAGATATCGACAAATTCTTTGAACCAGAAGAATTAAATCCTGATACATTGGTTTCTCGTCCACCAGTTGTAACAATCATGGGACACGTCGACCACGGGAAAACAACATTACTTGATACATTACGTCATTCACGAGTAACAAGTGGCGAAGCTGGTGGGATTACACAACATATCGGTGCCTACCAAATCGATATCGATGGCAAACCAATCACATTCTTAGACACACCTGGGCATGCTGCATTTACAAGTATGCGTGCGCGAGGAGCAAGTATCACTGATATCACGATCTTAGTTGTAGCAGCAGATGACGGTGTTATGCCACAAACAGTCGAAGCAATCAACCATGCGAAAGCAGCTGGCGTACCAATTATCGTTGCTGTTAATAAGATTGATAAACCAGGGGCAAATCCTCAACACGTGATGCAAGAATTAAGTGAATATGAATTGATTCCAGAAGCTTGGGGTGGAGAAACGATTTTCGTTGAAATCTCTGCTAAATTTGGTCAAAATATTGACGAATTGCTAGAAATGATCTTGCTGGTTGCGGAAGTAGAGGATCTAAAAGCAGATCCTAAACAACGAGCAATTGGTACAGTAATTGAAGCACGTCTAGACAAAGGAAAAGGACCTGTTACTACATTACTTGTTCAACAAGGGACTTTAAACGTAGGTGACCCAATTGTAGTAGGAAATACCTATGGACGTGTGCGTGTGATGGTCAACGACTTAGGTCGTCGTGAAAAATCTGCTGGACCAGCAACACCAGTTGAGATCACTGGGTTAAACGATGTGCCACAAGCAGGTGACCGCTTTGTTGTCTTTGAAGATGAAAAAACTGCTCGTGCAGCCGGTGAAGAACGTGCCAAACGTGCGTTGTTAGAACATCGTGCGATCACTAGTCGGGTAACATTGGACAACTTGTTTGAAAGCTTAAAAGAAGGCGAATTAAAAGAAGTAAATGTTATCATTAAAGCTGATGTACAAGGTTCTGCAGAAGCATTGGCTGCTTCATTGCAAAAGATCGATGTAGAAGGCGTACGTGTGAAAATCGTCCATTCTGCAGTTGGTGCCATCAATGAAAGTGATGTAACCCTTGCAGCAGCAAGTAATGCGATCATCATTGGGTTCAATGTTCGTCCTACACCACAAGCTAAAATTCAAGCGGATAATGAAGAAGTGGACATTCGTTTACACCGAATCATTTATAAAGCAATCGAAGAAATCGAAACAGCGATGAAAGGGATGCTAGATCCAGAGTTTGAAGAAAAAATCACTGGTCAAATGATCGTTCGAGAAACATTCAAAGTTTCAAAAGTTGGAACGATCGCTGGGGCTTATGTCACAGAAGGATACATTCGACGTGATAGTGGCGTTCGCGTGATCCGTGATGGTATCGTCATTTACGAAGGACAACTAGCTAGCTTGAAACGTTTCAAAGACGATGTAAAAGAAGTTAAAATGGGTTATGAATGTGGTGCAATGATCGAAAAATTCAATGACATCAAAGTCGATGACGTCATCGAAGGCTTCATTATGGAAGAAATCAAAACAATTTAATTTTAGGAGGCCGCTCAATATGGCAAACTATAGAGACCGCCGAGTCGGTCAAGAAATTTTAAAAGAAGTAAATGATATTTTACGTAAAAAAGTTCGTGATCCTCGTGTAGAAAACGTGACAATCACTGATGTCCACGTTACGGGAGATCTACAACAAGCAACCATCTATTATAGTATTTTATCTGACTTAGCTTCAGATAAGAAAAAAGCACAGGAAGGCCTAGCAAAAGCAAGTGGACTGATTCGCCGTGAATTAGGACACAACTTAAGCATCTATAAAACGCCTGAATTAACTTTTGAATTAGATGAGTCAGTGGGGTATGGTAACCACATTGATGAGTTGCTTCGTAATTTAAATAAAGATTAAAACAAAAAGAGCTATAAACCTTAAGAAGTGGGGTTATAGCTCTTTTTTAGTAGTTTTTTTAGTTTTAGCTTTTTATAAAGCAGAGATACCGCAGTTACACCATCATCCAATTTTTTAGAAAAAAAGTTCAAACTACACAATGCAAGTAGTTTAAAATGATAAACGCACAGTACCGTAATTTTACTGTACAGAATACATGAGAAAAAAATGAGCAATTTGTACGTGTCTCGAACAGGTTGTGAAAGAAGCGGTCAACTCCAAACGAATAAGAGAGAATCTTTTAAAATAGCTTTTCTTATTTTGAAAAATTCTCTCTTATTTTTAAGAAGTGGCTTCTTGGACACCGTTTATTAAGAGTTAGATTTATACTTCAGACTCTTTTCGAGATTCGTATATGATTCTCAGTTTTTTGTTTTGGGGAAGACTAGGATCATCTATTCCTTAAAAGCTGCGTCTCGTTTTAATCAAAGGTTGCAAATGAAGGATTCAAGCTTGCCTTTGTCTAAGAGAATAACATGAATTGTATTTACAGGTTTGTGAAGTTTTATTACAAGTTTGTTGCCAAATAATAAAAACGTAGCGAAAAAAGGTAAAATCGTCACATTATTGTGGGATGTGTTATAATGACAAAGTTGATATTTTATTGGATAGGGAGAAAAAACATGGACGGATTATTACCTTTGTGGAAAGAACGTGGCATGACAAGTCATGATTGTGTATTTAAATTAAGAAAAATCTTACATATGAAAAAAATTGGTCATGGTGGTACGTTAGACCCTGATGTTGATGGTGTGTTACCGATTTGCCTTGGAAAAGCGACTAAAGTTATCGAATATTTAAGCGATGCAGGAAAAGTATACCAAGGAGAGATTACATTAGGATTTAGTACAACGACAGAAGACAAATCTGGTGAGGTCGTCGAAAGTAAAACAGTTGATCGATTAATCAGTGATGAAGAAATTGATGAAACGATGAAAAGTTTTATCGGGGAAATCACTCAGATACCACCGATGTATTCAGCTGTCAAAGTGAACGGCAAACGTCTTTATGAGTATGCCAGAAACAATGAAACAGTTACACGTCCCGTGCGTAAAGCGCAGATTGAACGTTTTGAAAGAACAAGTGACGTGCATTGGGACCAAGAGAAGGGGTTGCTATCTTGGCGTTTTGAGGTAGTATGCGGGAAAGGGACTTATGTACGAACGCTTGCTGTTGATACTGGGAAAAAATTAGGCTATCCTGCTCACATGTCCGATCTAACTCGAACAGCTAGTGGAGGAATGAAGAAGGAGCAGGCAATCACTTTACAGCAAGTAGCAGATTATATGCTTGCAGGAACCTTTGAAGAACATTTATTACCACTAGAAGCTGGTGTCGCTCGTTTTAAGAGAGTAGACATTAGTGATCGTGTTTGGGAAAAAGTTAAAAATGGTATGCGCTTAGATTATCAGGTATTTAACTTAGCAGAAATGCCGACAGAAGAGATCGCACTTTTTTACCAAGACAAAGTAGTAAGTATTTACCAGCCAAATCCAAAAGAAAAAAATAAATTAAAACCAAGCAAAGTGTTGAGGAATGAGGTATAAAAATGAAAATTATCAAAATTAGACATCCTTATCAAGCAGATCAGATCCCACCAGAAGATGTTGTACTTGTTTTAGGATTTTTTGACGGGGTACATCTAGGCCATCAACGTGTTATCAATCGGGGAAAAGAAATTGCTAAAAAAGAAGGATTGAAATTAGCTTTGATGACTTTCAACCAACATCCTTCAATCGTCTTCAAAAAAATAAATCCAAGTCAAGTAAAATATTTGACTACTCTGGAACAAAAAGAAGAAAAAATGGCCCTATTAGGTGTTGATTATTTATACGAAATCGATTTTACGTCATCGTTTGCTCATTTAGCTCCACAAGAATTTGTCGATCAATATATCGTAGGACTTCATGCAAAATATGCTGTTTCTGGTTTTGACTATACTTACGGACCTAAAGAAATTGCAGATGTAGCGCACTTACCAAGTTATGCAAAGAATCGATTTGAAGTCATCACTGTACCAAAAGAAGAAGACAGTGGCGAGAAGATTAGTTCGACACGGATACGTGAATTATTAAACGCAGGAGAAATAAATGAAGTAACACGTTTATTGGGGGCTGCTTACGAGGTCGAAGGGGTGGTAGTCCATGGCGATGCTCGTGGTCGCCTGCTAGGATTCCCAACAGCTAACATCAAAGTTAAAAGTACTGTTCATCTTCCAAAAGAAGGTGTCTATGTTTCAGAGATCAAAGTTGGTGAAACGTGGTATCAAGCAATGGGATCAATCGGTCATAATGATACCTTTGGTGATGATCGTGAACTTACCGTTGAATTATATATTTTAAATTTTGCTCAAGATATCTATGGAGAGCATGTAAAAGTCCGTTGGCATCATTTTTTGAGAAACCAAGTGAAATTTCCAAACGTTGAATCGTTGATTGAACAACTGAAAGCAGATGAAAAAGCGACAGCGGACTATTTTAAATAAAAGTATTGAATTTAACTGAAGACAATAAAAAAGACTTTTTTGGTGAAATCATTCGAGTCAGCAAGTAGCTTGCTGACTCTTTTATTATAGAAAAAAGTAAATCGATCGAATAAGCGTATCGTTTGCCTAAAAGACAGGGTGCTATTGTACACTTGATATAGGAAGTATGCAGTAGGTGAAAAAGAAGGGTGGAAAGTATATGTATAAAGATCTAACAAATAAGGTGGCAGTAGTAACTGGAGGATCAAAAGGGATCGGTAAAGCAATCTGTGAACGCTTTGGTAAAGAAAAAATGTGTGTGGTTGTCAACTATCATTCGGATGAAGAAGGGGCACAAGAAGCAGTAGCCGAGATCGAAAAAAATGGTGGCAAAGCAGTAGCTGTCGAAGCGGATGTCAGTACAGAAGAAGGGATGGATCGTCTGCTCAAAGCAGCAATCGAAACATTCGGAAGTTTAGATATCTGGGTCAATAATGCTGGTATGGAAACGCAAAAACCAACCCATGAGCTGGAATTAGAAGATTGGGAGAAAGTGTTAAAGGTGAACCTAACAGGCGTATTTTTAGGGACAAAAACAGCGTTGAGTTATTTTAAAACTCATCAGATCAAAGGTAATATTATCAACATGTCCTCCGTTCACGAACAAATCCCTTGGCCGACATTTGCTCATTACGCAGCATCAAAAGGCGGTGTCAAGCTGTTTACAGAAACAGTAGCCATGGAGTACGCACCAGAAAATATTCGAATCAACAGTATTGGACCAGGGGCGATCAAAACTCCGATTAATGCAGAAAAATTTGAAGATCCAAAAGAAAAAGAAATTCTAGAAAGCATGATACCAATGGAACGAGTGGGTAAACCCGAGGAAGTCGCCGCCGCTGCTGCTTGGCTCGCTTCTAATGAATCCAGTTATGTGACAGGAATTACTTTATTTGTAGATGGTGGCATGAAACTATATCCATCCTTTCAAGGTGGTAAGGGTTAAAGCTACTTACCATTATTATAGAAACAAGAAATAGGAAAAAAATAAATTTAGAATCTAAAAAAACAGTAAACGACATTCAAAGAGCTGACCTTCGGCAATAAGACAAAAATCCACAAAACAGGGGGAGCTGTTTCGAGATTTTTATCTTGTTTGCTCCAACGATTACTCGTCGTAGTTTTTACTTGGCGAGTAATCAGGTCAAACGCTCTTTTCGCAATCTCTTATACACGGTGCTTATGCATCCAGTTCTTGAAATAAGCCTGAATTTTTTGAAACATGGGAAGCTGTTTCAAAAAATTCAGGCTTATTGTCATCAGAGCAGATCGTTTCTTTCACAGTCTCTCTTTCAAAATAAAAAACTAATTCTTTTTTAGTGAAATGGATGTTTGTTTTTGTAGTTGTTCATAGATCCATGACCCGAAATTAGTGACATAATTAAAGTTACCACCAATTAAGATATCATATTCATTTTCTTTGAAATGCGTGTATTGGATCAATCGATCATTTTTATTAGCATAAACCTCTGAATGATAGTTAAAAAGTTGCTCTTTAAAGGCATCCATTTCGTGAAAATCATCTGTTACAAGAGATAATTTTAATGTGACAGGGACATCAAGCGTCACTTGATAATCTTTTTGGATCATTAGATTTTCCTTGTCACCGTAAAGGAAATCAAACAAATTTTGTTCAGAAAACTTCCATTTTCCTCCAACTTTTGTTCCCTTTAATTTCCCTTCGTGCAGATAGTTTCGAATTGAACGAGTTGTCACACCAAGTTGGTCGGCTAATTCTTGTACTGAATAATAACCTTTCAATATATCCCTCCTAAAAATTAAACCACTTATTTAAACACCGTGGTATCGAATTAAAATAAAGTCCTTATGACCCAAAAGTTAGTTTCAGATTGATGAGGAATTAAATATACTTTATAGATTGTAATTATACTAAAATTCTTATGAAAAAAATAGATTTGTTCGTTAAATAATCGTTATGTTTAGAATAAAATAAACAGATAAAGCAGTGTTTTTCAAATTTAAACTTAAAAAATCGTTATTTAAAATAACTTAATGGAAATTTATGATCACTATGAAAATTTGAGGTGATGAAATAAAATAAAAACAAATTTACTTATAGATAGTAATGAATCCAATCAAATAAGTCAGAAGAACAAATCAACGTGTCTTAGAAATTTTAGCGTTATATAAAAGAAACGCATAAATTGTTTAATTGTTTTTATTTTATAACTAAGGTTTTAATAATTTTTCTCTCGAACCGTCATTGACAATATTTTCATTCAAAGTTTATACTATATTTAGGAAAAAAAATGAATATTATCGTGCTTTTTCCTAAAAGTTCAGAAAGGAGACTTGTTATGTTTACGAAACCTGTACTAAAAAAAATCTCTGGCAATGTTTTGTCCCCATGTTCTTGTGGGTTATTGATTGGTAACGGTTCTTAATCTAGTCTTCCGATGTCCATTTTTAATTGGAAAATAAAGTTGCCCTACAAAACTCCCCTGTTAAAAAGGCGACTTTATTTTCCTATTTAATATAGTCAAAATGTTATTATTCGTTTGTGATGCTAATAAAAGAGGTGAGTGATCTATGAAAATCAAGGAAAATTTATACGCGTATCCTTTTCTTGATGAAATGATTCTCCATAATGTTCTAAGAAGCAGCTGGCTAGTGATTTCTAAAGAAGAGTTAGAGTTGGTGAAGCTACGAAAGTATTCAGCGTTATCCGAGTCTACGCAAAAAAAACTAAAAATCTTTCAGCTTCTATTAGACGAGCCATTAAAAGTAAAAAAAAATGAAGTCACCATTCCTGAAACCGCTTATTTGGCGTTGACACATCAATGTAATTTAAAATGTGTGTATTGTTACGCAGAAGCAGATATGACCAAGAACTATCCAGATCAATTGTCTTTTATTGAATGGTTCCAACTATTAGAGCAATTAAAAGACTGTGGTGTAAAAAAAGTCATTTTTACTGGTGGAGAAATAGGACTGAATCATGATTCTTTAAAATATATCGATTATGCCTATCAACTAGGCTTATCGGTTGGTTTGATCACTAATGGAACCTTGATTGGAAAAAAAAGGAATGCACAATTCTTGGCAGATCGATGCGAATCAATGACCATCAGCTTGGATTCGATTGATAAAGAAGAAAATGACAAGAACCGTGGTAGAGGTTGTTATGAAATAGCAATGAGAGGTATCCGTAATCTTTTAGATATCGGTTTCCATAATATTTACGTTAATGCAACCGTTACCAACTATAACTTAAAATCGGTTGATCAAACGATTGAGTTTTTTAAAGAGAATGGAATCGCCTATAAATTAGGTGGATTTAGCGAATTAGGAAGAGGTAGTATGGCAGATATTTCATTATCTTTTGAAGAAAGAAAAGAAATCGAGTGCAAAGAAAAAAGTGCTCAACGATCTGCATTTTTAAAGCCATTTACAATTAAAGAATCTTGTGGTTTTGGTTTGGGAGAGTTCGTTATCAATCCAGTTGGGGATATTTTTGCATGTAAATTATTGGAGACAGATGACTATAAATTAGGTAATATCAGAAAAAACAAATTAGCTGATATTTATAACCATAAAGAGATAGAATTGCTTGAATCTCAAAATATCCATCATTTATCTGGTTGTCAAACTTGTTCTTTTCGCTATTTATGCGGTGGTGGTTGTCGTGCGCAACATTATTATCATACCAATGATATTCATGGAGTGGATCGCTCTGAATGTCAATTATTGCAAGAGTTAATAAAAAATCAAATGTATCGTATCTGGAAACAGACAGAAATGACCTGAAGGAGCGTGATTAGGTGAGACTGAACGGCGAATTGGCCTATGAGAAATTAGGGAACGACCTCTATCTTTCCTTGAATGATGAAATCTATCTTTTAGATAATGAAGTATCGATCTATATATTTGAATTATTAAAAACAAATGTAGCACTTAGTCATGTAAAAGAAAAAGTATTAATACGATTTGCTGATTCTGGTGACTATTCTAATGAAGAAAAAGAAAAATATATCACAGAGTTTATCTCAGATCTGATTAACAATCAAATTCTCTTACAAGATCAGGTCAATCAATGAAAACTAGCAAAAGAACAATGCGTTTATCAAAAGATAATCAACATTGTTCTTTTTTGCTTCTTTCTTCTGGCTTCACTCAAATTATCAAATGAAGCGTCATATTTCGGTAAAACTTCTCTTTGTCCGTTACAAGACTCAATTAGATAGAGAAGGGTCTAACTCAGTTCTTTGTTTAAAAATTAAACAATACAGTACGCCTATGATAAAGCCACTGATTGCTGGCAGGATAAAACCAACACCACTGGAAGCAAATGGAATCGTATGAACATACCAATTGGTTAAATTTGTTGTCAAATGATTTTGAATAGGTAATGCTTTGATACCATCAAACAAAGCAGGTATGGCTGTAAAGATTGTCGTCAATTGATAAACGATTCTGCGATTTTGGAAAAAGGCAGAGCAAAGTGCTGGGATGATCATTGCCATGGAAAGAGGATAAAGAATCATTAAAAATGGCATGGTCCAAGCAATAATGGTGTCAAGTCCAAAGTTTGCGGTAATAAAAGAAAGTAATGTAGTGATTCGAAGCCATCCTTTATAGCCGATCTTAGGGAAGCGGACTGAGAAATCTTGGGCAAATGAGGCAATCAATCCCATCGCAGAAGTGAAAACTGCTAACAGCGTCATCAAGGCCATAAAAATCAATCCCACTTTACCAAAATAGGATTGGACGATTTGAATTAATGCAATCCCTCCGTTTTCGGAGATACCAAAGCGATTTAAAGACATCGTACCTAATGCAATAATCCCCAAATAGATACCACCACATAAAACCATCGTGAATAGACCAGATTTTACAGTATTTTTAGCAATCTGATCTTCATCATGAATCCCCATTCCTTGAAGCGCACGAATGATCGTAATTGATTTTTAATAAATTTGATTCACGAGTTGATAAATAATAGGCTAAGCCAAAGAAAATAACCGAAAAGATAAATAAGCCAATCGTTGTATACTTTTCTGGTAAAATCATTCCTAAACTAAATTGATATCCTAATGCAGCAGTTCTGGGAGTGGCGAATAAAGGTCCTAAGGCCATATGGTTCATAATAAGAAATAAGGTACCATACCACGCAGCCACTGGTTTAGCAAAATCGTACAACCCGCTTGAGCGTGTTTTACTTAAGGCAATCAGTGCAGCTAAAGGTAATAAAGTAGAGGAGATCAAAAAACCAATCCCAGCAGATAACCAATGACTACCTGCAAGTTGACCTAAATGAGCAGGGAAAATAAGGTTACCTGCTCCAAAAAGCATTCCGAAAATGAGTGAAGCTAATAAAAATAATTTCTTTGTTGATAATTTTTCCATCATAAATAACTCCTTAATCGTTTAGTTAACATAAATGAAATGAAGCTAAACGTCTGACTCGTCTTTGTCTAAAAATTTGCATAAATCTTTTCCTTTCTTTGGTGAAAAACACAAAAAGCCCGTTGGAATAATTATTCCAACGGGCAATTGACATTGCGGTACCACCGTTTTTTTTGTTTATGAATAAACAATCTCTTAGCGACTCACTAATAGTGAAGCGCATTATCCGATAACGGGGATCGCCGGCACAAACTTCTAACGTCACTTGTGCATCTCCAGAGTTACTTTCACAAATAATAGACCTACGATTTTCCACCAACCAATCGCTCTCTAAAATGCTTATTATTCGTTACTCTCTCTATCAATAATTTTTGTTCATTATAGAAGCAATGATGGACAGTGTCAAGACAAAAAAAGTAAAAAATTGAATTTTCTGTCAATAGATTTGGGTGAAACGTTCACCATTGATTTTTTTCTTTCTTCTTAATTATGGTCAATTTTTATTGCTGTAAGAGTCTTCGTTAAGGACAGAAGCGTAGTTAAGTGTCTACATAATAAATAGTGAAACGAATACTTAATGGCTTGAAAAATGTGGGGAATATTCTTTGAGATTGTTAGAAACAGCCAACTATTGTTAGCAAAGTATTTATTTGACTATCTCTACAACAATTTTGAAATTTGATCGATCACACCGATTTGTTATCAGTCAGTCGTTCGATTCATCTTTTAAGACAAAAAAAGCAAAAATTGCAAGGTTAAACGGTTTCAAACGCCTTTTTTTAGAATGAATATAAGTAAAATAGGATTTACCCAATTGAGCGAAGATTAAAAAAAGGAGGTTTTGTTACATTTGCTGTAAAGAGAAAGGTGAGGGTAAGTGGATGAGAAAGATGACGATTGTTTTCTTTTTGTTCCTTATTTTTTTGACCATTGAGGCATATACGCGAACAATGATTGTCTACGCTGAATCTGTACAAAGCACAGCGGGGATCCGCTTTGTACCAAATCCTTCAAATGCATCATCAGAAGATCTGGCAAAAGAGAAAGACGGGCAGACAAAAAGAATGATGCAAAGAAAGCTCCCAAAAACAATTGATCAGCAGAGTAGTTCTTTGATGATCTGTGGTGGACTCATTGTAACAGCAGCAGGAGGTTTCCTCTTACTGAGAAAAGGAAAGAAGGAAAAAAATGAAAAAAGTAGTTTTAACAATCGCACTATTTAGCACATTCGTTATTAGTGCGAAGGCAACAACCGTTTATGCAGAAATAGCCGATGATACTCATGGCACAAGTATCGCTAAAGTTGGGTTAGAGAAACAAGATGAAACGGATGAACCAACGGATCCAATTGATCCACCAGATGTACCAGGTACGTATATTCCAACAGGAAACACCGGTGCTTTACGTATTGACTATATCTCAAATATTGACTTCGGTACACAAAAAATCGCTAGTGAAACAAAAAACTATACAGCTGGGAATTCAGATGAATTTGTTGAGACACAAATATCTGATCTACGAGGAAATGGTGCAGGTTGGAACTTACAAGTTAGCTATGATAGTGAAAAAGCAGGATTTTATACTGAAAATGGTGTTGCGTTAGCTGGGGCTGAACTAAGCTTGCCAGCAGGGACAGCAAAAACGGTGACAGAGAATCAATCTCCGGCAGCTGAAACGGCAACGGTAACAGTAAATAAAGATGCGCAAAATATTATGTTTGCTGCCGCAACAACCGGTCTAGGGACTTGGGAAGATCAGATGTCAGCAGAAGCTGTTTCATTAAAAGTACCTTCTGGTAACTTGGCAGGAACTTATTCTGCCACACTTGTTTGGACATTAACAGACGCACCAACTTAATCTAAAGGAGAAGAAACATGAAAAAAAATATTCTAGCAACTACATTATTAAGTGTGTTAGCCATTAATACCATGAGTATGACCATCTATGCAGAAGAAATGAGTGATTCAGCAACTTCAACAGCAAAGATCACATTCGAAGGGAATGATACCCATTCCAACAAACCAGTGAATCCAGATAATCCAGATGATCCAATCGACAAACCAGACGAAGTAGATCCAGATGATCCTAACAATCATGGAACTGGCGATCAAGGACCACTTTCAATTGACTATATGTCCAATATCAGTTTTGGTACACAAGAAATTTCACAAAATAAAAAAGTCTATGTCGCAGCAAATGCAAAACCATTTGTTCAAATCACAGATAAACGAGGAGTAGCTGGTGGCTGGTCACTAACTGCGACTGCTTCAAAATTTTCAGCAGCTGACAGCACTGAATTAAAAGGAGCAATCCTATCATTTGCGAATGGAGATACTCGAACGACTTCTGATAACATCAGCGGCAAACCTGATGCTTTTGATTTCACTTTTAACAATCATGAAGCTCAA
The DNA here is from genome assembly GCF_050530455.1 of Enterococcus sp. DIV1208. Lineage (NCBI taxonomy): Bacteria > Bacillati > Bacillota > Bacilli > Lactobacillales > Enterococcaceae > Enterococcus > Enterococcus sp. DIV1208. Next base: position 1,683,671 of record NZ_CP172887.1, on the reverse strand, counting down.
CCAGTTATGACGGCAAAAAGTCTGAATGGTCAGGGAACTTGGTTAGATGTATTTGAAGGAGAAGAAGGAAACAATACAAATGTTCAATTGACTGTTCCTGCTGGTTCTGCTCAAGCAAAAGAGTATACCGCAACGATTACTTGGACCCTTACTGCAGGTCCAACTGATGCACAATGATGAATAAACGTCATCATCGTTTTATTTGTTTAGTCACAGGCATCATCGGATTTTGGGGAATCCTTGGTGTCAATTCGCTCACCTCATATGCAGATTCAGCTGAATCTGCATATAGTGTAAGTGCAAATATACCTGAAGAACAAACAAATAAAGATGTATCTTATTTTGACTTAACTGAAGCACCAAATGAAACGCGCGACCTATCCATTCATTTATCCAATGTCGGAGAAAAAGAAAGTGTCTTTGAAATAGAGATCAACAATGCAGCGACCAACACAAACGGTGTGATCGATTATAATCAACGAACAGTTAAAAAGGATGCCTCTGCCAAATACCAAGTCAGTGATTGCTTAACCACTGATGCAAAGGAAGTAACAATTCCAGCTGGAGAAGCAAAAGACGTGCACTTTCAATTGAAAATGCCAAAAGAATCATTTGACGGGATTCTTTTAGGAGGTATCCATGTAACGAAAAAAGAGAACCAAAGTGAAAAAGTTTCTGGAACAGCGATTCGAAATAAGTATGCTTATGTTATTGGGGTTGAGCTTAGGAACAACAGTAAACCTGTCTCACCAGATTTGAAATTAATTTCTGTAAGAACTGGGTTACAAAATTCGTATGCAACGATTTTTGCACATTTACAAAATCCTACATCAACGATCATCAGTCAAGTTCATACGGAAGCGACGATCACTAAAAAAGGCTCATCAAAAGTGTTGTATACAGCAAACAAAGATCATATGTCGATCGCACCCAATACGAACTTTGATTTTCCGATCAGTGTCAACAAGAAGAAAATCGATCCGGGAACTTATATGTTAACAGTGGATGCGACAACAGAAAATAATCAAAAGAAATGGCATTTAGCAAAAACATTTACGATCAAACCAGAAAATGCCAAAAAAATCAATGATGAAGCAATTACAGAAGAAAAAGCAGAAGTATCTTATCTGCCGATGATCATTGGGATAGGCGGCTTACTATTAGGGATCATTGCGTTCTTAAGTTACAAACTGATCCAACAAAAAGGTAGGTGAGGAAGGAAATGAAAAAGCAAAAAGTGAATAAAAAATTATTATTTCTAGTCGCCTATTTTGCTTTGTTCAGTCTCTTTCAGCTAGCCTTCTCTACTAAGTCAGTTGTTGCGGATTCATGGCCTGATGGACAATCAGAAGCTGACATCTATGGTGGACATATCCATGCTAAAATCACCTATGTAAAAGATGGGAATCCAAATTATACAGCGATTGGGGATACGATAACAGTTACAACAGTTTTAGAAAAAAAAGATGATACAAACCTTGAAGAAGAGTATAAGCAATCAACGTTAGTGACGGTTTTTCCTGATAAAGAGCAAGGGTTGGAATTATTAGGAGAACCCGAACTTGTTTATAAACATGGTGGTGTAACAGGTAACGGAAATTTGATGGCTCCATCTAAGGAAGTTGCCTATGACATCATAACGGCTTATAACTTTTATGGACATACAGAATTTGGAGATTCCAAGTCCTATGATGGGCGGATTACAGAAATATTGCCGCTCGCTTCAGACGGTATCTCTGATGGTCCTTATAGTGACAATTACTCGGTTTATCGATTATTGGAAAAAACGGGTGATTCAATGACGATCACCTATCGTGCCAAAGTCACAGAAAAAGCAGTCACTAAGGATAAATTTGTCTTGCGTGCATCTGTTTGGGATAGTATGAAAAAAGATATTGGATTTACTCATTTTTTATCTGCTGAAATGCCAAGCTTTCAATCAGAAAAGTTAGCCTTATCTTTTGATGATACGAGCAAAAATCTAGAATTAGATTCCGAGCAGATCACGCTAACAGGTAAATGGAGTGGTCCTTTGGACGATCTCACAGCTTACTTAACAATCAATGGGATGATAATGAACACTGATGAACTATTGTCTTGCTTCAAGAGTGATGGCACATTTCGTGTACCTGTTGACCTGAGTCAGCTACCATCAGTTTCAGAAGTGAATAATGTGACTTTGATGATTCAAAAAAGTAATGGTGAGTCAGCACAAGATTCAACGGTCTTAAGAATGACCAAACCTGCTTCACCTCCTACGATTGAACTGGCAAATAATCTTGCTAATCAAACGCTCGTTCTTTACCCGGGGGATCAAGGGTTTACCTTGAGTGGCAAGTGGAAAGCCGATAGTGGTTCGTGGATCAATATTTACTATAAGTTAAATGGTGTTGAAAAAAAGCTGAATGATTCAGATTCGATTGCGAATACACAACCTGGAAATATGGTTGATTTTTCAAAGAATTTCACACTTGCAGACTTAGTAGCAGGAGAAAATCAATTTGAAGTTTATGTTAAAAATGAAAAACAACAACAATCAAATATTGAAACATTTAAGGTGATCAAAGAAGCGGGGGTTGTGAGATTTGTAAACGTACCAGATCTTCTGACTTTCATGTCAATCCCCGTTGCTAGTCATACGATTCAAACAAATTTGACACAGGCAGCCAATCTTTTAGTAGAAGATACAACTGGAAAACCGATTAATTGGAAACTTAATGTGTCACAAACTGAAGAGTTTAAAGATGGTAAACAAGTATTACCAGCCACTCTTTTTTATCAAAATGGTGATACGGCACAAGTCATCGAAAAAGAACATCCGATCACACTTCCTATGACTGAAGTAACAACTAATAATAATGTCCGGAATTACAGCATTCTACAAAATTCAGAAAACTATTTTTATCTAAATGTTCAACCCGGTGGATATGCTGGGGAATATTCATCACAGGTGGAATGGACAATTGTCAATGCCCCTTAGTTACTTTTATTGATAAAATATAGTGGAGCTGGTTAACAGGGATATTCAAATGATTGAAATCCAGATTTTTAATATTGAAATTAGCGAAATAAGCCAAAGATAGCCAAAATTACTTTTTGTATTTAAGCTATCTTTGGCTTATTTTTTTGTATTGTTTTATTAAGGATGGTGCAAATGCTGATCAAAGAAGACTGTTCATTGATTGAAATAGTTTGGATAGTTCTATGCTACTAAAAAAAGATGAATAAATGAAACTTGGATTTCCATCTAATCGAGAAGGTTAAGGTAACGTGAGATTCAGTTTTACAGTTAAGCTCTAAGGTGGTTAAATAAAAATTAAATTTTTCAAATATTCTAAATATGCTTGCGATTTTTCTAGTATTTTTTATTATTCATGTTATCTTATAACAGTAATGTTATTGGTTGTCAAAAGGGGAGGCACCAATTAATGAAAAAGTGGTATGTTTGAAAATGATAAACTGGTTTGCTTAGGGGGATGGGTTAATGGAAGTGATTATTTATATTATAGTGGTTCATCTTAATTTTGCACTGATAGGTCTCATTTTATTTGCAAAAAAAAAGGATTTTTATGGATTGCTTCATTCGTTTGGGATTAACGCTACTTAATATATGGCTGATTGAATGGACGCCAGTATTTTTGGTTTTACTTTATTTTTATAATGGAAAATATATTTTTCAGGAAACAAGAAATCTATTTATTGTTTTTTTATTAAATACTTTTTGTGTAAATTTTATCGGTATTTCTGTTTTTTTGACAATTGAAGTGCCACGATTTTTAGAAAATTATGACTTGTTAGCGAATGCGATCCTAGAAATTTTGCTTTTAGTGGCAATCCTAATTGTAATGAAAGAATTAGATAAAAAGTTTCGAATTAGTAATTATCTATACGCATATAAAAAAAATCGTCTGTTTTCGACATTTTTGATTATATGTATGTTCATGTCACTTTTGTGGTATCATTTGCTTTTTTCGATGGATTCATTGGATTTCCTTTTAACCTCTTTTATTTTAGTTGCTAGTAATTCCTTTTATGGACTACTTATGCTTTTGATTTTATTGAATGAAAAAAAGGAAGAATACTATCAGATCTATTTGGAAAGCATGAAAAAAAATGAAGAATATTATCAAAAGCTAGAAGAATTTCGTCATGATTATAAAAATTATGTTGGTGTGATGGAAGATCTTGTACAGAATAAACAAATTCATAACGAAATAGAGGCCATCGTAGGGGAAGAAAAAGAGTTTTTTGAAACGCAACTCAACGATGCTTTACACATGAAGTTACAAAAAATTTATGATCCACTGTTGCAAGGAGTTTTTGTCAAATTTGTTAAGCGGGCAGAAGAGCTTCGGATACCTTATAAAATCCAAGTTAATCATATCATACCCAAGCTTTCAATGAATTCCTATGACATGATTCGCTTATTTACAAATATTATCGAAAATGCGTTTGTTCATTATGATCAAACGATGGCGAAAGAAAAAAAAGAAATCACGATCATCGTTGAACATTTGTGGGATTGTTTTTATTTTGAATTTAGTAATCCCAGCAAAAACACTGGAAAAAATCTAACTGAATTGTTTCAAAAAGGAACAACCAGTCAGAAAAGTAGTAAGGGAATTGGGTTATACAGTGTCAAAAAAATCGTAGAAGAGAATGAGAATCTTGCATTGAATTTAAAGTATGACAAACAAGAGCAACGTTTTTACTGTATCTTAACTTTGAAAAAAGAAACAGTCCATTAAAAAAAGCCACTCGCCTATTTACTGAATAGGCAAGTGGCTTTTTGTTGTACGTATGGGACTAATGAACTAAATGATTTTCATTTTTCAGATGTTCCATAAAATCCACTAATTTTTTTATGCTTCGACGGCTAAGGATTAAGGTATCATCATTTTTAAACACAATTTCATTGTTTTTTTTATCTACTAATTTAATGTTAGCTGGATTGATGGAGTAACTCTTCAAATCATTGAAAAAATGAAAGTTTTGAAACGTTTGTTTTAGTTCTTCAATTTTTCCATGAATCAAAAAAAATTCTGTTTGACAGAAAAATTCAATAGTCGAACGAGAACCTGTGATCTTACTTAAGTAATTGACTTCTTTAGGGTCGATTAAATAGATTTTAGAAAGTGATTCGATTTTAATGAGTTTACTTTGTCCTTGTTGCAAATTCGAATGGTTGAACAATAATTCTTCCAAGCCATTTACAGCTTCCATGATGTCTTTTTTACTATAATATTTATCTGCTCGAATATTTTGATTGATAATCTCCATACCTTTAGTTGTGTCATTCGTCAAAAACAGGATGTAACAAGAATGATTTCTCTGACGAATTTTTTTGCTAAAATCAATCCCAGAATGAAAACGGTTCAATTCAATATCAACAATAAAAATATCTGAGTCTTGGATAGGCATAAAATCAAGGTCAGCATAGAATTTTTCTAATTGAGAAGGCAAGGGGATGGTTAACGAAATTGCTGCTAAATTAGCACTACGATTATATTGTTTACGAAATTCTTCTTGATGGAATACATTATCTTCAATATAGTACACTTTCACACACATCACCTCCAACTTTCAATCGTTCTTAGTATAGCAAGAATCAATGTGTGGATAAAGAGAATAAAAGAATAAATTATTAGACTTTTTTTATTTAATATTTAAATAATTGAAAGGAAATATAGATGTTGAAGTAAAATTTGAACGAAAGAGTCAGAGAGAAAACGGTTATTTTGGAAGTCTAAAAATCATCTGGAAATAGTCTACAGACAAAAGCTGGGATACCTTTTTTAAAAGTTGAATCAATGCTTACTGTTTTGTTCGTAAAAAGAAAGAACATCCTATATTAGTTGGTCATATGAAGAAAAGAAAGAATGAGCAAAGAGAAAAATTAATTGAAATAGCCGTTACAAGAAAACGCTTTTATGTTAAGGTAGATACGTAAAATAGTACATTGGTTAGGGAGGGTATTCAAATGACAAGGGAAGAAAAAATATATGATGTAGCATCACAGATCATTTATGTAGTCATAAACAATCTTTTTTTTATTGTTGTAAATTTACCGCTGTTTAGTTACCTTTATTTGATGATTTATCAAGGAGTTACTTTATATCTAATCTTATTGGGTCTCTTTATGATTCTGTTTGCTATTTCATTGATCGCACTATTTGAATCGCTGTATCAGTTTATTATTAAGAAACAGGAAAGCAATCTCCGATTTTTTTGGCGGAGCATCGCTAAGGCATGTTCTTGGGATAGTTTACCTGTCTATTTGCTCATCAGTTTGATTGCTTCAATAGGATTTCTCTTTTTTATGGTTGAACTTTCTCCAATTTTTTCTATATTTGTCATTATTTATGCTATTTTAGCGGTCTACGGGATGTTAATCCTTCCTTTTGCTATCATGGAAACGATCCTTTTCCAAAACACCTTTTTAAAAACGTTGTTGAATGCGATGATTTTATCTTTCCAGAAATGGCAATTACAGCTTTTTACGATTGCCTATCTGTTATTTGTTCTTTTATTGTTTCCACGCTCGCCAGCTATCTTCTTTTTTGTCGGTTTTAGTGGCTACTGCTACTTGTTTTTAACTTTTTATACACCATTTTTACAAACTCGGATAGCGAGTATTAAGGGATTGGATCAAAGAAATGACTAAAAGCATGACGAGGATTAAACATAACCTTTTGAAACACGCTTTTTATCGTTACATGTTGTGGATGAGTGTTAGTTTATTAGTATTATTCTTTATTATTTATCTCATCACAGTTTCTTTCCATCAAAAAAGAGATGAAAATCTAAAGGAAATCAACTTAAATTTTTATACAGAAATTATGATGATGAAAAATGCAACAGATAATATGTTGGCGCTTTTGTATGCGGAACAACCTGATTTGGAAGATTTGAGGCAAATTACTAATTTATCACTCGCAGAATACTATGAATACAAAACGACTACTTACATGAAACATGCCGGTTCAAAGTATAATGGAACCCAAAATTTTGTTAATCAGTCCTTTAAAATGAATGATTATTTGTCAACTGTAGTTATTTATCATGCGCAGACGAAACGTAGCGTAGTCTTCCAAAAAGATCAGACAACCACGATGAAAAAAGTGGATGAATTTCATTTAGCAGACCCAAACGATATCGAAAAGACAAAAAAGCAAATTTTTAAGATAAATAAGAATAGAAATCTGATTGGATTTCACAAAGAATTACATAAAGAAACAGATTTAAGTTACGCAGCAGATGTCTATTTTTATTATAATATTTCTCCATTATTTGAAAAGATTCATTATCAAGTGTTAAGAAACAACGGCAATATTCAAGTTTTCTACAAAAACAAGCCTATTCCACCGGAGATAAAACCAAAATATGTTCTAGACCAACGTCAAGCAGAACATTATGTGGTTACAGCCACGACAAAGTATGCCAATGTTTTTACAGAATATTCTTTGATCTATACTGTCTACTCTTTTTTTGCCATCCTTGTGTTTTTAGGTTTTTTCCCATTTCTATTTCAGTATTTGCAAAAAATAGAGGGAAGACTCTCTCAACTAACTCAAAAAATTACCAAAGTAAAAACAGGGAATTTTGAACCTGAAAAGTTCGCTCAATCAGACGACTATAAAAGTGATGATGCGATTTCTTTGATCTCTTCTAGTATTGATGAATTAGCGTATCAGTTAAATGACCAGATTCATCAAGTTTATAAAAGTAAGATTAAACAAAAGGATTATCAGATCCAAAGTATTCGGTCTCAGATCAATCCACACTTTCTTTACAATACGTTAGAAGCAATTCGAATGAAAGCAGAACTAAATGAAGATCACGCAGTGGCAGGAATGCTCTTAAATGCTGCAACATTATACCGTAAATTGATCAAGGGGAAAGATGTCATTTGTTTAGCGGAAGAATTGGAATATTGTGATGCTTATCTTAGTCTTTTTGAAATACGTTTTGAAGATGCACTATTTTATGATATCGTTTGTGATCCAAGTCTTGAATCTTTGCTGATTGAGAAATTTACGATCCAACCAATCATCGAAAATTTTATTCATCACGGGATTGATTCGCAACGCCAAGATAACTTCATCGAGATCCATTGTTTTGAAAAGGATGATCGGTTATACATTGAAGTAGTAAATAACGGAAAGCCAATTCCAAAAGTAGAAAAACAAAGAATCCAAAAACAACTTGCTCAAAACAGCCATGATCTGGAGATGACTGCCCCTACTGGCTTATTTGGGGTAGATTATCGAATCAAACAACGCTTTGGTCATCAGTATGGCGTAACATTTACTACGCAAGAAGATTATGTGAAATTTCAAATCACCATGCCTAAAAAAAGAGGAGGGGAGATCGTGTGAATGTTTTACTAGTTGATGATGAACCGTTAATCACAGAAGGAATTGAGAAACTGCTAAAAAAAACAACCGGTAACACAAAAAATTTCACGACATTTAAAACAACTTCCGGTATTGAAGCATTGAAAATCCTAAATGAGGTAGCTATTGATATTTTATTAACAGATATCAGAATGCCTGATATTGATGGATTGGCACTTGCTAAAAAGGCACGTTGTGTACAAAAACAAATAAAAATCATCTTTATCAGTAGTTATGATGATTTTAGTTATCTGAAACAAGCCATTCTCATTGGAAGCAGTGATTATCTTTTAAAACCAGTAGATCCTATTGAGTTAGCCACTACTTTTGGGAAGTTGACAAGAGAAATAAAAGAAGAAAAACTCTTTCAGCATTTGAAGAACAATCAACAGATTGATGTGTTTCGTGTCAATTTGTTGCGGAAATTGCTGCATCAAGAAATTTCGTCAACGGAATTAGCAAAATGGCAGGACATCCTTGAACCAATCACAGATTGGCAAAATTATACCATCACTTACCTAGAAGGTGCTTTTTATAATGATAAACTTTTTGAACGTGTTTCTGAGCAGTTATCGGTATTATTCGTCCAACCTTATAGCCTTTTATTGGAACCGAATAAACTTCTTTTGTTTTTTTCTCCTAAAGAAGAACAACATTATCGGTTAAGTATTCAATATTTATGTGAGACATTTGATTTATTTGCGGTCATCGGTAGTGGCTGCCATTCATTAATTGAGATCACGCATTCTTATCGAAGTATTGAACCATTTATGGAAAGTAAAAATATCTTGGAAAACCCATTAGTCATTGATCTATTTCCTAAAACTACATTGATCAACGAATACCAACTAACGCAGAAAATTTATTTTAAAAGTTTAGCTTATCTTGAAAACCAATCGATTGAAGCATTCCAACAATTAGCTATTGCCAATATTGATCAATGGAAAGACCATCCGATTCAGTCGTTAGTATGTCATTACTTGCTGATCGCACTTCACAAAGGGATTGCTACTCTGGAAAAACAAGAACAAGCTTATCAAGAGTTACAACCATTGATCTACGCATTAAAGACAGCAGACAAATCAGTTTTTAAGAAAAAGATAGGTACGATCTGTTCAAAACTGACTGAAATAAGTTGTACCACAAAAAGTCATTCTCCAGTGATTGACCAAATCTTATATCTAGTCAATCAGGATTTCACGAAACGCTACTCTTTAAAATCATTAGCTGAGCGATTTCATATGAATCCAGCCTATCTTGGACAGCTTTTTTTAAAAGAATTGAATATGAGTTTTAGTGAATATGATAAAAAAATTCGTATGAGAGAAGCCAATCAGCGAATCAAAGAGAGTACGGAAAGAATTACTGTGATCGCAAAAGCCTTAGGATATGATGATATCAGTTTATTTTATCGTCATTATAAAAAAGAATACGGAATAACCCCCAATAAAGCACGCAAGTTCGAAAATGAAAGAGAGCCGTTGAACCTAAAATGAAAAATCATTCTTTTATCATTTTTTATGACTAAGAAAGGCGTAGCAAAACCAATAATGAAATCATGAATCATTTTTCGAGAAGAGTGATATTCCAGACTCTTCTTTTTTGTGTCTTTATTACATACAAAAAATATTGTCTATAATTTTGCCAATAAATCTATAAAATCGCAAATTGAGAAAGCGCTTTATTTACTTTATGATAAACATAGATAAGGAGTTGAACAGGATGGAAGAAAAATTAGCAGCAACATTTGTCAAAAAGAAGCAGGAAAATCGTGTGTTAAAAACATTTAAAAAAAACCGACCTTTATTTTTCCTTTCTTTACCAGGAATCATTTGGTTTGCGATATTTTCCTATTTTCCACTTTTTGCGATTTTAGTGGCGTTTAAAGATTTTCGATTAAGTGGTAATTTTTTTGAGAGTTTTATGAAGAGTGATTGGGTCGCTTTTAAAAACTTTGAATTTATTTTTAAAAGTGGGAATGCTAGCCTGATTATTCGCAACACGGTTGGTTATAATGTGCTGTTCATTGTTATGGGAATCATCGTGCCATTGATCCTTGCATTATTGTTAAATGAAATTTTCAGTAAGCGACTATCAAAATTGTATCAAAGTGTCATGTTTATTCCTTACTTTCTTTCGATGGTCGTTGTCAGTTATATCGTATTTGCATTTTTGGACCCGACAAATGGGTTTATCAATCAGTTTTTGATAAGTATTGGGAAAGAGCCGATCCAATTTTATATGCAAGCAAAGTATTGGCCTTATATTTTAGTCGTTGTACAAATGTGGAAAACGATGGGCTACAATATGATTATTTTTTTAGCCGCAATATGCGGGTTTGATAAATCTTATTACGAAGCAGCTAATCTTGATGGAGCAACAAAATTCCAACAAATCTGGTATGTCACGATTCCTATGTTGAAACCCGTGATCATTATGTTGACGATTTTAGCAGTAGGGGGGATCTTTCGGACAGACTTCGGATTGTTTTATCAAGTGCCAAAAGATTCAGGGGCGCTTATCAATGTGACACAAACCATTGACACTTATATCTATCGCGGATTGTCGTCTATGGGAGATATCGGTTTATCGGCTGCTGGTGGACTGTTGCAGTCAGTAGTTGGCTTCTTTTTAGTGTTAGGAACCAACATGATCGTCAAAAAAATCGATAAAACACAAGGAATCTTTTAAGGGAGGAAAAAAGAGTGGAAGCAAAAAAAACACTAGGTGAATCTTTGAACCGATTTGGACGAATCAGTAAAAAAAATAACCTTTTGATTAGTCTGGGTTTAGGGATATTGACCTTTTTAACTGCTGTTCCTTTTATTTTAGTTTGTATTATCGCCTTTACTGATTCAGAATCGATCCAACGAAACGGGTACCGACTGCTACCTGAAAAATGGAGCCTAGCAGCTTTTCAAGCAATTTTTGAAGAAGGAGCGATTTTTTCCGCTTTCGGTACAACGATTTTCATTACGATCATTGGGACCGTCATCGGTGTGTTTTTAATGTCGACCTTTGCGTATACCCTTTCTCGAAAGACTTACGCTTATCGAGGGTTTTTATCAAGGTATTCTTTGATACCCATGTTGTTTAGCGGTGGGATGATTGGTAATTACATTGTGGTTGTGAATGTTTTAGGGTTGAGGAACTCTATCTGGGCATTGATTTTACCTTTGTGTATGTCCACGTTTTCAATCATGGTTTTGAAAACGTTTTATCAAATGTCTGTCCCAGAAGCATTGATTGAATCAGCATATATCGATGGTGCCAGTGAGTGGTTGATTTATTTTAAAATCGTACTTCCGTTATCGTTGCCAGGTATCGCAACCATTGCCTTATTCTTAACCTTAGGCTATTGGAATGATTGGTTTTCAGCATTACTTTATACCGATAATAATCAATTGGTACCGTTACAGTATTTGTTGATGAAGATGGAGAATAATATTGAATTTATTGCAAACAATGCTGGAAAAATGGGGATGACCCAAACCGGCGCTTTACCCACTGAAACGATCAAAATGGCGGTGGTAGTAGTAGCTACTTTACCGATCTTGATTGCATATCCTTTTTTTCAAAAATATTTTATTGGTGGTTTAACTGTTGGCGCAGTGAAAGAATAGTATAGGAGGAAAAATAATGAAAAAATTTGTATTGCTAGGAGCTGCATTATTAGCAGGAGGTCTTTTAACAGGATGTTCAAGTAACAAAACCAGTAATGCGAGTGAGTCTGGTACGGTGGATCTTACTTGGTACATAACGGGTATTCCACAAAAAGATGTGGCAAAAGTGAATGAGGCGGTCAATAAGTATACAAAGGACAAATATAATGTCACAGTGTCTCTTAATCAAATTGACTGGGGTGAATATGACCAAAAGATGAGCGCACTGGTCAATGCCGGAGAAAGCTTTGATCTCGCATTTACTGCTTCTTGGCTAGGAGGATTTAATTATTTAACCAATGCTCGAAAGGGCGCATTGTACGATATCACAGAATTACTTGATAATGAAAACCAAGGATTAAAAGCTGAAATCTACGAGAATTTTTGGAAAGGTTCCACCATTGATGGAAAGATATATGGGGTACCAGCGCAAAAAGAAATTGCTGCTACGGAATATTTTGTCTTTAATAAAGAACTAGTTGATAAATATGATGTTCCGTATGAATCAATCAAAACCTATGATGAACTTGAACCATGGCTCAAAACGATCAAGGAAAAAGAAGGAATCAATCCTTGGTACATGTCTGAAGGCTACCGAAATCCTTATAAATTCGATGAATTATCGACATCCGTTGGGATCAACCTTGAAGGAGATGAAGGGAAGATCGTCAATTATTATTTTGAGAAACCATACGTTGAACGGGTTGAAAAAGTGAGAGATTTTATGAAAAAAGGCTATGTCAATAAAGATGCAGCACTGGCAAAACAAACCGATATTGTTGGGAAAGAATGGTTTGTTACTTCAACCGTGATGGGACCACTTGATACAGCAACAGTCAAAGACCAAGTGAAAAAAGATGTAGTGGTAACGCCTATGGTAGATTCAATTGTGACGAATGCTTCAGCAATGGGTGGCGGTACGGTGATCAGTGCGAACTCGAAACATCCAAAAGAAGCGATGAAGCTATTAGAAGCTGTGAATACCGATGAAAAATTGATGAACCTCTTATCCTATGGTATTGAAGGAACACATTATGAAAAAACTGGGGAGAAGATAATCAAATGGTTAGATGCTCATAGCAATTATACGATGCCATTTTATATGTTTGGGAATTACTTCAATCTTTATCACCAAGAAGGTGCACCAACAGACGAATGGGAAGTGTTGAAATCTTATAATGAGCAAGCAGAAGCATCCCCAGCACTTGGATTCAACTTTGACACGAAAGCTGTGACAACGCAACTTGCTGCTTTGAATAACGTACAAGAAGAATTTAAAGCATTGATCAACACTGGCTCAGTTGAAACACAAGAGAATTTGAATAATATGAAGAAAAAAATGAATGCGGCTGGACTAGATGAAATTATCACGGAAATGCAAACACAATATGATAGTTGGAAAAAAGAACAAAAATAATACAGATAGTACAAGCCAGGAGCTCAATTTTTTTAGTTGTTTCCTGGCTTTTCACTAGAAAAGAGGAATAGTGTGAAAAAATTACTAGAATTTGAACGTGTGCAACGAATCATCATAGAGTTAAAAAAGAACATGATCAAAACTGCGATACCTGTTGAGAATTTAGTTTTTCATTCTGAAACGGGGACAAAAGAATTTGAAAGAGGTGCTTATTTTGGCGAAAAAAATCAGTACTATACAATTGCAGGAGAACTCTGTTTACCAAATGAATTTCAAAATCAAACAGTCGATTTAGCAATCTTTTCTTCACTAACTGAATGGGATTCAACGACAAACCCTCAAATAAAAGTGTATTTTGATGATCAGCTGATCCAAGGGTTAGATGTTAACCATACGACTTTGCGGTTACCCAAAGAATATGCCTCAAGAGATCGGATTCCATTGCAAATCGAGGTTTTTTCAGGTCGGGAGGAAAAAAAATATCCTTTGACGGTTGAGCTAAGGCTGATCGATCCTTTGTCTTATGAACTCTATTACGATTTGTTCGTGATATTGGATAGTTGGCGATCGCTAAACGAGCATGACTCGAATTATATCTATTATGAAAGAGAATTAGGACAAGTAGTTGATCAATTGAATTTTTATAAACCTTATAGCTCAGAATATTATCAAGGATTAATGAAAGCAAAAGAACACTTAGAACGTGCATTTTATCAAGCAGGCTTAGTAAAAAATGCTCCTCGTGCCTTGGTTGTTGGTCATACACATATCGATTTGGCTTGGTTATGGACAGTGATGCAGGCGGTTGAAAAGGGAGAACGTAGTTTTTCGACTGTATTGAAATTAATGGAGGAATATGATGAACTGACTTTCATTCAGAGTCAACCACAAATGTATCAATTGATCAAAGATACCTATCCGCAACTATATGAGAAAATCAAAGAAAAAATTGTTGCAGGCAAGTGGATTCCAGAAGGGGCTATGTGGGTAGAAGCAGATTGTAATCTTGCTTCAGGTGAATCATTGGTCCGTCAATTTCTTTATGGGAAACAATTTATACGCGAAGAGTTTGGTCAAGAAAGTCAAATTTTGTGGTTACCAGATGTTTTTGGCTATTCTGCAGCTTTACCGCAAATTTTGAAAAAAACAAACACGCCCTATTTCATGACAACAAAACTTTCTTGGAATCAATTCAATCAGATCCCTTATGACAGCTTTTTTTGGCAAGGAATCGATGGTAGCCGAGCGCTAACTCATTTTATTACGACAATCAGTGACGGTTATAGCCCGACACCTTATTATACGACTTACAATGGACTACTCGATCCTTATACGGTGAAAGGAAGTTGGGAACGCTACTTAGATAAGGATGTCAATGACAGTATTCTGATCGCTTATGGTTATGGAGACGGTGGTGGAGGACCAACACGAGACATGTTGGAAACGTTGAAGCGTATGAAAAAAGGTTTGCCGAGTATGCCCCAAGTCATTGAGAGCGCAGCGATTGATTTTTTTGAAGAACTCTCCAAAAAAATGGTCAAGCATCAGGAAAAAGAGTGGCTCGGAGAACTGTATTTTGAATACCATCGAGGAACATACACTTCAATCGGGAAAAACAAGCGCAACAATCGATTTGGTGAAACGTTATTACAGACAGTTGAAAAATTATATAGTATCTTTGCCCGAGAAAAATATCCAGCTGAAATGTTGGAAAAATTATGGAAACAATTATTGTTAAATCAATTCCATGATATTCTTCCAGGAAGCGGAATCAAAGAAGTTTATGATCAGACAGATATTGATTATCACGAACTTTTCACTGAAATGAACCAATTAATTGACACAGTGTTGCCAAGTCACGATGCAGGACAGTTTCTTTATCTGTTCAACCCTAGCGGAGTAAGTGAACAAGTCATCGTTCCATTACCACTGGAATCAGGAGAATGTCTGGAACATCAAGGTCAGTCGATTGTCAGCCAAAAAACGTATGATGGACAATTCTTAGGACGATTCGATCATTTACCTGCTCTCGGTGGGAGTTATTACACTATTGTAAAATCAGATCGTGAAGTCACGACTAAAACGGAAACCATTCCTTTAACTAAGCAATACGAGACACAAGACTTTAGTCTTTTATTCGACGAACACTATCGTATGATCAGTGCATTCGATAAAAAGAACCAACGAGAAATCGCTGGTAAGAAAGCAGTGAACGAACTACTGGTTTACGAAGATCTGCCTTTAAATTATGATGCATGGGACATTGACTTTTACTATAAAAATAAACCAACAATCATTACCGATATTCAAGAAGCATTGATTGTTGATCAAGGTCCGATTCGGGATACGTTGAAAATCGTTAGAAAGTTTTATGATTCGACTATTACGCAATACATCCATTTGATTCACGGAAAAGCACGAATCGATTTTGAAACGAAGGTTGATTGGCAGCAAAATCATAGTCTCCTTCGAGCAGAGTTTCCAGTGCCTGTCAATGCCTATCAAGCGACTTATGATATCCAGTTTGGCAATCTACAACGACCGGCGCATAAAAATACTTCTTGGGACAAAGCAAAGTTTGAAGTATGTGGTCATAAATGGGTCGATCTATCCGATGATGGCTATGGGATTTCATTATTGACAGATTCAAAGTATGGCTTTGATGCTCAATACCAACATTTAGGAGTCTCATTGATCAAATCTGCCACAGACCCTTATGAAACAGCAGATCAAGGAAATCATCAGTTCACCTACTCGCTTTATTGCCATGCTCAAACGTGGAAGGAAGCGAAGACCCAAGAAGAAGCTCGTCAATTAAATATCCCTTGTTTGGCTGTTCGTCAAGAACAGAAAACTTTACCAGAAGGTTCGTGGGTGAACTGTCAAGAACGAAACATTTGTCTGGAAACCTTAAAGAAAGCTGAAACGGATGGATCCATCATTATGCGGGCTTATGAATTTGAAAATCGCCAAACAACAACGGTCTTAAAATTTTCTCAGCCAATTCAACATGTACAGATTTGCGATCTATTAGAAAATCCAATTGAAACGGTCGCTTTAGATAATGATCATGAAGTTACTGTGGTGTTCAAACCTTACGAGATCCATACCTTCAAAATCCAATTAAAGGAGCAGAACGATGGGTGATTTGCAAAAATTGTTGGAAAAAATGACACTAAAAGAAAAAGTTGGACAATTGAATCAACGATTGTATGGCTGGCAAGTCTACGAAAAAAAAGACGGAAAGCTTTTTTTGACGGACTATTTCAAAAATGAAGTGAAAAAATATGGCACAGTCGGTGTCATTTATGGGGTATTTCGTGCCGATCCTTGGTCTGAAAGAAATGAGCTGACTGGATTAACAACCAGTGAGGCACAAGAAGTCAGTCAGATGATCCAACAATACATGAAAAAAGAAACCCGTTTAAAAATCCCGGTCTTATTATCCGAAGAATGTCCCCATGGGCATCAAGCCTTAGAAGCCACCACACTGCCAACGAATTTTTCAGTGGGATGTAGTTGGAATCCAGAACTTTACCAACAATTGCAGGAAGTCGTGGCTGCGGAGTTACAAGAAAAAGGAGCTCATCTTGGACTGATTTCGACTTTAGATCTATTAAGAGATCCACGCTGGGGCAGAACAGAAGAATGTTTTAGTGAAGATCCGTATCTAACAGCGGCCTTTACCCAAGCAGCTGTAACTGGTTTACAAAAAGAACAAAAAATTAAAGCTGTGTTAAAACATTTGGCTGGTCAAGGAAACGTCATGGGAGGACATAATTCTGGTCCAGTGGCAATCGGAGAGCGTGAGTTAAGGGAAATCCATTTACCCGCCATTCGAGCAGGAATTAAAGCTGGCGCAAAAGGCTGTATGGCAGCGTATAACGATATTGATGGTGTATTTTGTCACACGAATCCCCATTTGTTACAAGAAATTTTACGAGAAGAATATGGGTTTTCTGGAATCGTCATGGCCGATGGTTGTGCATTAGATCGAGTGGCAGAAACTTGTGGCGATCCATCAATGGCTGCAGCCAAAGCCATCTCTAGTGGAGTTGATCTTAGCTTATGGGACGAGGTGTTTCCTTATCTAGAACAAGCAGTGGCTATTGGGCTGGTAAGTGAAGAAGTGATTGATCGTTCTGTTTTAAGAATTCTTGAGTTGAAAAGCGAATTAGGTCTTTTCTCTAGCCAAAGTTCACCGAAAGTTTCTTTTACTTCGGCACAAAAAGAAACGTTGTGTACAGCTTTGGCAGAAGACAGTCTAGTATTGTTGAAAAATGACAATATATTACCTTTGAAAAAAGAGAAATTAAATCAAATTGGAGTTGTAGGACCTCATGCGAATAATATCTATCATCTATTAGGTGATTACACGCCTTTTAAAAAAATAGCATCATGTTGCAATCTATTGCAGGGGATCGAAGAGCACACGGCAAATTCAACTACCCAATTGGCTTTTGCTCAAGGCTGTCAGATCACAACTGATCTACCTCAAGGACTAGACGAAGCAAATCAAGTAGCTGAAAATGCAGATGTCATTGTCGTGACTTTAGGTGGGTCCAGTGCCAGAGATTTTTCAACGGCTTTTGCTAAAAATGGCGCTGCATTACAGGGATCACAAGAAATGACTAGTGGGGAAAATATTGACCTAGCCTCGATCGAACTACCGGAATGCCAAATTAAACTAGTCAAGGAATTAGCAAAACATGGAAAACCAGTCATTGCCGTTTTGATTGAAGGCCGACCTCATAGTATCTCAGCGATTGAACCATATGTTTCAGCGATTCTTTTCGCTGGCTATCCAGGACAATACGGAGGAAAAGCGATCGCGAATGTTCTTTTTGGAAAAAATCCGAATGGTAGATTAGCGTTTACGATTCCCGAGCATTCAGGTCAATTACCCGTTTATTATAACTATCGAAATACTCAATTTAAAGAAACGTATACCGATTATCCTGAAAAGCCAATCTATCGTTTTGGCTATGGCTTAAGCTATACATCGTTTGAATTGACCGATGTACTCTTTACCGATCATCAAGATCATTCGATTAAGGTTTCTTGTCGATTGAAAAACACAGGTAATCATAGTGGAGCAGAGACGATTCAAATTTACGGGAAAAAACAACAAGGTTTTATTCCCCCACGAGAAAAAGAATTGCTCGCATTTAAAAAAGTACATCTAACCCCATTGGAAGAACGAATGATTGAAATTATCCTAACAAAAGAACAGTTATACTATTTAGATGAAACGTTTAAAGAAGTATTGCCAAGAGAAGTTCATTTGACAGTTGAAACAGTTACCTTTAAACAAAGTATTCAATTATTTAGAAAGGTTGATGATCATGAAAAAAGCACATGGTGTATCCGCAGTTGAACAGGAAAACGAAGACCGTAAGCTGCGAAAAGACCTTGTCGAAAACCATCAAAGCGAAACAGATCATTACCAGGAGTTACCCGCTAATATCCAAAAAAAACTCGATTGGTTTCAAGATCAAAAACTGGGCGTGATCTTTCATTGGGGGCTGTATAGTATTCCCGGTATTGTAGAGTCTTGGCAATTGTCACAAGAAGACAGCTGGGCAAGAAAAATACCTTGGCGCACGAACATGGTCGAATTACGAGAAGATTATTGGGGGTTGATCCATAGTTTCAATCCTTATAAGTTTGAACCAACTAAGTGGGCAAAGCTGTGCCGACAAGCTGGTTTTCGCTACATGATTTTTACAACAAAACATCATGACGGCTTTACAATGTATGATACAAAGTATTCGGATTATAAAGTAACTGCAGCGACATGTCCCTACCATAAAGCGCCTCAAGCAGACATTTTTAAGGCAGTTGTTACTGCTTTTAGAAAGGAAGGACTAGCGACAGGTGCTTATTATTCAAAACCAGATTGGCATAGCTCTTATTATTGGTTGCCAGAAAGAGAAGCGACTGGGCGATATGCAAATTATAACTCAAAAGAGTTTCCTGAAATCTGGCAGAAATATGATCGGTTTGTTACGAATCAACTCATTGAAATTAGTCAAAATTATGGCCAACTTGATATCTTATGGTTAGATGGAGGCTGGGTGAATCAGGGGAATGAACAACTGGATATGGAAAGAATAGCGAGTGAAGTTCGGCATTCTCAGCCAGATCTCTTGATTGTCGATCGAACCATTGGCGGGGCCTATGAGAACTATGTGACACCAGAAAGAAAAATACCTGAACAACCACCAGTCAAAGTATGGGAAAGTAATATCCCATTAACCAAAAATTGGGGCTATTGGCCAAATGATGAGTATAAAGAAGTAGCAGAAGTTATTCTATCATTCGTCCAGATCGTTGCAAAAGGAGGAAATCTACTACTAGGAATCGGACCTAAACCAAATGGAGAGTTACCTACAGAAGCGGTAGCGATTTTAGAAAGACTAGGCGATTGGTTGGAAAAATATGGTGAAGGAATCTATGAGACAAGAGCAGTACCGTTTGATTCCCCTGAAGGCTGGTATGTGACCCAGAAAAATGGCGATTATTACTTTTTTTATAAAGAAAACGCTTCATCTTTATTGCTGTCTGAGGTAGGATTGGATTATAGAAACTTTACCATTCAAGAACTGTCTGAAAAAAATCAGGTAATGGGATCAGAAACTTTAGTACCAGGAAAAACGATAGAGGGCATTGGTTGTTGGCAACTAATGGCAGAATAAGGAGTGGATGCTGCTTGATGAATGAATCAAACAAGCCAATATCTGTTACAAAAGCACCTTCTTTAAAAGAGCGTGGCGTGATTTTAGATATTGGACGTAAATTTTATTCAATAGATTTTCTAAAAGAACTTGTAGACTACATGGCTTCATTGAAAATGAATGCTTTGCAACTTCACTTTTCTGATAATGAAGGATTTCGGTTGGAATGCGAAACAATTCCAGAAATCACATCAGAGAAATTTTTGACGAAACAGGAAATGACGGATTTGATTGATTATGCGGAGCAAAAGGGGATTTCTGTGATTCCAGAGTTTGATAGTCCTGGTCATTTGCAACGGTTGTTGGCAATCTATCCACAATGGCAAATGGAGCGAAAAGGCGAGGATTCTTTGATTTTTCCCACTAATCGAGCCCTTGATATCACCAAAAAAGATGCGGTCGCCATGATCAAAAAGATGATAAAAGAATATGCAGAGTTATTTCATCGTTCCGATTATTTCCATTTAGGGGCAGATGAATACATTGAATTTTCAGAGTTGGATAAATATCCTGCATTAAAAGCACAAGCAATCGCTGAATACCACGACCCAACTCGTCAGTATGATGTTTTCATCGACTACATCAATGAGTTAGCAGACTATGTCGAAACATTAGGTAAAAAAGCTAGAATTTGGAATGATGGTGTCTATAAAAAAGGACTGCTCATGAAAAGTAAATTAAAACCTTCTATTCAAATTACGTATTGGACAAAACATCAAGCAACAATGGCGACTGCGGGGGAATTTCTCACTCGTGACCATCAATTGATCAATGTCAACGATCAATTTTTCTATTTTGTTTTAGGAGAAGGTGCCAGTTATAAATATCCTACAGCTCAAAAGATTCAAGACAACTGGACGATTGATCAATTTCCTGAAAATCAACGATTAACAAATGAACAAATGAAAAAAGTACAAGGTGCCTATTTTGCTATCTGGAGTGACTACCCTGATGCTTTGACTGAAGAGGAAGTCTTAACGATGATTAAAGAACCATTAGCTGCACAACAGCAAATCATCTGGCACGAAACAATATGAACAATCAGTGATCAAAGAGGTGAATCTATAGTTGATGTTGTTTTCAATAATTGATCCTGGTGTTTCTTAAAAGTTGTCCAAACAAAAAAGCCGAAGATTTCAAAAATTGTTTCTTTTTTGACATTCTTCGGCTTTTTTAGATCTAGAAATTGTTACCAGGTTCTTAACTATCTAATCAATAATAAGATCTGGTTAGAACGATTCTCGTACCAAAAGGCATCAACGCTAATTTAGCTAATTTAAACGACTGTTTACCAAATGGAATACCAATGATTGTAATATAGAGTATAAGACCACTAATCACGTGGGCAATCGCTAATGGGAGTCCACTGATAATCAACCAGATGATATTGATAATTAAAGAAGTCCCACTATCGCTATAAATCACTTCTTTACCAAATGGGAAAAAGCTAAGAGTTGCCAGCTTAAAACATTGTAACCCGATTGGAATACCAATGATCGTTATACACCAAATGACTCCTGCTAAAAACCAACCAATCCCACCGATACAGCCTCCAAAAATAAACCAAATCAAGTTTCCTAACATTCTCATTTTAACACCTACTAAATTTTTTCCCATTATACCATGTAATGGTTCTTAGATTTCCTTTATTAAAGTTATTTAATTATGTGTTTTTTGTTTTGAATAAATGCTTTTTAATATTAATTATATATAAAAATAGTTATTTAATAGTGAACTAAGAACAGAAAGAATGTGAATGGCAAAGTGGGTTTGCTTAATTACCTTAATAAAGAAAAGTGATTGACTTATGCATCTTTTAGATATATCATTCTTGTATCTAAAAGATAGATAAGGAGGAAGAAACATGATGAATGAACTGTTTGTTCTAGGAGAATTGATGGAATCACCACAAAATGGTTATCACTTAAGAAATGCAATGCAGGCTTCTTTAGGTAAAAATCGCAAAGTCAGTTTTGGTGTTTTATACCCATTGTTAGACAAGTTGGCAAAAAATGGCTTAATCACTATTACTGTTAATGAAGAAGGCCGTACACAAAAGACTGCCAGTATTACTGATAAAGGACGTCAACGATTTTTTGAATTAATGAAACAAGACGTTCCCAGTGGCGCTCATACAGAAGAAATTTATTTAATCAAACTCGATTCGATGCAACATCTCTCATTAGACGAACAAAAAGAATTGTTAATGGTCTACATACGTGAAAAACAAATCACGGTTGACGAAATCAAGGGCTATTTAAAAAAACTAGACGAAGTAAAAAAAATTGATCATTGGTATGCGACTAAAAAGTTAGAATTATTACTTGGAAAAGCCCAGTTAGCAATCCAGTGGGCAGAAGATTTCCTATCAGAACTACCTTATGTGGAAGAATAAGCATGATCTTGGTGTAGAACAAAACGTGACAGTTCTTAACATCAGGTCGATTTTAAAGCGTCATAAAAAAGCAACGATACTGTAACTTTTTATTAGTTACAGTCTCTTTTATACAAAAAAATATATATCTAAAAGATATATTAAGGATGATATTTGGAGGAAGAACATGTCTCAACAAATCAAAATTGCCTTAGTAATGGCAATGAGTTTATTTATGGAAATATTAGATGGTACGATTGTTACAACAGCTTTACCCAAAATGGCGACCACTTTTTCAACAAGTATGTCGCAAATCTCACTTTTAATCAGTGCCTATTTAGTTACAGTGGCGATTTTTATCCCAATGAGTGGCTGGTTAGCCAATTATTTTGGTAAGAAAAAAATCTGGCTTCTGGCTGTTTTCCTATTCACCATTAGTTCATTAGGGAGCGCCCTTGCGCCTAGTTTTGGGGTTCTTTTAGGAATGCGAATGTTGCAAGGTTTCTCTGGAGCGTTGATGACACCTACTGCACGATTGATCGTTTTTGAAAAAACGCCAGTCGATCAACTATTAAAAATGACGAGTTATCTTGTTTGGCCAGCATTAATCGCACCTGCGATCGCTCCTATAATGGGTGGAGAAATCATTACCTATTTAAGTTGGCATTGGATTTTTTTGATCAATTTGCCAATCGGTATGTCGATCTTGATCCTAGGATATTCATTGATTCCGTCAGACCATGACCTGATCAAAAATAAATTTGATTGGCTCGGTTTTGTGGAAATGGCAATGGCATCCACCTTACTTGTAGTCGGTGCAGAATTATCTTCACGAGACGGTCTTTCATTTGAGATAGCAGGAATTGTGTGTATCGTGAGTGGAATAATATTTCTTTTGTTCACATATCAACATTTAAATAAAGTCGAACAACCCTTATTTTCATTAAAAGCCCTATCAAAAACTTCTTTTAGAATCGGCCAAACCAGTGGGGCAATCCTTTGGTTATCTGTCGGAGCGATGCCATACTTGTTGACGATCTATTTACAAAATATTTTTCATTGGTCAGCAATCGTTGCAGGAAGTTACGTTATTTTCATTTTTATTGGAAATATTGGGATCAAACCCTTCACGACATCGATTATTCGCTCACTTAACTACAAAGGGGCACTGATTGCGTCATTCCTCATGATTTTGAGTAGTTCTTTCTGTTTGTTTTTCATTGAAGCAACTACATTTCCAGCGATTATTATGTTACTAGCTTTTGCTTCAGGAATCGGGCGTTCACTCGCACTTACCGCATTTATGGGATTGAGTTTATCAGAAATTCCACCACAAGAACGCAATAGTGCCAATACATTGAATACAGTTGTCCAATCTTTAGCTCAAGGGTTAGGCGTATCATTTATTACGTTGGTGATTCATTTATTGGAAATCCAGCTGTCGATTCCACTGGCTTATAGCCTAAGTTTTGCTGTTTTAGGGGCGCTAATGCTTCTGCCAATCATTGAAATCCTAAAAACCCCACAAACAATGGGCATAGCGACAATGAAGAAATAAATCTAAATATAGTAGACAGGTAGATGTATTAAAGAAAGATTTTAACTAAACGTACTTTACAATCAAAAAACTATTCAAAAATTAGCCCTTCGCTGACTTGATTGAGCGAGGGGGTAGTTTATGTAGCGTTTTACCGAAAAGCCACGTTGGTAGTAAGTTGAATAACGACACTTCGGTTCAAACAAACGCCAACTCTATTACAAATAAGCAAATCAAGGATCATAGATTAGTGAGTCAGTACACGCAGTTGTTTTAAGTAATTGGCTAAAAAACCTGAATGACTATTCTGATTTTTTGATCAACACAAGAACAAGTAACAATCCGATCTTTCCTAGTAGGGAAAATCCTTCATGTGACTCGGACACAAGTTAGCTTTCCTTAAAATATAATCGAGCCTTTTTGATAAAGTTTCTTTGAGTATAGGAGAGGAATGATACCCAGTAAACGATAGTTCAAATCAATGATAATCAACGAGAATGCCTAAAAAATCTGTAATCTTCACAATAGTTCTAGTAAGCGAAGTATCAACGGATTGATTCTTTTAATAAAAATTATTTAAAAATTTTTATTATATAACAAATTAATACTCTTGTTATTGATTTACAATGTAATTGTCAGAACGATAAGCGAGAGGAGAAAATAATGGTTTTTAAATTCTTACAAAAATTCAAAGAAGCCAATCAACTGGAAAGCAGCGCTCAAGAAGTGGTTTCCAAACAATACTTAGAAATAAGAAAAACGTCTTTTGTGCAAAAGAAAGATGAGAAGATCGTAATCGACTTTTTAAGTGACATGGATAAAGATTTCGGTAGTAGCCAAGATGATCGAGTGAGGCAAGGAGAACATTTTGAGCAATTTTTAGCAGCAGCTTTCCGATTAGCAGGATACGGGGTTGAGATAACGAAGAAAAGTTATGTCAAAGATCATCGTAAGTATGTGGGAGATGGGGGTGTCGATTTAATTTTGACGAAAGAAAAAAAGCGGATCGCGGTACAAGCAAAATCCAATCGCTTAAACGCAAAACCCACACCGACACTGATTGGACGTAAAGATATCACTAATTTTTCAGGAATTTCAAATAAAAATTGGGATAAAAAAATGTTTATCACCACTTCATTTTTTTATCAACAGGTCTATGAAGAAATTGAACAAAATGAAAAAGCAAAAGAAATCGAGTGGTATGATCGCTACGGGTTATTACAATTATTAAATCAAATCATACCAGATACGATGCTAAAATTTCAGCTTTTAAATTCTTTGCCAATGGGTATAAAAATATGCCCCAAATGTAGCGAAGGAATCATAATTAATTGTCGGAATGGAAAAACCGGCCATCTATTTAAAGCATGTTCCTTACATTGTGGTCATACAGAAAAGTTCAACACAACGGAATGATAGCATCAGTCAGCGATTCTTTTTCCAAAATCTCTACATATACTAATACAGTGATACTTCGATTGAATGGTAGTCAATACTACGGACGATAAGACAGGGTTTATAGTTTAAAAAATCAACAAAAAAATATGTGATGAAGCCGTACTTGGGAATAATTCCCCGTCAATTTTTCAATAGAAAGAATAAACAGTTCAAACAAGTGATTAAGAAAGGACTCTAGAATGGATAAATGACAAAAATACTCAAAGTAAAGCAAATTGAAGCAATGAAATTTTATACGGATATCTATCGAGAAGCAAGTTCATTCAGAACCATGTGGGTAATCAAACCCTTTTATCTGTTTTTGTATATTATTAGTGCAGGGCCTATAGTGTTATTTACGGTAGTAATTTTGGGTAGTGTTTTTTTATATTTAACTGGAAATCATAATGCTTATAACAATATTGAAAATATTTTTTACCAATTTATTGTGGCAACAATTTTTATCTTATACTGTTGCTATAAAATATATCGAACAAAGCATGGTCGTCCTAAGAAATACCATAATTATTTATATAAACGAAAAGCCGAAAGAATGCTTGACGAACGAAGTATCAATCAATTGATTTTTGATGTGGAATACTTGATCGAAAAGAAAGAAATACACGGAACCAAGATATTAAGTATTTACCAAAACTTTATCGTAGCTTTGTGTTTTCCTATCATGATCTATCTCATCCAAAAATTTTTTGAGAATGGCAGTATAAATTTTAGTATTTTTCTAATCAGTATTTTTACACTGATAATCATTTTTTTAATTTTTAAATCGAATGATTTATTTATACTAGTAAAAAATCTTTATGTCGAA
Source organism: Enterococcus sp. DIV1208 (assembly GCF_050530455.1). Lineage (NCBI taxonomy): Bacteria > Bacillati > Bacillota > Bacilli > Lactobacillales > Enterococcaceae > Enterococcus > Enterococcus sp. DIV1208. Next base: position 1,657,285 of record NZ_CP172887.1, on the reverse strand, counting down.
GATTATTATATGCTTGTTCACGTAAAAAAAGAATTAGAATATATGAAGACAATCAAAATAGATCGGAACAATGAATAACGGTACTCATGAGTCTCGTGTAATCAATAGAAAAATAAACAGTACATAATCCTTTCTAAAATAGTAAAACCATCATTTTAGAAATAGGTTATATTCAATTTAAAGCTCAAACTCATCCTCGGATTGATATAGAGTGGAATAAGACTAAGGCTAGAGTGCGCGGAATAAATTGGTAAAGAGAGGGAGGGATATTAGATGAAGTATATCACTAAAAGTTGGTCATTTATTTCTTTTTTAATCTTGCTAATCATTTTTGAATTAGTTAACACATATCTTATTTATCAGTTTCCTTTTTATGTACGAATAGGCATATTGATACTCATTGGGTGGGGATATGAAATAATCATAAGACGTTTTTTAAAACATTAACTATAAAAAACTATGGTAGAACATCATGAAAAAATACTATAAGATTATCTCTGATTTACGTTGAGCAACTTTAGAATCAGCGCTTAATACAGCATTTTCAAGAAAATAAGATAGAATTAAAAAAGGTTAGGCTGGCTTCCTACGAGAACTAGCTATAATGATGCTGGAATAGCTATAGCCGGAATAATATAGAGGAGTGAGTTTTCTTGTATAAAAACTGGAAAAAGTATACGAAAAACCATCCATACGCTAGTATTATCATTGTGGCGTTAGTAGCCAGTTTAATAGGTATTTTTATCGAATATTTACTGAATCGAGACTTTCTAAGAAGCGGCTTTGGGGTAACGTTGATTTTGATTATCGGACAGATAGTTGTTGTAAAGAAAAATAAGAAATAATTTACTGAAATAAAGTGTCGGGGTAAGAAGCGTTTTTGTAGTGTGAAAAATGATGAGTTTATGAAAGATTAAATGATGAATAATGAAACAATTGAACAAAAGAGAAAGGGTATGCTATAATAAACATGAAAAAAGGAACTGCGTCAACAGTTCCCTTTTGACAGCACCGCTAAAGACGGTGGCAAGTTATATAGTTATCTCAAAAAGGAGTAACCAATCTCTCGCTAAAGTGACGGTTACTTCTTTTTGTCGTTTTTGTGGGCTAAGGTTAGAATGCCAAAAATCAGTGTTGCGATCAAAGATCCAAAACTGATCATTAGCCCTAACGCTGCTTCCACAGACAAAAGGCGTCTCCTTTCTCTAAAGTTTGAGATTATGTGCATAAGCACCACCTCACTTTCAGATTGGATAGCCACCGTCATTAAACTTTACTGTCATAACTGATTATAGCCTATAGGATTTGTTATTATTACCTTAAAAATAAAAAACAACTGTTCTTTTGTTTTGAAAATTGGATAGAAGAATAAGCGTATGCTATAATGAAGATGAAAAATGGAACTGCGCGAACAGTTCCCTTCTGACAGCACCGTTTAAGAAGGTGGCTCAGTTTAAAAATAGTTACAAAAAAATAACCGTTCAAACTGGCTAAGTTTAAATTGCGGTTATTTTTTGTCGTTTTTGTGATTGCTGGTTGTCAGACCTAACGTTGCAAAAGCTATTACAAACATTAGCGCTTCAAAAACAGACAAGCTTATCCTTTCTAGGGAGCAAGTTACAAATAAACATAGGCCTCACCCCATTTCTATTGGGATTAGCCACCACATAAACTGTGCTGTCTCAACTATATATAGCATATAGACCTAGTTATTTTCTTGAAATTTCAAGTATAATTAGGTCTATTTTTTTGCTTAAAAATAAGAAACCAAGAGGGATTGTGAACTGAAAAAAGATCAAGAAAAAGGAGAAAAACAAAAACTTTTTATCCGTGAAAACGTAAGTATATTAGAATCGATGGAAGTTAAAGTTATTTAGTCAAATAAGAAAAATTAAAGTTGCTTTATAACATAAGAAAGAAACAAAATAAAATAAGATTAAGGGGAACAAAAATCAATGAAACAACCAATCCCGCAGAACAAAAGGTTTCTGCGTAAATCCATATCCCGTTTTGTGAGCATATCTGTTCATTACTGTAACTGGCTGACTAAAATTAGTTCTTTTATTTAAAAAATTCAAACAGTTATGACTTTAAAAACGTTTTTTATGACGAGGTAAACTAATAACATCGTTATTAGTTTACAGTTGTATAGTCATATAAGACAAATAAAATAATTGGGAGGATACATATTTTTAAATGAAAATTAGTATTACTTACATCTGATTTGGTTGTCTCTATTACTCCATCAATCTCGATAGGATCAAATGTATTTGCTAATGAAAATACAAAAATTTCGTTGAATCAATCAATAGACAGAACTATTACTGAATAAAAGCTTACTGAAGGATTCAGGCAATTATTTAATTTAAATATTGACGATTTAATCACTATTTTGAAACGATAAGAAATTGATCCATATACAATTTTTACTGCTAGCGAAATAGCATTACAAAGAAGAAAAGAGCTACTTAAGGCTAGGGTAAATAAAGTATTTAATTTCAATAACGAAACAAAAGATATTTATTTGAACTCTTATATTGCGACTACTGCAAAAACTGTTGGGCTTGCAACGATTGTACATTATGTAGGTTTAGGATAGCTCAAGCTATTAATGGTTCTATCGGAACTACTATTCATACAAGTAAAGGAATGATTATTCTTGTAAATAAACAACCAGGATGAAAATGGGGTTCGAATATTGATTGTTGAGTAATCATAAGTGTACGCAGCCAATAAAGTAAAGAAATCTTGATTGGATGGTGTTTTATATGAATTATTTATCTAAAATATGGCTATTTGTTCATTATTTAATATTACTAGTGATTTTTGAATTGATTAACATATTTATTATTTATTGTTTTCCTATTTATGTGAGAATTGTAATACTTGTTCTCATTGCTTGGGGATATGAAATAATCGTAAGCCATTTAAAAAAAACATCGTTATAATCATAAGCAATAAAGAAATTGTTACATAAAATCATGAAAAAAAGACAACAGAATTATCGCTGATTGGTTAAACAATTGTTGGCCAAAAAACAAAAGAAATGATGAAGTACATAGTTAATGGGATAAGCATTAAATAACAAAAATTAGTTGATGTGGATAAAAATGGTTTGAACAATGAAGTCATATCTACGATTAAGATATGACTGTGACTACTAAAATGTGTTTAAAATAATGACTCAAATCCAAATGAAACTTTTATGAACATTAAAGAGTCGTTGTGGTACTTTACATTTGCGACGGCTAGAAAACTCTCTCCTTGTTTGGGTAGTTTTTATAGTTGTTGTGTTTTTTGTCTAGCTTTTTACTTTCCATAGGATAAGTAAAAAGCATTAAATGAAAAGGAGATGGATACTATATGAGAATAGGTAAACTGATTACTGCTGCTCTTGGTGTGGCGAGCATAGCAAATGAAGCACGTAGTTTAGGACACCAAAATCAAGGAAGGGAATTAGAACGAAATCCGTATGTAGAAAACTTGGGTAGAATTAATTTTTTACCTGATGACATTCATCCACACGAAGTTCAACACTCGAAACACAACAATGGGATGAACGCTGACCAAACCTCAAGACTACTAGACGAAATGCAAAGAGATGATCCAAGACACCCCTATTCAGCTCAAATATCTAAAAAAAAATCTAAAAAATCTAAAAAAAATGATGAAATTCATCCACACAAAGTTCGACACTCGAAACACAATAATGTGATGAACACTGACCAAACCTCAAGACTATTAGACGAAATGCAAGTCGATGATCCAAACCCCTATTCAGCTCAAAAATCTAAACAATCACAAGAAATTGATGTAGAATTTTCAAAGCATCTCGAGGATCAAAAAGCTCATGACGGAGCAATTTATCAACTAGTGGAAAAAGAGTCAGAATTTATCAAACTCTTAAACGGATACATTACTGAAAAACCTGCAGAAATTAATCAATTAAAATCATACCGTGAGCAGTCTGAAGAATTATGCAAAGAATTACGTCTTGTGAGGAATGATTTAAAAACTTTTGTGAATAAGACAGAACAGAAGATGGAATCGCTTGAAAAATATTTAAAAAATGATGGAATAGAGAATAGAACAGAAGTAGAAGAATATGAGTTTCGTTACATAATGGACTTAGACAATCTAAAAAACAAAAAAAGGGAGGCCAATAGTTTTTTAGCCAATTGTAGAAAGCTAACAAGATTCCTAAAAAATGAGATAAACTACCTGAGAACCCCTGCAGTGCATTCTCTTGAAACAGAAAGTCCTACTATTTTTTCACAAGAGTCTACAAAATCAAAAGGAACCCATTTGGGTAGCACTTATAAAACAACGATAAGTATGCCTGAAATAACGAATAAACCTACAACAGCGCTACCTACTCTTTCTCCACAAGAAGAATCTATAGCAATAAGATTTGAAGATCTTTCAAACAATTTCAACATGGCAACTAAAAATATAAAATATTTACGTGAACAAATTAATGAGTTCCATTTACAGTTACGCTCGAATAAGAAAATGTCTCCTAGTGATATTCAGCAGACAGAAAAAAATCTTAATATTTTTGAGAATATCATCCTTCCAACATTAAAGTGTGAAAAAACGAATATTCAATATGCAATAATTAATGAGAAAAATTGTATAGAGTTGCTTGTAAAAAAAGGAAAATTAAGCCCCTCGTTAGCAACAAAGTATACTGATGAATACAATAAACTCATTAATAACTTTGAACAATCTAATAACAGAAGAAATAAAAGAGGCCAGTCAATGAAACCTACTCTCTCAGAAAAACTAACAAATACTGCTATAAAAAATAACGAAGAATTTTCAAGAACTAAACGAGAGTCAACTTTTGAAAGGTAGTCTATAAAAAAGTGTGTAAACCCCCAGAGGTTGTATCAAGTGATGCAGAGTTTTTCAAATGGATAAACCTAAAGAAAAGAATGATTAAAAGAATTAGATTTAAAACGTACATACAACATAAAAGACAGAATGAAATAGCTAATAAGTTCAGCAATTGAGGAGATGCTTGTTGAATTACCATTTTTTAGGTCTTTTTTGATTAGCCACTGTATAGACCTTACTGTCTTTACCATTAAACTCATATCTCTTTATTGGCAGAAGCAGGCTTTCTAATTAAAGCGATCATGGAGCGAGTGGGTCATTCCAACATGAAAACAACTTTAGAAATTTATAACCAAGTAACCAATACAACCAAAGAAAAACTAGTCCAAGAAGTCGATTCTTGGATTTTTTAGTGGATTTGTTTGGAAAATACGGTTAGTATGCGTATATGAGAGGTTGTGAAAGCGATGGTTTGCTTCAAGAATTAAGAGCGAAAAATCGAAAATAGCTTTCCATATTTTTGAATTTTTTGAACTTAATTCCGTAGAAGCAATCGCTTGAACACCGTTTAAAGAAGGTCGAAAACAGGTACGACTTTTCGACGTAAGGAGAATTTAGTTTAATGAATGAAACAACCAATCCCGCAGAACAAAAGGTTTCTGCGTATATCCATATCCCGTTTTGTGAGCATATCTGTTATTACTGTGACTTTAATAAAGTATTTTTAGAAGGTCAACCCGTAGATGAATATGTCGAGATGCTTCTAAAAGAAATGGAAATCACACTTAAACAACATCCTGTAAAAGAATTAGAAACACTGTATGTTGGTGGTGGGACACCTACGTCTTTGACTGCAGTGCAATTGGATCGTTTGTTAGCAGGCGCTAGGGAAATATTGCCTTTTAAAGAAGGAAAAGAATTTACGGTTGAAGCGAATCCTGGAGATCTAACGAAAGAAAAGCTTCAGGTCATGAAAAATTATGGAGTGAATCGTTTATCAATGGGGGTGCAAACTTTTGATAATCGGTTGCTGAAAAAAATTGGGCGGAAACATACCGCAGAGGATGTTTACCAAACAATGCGTTTTTTAGAAGAAGAAAACTTTACGAATGTGAGTATTGATCTGATTTATGCGTTACCTGGACAAACATTAGAGGGCTATCGAGAGACATTGAATCAAGCACTTGCACTTGATTTGCCCCATTATTCATTGTATTCATTGATTTTAGAAAATAAAACGATGTTTATGAATTGGGTGCGGCAAGGGCGTTTAGAACTGCCTGACCAAGAAACCGAAACGCGGATGTTTGAAGAAACCATACAAGCAATGGAAAAAAAGGGACGTCATCAATATGAGATCAGTAATTTTGGGTTGGAGGGGCATGAATCAAAACACAATTTGATGTATTGGAACAATGATCATTATTTCGGCTTTGGCGCAGGTGCAAGTGGATATCTTGGGAATAAACGATACCGTAATAAGGGACCGATTCAACATTATTTACGTCCATTAAGAGCAGGAGAACTCCCTGTTTTGGAAACTGAAGTACTTTTAAGAGAAAATCAAATCGAGGAAGAAATGTTTCTTGGGTTAAGGAAAAAGATAGGAATTTCCAAACAACATTTTTACGAACGTTATCAGCAAACAATCGAATCGCTTTATTCAAAGGTTTTGACAGATTTAGAAAAAGAAGGATTATTGGTCAATGAATCCGATCGAATTTATTTAACGCCAAAAGGAACTTTTCTAGGAAATGAAGTATTTGAACGTTTCTTGCTTGAAAAATAGTTGTGAGAGGTCAATAAAACCTTTAAATTTCTTTATAGATCGATTAAATAATGGAAGGTATTAAGAAACCTATTTATCTTTCGTGTTGATCTATCAATGTATTTATCAGAGAATGCCGCTTTTAGCACTCGTTAAATGAGAGTGCTAAAAGTGGTGTTCTTTTTCTTGACACACTATGCGCTTCTTGCTATATTAGTAAGTGGGTTAGCACTTAGAAGATATGAGTGCTAATGAGAGGTGAAGAAGATGTTAACACAAAGACAAAGTGAGATTTTACGTCTGATCATCCAAAACTATACGAGTAGCGGTATACCCGTTGGCTCCAAAACCTTAATGGAAGATGGAGTCAAGGCAAGCTCAGCAACGATCCGTAATGACATGAAAGCCTTAGAAGATGCTGGGTTGTTACTTAAAACTCATTCTTCATCAGGAAGGATTCCTTCAGCATTAGGTTATCGGCATTATGTGGATCATTTGCTAAAACCTGCTCGTGTAACCAATGATGATCTGCAGCAGATTCGGCTGTCTTTAAGCAAAGAATTTCATGAAATTAACGAGATTATTCAACAATCTGCTGAGATTTTATCCGAGCTAACTAGTTACACAACCTTCTCGTTAGGCCCAGAAATTAAAGACCGCCGTTTGACTGGTTTTCGTATTGTTCCTTTAAATAGTCGTCAAGTGATTGCGATTGTAGTAACCGATAAAGGAAATGTAGAAAGCCAAGTTTTTACACTTCCTGAAAATCTAGGAAGCCAAGATTTAGAAAAAATTGTTCGCATTGTCAATGAACGATTGGTGGGAGATCCATTGATGACTGTCTATCATAAATTGCGGACAGAGATTCCAATGATTTTGCATAGATATTTTCAGACAACTGAAGGGATATCAAATCTTTTTGATACGATACTCGGACATGCGTTTGAAGACAAAATTTATGTAAGTGGGCAAATGAATCTACTAGATTATGAACTCCACCAAGATCTGGAGCAATTCAAATCGATGTTTTCGTTTATGACAGATACTTATGAATTAACCCAAATGATCGTCCCAACGGATAGTAACATCCACATCAAAATTGGATCTGAATTAGGAAATGAGCTTTTACAAAATATGAGCATGATCCAAGCAAGTTACGAGATTGCTGGACACGGTCGAGGTACAATAGCCTTGTTGGGACCAACCAGTATGCCTTATTCAAAAATGCTGGGTCTGGTAGATGTATATCGTCAAGAATTAGCGAACAAGCTTGCTGATTATTATCGATCAATTGATTTGACTGGATCTTAGCATGAAAACGAATCACTGACTGATTAACGAAAAGGAGTGTGTCTTGTGAAAGAAAAAAAAGAAGAGTTAGAAAAAGACGTAGCGGATATTCAAGAAGATACGGAAATCGATACGGAAGCGACGGAAGACTCAGGTGTCTCTGACGTAGAAGCTGAAGAATTTGAGCGTTTAAATTTAAAGGCTGAAATGGAAGAGTTGGAAGATAAATATTTACGTGCTCGAGCTGAGATTGCAAATATTGCAAATCGAAGTAAAAATGAGCGTGAACAATTACAAAAATATCGTTCACAAGATCTTGCTAAAAAATTATTACCTTCAATTGATAACTTAGAGCGTGCTTTGGCTACAGATGTGGCTGATGATCAGGGTGCAAGTTTGAAAAAAGGTGTTGAAATGGTACTAGAAAGCTTGAAACAAGCACTTAAAGAAGAAGGAATCGAAAAAATCCCAGCAAAAGGAGAGGCTTTTGATCCGAACCTCCATCAAGCTGTACAAACCGTGCCAGCGACTGAGGAACTTCCAGCTGACACAATCGTCGAAGTACTACAAGAAGGTTACAAATTACATGACCGCGTATTAAGACCAACAATGGTTATTGTTGCGCAATAATGTCATGATATAAAATTAACTAAGATAAGGAGACGTTAATTATGAGTAAAATTATCGGTATTGACTTAGGTACAACCAATTCAGCAGTAGCTGTTTTAGAAGGAAACGAAGCAAAAATTATTGCAAATCCAGAAGGTAACCGTACAACTCCTTCTGTTGTCTCATTTAAAAATGGGGAAATTCAAGTGGGTGAAGTTGCTAAACGTCAAGCAGTAACGAATCCAAATACGATTTCATCGATCAAACGCCATATCGGTGAACCAGGCTATAAAGTAGAAGTAGAAGGGAAATCATATACACCACAAGAAATCTCTGCAATGATCCTTCAATATATCAAAGGATTCGCTGAAGACTATCTAGGTGAAAAAGTTGAAAAAGCAGTTATTACTGTGCCTGCTTACTTCAATGATGCACAACGTCAAGCAACAAAAGATGCTGGTAAAATTGCTGGCTTAGAAGTTGAACGTATTGTAAATGAACCAACTGCTGCAGCGCTTGCTTATGGCTTGGATAAAACAGATCGTGATGAAAAAATCCTAGTATTTGACCTTGGTGGTGGTACGTTCGACGTATCTATCCTTGAATTAGGTGATGGCGTATTTGACGTACTATCAACAGCTGGAGATAACCATCTAGGTGGGGATGACTTCGATAACAAAATCATTGATCACATGGTAGCTGAGTTCAAAAAAGAAAACGGCATTGATTTATCACAAGATAAAATGGCATTGCAACGTTTGAAAGATGCTGCAGAAAAAGCGAAAAAAGATTTATCTGGAGTATCAAGCACACAAATCAGCTTACCGTTCATCACAGCTGGCGAAGCAGGTCCTCTTCACTTAGAAATGACATTGACTCGTGCGAAATTTGATGAATTAACTGCTGATTTAGTAGAGCGTACAAAAATTCCAGTACGACAAGCCTTGAAAGATGCTGGTTTATCACAATCTGAAATTGATGAAGTTATCTTAGTTGGTGGTTCAACACGTATTCCTGCAGTTGTTGAAGCAGTAAGAAAAGAAACTGGAAAAGAACCAAACAAATCTGTAAACCCAGATGAAGTAGTAGCGATGGGTGCTGCTATCCAAGGTGGGGTTATCACAGGTGATGTCAAAGACGTTGTGTTACTTGATGTTACTCCGTTATCATTAGGTATTGAAACAATGGGTGGCGTCTTTACTAAATTAATTGATCGAAACACAACGATCCCTACAAGTAAATCACAAGTGTTCTCAACGGCTGCAGATAATCAACCTGCTGTAGATATCCATGTCTTGCAAGGTGAACGTCCGATGGCTGCTGATAACAAAACGTTAGGAAGATTCCAATTAACAGATATTCCTGCAGCACCACGTGGTGTGCCACAAATCGAAGTTACTTTTGACATTGATAAAAATGGTATCGTGAATGTTTCTGCTAAAGACCTAGGTACACAAAAAGAACAAAAAATCACGATTAAATCTTCTTCAGGTCTAACTGATGATGAAATCGAACGCATGGTAAAAGATGCAGAAGCGAATGCAGAAGCAGATAAAGCACGTAAAGAAGAAGTGGATTTACGTAACGATATTGATGCTTTACTATTCTCAGTTGACAAAACACTAAAAGAATTAGAAGGTAAAGTTGACGCAGAAGAAGTGAAAAAAGCGGAAGAAGCTCGCGATGAATTGAAAGCTGCTGTTGAAGCAAACAATATCGAAGAAATGAAAACAAAACGTGATGCATTGAATGAAATCGTGCAAAATTTGACAGTTAAATTGTATGAACAAGCTGCGCAACAACAAGCACAAGAAAATCCAGAAGCAGCGCAAACAGGTGCAGATGATGTAGTAGACGCTGACTTTGAAGAAGTCGACGGAGACGACAAAAAATAATCTCATTAAATAATCGTTAGCTGTTTAGTAGAAATGACAAGTTTCAGTAGAGAAGGTTTTCCCCTTCTCTAGCTGGGACTGTTATCATACAATACAACCTTTTGAATACGTTGTTAAACAATATTAAGCAGGATCTAAAAGACGAGTGAATCGAAGTTTATACAACAATTTACTTTACCATTCGTTTTTAGTGCCAATGCTTGAAAGAAGGTTTAGCAAAAGAGATCAGCTCTAAGAAATAATCCGAAGAATGCGAAAATAGATTCTCATATTTTCGAGATTCTTCGGATTATTTTCCGATAGTTCTAAATTTAGCGTGGTCTAAAAGGTTAGTAGGCGTTCACTTTCAAGAATGATGCGCAAAATAGAGACCTTATTGTTTGGAGATTTGATGTGCATGATTATGCCTGTTGAATAACAGAAGTCATAAGAACAATGGGAGAATTTCTTGGACAATAGCTGTTGCTTTGAGGTAGTTCGATCTGGTCATAAGATAAGATTTGAGGAACATTCTTTCTTCAATTTGGAAAACTTGACTTAGGTATGAGCCTTAAACTAGCTTCCTTTTTTAAATACTTGAAAGTAGCAGTTTTTGTTTTCGTAAAAGTATGATATGATAACAAGCGACGTGGAAATGATGAGAACCAATAGGAGGAAAGCCTATGGCAACAAAACGTGATTATTATGAAGTCTTAGGGCTCTCAAAAGGAGCTTCTGAAGATGAAATTAAAAAAGCTTATCGAAAGCTATCAAAAAAATATCATCCAGATATCAATAAAGAAGCTGATGCAGAAGAAAAATTCAAAGAAGTATCAGAAGCTTATGAAATTTTAAGTGACCCGCAAAAACGGGCAGCTTATGATCAATATGGACACGCAGGTACCGATCCAAACTATGGCGCTGGTGGAGCCGGTGGCGGCTTTGGTGGTTTTGGCGGCTTTTCAGGTGGCGGTTTTGGTGGCTTCGAAGATATCTTTGATTCATTCTTTGGCGGTGGCGGTCGTACGGTAGACCCTAATGCGCCAAGACAGGGTGCGGATTTACAGTATACGATCGATCTTTCTTTTGAAGAAGCGATTTTTGGCGTAGAAAAAGAAATCAAGTATAACCGAGAAGAAATTTGTCATACTTGCCATGGAAATGGTGCGAAACCTGGAACACAACCAACAACTTGTCATAAGTGTCATGGATCAGGGACAATCAATGTGGAACGTCAAACGCCACTTGGCCGTGTGATGAGTCGTCAAACTTGTGACGTTTGTCATGGTACTGGTAAAGAAATCAAAGATCCTTGTCCGACTTGTCATGGTTCTGGTCACGAAAAGAAAGCACATTCTGTTAAGGTGAATGTACCAGCAGGTGTAGAAGAAGGACAACAAATGCGTCTGGCAGGTCAAGGTGAAGCTGGAGAAAACGGCGGACCATTTGGTGATCTATATGTTGTATTCCGTGTGGAAGAAAGTGATATTTTCGATCGTGATGGTTCAGAGATCTATTACGAATTGCCATTGAGTTTTGTACAAGCTGCTTTAGGTGATGAAGTAAAAGTGCCAACCGTTCATGGAGATGTCAAACTTAAAATTCCGGCAGGTACGCAAACAGGAACGAATTTCCGTTTACGTGGCAAAGGAGCGCCTAAACTTCGTGGAGGAGCTACTGGGGATCAACATGTGAAAGTGAAGTTGATCACGCCGAAGAACTTAAATGAACAGCAACGTGAAGCATTGCGTGCTTTTGCTGAAGCTGGCGGCATCAAAGTAGAAGAACAACAAGAAGATGGCTTCTTTGATAAAGTGAAAGATGCCTTTGGCGGTAAGAAAAGAAAATAAAAGAAAAGCAAATCAATAAATTCAGCTAGCATCTCTGGCAGTTAGACCAACATCTAATTGCTGGAAAATCGCCAGCCTCTTATTGATTTGCTTTTTTTATTTAGACAGGAGAAAGTGGCAAACAAATAATTAAAGCAGGGACGGAAGAAGAGGACAAAAAGGAAGTAAGTGTTATTTCTGGTCGATTTTATAAATGCCTTTAAAATAAAGACCGTTGCAAGGGATAGGCATCCTTTTGCAACGGTCTTTAACAATTTCATCATCTTAAGGTTAAATATCTAGTACTTTATCTAGGAAATCTTTTGTTCGTTCATTTTGTGGATTTTCAAAGATTTGTTGTGGTGTGCCATCTTCTAGGAAATTCCCTCCATCAATAAACATGACACGATTGGCAACTTCTTTAGCAAAGCCCATTTCGTGTGTAACGATAACCATCGTCATCCCTTGCTTAGCTAATTTTTTCATGACGTTCAAGACATCTCCGACCATTTCCGGGTCTAGTGCAGAAGTTGGTTCGTCGAAGAGCATGATATCAGGATTCATCGCTAGAGCACGAGCGATAGCGACCCGTTGCTTTTGTCCACCAGAAAGCATTTCTGGATACATGTCTTTTTTATCTTCAAGGCCGACGGTTTGTAGCAATTTGATTGCTTTCTTTTCAGCGGCTTCTTTTGATTCTTTTTTCAAATCCATTGGTGCTAATGTAATGTTTTCTAGCACTGAAAGATGTGGGAATAAATTAAAATGTTGGAATACCATTCCGATGTGTTGTCTTACCAAATTGATATCAGTGTTTTTGTCCATTAAGTGGGCCCCATCAATGATGATTTCGCCGTCTGAAGGCTCTTCTAAACGGTTTAAACAACGTAGGAAGGTACTTTTTCCTGAACCGGAAGGACCGATGATACAAACAACGTCACCTTCGTTGATTGAAACATTGATATCATTTAAAACGGTATTTTCACCGTATTTTTTTACAAGATGTTCAACTAGAATTTTTTCAGCCATCTTATTTCACCTTCTTTTCTAAAACTTTTGCTAATTTTGTCAGAATAGTAATGAGGATCAAATACATGATAGCAATAATTAGATAGACGTACGTACTTTGTGTCGTACGTGCAACGATAATTTTACCAGTTTGCAGTAACTCTACCACACCGATCGCTGAGATGATTGTTGTATCTTTCAATGAAATAACGAATTGGTTCACGAAAGATGGCAACATGATCTTGATTGCTTGTGGTAAGATGATTTTTTGCATGGTTCGATTATATGAAAGTCCTAAACTGCGAGAAGCTTCCATTTGACCAACTGGCACAGCTTTGATCCCACCACGAACGATTTCTGCGATATAAGCGCTGGCGTTCAAAGTTAGTGTGATAATCCCGGCAATGAAGTCGGGAATAGTAAATCCGACGATACCTGGTAATCCAAAGAAGATGAAGAATGCAAGAACCATCATTGGAATACCGCGGATGACATCGACATAAATACTTGCAATTGTTCGTAGGGCTCTGATTGGCGCTACGCTGAATAAACCAAAGATAACACCAACAACTAATGCCAAGGCGAATGAAATTAAAGTTAATAAGATCGTTTGCCATAAACCTTTTAGTAAAACTTTGTAGTTGTTTTGTAATAGACCAGTTAGTGTAGATTCATCTTTGCTGGCTTTAGTAGGCGTATTATCTGTTGAGATATATTTGTTGATGATTTTATCGTATTCGCCAGTTCGTTTTAATTCTTTTAGACCTTCGTTGAACATTTGTAATAGTTCAGGATTTTGGCCCTTTTTCACAGCAAAAGCGTATTTACCACCAGATTCTTTAGCAATCGGTGTTTCTAATTGTTGATTGTTTTTAATTGCATAGCCGATAACAGGGTAGTCGTCCATCATGGCGTCAATTGCTCCAACTCTCAATCCGTCATATAACTGATCTGCAGAATCGAAGTACTTGATGGTATAGCCGTACTGGTCTTCGTGGGCATTTAAAAAATCAGCACTTTCAGTTCCAACTTTGGCACCTACTGTTTTTCCTTTTAGGTCTTCATAGGACTTGATTGAATTGTCTCCTTTTTTGACAGCGATTTGAATCCCGCTTTCAAAATAAGGATCTGAGAAATCATAGCTTTTTTTTCGTTCATCGGTCACAGTCATTCCTGCGATCATTCCGTCTGCTTGACCAGATTCTAACGCTTGTAGCGCAGCAGAGAAACCACGATAATCCATACGTAGGTTAAATCCTTGCAGTTTGGAGATTGCCTCCATTAATCCAACATCAATTCCCTCGTATTTGCCTTCAGCGTTTTGAAACTCGAAAGGTGCAAAAGCTGAATCGCTGGCAATGACATACGTCTCTTTCTTAGGTTCTATTTTTTGCATCGTCTCGCTCGTACTTGAGTCAGCAGTAGTTTTATCGTCAGCTTGTACAGGATTGCTAAGCGCAAATGTGACAAGTCCTGTCATTATGAAAATAATCGTATGAAGCAAATGCTTTTTTTTCATAATTAACCTCCTAAAATTTCAATAACTTTTCATATTTTCCTATTATATGCGAAAACTAATAATAGATACAAGCTGAGTTGCTGAAAAAAATAAAAAAAATGTCATTTTGTAACAATCTATGTTATAAAATGTAACATAATAAATGTAGAGAGGAATCTAACGTAAGATAAATAATTACTTAAGGGACCTTATTGATATATAATTTTGCTGCCTAATTTACTACATAATACATGTATGAATTTATATAATATAGTAGAAAAGAAAAAACTCAAAAGTAGCGAAAGTATGTTCGGTGTGGTATAATAAATCAACAAGGAATGCCTTTGCTTTCCTTTTCTTTTTTGTGGTCGTAAAATGAAGAGGAAAGAATGAAAAGGAGGATGAAATATGATAGAAAGAGATACCTCCCGACACTTTGAGTTGGTGTCAAAATATCAACCAGCAGGAGATCAACCCGAAGCCATTACACAGTTAGTTGATGGGGTAGTTGGTGGAAAGAAAGCTCAGATACTTTTAGGAGCAACTGGTACAGGGAAGACGTATACCGTTTCGAATTTGATTGAAAAAGTGAATAAGCCAACATTGATTATTGCTCACAATAAAACATTAGCTGGACAATTATATGGGGAGTTCAAAGAATTTTTCCCCAATAATGCAGTTGAATATTTTGTATCTTATTACGATTATTATCAACCTGAAGCTTATGTCCCTTCAAGTGATACTTACATTGAAAAGGATTCTAGTGTCAATGATGAAATTGATAAGTTACGACATTCGGCAACCAGTTCGTTATTAGAACGAAATGACGTGATCGTGATTGCTTCTGTTTCTTGCATCTTTGGTTTGGGTTCACCTTTTGAGTATCAAAAACAAGTCGTTTCAATTAGACAAGGAGCTGAGCTTGATCGTAATCAATTGATTCGTGATTTAGTTAGTATCCAATTTGAGCGCAACGATATTGATTTTCAACGTGGTCGTTTTCGAGTACGTGGGGACGTTGTGGAGATTTTTCCAGCCAGTCGAGATGAACGTGCGTTGCGTGTTGAATTTTTTGGTGATGAGGTCGAAAGGATTCGTGAAGTCAATGCGTTGACTGGTGAGGTCTTGGGAGAAACTGAGCATGTGGCGATATTTCCAGCGACTCACTTTGTCACAAATGATGAACACATGGAACATGCGGTTGCAAATATCAAAGCGGAACTGGAACAACGTTTGACAGTTTTGCGGAATGAGAATAAATTGTTAGAGGCTCAACGGCTAGAACAACGAACGAACTATGATATTGAAATGATGTTAGAGATGGGTTATACATCTGGAATCGAAAATTATTCGCGACACATGGATGGTCGAAAAGAAGGTGAGCCACCATACACATTACTTGATTTCTTTCCCGAAGATTCATTAATGATTATTGATGAATCGCATGTGACAATGCCGCAAATTCGGGGAATGTACAATGGTGACCGCGCAAGAAAACAGATGTTAGTCGATTATGGTTTTCGTTTACCATCGGCATTAGACAATCGTCCGTTACGATTAGAAGAGTTTGAAAAGCACGTGAATCAAATCGTTTATGTATCTGCTACGCCTGGTCCATATGAGTATGAACAAACGGATACAGTGATTCAACAGATCATCCGACCAACTGGACTACTAGATCCAATCATCGAAGTGCGGCCGATCATGGGGCAAATTGATGATCTGGTAGGAGAAATCAATGAACGAGTTGAAAAAGATCAGCGCGTGTTTGTAACTACATTGACAAAGAAAATGTCTGAAGATTTGACTGATTATTTTAAAGAATTAGGAATCAAAGTCAAATATCTGCATAGTGATATCAAAACATTAGAACGTACCGAAATCATTCGTGATCTTCGTTTAGGTGAATTCGATGTACTTGTAGGAATCAACTTGTTACGTGAAGGACTTGATGTACCGGAAGTTTCGCTAGTAGCGATTTTGGATGCAGATAAAGAAGGCTTTTTACGGAGCGAACGTTCTTTAGTACAGACGATTGGACGTGCAGCACGGAATGCAGAAGGAAAAGTGATTATGTATGCGGACAAAGTGACTGATTCGATGCGCAAGGCTATCGATGAAACTTCTAGACGACGTAGTATCCAAGAACAATATAATCAAGAGCATGGTATCGTGCCGAAAACGATCATCAAAGAGATCCGTGATTTGATTTCCATCACGAAAGAATCCGAAGATGATGCAAAAGAAACGGTTCAAGTATCCTATGAAGAAATGACAAGAGAAGAAAAAGCTACATTATTAATGAAATTAGAAAAAGAAATGAAAGATGCTGCTAAAGCATTAGATTTCGAGACAGCCGCAAATGTACGGGATATGATTCTTGAACTAAAGGCGTCAGAGTAGGGGGATTATATGGCAAATGATAAAATAATTATCCATGGTGCAAGAGCCCACAATTTAAAAAACATCAATGTGACAATTCCGCGAGATAAATTTGTGGTGGTCACTGGATTATCTGGTTCTGGGAAAAGTTCGTTAGCATTCGATACATTATATGCAGAAGGACAAAGAAGATATGTCGAAAGTCTTTCTGCTTATGCACGGCAATTTTTAGGGCAAATGGATAAACCGGATGTTGATAGTATTGATGGGCTAAGTCCAGCAATTTCAATTGATCAAAAAACAACTAGTAAAAACCCTCGTTCAACAGTAGGAACTGTCACAGAAATCAATGATTATCTCCGATTGCTGTTTGCACGTGTGGGGCATCCTATCTGTCCGAATGATCACATTGAGATCACCAGCCAATCTATTGATCAAATGGCTGATAAAGTTTTAGAATTACCTGAACGAACTAAAATTCAAGTTCTTGCGCCGATCATTGTCAAGAAAAAAGGCCAACATAAAAAAGTTTTTGAACGTATTCAAAAAGAAGGATACGTACGTGTTCGAGTGGATGGAGAAATCTATGACTTAAGTGAAGTACCAGAATTAGAAAAAAATAAAAAGCATGATATCGCAATTGTCATAGACCGTGTCATCATAAAAGAAGGAATCCGTTCACGTTTGTTTGATTCAATCGAAGCTGCCTTGCGTTTAGCAGAAGGCTATGTTTTGATTGATGTCATCGGAGAAGAGGAAATGCTGTTTAGCGAGCATTACGCTTGTCCTTATTGTGGCTTTACTGTTGGTGAATTGGAACCAAGACTGTTTTCTTTCAATGCGCCATTTGGTGCGTGTCCTGATTGTGATGGTCTTGGTGTCAAATTAGAAGTGGACCAAGATTTAGTGATACCTGATCGTACGAAGACGTTGAGTCAAGGAGCGATCGTCCCTTGGAATCCAATCAGTTCACAATACTATCCTCAGATGCTAGCTCAAGCCTGTGAAAGTTATGGGATTGATATGGAGACGCCTTTTGAAGAGTTGCCACTTGAACATCAAGAAATCGTGCTCAATGGGACAGACGAGCTGTTCCATTTCCACTATGAGAATGATTTCGGTGGTGTTCGTGATGTTGAAACAACTTTTGAAGGGGTATTGAAAAACATTAAGCGTCGGTACCATGATACGAACAGTGATTTCACAAGAGAGCAAATGAGACAATATATGACTGAATTGACTTGCCAAACTTGTCATGGGTATCGTTTGAATCCTCAAGCTTTATCCGTTCAAATCAATGGAACGAATATTGGACAAACGAACGAGTTGTCTATCCAAAAAGCGGTCAACTTCTTTTCAAATTTGACCCTTTCAGACCAAGAAAAAGTAATAGCTAAACCGATTTTAAAAGAAGTGAATGATCGACTTTCATTTTTAGAAAATGTTGGTCTCGATTATTTAACGCTGAGTCGTGCATCAGGAACTCTTTCAGGAGGAGAAGCACAGCGGATCCGTTTGGCCACTCAAATTGGCTCGAATCTCTCAGGGGTTCTTTATATTTTAGATGAGCCTTCTATCGGACTCCATCAAAGAGATAACGACCGTTTGATCGGTTCATTGAAGAAAATGCGTGATCTAGGGAACACCCTGGTCGTGGTCGAGCATGATGAAGATACGATGCGTGCGGCAGATTATTTGATTGATGTGGGTCCTGGTGCGGGGCATCAAGGAGGAGAAATCGTTTCAGCTGGCACGCCAGCAGAAGTTGCTGCTGATGAAGATTCTTTAACTGGACAATATCTATCCGGTAAAAAGAGTATCCCAGTTCCAACTGAACGCCGAAAAGGGAATGGACAAGCTATCAAAATCACTGGGGCAACGGAAAATAATTTGAAAAATATTTCAGTGGAATTTCCTTTAGGTGAATTTGTTGCGGTGACTGGTGTGTCCGGTTCAGGTAAGAGTACATTGGTCAATAGTATCCTAAAACGAGCTCTTGCACAAAAAATCAATCGTAATTCAGCAAAACCTGGTAAATTCAAATCAATTTCCGGTTATGAAAGTATTGAAAAAATCATTGATATCGATCAAAGTCCGATTGGGCGCACACCACGAAGCAATCCTGCGACATATACTAGTGTATTTGATGATATTAGAGATTTATTTGCACAAACAAATGAAGCTAAAATGCGTGGGTATAAAAAAGGCCGTTTTAGTTTCAACGTTAAAGGTGGACGTTGTGAAGCCTGCCGAGGCGATGGAATTATTAAGATTGAAATGCACTTTCTACCTGATGTTTACGTTCCTTGTGAAGTTTGTCATGGGAAGCGATATAATTCTGAAACGCTAGAAGTTCATTATAAAGGGAAAAGTATTGCAGATATTTTAGAAATGACGGTTGAAGATGCCGTTGAATTTTTCCAACCAATCCCTAAGATTCATCGAAAACTTCAAACCATTGTCGATGTTGGTCTAGGCTACGTTACGATGGGGCAACCAGCTACAACATTATCTGGTGGGGAAGCACAGCGGATGAAACTCGCTAGTGAATTACACAAAATAGCGAATGGTAAGAACTTTTATATTTTAGATGAACCAACGACTGGTTTGCATACAGATGATATTGCCCGGCTACTTGATGTCTTGCAACGTTTAGTAGATGCAGGGAATACGGTATTAGTGATCGAGCATAACCTTGATGTTATTAAAACCGCTGATCATATTATTGATCTTGGACCAGAAGGCGGGGAAGGTGGCGGTACGATTTTAGCCACTGGTACACCTGAAGAAATCATTGAGGTGAAAGAGAGTTATACTGGTCGATACTTAAAAAAAATCATGAATGGTGAAAACCAACTGGATAGTTAAAAAAAAATTAAAATCAAGTATCTATTCTTGTTTTATTGACTAGTATAGACTAAAATACGAAACATGGTAGTTCTTTCTACACTAATTGGTATAGATAAAAACTTCCTATAAGTTCAATCCGTTCAAAAAAGAATTGAGCAATCGGAGGAGATTCCTTTGATTGCTTTTTTCTTTATGGTATGATATTCCTTGTGTAGTTGAAAAAGAAAACTAGAGATTATGAGTAAGTGAGAGATAATGATGAACAGTAATGTAAACGAAGAATTTATTCCTATTTTATTGGGTAGCGACATGAATGTCTATGGAATGGCACGTTCATTTCATGAAGCGTATGGCAAAGTTTGCCAGGCGTATGCATCAAATCAGTTGGCACCAACTCGCTATAGCAAAATTGTCAAAGTAGACGTAATTCCTGGTTTTGATAAAGATCCGGTCTTTATTGAGTCCATGTTACGTTTAGCAAGAGAGAAATATTCAGATCAAACGAAGAAGTATCTCTTGATTGCATGTGGAGATGGCTATGCAGAACTGATTTCTCAGCATAAAGAAGAACTCTCAAAGTATTTTATTTGTCCTTACATCGATTATTCGTTATTTAAACGTCTGATTAATAAGGTTAGTTTTTATGAAGTTTGCGAGGAATACCAGTTACCTTATCCCAAAACGTTGATTGTTAGAAAAGAAATGTTAGTTGATGGGCATTTGAATCAAGAGTTACCATTTGACTTTCCAGTGGCATTAAAGCCGGCAAACAGCGTAGAATACTTATCTGTCCAATTTGAAGGTCGAAAAAAAGCCTTTATTATCGATAATCGTGAAGAATTTGACTTGATCTTAGGTCGTATTTACGAAGCAGGTTATACAAGTGAAATGATCGTCCAAGATTTCATTCCTGGGGATGATAGTAATATGCGTGTGTTAAATGCTTATGTCGATGAAAACCATCAAGTAAGAATGATGTGTTTAGGTCACCCATTACTAGAAGATCCAACACCAGCTTCGATTGGTAATTATGTGGTGATCATGCCAGATTATAATGAAAAGATCTATCAAACGATTAAACGATTTTTAGAAGATATTTCCTATACTGGTTTTGCGAATTTTGATATGAAATACGATCCAAGAGATGGTGAATACAAACTTTTTGAAATCAACCTTCGTCAGGGAAGAAGCAGTTTCTTTGTCACTCTTAATGGCTTGAATTTAGCAAAATTTGTGACAGAAGACCGTGTATTTGAAGTTCCATTCACAGGGACTACCTATGGGACAAGCCAATCGGATCAAGCAAAATTATGGATGGGTGTACCTAACAAGGTCTTTTTAACTTATGCAAAAGCAAATGAAGACAAAAAAGTTGCAGAAAAAATGATTAAAGAAAATCGTTATGGAACGACTGTTTTTTATGAGAAAGATCGTTCGCTCAAACGCTGGTTATTGATGAAGTATATGTTTAGAAATTACATTCCTCGATTTAAAAAATACTTTCATGTGAAAGAAGGTTGATTCATGGAAAACTTTTTTAGTATTTTGGGCGGAATGGGAACGATGGCCACAGAGAGTTTTGTCCGTCTAATCAATCATCGAACCAAAGCCTCAAAAGATCAGGAATATTTAAATTATGTATTATTTAATCATGCGACAGTTCCTGATCGAACGGCTTATATTTTAGATAGGGAACAAGAAAGTCCAATGCCTTACCTACTAGATGATGTTGAAAAACAAAATTTACTCAAACCAAATTTTATCGTTTTAACGTGTAATACAGCTCATTATTTCTTTGATGAACTTCAAGCAGCCACTGAGATTCCGATTCTTCATATGCCACGAGAAGCGGCAAATGAGCTTGTCAGACAAAATACAACTGGTAAAGTAGCCATCCTAGGTACGGAAGGTAGCATGAAAGCTGGAATTTATGAAAAGGAAGTGAGACAGCTAGGCTTTGAGGCTGTCATTCCTGATGCTCAACTTCAGGCGAAAATCAACCATTTGATTTATCATGATATCAAAGAATCAGATTATTTAAACAAAGAACTATACTACGAAATTTTGGCAGAAGCGGTGGCGCGATTTGATTGCGAGAAAATTATTTTAGGCTGTACAGAATTATCGTTGATGCAAGAGTATGTAGGGGAAAATGAATATCCCGTCATTGACGCACAGTCAATCTTAGCTGATCAAACGATCGCCCGTGCCTTACAACACCGACAAGCTACCATATCAAGTTGAAAACTTTTATGAGCAAAGATTAGGGGCGGATACCTACAGTGGTATTTGTCCCTATTTTTATCGACAACTTCATTTTTAAGAATGTTTAACTGGTAATGATACGCCCGGAAGTGATATAATTTTAGGAAGAGATATGAGAGGGGGCCGTTTGATATGGCTGATAATTTACAACTAGTAATCATCACAGGGATGAGTGGCGCTGGGAAGACGGTCGCTATTCAAAGTTTTGAAGATATGGGGTATTTCTGTATTGATAATATGCCACCAAATCTAATTCCAAAGTTTTGGGAATTGATCAAAGAATCGGGTAAAGTGACGAAAATGGCATTAGTGGTAGACTTGCGTTCACGCTCGTTTTTTGAAGAAATCCAAAATATGTTAGTCGAAATTGAGAATACGGATTTTATCGATACGTCGATTTTATTTTTAGATGCATCCGATGAAGAATTAGTCGCACGATACAAGGAAACAAGACGTACCCATCCAATGGCAATGAACGGTTTAGTCACGGAAGGAATTCGTAAAGAACGTGCGATATTGAATGATCTAAAGATGCAGGCCTCGGTCATTATAGACACGACGACTTTAACACCACGTCAGTTAAGGGAAAAAATCAATCAAACGTTTAAGACCAAAGGCGATCAAGGCTTTCGAATCGAATTTGTTTCCTTTGGATTCAAATATGGCTTGCCAATTGATTCAGATATCGTGATGGATGTACGCTTTTTACCAAATCCCCACTATATTCCTGAATTAAGACCTTTGACAGGAAAAGATCAACCAGTTTATGACTATGTGATGTCATTTGATGAAACTGAGCTGTTTTATAATAAGTTTTTAGATTTATTACAGACGGTTTTACCAGGATATATCAAAGAAGGTAAAAGCAGCTTGACGATTGCTATTGGCTGTACCGGAGGGCAACACCGTTCAGTTGCGTTAACAGAACGTTTATCAGGTGCTTTGAAAGAAAATTATAAAGTCAATGTGACTCACCGTGACAAAGATAAACGGAAAGAGACGGTGAATCGCTCGTGAAGATGAAAACTTACCGTATAAGAAAGCCCAAAATCGTTGTCGTTGGGGGTGGCACAGGCTTACCGGTTATTTTAAAAAGCTTGCGTAACCAAGGGGCTGATATTACAGCAATCGTAACTGTCGCAGATGACGGGGGCAGTAGCGGTGCAATCAGAGAATCAATTGCGATGGCGCCCCCTGGCGATTTGAGGAATGTGTTGGTTTCATTGTCGGATATGCCACAATTTTATGAAGATATCTTTCAGTATCGTTTTAAAAAAGAAGATCAATTTTTAGCCAATCATACGATCGGTAATTTGATCATTGCCGCTGTCGCAGAAATGAGAGGAAGTACATACGAAGCAGTACAACTCCTATCTAAGATGATGCATGTGGACGGTCATATCTATCCTTCTTCTGAAACACCATTAACACTCCATGCAGTTTTTAAAGATGGTACTACTGCGGTGGGGGAATCAAAAATTGCGGTCGATCGAAAAACGATTGATCATGTCTATGTGCGAAATACCACGGATGATAGCGAAGCCAAACCAGCACGAAAAGTTGTTTCTGCCATTATGGAGGCAGATATGGTCGTTTTAGGACCGGGTAGTTTGTTTACTAGCATTTTACCTAATTTGGTCATCCAAGAAATTGGAGAAGCAGTAGCTAAAACAGAAGCCGAAGTGGTGTATATTTGTAATATCATGACACAAAAAGGTGAAACAGAACATTTTACAGATGCTGATCATATTCGGGTGTTGCATGAACATTTGAAACGACCATTTATTGATACTGTTTTAGTTAACACAGAAAAAGTACCAGCAGGTTATATGGATCCTGAAATTTACGATGAATACCTCGTACAAGTAACCCATGATTTTCATGGATTACGGAATGAAGGTTGTCGAGTGATTTCGACTGACTTTTTAGAATTAAAAAATGGAGGTGTCTTCCATGATGGTGAAAAAGTTGTGGAAGAGCTATTTCGTTTGGTTTTTGGTTCCAAATATTAAACGGTAGGTTACTAAAAGAAAGGAGGAGAATAGGGTGTCATTTGCGGCAGATGTCAAAAAAGAACTTACTGGACTTGAAGTTCACCGCGAACATGCAAAGGCGGAATTAGCTGCACTTTTGCGAATGAATGGATCTTTAGGGATTGTAAATCAACAATTTA
The DNA here is from genome assembly GCF_050530455.1 of Enterococcus sp. DIV1208. Taxonomy (NCBI): domain Bacteria; kingdom Bacillati; phylum Bacillota; class Bacilli; order Lactobacillales; family Enterococcaceae; genus Enterococcus; species Enterococcus sp. DIV1208. Next base: position 1,632,900 of record NZ_CP172887.1, on the reverse strand, counting down.
TCTTAAACGTTCAAACAGAAAATGCAGCTATCGCCAGACGGATCTATTCTCTTTTAAAAGATCATTATAATGTCCGAAGCGAGTTACTCGTTCGAAAAAAAATGAAATTGAAAAAGAATAATGTCTATATCGTTCGTTTGAAACAAGGAACGAAAAATGTACTGATGGATCTAGATATCATGGACGGAATGATGTTCAATGGGCATGTATCTGATGAAATTTTAGGAAATGCACAAAAAATGCGATCCTATCTAAGAGGAGCATTCATGGCGTCTGGTTCAGTCAATAACCCTGAAACTAGTCGTTACCATTTAGAAATTTTCTCCATTTATGAACAACATAATCAAGACATTTGTGATATGTTAAATTATTATGGTCTTCATGCTCGAACATTGGAACGTCGAAACGGCTATATTTCATACTTAAAAGGCGCAGAGAAAATTGCTGACTTTTTAACCTTAATTGGTGCGACGAATTCGATGTTGCGCTTTGAAGATGTCCGTATCGTACGTGATATGCGAAACTCAGTCAACCGACTTGTCAATTGTGAGACAGCCAATCTGAATAAAACGATTGATGCTGCAGCAAAACAAATCGAAAATATTGAATTGATTGAAAGTAGAGTTGGATTAACTGCACTACCAGAAAAATTGCAAGAAATTGCAGAATTGAGATTAAAGCACCCAGAAGTCAGTTTAAAAGAGCTAGGAGAAATGATTCCATCAGGAGCGATCTCTAAATCCGGAATCAATCATCGAATCAGAAAGATTAATGAATTTGCAGAAAAGTTGCGCGAAGAAGCAAGTTAAGTGAAAAAATTTTTAATTTTTTAATTAATGAAGATTTTGGGACAAGTATTTGTCTCAGAATCTTTTTTTATTATATTTCCAAAAAAAGTTCTAATCAGTGTCCTTTAATATGTTAAAAAGTAAGTAGCAAGTCCCATTGATAACGGTTATTGCTACTAAAAACAAAGGAGAATAGTATCATGAAATATCTGAATAAAATACTGAGAGCCAAGGTTGTTCAAGGTTATGAACAAGGAAAAACAGATGAAGAAATTGCAGATAGCTTGAAGATATACCGTAAAATAGTGGTTGAAATCAAATTGCTTGAAATCGCATGTAAACTAAGTCAAGGATTTACGGAACTTGAAATAGCTGAACGATTTCACAAGCCCATTGAGGAAATTCACAGAAACAAACACAACTATATTCTAAGACGTTTTTCGGATTCCTCAAGTAATAATTCCATTTCTGAGATTCCACCTTCCTCTAGGATTGACTCCATTTCTCAGCAGATAGGTGGCACGAAGGCGTATGTTCTTGAAAAAATAATTATTCAAAAGCTGAAAAAAATGGAAAATATCGAGGATATTACTAAGAGTGTTTCTATTTCATTAGGAGAAACTAAAAAGATAATAGAAAATTGTGCAATACGAAAAATCTGTGAGGAAGGATACACACTGGAAGAATTGCATAAAATGTTGCATCTTAATTTGGCTGAGAATCCAAGAGTCTATAATATCTACCTTGAAGTTAAAAAGGAAAACGAATCAGGAGAAAAAGGAGTAGAAAGTAGGAGACAAAATGAAATAATTAATTTTTACAAAGAAAATAGAAAAGACAAGTTAGAAGAAATAACATCAAGTGAATTAAATAAATATCTAATTAATTATATTGCTATCCAAAGAAAGAAAGGTAAAAATATTGAGGAAATTGCACAAGAGTTGAATAGAAGTCATAAAACAATTCGAATGATAATAGCGCAATTTATTATCAGTGAATCGAGTAAGGGAACCCCTAAACAACACATTTCTACCTATCTTTGGTTAACAACAGCTCAAATGAAAAAAAATGTATACAACTATCTTACAGTAGAGTTAAAGGCTAATACAATGCAACATATTGCTTGGTTAAACAGTTCTACGTTCGATCAGATTCAATTAATGTATATCGAAGGCGCACTTGAAATGAAAAAATCCATTCATAAGATGCGCCCCAATAAAGATAGTTCAAAAAAATTAGCGTTTCTAAAACGCCACAATAAGGAGGAAATGAAGAAAATACGAGTAGAGTTCATTCAAGGACTTGAAAATAAAATAAGTCATGAAGAACTTATCGAGCAACTAAAGATTAGTAGACCAAATGCTTATAGGATACTTAATTTAGAAATCGCACGTAGCATATACCAAGGTTTTTCGGTACTTCAGATAGCTGAAAGACTACATAAAAGTTCAATTAGTATAATGGACAAAAAACATGCATTTATCCAAAATAGTTTTAAAAGGCATAGTGATATCCCTCTCATTGCTGAGAATATTGGTTGTTCAGAAGATTATGTGATGGAAAAATTGGTCGTTCACAAGCTAAAAATAAAGAAAAACATAAAGAATATCTCTGAAAGCTTGAATATTTCGGTAGAAAAAACTAAAACGATAATAGAGGATTATGCAATAAAAAAGATTCATCAAGGATATACACGGGAAGAATTAAATATTATATTACCTGTGAGTTTAGATGGATATCCGAGGATACTTGAGACTTTCAAAAAAGTTGAAAAAAATAATAAGTTAGAGGGAGAAAGTAAAAACACAAATACCTTATTATTAAAAACACAACCAGAAAGGGTACTTGAACAACTAAGCTTCGAAGCGCTTGTCAAGAAACTAAGAAAAGGGATAAAAATTGGTGATATTGCAACCGAATTGGACTGGACTCCGAGAATGGTGAAACATCGAATGGCTAAATTTATTATAGATCATTCAATTAGGGGAATATCTAGACAAGAAATAAGTAACCAGCTTTGTTTAACTCAAACTGAAATAAAAACATTTCCATATCAGTATATTAAAAACAATATATTAAAGAACCAAAAAATTCAAGGATTTGCGGAAAGAAATGGCTGCACGTTGGCTCAAATTTATAAGATATATGTAGAGGGAGCAATTGAAAAAAATGTATCCATTAATGAAATTGCATGTACGCTAAAGATAAACGAAGAAGCCGTTCAAGAGATAGTGAATAAAATTCAGAACGAATCTCAACCAGAATTAAACACCCCAGAACCACCTATCATTGAGAAAGCAATCTCTGAAGTTAAGAAAAATCTGATACAAGAAGGCACGATCCAACCACCAAAACCAATATCTATAGCTGAATCAACAAACCAGTTTCATCAAACCGACCCTGAACCAAATAGCTTAGATCTATTGAGTAAATCTATTATTAGTGAGTATAAAAAGAAAAAAAATATAAAAATGATTTCAGCTAAATATAATGTACCGCTAGAAGTGGTACAAAATATAATAAGCGAATACATAGTAAATAAAGGAAAGAAGGGGAGACGGATTAATGAGGTTGCGGCAGAGTTATATTTTTCTACCATTCATACAGGCGATGGACAAGTGTTATTTATCCATCAATCTGGAAAGGTCTTTGAAGTTAAGAAAAATCTGATACAAGAAGGCACGATCCAACCACCAAAACCAATATCTATGGCTGAATCAACAAACCAGTTTCATCAAATCTACACTAAATCGAATAGAATAGATCCATTGCGTGAAATCATTGTTAGTGAGTATAAGGAGAATCAAAATATAGGAGTAATTTCATATCAATATAATTTATCACCAGAAGAGGTCCAAGAAATAATATGTGATTACATCCGAAATGAAGAAAAGAAAGGGAGGACAGTTAACGAGATTGCGACAGAATTTTCTTTTTATTCCGTTCCTAATTCCGATGGAAAACTGCGGTTTATCCATAAAGATGAAGTGTTATCTCTAGTTAAAAACAATCCGTTGTACCAAAGCACGAGTCACCAACCACTACAACCAATATCTATGGATGAATTGACCAAACGTTTTCATCAAATCGAGCTTAGATCAAATAGCTCAGACCAAGTGAAAGGAAAATATGAAAAGAGTCAAGAAATGAAATCAGAAGGAGAGAGGAAGAGAAGAAATTCAGAATCGGATCCTAGCGCCATGGGCCTAAGTCTGAAAAAAGCACGGGTAGACTCACCCATATTGTCACAGCCAAAAAGTTTTTCATCGACTACAACTCGTGCCGTTGAAAAAGTGCAAAATGTCATCGAACAGAAACGGCAACAGCATCTAAATAACCCACGTGTCCAAGCTAGTTTACGAAGCTTTGTCAACGAAAGGTCTTAGGATAGATGGTGTATCAATCCGTTTTTTTATCTTTTTCTAAATTAAGATCTGGATAGTCGCTCAATCAAAAATGACCCAAGGACCTTAAAAATAGGCTAGGCTATTTTTAGGGTTCTTGGGTCTTGTTAGGGTCGGAACGATAGTGTCAATCCTGATCAATAATGATTACAAGTACATGTGATAGTCAGGATTATTACTCGTTCATGTAGTCAATTAGCTCTTCTTTTTTGATCGATTCATCAAAAATATGATCTTCCAAAATAACAGTTGGAACAAAACGGATATTGGCAGCATTCGCCTCAGCTATAATTGCTTGAGAGGCAGGAGATTCTTCTTGGTAAGTTAGACCTAACTTATTTTGAGCATAATCTGCTACTTCTGCTAGACTAAGATTTTTCCAATCATCCTGCGAATCAAATACTTTTTTGATTTCTCGTAAAGCTACTTGACCGTCTGATGTATCAATATGATGATGCATCACATTCCCACGTTGCAAACTTTCTTTTTCTTTATCAAAAAGTTTGATCACCCGTTGCAAACGACCTTTACTTACAGCTTCTTCGAGTAATTCATAAGATTCGTTGAACCATTGACGGCAATAAGGGCAAGCCAGATTGATAAACTCAGCCATTTTCTTAGGAGCATCTAAGTTTCCATAATGAATGCCAGTTTCGGTATTTGTTTTATCTGCTTTAATGATAGATATATCCATGTATAATCACCTCTTAGATTCATTTTAAGCATTTTTCAGGAAAAAGACTAGTTTTTTGTTTAATAAAGCATGTATCTTCTCATGTGAGTACTTTTACAGAATAGGTAGGTTTTCAGGAGCTTTTGCGTTATAATAGGTGGGATATTTGAGAGAATTTGAACAAGGATGATGACAAATGCGAAAAATGAAAACAATGGACGGAAATACAGCTGCCGCTTATATTTCTTATGCTTTTACAGAATTAGCTGCAATCTATCCCATTACGCCCAGCTCAACGATGGCAGAATTAGTGGATCAATGGTCTGCTAGTGGGAAGAAAAATCTTTTTGGACAACCAGTTAAAGTGGTTGAAATGCAATCTGAAGCAGGAGCGGCTGGTGTTGTGCATGGTTCGCTCAAAACAGGAGCGCTGACAACGACTTATACAGCTTCTCAAGGATTGTTGTTGATGATACCCAATATGTATAAAATCGCTGGTGAATTACTACCAAGCGTATTTCATGTCGCAAGTCGTGCAGTCACGACGAATGCGTTAAATATCTTTGGGGATCATGGGGATGTCATGGCTGCTCGATCGACTGGATTTGCGATGCTTGCAGAAAGCAGTGTGCAAGAAGTTATGGACTTAGCACCCGTAGCACATTTGGCTTCGATTGAAGCAGAGCTGCCATTCTTGAATTTTTTTGATGGTTTTCGTACGAGCCATGAAATCCAAAAAATTGAAGTACTAGAATATGACGAGTTAGCATCGTTAATCAATCAAGAGAAACTTGCTGCGTTTAGAAACAGAGCGATGAACCCTAACCACCCAACTGTTAGTGGAACGAATCAAAATCCAGATATTCATTTTCAGCAAAGAGAAACGATCAATTCGTATTACGAACAATTACCTCGCATCGTACAAAAATACATGCAAGCAATCAATGAATTACGTGGAACTTCCTATGATTTAGTCACTTATCATGGTGCTGCCGACGCGACAGAAGTCATCATTTCGATGGGGTCGGTAGCGCAAACGATTGAGCAGACAGTCGATTATTTGAATAAAAATGGCCGTAAAGTCGGTTTCTTGAATATCCATCTTTATCGCCCATTCCCAATTGAAACATTGTTGCAAAAACTTCCTAAAACTACACAGTCAATTGCCGTATTAGATCGAAGCAAAGAACCAGGAGCTGGTGGGGAACCATTACTGCTAGATGTTCAAAGTGCACTTTATGATGCAACAATCTGTCCTAAAATAATTGGGGGGCGGTATGGATTAGGATCAAAAGATGTGACACCAGATCAAATCATCAGCGTTTTTGACGAGTTGCAAAAAGATGAACAAATGAAAAAACGATTTACAATCGGGATAGTGGATGATGTTACCTATCATTCTTTGGCACCAAGACCAACATTGGATTTAACGGATGCTGAAACTTATCAAGCTAAGTTTTGGGGTTTTGGTTCTGACGGGACAGTCGGTGCAAATAAATCTGCTATTAAAATCATTGGCGATCATACAGACAAATACGCCCAAGGCTATTTTTACTATGATTCAAAAAAATCAGGTGGATTGACGATTTCCCATCTCCGTTTTGGAAACACGCCAATTCGTTCTACTTATTTAGTTGAACATGCTGATTTTGTCGCTTGTCATACGCCTGCTTACTTGCACAGCTATGATTTAGTTAAAGGGTTGAAAAAAGGTGGCACATTTTTATTGAATACTTTATGGACAGATGAGCAGTTAGAAACGCATCTGCCTATTCGTCTAAAAAAATATTTGGCAGAAAATGAGATTCAATTTTATACGATCAATGCGATGAAAATTGCTCAAGAAGTTGGATTAGGTCGTCGTATTAACACTGCCATGCAAACGGCTTTTTTCAAATTAGCAAACATTATTCCTATTGAAGAAGTGATTCCGCTCTTGAAAGAAGAAGTGCTTAAAAGCTATGGTCATAAATCAATGAAAATCGTAGAAAAAAATAACCAAGCGATTGATCATACCCTTGAACTTCTCCATAGAGTTGAAATCCCCAAACATTGGCAATCATTAGAACTACCTAGCAAAAAAGAAGAGACAACATCACGTTACGTAAAAGAGATTTTTACGCCAATCAATGCTCAAGAAGGAAATCAACTGTCAGTAGGTACTTTAGTAGCCAACCAGATGACAACTGGCGAGATGCCATTAGGAACAGCAGCGCTGGAAAAACGAGGTGTAGCCCTAGAAGTCCCTGAATGGATCAGTGACCGTTGTACGATGTGCAATGAGTGCGCATTTGTATGTCCGCACGCAGCCATCCGCCCATTCTTAGCTGATGAAGAAGAGCTGACTGAAGCGCCTGAAGGATTTATCGTTCGTGATATGAGAGGACCTGACGGGTTAAAATATCGTATCCAAGTTTCCGTGGAGGACTGTACAGGATGTGGATTATGTGTGGAGGCTTGTCCAGCCAAAGGAAAAGCGTTAGTGATGAAACCTTACGAGGAACAAAAAGAACAAGCGGTCAATTGGGCGTTTGCAATGACATTGAGACAGAAAGAAAACCCTATGAAAGGAAAAAATACGGTAATGGCTACCCAATTTAACCAACCGTTGCTTGAATTTTCAGGTGCTTGCTCGGGTTGCGGTGAAACGCCATATGTGAAACTTTTGACCCAAATGTTCGGAGACCGAATGATGATCGCTAATGCAACCGGCTGTTCTTCAATATGGGGAGGAGCTTCGCCAGCATCACCGTTCACAACAAATGCTTGTGGGCAAGGTCCAGCTTGGTCTAATTCCTTATTAGAAGATAATGCTGAATTTGGCTATGGTATGTTACTAGCTGCTCAAACCCGTCGTGAAGCTTTAGCGCAATCTGTTCGTGAAATCATGCCAAAAGTATCGAGTGCGCTTCGACTGTTGATGGAGGACTGGCTCAACCATTTATTCGATAGCGAAGGAACACAACAACGAGCAGCTAAACTTCAGGCTGCGATGGTAGCGGAAGTACAGCAAGTCCCAGAATTGGAATCCATTCTTGAGCACAAAGATATTTTTGTCAAAAACAGTCAATGGATTATTGGCGGAGATGGTTGGGCTTATGATATTGGCTTTGGTGGTATCGATCATGTATTGGCTAGTGGGGCAGATGTGAATATCCTAGTATTGGATAATGAAGTTTATTCTAATACTGGGGGGCAAACCTCTAAAGCAACGCCAACGTCAGCTATTGCAAAATTCTCCGCAAGTGGGAAATATGCGTCGAAGAAAGATTTAGGAATGATGGCAATGACTTATGGGAACGTCTATGTCGCTCAAATTGCTTCTGGTGCCAATCAAATGCAAACAATCAAGGCGTTTGAAGAAGCAGAGAAATACCCAGGGCCATCACTAATCATTGCGTATACGCCTTGTATCACCCATGGTCTGTTGGGTGGCATGAAAGAATCGATTAAAGAAGCCAAAGAAGCTGTTTCATCAGGCTATTGGTCCCTCTATCGTTATAATCCAAGTTTAATTGAAAAAGGGAAGGTTCCGATGATTTTGGATTACAAAAAACCAGACTTTTCAACAATGGGCGATTTTATGCGTAAGCAAGTCCGGTTTTCTTCACTAGAAAGTGCCAACCCTCAATTAGCTGAAAAATTGTTTGAAAAAACGGTTCTAGATGCAAAAACTCGTTTTTACAATTATGCTTCACTCACTGGACAGCTTGATAAAATTAAAGAAAAACTAGAACCGTCTGATCCGATTGTAAAAGAAGAGGAAGTCGAAACGAAAAAGAGAAAAAAAGAACGTAAGATCGATGATGAAGCAGCAGCCAGAAGAGCTGCTAAAAGAGCAGAACGTGCAGCTCGTCGAAAATGATGTTTTGAGGTTTCGTTCAGTGGTCCAACTATCTCATTTAGTGAATGATAAGCAAACAATTTAAAGGACGGAAAAATCGATCGAATAATTTATGTAATTTTCTTGAAAAAAATAGGCAGAATCGTCTCATATTTCCAAACATATGATATACTTAAAGGGAAATCTCAAAAGAGAAGAGAGGCTTTTTATGTCATTTCAAATCGGGGAACTTTTTAATTTAGAGTATTGGCAACAAATGTTTTCCGGTGACTTATTTTCTCTGAATTTTTTGGTAAACATACTGGATATTTTAGTCGTATGGTATTTGGTTTACAAACTGATCCAGCTACTAAGAGGGACTAAAGCGATCCAATTGCTCAAAGGCGTTGCCATCTTTATCGTGATTCGAATTGCGGCTGAGTTGATTGGGCTACACACGCTGTCATGGCTGATGAACCAAGTCATAACTTATGGTGTGATTGCAGCAATCGTCATCTTCCAACCAGAGATTCGTCGTGGGTTAGAACATCTGGGAAGAAGTTCGTTATTCAAACAAACGAAAAGCGAACAGCAAGAAGACGAGAAGATGATCCTATCCTTTGATAAAGCTATTCAATATATGTCGAAACGTAAGATTGGTGCTCTGATTACGATCGAGCGTCATACTGGTTTAGATGAGTATATTGAGACAGGCATCGCATTGGATGCAGATATTACTGGTGAGTTACTCATTAATATCTTTATCCCCAATACGCCGCTGCATGACGGGGCAGTTATTGTCAAAAATGGAAAAATTGCAGTTGCCAGTGCCTATTTACCTTTATCAGAAAGTATGTTGATTCCAAAAGAATTTGGAACACGTCACCGAGCTGCTGTCGGTATTAGTGAGGTCAGCGATGCAATAACTATCGTGGTCTCGGAAGAAACAGGAGATGTAAGTATCACTTTAGACAATCAATTGATACCAGGGTTATCGCAAGAAGAGTATTTATCGATCTTACGAAAACAACTAATTGTAGAAGAAAAAAATAAAAACAAAAAGAATGGGCTTCAATCTTTCTTGGACGCAATGACTAAGGGAGGGGATCGGAAATGATCTCAAAAGAAAAGCGTACGAGTATTCTGTATGGGTTTGTTGCGTTATTGTTTAGTATCATTCTTTATTTCAATGCGAATGGTCAAACGATGCAAAACACATTATCTGGAAACGAGTCCTATTCGCAGACAGCTTCTGATGTTTCGATCCAACTTTTATATGATACCGATAAGTATTATATCCATGGTTACGAAAACACTACTACTGTCAAATTGGCTAGTGCGAATCGTATCCAGTTGATGGCTGAGGCAAATGAAGACACCCGTACCTTTAGGGTCACCGCAGACTTAGCACATCTAGGTGAAGGAACCCACGAAGTGCCATTGAAAATCAAAAATCTAAGCAGCGCTGTCACCGCTAAGTTGCAACCGGAAACGATCACGGTTACAATTGAAAAGAAAGTGACCAAAGACTTTGAAGTTAAGGCTATTCTGCCAACAGAGACGACGCCTTCTGGTTATAATTTAACTGAAACAACCGTCGATCCGACGAAGGTCACGATCACCACTGGAGATAAGACTTTAGCGGAAATTCATCAAGTGGTTGCAAAAGTCAACCCGTCAATGATAACGGACGATGGTGTGAATAGTAATGTATCTGTACAAGCGTTAAATTCAGCTGGTGAGCCGTTGAGTATTGTTTCTGATCCAGTGCAAGTCAACGTCACGTCAGATGCAATCAAACCGAAAAAAACGGTTAGCCTATATGGTATTCAACAAGGGACAAAAGGCGAAGGAATTAAGAACTATAATTTCAAGTTTTCCGAATTAGAGGCTGAAGTCACAGGGACGACGGAACAACTTGCTCAAATAGGGGATAGTATCGCTGTGCCTATCGACATATCAGGAATTACTCATCGAACGACTAGGACGATTCAGATTCCTATTGAACAAGGAATGAGCGTCTCGCCTAAATCGGTTAAAGTTGAGATAACACCAGTGCTGGAATCGACAACTAGTGATTCTTCAGTCGATAAAAATCAAAGTTCGACTAAAAGGAATGACTCAACAACGTCAACGACAAAGTCGACTACATCGAGCACGTCACTTTCTAGTGTCCAGACAGAAAGCAAGCAAACTTCTGAAAGTACAGATTCGAGTGAATCCACTATGCAAAGTACACAAGAGAGTCAAACGTATTCTTCGGAAAATTAAGTTAAAGGAGCAAATTTACAATTATGGGTAAATATTTTGGAACGGATGGTGTCCGTGGCGAAGCCAATAAAGAATTGACACCAGAATTAGCGTTTAAGTTAGGTAGATGTGGCGGATATGTATTAAGCCAACATGAAACAGAAGGGAAACGTCCACGGGTTTTAGTTGGGCGTGATACCAGAATCTCTGGGCAAATGCTAGAAGAAGCCTTAATTTCTGGTTTGTTATCAGTTGGTATTGAAGTATTTCAACTTGGCGTCATTTCCACACCAGGAGTTGCTTATTTAACAAGATTGCAAAAAGCCAATGCCGGCGTGATGATTTCTGCTTCACATAATCCTGCACAAGATAATGGAATCAAATTTTTTGGTGCTGATGGGTTTAAATTAGTGGATGAACAAGAATTAGAAATTGAAGCATTGCTTGATGCCGAAGTGGACGAATTGCCACGTCCTTCAGCAGAGGGATTAGGAACAGTAGAAGAATTTCCAGAAGGCTTATTAAAATATTCTCAATTCTTAGTGCAAACGATCAATGGGGATCTATCAGGCCTAACCGTTTGTGTCGATGCGGCAAATGGGGCGACAGCAACTTCTGTCAACCGTTTATTCGCAGACTTAGAAACAGATTTTTATACGATGGGTACCAGCCCTAATGGCTTAAATATTAACGATGGTGTTGGTTCAACACACCCTGAAAAGTTAGCTGAAATGGTTGTTGAAAAAGGCGCCGATGCCGGTTTAGCATTTGATGGTGATGGGGATCGAATTATTGCAGTGGATGAACTTGGGAACATCGTTGATGGTGATAAAATCATGTTCATTTGTGCGAAATACCTTTCAAAGAAAAATCGTTTGAAAAAAGATACGATCGTTACAACGGTCATGAGTAATTTAGGATTCCATAAAGCGGTGGAAGAAATTGGCTTGAAGGACGTAGTTACTCAGGTTGGTGACCGCTATGTTGTAGAAGAAATGCGAAAAAATGATTATAATTTTGGTGGAGAACAATCTGGTCATATGGTCTTCCTTGACTTTAATACTACAGGTGATGGAATGCTATCAGGAATCCAATTACTGAATATCATGAAGCAAACTGGGAAGAAATTATCCGAGTTAGCGAGCGAAGTGACGATCTACCCACAAAAATTAGTAAATATCCGAGTAAGCAACAAAAATGGTGCAATGGAAGTTCCAGCGATCAAAAAAGTGATTGAAGAAACTGAGGCTGAGATGGCTGGTGAAGGAAGAATTTTAGTTCGTCCTTCTGGAACTGAACCATTATTACGTGTCATGGCTGAAGCGCCAACGGATGAAAAAGTAGCATATTACGTGGATAAGATTGCTGCAGTTGTTCGAGAAGAGATCGGACTTGAAGAATAAGAACTAAAATTTTTCTCATTTTAATAGTAATCGACTGTTATTTACAAAAATGTTTTCTTGTTTTTGTGAATAACAGTTTTTTTGTCTGTAGGAAAACAAATTTGGGTTGCTGTCAAATGATTGTTCCAAGATAACTACTTTTTTGTATAAAATTAGCGTTGGGTTTAGAATATTCTCCGTTAAAAGTTGTTATGATAGAACTTTAATTTCTAATTATACGAAAAAAAAGGGCTTTTTTTATCTCTGAATAGATTAAACTAACTTGCGAAACAACTAATTTAGAGGAGGTAAATATGAAAATTTTCAAAAAACTGATTCGATTGATGATGATTGTTTTTCTATTTGTAAAACCGGTCATTGTAGTAGCGGTTGATCCATCTTATGCACCCTCTTATCAACTAGCAGAAGAGGTGATTATAAAAAATGGTGAATTTAATGATGGGTTGAATCACTGGATCGTTTCCAATCCTGGAAGTAACAATCCTGCACTTGTGACAGATGAAAGTGGCAATCATTATGTAATGGCATCAAATGGAGAGAATATCCTGCAATATGTTCAGTTAAAACCGAAAACGACCTATCAATTCACTTATTATGTGATTGGAGACCCTTCGTTTCCAGCAATTGTGGAATTTGGCACGCTTAATCATGGGGAAGGGTTTATTTCGTTGAAGGATGAGAGACATTATAATGATGCTTGGAAACAACATGAATTTAGCTTTACGACTCCGGAAGGTGAAAATACATATATTATCCGTTTTGCGTCTAGTGGAAACGGGACAGCATATTTTGATAACGTTCAAGCCACTGCATTAGATTTGGAAGCTCCTACCAATCCTAAAAATCTGAAAGTCAACGACGTTTCAAGTGATAGTGTTAGCTTGTCTTGGGAAGCTGCAACAGACAACGTAGGCGTAATGGGTTATTTGGTTTATCGAGACAACCAACTGATTCAAACAGTAACCGGTGCAGACCTCGCCTATACCGACAATGGATTAACGGAAGATACTACCTATACGTATGAAGTGAGAGCAGTTGATCAAGCGGGGAATGTATCAGTAGCGAGTAATGCAGTGACGGCTAGGACAAAACTGGCGAGTAGCAGCCCACCTGCAGTGCCTTTGAATTTAAAAGTCACTAGTGTAACAACTGATAGTGTCAGCTTATCGTGGGAATCAGCGACAGATAGCATTGACGTAATCGGTTATATCATTTATCGAGACAATCAGTTAATTCAAGGGGTTATTGGTGCGGAGGAAGTAGCATACACGGATATAGGATTAATGGAAGATACGATGTATACATATCAAGTAAGAGCAGTTGATCAGGCAGGAAACATATCAGAAATGAGTAATACAGTAACGGCTAGGACAAAACCAACAGAAGAAATTCTTCCTCCTGCAGCTCCTTTGAACTTGCGAATCGATGATGTAACAACTAACAGTGTCAGCTTATCATGGCAAGAAGCAATCGATAATGTTGATGTAGCTAGTTATAACGTTTATCGAGATGATCAGTTGGTTCAAACGCTAACTGGTACGGACTTAACCTACATAGATACAGGGTTGATGGAAGATACCACCTATACCTATATAGTCAAGCTGTTGATCCATCAGGGAATCTATCAGAAGCAAGTAATGCGGTAACGGCTAGGACAAAATCAGCAGAAGATCTGACTCCTCCTACGCCCCCTTTGAATTTACGAATCGATGATGTAACAACTAACAGTGTCAGCTTGTCGTGGGAAGCAGCAATCGATGATGTGGGTGTCACTGGTTATCACGTCTATCGAGATGATCAGTTAATCCAAACACTGTCTGGTACGGAATTATCCTACATAGATACAGGCTTGATGGAGGCTACCACTTATACCTATAAAATCAGAGCGGTTGATCAAGCTGGTAATCTATCAGAAGCGAGTAGTGCAGTGAAATCAAGAACGAAAATGACAATTGAGGTGAGTCGCCCGTTGCCCCCTACTAAACTGAGATCAGCCCGTGTCACAGAACATGAAGTGGCTTTAATGTGGGACGCACCTAATGAATCGAAGGAAATCATGAGCTATCAAGTTTACCGAAACAATGTATTGGTAGGAGAAGTAGCGGGGGAAACCTCACTATATACTGATAAAGATTTACAGGAAAATACGAAATATTCTTATGTAGTTAAATCGAAAAACAAAGAAGGGGATCTCTCGGAAGAAAGTAATAAAATCATTGTGCAGACAAGCAAAAAACATGAGACGGTTCCTCCTTTAGAGGAAGAGATAGAAAAAGAATCAACGGAAAAACCACCTGTGGCAAAAGAAACCGAAACAAAAAATAATGGAGCGATTAATAAAGGAAAAGTGGAAGCAAAAGTGAATAAGAATACTGCTAAAAAGGTGAGTAAACAGTTACCAGCTACGGGTAATAAAGTTAGTCCATTGCTACAACTACTGGGGCTAACCATAATGAGTGTAACAATCCTGTTATCTTACAGGAGACAAAAAAAGAGCCATCAAGCAAAACAGCCCGGAACTAATGCTTAGCTCCTTTAGATGGGGGACTCGATGCAAAATAGGTTAAAACAATAAAAAGTCATTTTCGAACTGATTGATGACTACACAAAAAAGCCAAAAAGGCAATGAAAACTAAATTTCATTGTTTTTTGGCTTTTTTCATGGTGATACATGCTATATTTTTTTAACCTTTTTCCTATTCAACGGTCACTGATTTTGCCAAATTTCTCGGTTTATCAACATCAAGACCTCTTAGCAAGGTCGCATAGTAGGCAATCAATTGTGTAGGAATCACTGTGATTAATGAAGTGAGTAAAGGATGAACAACAGGCAATACTAATTGGTCACCTGGTCGATCTAAGCCTTTTGTAGCCATAACCAAAGTTTTTGCTCCACGACTTTCCACTTCTTTTAGATTTCCTCTCGTGTGTGCACCTGTTATCTCTTCGCTGATCATCCCGATAACCGGTGTGTTCGTTTCAATCAGCGCGATCGTACCATGTTTTAATTCCCCAGCTGCGAAACCTTCTGCTTGGATATAACTGATTTCTTTTAACTTCAATGCAGCCTCTAAAGAGACAGCATAATCTGTTCCACGTCCAATATAAAAAGCGTTTCTTGCATCCATTAGATAGTCAGATGCTAACTCCTGTAAGTAGTCCTTTTGAGAAATTAGTTCTTCCATGCCATTCGCTACGATACTAAGCTCGTGCGTTAGATCGAATTCTCTAGCTGAAGAAAGATTTTTTTCATGACCAATTCCTTTAGCAAGTGCAGCTAAAACAGCGATTTGAGCAGTATAAGCTTTTGTTGAAGCCACGGCGATTTCAGGTCCAGCATGTAGTAAAAGAGTGTAAGAAGCTTCCCTTGATAAAGTAGAGCCGGGTACATTAGTGATCGTCAATGATGGGTAATTCAATTCATTCATTTTCACGAGTACTTGTCGACTGTCTGCTGTTTCTCCACTTTGGCTTAAGAAAATAAAAAATGGTTTCTCTGAAAGTAAAGGCAAATTATAACCAAATTCACTTGCAAGGTGGACTTCCACAGGAATACGGGTTAATTGTTCTAAAATAGGTTTTCCAACTAAGCCAGCATGGTAACTCGTTCCACAAGCAACAATGTAGATACGGTCACTGTTTTTAGCTGTTTCTAAAAGTTGTTTGTCCATCAGTACTTCATTCTCATGGTTCACGTAAGTTTGGGCAATCTTTCGCATAACGATCGGTTGTTCATCGATTTCTTTCAACATGTAGTAAGGATAAGTGCCCTTTTCAATATCAGCTGCATCAATTTGTGCTTCAAAAGAAGTTCGTTCAACTGGTTGACCTGAGATCGTTTCGATTGAAATCTCATTTTTAGTGACGATCACTAATTCGCCATCTTCAATTTCAACAAATTCTTTCGTATAAGCCAGCATAGCCATTGCATCGCTGGCGATAACATTGAATCCGTCTCCCAGACCAATCAAGAGAGGGCTTTTGTTTTTAGCAACAAAAATTTGATCTGGCAGAGTACGATCAATTAATGCGAAAGCATAAGAACCTTTGATTAATTGAAGTGTTTTGACAAAGGCAGATTTTGTATCCAGTCCTTCATTTGCAAAAAATTCAATAAGATGAGCAATGATCTCAGTATCCGTTTCCCCTGAAAATTGATCCGTTTCTAAATAATCATTTTTTAATTCAGCAAAGTTTTCAATTACACCGTTATGGACAAGAACAAAACGTCCGCTTTGAGAAGTGTGAGGGTGCGCATTTTTTTGAGAAGGTTCGCCATGAGTTGCCCAACGAGTGTGACCGATTCCGATTGTTCCTGCTGTTTCGTTTGTTAGCTTATCCTTTAGGTTCTGAATTCTACCTTGTGCTTTGACCAAAAAATCATTTTCGTCATTCGCAACAAAGATTCCAGCCGAATCGTATCCCCGATATTCTAATTTTTCTAAACCATTGATCAATCCTGGTGTTACGTTTTCAAATCCAATCATTCCGACAATTCCACACATAAAAAACATCCTACTTTCTATAATATAATCATTATGAAAGTTTCCAGCTGCTGGAATCGATTTTTGTTCTATCTTCACAGATAGGTTTTGATCGATCCTATAGAGTGCAGTCCCTAGGGTCATCCGCCGAATATTTCGATAAACCCTTTCCTCGTCATCTGTAACTACAGACCAGGCGCTATTCCTTAAAATGAGAATGGTATATCTAAACTCCTTTTTAGTATTTTTCTGGAAACTTCTTAAATGATAACGTTGTTGTGTGATGTTTGTCAATAAAAAAGAGAAAAAATAAAATTGGTCTATATGGTTGTGGCGGGAGGATCGAAATGAAGTTTTGACTATCATCTTTTTGCAGACTTCGGTACAATATGAGAGTAAGTAAAAGAAGGAGGATGAAAAATGGCATCAAATATCGCGGTCTTGACATTAGGCATGCTAAAAAAAAAGTTGGCCGAACTTGAAAAAGTAAATACAGTGGATGATGAAACCAAAATCTTTTTAGATACTGGTTGGGATAGTATCCAAGAAATTGCGCCTGATGCGTTGACTATTGGAGAAGCGCAACAATTCGTAGTAGAAGATGAGTGGACAAAAGAGAAGTTCAATGGATTTACATTAGTCGAAAAAGCAGAAAAAATGAATGCAACTGGAGAAAAAGAAACAGTGATCGTTATCAAAAATTTATATTAAGCGAGGGAGAGTATGAATAAAAAGCGTTGGATAGCAGTGTTGATTGCGGCAGGCTTATTGGTTGTTTCGTTGGTATCATCTAGCCTGACGTCAAATTCAAAAGAAGAAAAGCAAATGAGTGGTTTGAATAGCTTATTATATGGCACTAATGAATTATCGCCCACGGTTCTGGAAGAAGGAGATAGTTCAGAAAAAATCGTAAAATTGACTGTTGATGGGACGATCACTAGTGATGGAACATCAGGTTTGTTTGCAACAGAAGGATACAATCACGCTAAGTTTATGGAGCAATTAAATGCTATAAAAGAAGATAAAACGATCAAAGGGATGATGTTAGAAGTCAATTCTCCTGGTGGTGGTGTTTATGAAAGTGCAGAAATAGCTAAGACAATCAGTGATATCCGAAATGAACGAAATATTCCAATGTATGTCAGTATGAAAAATACAGCTGCTAGTGGCGGATATTATATCTCAGCCCAAGCAGATAAAATCTATGCAACAGAGGAAACAGTCACTGGGTCCATTGGTGTCATCATGTCAGGTCTTAATTATTCTGGACTTTTAGAAAAATTAGGGATCGAGGATACGACGGTAAAAAGTGGTGCATTGAAAGATATGGGTTCAAGTACTAGACCACAAACGCCAGAAGATCAAAAAGTCTTACAAACTTATATCGATAATGCCTACAATCGATTTGTCAAAGTAGTCAGTACTGGACGAAATCAATCAGAAGAAGAAGTCCGAAAAATTGCGGATGGTCGTATTTATGATGGAGAACAGGCGAAAGCAGTCGGATTAGTGGATGAAATTGGGTATCCACAAGACGCGTTAAAAGCGATGAGAAGTGAGCAACATTTAGAAAACGCTCAGTTAGTAGAATATGAAACGAATACTACTGGTTTTGCAAACACATGGTTCGGTTCGAAACTTGCTCAGCTTCAAGGCTTAAAAGCTTCTGAAACAAGTCAAATCTTGTCTTTCTTAGAAAATCAAGGAACTGTTCAATCACCAAAGGCAATGTATTATTACGGAGGTGAGTAAGCATGACGAAGCAACCAGAAGATTTAACTTCACATAACAAGGCAGATCGTCCTGCTGTGGGTCCAGATCCAGGCTTTTCTCAAAAAGTACTTCAATCTTTTAAAGAAAAACCACTATCTGAAAGTGAAATCAAAGTAAAGCAACAACAATGGCAACAGTATACCGAAGATAAAGAGGAAAAAATCAATGTAAATGACTTTCCTAAATATTTTTATGCAGGATTTTGGATAAGATTTTTCGCTTTTATTGTGGATCTGATTTGTATTGGCTCAATCACACGGTTGACCATTGGATCAGCGGCTAATTTAGACTGGTTAAAAGTATCCGATTCTTATTTAAGTATTTATGGTTTTGCTGCTTTGCTGATTTACCTTGGTTATTTTATTTTATTCACGAAATTAAATCATGGTCAAACGATTGGAAAAATGATTTTTGGGATTCGTGTGATTTGCTTTAATGAATCAGATTTGAGTTGGACAACAGTGCTGGTGAGAGAAGGCGCTTGTCGGTTCATTTTGAAATTCCCATTACTTTTTGTTGGCTATTTACCGACAATCTTTAATCAAAGAAAACAGCATATTGGTGATTATTTTTCAAATACGAGTGTAGTCACGCTAAATCTAGTCAAAGCCTTTAATCAAGAAATTAATGCTTGATTCATTTTATTTTTTCAACATGGCAATCTAAAAAAGATTGTCATGTTTTTTTATGTTTGATACTATAGTTTTATTCATGATTTTACTGGCAAAGAGTCGAAGGGAGAACGAACATTGGAGCCGATTGATTTTCCTGATAAATACGAAAATCTTATACGTCTAGCGCAACAAGCATTAGCTGATCATCAATATTTACAAGCAAAGACATTTTTACAACGAGCATTGGAGCTTAAAGGAACATTTGAGGCGAATCGTCTACTTGTCCTTTGCTTAGTTGAGCTAGATGAAAAAAAAGAAGCGCTGAATCAGGCGTTTCCTTATGAAAATGACTACCTGACAGATGAAAAAGTGGCAGCTTTTTATTTTGATCTGCTGATCCAAACAAAAGATTATCTTTATGCTCGCAAGTTAATTGCCAGCTATGATTTTTCTGATTTATTTGAGCAACTCATGGTAGAGAAGATCCAACAAGCAGAAAATTTCACGAGTCAAAATGACCGTCAAAAAATACGTAAGATTCATCTTAGTGTTGAAAAAATGCCGACAATGCCACCTGCAGAACAACTTTTGGTTGTTTCTGAGATTGAAGAGTTGCCTTATCATGAATTGGTACAAACAATCAAAAAAATGATTATCTTACCAGAGATCCACTTATTAGTGCGAGCAAAAATGTTAGAGTCACTCGTGCAAGTGAAGAAACACCAGCCAGTTGTTTATTTAACGATGGATCAGACGTTTATAGAAGTCATACCTGCAACATTACCAAAACCAGAAAAGCAGAAGGCTTATGAACAATTAATGCGATTAGCAGAAGCTTATGAAGATCAAGATGCCTATCTTAGTACAGTGCTAAAAGAAGAATTTATGATGCAATCCGCTCTTCTTTATCCTGTTTATGATACATATGTCGGTGATCCCCAAAAATGGTTTGCTGATACACTTAGCATGTATGATCCAAACTATAATAATAGACAAACAGAAGCAGAGGAAGCAGATTTCCTAGAAAAAAGGGGAAATATTTTAAGGGAAATGCTACTCTTTCAAAGTGACCGTTGACACTTATCAGATAAAAAAGTCATGAAAAACGTGGATTCTAACCATTCAATATGTTTACAATTTGAAAGGGTTAGTGTACTATTTAAGGGTATGCATGAAACGTTTTTGATGTATAAAATGAATTTTCTAAACTCGGAGGGAACTAAATGACTGCAACATTTGAAAAAAAAGGCACAAACGATGGTGTTTTAAAATTTACGATTGCGCAAGATGAAATTCAAAAAGGATTGACAGCTGCGTTTAATAAAGTTAAAGGAAACTTGAACGTACCAGGGTTCCGTAAAGGGAAAGTTTCACGCCAAGTATTCAACCGTATGTACGGAGAAGAAGCTCTTTATGAAGACGCATTGAATGCTGTCTTACCTGAAAGCTATGAAGCAGCAGTTAAAGAAGCAGGTATCGAACCTGTATCACAACCTCAAATCGATGTTGAAAGCATGGAAAAAGGGCAAGATTGGGTGATCACTGCTGAAGTAACAGTTAAACCTGAAGTGAAATTAGGTCAATATAAAGATTTAGTTGTTGAAAAACAAGATCGTGAAGTTACTGAAGCGGATGTGGAAGAACGTATCAAACGTGAACAAGAAGCTCAAGCAGAATTAGTAATCAAAGAAGATGCTCCAGCAGAAAATGGCGATACTGTAGTGATTGACTTTGAAGGCTTTGTTGATGGCGAAGCATTCGATGGCGGAAAAGGTGAAAACTATTCACTAGAACTAGGCTCTGGTTCATTCATTCCTGGCTTTGAAGATCAATTGATCGGTAAAAAATCAGGTGAAAGCTTAGATGTAACAGTTACTTTCCCAGAAGACTATCAAGCAGAAGACCTTGCTGGTAAAGAAGCAGTGTTCAAAGTAACGGTTCATGAAGTAAAAGCTAAAGAAGTACCTGAATTAGATGACGAATTTGCAAAAGATGTAGATGATGAAGTTTCTACATTAGCTGAATTGAAAGAAAAATATCTAAAAGAATTGACAGAAGCAAAAGAAAAAGAAGCAGAAGACGCAAAAGATGAAGCTGCAATCCGCTTAGCTGTTGAAAATGCAGAAATCGTTGATCTGCCACACGTGATGGTTCACGATGAAGTACACCGTTCAATGGATGAATTTTTGAACAACATGCAACGTCAAGGAATCTCTCCTGACATGTACTACCAATTAACTGGTTCTACAGAAGAAGACTTGCACAAACAATTTGAAGGCGAAGCAGAAGTACGCACAAAAACAAATCTTGTAATCGAAGCTATCGCTAAAGCAGAAGGACTAGCAGCAACAGAAGAAGAAATCAACGCTGAAATCCAAGAATTATCTGAGACATACAACATGCCAATCGAACAAATCAAACGAGTGTTAACAGAAGATATGTTGGAACATGATGTGACAATGAAAAAAGCAATTGATTTGATTACTGGAACTGCTACTGAAGCAAAATAATCATCTTTTATTGCATTTTATCAAAGAGGAAACTGAGAGGTTTCCTCTTTTTGCATATTTTCGATTTTTGGTTTTTGTTTAGTGCTTTTGCTTTTTTTTGAATTATGGTATGATAGTAAAAGACTGTAAAGTCTGTGATAGTTTCTTGCATTTATGATGCAAGTTAAGGGGTGAAGACCATGTATGATAATCCAAGTGGCAATGAGACCGTACGTTGTTCTTTTTGCGGGAAAACACAAGAAGAAGTAAAAAAAATCGTGGCTGGTCCAGGGGTCTACATCTGTAATGAATGTATTGACCTATGCAAAGAAATCATTGATGAAGAATTTTATGAAGAAGCGGTACGTGAATTCACAGAAGTACCAAAACCATTAGAAATTTTGGAAGTCTTAAATAATTATGTGATTGGTCAAGATCGTGCGAAACGTTCATTAGCTGTAGCAGTATACAATCACTATAAGCGTGTTAATCAACAATCCCAAGAAGATGCAGATGATGTTGAACTGCAAAAAAGTAATATCTGCTTGATCGGTCCTACTGGGTCAGGGAAAACTTTCTTGGCACAAACATTAGCTAAAACGTTAAATGTACCTTTTGCGATCGCTGATGCAACCAGTTTAACTGAAGCTGGTTATGTTGGGGAAGACGTCGAAAACATCCTATTGAAATTATTGCAATCAGCTGATTACAATGTGGAACGAGCTGAAAAAGGGATCATCTACATTGACGAAATCGATAAAATTGCTCGTAAAAGCGAAAATGTTTCAATTACTCGAGATGTTTCAGGTGAAGGTGTCCAACAAGCCTTATTGAAGATTTTAGAAGGAACAGTTGCCAGCGTTCCTCCTCAAGGCGGTCGGAAGCATCCTCATCAAGAATTTATCCAAATCGATACGACAAATGTTTTGTTTATCGTAGGTGGTGCGTTTGATGGGATTGAAACAATTGTTAAAAATCGTCTAGGAGAAAAGACAATCGGTTTCGGGACTAAAAATCAAAAATTAGCAGATGGCGAAAGTGTCATGCAAGAAATCATTCCAGAAGATCTATTGAAATTTGGTTTGATTCCTGAATTTATTGGTCGATTACCAGTAATGGCAGCACTTGAAAAATTAACGACAGAAGATCTTGTGCGTATTTTGACAGAGCCAAAGAATGCTTTGGTCAAACAATACCAAAAATTACTTGCTTTGGATAATACGGAATTAGAATTTGAACCAGAGGCATTAACAGCAATCGCTGAAAAAGCAATTGCCCGAAATACTGGGGCACGTGGACTACGTTCGATCATCGAAGAAATCATGATGGATATTATGTTTGACATCCCATCTAATGAGAATATCGAAAAAGTGATCATTACGAAAGAAGCTGCTGAATTAACAGGAGAACCGACTGTCGTTTATAAAGATTCTGAGAAAAAAGCGGGATAAAAGCAGATAGAAGCTGGAGTGCTGTCGTGAAAGTTAGTTATTGCTTTTGCGGCAGCTTTGTCTTTTTATCGAACTATTGATTAATGATTAAGGCATTCTATTGACAGCAGGCGATTCAACGTTGTGATTACTCAAAATCGACAAATAGGGAAGCTGACTTTCGTTTATGTAAAAACGTACTTTCCGCAATCAACTGCAGTTTTTCGATCGTTGAATCTTAGAATGAAATCAAAAAACCTCAAAACATGAGAAGCTGTTTCGAGATTTTTTTCTTTAAGGAACGAATCAATTCATGCTTCTCGCAACCTGTTACACGGCGTTTAAGAAGCGACTCTTCGTATATCAGAGATTGTTTAATAAAGTGATATTAAACAGTCTTCTCTCATCTCGATAGAGTTCCTTTCTTCTTCAACGACCTTTTTTAGGAGAGATTTTATGAAAGTACATCAAGCAGAAATAGTGATTAGTGCAGTTGCACCAAAACAATACCCAGAATCTGATTTACCAGAAATTGCTTTAGCAGGGCGTTCAAATGTCGGAAAGTCTTCTTTTATCAATACGTTGATTGACCGAAAGAACTTAGCTCGCACTTCGGGAAAACCAGGTAAGACCCAAACATTGAATTTTTATTTGATTGAAAATGCGTTACACTTTGTCGATGTCCCTGGTTATGGTTATGCCAAAGTATCAAAGACTGAACGTGCAAAATGGGGTAAAATGATCGAAACATATATTACGACCAGAGAGCAGTTGCGAGCAGTCGTTTCTTTAGTCGATTTACGTCACAAACCTTCCCAAGAGGATATCCAGATGTATGAATTTTTGAAATATTACGATATTCCAGTGATTGTCGTAGCGACTAAAGCGGATAAGATACCACGAGGAAAATGGAACAAGCATGAAAGTGAAATCAAAAAAGCGTTGGATTTTGATAATAATGATCAGTTTATTTTATTTTCTTCTGTCACAAAGCAAGGAAAAGAAGAAGCTTGGCAGGCAATTGAAGAAGCAATTTCAGAATAAAAAACTAGTAGCAGACGAAGGACTCAAAGAGGAGAACATTCGCTTGCTACTAGTTTTTTTCTATTTTTTTGTCTGTTCTTTTTTTTCGTCATTTTTTGGTTTCAAAAAGCGATCGATTTCTTCTTTTGAAGCAACTGTTTTTTCTGGATCAACAGCAAAGGATTCAAATAATTTATCAAGATTATCTGTACGTTCAAATTTAAGCCCCAAATTATTCACCTCTTTGATTATTTGTTTCTATTCTACCATGGATAGTTACTAAAATAATTGGAAGTCGTTAAATTTTAGTTTTTTCTTATGCTTGGTTATAATTTAATTATAAAATACTTTGAAAGGAGTGAGAGTATAGTGGAAGAACAACAATTATTAATGACGATTCAATTAACCGATTTGAATCAAAGTCAAAGAGAAAATGAATTGGAAGATTGGTTCTTTTTTATTCGGATGATGTTTAGTCCCTCATTTTTTCAGACTTCTCGTCAGACAGCACGAATATTTGAATGGACAACCTTTAAAAAGGAAGCAATGCAGGAATCTCAGTTCGCATTTGGTTGGCTGACTGTAAAAAATGAAAGGAATGAGTGTCGTTTTCATTTTGATGGTCAACAATTGATCATTAAGAATATTTTGGAGAAGAATATTTTCTTACAACATGAATCGGTGATCAGAGATTATATCCAGCTTAAAATGGATAAAAATGGCGTATTTGCTTACTTACGTTCATACAATGAATTTAAGTATCATAATATTAAAGAAATTGAAGAACGGTTGAAGTTTGAAACACAAGAAGCTATTGATAAGTTGCCAAAGATGAGAGAACGATCGGGAGCGGTTGTGATTGATTGTAATCAATTGCCTGGTTACGATCTATCTCACGAGGGATTATGCTTTACTTCTTGTTGGGAAATGTATTACAGCTCTTACTACTATCGCATCATTCCGAAACAAGTATTTTTAGATGTCCAACAAGTGGAATTTGTAAAAGAGAAACAAAATGGTGTGATCTGTATTCAATTATATCGTGACCCTTTCAAATGGGCTGAGGAAACGAATCGACATTTTCAGACCTATTATCGCGACCAATTGGGATTTGATCATCTTTCTTGGGACAATGGTGTTGGGCTTTTGAAAGCCCCGTACATTGAGTATGCTTATACCGATCAAAGTATTCAATCTGTTCAATACCAAAATGAAAGAATGCAACCGACTCAGAAAAAGGATGCGACGTTCTTCATTACTCGAAGTTATAATTTTGTCAACGATGAATACCACGAAAAGCGAGTAAGAGGGCGGTTGAATACACAAGCTTATTTTCCTTGGGTAGATGAGCAGCGGGCGCAGATGATGTTTTACAAAGTGATTGATCCCCGTATTTCTTTAGATGATGGGATCGAAGCTTATTGCTACTATATAAAAGAATATTTAGAGATCGCAGTTGACGATGAAAAATATCAAGAATATTTAGTTACTTTACGATTATACGTACCTACTGAAAATTTGACACAGCTCCCATTGAATGAAATTCGCGAAAAACTATCAGATATTCAGTTTAAGCGAATAAGAAAAAGACGAGGACGTTTAAGCTTTGACGTGAAAAAAGGTGTAAATCATCTTAGAGTAGAAATCTATGATTATCCAAAGTTAAACAAATTTGCGACATTACAAAAAATTTGAGGTGATCACATGGATAAACACTTATATTATCGGGTCATGTTACCTACAGCATTTGTAGCTTTTTTGATGTTCTTTCTTCCAAACATCCCTGTACGATCAATTTTGGGCTTTATCATTATGTTCATTGGATTAGGAAGGTACTATTATTTAGTGCATAGAAAATAAAGCATATAAAAGGTTGTGGAAGAATCGTACAGCGAATACCGTTCGTACTTCTTTACAACCAATCAAGAGTCTGGACCAGTTGAAAGTTCAGACTCTTTTTTGAATGTTTTAGATTGTCTATGAATGTTTTTGAATGATTTTTATTGATTAATAAAAAGAATTATGCTACTATATGTCGTGAGGTGATCGTGGAAATGCTTACAGAAGAGCGCAGACAAAAAATACTACACTTGTTAGAACAAAATAAAATAGTGAAATCTCAAGATTTAGTAACACTTCTAAACGCTTCTGAATCAACGATTAGACGTGATTTGCAAGAGTTGGAGAATGATGGTCTGTTAGAAAGAATCCATGGTGGCGCAAAAAAAGGGCAACTTTTAGGGTTTGAACAGAATATGAGTGAAAAAACGCTCAAAAACGTTCAAGAAAAACAAACAATTGCTCGATTAGCAGCTCAATTAATCAATGACGATGACGTTATTTATTTAGATGCTGGATCCACGACGTTAGAAATGATCCCATATTTGCAAGAGAAAAAGGTAACGGTAGTAACTAATTCAGTGAAACATGCAGCTAGTTTGGTTGATTTGCAACTTCCCACCATCATATTAGGTGGACAAGTTAAATTATCAACAAATGCTGTACTAGGAAATAGTACAATCAGCCAGTTAAAAAATTTCTATTTTAATAAAGTGTTTATGGGAATGAACGGTGTTGACTTGAACCGTGGATTTACAACGCCAGATCCGGAAGAAGCAGCCGTGAAACGTCTAGCAATGGCAAATGCGGAAGAAAGTTTCGTCCTGATTGACCATTCTAAGTTCAACAAGCTTAGTTTCACTTCTGTGGCACCTTTAGAAGCAGCTACGATCGTAACCGAACGTTGTCCATTGGAATTTGTTGCCGATTATCGGGAACGGACAACTATCAAGGAGGCAGCTATACAATGATTTATACAGTAACATTAAATCCGTCGATTGACTTTATCGTACGTGTCGATGGGTTAAAAATCGGGGAATTGAATCGAATGAAAGAAGACTTTAAAGTTCCTGGCGGAAAAGGGATCAATGTTTCTCGAATTTTGAAAAGAATTGACTCTGATTCGACAGCCCTTGGCTTTTTAGGAGGCTTTACAGGAAACTTTATCGCAGAGTGGTTGGAAAAAGAAACAATCCAAACTTCTTTTACAACAGTTCAATCAGATACTCGGATCAATATCAAATTAAAATCTGATTCTGAAACGGAGATCAATGGTTTAGGCCCAACGATCTCAGATGAAGAAATCCAATCATTCAAGCAAGCGCTAAGTGTTGTAAACAAAGGGGACATCGTTGTCTTATCTGGTAGTACTCCTGCCAGCTTAAGAAAAGGGTTCTATCAAGAATTGATTGAGATCATTCGTGAAAAAGAAGCAGACTTTGTGATTGATACAACTGGGGATGATCTAAAAAATTCTCTTGCTAAAAGACCATTGTTGATCAAACCTAATAACCATGAATTAGCCGAATTATATCAGACACACTTTGATCGTGTGGAAGAGATTTTGCCATATGGTAAGAAACTATTAGCTGAAGGGGCACAAAATGTCTTGATATCAATGGCGGGAGATGGTGCCTTGTTATTTACTAATGAAGGTGCTTACCGATCAAACGTATTAGTTCGCCCGTTAAAAAACTCGGTTGGTGCAGGAGATTCAATGATTGCTGGATTTATTGGTGCTTATAGCAAAAATCAAGATCCAGTGGAAGCATTTAAATGGGGAGTCGCTTGTGGAAGTGCGACAGCATTTTCTGATGATTTAGCTTCTAGAGCATTGATTGATGAACTGTTACCAGAAGTTGAGATAACAAAAATAGATTCGTTTTCAGGAGGATTATCATGAATATCAAAGATTTAATGATCAAAGATGCAATGATCATGGACCTACAAGCAACTGATAAAAAAGGCGCAATTGATGAAATGGTCCAAAAAATGTTTGCTGCCGGAAGAATCTCAGATATTGAAACCTATAAAGAGGGGATTTTAGCACGAGAAGCGCAAACTTCTACCGGACTAGGTGACGGCATTGCGATGCCTCATGCAAAAAATGCAGCAGTAAAAGAAGCAACCGTACTATTTGCTAAAAGTAACAAAGGAGTCGATTATGAGGCATTAGATGGTCAGCCGACTTACCTATTCTTTATGATCGCAGCTCCAGAAGGCGCAAATGATACACACTTACAAGCGTTAGCTGCTTTATCCCGCCTTTTAGTGGATCCAGATTTTGTTGCAAAATTAAAAGAAGCAGATTCACCAGAAGCTGTACAAGAATTATTCCAAACAGCGGAAGATCAAAAAGCTGCGGAAGAAAAAGCAGAACAGGCAAAACAAGCTGAAGCTGCAACCGTTGATCCTAAGAGCAAGTTTGTTATTGCAGTAACTGCTTGTCCAACAGGAATCGCCCACACTTATATGGCGGAAGATGCTTTGAAGAAAAAAGCGAAAGAAATGGGCGTAGAGATCAAAGTTGAAACAAACGGATCAGAAGGCGTTAAAAACTTATTGACAGCTGAAGACATCGCTCGTGCGGATGGTGTAATCGTAGCTGCAGATAAAAAAGTTGCCATGGATCGTTTTGACGGGAAAGAACTTGTCAATCGTCCGGTTAGCGACGGGATTCGTAAGCCAGAAGAACTGATCAATCTTGCTTTAAGCGGTACTGCACCAGTTTATCATGGACAAGGGAAAGATACTGGTTCTGATGAAGGAAATGCAGAAGGAACCGTCGGTCAACGAATCTATAAAGATTTGATGAATGGTGTTTCTCATATGCTACCGTTTGTTATTGGCGGTGGGATTGCAATTGCTCTTTCTTTCATGGTAGACCAATTTATGGGTGTACCACAAGATCAGCTTGCAAACCTTGGGAATTATAATCAAATTGCCAGCTGGTTCAACCAAATCGGTCAAGCTGCTTTTGGTTTCATGTTACCAGTTCTTGCTGGATTTATTGCTTCAAGTATCGGGGATCGCCCTGGTTTGATTGTTGGTTTTGCTGCTGGTGCATTAGCTAATACTGGCGGTGCAGGCTTCTTAGGAGCTTTGATCGGCGGTTTCTTAGCTGGATATGTCATTGTGTTCTTGCGCAAACTATTCAAGAAATTACCTAAATCATTAGACGGAATCAAAACGATTCTCTTTTATCCCGTGTTTGGGTTGTTGATTACCGGTTTCTTGATGTTGTTGGTTAATGTACCGATGAAAGCAATCAATGATGCATTGAACGGATTTTTAACAAGCATGAGCGGTTCAAACGCTGCGTTACTTGGAGCTTTACTTGCAGGAATGATGGCTGCTGACTTAGGTGGACCAATTAATAAAGCGGCTTATGTTTTCGGTACAGCTACGCTAGCAACAACTGTTGCGACTGGCGGTAGTGTCGTGATGGCTTCTGTTATGGCTGGTGGGATGGTTCCACCATTAGCAATTTTTGTTGCTACTCGTTTATTTAAAAATAAATTTAGTAAAACAGATCAAGATGCTGGTCTAACGAATATTGTGATGGGCTTGTCCTTTGTAACAGAAGGATCGATCCCGTTTGCAGCAGCTGATCCGATCCGCGCCATTCCAAGTTTCATTATTGGCTCTGCTTTAACAGGTGGTTTAGTTGGTGCTTTCGGTATCAAATTACTTGCTCCTCATGGTGGGATTTTCGTTGTATTCTTGTTAAGTCATCCAGTCTTGTACTTAGCATTCATCGCTATTGGTGCAATCGTTTCTGGTGTGATTTATGGTTTACTAAGAAAATCACCAACAGTAACAACAGCATAATTTTCAATTTATAAATATGAGACCTTCTTACGGAATTTAACAATAATTTTCGTAAGAAGGTTTTTTTGTGAGATTAAATGCAAATTTTTTGAAAATTAAAAAATGGAAAGCGAAATTGATCAATAGATGCATAAATATAGGATTTGTGATTAGAAATTAGTTATTTATTGACGGATATAAATGTGTATAGTATCATTTTTTTGTAATCTAATGTTAATCAAAAGCGCTTTTATATAAAAAAAGAATGGTTATAGAGGAGGGGAATATGAAAAAAAGTACAAAATGGGTTGTTTTATCGCTCTTTATTCTTTGTGCTAGTATTGTCCCAGTCAATGACTTTGATGCACAAGAAAATGCTGAGAATAGTGTAAATCTCCATGACAATGTGCAAACGAGCACAAGTGATGAGTACTCCGTTTCCTTTGAGACAACTACGGAAGAATCCCATGAAGATGTCAATAATGAAATCACCGAAGCATCAACAAGCAGCGAAGAAACAAAACAAGTGTTAGCAGAAAACGCTGAACTGTCCGACGAAATTGGTGCAATTAGTCCTTTGGTTGGAGAAGGAACATTAGAAAGTCCTTATACTGCAGCAACAGCAGATGAATTAATTAGGGTAATGAGTGAGATCAATAATGATTCAGGTTCGGGAACCTATTATGTTGCTTTGACAGCAGACATCGTGTATACAGATGCGGATGTTTTTGAGTTTTATAAAAATGTCGAGATCGATGGTCAAAATCATCATATGCTATATACCAACGCTTCCAACTCAACCGCTTCGAATACTGGCTATCGAGTGAAGATTAGTGGATTAAGAATCAAATTGAAAAACATGAATTTTGGAAGCGCGACACTAACTGATGAAAATGGCGTTATCTATGGCAACCAATCTTACTACGGGATCTTAGGGGCTGGAAGTTTATCTGTCCTCTCATTTGACGCGGTTTTTGAAAACGTCAATTATTATGGCAAGACCGGGGCGCAACCACTTCTAGCTTGGCATACAGAATCCACCTTCACCTTTGAGGGGAAAAATGAATTTGTCAGTGAAGCAGGAGCAAACAGCGAAGAGTTCATGGAAGGAAACAACATTACATTTGCGAAAGATTCGACGACGATTATCAACCACCAAACGAGTACGAATCTCGCTTTGTTTTATGGTTCAGCTTCTGGCGGATCGGGTGATCGGAAAATACGAGTCACTCTTGAAGAAAATGCGAATGTGCAATTGACATCAAGCAAAGATTATTTTTCTTATGATGGGACAGGATTAATTTTTACGATTGGTCAAAATGCTAAATTTTTGTATGAACAAACAGGTAACAAGCCAATGAATTTTACGAATGGTCAAGCAGCAGAAATCAATTTTGGCGCTAATTCACAAACTTCAATGATCAGCCAAGGCAGATTCAATTCAAATGGAAATGTTGTAATGAATGCGGATGAGCCCGATTTTGTTCGTTTTCAAAATACTTCTAATACCAACGGCTTGTTTGCTAGAAATATGACATTTAACCGGATCGATGGAGTAGCAGGAGAAATAGGAGGCTATCAATTTAGCTATTTAGCAACTGATCAAAGTTTACAAAAAAAGGAAGTAGTAGGAGCTGGTACAGCTACATTAAATGACAGTTACTTTACAAATACAGCTCTAAAACAAGCAATCTATCAAAAAAAAATCAATATTACCGATTGGAAAGCACAGCCGAGTGTAGCGGTCGGACAAAGTCAATTAGACACTACGATCAATGCTTATGAGCCAGCCAGTCGGATAGGAAAGGCAACGACGTTTAAATTAAGTACGAAACAACTTTGGAGTAAAACCGATTTAACGACTGAGGAAGCACAACAACAAGTTGAGCTTGCTGATGAAAATACAGATGGGATGATCGCAATCGAAGAAACCGCGGGAATGACATGGACAAAAGAAAAACTACCAGCTGGAACTTATTTTGTCTATACAAAAATAGCTGGTGCCGTCAACGATGATCCCGAACTTCAAGCCTATTTAACTGAAAGCCTTTGGGTAGAACAACAGGTGGAAGTAGTCAAAAGTCCATTAAGTGTGGAAGTACCTTTAGAAATGATATTTGAATCGAAAACAGAAGGTGCATTCGACACGGCATCTTCGACCAAACCAATCATTAGTTCGAGTAACTATCCCATTGATTTTACGATTGGCACGGTTCAAGATCTTACAGCTGATTCATCAGTTGTGCTAGTCAATCAATTTTCTGGCGGAAATCATAACGAGTTGATTCTTAATCTTGTTGCCACTGATGGGACAACGATGGGACCGTTGGTTGTCGGGCAAAATAATGTGGACAGATTGGAAATTGCCCCTTTTTTAACAGAACCAATTGAACTTTATTTAGCTGGAGAATTTTCAGGAAACATTTTACAAAAATATTATCCTAGTTATGCCTTTACTTATCAACTATCAGCTAAAGAATAAAGGAGAAAAGCAATGGAAGAAACAAAACGGAAAAAACAAAAACAGGTACTACTCATTCTACTAGGATTATTGTTATTGCTAAGTGGCTGGCTAGTGTACCGCTATTATCTTCAAGCAAAACCAGAGCCCGTTACTATTGTTAGTGGCGAATTTTTACCCGCTGGGAAAGATGCCCAAAAAATCTCTGACTCTGAAAAGAAAAAAATGGCACAGGTTGCAGTAGATAAAAGCAAATTCAATTTAGTTATCTCACCTGAAGCGAAAATCGATCGACAAACAGGGAGCGGCGAATTGATGATAAAAAATCCCAGTGAAAATGGCTATCCGATCAATGTAGAAATTAGAGAAAAAAAGAACAATCAACTTGTTTATACTTCCGGTGCGATTCAGCCCGGGTATGAAATAAAAAATGTCACGTTGGAACAGGCATTAGAAAAGGGGGAGTATCCATCAGTTGCTTTATTTAGTTTGTATGACCCAGACACCAACGAAAAAAAGGTCAAGTGGCTGCAGGAGTTACATTAACAGTTGAATAAAAAATAAAAGGGGTTTATTGATATGATGAAAAAAGTACTTGTAAGTATGTTGTTTAGTGGGAGTTTTGTTGGATTTGTTGCGCCCGCAATGGTTCAAGCGGAAGACGTGATTGGTGTTGACCAAGCCGATATTCAAATCAATGGTACGATTGGATTAGATAACACAGATCCAGAAGAAGCGATTGAGGAAAGTCATGACAATTGGATCAATGTGACATTAGATACAGCGACCATATTCTATAACGTAAGCGGGCGAAATGATATTGAATCTCCAACCTATACTATTGAAAATAAATCGGGACGTCCAGTTGATGTATCCATTGCAGATTTCGCGCAAACAAATGCCGAAAGTATTACAGAAATTTCTAGTCTAAATCTTGTTTCTCCAGCAGCAACGAACACTTCCTTGATCGCCGCAGGAACACTCACAGATTTTGCGACGACACCAGTCAAACTCTTTACATTAGCAAACAATGAAGGAAAACTAACTGCAAATGGT
The DNA here is from genome assembly GCF_050530455.1 of Enterococcus sp. DIV1208. Lineage (NCBI taxonomy): Bacteria > Bacillati > Bacillota > Bacilli > Lactobacillales > Enterococcaceae > Enterococcus > Enterococcus sp. DIV1208. The sequence continues at coordinate 1,599,580 of NZ_CP172887.1, read as the reverse complement.
ACCGCAAATAATGCTTTTTCGACCACCTTCAACTATGCTGGAACAGTATCTTCTACCACAGCAACCAAGAGTACACCAACGTTCAATTTGACGTTGCAATTAGATGCTGTATCTTGGACAGCAGCGCCTTAAACTGATTAAAAAAGTTAGAAGGGATAATATGAAGGCAACACTTGACGTAAAAGGATCACTTGGAATTGATGCCGAACTGCCAAATGACCAGCAAGAAAGTGCAGGGGCTCAAAAACCAGGTTATGTGATTAAAACAGAAGTAAAAACGATGAGTACCTTCCCCAAAACAACGGACACAGACAGTTTAATGATTAGTTTCTTAGGAATATTCCTTGTAGGAGTAACAATTACAGTGAAGTATTTTTGGGGAAATAAAGAAAGAGAATAAGATGAAAAGTTTTTTTAAAGATAAAGATACTGGTTGTATTTCCCTATAAAATAAAAATTTGCTCTTACTACTAGCATACTGGCTAATCGTAAGAGCAAATTTTTATTGCCTAAAAGGCTTGTTTCGTCGTTAAAATCGAAGAGCGAGCAACAATCGTTTTCCGTACGCTTGAAAGATGACGTTCATCGGTTAAGATGACTAAAATGTCGCCAACATTCATGATTGTATCCCCATGAGTTAAAATCTCTTTATTTCCTCTAATAATGGAAACGAGTAACATATGTTTTGGCCAATTGAAATCTCTGACCATTCGTCCATCCAATGTACTTTCCGCAGTGATTGGAAAATCAAAGGTTGTTTTGCCGACTAATATTGGTTGTTTTTCTTGTTGAATCAATCGCTCGAGTAAAGATTCGTAAATCGGATTGCCTCCTAATAAATCATTGCTAACGTAAGCGAAGAGTGAAACGACACCTAAAGGCATCAAATGATTCAAAGAACCGACCATCTCCGTTACTAAGATAATTGCAGTCAACGGGGCTTTTCCGATTGCTGTAAAGTAACCTGCCATCGCAATCACGAGAAAGTCTTTGACATAAATCGGATTCATACCAACTAAGTTCACTAAAGCCCCTCCATAAAATGCTCCAATCAGCGCACCTAAAGTTAGGATTGGTAAAAAAATCCCGCCCGGTAAACTGGCGCCATATGAAACCATAGAAAAGAAAAACCGTAAGATAAACAGACCTGCAATCAATGTTAATGGGTAAAAGGCATGTCCTGAAGTGATGATGATCTGGTTTCCGCCCCCTAGGATTGTTGGCCAAAAATAGCCAATCGGCAAAACTAAAAGAAAAGGAACGATTCCGTGAAAGTGTGCAGGAATCGGCAGCTTTCGATAAAATTTTGGTAAGCTAAGCAAAACGATCTGATAAATATACCCTAGCACACCGAGAATAATACCTAGAATAATTAAAAAACCATAATATTTTAACGGTAAAGACGGAATTTTTCCTAGAGACAATACAGGTTTCAAACCGAAAAAATAAAGTGACACAAAATTAGCAGTGATCGCTGATGTAAAGGATGTCAGCCAAACTAATGAAGAGAAAGAATGATGGATTTCTTCTAAAACAAATAATAACCCAGCAATCGGTGCATTAAATGCTGCTGCTAATCCCGCACTCGCTCCGCTAGAGATAAGAATTTTCTTTTCAGCCGAAGAGCTGTTTAATAATTGGCTTGTTCCTTCACCCACCACTGCGCCTAACTGGATTGATGGACCTTCTCGACCTAAGAATAAACCGGAACCAACCGATAACACGCCTCCAATAAATTTTTTCCATAGAACAGAAAACCATGAGACTGTTAATTCTCCTTGTAATTGTCCTTCAACTTGGGGAATGCCGCTTCCTTTAATATCGGGATCGCTTTTGATAAGAAATCCCACAAAAATAGCAATAATAATTGAAGCTGCTAAGATAAATGCTAAATATAAAGGTTCTTGTTGACTATGAAGGTAAACTTGTTCGGTCAATTCACCAAATTTCTCAATCGCCAAGCGAAAAATGCTAACGATACCGCCAGTGAGCAACCCAACTAAGACCCCTTTTAAAATATAATATAGTTGTGTTTTGTCGACATGTTTAAATAATGTTTTTGTTTTCATTGCTAATCCCTCGTTTCAATTTAATTTAGCGTGATTTTTTCTTTTTTACAAGAGGAAAAGAAAAGAAATTTTTTTTCATTGCAAATTCATCGCTTTGCAAACAAATTTTCATTTCGCTTGCAGTGATCAGATTGCGGTTATTACTACCCTATTCATAGATAATATATGCTTTAATGAAAGCTGGGGAAATGCTATAATTAAACGGATTGATAAAAGAAAGGATGTTGTAAATGTCATCCAAAAGTGAATTATTGAATGGGATGAATCCTCGACAAAAAGAAGCGGTTCTTCATACCGAGGGACCGCTATTATTGATGGCCGGCGCAGGTAGTGGGAAAACGAGGGTCTTGACCCACCGAATTGCTTATTTGATTGAAGAAAAGGAAGTAAATCCGTGGAACATCCTAGCGATTACTTTTACCAATAAAGCCGCTAAAGAGATGAAGGAGCGGGTAAATGCCATTTTAGAATATGGTGGCGAAGATGTTTGGGTATCGACTTTCCATTCCATGTGTGTGCGTATCTTAAGAAGAGATGTCGATTTTATCGGTTACAACCGAAATTTTACTATTATCGATTCTTCTGAACAGTTGTCTTTAATGAAACGTATCTTAAAAGAATTGAATATTGATCCGAAAAAATACGATCCAAGAAGTATACTTGGAACGATTTCGCAAGCAAAAAACAACTTGCAAAAACCTCAGGAGTTTGCCAAGTTGCAAGGAAGCTACTATGAAGAAATTGCAGCTAAGTGTTATGTAGCTTATCAAAAAGAATTACAATATAACCAATGTATGGATTTTGATGACTTGATTATGAATACCATTCGGTTATTTGAAGAGCATCCAGATTCTTTGACTTATTATCAAAATAAATTCCATTACATCCATGTGGATGAATACCAAGACACGAACCATGCACAATATACTTTAGTTAATCTACTCGCCCAAAGATTCCAAAATTTATGTGTTGTGGGGGATGCTGATCAAAGTATTTACGGTTGGCGTGGCGCTGATATGCAAAATATTTTGGATTTTGAAAAAGATTATCCGGATGCCACAGTCATTTTATTAGAGCAAAACTACCGTTCGACTAAAACAATTTTAAGTGCTGCCAACCAAGTGATCGAAAATAATAGCAATCGAAAGCCGAAAAATCTTTGGACAGAAAACCGGGAAGGAAATAAAATCACTTACTACCGTGCAGATAACGAGCGAGATGAAACACGTTTCATCGTGGATCGTATGCAAGAGCAAATTCGTGAAAATCAACGAAATTATGGCGACTTTGCGATTTTGTACCGAACCAATGCTCAGTCTCGTGTGATGGAAGAAACCTTACTAAAAGCGAATATTCCTTATAAAATGGTGGGCGGACATAAGTTCTACGACCGTAAAGAAATTAAGGATATTTTAGCGTATTTGAATGTGATTGCGAATCCTCAAGACTCAATCAGTTTTGAACGGATCGTTAATTCGCCTAAACGCGGGATCGGACCTGGCTCAATCGAGAAATTAAGAAGTTTTGCGACGATCCACCAATGGCCACTCCTTGAAGCGGCGCAAAATGTTGATTTAACTAACATTGGTGGAAAAGCCGGTCAACAATTAGCAGTTTTTGGCGATATGATCAATGACGTCACACAAATGGTTCCCTATCTAACAGTGACCGAACTGACAAAAGAAATCTTAGAACGTAGTGGGTATCTAGAAGACTTAAAAATTCAAAATACTTTAGAATCACAAGCAAGAATCGAAAACTTGGAAGAATTTTTAACCGTTACTCAAGAATTTGATAAACAATTTGAAAAACAAAATGAAGAAAATGCGGATGCACCAGAAGAAAAATTAACTGTATTTTTAAATGACTTGGCCTTAGTTTCTGACATCGATAATTTAGAAGAAGAAACTACCCAAGTGACATTGATGACTTTGCATGCCGCAAAAGGTCTTGAATTTCCAGTCGTCTTTCTGATTGGGTTGGAAGAAGGGGTTTTCCCATTGTCACGAGCCTTGATGGAAGAAAGCGAATTGGAAGAAGAACGAAGACTTGCTTATGTCGGGATCACGAGAGCAGAAGAAGCACTCTACCTGACCAATGCTTTTTCCCGTACCTTATATGGCAGGACGCAATATAATCGACCTTCTCGCTTTGTAGAAGAAATCGATCAAGAATTATTAGAAGTCCAAGGCATGCGGCCAACGCCAAAACAAACGAGTCCTTTTACGAGCAGAACAGCTAAACCAGCCTACAAACAACCAGTAACAACTGTTGTTTCTTCAAAAACAGCAACTGGTGGAGAAAGCAATAGCTGGAAAGCAGGCGATAAAGTCAACCATAAAAAATGGGGGATCGGAACAGTGGTAAGGGTAAATGGTACTGCCAAAGATTTAGAATTGGACGTGGCATTTCCTAGTCAAGGTGTGAAACGGTTGTTAGCAGCATTTGCGCCAATTGAAAAAGTTTAAACAGGGGGGATAAACGATGGAACATGAAATGACAATTGATGAAGCTGCAAAACGAGCAGAAGAACTACGATCTCGGTTAAATCGTTGGTCCAGAGAATATTATGTTGAAGATAAACCAACTGTCGAAGATTATGTTTATGATCAAGAATATGCTGAATTAGTAGCAATTGAAGAGCAATATCCTGATTTAATCACTTCGGATTCACCAACTCAGCGAGTAGGGGGGAAAGTTCTCAGTGGCTTTGAAAAAGTGACTCATGATATTCCGCTTTATAGTTTGAATGACGTATTTAGCAAAGACGAACTCTTTGCCTTTGATCAACGTGTCCAAAAAGCAATTGGTCGCCCTGTTGATTACTGCTGTGAGTTAAAAATTGATGGTTTATCGGTTTCCTTGCGCTATGAAAATGGCGAATTTGTTCGTGGTGCAACAAGAGGAGATGGGACGGTTGGCGAAAATATCACAGAAAATCTAAAAACAGTTCGTTCTGTCCCATTGAAGTTGAAAGATGCTATCAGTATCGAAGTCCGCGGCGAATGTTTTATGCCCAAAAAATCATTTGTGCAATTAAATCAAGCAAGAGAAGCAGAAGGAAAAGATATTTTTGCAAATCCTCGAAATGCAGCTGCAGGATCACTGAGACAACTGGACTCTAAAATTACTGCAAAACGTAATTTGGATACTTTTTTATATACGGTAGCGGATTTTGGACCGATGAAAGCAACAACCCAATATGATGCTTTAGAAGAATTAGAACAGATCGGTTTCCATACGAATCACGAAAAGCGTTTATGTCATTCGATTGATGAAGTTTGGTCATTTATTGAAGAATACCATGAAAAACGAATGGACTTAACCTATGAAATTGATGGAATCGTCATCAAAGTGAATGACTTTTCTTTACAGGACCAATTAGGTTTTACTGTCAAAGCACCTCGTTGGGCAACAGCATATAAATTCCCACCGGAAGAAGTAGAAACGAAGATCGAAGAAATCGAATGGACGGTTGGGCGGACTGGTGTTGTGACACCTACAGCGATTATGACTCCGGTACGAGTGGCTGGCACGACAGTTAGTCGAGCAAGTCTGCATAACGGTGATTACATCAAGTTAAAAGATATAAGGTTAAACGATATTGTTCGTATCTATAAAGCAGGAGATATTATCCCTGAAGTAGCACAAGTCGTGTTGGATCAACGACCTGCTGATAGCGAACCTTATGTTTTACCAACACATTGTCCGATCTGTCATAGTGAATTAGTTCATCTTGATGAAGAGGTTGCTCTTCGTTGTATCAATCCGAAGTGTCCAGCCCAAATCAAAGAAGGATTGAATCATTTTGTTTCACGTAACGCCATGAATATCGATGGCCTAGGACCAAGAGTATTGGCACAGATGTATGATAAACAACTAGTTACAGATGTGGCTGATCTTTACAAGCTAACGGAAGAGGAATTGCTGACGTTAGATAAAATCAAAGAAAAATCAGCCAATAATATATTGACAGCGATCCACGATAGTAAGGATAATTCGGTCGAAAGATTGATATTTGGCTTAGGGATTCGCCACGTCGGCTCCAAGGCAGCGAAGATATTAGCAGAGCATTTTGGCGATCTGGAAACATTAAGTAAAAGTGACTTTGAATCGATCATTGTTTTAGACACGATCGGCGATACGATTGCTGATAGCGTAGTGACTTATTTCAGTAATGAAGAGGTCCATGACTTGATGTCCGAACTAAAACAAGCAGGTGTCAACTTTGAGTATAAAGGGATTCGCTCTTCACAGATCGAAACGATCGACTCGCCTTTTAAAGAAAAAACAGTGGTTTTAACAGGGAAATTGACTCGTTTTACGCGTGAAGAAGCAAAAGAAACCATTGAAAATCTTGGAGGTAAGGTTACTGGCAGTGTGTCTAAGAAAACCGATATCGTGGTTGCAGGTGAAGACGCTGGTAGTAAGCTGACCAAAGCACAAGAACTAGGAATCGACGTATGGTCAGAAGAAAAAATGGCAGAAGCATTAGCTGACAGTCATTTTAATTAAGAAAATCTGATTTTTTTCAGACAAATTTCAAGAAACAATTTCAGATGGGAATCACTTATGTTAAAATAGAGAGCAAAGTTTTTAACTCGTTTAGAAAGAAGGGGTAGTATGGCGATCAGTGAAGAACAAGTAAAACACGTTGCCAAATTAGCAAAACTTGCGTTCGCAGATGAAGAACTTGCAAGTTTTACTGATCAATTAGGGAAAATCATTGATATGGTGGAAATGCTTGAGGAAGTTGATACAGAAGGTGTTCCATTTACATCAAATGTGGTTGAAACAGTGAACGTTATGCGACAAGACCGAGCAAGTGCTGGTTGGGATCGCGATGAATTGTTGAGAAATGTACCAGAAAAAGAAGATGGCTTTATCAAAGTGCCAGCAATTATTGACAATGGGGAGGCTGGCGCATAATGACAAAACTATATGATCTTTCTTTAGAAGAATTGCACGCATTACTGGTTTCTAAAGAAATCACTGCACAAGATTTAACAAGAGCAACCTTTGAGCGAATCAAAGAAACTGAGCCAGAGATTGAAGCTTTTATTACATTGAATGAAGAAAAAGCTCTGGCACAAGCCAAAGCGTTAGATGAAAAAGGAATTGACGAAAATAATGTCTTAGCTGGGATTCCAATTGGGATCAAAGACAATATCGTTACCAAAGATCTGTTGACGACTGCCGCTTCCAAAATTCTTTATAATTTTGATCCTATCTATGATGCTACTGTCATGGACAAAGTGTATCAAGCAGATATGATTCCAGTTGGTAAATTGAACATGGATGAGTTTGCGATGGGAGGAAGTACAGAAACTTCTTACTTTAAGAAAACAAAAAATGCTTGGGACCATTCGAAAGTTCCTGGTGGTTCTTCTGGTGGTTCGGCTGCTGCAGTCGCTGCTGGACAAATCCCAGTTTCCTTAGGTAGTGATACAGGCGGAAGTATTCGCCAACCAGCTTCATTTAATGGAATCGTGGGAATGAAACCTACCTACGGACGTGTGTCACGTTTTGGTTTGATCGCCTTTGCCTCATCACTAGATCAAATCGGGCCAATGACTCGCAACGTGAAAGATAATGCATTAGCTTTAACAGCAATCAGTGGCTATGATGAAAAAGATGGCACATCTTCTGGTGTTTCTGTTCCTAATTTTGCCGAAGGATTAACTGGCGACATCAAGGGGATGAAGATTGCTTTACCAAAAGAATATCTTGGCGAAGGAGTCGCTCCTGGCGTAAAAGAAAACATTTTGAAAGCGGCAGAAACTTTCCGTTCATTAGGCGCAACTGTAGAAAAAGTAAGTTTGCCACATTCAAAATATGGGGTAGCAGTCTACTATATCATTGCCTCATCAGAAGCAAGTTCCAACTTACAACGTTTTGATGGTATCCGTTTCGGTTACCGTTCAGAAAATGTGAAGAACTTAGAAGATGTATATGTGAATTCACGTACTGAAGGTTTTGGTGAAGAAGTCAAACGTCGGATCATGTTGGGAACATTCTCATTAAGTGCTGGATATTATGATGCTTACTTTAAAAAAGCGGGTCAAGTTCGAACATTGATCAAACGTGATTTTGAAAAAGTCTTTGCAGACTACGATCTGATCATCGGCCCATCTTCTCCAACAGTGGCATTTGGTATCGGTGAAAACATCAATGATCCAATCACGATGTACATGAGTGACATCTTAACAATTCCTGTTAACTTAGCTGGTTTACCAGGAATGTCAGTTCCTGCGGGATTATCTGAGGATATGCCGGTTGGTTTACAAATCATTGGTAATTATTTTGATGAAAAAACAATGTACCAAGCAGCCTATGCTTTTGAACAAGCAACACAATTCCATAATCAAAAACCAGCAATTTTAGGAGGGAAAGGCGAATGAACTTTGAAACAATCATTGGGCTTGAAGTCCACGTTGAGTTAAAGACCAACTCAAAAATTTTCTCTCCAGCTCCTGCACATTTTGGAGCTGAACCAAACAGCAATACAAATGTGATCGACTGGGGATATCCTGGTGTTTTACCAGTAATGAATAAAGCAGCATTAGAATTTGGTATGCGAGCAGCACTCGCTTTGAACTGTGAAATTTCTAAAGACACACATTTTGATCGTAAAAATTATTTTTACCCAGATAATCCAAAAGCTTACCAAATCTCACAATTTGATCAACCCATTGGGCATGACGGTTGGATCGAGATCGAAGTTGAAGGTAAGAAAAAGAAAATACGGATCGAACGTGTTCACTTAGAAGAAGATGCTGGTAAGAACATGCATGGTATTGGTGGCTATTCTTACGTTGACTTAAACCGTCAAGGGACACCATTGATCGAGATCGTTTCTGAAGCTGATATGCGTTCACCAGAAGAAGCCTATGCTTATCTAGAAGCATTGCGTTCAATCATCCAATTTACTGAAGTTAGTGATGTGAAAATGGAAGAAGGTTCTATGCGCTGTGATGCCAATATTTCTTTACGACCTTATGGACAGGAAGAATTTGGAACAAAAGCAGAGTTGAAAAACTTAAACTCCCTTTCATTTGTTAAAAAAGGTCTAGCCTTCGAAGAAAAACGTCAAGCAAAAGTCTTACTTTCTGGTGGAGAAATCCAACAAGAGACACGACGTTTTGACGAAACAACTAATAAAACAATTTTGATGCGTGTCAAAGAAGGTTCTAGCGATTATCGTTATTTCCCTGAACCTGATATTCCTAAATTTATGATTGACGATGAATGGATCCAAAAAGTGAAAGCAAGCTTGCCGGAAATGCCTGCTTCTCGTCGTCAACGTTATATCCAAGAATTAGGGTTACCAGAGTATGATGCAATGGTTCTAACTCTATCAAAAGAAATGTCTGACTTCTTTGAAGCGACTTTAGAGAATGGTGCGGATGCAAAACAGGCATCTAACTGGTTAATGGGTGAAGTATCTGCTTACTTGAACAGTGAGAAACTAGAATTAGCTCAAACGAACTTGACTCCTGAAAATCTAGCAGGCATGATTCGTCTGATTGCAGATGGTACGATTAGTTCTAAGATTGCGAAAAAAGTATTCCGAGAATTGATCACAAATGGTGGCGACGCACAAGATGTCGTTGAAAAAAATGGTTGGGTTCAGTTGTCTGATCCAAGCAAACTATTACCAATTATCAACGAAATCTTAGATAATAACCAACAATCAGTAGATGACTTCAAAAACGGAAAAGATCGTGCGGTTGGTTTCTTAGTAGGACAAATCATGAAAGCAACTAAAGGTCAAGCCAATCCAGGTGTCGTTAATAAACTGTTGCAAGAAGAATTAGCAAAACGCTAGGAGTAGATCATGAAAAAAGCTCGTGTTATTTATAATCCAACTTCTGGCAAAGAATTGTTGAAAAAAAATCTAGCGGATATCCTCCAAGCCTTGGAGGATTCTGGCTATGAAGCAAGTGCGTATGCGACAACACCAGAAAAAAATTCTGCCAAAAATGAAGCAAGAAGAGCAGCAGAAAATGGATTTGATCTGGTGGTAGCTGCGGGAGGCGATGGGACAATCAATGAGGTTGTTAACGGTATTGCACCGCTTGAGCATCGTCCTAAAATGGCGATTATCCCAGCAGGTACTACTAACGATTACGCACGTGCGTTAAAGATTCCACGGGATGATATCAAAGCCGCAGCTGAAGTTATCAAGAAGAATCAGACGGTTAAGATGGATATCGGTCAAACGGAAGATAGCTACTTTATCAACATCGCTGCGGGTGGTTATTTAACGGAGTTAACTTATGAAGTTCCTTCAGAACTAAAGAGTATTTTCGGCTATTTGGCATATTTAGCTAAAGGAGCAGAGATGCTGCCTCGAGTGAAACCAATCAAAATGCGCTTGAAATATGATGAAGGAGAATACATCGGGAATGCCTCTATGTTCTTTTTAGGACTCACTAATTCAGTCGGCGGGTTCGAAAAGATTGCTCCTGATGCCAAGCTAGACGATGGTAAATTTTCATTAATTATTGTCAAAACAGCGAATATTTTTGAAATTTTGCATATCGCAGCCTTGATGTTGAATGGTGGGCGCCATGTAGATGATTCTCGAGTGATTTATACGAAAACCAGCAGTTTGTATGTCGAAACAGAAGACGATATCAACCGACCAGTCATGATCAACTTAGACGGCGAATATGGTGGAAATGCACCTATGCACTTCCAAAACCTTCATCAACATATTGAATTTTATGCAAACATCGACCAAATTCCAGATGAAGCAATTACTGGTTCCGAAGAGGAGTTAGAAGAGGTCAGCAAAGAATTTGTCAAAGAAGTTGAGCGTTTGACTGATGAAGACATAGACGGTGACGGCAAGATTGCAGATAAAGAAAAATGACGTAAAGGGTGGGACAAATGATCGTTCCACCCTTTCGTATGATAAAAATTAATTCTTATTTATTGAAGATCATTATGTAACAGTATGTTATTTTTCTTTGTTGAATCTAAAGCAGACGGACGAAAGATTGACAATTGGATCGTAAATGAAGTGAAGGCATCAAGTGAATAAATGGACTTGCCAAAAAAAGGCTCTATGTGCCTAAAAAAATGTCCTGAAGCAACCCGGTACCAAGTCCCTATCCAATAAAACACAAATGATCGTTTTTTGGATATGACCGTAGTACTAAAAGCAAAACTGCTTCAGTTACAAACCTAAATGAGGAGTTATTATGAAAGAGAAACTATCAGTTAAAAAAAATGAACGTTACACATTAGATATTATCGATTTAAGTTATGAAGGTATGGGCGTAGCTAAAATCGATGGCTATCCTTTGTTTATTGAAAATGCATTGCCAGGCGAACGAGTGGAAGTGCTGGTAGTGAAAGTTGGAAATAAATTTGGTTATGGAAAAGTAGAAAAATGGCTAACTGAATCACCAGACCGTCAACCATTAAAGGATAATCGCCTTCTACGGACAGGAATTGCTCCTTTAGCACATTTGAACTATGAGCAACAATTACTTTTTAAACAAAAGCAAGTGGAAAATGTCATGAGCAAGATCGCAAAGATGCCAGAGGTTGACATTTTACCTACCATCCCAATGGAGAATCCTGTTGGCTATCGTAACAAAGCGCAGATTCCAGTGAGAAGAATGGATGGTCGTCTAGCAACTGGTTTTTATAAAAAGAATAGTCATGAACTAGTTGAAATCGAGGATTATTATATTCAAGATCCAGCAATCGATGAAGCTATCAAACGTGTGAGAGATATTTTGCAACGTTTCCAAGTACGTGGTTATAACGAGGCGAAAAATGAAGGACAGATCCGTCATATTATCATCAGAAGAGGTCATTACTCTCATGAAATGATGGTCGTTTTAGTTACACGAAAAGAAAAATTCTTTAAAGGTAAGGAAATTGCGTCTATTATTCATGAAGAATTGCCAGAAGTCGTTTCAGTCATTCAAAATATCAACGAAGAGAAAACAAACGTGATATTAGGCGATAAAGAGAAGGTTCTTTATGGTAGAAGTTATATTGAGGATCAACTATTGGGCAAAACTTACCGTATTTCCTCAAAATCATTCTATCAAGTGAATACTGAACAAACGGAAAAATTGTATCAAACAGCCATTGAATTTGCAGCGTTACAAAAAGAAGATACCGTCATTGATGCTTACTCTGGTATTGGAACGATCGGTTTATCTCTAGCTGATAAAGTTAAAGAGGTCTATGGCATGGAACTTGTTCCGGAAGCGATTGAAGATGCACAATTCAATGCATTAACAAACAAAATTGAAAATGCTCATTACGAAGTAGGTAAGGCAGAAACAGTCATGAAGAAATGGCAAGACAAAGGGGTCAAACCATCTGTGATCGTTGTCGACCCGCCAAGAAAAGGATTAGATGCACGTTTTATTGCGTCAGCCATTGACATGGCACCTGCGAAATTAGTATATATCTCTTGCAATCCAGCAACTTTTGCCAGAGATGCAAAGTTATTTGCTGAGTCAGGCTACGAAGTGAAAAAAGTACAACCAGTCGATTTATTCCCACAAACACATCATGTGGAATTAGTGGCGCTATTAGCACCTAAGGGATAATTCAAACTTAGTGAATCATGTAAAAGAATCAGAAAACTAGAAAATGATAACGTAGCTGACAATCATGAAGAAAGGGGTGCAAGATGGATACAAAGGAAAAAATGCTTGAATTGATCAAAAAGAAACAAGGTGGCGGACGTTCAAAAAAAATGGCCGAGCCTAAAAATGATCGACGGAATATGCGAAAAGGACCAAAAATTTATAATAAATAATTAAAAAGAATCAACACGAAACTAAAAATCGTGTTGATTCTTTTTTTTATTACTTGTTCAGCTAATGATCAATCATTGATTGGATAAGCTAATTTAAAAATGTATTGTTGTAGATCGAGCCATTCCTTTTTTGTAGGAAAATAAGAAAGTAAGAGTACTGGGCAAGGGCAGGTTGTATCTAGAAAATCATAATTGCAAACAACCAATGCAACCTCAGTTTCTAAAACCATCTTATGTGAAATAAATTTATTAGAGACAAAAAGAGGAACCACATTTTGTGGAAGCAATTGGCATACGAATCGAGTCAAATAGTCTTCTAATCCGGGTTCTCCTTGGAATGAAAATAAAATCGTCTGTTTTTTTTGGGTAGAGGAAGAGGTTAAATTGGCATAATGAATAATACTTAACGTTAAGGCGATATCTTGATAGTGGGTAACAGAAAAAGGTAATACATGTGTATACTTTTTTAAATAGTTCTGCCATTCTTTAAAAAGTTTTTTGACTTTCATAGGTACGCTGGTATGAAGTTCTAAAGTGATTCGCTCAAAATGAGAAGAGATTTTTGTCAGCAGACGCAGGTTGCTGAGATATCCTTTTAACTTTAGCAGGTCGACATTTGTAATAGTTGTAGAATTCTGTAATGGTCGTAAAAATGGTTCATACTGTTCTAAGGTTGGAATATCTTCTGGATAGCACAGATTCAAAGTTTTGTTAGCTGGGTAGTAAGAAACACAATGTAAGCGTATGAGGTAAGACCAAACAATTTCCTCCTCGGCTACTTGGGTAATACCAAATCTACTTTTAAAATACTTTTTAAAAACCGATTTAAACTGAATGAAACTTGTTCTTGCCTTAATTTCTTTACATAAGGACGGTTCGAGATGAATCATTTGTTTATTTAATAAGCGCTGTTTTAAAATATTCATCCATAAGTTGATGCGAAAATAATTTGTTGCGATTTGCGTTGTCGCTTCTTGGAGTTCTTCGTATGTATTGTTGATTGTTTGATAAGAATGATTGGTCGTAAATGTTTGTCTAAAACCATGGTAAAACTCAAATAAAAAGTAACGGATATCTGCTTCATTTCCTAATAAATCTAATTGTTTAGTCGATAAAGTAAGGCGATAAAATTTTAATTCTTTGTTAATATGGCGAATGGTCTTTCTCAAAACTGAATGCGAGAGATGAAACTGTTCGGTGGCAGTTTGGAATGAATGAATACGACCTCGGTAGATTTCGTCAATCAATTTATAAACAATTGTATCTTTAGCAATCTCCATGACAATGGAATCAATCGTTTTGAATGTAGACACCATCAATCGGTAACCGATCTTTTTATAATATTTGATGGTCATTCCCTTGGGAAGTAATTGTTGTAAAGAATCAATATCCGCGCGAAGTGTCGGTGCTGTTGTTTCAAGTTCTTTCACTAGTTTTTCAGTTGAAGAAATCGAATCACATTTATGTAAATAGTAAAGAATTCTTATCTGCCGCTGTAATTGCTTGTTATTTAATAATCTGAAAAATAGGTTATTCATTCTTATTCCTTCCCGACTTTAATTAAAAGCCGCGTAATTTATTTAGTGAAATCTTTTTTATTTTAACTTGAATAAACGATGAGCTCAATTTTTTTACTAATATTTTTTTTGAAAGAAAAAAATAGAAAACTTTTCCTTCAAGTAATCGTTGATTATATAAATAGCTTTTATTTTAAAAACATGGTGAATTTAGGGGGAAAATCAATGAACAAGAAAAAGTTAGTCAAATGTTCGTTAGCGATTTGGTTGGCGACACAATCTCTGCTTCATCCGTTTTCTTATTCTTATGCCGAAGAATGGAGTAAACCAGACGAAGAGCAAGTACAAACAGCAACTAGTTTAAACGAACCAGGAGGTAAAAACGATCTGGTCGAAAATCCATTAGAAACAATGATCCAGGAACCTGATGAAAATCAGCCAGAGTTAGAAGAGTCAATGACAGAAGTTCCGCAAGAAGAACTGGTAGAGGAATCAGAGAGCCTTGATCAACCAACTGAAAGTCAATCAGCTGTTGACTTAGATCAGGATCAATTGACGGAAAACACAGAACAAGAGGAGACGCTTCTCAACACTGCCACACCTACAGAAGAATCCACCGATATTGCCAGTGGTGTTTTCGGAACTTGTTCTTGGCGAATCGATGCAGAAGGTACATTATATATTGGAGGAGGCACATTGGGAGAAACACCGGTTACGTTTTTTCCTCCTTGGTTCAACAGCTATCGATTTAAAATAAAAAAAATGGTATTCACTGGACCAACGATTGCTCCTAAAGAAACTCATCGCTTATTTTATGGATATAGTAATCTTTTGTCCATTGAGAATTTAGCTTATTTAGACGTAAGTCAAGTAACGGATATGACTTCCTTTTTTTCTGACTGTCGTGTACTAAATGGCGTTGATTTGTCAGGATGGGATACGTCAAATGTCACGAATATGTCTAATATGTTTTTTGAAGCATTTGACCAAACAGAGAATCTCATTCATCTTGATCTTTCAAGTTTCGATACAAGTAATGTAGTTGATATGAGTGGCATGTTCAGTCGATGTACCAAAGTACAATCAATCGATCTTTCTAGTTTTGATACGAGTAATGTTGTCAACATGAACAGAATGTTTTTTGCTTGTAATGAATTAATTACCTTAGATATCGCTCACTTTGATACATCAAATGTGGTTTATATGTCACGTTTATTCGCTGAATGTAAGAAGTTGCGCTATGTGGATGTCTCAAATTTCGATACATCAAGTGCGATTGATCTTTCAGTGATGTTTCGTTTGAATTATGAATTAGAGAGTGTGGACGTTTCTAATTTTGATACATCAAAGGTTGTTCATTTGCATTACATGTTTGATCAATGTCGCAAATTGAAAACGATCGCAGTGGAAGGTTTTGATACAAGTCAAGTAACATCCATGAATTATATGTTCAATGGCTGTAATAGTTTAACCTCTTTGGACGTTTCTAATTTTGACACCAGTCTAGTCCAAGCAATGAGATACATGTTTGCTAATTGTGAGTTACTAGAGACGATCGATGTGTCTAATTTCAATACAGAGTCTGTGAATTATCTGACATATATGTTCTTAAATTGTTCGAAAGTAAAAAAATTAGATCTTTCTTATTTTCAGTTTGAGGATCCCGTAGAAATGGCAGAAATGCTGGCTGGAACAACGAGCCTCAATGAATTGACTCTTGGTAAAGGCTATCGTTTTGTAGATTCAGCCAATCTTCCTGCTATTCCAGTAGAAGATGGAAACACTGGTTATTGGCAAAACGTTGGTTCTGGAACGGTTACGAACCCTGTTGGGGAATACGTGCTAACTTCAGAAGAATTGATGACGAACTATACAGGAGCGATGGCAGATACGTATGTTTGGCAGAAAGAGCCAAACTATGAATCAATTTTAGCCAAAGATTCGACGCTTTACCTTGGTGAAACCTGGGATCCACAGGATAATTTTATTTCAGCAACAGATAAGGAAGGAAATCCCCTAACATTTGACCAGAAAATGGTTTCTGGTAAGGTGGATACGACAAAAGTTGGCGTTTATCCAGTGACCTATCAAAACGGTCATCAAAAGAAAACTGTTGAAATCCATGTGCTAGCTGAACCAACTAAAGAAAAACCAGATGCGGATACGAACCAATCGGGGGATAAAAAGCCAGTACCAGCAACGCCAAATGAGACAACGAATAACAACGATCAGAGAGATAAAAAAGACGAAAAAAATGAAAAAAATGAAAAAAATGAAAAAAATAAAAAAGATGAAAAAGACGAACAAGAAGAACAAGAAGAACAAGAAGACAAAAAACTACCTACTACAGGTTATCAAAAATCAAGTCTTTCTATGATTGGCATGGCTTGCTTCTTACTTGGATTATACTTTGTTTACAAAAAAAAGATAAACGTTAAATAAAGCGTAAATCAACTAGTCAATCTCCTCGTTTTACGTCATAATGTAAAAAAAGGAGATTGGCAAGATGGATAAAGAATTATTGATTATTGAATTGATGTCAGCAAAAGCAAAGATGTTGTCTATCATCAATCAACGAACGAAAAAAATGACATGGAAAATTGGGATGTATTTAATCGCTAACCTGTTGTTCTTTGGCGGATGGGGAAACATCTACCATCATTTAAAGCAGAATCATCCACATTCATTTAAAATGGAGCGAATCACTAGTTTGTACCATTTTTCAAGTTATGTTGACTTTGCGATAGGACTATTCTTGTTTTTACTCGTTGCTGTGCTATGGTTCAAAAAGAGGAACATCTCTCGGCATTATGATCAATGGCTGGAAAAACAAGTGGCGAATATGTTACATATTTCAGTTGGCTCTCAGGACGAAAATTATCTCTACTTGAGTGATCATAACAAAAAGGAGTTTACACTTGCGAAAAAGAGGCGTTATTTTCTGCTGCAAACGATGGAGGGTGTCTCACTTTTTCTAGGAGAACAACTTACTTGGTATGGCAGTAATCGATACTATGTTTTTATGCAAGTAAATGAACCGATAGACCGAAAAAACAAAAAAAGAATTGAGCCTTTTTACTCTCATTTAGCAATTGGAGTTGGAACACTCTTGTTGATTGGCGGGGGTGTTTATCAATTCATTAATGCAGGACCAGTAGCAACGAATGTACACTCTATGATGCAAAGCGAAGAAAAAGTAAGAAAAATGCCAACTTCGACTAATCAGGACGGTTTATTGAAACCTGTTCAAATATCCGTCAATTTGACCACTGAGCAAACGAATGACGTAAAAATAGACCCAGAAACACAAGCCTTGTATTTGACGACGAATCAAGGAAAAGACTGGCATTTCGTTCCAATTGCTGTGGACTGGTTGCGTTTTGGTGACTATACTTTGACTTCGGGTATTGTTGCAAAAGGGGAATGGATGGACAAAACATTTGATGTTTCTCCTACTTTTTCTTGGTTTATCTATTCACCTGATCAAAAAAACGTTTACCTATTATCATCAGCTGATAATGGGAAGACGTGGCAAAAAAGTCAGATTACAGATCAAGGCGGACAGGTTCGTTATCGTAAAGCAAACTTTTTCACAAACGATCAAGGCGTCATGGTATTTTCATCCTCTACAGGAATGTCTGCGGAAAGTCTAAAAATTTATACGACCAACGATAAAGGGCAAAGCTGGCAAAAAAGCGGCAGTACCATCGTAAATCAACCGATTCAAAATGTTAGTTTTGTGACGAAGACATTGGGTTTCCTTTCTACAAGAGAAAACATCTATTATACGAATGATGGGGGACTAACATTCAAAGAATCCTTGGTAGCTATCCCGGGTGAGTATCAATTGGGAGGGATCGATTTGTTCCAGTCACCAAATGAAGTGGTACAAGTAAGTGCCAATAAATTGGAAACCAAGTTTTACCTCCTAAAAAATGGATCGATCGATGCAGGGAAAATGTTTGCTTGTCTTTTTTATTCGACTGATGGTGGAGAAACATGGCAATTCGAACAACAATTATCGCAAGTAGAGAATCGCTAAAAAAGTTTAGATGAATTTCAACACCAAAAAGAAAATGGCGTAAGGAGAGACATTGACAATTTATGTAAGTGAAAGTTCTCTATGTAACGATTGAATTTGTGAATAAGAGAGATTGAAAGAATAGACCCATAAAAAAGAGCCTTGGAAAAAAGTCCAGGCTCTTTTTTATGGGGTTTAAAATAGGTAAAAAGTGTTCAAAATTACTTAGGTCAAAGCGTACTTTTCACAACCTCTTGATATAAACGGTGTTCAAAGTGCTGACCCTCGGTAATAAGTCTAAAAATCTCAAAACATGAGGAGCTGTTTCGAGATTTTCTTCCTTATTACTTGGGTCAAAGCGCACTTTTCACAACCTCTTGATATAAACGGCGTTCAAAGTGCTGACCCTCGGTAATAAGTCTAAAAATCTCAAAACATGAGGAGCTGTTTCGAGATTTTCTTCCTTATTACTCAGGTCAAGGCGCACTTTTCACAACCTCTTTTATGTGATTTGAAATTGGCTATTATATAAACTAGCATAAAGTGTTGGTTTGCTTAATAGTGACTGATGAGTTCCTTGTTCAATAATATTTCCATTTTCCATCACTAAAATCAAGTCGGCATTTTCAATCGTAGATAACCGATGGGCGATAATAAAGCTGGTTCGGTTTTCTGTGACAGCATTCATTGCTTTTTGGATCATTGCTTCGGTGCGGGTATCCACGCTGGAGGTTGCTTCATCTAAAATAACTACGGAAGGATTCGCCAGCAATACCCGAGCAATGGTCAGTAGCTGTTGTTGTCCTTGTGACAACGAACCATTTTCACTTGAAATAATCGTATCATATCCTTCAGGTAACGTACGGATGAAATGATCACATTGGGCAATTTTGGCAGCCGCAATGATTTCGTCTCTGGAAGCTTGCTGTTTCCCATAAGCAATATTATCTGCCACTGTGCCTTCAAAGAGCCACGTATTTTGCAAAACCATCCCAAAGTGTTTACGTAACTCACTACGAGAGAATTTCGTGATATCGATTCCGTCGAATTCGATTCTTCCATGGTTTAGCTCGTAAAATCGCATGAGTAAATTGACTAATGTCGTTTTTCCTGCCCCAGTTGGTCCCACGATTGCAATTGTTTGTTTTGGTTTAGCCGAAAAGTTGACATTTTCCATCAAGATCTTATCTGGACTATAACCAAATCGAACATCTTTGAACCTGATTGAACCATCAGGCTGGTCAAGTGATGTTGTATTTTCGTGATCAGAACGCTCATTTTGTTCATCCATAATCTCAAAAATACGATCAATCGCCGCCATAGCAGATTGTAACGAATTGATGACATAAGAAGCGGTCGAGATCGGCTCAGAGATTTGATTGATGTACTGCAGATAAGCTTGTAACAATCCTAGTGTGAGTCCACCAGATATTACTAAGATCCCACCTAAGACAGCACTTAAAATGAACGCTGATTGATTGATCAAGCGAATCGCTGGATAGATGGCAAAGTTCATGAATTGCGCTTTTTTAAATGCTTGGTACTGTGAATGATTTACTTGACGGATCGACTCGATCGCTTGATCTTGTTGATTGAATGTTTTGATGACCAAGTTACCTGCAAGATATTCTTCCACTTTATTATTTAATGAACCTAGTTCTGTTTGATTGTCATCAGAAATCTTTTTGTTTTTATTCGCAAAGAGTTGAGTGACCCATGAACTACCAACGATCAATAAAAGAATCAGTAACGTCAATTTGCTGTCAATATAAAACAGCATCAAAATTGAAAATAAAATCGTTACGATGGAAGTGAAAAATTGATTGATCCCTGTTAGCAAGACTTGTGCTAGTTGATTCAAACCAGTCGTTGTTCGGCTGATGATATCTCCTACCTGATGCTGATCAAAGAAGGCCATTGGTAATGTTTTGAATTTCTTGGTCATTTCTTTTCTAACATTAAGTGTGATTTTTTCACTCAATGAAGCCATTGCGTATTCTTGAATGAAAGAAGTAATACTACTTAAAAAAGAAAAAACGAGTAATAAAACAACAGGGAACAAAAGGGCATCCTTGACATCATGAAATGTCATTTCAGCAATCCCGATCGTACGGATTCGACTTAAAAGCTGATCGATACCAACGCCCATGATCATCGGCATTGCAACGACCATCAGGTTACCGATTAAACTACATAATAGTAAGCCATAAAATGTTTTGTGATCAGATTGGATCATTTTCCAAAAGCGGATCAAACTATGTTTATTCATTTTTACATCAGTTGTTTTCATATATTCCCTTCTTTCAAAATCCCTTGTGATTTAGCAAATTCCTGATAAGAAAGACAAGTAGCAAGGAGTGTTTCGTGAGTTCCTTGTCCCACGATTCGGCCATTGTCTAAAACGATGATGTGATCAGCGTTCATGATTGTACTCAATCTTTGAGCCACAATGATCAATGTCTTATCAGCCATTTCTTCATGGAGGGCTGTTCTTAGTTTTGCATCCGTCTTGTAGTCCAAAGCAGAAAAGCTATCGTCGAAAACATAGATATCTGCTGGTTTGATGAGCGCTCGTGCAATACACATCCGTTGTTTTTGTCCGCCAGAATAATTATCTCCGCCTTGTGCAACAAAACTAGCTAATTTTTTGGGCAATTTATCCAAAACTTCCTCTAATTGTGAAATACGTATAGCTGAGGTCAATTCTTCTTCTGTTGCATGCTCATTACCCATTTGCAGGTTTGATAAAATTGTTCCACTAAACAGAAACGCTTTTTGCGGAACATAGCTGATTTTTGAGCGAATCATTTCTTGTGTTAATTGTTGAAGTGGTTTCCCCCCTAATGTAATCTGTCCACTGGTCACATCATTCAAACGAAGAAGCAATTTGGCAATTGTACTTTTACCAGAACCAGTTCCGCCAACGATGGCAGTTGTTTTGCCTTTAGGTACCTTAAAATGGATATCTTCCAATACAGGTTCCGAATCTTTGGTATAACTGAAAGAAACGTGTTCAAAAGATAACACATGCTCATCATCCATATTCAGCGAAGCTGTTGATGGATTTTCCGGATCAATGATCTCAATAGGTTGATTCAACACTTCTTCGATCCGCCGAAGAGAGGACATCGATTTTGGAACGACGACTAACACCATAGCTGCAGTCATTAGATAAGCCAACGTGAGCATCGAATATTCGACGATGGCAGTAACAGTCCCGATCTGTAGTGTACCTTCACTGACCAACGAACCACCAAACCAAAGAATGGCGCTGTATACGATCCCCATTAATAAAAATGCAATCGGAGTGACCCAAGCAAATACGCGATTGACTCGGATCATCTGTGTGGCATACTTCTCAAATGTTTGATTGGTGCGCTTCTCCTCATAGTCTTGATTGTTGAAGGCTCGAATCATATTCACACCTGTAAAAAATTCCCTTAAAGTCACTGTGATACGATCCATTTTTGGTTGAATACTGAGAGATAGAGGGGTTCCTTTTTTCATTAAAATGTAAATAACGACAGCATAAATAAACACAGAAATCAATGTAATCAACGTCAATGTCATGGAATATTGAAGCATCATGACAATTGTAAACACCGCAATGATTGGTGCAGGTAAGATCATTTGACAAAAGAGTACAATCATTTGTTGGATATTATCTACATCATTAGTCATTCGAGTCAGGAGTGAGGCACTTCCAAATTCATCTGCATCTTTCATCGATAATTGTTGGAACTTATCAAAATAGGTTTCCCTTGTTTGGTAGCCAAATTTTGCAGACACTAGTGCAGAAAAATAGCTAGAAGCAATCGCTGAAAAAGTACCTAGCAAGGCTACGAATACCATTTGTAGACCAATGGTATAAATTTTACTGTTTTGACCAGTAACTATCCCTTCATCAATTAATGTTGCCACTAATTTAGGGACACCAAGTGTACCCATGATTTGTAAACAGACGAATAAAAAAGTCATGCCTACGATTTTTTTATTCTTCCATAGGAATTGTTTAAGTAATGTCATTTTGTTTCCTCCTTTTACTAGACAATAATGAATTTTACACCTTAAAGTTACTTGAAGGTCAATAGAAGAAGCGGTAAAATTAACAAGAGGTGAGCGGAAATGCCAAAACTTTACACAATCGGAGAAGTCTCGGAACTACTAAATGTACCAAAGTCAACGATTCGTTTTTGGGATGAGCAAGGGTTAATCCATTCTCTACGCCATGAAGAAAACGGGTATCGGATGTTTAATATTGATGATATTTTTCAGATCTATGACATCAATTTCTATCGAAAATTAGATGTTCCAATCAAACAGATGAAAAATTTATATGGAAAAACGATCGAAGAACATTATGCAACGATTGCAGAAACAGAGCAGCGGATTAAGCAAGAAAAAATAAGTCTGCAAAAAAAACATGAAGAAATCTTGGCTCGAAAAGAACAATTAAAACTTATGATTGACAATCGAGGCATTACCAAAGAAACAATTCCTTTTGCGGCAATCGTCATAGTGGATTCCGACGACATTTTAGATTCGAAAGCCTATCTTGAAAACTATGCCAGCTTCGGTGGGTATTTTGATTTTTCGCTGAGCGATGAAATGATTTATGGCTTCTGTACAGACCAAACATCAGCCACAATTCCACTGTCTAAAATTGTTTGGTACAATCAGCCTGGTAAAACTTATCATCGATTTTTATTACAAGTGGAAGTCAATCATACCGAAAAGAACAATATCGAAGAAGTAAGGTTAACATTAGCTCAACGAGGGTATCAAACAGGAAATGTGATTGGACAGTATCTGCTAACGAAGCAAACGGAAGAAGGAGTCTATCATGAATATTATTTAGGATGGATCGAAAGCCAAAAAGTAGAAGCTGATTTAACAAATGAGTATAAGCAAAAGTAGACGAAGAAGGAGCGGGAAAGGATAGTTATCTCGCTCTTCTTCGTCTATTTGGTTAGGATTTATCAGGGTTAAAACTTTCTCTAATGATTAGTCGTGTAGGATAAGTGACAATGATCGGTTCCTCTCTCAAACCATCGATTCGCTCCACCGCTAATCGAACAGCAGACTGACCAATGGCTTTTGCATTGATCGCTACACTTGTTAAACTAGGAGATAAATCAGCAATCGCCTCGATGTTATCGAAGCTAACTAGAACGATCTCTTCTCCAATTTTTCGATTGTCTTTTTGTAATGCTCGATAAACACCTAATGCTAAAGGATCGCTGCCGATCAAAATGGCCGTCGGTAAATCATGTTTTTGTTTTTCGAGAAGTTTGGTCGCTAACTGCTCTCCGGATTCCTCTGTCCATTCTCCTAAATAATAATTGATCTGTTTGGTCAAATGATGGTCTTGCATGAAATGGCGGTAGGCTCTGAGCCTTTTTTCATTCTCAGTTGTTGATTTCCGACCAGCTTCGTTAATATCGATTTGATAACCACCAATATAAGCGATGTTGGTGTGCCCATTGTCTAAAAAAAGTTCTAAAACAGATTTAGTCATTCGTTCGAGATCCCCATAGACCATATCCACTTCTTGTTGGATATCTGGATTATCTACTACAACTAATTGTCGGTTCTGTTTCAATAAATCGGCGATTGCACCTTTATCGATCGTACCGACTACGATTATAGCACCTAATTGATCCAAATCTTTCCACTCGGTCGGGTTATCCGACATATTATAAATTCGATTCATGCCGATATGGAGTCGGCTGGCTTCTTCTTCTAGACCTGCTCGTAATTCTCGATAATAAATATCTTTTTCTTCGCTGGCTTTACTGATTGCTGAAATGACACCGATGGAAGGACGGCGTTTTTTAATATATTTTCGCTTGTTGATATCATAATTTAATGTGGCAGCTGCAGTGAAAATCCGTTGACGAGTAGCAGCAGAGACACTGATCGTTTTGTCTTCATTCAAAACTCTTGAGACCGTAGCAGGTGAAACATTGGCTTTTCTTGCGACATCTCTAATTCCAACCATAAAATGGCACCCCTTACAAAAAAATAAAAATTTTTATTGACATATTTGTTTAGTAAACAGTATACAGGAAATGTAACAAAAGTAAACGGTTACTATTTATTTGAGAGGTGAAACAATGGAACAAGTGATGAAGAATCAAAGAGTAGCTTTAATCACATTTGACGAACAGGAAAAAGTATTTCATCTATCCAATTCAGAAATTTCCTATATTCTTCAAATTGAAGAAAGTGAAGTTCTGGCTCATGTTTATTTTGGTAAAAGAACGACCCATTATCATAATCATAAAAAATATCCTCGCAGAGATCGTGGCTTTTCTGGGAACGTCCCCTTAAATGAAGATCGAACGTATTCAAAAGATACATTACCACAAGAGTATTCAGGGCACGGAGGGATGGATTATCGATTACCTGCCTTGATGATTCGTCGAGAAAATGGATCAAATCTGCTTGATCTACGTTATGAAAGTTTTCAGATCCAAGAAGGAAAGCCAAATTTATCTGGATTACCGCAAGCGTATATCAAGAATGATACAGAGGCAGAAACATTGATCGTGACGTTGAAAGATCGTGAAGAAAAGATTTACGTGGATCTTTCCTATACGATTTATCGAGAAAGAGCAGTGATTACACGTTCGCTGAAGGTAAGAAATGAAACCAATGATCCAGTGATGATTGAAAAAGCAGCCTCTTTTCAACTTGATTTTACGAATTCAGGCCGGTTTGATGAAGTGATTGCCTTACCAGGAGCGCATGTCAAAGAACGGCAGATGTCTAGACAAAGCATAACAGATGGCATCAAATCATTTGAAAGCCGTCGTGGTTCAAGCAGTCATCAGATGAATTCATTCATCGCCTTGACAAATCATGCAACAACTGAATTCACAGGGGAAGCGATTGGGATCCATCTTGTTTATTCAGGAAATCATTCCTTTGAGATTGAAAAAGATACCATTCAACAATTTAGAGTGATCGGTGGAATCAATCCCTATAATTTTTCTTGGGAGTTACAACCATATGAAAGCTTCCAAACACCGGAAATACTCTTAACTTATTCTGATCAAGGGTTGAATGGGATGAGTCAAGTGACCCATCATTTATTACGGGAACGAGTAGCAAGAGGGCGATTCCAATACCAAGAACGTCCGATCCTAGTCAACAATTGGGAAGCGACTTATTTTGACTTTACGAGCAAAAAGATCGAAGCGATCGTTGATGAAGCAAACGAATTAGCGATAGAGATGTTTGTTTTAGATGATGGCTGGTTTGGGAAAAGAGATTCGGACCAATCTTCTCTAGGAGACTGGTTTGAATATCAAGGGAAATTGAAAAATGGCTTAAAAGGGATCGCTGACTATGTTCACCAAAAAGGACTAAAGTTTGGCTTGTGGGTTGAGCCTGAAATGGTTTCCAGCGACTCTCAATTAAATCGGAATCATCCCGAATTTATGATGAAAGAACCAGGTCGTCAACCATCAGCTTCTAGATCTCAACACGTCCTTGATTTTACCCGAAAAGAAGTCCGGCAGACGATTGAAACACAGTTACGGCATTTGTTAGACAGTGTGGAGATCGACTATATCAAATGGGATATGAATCGATCGCTATCTGATGTCTATTCGGTGTCATTGGGCAAACAAAACCAAGGGGAAGTTTTGCATCGTTATCTATTAGGATTATATGAGATGATGGAAAACTTAACAAACGACTATCCTCATATCCTTTGGGAAGGATGTTCTGGTGGTGGTGGACGGTTCGATGCAGGGCTGCTTTATTATATGCCACAGTCTTGGACTAGTGACAATACAGATGCGGTTGAACGCATCAATATCCAATATGGGACGAGCTTAGCTTATCCTATTTCAGCTATGACTGCCCATGTATCAGCTGTTCCTAATCATCAAACGGGTCGAGTCACCAGTTTAAAAACACGTGGAGATGTGGCCATGGGCGGGGTGTTTGGATATGAACTCGATCTAACAAAATTATCTAGTGAGGAAAAGCAGGAAGTAGCCGCACAGGTAGAATTTTATAAAAAAATCAGACAGACAGTCCAATATGGTGATTTCTATCGTTTACAAAATCCCTTTGAGCAAAATATTGCTTCCTGGGAATTTGTTTCAAAAAACCAACAGGAAGTCCTCTTATTTATAAATCGTCGGTTAGCAAATGCACAGCCCGAATTTCATGAGGTACGCCTTGTTGGACTAAGCGAAGAAAAACTATACCAGAACCAGATAGATGGCAAAGTATATTCAGGATCGGAATTAATGACAATAGGTCTTTATTTCCCAGATTTTTATGGCGATTTTCAAACAGAATTGATTCATTTTATGAGTATAGACGAAGGAGAATAGAAAAATGAACGCATTGATTGAATGGTTAGATGATCCGCAAGTGTATCGAGTAAATCAAAGGAAAGCCCATAGTGATCATGTTATTTATGGTGCTAAAGAAGAAGTGGAAACAGGAAACACCAGAATCCAATCGCTGAATGGGAAGTGGCAATTTTGCTATTCCCGTAATGCTTTAGAACGTCCAGTGAATTTTTTTGAAAAGGAATTTGATAACAGCAGCTTCGATCAGATTGATGTTCCTGGGCATATCGAACTAGCAGGATACGACAAGATCCACTACATCAATACGATGTATCCATGGGAAGGGCATGAGTTTAGACGTCCGGCTTATACAACCGCTAGTAAGGAAGAAGCCGAGGGGATGTTTTCTCAAGCCGATTATAACCCAGTTGGCTCATATGTGACGAACTTTACTTTAAATGAAGAAATGAAAGAAAAGGCGATCACCATTCGATTTGAAGGTGTCGAACAGGCAATGTATGTCTGGTTAAATGGGCACTTTGTCGGCTATGCAGAAGATTCTTTCACGCCTTCTGAATTTGATTTAACTCCTTATCTGGAAGAAGAGAATCGTTTAGCGGTAGAAGTCCATAAAAGAAGTAGTGCCGCTTTTCTAGAAGACCAAGATTTTTTCCGTTTCTTTGGGATTTTTAGAGATGTTTCATTGATCGCCAGAGGGAAAAATCATATAGAGGATATGTGGATCAAACCTCAAGTTGATCCCTCTTTTCAAAGCGGTTGGGTAGATATCGACTTGACTATTGAAAATCTTACTTCAAACGGAAAGCTACGTGTCCGACTCCTCAATTGCAAAGGAGAAGAGATCCATCAAGAAGAAGTGGGAATCGAAGAACAAATCTCGTTGCATATTCCAGTAGATAAAATTACTTTATGGGATCATTTTCAACCCAATTTATACATCGTCGAATTTGAAACGTTTGATGATACTGGGGTGACGGAGTATAGTTACTATCCATTTGGTTTTAGAAAGATCGAGATCAAAGAGCGGATCATTTATTTGAATGACCGACGTTTGATCATCAACGGTGTCAATCGACATGAATGGCATCCTGAAAAAGGAAGAGCTATCGATTTGATGGATATGAAGAAAGATCTAGAAATCATTAAACATGCGAATATCAATGGGGTTAGAACCTCACATTATCCAAATCAAATCCCTTGGTATTATCTTTGTGATCAGGCGGGTATTCACTTGATGGCAGAGACCAATCTGGAATCTCATGGTTCTTGGCAAAAGATGGGGGCGTTTGAGCCGTCTTACAATGTACCGGGGAACGTTCCTCAATGGCGGGAGATCGTTCTTGACAGAGCACAGACAAATTTTGAGACATTCAAGAACCATACGAGTATTTTATTCTGGTCTTTAGGAAATGAATCTTACGCAGAAGAGAATATTCGTTTGATGAATGATTACTTTAAAGAAAAAGATCCCGATCGCCTTGTTCACTATGAAGGGAATTTCCCTAATCCTGCATTCGAAGATTCGATTTCTGATGTCAAGAGTTGCATGTATGCTACGCCAACAGATATCTGTGATTACCTTGAAAATGATGGGAAAAAGCCTTTCATTTTATGTGAATACATGCATGACATGGGGAATTCTTTGGGAGGATTGAATTCTTACATGGAATTATTAGATCGATACCCAATGTATCAAGGTGGCTATATTTGGGACTTTAAAGATCAAGCGATTCAAGTGATCGATCCATTGACGAAACAAAAAGTAATGAGATACGGTGGGGACTTTGATGATCGTCCAAGTGATTATGAATTTTCAGGTAACGGGATCGTCTTTTCTGATGGTCAAGAAAAACCGGCATTACAGGAGGTAAGGTATTATTATGGAAAATACAGCGATTAAAATGAAGATTATTTATGGAGATTGTACATTTGCTTTAAAAGGTGAAGGATTTCATTATATCTTTTCCTATACAAGAGGTGGGTTGGAATCCTTAAATAAAAATGGGAAAGAATGGTTGTATCGAGAAACGCTGCCGACGTTTTGGCGGGCTTTGACGGATAATGATCGAGGGAATGGGTTTGGCTATCGTTCGTCCATGTGGCTAGGGGCTGGGATGTACCCGAAAGTAAAAAATGTTCAAGTTTCCATTGATCAAAAACCAATCGAACAGCCAATTGCTCCGATCAATAATCGCTATTCCAATCATGAATATGCGCAATCAGCAGCGATCAAATTCACGTTAGAAATCAATACGGTGCCCAAAACAGAAGTCATAGTCAACTATGAAGTACAATCTGATGGGGAAATGAAAATTTCTGTCTTTTATCATGGACAGCAAGGACTGCCTGAATTACCTTTATTAGGTTTTCGCTTTATTATGCCAACCAAAGCGAAATATTTTGAATATGAAGGACTATCAGGAGAAACGTATCCAGATCGAATGGCAGGAGGAATCGAGGGTACTTATAAAGTAACTGGTTTACCAGTGACTCCCTATCTCGTGCCACAAGATTGTGGTGTCCATATGAAGACGAAATGGCTAGAAATCACTAGAGATTCTACGATGAATAATGTGGATCAAGGAAAGGAGGAATTTTCATTACGCTTTGAACAAGTGAACGGCGATTTTGCATTTTCAGCTCTCCCCTATAAAGCCGAAGAATTAGAAAATGCCACACATCTTGAAGAGTTACCACCAGCTAGAAGAACCGTCTTAGTGATTCAAGGGAAGGTACGTGGTGTAGGAGGAATCAACAGCTGGGGAGCAGATGTTGAAGAAGCGTATCATATTTCAGCGGAAGAAGACCATGAATTTAGTTTTATCGTGAAGTAAAGGTCGTGAAAGAAGCGGTCAGCTCCGAGCAAATAAGAGGCAATTTTTTAAAACACCTTTTCATGTTAAAAAAAATTTAGGCTTATTTCAAGGAGCTGATGCTTGAATGCTGTCTATCTAGAGAAAGGAAGGATTGATAGCTAAGTATCGGTAAAGAACAATAGCTTTTCATATTATTAGCAGACACGAAAAATATAAAACCATAGACAAATAGACGTTGCTTTTCTAAAATCATCTATCTTAGAAGGGCAACGTCTATTGCTTATAAGTATCAACTAACTGAATTGTTTATTTTTGAATTAACTGATTAATGGCAATGTGATTTTTACCGTTGTACCAACACCCATAATCGATTGGATCTGCAATCCATACTCTTTGCCGTAAAGCAATTTGATTCGTTCGTTCACATTCTTGACTCCGATTCCAGAAAAATAGTCCTTGTTTTTTTTCTTTTGATTTGTATCAAATCCATCACCGTTATCTACGATTTCAAAGATCAATTGTGTTTCATGAATTTTTCCGAATAAAGTAATAAACCCACTTTTTTTTGTTTGAAAAGCATGTAAAAAAGCATTTTCAATAATTGGCTGGATCATCATATTGGGCACTTTAAAAGGGTATAGTTCATCGGGGACCATGATCCGAGTGGCGATATCATCACCATATCTCAATGAAAGAATATGGATATAGCTTTGCACACTTTTTAATTCTTCTTCGACAGTGATTGTTTCTGCTTTTTTCCCAATGGTACTTCTCAACAAATCAATAAAATGATCGATTCCATGAATTGCTTTTTGATTTTCTTTTTGCCAGATCAAAAATTTTAGACTAGTTAACGTATTGTAGATAAAGTGAGGCTGGATTTGGGCTTGCATCGTTTGAATCTCTAATTGGCGTTTTTTCTTTTCGTTTTCAATTGAAGTAAAATAGTTCTCATCGATCGTTGTTAACAGTTGATTGATTGTAGTGCCTAAAGTCTTTGTTTCGTAGGTCCCTTGAACGTCTACTTGGGTATTATTAGGAATTTTTTTGATATGTTTTAAGGACTGAATCAAGGCATAAATCGACTTCGTCTGACGGTTCATATAGCGAAAGACAATAGCACCAACTACCATTAAAGTCATCAAATTAAAAAGGACGATCGGAACAATCAGTCCCATTTGATTGACTAGTGAACGAATATTTACTTTACTAATCAAAGCTAAGTTTTGTCGATATAATGGAACACGTGTTAAACGATTATAATCAACTGTTTTTGTTTCATTGGTATTTAAATCATTTAACAAGTTGGTTTTGGCACCAATCATGCCAGTTTCATTGGAGGTAATGATTTGATTTGCTTCATTGATGAGATAGATTTTGGAGACCTCCGAATGGATCGTTTCATTGAATAAATTCGCTAGCTCATCTGCAGTTATCGCAATGACAGCATACCCATAAATATGATTCAACGAGGAAGTCAATTTCTTAATGAATAGGATGCTGCTTTTTGTTTGGTCACGAGTAGTCAAACCAAAGTCGACAAAGAACATTTGGGTCGATGCTTTATGTGCCTTTGCTTTTTGTACGACATCAGATCTCATGAATGCCGCAGCATCCATACTGGCAAGCATCTCGTTTCCAACGAAGGTATGTCCACTTTCACCATAGATCATCAGATCGTAATTGATGGAAGGAGAGATCGAAGTAAAGCTTCGGTTCATTTGTTGGATTGTTTTTACATTTGCGTAGTTATCTAACGAAGAGTGCGGATCGTTAGAGAAATAATTTTCGACTGCAGGGTTGTTAGCGACCATCGTTAAGGTATTTTCGATATTATCATTCAATCGTTCAAAATCACGTTGTATTTTGCCAAGCGTTAGTTCATTCGATTTATCAAATAGATGGATATAAGCGTTTTTGGATCGATCATAAATGAAGAAGGACAGAATAATCGCTTGAGTAAGAAGCGCAATGACTAGGACAACCAGTAGTTTTGTAACTAGTTCATACTCTTTGAATTTTTTCTTCATGTTTCAAACTTCCTTTTCGATATTGAGAAGGATTTAGCCCAGTTTCTTCCTTGAATACTCTTGAGAAGTAACCAAGTTCAGCAAATCCTACTTGGTAAGAGATTTGTGAAAGTGGCTCGGTTGTCTCAAGCAAAAGCCGTTTCGCATGTTGTATCCGGACTTTTTTTAGATATTTAGTGAAGCTAATCCCATATTTCTCGGTAAACATGGTAGATAAATAACTATAGGAAAAATGAAATTTTTCGGAGATGATTTGCAAGGAAATATCTTGATGATAATTTTCTTGAACATAATCATAGATCGCTGTCAGAATTTCTGAGTTTTCATTCTTTTCCGGCGTGCTCCAACGCATCAATTGAGTGATGATTTTAGTAAACGTAATGGAAAAATCTTCGATGGTGGCGACGTTCGTTATAAGTGTTGGTAACGTAATTTTTAATGTCGTCAATTCTTTCGTCCCTTGACCATCTTCTAAAGCATTGATGAGTGCGTAGAGACGATTGATTGTTTCGTGTTTTAAAAATAAAGGGTCAATTTTTAAAGCGATCAGAGTCTCAATCGCTGATTTCATTTCTCTGATAGCGGATACATAATCTTTGTTGACAATCTTTGTTAAGTAGCTTTTCGTGCTCTGATCAAAGTGTGGAATCAAAGGGACTAATTGTTCTTCCGATACAACACCAGCACTTTTCTGATAAAAACGTTGTCCTTTGCCTAATTTTTTTAATCTTTGAAAACAATCGAACAGCTCACTTAGCTCTAAACAAGGGGAAATAATCAATAATGCATCAGATTTTTGCGCATATTCACGCAAAGAAGTCTGAATTTGTTCGAAACAATCCATGGAAGAAACATTTAGTAAGCAACCATATTCATAGTCGAGAGTGGTAAAAGGCTGACAATCAATCCAGGATTCAGCTCGTTCTTCGTTACTTTTTAGAGAAGCTAGTGGAGCTAAATCATCCATTTCACTATAGACGATGTAAAATAACGGGAAACGAAAAGGATCGTTAGATATCGTTGTTTTTTGTCCAGAGAAATATTGAGTTAAAGCACTATCTAGAGAGAATTTAGAGTCTAGATTTTTTTGGCCTTTTTTAACCAAATGGTTCAAAGCAGAAAGCAGGTTTTCTGGATTCAATTTTGGTTTAAGTAAATAATCGGATACGCCTTCTTTAAAAGAGTCTTTCACTAGTTGAAACTCATCATGGCTTGATAACACTAATATTTGAATATCAGGCTTGCTTTTTTTTAAGAGGCGAGCAAGTTCAATCCCATCCAGTTCAGGCATGATAAGATCAGTAATGACAATATCAATATCATTAGAATGAATAGAGAAAAAATCAAGCGCTTCCAATGAGTTTGAAAAAGCGCCTTTAATTTGGAATCCGTGGTTTGACCAATCAACCAAATTGGCTATGCCATGTAAGATTGTTTTTTCATCGTCGATCAATAATAAATTAATCAAGCTTGTTCCCCCTTTTAAACAGTTTCTCTTTTTAAAATACGGTTTAATTGGCAGAAAAGCAAGATGAATTACTCAAAATAAAAAAAATTGAAATCTAAATTTGTGATTTTTTCTTATTTTGGGATATTTTTTGGAACTCTTTTAGAAATTAAGAAAACGATTACATTTTTTGGTATGATTCACATGTAAAGAATAAAAATGAAAAAGGCGGGTTGGATATGAAATTCAAAAAATTAGTAGCAAGTGCGACGCTTTTAGCTTCAGCAGCAGTTTTGTTTGCGGGATGTGGGAGTTCCTCAAATTCAGCAACGAAAGATGAAAATAAAATCAGTGTTTGGGCATGGGATGAAACGTTTAATATCAAAGCAGTCAATGAAGCAAAAAAAGTCTATGACAATAAAGATGTCGAAGTGGATGTCGTTACGATGTCACAAGATGATATCGTACAAAAGTTAAACACAGCATTAGCCAGTGGAAATACGGATGGATTACCGAATATCGTGTTGATTGAGGATTATCGTATTCAAGGTTATTTGAATTCTTATCCGGACGCATTTTCTGAGTTAACCGATATCGTAGATGAATCCAATTTTGCTTCGTATAAATTTGCGGTTAATAAGATCGATGATCAAATTTATGGCGTTCCATTTGATTCAGGTGTTACGGCTAATTTTTATCGAACAGATTTGTTAGAAGAAGCCGGTTACAGTCAAGCAGATATGCAGAATTTAAGTTGGGATGACTATTTACAAGTTGCTCGAGATGTTAAAGCAAAAACGGGTAAAAAAATTACTGAAGTGAATCCCTCAGATCTTGGACGTGTCCGTATGATTATGCAAGAAGCTGGTGAATGGTACACTTCAGAAGATGGAAAGACGGTTACGATCAAAGATAACCAATCATTGAAATATGGATTAAATCTATTTGCTACACTACTTAAAGAAGATCTAGTGGAACAAACTTCAGATTGGAATGCAGGTGTCACGGCCATTCAATCAGGGGCTGTTGCATCCAGTCCAATTGGTGCTTGGTATTCCTCAACGATCCAAGGTGCTGAAGATCAATCAGGGAAATGGGCAATTGCACCGACACCTTCATTACCTGCCAATATGCAAAAAGCACAAGCTTCTAATTTAGGCGGAGCTGGGTGGTATGTGATCAAAGGTGTTTCAGGCGAAGAAAATGCGAAAGACTTCTTGAAGAAGACCTTTGCGACTAACGAAGACTTGATGGGAACCTTAGCGAAAGAAATCGGGTTAGTTTCTACCATGTTAAGTGCAAAAGATCAACCAGCTTATCAAGAGTCTTCTGAATTCTATAGTGGTCAAAAGGTGTTTGAAGACTTTTCTAAATGGACAGCGGAAATTCCACAAGTTAATTATGGACAAGAAACCTATGCAATCGAAGCAGTTGTAGCAGAGTCATTACACCGAATCATCAATGGAGAAGATACTGATAAAGTCTTGGCAGATACGCAAAAACAAGTAGAAGCACAGTTAGCCAATTAAGCAGAGTGAAATGAATTGATTTAGAGGATCAAATTTGTGTTGGCTGGTGATTTTTGAACGGTCATCAGTCACACAAATTTGCTATCTATTAAAAATAGTTTCAATCAATACCGTAGAATTTTCGTGAGGACGCTGTCATTTACTCAGACAATTAGTTAAGAGGGAGGATTTGTGAGACGATCCTTAAATGACAGATAAAACGAAGATGAACGTAACGAAAGTGAGCAAAGCAGATGAAACAAAAAGATTTTTTCAAGAACGGAAATGCGTTTCTTGTTTTACCAGTTCTGATGATCTCGATCATGGTATTTATCCCAATGATTTTAGCGCTGATCACTTCATTTCAAAGTGGTCCCCCAGTTAATATGAGTTTTAATGGTTTGGGGAATTATCAACGCATGTTGAATGATGCGACCTTCAAAAAGGCTTTTTTTAACACCTTTTTATATTTATTGGTACAAGTACCGATTATGTTGTTTTTAGCTTTATTTGTCTCTAATTTATTAAATGATAAAAAGCTTAAAATGAAAGGATTCTTCCGGACAGCGATTTTTTTACCTTGTATCACATCCATGGTTAGCTATTCGCTTATTATGAAAAGCTTGTTTTCTCAATCGGGATTAGTGAATAATTTTTTGATGACGATCGGCTTGATCGATATGCCAATTGGCTGGCTGACTCATCCAGTTTGGGCGAAAGTATTAATCATCATTTCGATTACATGGCGTTGGACAGGTTATAACATGATTTTCTTTTTATCAGGAATGCAAAATATTGATCCGGCAATTTATGAAGCAGCAGAAATCGATGGCGCATCTAAGTGGCAACAATTGATCAAAGTCACGATTCCTAACTTAAAACCAATTATTTTGTTTACGTCAATCACATCAACGATCGGTACGTTGCAACTCTTTGATGAAGTACAAAATATTACGGGTGGTGGACCAGCAAATGCAACAACTACGCTATCTCAGTATATTTACAATTTAAGTTATAAATTTACACCGAATTTTGGTTATGCTGCGGCGGTTTCATTTGTGATCGTAGTCTTTATTGTACTGTTATCAATCATTCAAACGAAAGTCGGAGGTGAAAAAGCGTGATAGATCAAGCAGAAAACAAAGTACTTCTTAAAGAGAATGAAAAAAAAGCGACTAAAACATTCGATTGGTTAGCTGTTTTTAAATATGCCTCTTTGAGCGTGATTTCATTTATTTCGATTTTTCCTTTTGTTTGGATGATCTTAGGAATGACGAATACACCTATCGATATTACTGCCGGAAAATTAAAGATCGGTAGCCATTTAGTTGTCAACTTCCAGAATCTTTTTTCAAATGACTTAAACTTTGCACGCTCATTGTGGAATTCAGCTTTGATCGCTATTGTAACAACGGTCTTAGCTTTGTTGATTTCATCTATGGCTGGTTATGGGTTTGAGATCTATAAAAGTCGAAAAAAAGAACGATTATTTACGATTTTGCTTTTATCGATGATGGTTCCTTTTGCTGCATTGATGATTCCTTTATACCGCATGTTTTCTAACTTAAACGGAACGATCTTAGGGATTAATAGCTTCTTAGTCGTCATTTTGCCTTCAGTAAGTACAGCTTTTTTGATCTTCTTCTTTCGACAAAACGTTAAAGCGTTTCCTAAAGATTTAGTAGAAGCTGCACGTTTAGATGGATTAAAAGAATTAAGTATATTTTTCCGTGTCTACCTACCCACTGCTAAAAATACGTATGCAGCTGCTGCAATCATTACTTTTATGAGTAGTTGGAATAACTATCTTTGGCCTTTAGTTGCATTGCAATCACCAGATAAGCGTACGGTCCCATTAGTTTTATCTGCCATGGGAGCCTCTTATACACCAGATTACGGAATGATTATGGCCGGGCTTGTGATTGCAACATTGCCAACAGCTATCGTGTTCTTTGTTTTACAAAAACAATTTGTTCAAGGAATGATCGGTTCTGTCAAGTAAACGCGATTCGATGATAAAATTAGTTTGGTATAAACTTTAAATGTATAGGAAAAGCTGTCCCACTAAGGGAGAGCTTTTTTCTTTTTAAATAACATTTTATATTAAAAATATATTTATGGTTAATTATTTAAATAACTGTAATTATTATAGGTTGTAAGGATAAAAATTTATAAATATTATATTGTTGCTATTTATTTAGTTGTTATTTATAATTAAATTGTACAAAAGATAACGTTTTCTTAATGAATGAATCATTATTTTTTTCATAAAATAATTTTAAGGAGTGAGGTAAATGAAAAAATATGCGGTTAGTCTGTTGTTGTTTGTGTTTGGTATCTGTGTACTTTCAGCCAATGTTGGGGCGCAAGAAGTCACGTCAAAAGAGATTTTTAGTATTCCGGAGCCGACGTGGATCTTCAACTCAGGGATGAGTAAAGGGAAAAACCATGATCGTCAGGATCTAGGTTTTATCTTAAGCGAAAATACCGAATTGAGAATGAGACAGACAAATGCTCATTTCAAGAATAAGTTAAAATTGCGACTACTAGGAAACGATAAAAAGAATGAAAAAAGTATCGAAGTTGGATCTAATTGGGTAAGTATCCGTGCAGATGAGCCCTTGGTTCCATTTATTGATACACCGTACGGAGAAGGATCAGCACAGATCGAATACGAAGTGGTGACTTCCAAAGAAATGAAAGCGTTACCTGTTTATAAATATCATGGGAATGAGACCATGTTTTTTTCAATGTGGGATACGGAGGATGCAGAGTATGCGTTAATTCAAGGAGTAGATTTCCAATTACTCATGCCCAAATTGGACAAAGAACTAGTGAGAAACTTAAAAGATTTTCCATCAATTGATGCGTTGATTGGGTATCATCACGGTATTTTTGC
Source organism: Enterococcus sp. DIV1208 (assembly GCF_050530455.1). NCBI lineage: Bacteria > Bacillati > Bacillota > Bacilli > Lactobacillales > Enterococcaceae > Enterococcus > Enterococcus sp. DIV1208. Next base: position 1,562,142 of record NZ_CP172887.1, on the reverse strand, counting down.
TTTATTTAACGGTATCGCTGGTTTTGATGGTTCCGCACCAGAAAATCAGAACGGCGCGAATCGTTACTTTTTAAAGGCAGATGATTCTGGCGCAGGTGCTGCTTATTATGGGGGTGATTGGACAGCTAATAGTGAACCTACGACAGATATGTGGTTGAAAGAACTAAGTTGGGCAACATTACATGAAATTGCTCACGGTTATCAAGCTGGTTTTGATGGGCAAGATATGTATACTGGCGAAGTGTCAAATAATTTATTTGGGGTCCAATATCAGTATGAAAAATATGGAAAAAAAGCAGATGACATCGGTTGGTTGTTTAATTTAGGTAAAAAAGAAGAAGTCGAAAACAAGCTATATGATAAGTTGATCCGTGACGGAGACACTTACCATGATGTCGATGTGCGTGAACAACTGATTTTATTAACGATGTTCAAACAAAAAGCTGGAAATGACTCCTTCACTAAGATATATCAGGAATATCGTAAAATGGCTAATCAAAGTGATATCAAAGATTGGGAATATACATTACCTAATTTAATGAATCGTATCTACAGTGAAAATAGTAAGCAGGATTTTTCTGCTGCCTTAAAAAAACGTGGGTTGTATCTTGATGAATTTCAAGCAGAAAAAAATCGTGTGGCAGGTTATCCAGCTGTGGCTTCATTGGCAGATATTGTCTCTGAAAATGAGTTGGTGCGTGCACGTCAATTGATTGACCCAAACTATTTGATCAATTCTAATTTTGAATTGGTTACTAACGAAGAAATCGCCTCTCTAGGGTTGGTTGGTGATTTGACCATTGAAATTCTTCCTAGCGATTTGAGTAACTTTGAAGGGCTCACAGTTGAATTAAAAGATGGAGCAACTATTATAGCGAGTCAACCAGTACAACAAAAAATGACATTCAAAAATATTCCTAACGGGGTCTATCATTTAGAATTTTCTGGTGAACAAATGAAGTATTATTTACCAAGCGAAAATTATGTTTATGTAAAGGAAACCCAAAACCATGCTTCTCTTTCATTAATCAAAGCTGATATCAGTAAGTTAGCCGATGAAGATCTTATCTTTTATGGTTTTAGTGATCAATGGTCAGGCTCATTAAGAACGAATTTGAATTCAAGAGAAGCAACACTTACCTTAAATATACCAAAACCTCATTATTTATTTAAAGATGAACTCTATGTAAAAGTGACCATCAAATCTCAGGATGGCAAAATTAGGTATGAAAAATCGATTAATGGAGACATACCTGAACGATTCACCGATGACCATTTGTTGCTTGAGATAGGAGATAGCATAGAAATCTACCATGCAGAAGCAAGAAATCGTTTGAAAGGTCCAGAAAATCTTATTGATCGTGGACAAAATACTAACCACTGGCTAGTTACGGAACATGGGTTAAAACACCTTGGATTAAACAATAATCCAGAAAAAGATCTTATGAAAAAAATTGAAAAATTAGGGAATTCATTAGTAAAAGCTGAGGGTATTAAACCGATGGCGTGGGAAAGATCAATGGCTAAAAAACAATTATGGACAGCCATACAATCTCTATCTCCAAAAGATACAGAACATTATATGTCCCAATATTATGTTTTGTTTAAATAGCATATGATGAGAAGTCAAAATTATCGAATTGATCGTCTTTAGCAAAAAACTTAGCACCTTAGAGGTTGAGACGAAAGTGTTAATTATCAAGCACCAAAAAAATTCCGGAACTTGCCAAGAAACACAAACGCTAGTTTTTTCTGTCGATTGTTATCTACTTGGTGCTTCTCAAATTCTTGATTAATTTCGGCTTATCTTTCGAAAATGCTGCTTTTATCTCGTCGTGAACAAGAGCTCTTTAAACTCCGTTTATTCATTTTTAGATATACTAGAAGATACTGGGACAAAAAAGTTGTCTCAGTATCTTCTTTTGTTTTATCACAAGCGTTTGGTTTTAGTGATGTAATACAAATAAGACCAGTATAAAATATTAGCTAAATGGCTATGCTAGTATAAATGACTTGAATGATCCTAAGATTTACTCAAGAATTTTTTAAAAGAGCTTCTTTTATATAACAAATACTTTTTTTTTGATATAAAAATGGTTACGCTTTCATTAGAATAGAAATATCAAATAAAGGAGTGAGTAGAATGAAAAATAAATGTTGCATGATTACTTTGGCTTCTATTTTATTGTTAGGATGTGCTACACCAAGTATCGTTTACGGAAAGGAACAAGAGGGACTATTGGCAAGAACAAGCCTTGCATCTGTTTCTCAATCCCTCAACAAAGGAAACGAGGGGCAAGTAAAAACAACAACACTTGGACTATCTGACGATGAGCAAGCGATCATTCAAGCAATCGGTAAAGGCAAGAATTTCAAGGGAAAACTTTATTTAAATTATATCCGAGATAAAATAACTGAAGTTTTCAAAGAGTATAATGGAGATATTTTTAAACTTCTAAGTGAATTCTCTTCGTTGATATCAGACCAAATTTCAGAAGTGAATGTAAAAGAACGCTTTGATGTTAGTCCAGGAGTAATCAAACGTTTGATTACAATCAGTGCGATGTATGACATTGCTTTTGCAAAAGACAGTTGTTTTATGAGCTTGCTTGGTGCAGCGAATGATGGAACGGCACCTGCTGAGCCTACAGGTTTTTATCCTAATACCACTCAATTAGAAGGAACGACCGTAAATAAGCAAGATGGAAAATTAATGACGTTGAAATCTTATTATGTGGATCAAAAATCAGATGTAACGGTGATGATTCATGGTGGTTTTCGAGGAAATTGGAATTTAGGGACAGTAACGGATGAGTATAATATCTTTTACAATGCGGGCTATAATTTATTATTTGTAGACCCTCGTGCCACTGGAAACAGTGGGGGCGATTATGTCACTTATGGACAATATGAGTCAGATGATGTGCTCTATTGGATCAATCGAGAAGTAGGAACTAAGCCGACTCAAAAGATTTTACTTTATGGTGGCTCAATGGAGGCTGCAGCTATGATGTCAACATTAGCTAAGGATATCCCAGCAAACGTAAAAGGAATCATCGAGAATTGCGGATTTAAATCAATTGATGAACAACTTAGATACACCTACAAAAATACCGTAGCGCCTTTATTAGGTTCAATATTTGGGGAAGAATTTGACATTGTAGCAGACGAAGAACATGAAGATCTATATATGGGATTGTTGAAAGAGTATTACTTTGACCAAGAATTAAAAATGAATGTGAATGAAAATCTACCTGAAATTGGTATGGCCACAACGATCCCCAAATTGATCATTCACGGAGATGCTGATCAAGTAGTTCCTCATGAAAATGCGGATGAACTCTATGATCTTTCCGGGGGCTATAAAGTCAAGTTGATTGTAGCAGGAGCTGGACATGGGGAAGCCCAATCAGTTGATCCCGTAGCGTATCAAACATATGTCACTAATTTTCTAAATTATCTTTTTGGAAGTCAAAGACATTAAGAAAAAATGATTGATCTTTCTGAGGAATGGGACGAAGTTTGACACGATCGAGAGAGTAGCGCCACGCATAATTAGGTTGATGAAATAAGCCGAAGAATCTAAAATCATTTCCTTGATTTTAGTGTTCTTCGGCTTGTTTTTACTACATTTACTCAAACCACAAGCAGTTACAAATACATACATGAAAGTATTGAACCTATCTGATCTCGATCAAGATAAATGGAGAACGACTTAGTAGTTAAGGCATTTTCAGACTAATGAATGGGCATAGTGGATACTTTTGTATTCTTTTGGGGTACAGCCGGCGACCTTTTTGAACACTTGAATAAAATGACTTTGACTAGAATAAGCAAGCAAGTGACTGATTTCATCGTAAGAATGATCTGTAAACAATAACAAATGTTTTGCTTCGGTTATCTTTTTTTCTTGAATGTATCCGTGAATGGTAATCCCCATTTCTTTTTTGAAGTGGCTGCAAATATGTGCTTTATGTTTTTCAGTGATGGCAGCTAACTCGTCGACGGTGATGCGTTCGTATAAATGATTATTAATGTGGTTGACAATCGTTTTTACTAACATGGATTTTTGAGCTAAAGGAAAATTATGAAGCAGTTCCATAAAACGGAAGGTTGCTTCTTTCATATATTGCAGACATTCTTTGACTGAGTGGATATAAATCAGTCCCTGAATCAAAGAGTCGGACAGACCAAAGGCTTGATTGATCGGTACGCCTTCTTCAATACTCATTCTGGTGACGATGGCTACGAATGAGGCAAATTTAAGTTTCAACCCTTCCAATTCAAAGGGGGATAAAGAGACTTTATAGGTTTCTTTCATTTTATTGAAGACCCAAATGACTTTTTCAGGTTCGTTTCGTTTGATGTAATCTAGATACCGTAATTCAAAATGATACGAATCGAAGGTTTCTTTGTGGATCCGTCGATCATAAAGATTATTTTCCAGGCTGTAATCAGTGGATAGATTTTTTTTATTTTTATCTTGTTGAAAGTACCAAATAAATTCTTCCTTTTTGGTTGGCCGCTGAGTCAGAATCGTGTGTAATAGTTGGATATATTCTTCAAATGAATACTTGTCTTCTTTGGAATAATGAATATTATAATGGTACTCATGTCCCATAAAAAACAAGAGGTTTCTTTTGAACCGATAATACCGCAAGGGCCAATGATCATCTGATATTCCTTTTGATCAGATTTAAAACAAAAATAGCCGTATAAATAGGATGTTGTATGGTAAAGCTGGATCTGCTCTGTTTTTCTAAATGGAAAATAGGTACTGATCGTGATTGGTAAGTCTTCTAAATTTTTTGGATGGATGAGATATCCGTTTTCATCAAATAATAGCATCGGAATCAGATATTTTCGGTACAATAAATCCATAGTTATTTTAATCGTATCGGTAGTCATAATGTAAATACTCCTTGTGACGAATTCTTTCTTTTTATTTTACACGAATAAATTTTGTATAGCGCGAATATTTTGGTATAAACGCTAATATTTTTATATAAAAATCGTTTTTTATTCTTTATAATCTGTTATATAAAGCGGTTACAAATGAGGCGCCGATGGAAGCAGATCAGTTACAAGCTTTGTTTGATCGATTATCTGTTCAGGAAAAAATCGCACAAATGATCCAACTGAATGGAAGTATTCTATCAGAAAATGATGTGATGAATACTGGGCCAATGGAAGAATTAGGATTACCTCAAGAGTTAGATGTATTTGAGATTGGCTCTATTTATAATATCAACGATCATCAAAAATTAAAAGAACTACAAACAAAAGTTTTAGCAAAAAGTAAACACAAGATACCCATGTTGTTTATGTCAGATGTCATCTATGGGTTTCGGACAATTTTCCCCATACCTCTAGCTCAAGCTGGTTCTTACGATTTTGAGCTAATTCAACAAGCAGCTAAGTTAACAGCAGAAGAAAGTTATTTAAATGGCTTACATGTCTTGTTTTCACCAATGTTAGATTTAGCGCGTGATCCACGTTGGGGGAGGGTTATGGAATCTCCAGGCGAAGATGTTTATACGGCGAAAGAGTTTGCAAAAAGTATCGTCAATGGTTATCAGGGAGATAGTGAGACAAAAATTCCAGAAAAACATGTAGCCGCATGTCTGAAGCACTTTGCAGCTTATGGAGCACCGGAAGCAGGACGGGAATATCAAGCTGTAGATATGTCCCATAAACGGCTTTTCAATGAATATCTACAGCCTTATCAAGCAGCAATTGAAGCAAAATGTGAATTAGTAATGACTGCTTTTAATTTGTTGAATGGAGTTCCTGCAACTGGAAATGAATGGTTGAATCGAGAGATTTTACGTTCTCGCTTTGGTTTTGATGGCGTATTAGTTTCAGACTATGCAGCAATCAAAGAACTGATTCCTCACGGGTATGCCAAAGACGAAATAGATGCAGCCAAAAAGGCACTCATTGCAGGTGTTGATTTAGACATGATGACTTCGATTTATGCCAATCACCTGTCTGAATTAGTACAAGAGCCACGATTTATGCAACTTCTCGATGAAGCGGTGTGGCGTATTTTAATGTTAAAAAATAAATTGGGCTTATTTGAAAATCCTTATCGTGGCTTGGAAGAAGTGAATACTGGAGAAATCTTAACCGAAAAAGCTAAAGAAGCAGCAGTCGAGTTGGTTGAAAAAAGTTGTGTTCTTTTAAAAAATAATGACACACTTCCATTAGTACCAAATCAAAAAATTGCTGTGATCGGTCCATACGGCGAAAGTCCTCTCACTTTAGGTTTTTGGGCTTCAGTCAGCGGAAAGCCACAAGATACGGTTACTTTGAAGGAAGGATTGAGTCGCCATTTTGCGACAGATCACTTAATGTTTGCTAAAGGATACAATTTATTCGATTCTTATGATGGGTTTGGACCTCTGAAAAAAGGAATGGAATTATTGAATGGGCCAATTGCAGAAGAGGAATCATTAATGGAAGAAGCTTACCAGATTTCTCAAAAGGCTGATGTGATTGTATTAACATTTGGCGAACAATTTCTCGAAAGTGGTGAAGGAGCTTCTAAAGCTCACTTACAGATTTCAAAAAAACAACAACGTTTGATCAAAAAATTACATGAATTAAATAAACCAATTATAGGCGTACTATATACCGGTCGACCGCTAGTCATAACGGATATAGAAAAATATTTCGATAGTTTATTACTTGTCTGGTTTCCTGGAACGATGGGTGGGATCGGAATCGCTAATTTACTTGCTGGTAAAGTCAGTCCTTCTGCTCGTCTATCGATGACGTTTCCTAGAAGTGAAGGACAACTACCGATTTATTATGCTCAGACCTCCACAGGCAGACCAATATCAACAAGCAATCATTCTGAGCGTTTTGTCTCAAAATATATCGATGAATCCAATGATCCGCTATTCAAATTTGGAGCGGGAATGAGTTACGCCTCATTCGAAAGTCAATTACTGAGAAGTGAGCAAAAAGACCAATTTATTGAGATCAATTATTTAGTGAAAAATCGATCGGATGTTTCAGCAGAAACTGTGACACATCTTTATCTTCATCAAGAATATGCTTCGATTGTCCAACCGGAAAAACGATTGGTCAGCAGTCAGCGAATCTATTTAGAAGCAAATCAAGAAAAGCAAGCAAGAATCAATATTCCAATTTCTGACTTAGCTATCTTTGATAATAATGGAAATAGTTGGATAGAAGAAGGTGTCTACCATTTTTATTTAAATGTCGACGGGTTAGAAAGTGTTACCACATGGGAATATAAACAATAGGGGGATTACGATGGAAAAATTAGAAGCGTTTTTAGGAAGTAAGTTATTACCATTATCGCAAAAATTACAACAAAATAAAGTGTTAGCTGCTTTGATGGAAGGGTTTATTCGTACGAGTCCAATCACTTTGGGGATTGCGCTGATTACGATCGTAGGGAACTTCCCAATTCCTGGTTGGATCGATTATTTGACTTCATTAGGTATTTACCCACATGTAGAAGCTATTACAAATGGTGCAACTGGGGTATTTTCATTGTATGTCGTTTATAGTCTGGCTTTTTCTTATGCAAAACAACTGGGGACGAATGAGCGAAACGCAGCCATTATTTCTTTAGCTAGTTTTGTGATGTTGATGCCTCAAACTGTCGCAACAATGGCTATGCAAAATGGAGAGGCTGTAGACTCTACGATTGCAGCATTACGCTTAGATTTCTTAGGCGGACAAGGCTTGTTTATTGGAATGATCGTTGCGTTAGTGGTTACTCAACTTTATGCTTATCTATCGAAAAAAAATATTGTGCTTAAATTACCAGATAGCGTACCTCCGATGGTTACGCAATCATTGGCACCGGTCTTTGTTGTAACAATCATCTTTGTCTTTGTATTTATTCTGCGTATCTTATTTGGTTTGACAAAATCTGGCTCGATTTTCCAATTCTTTATCGATGTGATCAATGCACCGCTTAACGCGTTGGTTGCTAGTCCATTATCAATTATTATTATCATGGAAGTATTAGCTGTCCTTTGGTTCTTTGGAATTCACAACGCAGTTTTACAAGGACCATTAGGAGCAATCAGTATGACGATGGTTGTCTCAAATATCGCAGCTTTCCAAAAAAATGAAGCTTTGCCTTACTTGATTCCTTCTGTGATCTACATGGGAATGTACGCTGCAGGCTTCATGGGATTTGTGACGTTCTTTATGATTCGTAGTAAATCTGCCAAAATGAAACAACTTGGGAAATTATCCGTGATTCCTGCCATTTTCAACATTACGGAACCCTTGATGTTTGGTATGCCGATTATTTTAAACCCATTGTTTTTCATTCCACAAGTCTTTACACAGTTGATCGCAGGCTTTGTGACGTGGGGATTAACCACAACCATTTTACCGATTTCATTGAACCCAATGATAAGTTTATTGCCTTGGACGACACCAACTTTTGTTAAGATGCCACTTTCTGGTGGAATAAATTATACAATCTTGATGGTTATTTGCATGGGTATCGGGATCTTGATGTGGTATCCATTTATCAAGATTGCTGACAAAAAAGAGTATGAATTAGAATTAAAAGCAGAAGCCGAAGCTAAGGAAGCAAAAGAAAAGATGGCTGGTGTGATTGCAGAAGAAGTTCAAGCATAATGGAGGAGAGCAAATGGTCGTTTTAGGGATTGATATTGGAGGGACGATGATCAAGACCGCTCTGATTTCTCAGAATGAAGTTTCTTTTAAAAAGCGTTTTCCAACACCTTCAGACAAAGAGCAATTTCAACGATTATTATCACAAATGATTCGTGACTATCAAGAGATCCAATCATTCCATAAAATTGCTTTTTCAGTACCTGGATCGGTTGATCAGTCTGGGACAGTTCGCTTCGGCGGTGCTGTTCCTTATCTGGATCAACTCCAATTGCAATCGTTTTTAGAGTTGGAGAATTTCGAAGTGTTCGTTGAAAATGATGCCAAAGCTGCTACTTCCTGTGAAATGAAATATGGCAATTTAAAAGGGATCCAACAAGCCGCAGCAATTATTTTGGGAACTGGAGTTGGCATGGGCATTTGTATCAATGGACAGCTTTATAAAGGAACGCACATGCAAGCCGGTGAAATTAGCTTTATGATCCGTGATCGTCAGATTACTGGTCAAGACTCGTTTGTAGGTATGGGACTGTCGGCTGTTTGGTTGATCAAACAATTAGCTGAATTATTAAAAGTAGACGACGAGGGCGAACAGGTCTTTGCTGCCTTAAAAGACAGTGAGAATGAGTCAGCCAAAGCTTTATTTCATGATTATTGTAAACAGGTTGCTTTTCTTTGTTTCAATGTTCAAACGCTGCTAGATGTTGAAGAGATCGTCATTGGTGGAGGAATCAGTCAACAAGAATATTTGGTCCAGACGATTCAACAAGCTTATCGAGAGCTGTTTACAGTAGCGCCAATCATCAAAAAAACATTACAACCAATGACGATTGAAGCAGCAAAATTTCAAGCAGACGCCAATTTAATTGGTGCGGCCATAAAGGAGAATGAAGATGAAAAATAAATTTCCAACAGATTTTTTATGGGGAGCTTCTACCAGTGCTTATCAAGTAGAAGGCGCTTGGAATGAAGAGGGGAAAGAACCATCTGTTCAGGATATCAAGTCTATCCCAGAAGGAACGACTGATTTTAAAGTTGCCTCTGACCACTACCATCGATTGGAAGAAGATGTCCGTTTATTTAAAGAGTTAGGACTAAAAGCTTATCGTTTTTCGATTTCATGGAGTCGTGTAATGCCTAATGGAAAAGTGAATCCAGCTGGTATTGCTTTTTACAAACGTTTGATTGAGTTATTGAAAGAAAATGATATCCAACCAATCGTAACTGTTTTCCATTTTGATTTGCCTGCGTCCATTGCCGAAAAAGGTGGTTGGGAAAATAGAGAAACGATTCAAGCTTTTGCGGATTATTGTCAGGTATTATTTGACCATTTTGGGCAAGATGTTCCACTTTGGCAAACAATCAATGAACAAAATGTCATGGCATTGGCTGGTTCTGTAATTGGGACAAGTAATAAAAGTATGAAAGAAAAATTCCAAGAAAACCATCATATGTTAGTCGCACAAGCCCTCGTGACCAGTAATTACCACAAAGGGAATTATAACGGCAAAATTGGACCAGCACCTAACATCGCCAGTGTGTATCCTGCTTCAGATAAACCAGAGGATCAGATGGCCGCTTTATATATGAGTGCGCTTAGAAATTGGCTCTTTTTAGATGTTGCTGTTTTTGGGAAGTACAATCATAATGCTTGGCACTTATTAGAGAAGATTGGTGCGGCACCAGTGATTACTGCAGAAGATCAAACGATTTTAGCAGAAGGAACAGGAGACTACATTGCTTTTAACTACTATAATACAATGACCGTCTCCAGTTATTTTGCTAAAGAACAAAAAATAGATCAGCAATCCGGTTTTGGGATTCCAGGATTCTTTCAAACAGTCGAAAATCCACATTTACCAATGACGGAATTTGGCTGGCCTATTGATCCAGAAGGGTTTCGTTTTACTTTAAATGAAATTTATTCTCGCTATCGCTTACCACTCTTGGTGACAGAAAATGGGATCGGTGCATCAGAACAACTCATTGACGGGAAAATCCATGATGATTATCGAATTGATTATTTACATCAACACATCCAGCAAATGGCTTTAGCGATTGAAGATGGCGTTGAGGTGATCGGTTATTGCCCATGGAGTGCGATTGATTTGATCAGTACCCATGAAGGAATCAATAAAAGGTACGGATTTATCTATGTCAATCGGACCGATGAAGAGTTACTCGATTTAGCACGGTATAAAAAGGATAGCTTTTATTGGTATCAACAAGTGATTGAGGAAAATGGCTTAGGAGAATGAAGCAATGAGAACAAAAGAAATTATTTTTGATCGCAAGGCAAATACCGGTCTCAAGCTTTACTTACAAGAAGAATTGTTTGAATCGCAGCCAATCGAACAACGTCCGTTTATTTTAGTAATTCCTGGGGGTGGGTATTCTTTTTGTAGTGAAAGAGAAGGGGAACCGATCGCATTAAGCTTTCTGTCAAAGGGCTATCATGCAGGTGTTTTACATTATCATGTAGGAGAACATCGTCATTTTCAAAAAGCATTGTCTGATGGACAAAAAGCAATGGAATTACTTCAAGAATGTGCGGAAGAATGGCAGATTGATCGTCATAAGATTGCGGTCATTGGCTTTTCAGCAGGTGGGCATTTAGCAGCAGCCATGTCGACAATGTTAGCGACTAAACCCGCTCTATGTTTATTAGGTTATCCAGCTATCCTCGCTTCTTTTTCAGAGGTCATGGGTATTTCGGCTCCTTCTTTTGAAGAATGCGTGACGAGTGATACGCCGCCGACGTTTTTATTCTCCACATTTGAAGATTCGATCGTTCCTATCGAAAATTCCTTACTATATTTACGTGCGTTAGAAGAAAATGATGTTCCTTTTGAATCACATATTTTTCAAAAAGGACCTCATGGACTTTCTTTGGCAACTAAGTGGTACCGCACATCTGATGAAGTGACAGACGAACGTTTTGCTCGCTGGTTTCCATTTGCGATGGAATGGATGGAATCACAGTGGGAAGAACAAGAAAAAGGCAACGAATTATCGACCAGAGAGATCATCGACATACCGATTTTTCAACTCGTAAAAGAGTCAGAAAATCAGCAAGTTCTCCAACGATTTTTCCCTGGCTGGCAAGATCCTAGTCGTTTCAAATTAGTAAAAAGACTTAATTTAAAGCAATTGCGGCGAATGATTCCAGATCAAATGACGAATGAACGATTTGAACAATTGATCGATGGATTGAATCGACCAAAGGAGGAGCATTGAATGCAAGCTTACCTTGTCCATGAAAGTTATAAAGCGACCAATCGTCTGACGGCTGAACAGCCTCAGGAACTTACGGAGTTAACTTTTTATAAGAACAGTAAAAATGCTTGTCAGTTACTACTTCATGACGGGCGAAAAAACCATTTCGTACTATCGAATGAATTTTCGATACCAGATGCTATTGAGATACCGATTTATCGTATCGCTATCGAATCCTCGTTACCAGTAAAAGCTCAATTTATTGACTATTATTTAGGCAACGAAGATATATTGTATGCTGATAAGTTGTTAGAACAAACAGTGAAAACTTATTCAGGCGATCGTTATGCGCCAATTTATCTGGAATTTCCTTTGGATACTGAAATCAAGTCTGGCAGCTATTCACTAGAAATAACAGTTTACCGTTCATATTTGACAGCCGGTGACGAAGAAGTAGTGACGAAAAAATTAATGATTGACGTTTCAGATTATTGTTTTCCAGATAACGTGACTCAGAAATTTAATTTGGACATCTGGCAACAACCGTCTAATTTAGCGAGAAGTTTTCAAGTCCCACTTTGGAGTGAGACTCATTTCCGATTGATTCGCGAAATGGCTGCCAGTTTAGCAGCTATTGGGCAAAAATCGGTAACGGTTATCGCAGGCGAGATCCCTTGGAAAGGTTGGTTCAATTATATCGTCAAAGACTATCCAGCGAATCTCTATGAGTATTCAATGATCAAAGTCAAGAAGGATCTCAAAGGAGAATTGACGTGTGATTTCACCATTTTAGATCGCTATCTTCAAACGATGGCAGAAGCAGGTATCGATCAAGAAATCAACGTCTTTGGTTTGTTAGGTGTGTGGCAAGTACCATTCTTCCCATTGATCCAACAGTTAGATTACCCTGAAAAAATTGTGGTTCGCTATTTTGATGAAGTCTTGCAAAATATCGGATTCATCGAAAACAAAAATGAATTGAAGTCCTATTTCAACCAATTATTTGAGCATTTCAAAGAGATTGGGGTATGGGACAAAGTCAGGATTATCTCTGATGAGCCGAAGATTCACGAAATAGACACCTTTAAAGCTTCATTAGCAGAATTAAAGTCAGTGGATACTAGTGTTCAGATAAAAGTCGCTTTTGATAAAGAAAACGTCTTGGAACAATTGCTGCCAGATGTCGATTTTCCGGTCACTTCTTTTTATTGTACGTGCAACCATTATCAGCAGTTAACACAAAGCCATCCAGGAAAGACACAATATTATATTTGTAATTATCCTGATCGTCCGAATACCTTTTTACACAGCTCATTACTAGAGACTCGTATCCAAGGAATTTTAGCGCATTGCTTCAAAACAGATGGTATGCTGCGTTGGGCATATAATTGCTGGCCAGAAAATGTGCGAGAAGATATCCGCTATAATACTAGTTCGTTACCGATCGGTGATACTTGTCTCATTTATCCTAGCTATTCTGGACAGTTATTGTTGTCTTTACGTTACAAACAATTGCAAAGAGGAATTGAAGATTTTTACCTGGTCAAAGAAGCAGTGAAAAAGAATCCGATTGTCACACAACAATTGTTAGATGCATTTCTAGGCAGCAGTGAACCAAAAGAATGGATGAAAGATAGCCACACAAGCAACCAACGTTTGTTTAATCAACAGGCAGACGAATACGAAGCATTTCGAAAACAATTGATTGCTTCCTTGTCTTAGAGCTGAGTACTTGTTTTGTGGTTACTTCCCACAGGTGAAACAAGAAGAGACTCTTAGTTCCAGACGCTTTTTGATCACCTTGCTAAATAACATGCCTTTCTTTTAAAATCAAGCCCCAAAATTTGAAAAGTTCGTTCTGATTTTTCATTCTTGATTTGAGACATTGTTGCTTATAACATAAAGAGAAGCCAAAGGAGCCGAAACCAAGTTTGATTTTCGCTCAATTTGGCTTCTTTTTACGGTAATGTCATATTTGAGTATTTTTTTATTGAAAAAAATAACAGCGTTTACCTGTTCTGCTCGTAACTTGTGAAGGAATCAGGTAAAATAGAGTAAAGGAGGAGGATATATGCTAAAAAATTTAAAAGAAGTTGTTATCGCCATTTTACCAATGACGCTTTTAATTGTTATTTTAACTTTTATTTTCGCACCGCTTGACTCAGATGAAATGATTTCTTTTTTGTTTGGGGCAGGGATTATGATGATTGGCATGACACTATTTTTATTTGGCGCCGATTATTCGATGATGGAAGTCGGGCGATTAGTGGGAAAATATATGATCAAAAAGAAAAGTCTCACAATCCTCATTGCTTTAGGATTTATGATTGGAATTGTAATCACGATCGCAGAACCTTCCGTTCAAGTGTTGGGACAACAAGTCAATCAGATTTCTGAAGGAAAGATTGGCCGAGTTTTGTTAATTGGAATTGTAAGCGTTGGCACAGGTGTCTTTTTAGCGTTTGCTCTGTTACGGGTTGTCTTCAAATTATCTTATTATCAATTGATGGCGATTGGTTATGTTGGTGTATTAGTCGCTTCATTTTTTACAAGTAATGAATTTATGCCGATTGCTTTTGATTCTGGAGGCGTTACGACTGGACCGATTACTGTTCCTTTTATTCTAGCATTAGCTGGCGGACTGACTAGTATGATTCGTCAAGAAACGAGTGCCAATGATAGCTTTGGGATGGTTGGGATTGCATCTTTAGGTCCAATTCTGGCAGTAATGATTTTAGGGGTGATTTTTCAATGAAGATAGTCCAAGAATTATTCTCGGGGATAGAAATCATTTCCTATGAGGTATTAATCGCCATATCGCCGATCATACTATTATTCTTAGTCATGAACTTCCTGAGCTTTCAGATGAGTAAAGAACGTTTCTGGGCTATTATCAAGGGCTTTTTGATCACTACTGTCGGATTGATCTTATTCCTGCATGGTGTCGATCTGGCTTACGTTCCTGTTGGACAACATCTAGGTAGTGTACTTGCTAGTTTAGAACATAATCAGCTTTTGATACCTTTAGGGTTCTTGATGGGGTTTTTAGTTGGTTTCGCAGAACCAGCGATCCATGTCATGGTTAAACAAGTGGAAGAATTGAGTGAGGGAAGAATCAAAGCAAAAATCATGTTAGCAGTCATCTCTATTGGGATTGGCTTAGCAGTTGGGTTATCTATGTGGCGTTTATTAGTTGGTTTTTCTCTCTACTATTTTTTGATTCCAGGATATGGCTTAGCTTTCATTTTAGGACGCAAGGTTGATAAAATTTTTCTTGCTATGGCATTTGATAACGGAGGGGTAGCGACTGGTCCCATGTGTTCCACGTTCATTTTATCGATGTGTGTGGCAATCGCCACGCAAATTGAAGGAAGAGATCCGATTATTGATGGATTTGGAGTAGTGGCTATGATTGCATTGACGCCCATATTATCGACATTGGTTCTAGGCTATATCTACAAAAGGAAAGATGAAAAAGATAAACAAGCCAAACACAAATTACAACAGTTGGAGGGAAAAAAATGAAAGATCCTGTAGCGTTGAATCTGAATATGATCGTCACGATTGTTGATGGGGGAATGGGGTACGAAGTGATTAAGTTTTCAAAAACCGCCGGAGCAGCTGGAGGTACGATACTCCATGGGCGTGGATCAGGGATTCATGATTCTAGTAATTTTTTAGGTCTGGAAATCTCCCCTGAAAAAGATATTGTGTTAACCCTCGTACCCGATAGTTTAACCAATCAAGTCATGGAGACGATTGGTCAGGGAATCAACATTGATGTGCCAGGAAATGGTATCTGTTTTAGTATTGATGTCGATAAAGTCATTGGGATCACTAAAATCCACCAATATCGGGAAGTGATCGAGATGAAAGAATTGATGGAAAAAGAGGAGTGAATCTGCAATCGCTCAGGTGGTTTCATTGTTTTAAGGAGAATTTGATGAATTACTAAATTTTTATGAAACCCTCCTCTTTTACCAGACAACTTTTTAAAAATATGCTATGTTAAAAATGATAAAGGGGGAGAAAAATGAATTTTTTAGTGGTGCTAAAGGATCAAGTCATCAACCGTTCGACCTTTCTTTATGTTCAGTTAAACAAGGGGAAAACTTTGTTGCATTTTTCGCCAGAGTTTCATTTAGAAGGTCAAACACTAGGAGAAATCTATCAATCAGAAGGGTTAACTGCACTTTTGCTCTTTTTTAATAGAGAACTTGATTTACCTGTGAAAGATTATCTTGAGCTTTCATTGACAAGTTGGGATCAGGCAGTAACAGAGCTATTTCCAAATGGCTTGATAATCAAGGAGAACGGCCAGTTGATACAGTTAACGGTCAGTGAACTTCAAAGACAAATGCGTTATAAAATTGATGAGAAAGATTCGTTTTCAATTTTTCAACGGCAACAAAAAATCTTAAAAAGTTTTTTAAGTGAAATTGGTAAAAAACGCCATTTATTAAAGACAACTCAATTATTAAAAAAATATCCTGATTTAGTTCATACATCGATTCAATTAACACAATTCTTAACGCTGATTCGCCGATTTGTTCGCTTGAAGGAAGTGCCTTCTAGAAAGCTCACGTTACCGTTAGCGGATACATTTCGTGTCGTCCAAAGAGCGCAGGAAAAGAAAGTCATCGTGATTGACTTTATGAAGAATCGGAATGCACTTCATCAATTAACAATGGAAAAAGCGAATTAAAGCTTTTTCTTTTTGCTTTTTTTTGCCATAATAAGAGCAACAGGAGGAGTTACGATGGCACAAATTTGGTTAAGACGCTTGATTGAATACAAAAGAAAATACAACCAAGTGATGCAAGGACGTTATGCAACATTTGATTCGTTGAACCAAGTATTGTTGATTCTGGCACTATTCTTTCGTCTGTTTCAATTTTTACTTCCTTTTTCAATCGGTTATTTCTTATTTTGGGGATTACTCGGTCTAATCGTATTTCGATTGTTATCGAAGAAAATCTATGTAAGAATAAATGAAAATCGGAAATTCATCGAAAAATCGAATCAAATAAAATTATGGTTTTCTCAGTTGAGAAAGCCAAAAAATTCAAAGAAAGTGATGGAGTACACGTTTTTTTCTTGTCCTACTTGTCACCAAAAGCAAAGAGCGCCACGAGGTAAAGGACGAATTCGAGTGACTTGTCAAAAATGCGGTACCCAATTTGAAACGAAAGTCTAGGTGAAGAGGATGAAGTTAGTCTTATTACGACATGGTGAAAGTGAAGCCAATTTTCAAAATTATTGGACTGGCTGGTTAGATGTTGCGCTAACTGAAAAGGGGATGCAACAAGCAACGGAAGCTGGACGAAAAATGAATGAGCAAGGATTGGTTTTTGATATCGTTTATACATCTGTACTAAAAAGAGCAATCAAAACGTCACAGTTAGCTTTAGAAGAAATGAATCAATTGTATCTTCCCGTCCAAAAAACTTGGCGGTTAAATGAACGACATTATGGGGCATTAGTTGGTAAAAATAAAACGGAGATGAAAAAAGAATATGGCGAAGAACAAGTCAAAAAATGGCGTCGTGGCTATCGAGAAGTTCCGCCACTCGTATCAGAAAACCATTTTGATCGACGCTATGATTCTTTAGATCCACGTTTGCTCTCCCATGGTGAAAGCTTAGAGATGACAGTTGAGCGCGTGGTTCCTTTATGGCAAGATGAACTTGCACCACACTTATTAGGTGGTAAAAATGTCTTAGTGGTTGGACATGGGAATAGCTTACGTGCGTTAACGAAATACTTAGAAGATGTACCAGAAAATCAGTTGGATACGATTGATATCCCGAATGCGCAACCGATTCAATACACTTTAAATAAAGAGTTAGAAATCCTCGGAAAAGAATTGTTATAAGAGGGACATGTTTTGTGGGAATATGAATAGATTTAAAGGAAAGAAGTTACGATGATAAAAAATTATGTTTGGGATTTTGATGGAACATTATTTGATACTTATCCAGCCATGGTCGATGGAGCGCTTCAAGCAATGGCTGCGTTAGGTATCTTAGCGGATCAAGAAACGATTTATCCGATTATGAAGAAATTTTCCACCCGTCAACTAATCAAAGAATACCAATTACCAGAAGAACAATTTACACCTTTGTTTCATCGTTATGAAGCAGCGAGTCAGAAAATTTCCAAGCCTTTTGCAGGTACCCAAGAAGTGTTACGATTATTGAAAAGCCAAGGTGCAAAGCATTTTATTTTGACCCATCGACTCTCAACCTCGACATGGGGATTACTTGAGCAGTTTGATCTAGCTGATTTGATTGAAGAAGTCATCGGGATTGATCGGAATTTTCCTCGTAAGCCAGCGCCCGACTCATTAAATGATTTGATCCAAAGACATCAATTGAAAAAGTCGGAAACGATCATGATTGGTGATCGTCGTTTAGATATAGAAGCTGGTAAGAACGCAGGAGTCTTGACTTGTTTGTATGATATTGATCATTTTTTACAAGATATTCCTGCCGATTATGTTGTAGATGATCTCTTAAAAATCCTTGATATCAAGGAGAAAGCAATAAAATAGTATCCTCTTTCAAAGTGAGGTATGTTATAATTTGAATAAGGAGTGATCAAATGGAAATCAAAAGACAAAAAGAAGTAGTAGAGGCATTTCACTATGATTTTAAAAGGCCTGATCAAGAAGTTGAAACAGATTTAAAAGTAGGATTTTCTCCTCTGAAAGAGACGATTGAGAACTATCCGAAAGAACACAGTATCGTAGGGGCACGTTTAGAATTTCGCTTAGTCTTTGATACATATGTTTTATCAGGAAGCGTGAGTCAAATTAACCATATCCTTAATCGAAAGATTGAAGGACAAAATGATGTCACACAAGAAGAAGTGGATGAGCTAGTTGCGCCATTATTTGACATCGTCAAACGAATGGCCTATGAAATAACTGAGATTGCATTGGATCAACCAGGCGTGAAACTAAATTTTCAATCTGAAAAAGAAGAAAACGAAGCATAAAACGTGCTTAAAACCAGTAGTGATAGTCAAAGGCTATCACTACTGGTTTTTTTCTATTACTAATTGTAAGCAAAACGAATGTATTTTTTACATAAATAGTCTAGAATGAACGAGTCGCTGAAAAAAATATTTTCAGGAAAATGATTGAAGAATCATTTTCGGGAACCTTTACTTCCTTAGATGGACTTGTCATTAAAAATTAGAGGAGGAGTAAAATGACAACACTCATCACAGTTTTAGTGGTTCTAGTTTTTGCGGTATTATTATATGTTTTTTATCGCATGCAAAAGCGCCATGCAAAATTTTCAACAAGGGTTTATACAGCTCTAGCTATCGGAATCGTATTTGGTGGCTTATTACAATTGATTTTTGGAGTAGATAACCAAGTCATCAGTCAATCAATGGAATGGATCAATATCGTAGGTGAAGGCTATGTCGGCTTCTTACAAATGCTGATTATGCCATTAGTATTCGTCTCGATCGTTGGCGCATTTACAAAAATGAAAGTTTCTGAAAAATTAGGTAAAATCAGTGCAACAGTATTAACCTCACTGCTTGCAACAACAGCAATTGCTGCATTGATTGGAATCGGTACAACCATATTATTTGGTCTTCAAGGAGCGAAGTTTACCGAGGGCGCAGCAGAAACAGCTCGAATCTCGGAATTAGCCACTCGCCAAGAGAGTATCCAAGGATTAACGATTCCGCAACAAATATTATCATTCATCCCTAAAAATGTCTTTGCTGATCTAGCTGGTACACGTGCAACAAGTACGATCGGTGTTGTGATTTTTGCTGCATTTGTCGGGATTGCTTATCTAGGAGTCAAAAGAAAAGCACCGAAAGAAGCAGAATTTTTTGCCAATTTGATTGATAGTTTATATAAAATCGTTATGCGTATCGTTACCTTAGTTTTACGTTTGACTCCATATGGCGTCTTTGCGTTGATGACGAATGTGATGGCTACTAGTGATTTTGTTGCCATTATCAATTTAGGAAAATTCGTACTTGCTTCATATGTTGCTTTACTAGCAGTCTTGATTGTTCATTCATTGATCTTGCTTTCAGTGAAAGTCAATCCGTTTGATTACTTTAAAAAAGCTTTTCCAGTATTGAGCTTTGCTTTTACTTCACGTTCAAGTGCAGGGGCATTGCCATTGAATATCGAAACACAGACCAAAGCGTTAGGTGTGGATGAAGCAACAGCGAATTTTTCAGCCAGTTTTGGTTTATCAATTGGGCAAAACGGCTGTGCAGGTGTGTATCCAGCGATGCTAGCCACGATCGTTGCTCCAGCTGCTGGAATTGATGTTTTTAGTATTGGCTTTATCTTGATGTTAGTTGCAATCGTCACGATCAGCTCATTTGGTGTAGCCGGTGTTGGTGGTGGCGCAACGTTTGCTTCATTGATCGTCTTAGGGGCGATGAATTTGCCAGTTGCCATCGTTGGCTTAGTTATCTCAGTAGAACCATTGATTGATATGGCTCGAACAGCAACTAACGTCAGTGGCAGTATGGTTGCCGGGATTGTCACAAGTGCTAGAATTAAGGACTTGGATCGTGAAGCAATCAAAGATGATTCAAAAGTCATTGATGTCAATGCTTAGTTATAAGCCAAAAACAGATTTCGTCTTTGAGACGGGATCTGTTTTTTTATAAGCGATTGATACAGAGAATCTATTTTATTCCGAAAAGTGAAAACGAGATTCCATCCACTCCAAAAACTATGACAATAAGGGCAAGTATAAGAGTATAAAGATGGAGTGAAGATAGCTTTTCCGATCTCCGTATGCTAAAATAGTTAAGCTTATGACTTCTAAAAAGAAGAAATGTAGGAGGATTTACATGTTTACCAATGAAATGAAAATCATGTTATATGTTGATGATGTGAAAAAAAACGTTGATTTTTGGACTGCCGTTGGATTCAAAGAATTAGATCGTCAAGAAATGGATGGCACACTGGTTGTAGAAATCGCCCAATCAGAGAAGGCGACTACTTCACTTGTCTTATACGATCGGGAATTCATTGAACAACATTCCCCAGAAGTTGCTGGAAGTTCCCCATCCTTGATGTTTTATAGCGATGATATTTTTGATTTATATAAGAAAATGCAAGCACAAGGTACGGTATTAGGCGAATTAGTCCAGTTAGGTGAAGAATACGTATTTAATTTTGCCGATCCTGATGGTAATTATTTTGCAGTAACAGGGAAATAAAGAAATGATTTGAAGGTAGTCTTCAGACACTCATTCTACTAGTAGTTAAACAGGTCATGTTTAGCGACTAGTAGAGTGGGTGTTTTTCACTTGGTAGAACCTAGTTTATGTAAATGGTCATTCCATCGTTGAGGTCATCTTATTCCATCTTTTATATAGTAAAGTTTGCCTAAATTAAAAAACGATAATTATATTATGTTAACTGAAGAGTTTGAACATAAATACACAAGCATAAATATCGTCAAACGAACCTTACTTTTTTTATACTATTCTGGAGAGAAGAGAAGAGAAGGAAGGAAAGAAAACATGGATTACCAAGTATTACTTTATTACAACTACACAACCATTGAAGACCCAGAGCAATTTGCGAAGGAACATTTAGCCTTTTGTAAATCGTTGAATTTAAAAGGAAGAATCTTAGTTGCCAAAGAGGGTATCAACGGCACATTGTCTGGAACGATCGAAGAAACTGAAAAATATATGGCGATGATGCATCAAGATGAGCGTTTTGCTGATACATTTTTTAAAATTGATCCAAGTGAAGGCCACGCATTTAAGAAAATGTTTGTTCGTGCACGACCAGAACTTGTTTCTTTGAAATTAGAAGACGATATCGATCCTCACGAATTGACAGGAGATTATCTCTCACCAAAAGAATTCAAAGAGGCAATTTTAGATGAAGATACTGTTGTCATTGATGCCAGAAATGATTACGAGTATGATCTAGGACATTTTCGTGGGGCTGTTCGTCCTGATATTAGAAGCTTTAGGGAACTCCCTAAATGGATCCGTGATCATAAAGAAGAATTTATGGAAAAACGAGTGGTTACTTATTGTACTGGTGGGATTCGTTGCGAAAAATTTTCTGGTTGGTTAGTCCGTGAAGGCTTCAAAGATGTTGGTCAACTACACGGCGGGATCGCAACTTATGGAAAAGACCCTGAAGTTCAAGGAAAATTGTGGGATGGTAAGATGTATGTGTTTGATGAACGTATTGCAGTTGATATCAATCAAGTGGATAAACGAATCGTAGGCAAAGATTGGTTCGACGGTACGCCTTGCGAACGCTACATCAATTGTGGCAATCCTGAATGCAATCGTCAGATGTTGACTTCTGTTGAAAATGAAGAAAAACATTTAGGTTCTTGTTCGATCGAATGCGCAAAACATCCACAAAACCGCTACATCAAAGAGCATCAACTGTCTGAAAAAGAAGTAGAAGAAAAATTAGCTGCTTTTTTTAACTAGCATTTAGTGACAAGCTGAAAAATAAACATAGCAGGAGAAGCTGTTCTCCAATCACCTAGCTCTAGTTGAGCGCTGAGTGAATAAGGGAATTCCTTTGCTATCTTTATTTTTGGCTTGTCTTTTTTTCTTTTTATTGAGAAAATCAGTATAGGAAAGGGAAAAACCTTTTCGATAAGTGTTAATCTATGCGAAAGATACGTTATACTACAATGGAAAGGGAGAGTTTCATCATGAAAAAGTGGGTGTATGCGATTGGCGATGTTCATGGAAAATACGATCTCTTTAAAAAATTGGTCAACGAATTTGATCCATTAAATCATCAATTAGTATTGATGGGGGATTTGAATGATAGAGGCCCTAATACGAAAGAGTGTTTTTTACTAGGTATGCAGCTAGTCAAAGAAAATAACGCGATTTATCTTCGAGGAAACCACGAAGAGTACTTTTTGCAGTTCCTCCAAAGTCCTGAAGACTGGTATGAGCCCTATTTACGGAATGGTGGCAAAGAAACATTTGACAGTCTTTTACACCCTGGGTCAACTGAAGAGTATTCGCCCACAGAGATTGCGTTGATGATTCGCTCACGATATGGCGAACTGATTGATTTTTTATGTGAGCGGCCGCTTTATTATGAATGGCATAATTATCTCTTTGTCCATGCAGGGGTTGACTTAACTAAAAAAGATTGGCATGATACAAACCCTCATGATTTCATCTGGATTCGCGAACCTTTCCATGAAGGTAAAAATAATACAGGAAAAACAATCGTTTTTGGTCATACCATTACCCCTATGCTACACGGAGATATGGAAACGACAGATTTATGGATTCACGATAAGAAAATCGGAATTGACGGTGGAGCAGTCTTTGGTGGATCGATGCATGGTGTGGTTTTTGATGAAACTGGTATCGTTCAAGACATTGAGTATCAAAACACTGAAGGACCGTGGCAAGGAAATTAATGGATCAGGATAACAGTACATGATTCCTTATAAAAGTATTGAGGAAACTCAAATTCCTCAACTATTATAGGGGATTTTTAGTGTGATTGATTTGTTTTGCTAAGAGCTGCTATAAGTACTGTTATCAAATATGATAAAATAAATAAGTATGTGAGAAAATCCACCATTTTTATTTAGAAACAGGGAATAATGAAAATGGCTTTAACTTAAAAAGGGAGTATATTGATGGCAGAGAATTTAAATCAAACAATTGTCCAGTTAGTTCAAAAAGAACTAACGATGTATCATTCAAAACAACTTACCACCGTATTGAATTTATTGAACGAAGGAAATACTGTCCCATTTATTGCACGTTACCGAAAAGAAATGACCGGTAGCTTAGATGAGGTACAAATTCGAGAAATTGAAGAGCGCTATG
Source organism: Enterococcus sp. DIV1208 (assembly GCF_050530455.1). Lineage (NCBI taxonomy): Bacteria > Bacillati > Bacillota > Bacilli > Lactobacillales > Enterococcaceae > Enterococcus > Enterococcus sp. DIV1208. The sequence continues at coordinate 1,538,448 of NZ_CP172887.1, read as the reverse complement.
CTTATTTAGAAAACTTAGAGAAACGAAAACAAGAAGTGATTCGTTTAATCGATGAACAAGGTAAGCTAACGCCAGAATTGAAAAAAGACATTACTTTAGCAGTTAAAATGCAACAAGTAGAAGACTTGTATCGTCCTTATAAACAAAAACGCAGAACGAAAGCGACGATCGCAAAAGAAAAAGGATTAGAGCCTTTTGCCCAGTGGCTTCGTCAATTGCCCAATGAAGATGTCTATGCAGAAGCAAAAAAATACCTCAATGATGAAAAAGAAGTTCATACGGTCGAGGAAGTATTGCAAGGCGCTCACGAAATCATTGCTGAAGAAGTCAGTGATAATGCAACTTACAGAACGTGGGTACGCTCCTATACCTACAATAAAGGTTCTTATGTCAGTGTCGTTAAAAAGAAGGAGTTAGATGAAAAAGCGGTATATGAAATGTATTATGATTATGCCGAACCCATTCATAAAATCGTCTCTCATCGCATTTTAGCGACGAATCGTGGTGAAAAAGAAGGTATTTTGAAAGTCGGACTCCAAGTGGAAGAGGAACCTATTTTGTCTTATTTGGAGCGGCAATTGATCAATAACCCAGCTTCTCCCGCAACTATGTTTGTTAGGAATGCTTATCAAGATAGTTACAAACGGTTTATTCAACCTGCGATTGAGCGGGAAGTGCGCAATGAATTAACTGAAAAAGCTGATGAGCAAGCAATTGCGATCTTTGGAGAAAACCTCCGTAATCTCTTGTTACAACCTCCTTTAAAAGGAAAAGTCGTTTTAGGATTCGATCCAGCCTATCGTACAGGATGTAAGTTAGCTGTAGTAGATGCGACAGGTAAAGTTTTGGCAATTGAAGTCATCTATCCGCATAAACCTGCTTCTCAAGCGAAACGTGAAGCTGCAGGACCTGCTTTTGTTCAATTGATCAACCAATACCAAGTAGATATGGTCGCAATAGGGAATGGTACTGCTAGCCGTGAATCAGAACAATTTGTTGCTGAACAATTAAAATCAGCTGATCATAAAGCGTACTATGCGATCGTGAATGAGGCGGGAGCTTCTGTTTATTCTGCAAGTGATATTGCCCGCAAAGAATTTCCTGACCTCCAAGTGGAAGAGCGAAGTGCAGTGTCGATCGCTCGACGTTTGCAAGATCCATTAGCTGAATTAGTGAAGATTGACCCTAAAGCTGTAGGAGTTGGACAATACCAACATGATGTTTCTCAAAAACGTTTAGCGGAACAATTAGATTTTGTAGTAGAAACTGTGGTCAATCAAGTGGGTGTGGATGTTAATACTGCAAGCCCTCAATTATTGCAACACATCTCTGGTTTGAATAAAACAACTGCTCAAAATATTGTGACTTATCGAGAAGAAAATGGTGCGTTTGAGACGCGAGCGCAATTGAAAAAAGTTCCTCGCTTAGGACCAAAGGCTTATGAGCAAGCGATCGGGTTTATCCGTGTACCAGGTGGGAAAAACATTCTTGATAATACAGGCATTCACCCAGAAAGCTATCCAATAGCAAAAGAAATTCTAAAAAGCAACGGGTTATCAGAGAAAGCATTAGGTAAAAAAGAAGCAATCGAAACCCTATCTCAACTTTCTTCCACTCATTTATCCAAAACATTATCTGTAGGAGAAGAAACGTTAGCTGATATTCTTGAAGGGTTAACCCGACCTGGTAGAGATATGCGGGATGAAATGCCAGCCCCACTCTTGCGTTCAGATGTTTTAAGTATGGAAGATTTGAAACCAGGGATGGAGTTGAAAGGGACTGTACGGAATGTAATCGACTTTGGTGCGTTTGTTGATATCGGTGTAAAGCAAGACGGATTAGTTCATCTTTCTAAATTAAGTAAAAAATTTGTTAAACATCCTACTGATGTCGTTTCTGTAGGCGATGTTGTAACAGTTTGGATTGAAGCTGTTGATGTCAATAAAGGAAGAATCAGTTTAACGATGCTTTCCCCTTATGAGGCGAAATAAAGTGACAGAAATCGAATTGCAGCAACTCGTTGAAAAAATCTCGCTAGATAGTTTTTCATTGCCCTTTAAGCATCAAGCAAAATTCAATTCTCGTTTGCGATCTACAGGGGGACGTTATCACTTAAACGACCATCATTTAGATTTTAATTGGAAGATGTTTCAAGAAGTGGATGAAGCGACAAAAGTTGCAATCATTAAACATGAATTATGTCATTATCATTTGCATTTAGCTAATAAAGGTTATCGTCATCGAGATGCTGATTTTAAGGTTTTACTAAAAAAAACGGGTGGTTTAAGATACGCTCCTGCTCTTTCTGCTAAGAAAACGACTAAAATTGAATGGTATCAGTGTGCTAGTTGTACAACCGATATTTACCGCAAACGAAAAATCGATACCAAACGCTATGTTTGCGGGAAATGTCGAGGGCATTTGATTTGGAAGGAAACACTGGATAAAGTGCCAAATGAACAGCTTTCCAGTAAGTAAAAAATCTTAAAAAGGAGAAAAAAGCTCATGACGAATCAAGGGGAACAATTGAAAGATTGGAATTGTTTGCTATCCTTTTTGGCTGATGCAAGTGATCAAAGAACAAATGATTCGGCACCAATAGTGATTCTAGCAGGTAATGGCTTACCGATTCTTGCTGATAAGGCAGCTGAACTGTATTTGCAAGGACAAGTGCAGCAAATTTTTCTAGTCGGAGGAATCGGACATGCTACTAAGGTGCTTCGCCAAAATTTTGCAAAGCAAGGGGTTTTATTTGAGGATGGACTCAGTGAAAGTGAGATGTGTTTTCGTTACTTAACAGAAAAATACCACATTCCAACTGAAAGATTCATTTTAGAAACAACCTCGACGAACTCTGGGGAAAATGCACAACATGCCTTGACGATCCTTCAAAAAAAGGGCGCTTTACCTGAACGGATTTTTCTTATGAATGATCCAACATTACAGCGACGTACCAGAGCAACTTTTGAGAAGGTCTGGAAAGGCACAGGAGTAGAATGGTGTAACTATGTCCCATTTGTTCCCCAATTAATTGAACTAGCGGAAGAGTTACATTTTTCTCAGCCAGAGTTGAACGATCAATGGTCGAAAGATTATTTCTATGCGTTAGTTTTAGGAGAAATGGTTCGTTTGAAGGATGATGAACAGGGCTATGGACCAAATGGGAAAAATTATATGAATCATGTGGACATCCCACAAAAAGTTTGGTCAGCCTATCAACGGATCCGTTCTTCTGTTTCAGGAACTTTCTTGCGTTCATGAGAAAATCATCCCTAGTAGACCAAACGAGAGCGTTAGCCAGTTTTTAAATTTGAACGATTTTTCAAGTAAGTAACCTCTTCAAATATATTTGGTTGAAATTTTTTTAGGTTTATATGATAATGAGGAACGTGTTGTAATAGAAAACAAAATAATGGATGATATTTAAGAGAAGAGGATTCAAATGGAAAATCAAAATAAATTATACCATTTTGTTGGTATTAAAGGATCAGGAATGAGCTCATTGGCACTTGTCTTACACGAGCAAGGGTTACCAGTACAAGGATCAGATATCGAAAAATATTTCTTTACACAAAGGGATTTAGAAAAAGAAAATATCAAAATTTTGCCTTTTGATGCAGAGAATGTTCAACCTGGAATGACGATCATTGCTGGTAATGCTTTCCCAGATACGCATGAGGAGATTCAAAGAGCGAAAGAGTTGGGATTAGAAGTTGTTCGTTATCATGACTTTATCGGCGACTTTATCCAAAACTACACGAGTATTGCAGTGACTGGTTCACATGGTAAAACGAGTACGACAGGATTACTTTCACATATGTTGACTGGCATTCGTCCAACAAGTTATTTAATTGGTGATGGCACAGGACATGGCGATCCTCAAGCAGAATTTTTTGCATTTGAAGCTTGTGAATATCGTCGCCATTTCTTAGCATATTCGCCTGATTATGTTATCATGACAAATATTGATTTTGATCATCCAGATTATTATACAAGTATTGATGATGTGTTTACCGCATTTCAATCAATGGCAAATCAAGTGAAAAAAGCGATCTTTGCCTATGGAGACGATGCTTACTTAAGAAAATTAGAAGCAGATGTTCCGATCTATTATTATGGTGTTTCTGAAGATGATGATATCCAAGCTCGGAATATCGAACGCACAACGACGGGGTCAGCTTTCGATGTGTACCACAAAGATGAATTTGTGGGACATTTCACTGTTCCTGCTTTTGGCAAACATAATATATTAAATGCATTAGGCGTGATCGCAGTTGCTTATTTTGAAAAACTAGACCAAGAAGAAGTAGCGAAAGAATTGTTAACATTCCCAGGTGTAAAACGTCGCTTTAGCGAAAAAATCGTAGCTGATATGACAGTTGTAGATGATTATGCTCATCATCCAGCTGAAATCAAAGCAACAATCGATGGGGCTCGACAAAAGTACCCTGATAAAGAAATCATTGCAGTTTTCCAACCTCATACATTTACCCGCACAATTGCTTTGATGGATGAGTTTGCAGAAGCACTAGATCTTGCAGATAAAGTTTACCTATGTGATATATTTGGCTCTGCTCGTGAAGAACAGGGCGATGTCAAAATTGAAGATCTTGGCAATAAAATCAAAAAAGGTGGTCAAGTGATCAAAGAAGACAATGTTTCTCCTTTACTTGATTTCCACGATGCTGTCATTATCTTTATGGGTGCAGGGGACGTTCAAAAATTTGAACAAGCGTATGAAAAATTATTAAGTAGTACGACAAAGAATGTATTGTAATCTATTTTTTAAGTAGTCGATTGTAAAGCAGTCTCTATCTGTTAAAGAATGAAACTTAACAGGTAGAGATTTTTTGATTTTTCTGGTTTTCAAAAGAGGAATCAACATCGCTGTCTTCTTTCAGTTTCGTTAATATTTTCTTGTTTTAATCAGTGTAACTTGCCTTTTTGGACTGTTTTGATACAATAAGAAGTGATCAATATATAAACTGGAGGGTTACTAACTTGAACATAAGTAAACCACGTAAATTAGGAAAAACCATCAATGAACTGGAGGAAGGGGACTCGTTGTCTTTAACTGAATCGATTGAAGACAATCAGCTGTTATTGTATTTAGGACTAACAAATGATGCGAATCCACTATACATCCAACATGATTTTGCGAAACAAACGGAGTACCAACAACCGATTGTGCCTTCTGTCATGTTGATGGGCATCATCACCAGTGCAATTTCAAAACATTTGCCAGGTCCTGGGTCTCATGTAGTCAATTTTTCTGTCAATTTTATTGAGCCAGTTTTCCATTATCAAACATTGACTTTTCAGTTTGATATTATCAAAGTAGACAAAATGAAAAATGTCGTGACAATCTCTGTCGAAGCAAACAATAGCGAAGAAAATCGGGTATTGGATGCAGTAGTGATGGTTCAGCCACCGGTCGAACCAGAATTAGAGATTACTCTTGAAAGTGAAGGTGAAACATATGAATAATCAAGGTACTATTTCAACAGGACTGAATCGCTTCTATGCTAAGGTCTATGGTTATCTAGGAGGAGGTCTAGCATTAAGTGCGATTATCTCTTATCTCGCATTACAAGTATATCCTCAACAAGTTTTCTCGTTCATCAATAATTTCCCATTAGGCTTTATGGGTCTCTGGATCGTAGAGTTGATTTTAGTAGTTGTATTGGGCGTTAAAGCAGCTAAAAACCCAAGTTTAGCTATTGGTGGTTTTATTGCGTATTCGCTCTTGAATGGACTGACGTTAGCTGTCACATTAGCGATGTATGATATCGGTAGCATTACCAGAGCGTTTATTACAGCAACTGGAATGTTTTTAGGGATGTCCGTTGTAGGCTTGGTTACTAAAAAAGATTTGACAGGTGTCAGCCGTGCCGGAATGGCCGCATTGATCGGTGTCATTATTGCCATGGTCTTAAATGTCTTTATTTTACGAAGCAGCGCAGTAGAGTTGTTTATTTCTCTTCTTTTAGTCGTGATCTTCGCAGGAATTACCGCATATGACAACCAAAAGATCCGGTCAATCTATATAGAATCAAATGGGACAGCACACAGTGGAATTGCCGTTTTCTTGGCATTGCAACTATACCTTGATTTTATCAACTTGTTCTTAGCATTCTTAAGAATTTTCGGACGTAACAATTAAGCGATTGAATGGATCGTTCAGTTGAACAATAATTATGAGAGTGAAAAGCATTGAGTCTTTTCACTCTTTTTTGTTCAGTAAAGTGGTTAATTTGCGTTTTTCTTTTCGCTTTCCTCAGTATTCTTTGTTAGAATAAATAAGAACTTTACAGTAAGGAGTTAGGCAGATGACAAAAAATAAATTATTACTTGTAGATGGAAATAGTGTTGCTTTTCGCGCATTTTTTGCTTTACACAATTCATTAGAACGGTTTAAAAATAGAAATGGGTTGCATACAAATGCGATCTATGCTTTTAACACGATGTTTGAAAATGTGATGCAAAAAGAGCAACCTACTCATGTATTAGTTGCATTCGATGCAGGAAAGACGACGTTTAGAACCGAGATGTATGCAGAATACAAAGGTGGCCGTTCAAAAACTCCTGGAGAATTTAAAGAACAGATGCCTTACATTCGTGAATTACTCACAGGACTAGGTGTCCAATACTATGAATTACCTAATTATGAAGCGGATGACATCATTGGGACATTAGCCGAAAAAGTCAATAAAGAAGAATTTGATGTCGTTGTTTTATCTGGTGATCGAGATCTGACTCAATTAGCTAGTAATGAAATCAAAGTAGACATTACGGTGAAAGGTGTGAGTGATATCGAAAGTTACACACCTGAACATGTGGCTGAAAAATATGATGGGTTGACGCCAAATCAAATCATTGATATGAAAGGTTTGGCAGGAGACGCTTCAGACAATATTCCTGGTGTGACGAAAATCGGCGAAAAAACAGCAATCAAATTGTTAAAACAATATGGATCCGTTGAAGGGATCTATGAGCATATTGATGAAATGAAACAAAGCAAAATGAAAGAAAATTTGATCAATGATAAAGAACAAGCTTTCTTATCCAAACAATTAGCGACGATCAATACAGATGCGCCAGTTGAAGTCTCGATTGATTCATTGAAATATGAAGGGAAAAACTTAGAGAAATTGGTGCCATTTTATAAAGAAATGGAATTTAAACAATTCCTGGCAAAGCTGGACCTTGTTGAGGAAGAAGTAGAACTTGAAGATATCCTATTTGAAGTAGTCCATGAATACCATGAGGACATGTTCACGACTGACATGGCTTTATATGTGGAGATGATGGGAGACAATTACCATACAGAAGATATCGTGGGTGTAGCTTGGGGGACGAAACAAAAAATTTATGTTACGAATGATCTAGCGTTATTTGAGAACGAAGCTTTTTGTGCTTGGCTAGCTGATCCAACACGGTTGAAAAAAGTCTATGATGCTAAACGGACTTATGTGGCTTTAAATCGTTATGCTACGAAAACAAAAGGGATCGATTTTGATGTCTTGCTTGGTGCCTACTTGCTTGATACAAATGAGAAAAGTACGGATATTGAAGGAATCGCTGCCCATTATGGCTATCATGAAGTGCAGTCAGATGAAGCAATTTATGGAAAAGGGGCAAAAAAAGGATTACCGGAAGAGGAAGAAGTATTTTTTGCCCACCTTGCCAGAAAAGTATCTGCCATTAATGTTTTAACACCTAAGTTAAGTCAAGAATTAACAGAAAAAAACCAAATGGCCTTGTTCCGTGAGATGGAACTACCCCTTTCAATCATCTTAGCTGAAATGGAAATCACTGGTATCAAAGTTGATGCTTCTCGTTTACAAGAAATGAAAATCGAATTCTCCGATCGATTGAAAGAGATCGAGGAAACAATCTATCAAGAGGCTGGTGAATCCTTCAATTTAAACTCACCAAAACAATTAGGGGTCATTTTATTTGAAAAAATGGGGTTACCGGTGATCAAGAAAACGAAGACGGGCTATTCCACTGCGGTCGATGTTTTAGAACAATTAAGAGAACAAGCACCAATCGTGGATGACATCTTGACGTATCGCCAAATCGCCAAGATCCAGTCAACTTATGTAGAAGGTTTGTTAAAAGTCATTCAATCCGATGGGAAAGTCCATACCAGATATGTTCAAACATTGACTCAAACAGGGCGTTTAAGTTCAGTAGATCCTAATTTACAGAATATTCCTATTCGCTTAGATGAAGGGCGAAAGATTCGCCAAGCGTTTGTGCCTAGAGAAAAAGACTGGTTGATCTATTCATCTGACTATTCACAAATCGAATTGCGAGTCTTGGCTCATATCTCGAATGATGAACATTTAAAAGCAGCCTTTCTTGAAGGACAAGACATCCATGCAAGTACTGCTATGCGTGTTTTTGGGATTGAAAAAGCAGAAGATGTCACACCAAATATGCGTCGTCAAGCAAAAGCAGTCAATTTTGGGATCGTTTATGGCATTTCTGACTATGGTTTATCACAAAATCTTGGGATTACAAGAAAAGCAGCGCAACAGTACATTGATACGTATTTTGAGAAATATCCTGGAGTCAAAGAATATATGGAACGTATCGTTCGTGAAGCAAAGGAACAAGGATTTGTCGAAACCCTTTACCATCGCAGACGTTATTTACCAGATATCAATTCACGAAATTATAATATACGTTCTTTTGCTGAAAGAACAGCAATCAATACCCCAATCCAAGGAAGTGCCGCTGATATTCTTAAAATCGCGATGATCGAGTTGGATAAACGCTTAAAAGAAGAAAAACTATCAGCAACCATGTTGTTACAAGTACACGATGAATTGGTTTTTGAAGTGCCAGAAACAGAATTAGAACGATTAGACAAATTAGTAAGTGAAGTCATGGAACATGCCGTGTCCTTACACGTACCATTGATTACAGATAGTAGTTGGGGGAAAACGTGGTATGAAGCGAAATAGCTGATTGCCACTATTGAACCGATCTGCTCAATAAATAGATAAAAAAGCAAATAAGTCGAAGGTGAAAACATGCCAGAATTACCAGAAGTAGAAACTGTACGAAAAGGCTTGTCTCGTTTAGTCGTTGGAAAGAAAATCCAAAAAATCCAAGTCTTATGGCCAAGAATAATTGAACAACCAGAAACAGCAATCTTTGAAGCTTCGTTAGTTGGCGAAGAGATTCTGTCTATTGATCGAAGAGGCAAGTTTTTAATTTTTCGTTTGAGTCATTATGAATTGATCTCGCATTTACGTATGGAAGGAAAATACCAATTTGTTGAAAAAAATGAACCGATCGATAAACACACGCATGTCATTTTTTTCTTTGAAGATGGTAGCCAACTCCGATACCATGATGTACGTAAATTTGGACGAATGACATTAGTTGAAAAAGGAACGAGTGATGCCTACAAAGGCATCATGAAATTAGGTCCAGAACCGTTGCCAGATACATTTTTATTAGACGGCTTTCGTTTAGGCTTACAAAAATCTCATAAAGCGATTAAACCATTATTATTAGATCAAAAGTTAGTAACAGGTTTAGGGAATATCTATGTGGATGAAGCGCTTTGGGAAGCAAAGATCCATCCAGAACAGCCAGCGGATACATTGAAGCCCAAAGAAGCAGAGTTGTTACGAAAAGCAATTATTGACGTGTTGTCTCGGGCAATTGAGGCTGGCGGAACGACGATCAGGAGTTATCTCAATGCGTTAGGCGAGTCGGGTAACTTTCAAGTAGCTTTACATGTCTATGGTCAGACTGGTCAACCATGTGTTCGTTGTCATACACCGATCGTCAAAACAAAAGTAGCGCAAAGGGGGACTCACTATTGTCCAAATTGCCAAAGACTAAAAATCAGCAAGTAGGCTATGTCTTAGGCTTAACTGGTGGGATTGCTACTGGGAAAAGCACTGCAGCAGCTGTTTTTAGCCGTCACCAAATCCCGATGATCGATGGAGATATCATCGCCCGTGAAGTCGTCCAACCTCAGACTCCTGGATTGGCGGCAATCGTTCAAGAATTTGGGGAAGAAATCCTTCAAGAAGATGGCTCGCTTGATCGAGTAGCTTTAGCTAAGATTATTTTCGATTCGACAGAACAAAGACAAAAACTTGATCGCTTATTAGACCCCTTTATCCGTCAAGCGATTACGGAACAGATTAAGCAACAAAAAGCAAATTATCCTTTAGTTGTCGTTGATATCCCTTTATTATTTGAAGGTCATTATGAACAGGAAATGGATGCTGTAGCAGTCGTTTACCTTCCAGAAGAAATTCAATTGCAACGTTTGATGAAAAGAAATCAATTGACACTAGACGAAGCAAAGAAAAGAATACAAAGCCAGATGCCGATTGAAGAAAAGAAAAAATTAGCAGATATCGTTTTTGACAATTCCGGTAGTAAGGATGAACTGACTTGTCAAATCGAACGTTGGCTCTCGGACTTCAACAATCGATTTCTTTGAGTATATTTAGATAGTTTGCTATGCTGAATATAAAGAAAAGAGGGGGATTGGTATGGGGACTTTTAAAAATCAAAAAGATAAAGTAGTCGGTTCTGCAAAAGAAAAACTAGGAGAGATCTTGAATAAAGATGAACTGGTAGATGAAGGACGGGCACAATCAGAAGCTGCAAAAGAAAATGATGAACGCTACAAAGCCAGAGTCGATGAATTAGAAGACCAACAAGCAGAAAAAGAAGCCAAGGAGCAAGATCTGACACAAGAACGAAAAAAAGATGATCCAACACACAAAAAAACACCTTTACCAGAATCCGATCATATTCCTGAACAACAAAAAATCGATGAACAACGAATGAAACATTATACAGGGATTGAAGAAAAACTTTAATGGGTATAACTTAGACTGTTGAAACAGAGAGTGAGACAAGTTTTGTCTCACTCTCTGTTTTTTTTGAAGTATGCACCTGAAAGAAGTTTTTAAGAAGCACTGTTTTACATGCAGTTTTCTCGAAAGTCAAGCCTAATTGTTTTGCTTTGGAACAATTTCGATCAATCGATTGAAAAAAAGGTTCTTCTAACGAGGTTTTTTATACAGGAGAGTCGCCTGTAAGAATTGTTTCATGTTATAATACAACTAGTTACATGTGTGAAACTTTTTTTATGAAAAGCAGGAGTGAATCATAAAAATATTGTTTCATACGTAATTATTTACGTAACTATTATCGAGTGAAAATTTATCCTTTGAATGTTCGTTGAATCAATACTATATAAATTGATTCAATATATTAAATGAATGTATATCAGAAAAATTTCAGATTAAGAGGTGAAAATAATGAGATGTCCTAGATGTCAACATAACAATTCCCGAGTGATTGATAGTCGACAAGCGGATGATGGTCGAGCAATTCGTCGAAGACGAGAGTGCGAAAACTGTTCTTTTCGTTTTACAACATTTGAAAGAATTGAAGCAGCACCTTTATTAGTGATCAAAAAAAATGGGGAACGGGAAGAATTTAATCGTGACAAGATTTTAAGAGGATTAATCCGTTCAGCAGAAAAAAGACCAGTTGCGATGGAACAAATGGAACAAATCGTAACCCATGTTGAAAATCGGGTGCGAAGTCTTGGTGAAAATGAAGTATCGACGACGTTGATCGGAGAATACGTGATGGAAGATCTGGTCAATTTAGATGAGATTGCTTATATCCGTTTTGCCAGTGTTTATCGTCAATTTAAAGATATGTCGGTGTTTTTAAAAGAATTACAAGACATCGTTGATAAAGCAAAAGAAAATAATAAAGAGAATCACAAAGAAAACAACGAATAAATCAGAAATAAAATCAAGTCATAAAAGGAGGCCAAATTCCTTGGATAACGCATGGAAAGAGCTTCAACCTAAAAATATCTACCAAGGAAGAAAAAGCTATCCGCTAAGAGAAGAAGGGAAATCCTCATTACTTTATCTCTACCAGCCATTAATCGGCAGTGAAGCTTTGAGTTTGTATTTTACCTTACTATCAGAAATTCCTTTACAAAAAGGCGTTGGACCGGAAGGATTACATGCTGATCTGTTAAGTAGCTTGAATTGTGGTATTCCTCAGCTTTATGAAGCACGAAAAAAACTAGAAGGGATCGGACTTTTAGAAGTTTTTTTCAAAGAAGACCCTAGCTTAGGGGGATGTTTTATTTATGAGTTACTTGAGCCAATTGAACCGTTAGCATTTTTTAAAGATACATTATTGTCTTTTCTGCTATTAGAAAAAGTCGGTCAACGGCGTTCCGATCAGTTGATCCAACTATTTCAGCCGGAACATTTTTCGACGAATGATTATCAAAAGATCACGAAGAAATTTTTAGAAGTATATCGCTTTAATGAAAAAACATATGCTGCAGATCAAGAGAAACTCGAGGGAAACCAACAGTCATTTACAACCAAATCAACTGATCTGGGGAAGTCCATGGAACAATCCACTCTTGATTGGCGCTTTTTGACAGATTGGTTGGCAAAAAAACATATCATGAATCTAGATGAATCATTGAAGGAACAGTTAACAATGTATCATTTACTTTATGGCGTGGATGAGTTGACATTAGGAGAATGGGTCGTACAAGCGTATGATTTTTCTGAGCAGACAGTATCTGTCAAAGAGCTTCAACGCATCGTATTGGTGAACCAACAGACGAAGCGAACAAATACATTGGCTAATCAAAATGAAGAAGCAACCTCTGCCAATCAGAATGAGACACCTAAGGAAGCAACTGCTCTGACAAATGCGACACTACAGTTAGTGAACGAAGCCAAAAGCATTCCGCCAATGAAATATTTAGAGGCACTGAAACAAGCAAAAGGCGGCTATGTGTCAAAACAAGAAACTTGGCTTTTACAGGATTTAGTTTCACAATCGGGATTGTCGAATAGTTTGATCAATATCCTGATCAATTATGTCTTAGTAATCAAAGATCGTCCTAGCTTAACCGCAAGCTTTGTCAACACGATCGCTAACGAATGGGCACAAAAAAAGATCATGACCCCAGAAGAAGCCATTGAACATATTCGGAAAACCAATAGCAAAGTCAAACAAAATACTAAAAATACGAACCAGAATTATTCAACTAATCGTCGAAACGTTCGTCGTGAGAAATTACCGGATTGGGTCAACCAGCCTAAAGAAGAGAAAAAAATCAGTAGTGAGAAAAAAGCGGAGATCGAACGACGATTCAAAGAATATTTTGCCAAGAAGGAGGGAGATAGCTAATGGAAGATGTAGGAAAAGAATTAAAGCGGATCATCAGCCAGCGAAATTATCAACAAAAATTTGCTGAAATGATCGAAGAAGTCCTCAACGATCCAGATGTGCAAGCCTTTTTGGCGGATCACAAAGATGAATTAACACAAGCAGATATCGAAAAAAGTTATGCAAAACTATATGAATTTGTCCAAGAAAAACGAAAATACCAAAAAAATGACCCTACGATGATCGCTCCTGGCTATGAGCCCAAGCTAACCTTGAATTTTCATTATGTCGATGTGACTTATGTTCCAACAGAAGCCTTATTGGCGAAGAAAAGACAAGAAGAAATCAGGAACCGGATCAAAGCTGTCGATATGCCAAAAGATATCCAAGATGCTTCTTTCAATAATTTTGAGCGTACCGATGGACGGAGCTATGCGAGCTTTGAAGCATTAGACTTTGTGGAAAATTATAGTGCAAGTCCCAAAGACTATCACAAAGGACTCTATTTAGTTGGCAGCTTTGGAATAGGAAAGACCTATCTTTTAGGAGCGACTGCCAGAGAACTAGCCATTAAAGGCTTTACAACTACACTTGTCCATTTTCCAACTTTTGCTGTTGAAATGAAACAAGCGATTGGAAAAGATCAAGTCGCAGAAAAACTAGATGCAGTCAAACGTTCACCGATCTTAATGATGGATGACATTGGCGCTGATGCCATGAGTAGTTGGATCAGAGATGAAGTCTTTGGTGTGATTTTGCAATATCGAATGCAAGAGCAACTGCCAACCTTTTTCTCTTCCAATTTTACAATGAATGAATTGGAGCAACATCTTGCTGTGACACAGCGTGGAGATGAAGAACCATTGAAAGCCAAACGAATCATGGAACGGATTCGTTATTTGACAAAAGAAATTGAAATGACTGGACGCAATCGGAGAAATGGCTAGCGAAAAGAGAAAGCATAGAAGTCATAATTGTAGCCTTAGTAGGCTTAGAAGATGTGATCGAGAAAGCTTTTTGCTGAATTAGTTATTGCCATATTTCCTGCCTATTGCTTTGATGGGTAGGAAAATAAGCAATGCAAACAATTAATTGAGAGAAGTCTGCAAATAATTCTCTTTTCAATGACTCTCGATGTTCACTTAGTTATTCAAGAAACTCATAATTTGAGATGAAAGTGTATCTGAATTCATACTTAACGCCACTTTTATTGATCGTAACAAGCTACAAAAGTGGTGTCATACTGGATAGAGTGATGATTACAGAAGCTTACGCCTGATCAATAGTCATCATGGTAACGAAAAAAGACAACCATAAATTTCTGATGAACAAGTATCAAAAACAAAATTGAACGACTAAAAACAGAATGTATTGATTATCGTCAACTAAATAAAAAGTCAAAGAACGATCATCAATTGAAGTAATGTAAATAATTAGCCGGAGGATAAAGATATGAAAGTGATTTTTTCTTGTTTGTTGGCGACAGGGTTACTTTTTTCGCTAACAGGTTGTGGTAATGGAGATAAAAATGAGGCATCGATCGATTCGATTAGTGCGGAAACAACGACTAAAGCGAAGGATTCTTCTAACGAAGGACAAAGTATTTTTAAGGGTGAAATTGAAAGTATTGATGATTCAGTCGATGATACCATTCAAATCAAAGTGGTCAATGTAGATGAAATCGAAGACCCCGAGAATATTGGAACCTCTTTTGATAATGATGGTGTAACACTAAATGTTTCGAATGATCAATTAGTCGGAGGTAAGGAATCTTTTCAAAAAGGTGACGAGATCAAGTTTACTTTAAAAGAAAAACCAATTATGACAATGTCAATCCCTCCGCAAATTCCTGGTAATTCGATCGTTGAGGTAAGAGTTATTGAATAGTCAGTGTTAAACGTTTCGTAAAAGCAAATAGCTCATCAGGAGATTTGAAATTTTTCTTTTTCAAATCTCCTTCATTTATAGGGAAAATGTTATAATGAGGGGGAAGGAGTGAAGGTATGAACCACTTAGATTTATCGAAACGCTTAGCATTAGTGGGAGAACATGTCCCAACAGGAGCGTTTTTAGCAGATATTGGCTCTGACCACGCTTACTTGCCAGTTGCATTAATGTTAAAGGATAAAATTGAATTTGCTGTAGCTGGCGAAGTGGTGAAAGGCCCTTATGAGTCAGCAAAAAAGCAAGTACAGAAAAATGGTTTAGAAAAGCGGATCGTTGTTCGTTTAGCTAACGGATTAGATGCGATTGAGCCAACAGATCAGATCAATGCGATCACGATTGCTGGTATGGGTGGGGCTTTGATTCGAGATATTTTAGAAGCAGGCGCCAAACAGCATCGTTTAACAGGGAAGGAGCGTTTGATTCTCCAACCAAATATTGGCGAGCAAGCAGTGAGAAAATGGTTGCAAGATAATCACTATCAAATCATTGCAGAAGAGATTTTAGAGGAAAACAAAAAAATCTATGAAATCATTGTAGCTGAAAAAACACCGACGAAGCATATCTATAATGAGGAAGAGATTCTGTTTGGTCCATTTTTATTGCAAGGAAAAACAGTGGTCTTCCAAAAGAAATGGCAAAGAGAATTAAAACAAAGACAAGCGATTTTAAAACAATTGGCACAAGCACAGAACCAAGAAGAACGTGTTGAAGCGATAAAAAAAGAAATCCAGATGATCGAGGAGGTTTTAGCTTAATGGCGATCAACGGTAATGAATTTATTCGCAAATTTGAAGAATATTGTCCTCAATGGTTGGCTGAAGAAGGAGATCCTGTGGGGCTACACCTCGGAACATTAAATAAACCGATTCAACGCATAATGATGACGTTAGATGTTCGTCCAGAAGTTGTGCAAGAAGCCATCGAAAAAAAGATTGATTTGTTAATTGCTAAACATCCTCCCATATTTCGACCAATTAAACGATTAACAACGGATCATCCACAAGAAAAAATGTATGCTGATTTATTAAAACATGATATTTCTGTCTATGCAGCACATACCAATATGGATATTATCGAGGATGGATTGAATGATTGGTTTTGTGAAGCATTAGGAATCAATGTCGAAAATTATTTGTTAAAGACACATACAAGGCATTACAAAAAACTAGCTGTTTATGTACCGATCGAAGACGCTGACAAATTACGTAAGGCTTTAGCTGAGGCTGGTGCGGGTGAACAAGGTCATTACGATCATACAAGTTTTACCAGTATTGGCGAAGGTCGTTTTCGACCGAATGAACAGGCACATCCCGCAATTGGTAAAAACGGTCAACTAGAAAAGGTAGAAGAAGCTAAAGTGGAAGTGATTTTTCCTGAAGACCGTGAGGAAAAAGTGTTATCAGCTATGTATCGTGTCCATCCTTATGAAGAAGTAGCATTTGATTTGTTTTCAATTGACGAACCGACTCAAACCTGGGGGATCGGTCGAATCGGAGAATTACCAGAAGCGCTTGATTTAGATACCTTTGTATCTAAAGTAAAAGAAGTCTTCCAATTAGAAGGGCTACGAGTTGTTCGTCTAACTCATACAAATAGCACTGTTAAAAGAATCGCCATTTGTGGTGGTAGCGGCGAAAAGTTCTATCCTTACGCATTAGCTCAAAAAGCGGATGTTTATATTACTGGAGATATCTATTACCACACAGCTCAAGATATGCAAAGTGCAGGCTTGATTGCGATTGATCCAGGTCATTATATTGAATCTTTATGTAAAGAAAAGTTTGTCGAAAAATTTGAGAAATGGAAACAAGAAGAAAATTGGACCGTTGATTTCTTTGTTTCAGAAACGGATACGAACCCATTTCAATTTAACTAAAGGAGAGCTGTTGTATGTACGAAAATCTTTTACCACGTTTTTTACGCTATGTTAAGACTGAAACCAGATCTGATGAAAGTAGTCAAACGACTCCTTCGACACAAACACAAGTCGCTTTTGCGCAAGTCTTAAAAAAGGAATTAGAAGATTTAGGACTAACCAATGTATTTTACAATGAAGAAAATGGATTTGTTATAGGAACATTGCCAAGTAACATTGAAAAGAAAGTTCGCTCGATCGGTTTCATTGCCCACATGGATACCGCAGATTTCAATGCAGTAAATGTTAATCCACAAATCATTGAGAACTACGATGGGGAATCAACGATTGTTCTAGATAGTGAAGAACATTATACATTAAATACCAAAGACTTCCCTAATTTGAAAAACTACGAAGGACACACATTGATCACAACTGATGGCAGTACGTTGTTAGGTGCGGACGATAAAGCTGGGATCGCTGAAATTATGACCGCAATGGAAATTCTGCTGAAAAACCCAACTATCCCTCATGGTGAGATCAAAGTAGCTTTTGGACCAGATGAAGAGATTGGGGTAGGAGCAGATAAATTTGATATCCAGCAGTTTGATGTTGATTTTGCCTATACCGTTGATGGTGGACCTTTAGGCGAATTACAATATGAAACATTCAGCGCAGCTCAGGCTAATATTTCAATTCAAGGAAAAAATGTCCATCCTGGTACAGCCAAAGATACGATGATCAATGCATTACAATTAGCCATAGACTTCCATAATCAACTACCAGCAGATGAAGTCCCAGAAAAAACGACAGGTTATGAAGGGTTCTTCCATTTGATGGGATTAAATGGAAATGTCGAAGAAGCAACTATGAGTTATATTATCCGTGACCACGATCGAGAAAAATTTGAAGCACGGAAAGCGAAAATTAGTGAAATACAAGAAAAACTAAATAGTCGCTTCGATCAGACACGTGTGAAAGTTGATATGTATGATCAGTACTATAATATGCGAGAAATTATTGAAAAAGATATGAGCATTGTTGAATTAGCAAAACAAGCGATGATCGATTTAGAAATCGAGCCTGTGATTGAACCAGTACGAGGTGGAACAGATGGATCGAAAATTTCTTATCTAGGCATTCCAACGCCTAATTTGTTCGCAGGTGGAGAAAATATGCACGGCCGATTTGAGTTTGTTTCTCTTCAAGTGATGGAAAAAGCAACAGATGTGATTGTAAAAATTGCAGAATTGAATACAAACGTATAAAATCAAATAGGAACGTGGATGGATCAAGTAAGTGAACGAAGTGGATCTATCCTTTTAGCTGGGGGTGGGCGTATTCCAACAATGGAACGTCTGACCCCTTGGTTTTTGTGTAAAAATGGGAGGAAGAAAGAAATGGAAAAATTGCTAGTTTTTTATAATCAAAGCTCAGGACAAGATGAAGGTGAAAAATTAGCAAGCTGGTTTAAAGAATATGCCTTAAAGAAACGACCAGAACTAATCATCAATCTAACGGAAACAGGTCCTTCGATCAAGCATGAGACATTAGTCAAAAAAGCTGAAGAAACGCACGCAGATACCTTAATCGTAATCGGAGGCGATGGTACGATCCATCATATTGTACAGGCTTTTCAAGATAAACTTGAGCATTATCAAGTAGGACTACTACCAGGAGGAACAATCAATAATTTAGCCCGTGTTCTCGGTATTCCATTAGAAAAGGAAAAAGCTGCAGACATTATCTTAGAGGGACAAATCCGTCAAATCGATTATGGAAAAGTCAATGATGAAGTCATTATCTCAACTTTAACGATCGGTATATTGGCAGATACAGCTGTTTGGATCAGTCAAAAAGAAAAGCAAAAATATGGTTCTTGGATTTTTATCAAACGGTTCATCAAGTTATTATTAAAAAAGAGAAAGTATCATTTAGATATCAAAACAGAAAAAGAACATTGGCGAGGAAAAACACAATTATTGACAGTCACAATGTCTAACTCAGTAGGTGGTTATACGAATTTTGATGATTCAGCTTCACCCGATGATGGTATGTTTCATGTCACAATCATCCCATCTTTAGATATTTTTCGATTTGTTTTTTATTTGCCTCGTTTAATCAAAGGAAAAATTTACTCTGTCCCAGGTATCAATTATTTGACTGCTAGTCAAATCAATATCCAAGCACGGGAGAAATCAGTTGGTACTCGTACAGATGGTGATACGACAGATAATCTGCCTATCGAATTAGTCGTAGTCAAAAAAGGGTTGTCGGTCTTTGCTCCCAAAGAAGAGCAAAAATGATGTGCTAGAGGTGGAGGGAAACACGTATGGAAGCTTTACTACACAATCCTTTGTGGTTTTATTTAGTGATTGTCAATTTATATTTATTTTGTTTGATGGGTTACGATAAGTATCAAGCAAAAAAAGGCGGTTGGCGCGTTCCAGAAAATAATTTGATTTTTGTTAGTTTATTAGGCGGTGGAATTGGGGGATTAATTTCTCGTAAAGTATTCCATCATAAAACGAGAAAAAAGAAATTTACAGTAGGATTTGTACTGGGTGTATTGGTGGATTTACTGTTGATTTATTTTTTTCATTAAGGAGTAATTGATGGCGACAAAAGGTGCAAAAACGAAAATAGCGTTAAATCTATTCTTATTGATTGGAATTTTTGCCATTATTTATTATTTGATCAACCAATCTTTTGCAGATATTTTCGCTGAATTGCTGTCTACAAGCTTTATCGTTCTGGTAGCGGCATTCTTGTTAGGAACGATCTATCAGGTGGCAGAAGGGCGTTCAATCAAAGAGATTGCCCAGCCTTTCGAACCAACATTTTCCACTTGTGATGGTTTTTGGACATCTTGCTATATTGCATTTTATCGAATCGTTTCATTTGGAACAGGCACTTTGATTTCAGAAATTTATTTTTATAATAAAAAAGGAATGAAATACTCACAAGGTGCAGGTGTCACTGCGTTGCATATGATTATGTATAAATTAGCCGTGATTACCTATGCGATCATTGGTTTGATCATCCAGTTCTCTCTATTTTATTCCAAAGGACCAAACATGATCTGGTTCATTATTGCTGGCATTATTTTAACTGGGGTGATCATTGCCTTTTTATTGATGGTCTCAATGAGTCTGAATCTACAAATTTTCTTTATGAGTATCTCAAACAAACTGTTTCGAAGTGAACGCATCAGAGGTTGGGTAGATACATGTAATACACAAATCTATTCGTTGAGAGAAACTGTCCAGACAATTGTCAAAGATCGAACAGCTCTATTACGCATCTATTTTTGGAATATGGTCAAACTTATTTTTTGGTATATCATGCCCTATCTCTTTTTGGTTGAAAACCATCCCACGATCGACTTTCTCTTGACCTTTTCATTTATCAGTTTTGCGGTAGTTTTATCTGGTGTCATCCCTACCCCAGCTGGAATCGGTTCATTTGAATTTGTCTATCTGTTGTTATTCAGACCACTTGTGGGAACCGTAGATGCTTTTTCTTCTTTATTACTGTATCGGTTTAGCTCATTTATCTTACCTTTTATTTATGGGTTATTCTACGTGATTGCTGATCGTCGAAAGGTAATCAAACAAGAGATCCAAGATGTTAAAAACAATAAAAAATAATCAAATTGACCATTACAGCAATTGTATTGAGTCATATTATTAGATCCAAAACACAACAGTAAGTCCATCCAAGAGGCCTCTGTTGTGTTTTTTTTGATCACTTATTTTCGATAAAATAAGCGAGGTTATCTTTTGACCAAGACTGACCAAAGAGGTATAATGTTTATTGGAACGAGATGTATCATATTGAATATTGAAATTTTATATTCAGGAGGTAAGTAAAATGAACATTGAAAAAATGACAACCACGCTTCAAGAAGCGATTGCTGAAGCGCAACAAATCGCTGTCACAAGAAAACATCAAGAAATTGATATTGCGCATTTGTGGAAGATTTTTTTACAACCAAACCATTTTGGGCGCAATCTATACACTGATGCGGGAATGGATGTTGATACGTTTGAAAAGGAAGT
This sequence comes from Enterococcus sp. DIV1208, assembly GCF_050530455.1. Classification (NCBI taxonomy): domain Bacteria; kingdom Bacillati; phylum Bacillota; class Bacilli; order Lactobacillales; family Enterococcaceae; genus Enterococcus; species Enterococcus sp. DIV1208. The sequence goes on along the minus strand of NZ_CP172887.1, from coordinate 1,517,373 downwards.
AGATCGTGTATTAGATGAATATCCCACAGTTTCAGGGGGAAACGTCCAATATGGTCAGAATCTAAGCCAAAATCTATTCCGTTTATTAAATGAAGCAGACCAGTTAAGAGAAAGTTTTGGCGATGAATTTCTTTCAACAGAGATTGTAATTTTAGCCTTGATGAAATTGAAAAATTATCCATTGACAGTTTATTTGACCAAAAATGGTTTATCAGAAAAAGAGTTACGTAAAAATATCGAAGACATGAGAGGAGGAGAAAAGGTGACATCTAAAAATCAAGAAGAACAATACAAAGCATTAGAAAAATACGGCGTTGATCTTGTTCAACAAGTCAGAAGCGGGAAAATGGATCCAATCATTGGACGTGATGAAGAAATTCGGGATGTTATCCGTATCTTATCTCGTAAAACCAAGAATAATCCAGTATTGATTGGTGAACCTGGTGTCGGTAAAACAGCAATTGTAGAAGGGTTAGCACAACGTATCGTACGAAAAGACGTGCCAGAAAACTTGAAAGATAAAACGATCTTTTCATTAGACATGGGGGCATTGATTGCTGGTGCTAAATTCCGTGGTGAATTTGAGGAACGATTAAAAGCTGTGCTGAAAGAAGTCAAGAAAAGTGATGGACGAATCATCTTATTTATTGATGAAATCCATAATATCGTTGGTGCAGGGAAAACTGAAGGCAGCATGGATGCTGGAAATTTATTGAAACCAATGCTTGCTCGAGGTGAATTGCATTTAATCGGTGCTACTACATTAGATGAATATCGTCAATATATGGAAAAAGATAAAGCATTAGAACGACGTTTCCAAAAAGTCTTAGTCAAAGAACCGACAGTAGAAGATACAATCAGTATCTTACGAGGATTGAAAGAACGTTTTGAGATTCATCATGGAGTCAACATTCATGATAATGCATTAGTCGCTGCTGCAACTTTATCTGACCGTTATATCACAGACCGCTTTTTACCAGATAAAGCAATTGATTTGATCGATGAAGCAAGTGCAACGATCCGAGTAGAAATGAACTCTATGCCGACTGAGCTAGACCAAGTGACTCGTCGCTTGATGCAATTAGAGATCGAAGAAGCAGCATTGAAAAAAGAATCAGACGATGCAAGTAAAAAACGTTTGAAAAATCTACAAGAAGAGTTAGCTGATCTTCGTGAAGAAGCAAACTCGATGAAAATGCAATGGGAAACAGAAAAACAAGAAGTCAATAGTGTTTCTTCTAAACGTGCGGAAATCGATAAAGCCAAACATGAATTAGAAGACGCAGAAAACAACTATGATTTAGAACGGGCAGCTGTCCTACGTCATGGAACGATTCCTCAATTAGAAAAAGAATTAAAGGAATTGGAAGCAAAAGCTAAAGACAGTGAAATCAAAATGGTTCAAGAATCAGTCACTGAAAACGAAATTGCGCAAGTGGTTGGACGTTTAACTGGTATCCCAGTCACAAAATTAGTGGAAGGGGAACGAGAAAAACTAATCAAGCTCAACGAAACATTGCATAAACGTGTGATTGGACAAGATGAAGCAGTAGATGCAGTCAGTGATGCGGTCATTCGCTCTCGAGCAGGATTGCAAGATCCAAACCGCCCACTAGGTTCTTTCTTATTCTTAGGACCAACCGGAGTTGGGAAAACAGAATTAGCGAAAGCTTTAGCAGAAAACTTATTTGATTCTGAAGAACACATGGTGCGGATCGATATGAGTGAGTATATGGAGAAACATGCCGTATCTCGTTTGGTTGGGGCTCCTCCAGGCTATGTTGGCTATGAAGAAGGCGGACAATTGACGGAAGCCGTTCGCAGAAATCCTTATACGATCGTTTTACTCGATGAAATCGAAAAAGCCCATCCAGATGTCTTCAATATCTTGTTACAAGTATTAGATGATGGACGTTTAACTGATTCTAAAGGACGTGTGGTTGACTTCAAAAATACCGTTCTTATCATGACCAGCAACATTGGTTCTCAACTGTTATTAGAAGGAGTGTCAGCAGATGGCACTATCCCTGAAGAAGTGGAAGAACAAGTAAGAACGATCCTTCGAGGTCATTTCAAACCAGAATTCTTAAATCGAATCGATGATACGATTTTATTCACACCATTAAGTCTTGAAAATGTGAAAGGAATCGTTGATAAAATGGTGGCACAATTGGCAAAACGATTGGATTATCAAGAAATTCATCTAACAATCAGCGACGAAGCCAAAACATGGATCGCTGAAAATGCCTACGAACCAGCATACGGGGCTCGACCATTGAAACGCTTTATTACGAAAGAAGTAGAAACACCATTAGCCAAAGAAATCGTAGCAGGACACATCTTACCAAAATCTAAAGTAACGATTACCTTGCTAGCAGAGAAACTTCATTTCCAAACGGAAGAACTTGAAGACACGGAAGAGTAAAGAAACGGTAAGCTTTCGCAAGAAAACGGGTGTTGGCAAACAGTAGAATCGATCAAATGTTTAGTTGAGCCACACACCATCTAAGCTCAAAAAAAACAATAAAGTTAGGTCAACCACCTAGCTTTATTGTTTTTTTGTAATTTAGTCATAAGTCTGAAAAAATCATTCATAAAATAAGTTGATCTCAATCGTTATTTCCAAGTTCATCTACTCATAAGGTAATGTTTTTATTCCCTATATAAATAGGAGTGGGCAGGTAAATATCTTCTTTGTTCCCATCATTTTAACCCTTATCAATAAGTACAATTTTCATTGGGAATGGTAACAAAATAACCGTAAGGGTTGATGATAAGAAATAAGTGGGTGAGACAAAATGAGATGCCACCTAACCATTGACGTTTTCACGCACAATTTTTAGGAAGCATCTCATTTTTGTCACAATTCTTTAATGTGATATTTTTTTTGCTCTATTTCAAAATTTTCAACCGATAATTTTCAAAATAATCACGATTGTTTCTTCCTTGGGTCCAAGCAAAGATTCCCATGACCAATGCACCAATCGTATTTGTGAATAAATCACCCATCGTGTCCATCAAAGCAGCTCGTCCGACAAATAAGGTGCCATCTGAAGCGGCAAACCGTTGGAGATTCATTCCTAAGAATTGATCACAGAGAAATTCCCAAAATTCCCAAAACACGCCGCAGAGGCCAGCAAAGGCAAAACCAAACAGTAAAAACAACCATGGACTAGTCTTCGCAATTGGTGCATCTTTCAATAATAAGCCGATCAATCCGTAACCTAGGGCAGTCAACACCATAGGACTAACGGCGTGTAAAATTTTATCCCAGAATGAAATGATACTGATCAAATGCATACCGGTACCTAAGAACACGGAAATAAACAAGAAAAACCAATAAAATAAAACAATGGCATCTGGAACGTATAATTTTGCGATCTTTCTAACGATCTGAGGGAGAAAAATCAATAGAATCCCAGCTAAAGATTCGATGATGAAAGTAACTCCCTGAGTAGTTGAATATTTTTTAGTGATAAATTCATAAAGGTTATAACAAACCACAAACACACCAAAAGCAACAAGTGCAAGTTGGATTTTTTTCATTGTCTTATTCATGGCTCAAACCTCCATCTAAGTAAGTCTTTACTTGACTGAGTAACGCTTCTTCACTAGTTACGAGAGCGCCATTTAGCTTGATTAACCCAATTGTATAAAGATTTAAATAATGGAATTGGTTTTCAGCTACTTCTTGTAAAGCAGCAATTTTTTGCGGGTGGGTACCGCCTTGTTGCCGACTATCTGTATACAATCCAATGACAGGAATCCCTTTAGCATAGGCAACACCAATTTCGGATGCAACACCAGGATCAATGGTCAAACCATCTAATAGTGCAATCATCAAATCACTTTCCAACACCTTTTCTGTATCGGCTAAAGCAATCATCTGACTATCAGCATAGGCTGTTTTATCATTGATCGCTTCGTTTTCTTGCGGAAGATAAATGGTTAATTCATTGGAAAGACTCCTGATTTCTTCTACAAGTTTCGCATTATATAATAAGTCACTTTTTGCAAAAAGTGGTGCAGCAAAATAAATATTCATTTTCATCGTCCTTTTCTTAGAAATAGTCACTGAAATAAGCTTCCATATTTGGAAGAATCAATTCAAGTGTTTTAAGTGTTTCATCATCCGTTTTGATTCGTTCGATCCTTGCAAGATAAGAAGGGCGACGATAATTCATCATCAAACAACTTAATGTTTGAATGGACAACTGGACCGATTGTCCGACAGGTTCGTCCACGACATCCAATTGTCCGTCTTCGTTCCAGACCAACCCAAAAACACCATTGTTCCATGAGGCGATAGGGTCCTCGACAATAAAGTGAAAAGGTTTCGCAGTAGAAACGAAGGGGAATTGCTTCAGAAACTCTTTGACATCTACGATTCTCGCCATGTAATAAGGCTCGATCTGTTCTTTTATTTGACTATCTTCGATCAAGAAAGCCAGTGGTTCATTTTTGTAGATATCACCGTGAACCCAGTAAACCATTGAAAAGTGTGCTGAAATAAAATTCCATAAACCATTCCGAGCTTCTTGATTCAAGTAAAACATCTCTTTAACATGGAAAATTTCTTCAGCGACCCAATAAAATAAAACACCAATTGGTTCATGCTCTTTCCTATAGTAGATCGCAGCTGTCCGTTCCTCTTTATTTTCAAATCGCCAATATTCTTCCCAATGAAATTGGCTACGAAACAAAGCACCGTGATTTTGAGCCGCAAACTTCTGATACACTCGGTAAACATCTGGATGATCTACTGGTAATCGTTCAACCATTCCATCCACAGGAACATTCTTCGGTAATTGGGTATCACGAATTTTAAATGTCAACTTATCAGACATGATTTCCCAACCCTTGCGTCGATAATAAGGCACGCTATAGGGATAAAGATAAGAGATCCATTGTTTGTTTTTGCGCATATTATCTAACGCAACCAAGATCAAATCTTGCATCAATCCATGATTTGCATATTCAGGATACGTTCCGACACCGGTAACGCCACCCATTTTGTATGGTTTACCGTGGATGTTGACTTCACATGGATAGATCGCAATTTGAGAAATCAATTTGTTATGGTGGAACCAGCCAAATACTTCCGATAGTTCCAAAATTGGGCGCTTGGAGCGAATAAATGCCCCTTTGCTTTCAAAACCACTTTCTTCGATGTCTGCTTCTGTTACTTGAAAGACATAAGACAATAACTCATTGAATTGATCAACATCTTTTTCAGTAACAGGTTTTAATTCAAGATTTTCTCTGAAATCTTTTTCATCCATTCTTTCATCTCCAATTATTTACTTGTTATTAGTATAGCAAATTTTCATAAAAAAAACTTCTAAAGCTGACTAGGTAAAAAGTCTTTAAATTCATGCTTTTCATTGATATAATGAGAGGTGCTGATTAAACGAAAAGAGGAGACGCTATGGATATAAAAAAAATGAAACAACGACAAGAGCAAATTCGAAATTTTTCGATCATTGCTCATATCGACCATGGAAAATCAACGCTGGCCGATCGTATTCTGGAAAAGACGAACACTGTGACGTCTCGTGAAATGCAGGATCAGCTATTAGACTCAATGGATCTAGAGCGTGAACGTGGAATCACGATTAAATTAAATGCTGTCGAATTGAATTATACAGCCAAAAATGGCGAAACCTATATTTTCCATCTAATCGACACCCCTGGGCACGTCGATTTCACTTATGAAGTATCAAGGAGTTTAGCAGCCTGTGAAGGTGCGGTATTAGTTGTTGATGCGGCACAGGGAATCGAGGCTCAAACATTAGCAAATGTTTACTTAGCTTTGGATAATGATCTGGAAATTTTGCCAGTCATCAATAAAATCGATCTTCCAGCTGCTGATCCAGAACGTGTACGTCAAGAAATCGAAGATGTTATCGGAATCGATGCCAGTGAGGCAGTTCTGGCTAGTGCTAAAGCAGGAATTGGGATTGAAGAAATACTTGAACAAATCGTTGAATATGTACCAGCCCCATCTGGCGAGCTGGATGCCCCTTTGAAAGCATTGATCTTTGATTCCGTGTACGATAGTTATCGAGGAGTCGTTCTGAATGTTCGAATCACAGACGGCATGGTCAAACCAGGCGATAAAATCAAATTGATGAGTAACGGCAAAACATTTGATGTGACAGAAGTGGGAGTCTTTTCACCAAAAGCTGTTGCTAGAGATTTCTTGATGGTCGGTGATGTAGGGTATATCACGGCAAGCATCAAAACGGTCCAAGACACACGAGTAGGGGACACAGTTACGTTGGCAGATAATCCAGCAGAAGAAGCGCTACCTGGATACCGTAAAATGAATCCAATGGTTTACTGTGGATTATATCCAATTGATACTTCCCGCTACAATGATTTGCGTGAAGCACTTGAAAAATTACAACTAAACGACGCAGCACTACAGTTTGAACCTGAAACCTCACAAGCCCTTGGCTTTGGCTTCCGTTGTGGATTCTTAGGTTTATTACACATGGATGTAGTCCAAGAACGTTTGGAACGTGAGTTCAACTTAGAGTTGATCACAACGGCACCTTCTGTAATTTATCATGTGAATAAAACAGATGGTTCTATGACAGTCGTCGATAACCCGGCAGATTTTCCAGAACCAGTAACGATTCAAGATGTTGAAGAACCTTTTGTGAAGGCACAAATCATGGTTCCAAATGATTTCGTCGGTGCAGTGATGGAATTATCCCAAAGAAAACGTGGAGAATTCATCACAATGGATTATTTAGATGATTATCGAGTGAATGTCGTTTATAATATTCCGCTTTCTGAAATCGTTTTTGACTTTTTCGATAAACTAAAATCCAGTACGAAAGGCTATGCTTCCTTGGATTATGAAATGTCCGGTTATCAAAAGAGCAAGTTAGTAAAAATGGATATTTTATTAAATGGAGAAAAAGTCGATGCGTTAAGTTTCATCGTTCACCGAGATTTTGCTTATGAACGAGGAAAAGCAATCGTTGAAAAACTGAAAAAACTAATTCCACGTCAACAATTTGAAGTGCCGATCCAAGCAGCTATCGGACAAAAAATCGTTGCTCGTTCAGATATCAAAGCATTACGTAAAAACGTCTTAGCAAAATGTTATGGTGGAGATGTCTCACGGAAACGCAAACTTCTTGAAAAACAAAAAGAAGGAAAGAAACGAATGAAACAAATCGGTAGCGTCGAAGTCCCACAAGAAGCCTTCATGGCTGTTCTGAAAATGGACGACCAGGATAACGCGAAATAGCTTGTTTTCAACGGAAAACCCTATTAAATCAATCTTTTCGAGTAGCGCAAAATTCGTGATTTACCCGTTTAAAAAAGTTTAAACTGTCATACGGTTGTCACGACTTAACAAAAAAGGACAAAAAAGGAATAATTTCCTTGAAGGTTTTTACTTGTCAGCGTATGATGAAAGCATCTCATAAGGAGGTGCTTTTTTCATGCAAACAAATAAAGATGAGTTAATCAAAATGGGAAAGCATTTAAAAGAAGCTAGGTTATCTAAGCAATTAACTCAAGAAGAACTGGCAAGATTATCAAATATATCACAAGCTACAATCGTAAAATATGAAAATGGATTACGAAGTATATCTAAAAAAAACGATAGAATTTTGAGTGATGTTCTCGGTGTTGAATCATTTATTAAAGATATGACTCAAAGAAAACAACAAGTATTGATTGATTTAGAAAAATATCAAACTACCAATAATTTTTCTCGTGAGGAATTATCTAAGAAGTTAGGAATCGAAATATCTCTTCTAAATAAATTTTTAAATCAAAGTCGACCATTGTCAAAAAATGCAATAGTGAAAATCACTCAGTTATTGTCTAACGATGGGAAAGAGGTTTTGATGGATATAAAACAAGATGACGGTTCGTTTAAATTACCCATCGTCGATAAAATAGCGATGGGAAAACGAATCCAAGAGATTCGGAAAAATAGAGGTGAAACACTGGAAAAATTTGGTAAGAACTTTACTCGACCAGCAGGTAAGAATGTTGTGAATAGATGGGAAAAAGGTGTGAACATTCCTGATATTGAAAGATTAATGAATGTTGCCTATCTTGGGAAAGTGACTGTCCCTTATATTTTGTATGGGGTGACTTTTAGCAAAATGTTGAAAAGGGGGAATACGATTAACCAATTTGAAAAGTTGGATCCTTTCCGAATGGGACTAAGATTCAGGAAGATTCGAAGAGATTATCGTTTAGAAAGAGAAGACTTTGGAAAGTTTTTTTCACCGCCTATTACAAAATGGTCAATGGACAAATACGAGAACGGAAAAGATATCCCAAATACGGATCGCATTATTCAGTATGCCTATATAGGAAGAGTCTCTTTGGAGTTTTTGATATACGGTATCTGATAATTTTTGAAAAGAATAGTTTTAAACATTCGAGACATTCAGAGGTGGATGTCTCTTTTTTATTGCCCAAATGGGAAAGGAGATTAATTATATGAAAAAGCCGAGATTTAAAAATTGGCGATTATTTGCGACTTTGGCTCTATTAGGCCAAACAATTGGCGGAGCGATTGGTCCTACGATTGCTCTGGCCGATGAAATTACTCATCCACAAACGGTAACCGTAGAGCTTGATTTGGCACATCAATACGCTGTAGAAGGAACTTTCAGTGACGGCCGTCCAATGTCAGAAGTCACTGTTCCACATTATGCAGTGTACAATGGCGTGAAACAAGATATTTTCTGTATTGAACCAGGAGTGCCAATTTACAATGAATTCACTCCAGGCTATGAGAAAAATCCATTGCCGGATATACCGGAGAAAGCCAAATTAGTTTCCGTTTTATGGAAAAAAGCCGGCACAGATGTAGATACTCATATTGTGGCACAGAAGATGATCTGGCAAGAAGTTAACGGCTACACCCTTCACTCAATCAAACGTTCGGATGGTAGTGCCGTAAATATCCCAGCTATTGAAGCAAAAATTAACAAAGCAATCGCGAACTATCAGAAGAAACCAAGCTTCCATAATAGCACGGCTAAAACAGTGTTAGGTCAATCAACTACTGTAAGGGATACGAATAATTTGAATTTGTCAGAATTCGATGAAGTTGTGGAAAATACTGCAAACATTGATTATCGTGTCAATGGCAATCAGTTGGTCATCACCCCAAATGCCAATTCTAAAGAAAATGGTGTGCTGACGCTTAAGAAATCTGCTGGAACTGGAACACCGGTCGCCTATAAGATGGCTGGGCAACAAACCTTGATGGCCGGGGCGATTGATATACCGAACACTTACACGGTCAAAATTGATGTGGAAACTGAGGGTTCTTTAAAGATTAAAAAAATTGATAAAGAATCAGGTGCTATTGTACCAGGAACGGTTTTCCATTTAGACTTTGGAAAAACTTTGCCTGCAAAAGACGTGACTACTGACAAAGAAGGGATTGCGACCTTAGATGGAATTCCTCATGGTACAAAAGTAACCATTACTGAAAAATCAGTGCCGGCGCCTTATACGATTGATTCCACACCTATGACTGCTATGATTAAAGCAGGTGAAACCATTTCTGTGACTTCAAAAAATACGAGAGAAAAAGGTCAAATCATTCTGGATAAAACCGGAGTTGAAACAGGGAGTGATCTTTGGAATGACAACTATTCTTTAGATGGAAATACGTTTGCCATTCGCAAGGGCAGTCCAACTGGTGAAATCATTCAAGAAATGACCACGGATGAAAACGGTCATGCAGAAACACCAAAAGAGATTGCCAATGCGTTGGAATTGGGAACCTATTATGTGACTGAAACCAAAGTATCTAATGGCTTCGTGAATACCTTCGAACCCGTAAAAGTCGAATTGAAGTATGCCAATCAAACCGTGGCCCTTGTGACCAGTAATGTAAAAGGACAAAACCAAGAAATTACTGGTGAAACCACTTTGACGAAAGAAGACAAAGATACTGGTAATGAGACTCAAGGGAAAGCTGAGTTTAAAGGAGCTGAATATACTCTCTTTACTGCAATAGATGGTCAAGCTGTTAAATGGGGTGAGGCTTTTGAACCAGAATTAGTGAAAGGAACGAAGGCTTCTGATGAAACGGTGACTTTGACTTTAGATGAAAAGAATCAAGCTGCCGTTAAACACTTAGCCATCAACGAGTACTACTGGCAAGAAACCAAAGCGCCTGAAGGATATACCTTAGATGAAACAAAGTATCCTGTATCCATCAAAAAGGTGGATGATAGCGAAAAAAATGCCGTGATTACCCGAGATGTTACGGCAAAAGAACAAGTGATTCGCTTTGGGTTTGATTTCTTCAAATTCGCCGGATCAGCCGCTGGCACTGCCGAAACTGGCTTCAATGACTTAACCTTTAAAGTGTCGCCATTGGAAGGAACCAATGAAATCACAGGCGCCGAAGATGAAGCGACCACCGCTTATAACGAGCAACTAGGTTTTGATGGCTACGGTAAATTTGAAAATCTTCCTTATGGTGATTATTTACTTGAAGAAGTAGAAGCACCAGAAGGATTTCAAAAGATTACACCACTAGAAATTCGTTCTATCTTTAAGGAAAACAAAGACAACTTTGTAAAGAGTGAGTATGTCTTTACCATTACTGAACAAGGTCAAAAACAACCGATTAAGACGGTGACCGTTCCTTACGAGAAGCTGACGAACAAAGAATTCTCCGTTAGTTTGAACCGTTTAATGCTTTATGATTTGCCTGAGGAAGAAGATAGCCTAACTTCCCTTGCGACTTGGAAAGACGGAGGCAAAGAATTGATTACCCTTGATTCTACCGAGCTAGTTGATAAATTGAGCTATAACTTGCATGAAATCAAAGAAGACTGGTATGTGGTAGCTCAGGCTATTGATGTGGGAGCCACAAAAACTGCCCAAGAAAAAGATGAAAAAGCCAAACCAGTGATAATTGCCGAAACAACCGCCACTTTGGTGAATAAAGAGAAAACTGGAACTTGGGAAATTCTGCATAAATTAACCGCCGAACAAGTTTTGGATAAAACTATTGTCTTATTCAACTATGTGTATGAAAACAAGAAAGCCTTTGAAGCGGGCGATGAGCCAGTGGCGAAGGATGCTAGTTTGAACAATCAAGCCCAAACTGTCAATTGTACAGTGGAACGTCATGTTTCCATCCAAACCAAAGCGCACCTAGAAGACGGTTCTCAGACCTTTACTCATGGTGACGTGGTGGATATGTTTGATGATGTATCCATTACCCATGATGTTCTGGATGGCTCAAAAGAAGCTTTTGAAACAATTCTGTATGCCTTATTACCAGATGGTACGAACAAAGAAATTTGGAAATCTGGCAAGATTGATTATGAAGTGAATGACAAAGAATTCACCAAAACCGTGCTTGCGGAAAAAGTGGATACAAGTAAATATCCAGAAGGTACAAGTTTTACCTTCAAAGAAATTAACTATGACAAAGATGGAAACATCAATGGAAAACACAATGAAGATTTGAAAGAAAAATCTCAAACCTTAACACCAAAAGAAGTGCCAACCAAACCGAGTACGCCAGAACAACCGGAAATGCTAACTGTTCCAAGCGACTCTCAAGAATCTAGTCCTACAGTGAAGACATTTCCTCAAACCGGTGAGAAAAATTCCAATGTGTTACTGTTCATTGGTTTTACTTTAATCTTTGCGACGGCTGGCTATTATTTCTGGAATCGCCGAAACTAAGGTGATGTGATGAAACCAGTAAATTATAAGAAACAACGTGCGCGACCGCCTCCTAAAAAAAGTGGTCGCGCTATTTTTGTATCCAAAACTAATAATGAAAAGAGGAAAAAAAGATGGAATTGAAATTTGTTGTGCCAAATATGGTTGAAACCTTTGGCAAGTTGAGTTACGCCGGTGAAGGTGAAATTTTAACAGAAGGATATGGGCGGAATACTACAGTAATTGGTCGTAGTTATCATTTGTATTCCAGTAAGCAACGAGCCGATGATATTGAAGTGGTGGTAGCTGCGGAAGCCGGAGAAAAGGATTTTGATCAAGATCAACCACTAAAAGCTGTAAATCCCCACTTGGTTGCCAAAGGGTATGAGATTGAGAATCGTGGGTTTACCGATTACGTGTTGTATGTCGATGATTTAGTGAAAGCATAGGAGGAAAAGAAGATGAGATTAACAGAAGGCATTGTTGTAGATTCAGGATTAACCTTTGGCAAGTTGCGTTTTTCCGCATTACGTCGGGAAGTACGCAAGCAAAATGAGGACGGAACGGTTAGTAACGAGGTAAAAGAACGGACCTATAATTTGAAATCCTCCGCTCAAGGTCGAATGATTCAAGTTAGTATCCCGGCAAATGTGCCCTTACGCGAGTTTGCCTATGACGCAGAGGTAGAGTTGGTCAATCCAATCGTGGATACCGTTGCCAATTATGTTTTTCGAGAAGGGACTACTGTTAATTGGTTCATTAAGGCAGACGATTTAGTTTTAAAACGACAACCAAATCAAGGAAATCCTACGAACCAAAATGAAGGAAAGAAATAGGTGAAGAATATGGAAATCAATGTGGAACATATTTTAGATTGTCTAGATCGTTATGGCAAAGGAGAACTAACCAAAGAACAAGTTAACGAGGATTTGACGATAGATGAAAAAGTATTCCTTATTATGAATCAGGATTTTTTTGAAACCGATGAGGAAGATTTTGACGTACTCAAATGGTTGGATGAGGAAGAGTCCTTCTTTATGGTTGTCGAAGTAAATGAAAACTTATGTCGACAGGCAGAATCAGTCTTAGAAGAAATCGGTGTGGAGATGCCGGATGCCATTGAAGGTTTTTTAACACAATTGGTTGAAATGAAACAACTTCCCGTGTCAGTAAATGACTAGCATAACTTTTTGAAATTGCCCAAAAAAACCTATTGGGTAATTTTCGATTGGAGGTGGAAACCATCAAAATGTACAAAGGGCATCGCATACGCGCAGGAGATCAACACTTGGTTTATCACTTTGTTCTTGGGTGGCTAATTGCTTTGTTCATCGGTTGGATGGGCGTCTTCTATTTTCAAGAGCTTAGACAATTTGAGATTTCTAAGGTATCACTTTCCACTATTGAAATCGTTTGGTCTATAAAAGATTTAGTATGTCTACTTGGAAGTCTCGCTCTTTCGGAAAGCATGATATTGCTTTATATTCACTTTTTTCAGGACCATTGGCGAAGTTTATGGCATCGACAAAAGCTGGCTCGGATGATTCTAGAAAATCATTGGTATGAAGTGAAGCAAACTCAAAGTGAAGGTTTTTTCAAAGATTTGAATAGTAGTCGGACTAAAGAGAGTATCAGTTACTTCCCCAAAATCTATTATCGAATGAAAGATGGTTTACTTTCTATTCGCGTTCAAATTTCACTGGGAAAATATCAAGATCAGCTATTGAAGTTGGAAAAGAAGTTAGAAAGTGGGCTGTATTGTGAGTTAGTAGAAAAAGAACTCAAAGACTCCTATGTGGAATACACCTTGTTATACGATATGATTGCCAATCGAATTGGGATAGATGAAGTAGTGGCAAAAAACGGAGCTTTGAGATTGATGAAAAACCAAGTATGGGCCTATGATTCTTTACCTCATATGTTAATCGCTGGTGGCACAGGTGGAGGGAAGACTTATTTTTTACTCACTATTATTCAAGCACTATTGAAGTCAGATGCAGAATTGTTTATCCTCGATCCAAAAAATGCAGACCTTGCCGATTTAGGTACGGTAATGCCTCAAGTATATTCGCAAAAAGAGGAAATTTCTGCTTGTGTGGAAGATTTCTATGAACGTATGATGGCTCGTAGCAAGGCAATGAAAGAAATGCCCAACTACAAAACAGGAGAGAATTATGCCTATATTGGACTTCCGCCAAACTTTTTAATCTTTGATGAATACGTGGCTTATATGGAAATGTTAATGACTAAGGAGAGTGCGGTGATTTTGAATAAGCTCAAACAAATCGTGATGTTAGGTCGTCAATCTGGTTTTTTTCTGATTCTGGCTTGTCAAAGACCCGATGCGAAATATTTAGGAGATGGAATTCGCGATCAATTTAACTTCCGAGTGGCTTTGGCTCGCATGAGTGAGCTTGGGTATTCCATGATGTTTGGGGAGATTGAAAAAAACTTCTTTATGAAACGCATCAAAGGTCGAGGTTATGTAGATACAGGAGGGAGTGTGATTAGCGAATTTTATACGCCACTTGTACCAAAAGGATATGATTTTTTAGGCTCAATTAATAAATTAAGAAAGTTGAATGATTGAGTGACCTTCAAATACTGACTTTATACTTTAAGTAACGTATAATACTTTTATGTAGTAGAAAAAAAGGGGGCGAATAATGTGGAAAGCAATGATTCTTATTTAGAGTACGCAAAAGCAAATAAGGATAGTTTTATTTCTTATATTATCAAAGGAAAATCCCCCGAAGTTGGACGAGACGCAGTTTTTATGGCAGGGAGTCCTGGCGCTGGAAAGTCAGAGGTTGCCATTGGATTGGCTGAGAATTATGATAATCACGTAATTATTGATGCGGATTACTTTCGTATCCTGTTTCCTGATTATAATGGAAAAAACTCTAGTCTCTTTCAAAAAGCATCTTCTTGGTTGGTGGAGCAGGCATTTAGATATGTCTTAGATCATGGCTATTCTTTTATCCTGGATGCAACTTTTTCTATATTAAGTGCTGAAAAAAATATTTCGCGGGCATTGAAAAATCATTTTCGAGTGACGATTTTCTATGTTTATCAAGACCCAAAAATCGCTTGGAATTTTACACAAGAACGTGAACTGGCAGAGGGACGCCATGTGCCGAAAAAGGTATTCATTAACGCCTTTTTCAAATCAAGAGAAAATATTGCAAAAGTAAAGAGTAAACATCCAGATGTATTGCTTCATATTATTATAAAAGATTATATGAATAACATTTCTGAAGTTCATTATGCTGCGGATAATCTAGAATTATTTTTGCCATTAGGATATAGTAGGGAAGATTTGGAGGTTCAATTACATGACTGAGAAAGAACAAGTAACGAAAATTGTAAAGAAATACAATAAGAGTATTGCGGATTTATCGGAAAATGCTACTGCAAAAGAGTTCAAAACAGTGATCAAATATGTTGCCGATCAGGCCAATGAAAAACAGCGGAAATTAGTTGGGTTAGATAAAAAATAGTAAATGAAGTAATAATGTAGAAGCCAAGAGCAAAAAATGTTCTTGGCTTTTTTCTTTGTAATGACTGAGGTGATGTATGACATTTTTAGATTTATTCGCCGGGATTGGTGGATTTCGCTTAGGTATGGAACAAGCGGGCCACCAGTGTATCGGTTTTTGTGAAATTGATGAATTTGCCCGGCGGAGTTATAAGGCAATCCATGATACAAGGAAGGAGGTGGAAATGCATGACATCACAAGTGTATCAGACGAGTTTGTTCAATCCCTCGGACCAGTGGACATCCTTTGCGGCGGATTTCCGTGCCAAGCTTTTTCAATTGCGGGAAAGCGGCAAGGATTTTCCGATACTCGAGGTACTTTATTCTTTGAAATCGCTCGGTTCGCCACTCTTCTCCAACCTAAGTTTTTATTCCTTGAGAACGTCCGGGGATTGCTCAATCACGAAGGAGGGGCTACGTTCGAGACAATCCTCCGAACGCTGGATGGATTGGGGTATGATGTGGAATGGCAGGTGCTTAACTCAAAGGCCTACGTTCCCCAAAACCGCGAGCGGGTCTTCCTTATCGGACATTCTCGAGACGAATGTACCGAACAAGTATTTCCTATCATTGGATCGTCTGCAACATCTGATCAAAACATCAGAAACTTGGTAAATATCAATCCTTCCAATCGAGGCATGGGTGGCCAAGTCTATGGTTCAGATGGGGTAGCGCCCACCTTAACTGGTGATGAAGGAATCAAAATAGCCTTACCCACGAACGAGGGAATTTCTATAGCGGGTATGTTGCCGGGGAATTTTGAACAAGGAAATCGGGTCTATGAGGTAACCGGAACAGCTCCCACCTTGTCAACGAAACAAGGGGAAACGAAAATTATGATTCGAAAAAATAAAACAGAATATCAAGAGGTGAAGCCAGGGGACAGTGTGAACCTGGCTTTTCCTAACTCCACAAGTCGCCGAGGCCGTCTGGGAAAACAAAGTGTGCATACTTTACTAACAGGAGATCAACAAGCGGTTGTCACAGATCAGTATCAGATTCGGAAGCTAACACCTAGGGAGTGCTGGCGACTTCAAGGCTTTCCCGATTGGGCTTTTGACCGAGCCTCTCAAGTCAATTCAGATAGTCAGTTGTATAAACAGGCCGGAAACTCTGTAACAGTTCCGGTCATTTTTGATATTGCTAGAAGGTTAAGGGAGGTGAAAGCACATGATTTATGATGAGTTGATTGGAGAAATCTACTGGGTGATTGGCAAGATTCAGTCAGATCCGGAATTGGAAGAAGAACTGTACCGGCTCAATTTCGATATTCGAAAAAATGGGGTGAAGGTCCCTGGTGATTCATATGTAATGGACGAAGAAACCGATGCTCGAATGGAGCTGAATCAAATCATCAGTGAATTGGAACGGATTGCGGACCTTGCCAAAGAAACTGATATCCGCCAATACTTGTTTGAAATAAAAGCAGAGTTGGAAATTGAGGGTATTATCGCGGAGTAACAACCTAATAAACCACTGATAGGCGCTGACCGCGGGGGATTTGCGAAGCAGAAATCCTCCGTGGTGCTGTGCCTGTTCATGGACAGCGTTAGCCGGCCATGATGTCTCACCCCCCGTATCTAACAGGGGGGTACAAAAACACAAAAAATAAGCAAGCAACCATTAAAAATGCTTGTTGTATCAAGGATATTAAGCGATTTGCATAGGTGTTAACTCATTTGAAAAAGTTAACACCTTGAACTTGGAGGTGAGAACTTGACACAACGGAATTTAGATTATCGGTTATTAAAAGAACGACGCAATGAATATGGTGTTTCACAAAATAAATTGGCTACGGCTTGCGGGCTTAGCCGTCCCTATTTAAATCAGATAGAAAACGGTGGCGTAACCGCCTCTACAAAGACCATGAGGAAAATTTTTGACCAACTGGAAAGTTTCAATCCCGATTTGCCTTTGACGTTACTGTTTGACTATGTAAGGATTCGTTTCCCCACAACGGATGTACGGAAAATTATTCAAGAAATTCTCCATTTGAAATTTGAGTGTATGCTTCATGAGGATTACGCCTTTTACTCCTATCAGGAACAATATGTCATGGGCGATATTGTGGTGATGTTGTCACATGAAGAAGATAAGGGCGTTCTTTTGGAATTAAAGGGGCGAGGTTGTCGGCAATTTGAAACTTTTTTACTTGCTCAAAAGCGTAGCTGGTACGACTTTTTCGGAGCTTGTCTAAAAGAAGGTGGCGTGATGAAACGTTTGGACTTGGCAATCAATGATCGAGTGGGGCTATTGAATATTCCTGATTTAACGAAAAAATGTCAGAAGGAAGAATGTATCTCCTTGTTTCGTACCTTTAAAAGTTACCGTTCCGGGGAACTGTTGAAAGCTGATGAAAAGGATGGTATGGGCAATACCTTATATATAGGCAGTCTCAAAAGTGAGGTTTACTTCTGTTTGTACGAAAAAGATTATGAACAATATATCAAGTTAGGAATTCCATTAGACCAGATCGAAACGAAAAATCGCTTTGAGATTCGACTGAAAAATGACCGCGCTTATCATGCGATTCAAGATTTGTTAAAAGGTCGTAGCATTGAAAGTACCACATTTTCCATTATCAACCGTTACTTGCGATTTGCGGATAAGGTGGAAGGAAAACGGCGAACCAATTGGCCCTTGAATGAACAATGGGGTCGCTTTATTGGACGGAATCGCAAGGAAATTCAATTAACTTCTGAGCCGAAACCGTACACCATTGAACGAACCTTGAATTGGCTTGGACGACAAGTCGCTCCTACGTGGAAGATGGCCAAGGAGTTGGATCGGTTGAATCAGACAACCTATATCCAGGATATGGTACAGAATGCACGGTTATCAGACCGGCACAAAAAGATTTTGGAGCAACAAAGTATGGCAATCGAAAACTTGATTATATGAAAAGAGGAATGGTCATGGGAATTGTAAAAGATATTTTATTGGTATTTGGTGGCAGTATGCTTGGTGTTACTGTGATGTGCTTGATGAATGCAAGTGCAGCAGCAGACCGAGCAATGGAAAAGAAAGGAAAGTGACGAGATGAATTTCGGACAAAATTTGTATCAATGGTTTTTAACCAATGCTCAATCTTTAGTTTTACTAGCGATTGTGGTCATTGGTTTGTTTTTAGGATTTAAGCGGGAGTTTTCCAAACTGATTGGCTTCTTAGTGATTGCCTTGATTGCGGTAGGTCTGGTCTTTAATGCTTCTGGTGTGAAAGATGTCTTACTCAATTTGTTTAACCGAATTGTTGGTGCCTAGATGAGGCTTGCAGAGCGGAAATAAAAAATCTGAGAAAAGCACGCTATTATTAGTACTTAATAATACTTATAAAAATAATAGAAAAAATACACTTTTGAATCATATAGAAAAAGATTTATTATCTTTTTTATTAGCTTGTGCAATGGTAAACTTGAGATGGTTAAATTCTTATTCGTTTTTTATTAATGAGTATGTTGGAGAGGATTTTTTTATGCAAAAAAAAGATATAAAGGTTGAAATTGAAGATTTAAAACAGATTTTCTTATATTCAAAAAAAATTGGATTTTTTTTAGGAGCAGGCACTTCTTGCGCAATGGGGTTGCCAAATGTATGGGATTTAACTAAAGAAGTGGAATCTAGGGTTAATCCTAAATTAGTTGAAAAATACCGTATTGTAAAAAATTTGGTTCCAAAGGTAAACAATATTCATCCTGAAAACGTAACAATTGAGCATATTTTAAATTTAGTTCGTCAAATAAAAGATTTAACAAATGCTCGAGCAGACTTGCTGTTTTTAGAGATATCTGGCACGGATTCAATGGAACTAGATCGTGAAATTTGTAAGCAAATCTATTGCATAATAAGTGAAAAAGAAACGAATGCAGATACTCTTGTTATGAGAAGATTTATCGCATGGCTAGGGATATGTAATAACTATGAAGTCAAAGAAATATTTACTACTAATTATGATTTGATTGTTGAGAGATCACTTGAAAAAAATGAAATTCCTTATTTTGATGGATTTGTTGGCGGGTATGAACCTTTTTTTTGGCCTGAGTCAATTGAAAAAGAGGTTCTTTGTAAGGATTTAACCTATAGTTGGGTAAGATTATGGAAAATTCATGGATCTTTGAATTGGGAATTTAAGAATGGTTCTTCTAGAATTATAAGGACATCAAGGAAAGAAATACCAACGAATGAATTAGTTATCTATCCCTCTAAAGAAAAGTATAATTTATCAAGAAAGCAACCATTTATTGCATATTTCGATCGTCTTAAACAATATTTGAGAAACGGAGAAATAACTCTTGTAATGTCTGGTTATTCATTTGCTGACCAACATATTAACGATATTATATTTAGTGCGCTTAGGGAAAATACACTTCTTTTTTGCTTAGTATTTTGTTACAGTGATGATCAAGTTAATGAGATGGAGAAATTTTCAACAACCTTTTTAAATCTATCTGTTTATGGTCCAAACAGAGGTATTATTAGAGGAACAGTTGTTGAGTGGGAATTCCCAGAGGAACAGGATGAAAGTACAAAATCGTATCTTTATGAAGGAAAAGAACTTGGACTGGGAGATTTTTCGCAATTAGCAGAATTTCTAATTACATCATCGGGAAAAACAATAAATACAGCAGGTGATGATGATGAAGTATGAAGATAGACTACTAGGAGAAGTAATTAGAGCAGATTCAAATGTAATAGAAATACTTATGACAGAAACTATCCCCTCTTCAAGTCCGATTATATTTGGAAAAGTATATAGAGTTGGTCAAATTGGTGCCTTGGTAAAAATTCCAATTGGTAACATAATAATATATGGTTCAGTTAATTCTATCAGTAATCAGGCTTCGAAGAGTGATGAAATCGATATTCACGGGAGACGTTTTTTAATAATAGATTTAATTGGGGAAAAAATTGGAAATAAACCATTTGAAAAGGGAGTTGGAATTTACCCAACCATAGGAGAGAAAGTTTATTTAGTAACTGATAAAGATCTTTTTGATATTTATGGTGGCGAAGAGAAAACTGGTTTTAAGATAGGTACTCATTCGTCATCAAGTAATTTGCCAATTATGCTTGATACCCATAAATTTGTGTTGCGTCATTCGGCTATCTTGGGGTCAACAGGAAGTGGAAAATCCAACACTACAGTAGGAATTTTGAAAAGTATAATTAAGTCATATCCAAACAGTCGCACTATACTGATAGATCCCCATGGAGAATATTCCTCTGCATTTCCAGATGCACATGTCGTACGAGTTGGTGATCAGAAACAACCATTATATGTTCCATACTGGCTTATGAATTTTGAAGAGCTAGCCTATTTTCTTGTGGGAGCTAAAAGCTCGGATGATGCTCGCCCAGAATATAGAAGATTACGAGAAAAAATTGTTGAAATGAAGAAGTCTTGGAGATTTCTTGGGCAAGATAAAAACGAGATTACTGCTGATAGTCCCGTTCCGTTCGATGTGAGAGAACTTTGGTATTTTATGAATTATTTGGTTAATGCAACATATGATGAGTCTGCTCTGGATAAGCAAATTCCTACTGAAGCTAAAGTTACTGAAAAAGGAGACAGTGAGGTACTTGAGCCAGCTATATTTGAATCTTACTCTATTGGTGCGGGTGCGCCATACAAAAGTAAAGATCAAGTATTTTATGCATACGAAAAGAATATTTTTACTAGATTGAAAGATACAAGATATGATTTTATGTTTCATCCAGGAGAATATAAAGATGGAAGTAAAGATATTTCAAATTTGCTGGTTGAATGGTTAGGTAATACTGAGAGATTAACAATTTTTGATTTGAGTAATGTACCGTTTGAGGTACTTGATATTACTGTTGGATTAATAACGAGAGTGATTTACGAAAGTATGTTTTGGGGACGATATGAACAAAATACAGGGAAAAATAGACCACTTTTGATGGTTTACGAAGAGGCACATTCGTATTTGTCCGATAAAGATAATTCTATTTATGCTAAAAAGGCAGTAGAAAGAATCTTTAAAGAAGGAAGAAAATTCGGGGTGGGTTCCATGGTTATTTCTCAAAGACCATCTGAACTCTCTGAAACGATACTTTCTCAAGTAGGAACTTTTATCGCATTAAGGTTAACAAATTCGTCTGATCAAGGCATTGTTAATTCGCTCGCACCAGATAATATGAATACCATAATTAAACTGTTACCTTCATTAAGAATTGGAGAGGCTATTGTAATTGGAGAAGCTATTAAGATTCCAACTCGAG
This sequence comes from Enterococcus sp. DIV1208, assembly GCF_050530455.1. Lineage (NCBI taxonomy): Bacteria > Bacillati > Bacillota > Bacilli > Lactobacillales > Enterococcaceae > Enterococcus > Enterococcus sp. DIV1208. The sequence goes on along the minus strand of NZ_CP172887.1, from coordinate 1,495,910 downwards.
TAAGAATAGCTGAAGAGTTCCCAAGAGCAGCTAGTGACGATCCGGAGCTTGTAAAAAGATGGTCGGAACATTTAGTTACCGGAGGGCAAGAAGAAATTTATGAACAAGTAGTAAAAAAAATGCGTAGTAGAAAATTCACAAGGAGTGAGTAAAATGGAAAGAGAGTATGTTGATTCAAGTAATTTGGCGAGTGTTGGGTTTGATAATGAACAATCAATTTTGGAAGTTGAATTTAAGAAAGATGGAGCTATATGGCAATATTATGATGTTGAAGATTCTGTTTATTATGAGTTAATGGCCGCAGATTCTATAGGAAGTTATTTTTATCACAATATTCGCGTTAGAGGCTATCAAGCAGTTCGTATCAACTAATCTCAAAATAGATTGCTTGCTAGTACCTAAATTTTATGAAAAATTACTTAAATACTTATTGGAAGTGACAGCTGTGAGAGTTGTCACTTTTTGTGGAAAGGATTAATTGAATGAAAAAAATAAAAAGCTACACCAGTATTTGGGCAGTTGAAAAAGTCATTTACGCAATTAATGACTTTCAGCTGCCTTTTCCTGTGACCTTTAACCAGATGTCTTGGTTCGTTTTATCCTTGCTGTTTGTCATTGTTTTTGCCCATGTGCCTCCGCTATCCATGATAGAGGGGGCTTTTTTAAAATACTTGGGCATACCGGTGGCGGTTACATGGCTTATGTCGCAAAAGACCTTTGACGGCAAGAAACCATTAGGATTTTTACGATCCTTTATCAGTTATCACTTGCGGTTTAAGGTCACTTTTGCTGGAAAGAAAGTCAAAGAACAGAAGAAACGATGGGATGAACCCATTACTCTTGTAAGGAGTGTGAACTATGTACCCGATTAAGTATATTGAAAATAATCTTGTCTTTAATCAAGAGGGAGAATGTTTTGCCTACTATGAATTAGTACCTTATAACTATTCCTTCTTATCACCTGAACAGAAGTATCAAGTGCATGATAACTTTCGCCAATTAATTGCTCAGAACAGAGAAGGTAAGATTCATGCCTTACAAATTGCGACAGAAAGTAGCATTTGCGCCACACAAGAACGATCGAAAAAGGAAATTACCGGTAGACTCAAAGAAGTCGCGAAACAACGAATTGACCTTCAAACAGATGCATTAGTATCCATGATTGGCGATAGTCAGGTTGATTATCGCTTTTTTATTGGATTTAAACTAATTGCGACAGATGAAGAAGTGAATCTAAAAAGTCTCAAAAAATCTTTTATTTTTGGCTTTCAAGAATTTGTCTATGGTGTCAATCATCATTTGATGGGAGATTTTGTTTCCTTATCCAATGAAGAAGTTCGCCGATACACCAAGCTTGAAAAATTAATGGAAAGTAAATTGGCTAGAAGATTTAAAGTCAGACGAGTCACACCGAGTGATCTGACATATTTAATTGAACATATCTATGGTGAAAAAGGGATGCCATTTGAAGAGTACGAATTTCAGTTGCCAAAGAAAAAGCTGAAATCAGAAACGCTGGTGAAACGTTATGACTTATCACGTCCCAGTCGTTGTTTAATTGAAGAAAAGCCTCGGTACTTACGCATGGAACATGAAAATCATGAATCGTATGTAGCGTACTTAACAATCAATACCATTGTAGGAGAGATGGAATTTCCTTCCTCAGAACTTTTCTATTACCAGCAACAACAATTCACTTTTCCGATTGATACTTCAATGAATGTAGAAATCGTGACGAACAAAAAAGCCCTTGCTACCGTTCGCAATAAGAAAAAGGAACTAAAAGATTTGGACAACCATGCCTATCAATCTGACAATGAGACGAATTCCAATGTCTTAGATGCGTTGGATTCAGTAGATGAATTGGAAACCACCTTGGATCAGTCGAAAGAATCTATGTACAAATTGAGTTATGTGGTTCGGGTGAGTGCCGAATCAGTAGATGAACTAAAACTCCGCTGTGATGAAGTGCTCGATTTTTATGATGATACCAATGTAAAACTAGTTCGGCCCTTTGGCGATATGATGGGATTACATGAAGAATTCCTACCTTCAAGCAAACGCTATATAAATGACTATATTCAGTATGTTACCTCTGATTTTCTCGCTGGACTTGGATTTGGAGCTACACAGATGTTAGGCGAGTTAGAAGGGATTTACTTTGGTTACAACGTAGATACAGGGCGAAATGTCTACCTGAAACCGGCATTGGCTTCACAGGGGGTAAAGGGTTCAGTTACCAATGCGCTAGCTGCTGCGTTCCTTGGTTCTCTCGGTGGAGGTAAATCCTTTAGTAATAATCTCTTAGTCTATTATGCCGTCCTTTTTGGTGGGCAAGCTGTAATTGTCGATCCAAAGGGAGAACGCGGTGGCTGGAAAGAAACCTTGCCAGAAATTGCGGATGAAATCAATATTCTCAACTTAACTAGTAAGCCAGAAAATCAAGGCTTACTTGATCCCTATGTGATTATGAAGAAAAAGAAAGACTCAGAAAGTTTAGCGATTGATATTCTGACTTTTTTAACAGGAATTTCTAGTCGAGATGGCGAGAAGTTCCCCGTTTTACGCAAAGCCATTCGAACGGTTACTCAAAGTGAGCAACGAGGATTATTACAAGTAATCGTTGAATTGCGTAAAGAGGACTCGCCAATCGCGGAAAATATCGCCAATCATATCGAGTCTTTTACCGATTATGATTTTGCACATTTACTTTTCTCAGACGGCTCGATTACCCAGTCGATTAGTTTAGATAAACAATTAAATATCATTCAAGTGGCGGATTTGGTTTTACCGGATGCAGAAACGACTTTTGAAGAATATACCACCATGGAGTTGTTAAGTGTTTCCATGCTAATTGTTATTTCCACTTTTGCCTTGGACTTTATCCATAGCAACCGAGAAATCTTCAAAATTGTAGATCTGGATGAGGCGTGGAGTTTTCTTCAAGTAGCGCAAGGAAAGACGTTATCGAATAAACTCGTTCGTGCTGGTCGGGCCATGAATGCCGGTGTTTATTTTGTCACGCAAAACAGTGATGATTTACTGGATGAACGCTTGAAGAATAATATCGGATTGAAATTTGCTTTTCGAAGTACCGATATTCATGAAATCAAGAAAACCTTGGAATTCTTTGGCTTAGATCAAGAGGATGAAAGCAACCAAAAACGCCTGCGTGATTTGGAAAACGGGCAATGTTTAATGCAAGACTTGTATGGTCGAGTAGGCGTGGTTCAAGTTCATCCAGTCTTTGAAGAACTCTTCCATGCCTTTGATACCCGTCCGCCGATTCAAGAGAGAATGGAGTGAGGGGATGAAAAAGAAATTTTTTCGGATTGTGGGAGTGATCGCAATCAGTCTCTGTGTCATGTTACTTCTTCTCAGCCTGATTGGTACGGTGGCTGAGGCAACAGGTCTGGTTGATGATACGGTTGAAGCGGGAAATCTTTATTCCAAATATTCTCTGAACAATTATCAACTAGATTTCTTTGTGGATAGCTCTTGGGATTGGCTGCCTTGGAATTGGGGGGATGGCTTAGGGAAAAGCGTGATGTATGGCCTTTATGCCATTACCAATTTTATATGGACGGTGAGTTTGTATTTGTCCAACGCAACAGGTTATGTAGTTCAAGAAGCTTACAAGTTGGATTTCATTTCAGACACGGCTGAAAGTATTGGGAAAAATATCCAAACCTTAGCTGGTATTACTGAAAATGGATTACAGGCTTCGGGTTTCTATTTCGGTTTCTTATTATTAATGATTTTAGCTCTAGGGATTTACGTTACCTATACCGGTCTACTCAAGCGAGAAACCACCAAAGCAGTCCGGGCTGTGATTAATTTTGTGATGATTTTTCTACTTTCGGGTTCATTCATTGCGTATGCGCCCACCTATATCACAAAAATCAATGACTTTAGCTCAGATGTTAGTGAAGCGGCCCTTACCCTTGGAACCGAGATCGTTGTACCCAATTCAGAAAGCCAAGGAAAAGATAGTGTCGATTTGATTCGGGATAGCTTGTTTTCCATTCAAGTCCAACAACCTTGGTTACTACTACAATTTGATGATTCCAATATAGAAGAAATTGGAGAAGACCGAGTCAATAAAATCTTATCCGTGAGTCCGGATGAAAATAAGGGCAAGGATCGGGAAGAAGCGGTCAAAGCCGAGATTGAAGACAATGACAATGCGAATTTAAGTATTACCAAGACCATGAACCGCTTAGGGACCGTGGTCTTTTTGGTGTTGTTCAATATTGGCATATCCTTCTTTGTCTTTCTCCTAACAGGGATTATGTTATTTTCTCAAATTCTCTTCATTATCTTTGCGATGTTTCTACCAATTAGTTTCTTATTGTCCATGTTGCCGACTTATGAAAGTTTGGGAAAGAAGGCGATTATTCGCTTATTCAATACGATTATGATGCGAGCGGGTGTCACCTTGGTGATTACGACTGCATTCAGTATTTCCACCATGTTTTTCAATATTTCGGCTACCTATCCGTTCTTTATGGTAGCGTTTCTACAAATTGTGACCTTTGCCGGTATTTATTTCAAATTGGGCGATATTATGAGCATGTTCAACCTTCAAAGTAATGATAGCCAATCAATGGGAAGACGTGTCATGCGAAAACCGCAAATGTTAATGAATCGAAAACTGCGGCAACTCAATCGAAATGTGGGGCGAACTTTGGCTTTTGGTGGTGGTGCAGCAGTTGGAAATAAGTTGGCAAAGGAACAATCAAAATCCAAATTTAAGCCATCCGGTTCTTCTCTACGAAAGAATTCACGATTACCTAACGATCACGAGTTAGCATCAGACTCGGCTAAGGAGAAGCCAATTTCAAATAATGAGAAACAATCCCGAATGAATTTGGCCGGAAGAAAAATCGGCAAAGTTCTGGATACCCAAGCTTTGGTGAAAGATAAGACCAAACAAGTAAAGGATCAGGTAAGGAATACGCCAACGAATTTGAAATACAATCTCCATAAAGGAATCGAAAAGACGAAAAAAGCACCAGAAGAATTCAAGCGCGGACTGGTCCAAGAAAAAGCAAATCGAGCGGAGTTGCGAGAAAAACAACGGCAACGTAGAGATGAAAAAATGGCTGAAAAGCGCAAAGTATTGAACGAAACAGGGAATCGTAATGGGAAAAGAAGGGGAAATGTTTCAATAGATAAAGCGGCTCAATCTCAAAAAGATAGGGCGCCGAAAAAAGAAGCACCAAAGCGGATTGTGAAAGAAAATCCGAATCCTGAAATCAAACGGAAACTTGCTAGTCAGGAAGTCATTTTAAAAGAGAAAAACCAATCATCCAGTAAGAAAAATTCTTTCCAACAAGTGAAACAGAGGTCTACTCTGCCCAAGCGAACCAATCAAAAAGTACAAAAAAGAATGAACCCTCGTCCAAAATCAAGATCAGGTGAGAAAAAATGAACGTAAAGAAATTGAGTATCATTTCGTTAACCTACTTGACAATCTCCTTTATGGGCATCTTGTTGTGTGTGGGGTTGTTGTTTGGCGAGGACAGTGAGGGAAGTGGGAGTTCTGGAACTTCTCCTGGAGGTAGTAGTGTTTCAGAAGAAGTTTTGAAACACCGCTCAATGGTGGAAAAATATGCCAAAGAATCAGATATCTCAGAATATGTCCCGATTCTTTTGGCGATTATTCAAGTCGAATCTGGTGGCACAATGGAAGATGTTATGCAGAGTTCGGAATCAGCCGGGTTGCCACCGAATTCATTAAGTACTGAGGCATCCATCAAACAAGGGTGCCTCTATTTTGCGTCTTTGGTTAAGCGTTCCAAAGAATTAGGTTGTGATCAAGATAGTATTATTCAGGCCTACAACTATGGCGGTGGGTATTTGGACCATGTCGCGAAAAACGGGAAGAAGAATAGTTTTGCTTTAGCCGAATCTTTTTCAAAGGAAAAATCTGGTGGTCAGAAAGTCGATTACCCCAATCCAATAGCGATTAAGGAAAATGGTGGGTGGCGGTATAACTATGGCAATATGTTTTATTGCTTGTTGGTGAAACAATATCTGAACACGACACAGTTTGATGATAAAACCGTCCAAGCGATTTTTGACGAGGCGTTTAAGTATGAAGGAACGGCCTATGTATTTGGTGGCTCAAGTCCAGAAACGGGATTTGATTGTAGTGGGTTAACTCAATGGTGTTATGCCAAAGTTGGTTTGAAACTTCCTCGGGTGGCTCAGGATCAATATGATGCCATGACTCATATGGATTTAAAAGATGCCAAACCAGGTGATTTGATTTTCTTTCATTCAACTTATGATGCCGGTACGTATGTGACTCATGTGGGTATTTATGCAGGAGAGAATCGTATGTATCATGCAGGAGATCCAGTGGGATGGACGAATCTAACAGAAAACTATTGGCAGCAGCATCTTATCGGAGCTGGACGGTACAAATAAGAGAAAAGAGGAAAAATAATGAAGATAAAAATTGAACGGAATCAAAAGGAAAAGATTCAAAAAAAGAAGAAAGAACGAATCTTTTCAGTGGGCAAGCATCGAAAAATGGTACTTGCTCTTTGGCTTTTGTTGACTTGTAGTCTTGTTTTTGGCATCTACAAAAATTTCACCGCTATTGATCAACACACGACTCATGAAAAAGTGGTCGTGAAGGAAAAGGTAGTGAATACTTCTGGCGTTAAAAGTTTTACGAAAGATTTTGCGAAAGAATATTTTTCGTGGAAGAATAACAAGGAAGTAATTGAAAAGAGAATGAGCAATCTCGAACAGTACCTTACAGAAGAAGGTCTCGCTTTAAGCCAAGATATGGTTCGAGTAGATATTCCTACTAGTTCTGAAGTTCAATCAGTAAAAATCTTAGATGTGGAAAGGGGCCCGAAAGAATTTGTCGTTTCGTTTTTAGTGGAGCAAAAGATTATGGAGGGAAAAAAGGCACAATCGATTTCTTCTGCATACCGAGTGACGATCTTTGAAGATGAAAACGGAAATCATGTAGTAACGAGTTTGCCTACTATGATTGCAAAACCAGAAAAAGCGGAGTATGAGGTAAAACAAGTAGAAAGTGATTCGGAAATTGATGTCAAAACAACGGAAGAAATTACGGAGTTTTTAGAGACTTTTTTCAAGCTTTATCCAACTGCCTCAGAAAAAGAACTTGAATACTACGTGGAAGATGATGCGATGCGACCAATCAATGTGAATTTGAAATTTGTGGAGTTAGCGGACTCAGTTTTCTTCCAAGATGGCAATAATATTCAAGCGAAAATAAATGTAAAATACCTTGATGATTTATCAAAAACAACCAACTTTTTTCAATATAGATTAAGTTTTCAGAAAAAGGAGAATTGGACAATTGTTGGATTCAAATAAAAAATGAATCATTCAACAGAGGAAAGTGTTTCAAATTCAAATGGAATAGATTTTCTTAGAGATGTGGACTAATCACGGAGAACCGTATTATAAATAGGGATATAGAATATAATAAAAGAAATCGTGCTTGATATTATCGAGTGCGATTCCTTTTTTTATTGGGAAGTATGAGTAACTGATTAACTGCATTTTATATGGTTTAAACCGCCACGTTTTTTCTGATATTCATAATAGATGATGCGATCATTACGGAGGTGCGTAACATGGAAAATAATTATGAAGATTTTTCAAAAAGCTTGAACGTTTTTATACGTAGAAGGAATTTTTTTGCTTTAAACCAATTTTAGTAATCTGGACTTATAGGCAATATTGCTATTCTATAAGATATAGAGATAAAATACAGTGAAGTCAAGTGAAAAGTTATTTTTTTGTGTTATATTAGAGTGACGCCTAAAAATAAAATAAATGTAGATTTTTATAAAAAAAGAATTGGTATAAAGCTATTTATTAAAAAAATGATAGGGCTCTTTTTTAAAAATATTTTAATATATTATAGCGGAGAGTGACAATTAGATGACAGATAACGATAATACCCTTATCGGGATTTTAAGTGAAAAAGGTCCCTTGGTTAGTACTGAGTTAGTTGAAGAACTAAAGAATCTTAAAATTAATAATGTTTTAGGTCGTAAATGGATACAAAGGGCTTGTAGCAGAGGAAGTATTTTAAAAGTCAAAGGATTAAGTTTTAAACATAATCAACAGCTTTATTATCTTAAAGGCCAAGAAAATAGATTAAAAAAGAAAATTTTAGATTCCATTGAGAAGTATGATGAATTATCACAGAGATTAATCACAGCTCTAATAGAGAACAAGTTCCTTTTTTTGGAAGAAGCTCTCAAGATAATTGGAGCTCCAATTAATAAATGCCCTACTAAGAATTTTGAAGAGTCAAGAAGAGTGTATCGAGAAGTCGTCAATGGACTTCAAGAAAAACAAATAATAAGTGTCATAAATTCTGAACAAGTTGATGAATATATAAAACTCAATGCGGAATATATAGAATCCTCAATTAATTCGAATGAACTAGAGGAACGGAGAGTTAAATTACAACTTTCCAAAAAAATCTTATGTGATATGTTAGAAATTTTAGAAAGAACGGGTTTTCTGGGGTGGAACAGTAGCCGAGTTACAAATTTAAATGAAAACACACTGGATGTCTTTAACAATTATTATTTTGACGCCCTAGGTTTTTCTTATACTTATGATAACTTTTATATAAAAAATGGAAATAAAAAAGGAATGCCTGTGCTTCTTGATATTCTACTTTATAGACAAACAAAAATGTTTGATGTAGTTGGAAAGAAAATAACGGCAGATAATGTTAAAAGTAAGTTTAGAAGTAATGATAACCGAAAAGTTACACCAATAATTTTAGTGTCTTCAATTGAAAGAGAGGCTCTTAGATTTGCCAGAAATACGGGTATTGTAGTTATTAATGTTAGAGATATCATCGGTAATAATAATCTTGATATAATTAAAAAAGTCTTACAAATGAAGCCGAGAGAAATGGACATCTCTAGTTTTGAAGACTATTTTAGACTCATTTCTTTGGATGGTAGATTTAATAATGTACGTGGCATTCTATTTAATTATATGGTTGCTCAATTATTAAGTAAATTTGTGGGTAGTGATTTGAGAATAGGAAAAGAATATAAAATAGAAAAAGATAAACATAATAAAAAATGTGAGTGTGATATTGTCTTAGAAACAATAGATACAATATTTATTTTTGAAACGAAGGGTTACCGAAAAGCAACTCAGATTAAGTTAGGTAAGGATCAAGAAGAAAAAGATTCAGTTAAAAAATTTTTTGAAAGGACTAGGGATATCGTTCATAAGGCAAACTATAATAAACCGGTAGTACCTATTTTCATAACATCCTCTTCCTTTGAAGATGAAGCTTTGAACTATTTACAAAGACAAAAGAAAGTGAAAAATATTTTTGTTAGGAATGCCGCTTGGAATACTTTTTTAGATGGTGAATTGTATATTGATAGAGATAAATTGGTTTCACTCGCTAAACAACATAAATGTACAGATATAAAGAAGATTATTGATGAATATTTTCAATAATATAATATTCTAATTTGAGACGCCTATTATTCTCGAGGCTAGGAATATGGTACATCTATTAACTATTAGATGAAAAATAAAACAGTTGCTAATAGTCTGACTTACTTTAAGAATTATTATTAAATCAAAGATTTCAGAAAATATCGTTCACTTCAGATATGGAGAAACGTATCATAAATGATGCAGTTCAGACCGTAGACAAATACCGTTTCAAGTAGCCTTTATTACTACTTGAAACGGTATTTGTCTACGGTCTGAGTCCAACCCTCAAAAGAGTACTGGACTCATTTTAATACTTATAAATACTGTTTTGCTTTTGTACTGTGGACAAATCAAAGTCTTGCTTGTTATTCACAATTTCATTGTAGACAGTGAGTATGTTCTCAAAATCTTTTGGGGTAGGATTTGAATGAATAGATACTACGGTACATTCTGGTACGAACAGTGATGGAAGATTGGTTATCAAAAGATCGTACTTACACATTCTTTCTCTAACTGAGGTAAGGCTAGTAGCGTCAATCAAATCCACATTCACTCGTGTTTTTAAATGATACATAATATCTTCTTTCAAAAAATTACAGTGCTCGTAGCTCGTATTGAAAAAGAGGCCAGTCTTAATAGTTGGCGATTTTTGTTCCAATTGATCAGATAATGAGTCCCATGAAGTGACCACCATAAATAGTAGTCGATTAATAACGGAATCATCTACATAAATTGGTAAATCACTATTTAAAAAATAACGAGATACAATTTTTTTGACCCTTTGTGTGAATCCTTCGTAATAATTATTGAGATTGATAAAAAATTCTTCATTAGGATTATAAAGGATTTTTGCAGGTCCCCAAATATAAGTGGTTGCGTTGTATAGATAAAGCATAAGTTCTTCTTTATTTGATAGGATTAGATTTTCCCTTTCAACAATTGAGTTTAATGTATTTTCTATCGCTAAACGAAGATGATTAATTTTTGGATTTAAGGAGCATTTTTGATTTAAATCTGTCATTGACCATGCATATTTGTCATTGAAAAATATATAAAATAATCGATATATGCTCTTTGAGGTTATCTCAGTGTGGTAGTGTTGAAAAAGTTTTTGAATTAACTCTTCTGAAAAAGTAAACCCATGTTTTTGGTCATTTTGTGATTGGCTTGGAAGTAAATGACCTCTGCGAATGCGTAGAAAATTAATAAATAACATAGTTCTAAATTTATTTACATAAGAATAGGTTTGGCGTGCAGGTGTTTGTAAAAATGGGTAACAATCCATAAACTCTTGCATGACCTCATCCATCAATTCAACATCGTTCTCAGTAATTACTTTTTCAATGAGTCCATATTTTTCGATTAAGTAGCAAAAATAGAACCAGCAGATTTTTCTCTCATCACCGATTATGTCCATATAAGTACAGTCAATGTGAAAGTCGAAAGGAGCTAAAAGTTCATTGATTGTTCCTATCTTTCTTTTTAATGTAGAAATGCTGAGGAAAAGATGATCAGCTAGAGAGGTCAAGTTGGTATGTCTACTTAAGAAGATTTCTTCAAGTATGGAAAATCTTGCAGACTGATTGTACAGTGCAGAAAAAATAAAAAAAGGATTTTGATCAGGCATGAGAATTAGCCGTACACCGAGTTGTTTACTACTTTCCAGTTTCGCTGGGGTGATGTATCGGTTGATATCTCCAATGCTTTTACGAACTGTACTTTCAGAGATTTGGGTAAATTTCGAAATAGTGCTTATTTTTTCCCAGTCTCTATAAATGAGAAATTTAATGATTTGATAGTGTCGTTGTAAGTTTTTTTCTAATAATGTTTCCATATGGAGCCTCCAATAGTTAACGAACGTTAGATTAAAAATGGACTTTCTCAATGAGAAGTATTGTTCTATAGTTATCACCGTTGTTGGAAACATAGGTAAGCTGACAAGCTACAATTATTATAACAACATTAGAGTAAGAAAAACAATGGAAGGTAAGGAGAATGGAAAGAAAAAAACGATCAAGAATTGTTATCTTTTTAATTTTGTTGATAGCTCTGTTAGTGGGAAGTGTGTACTACTATTTTTTAACTCATCAAACTGCTCCCAATGTAGTTGCCGGCGAAACTGATGGGAAATCAGGTGAGTTTGTTAAGGATATGAGCGAAAAAGAATTTGAAGAGCTTCTTCAAGCGAAGGCTGATAAAAGCGAAGTACGTTTGAAAATGAATTCTGATATGGTTTTTGAATCTTCATCAGAGGTTGGCGAGGTCAGTATATTAAATCCGGCAAGTAATCAATATGCCATACGCGTTCAGACTACAATTGATGGAGAGAATAAAGTTGTTTATGATTCAGGTCTCATTAAGCCAAAACAATATGTATCCCAAGGTAAATTAAGCACTACCATCAAAAAAGGTGTTTATAAAACACAAAATTTAGTCACCTATTATGAGAACGATAAGGCACAAAAAAAGGTTGGAGAAACCCTAGTAGTAGGGCAATTATCTGTGAATAACTAGAATATCTAGTTATAAATAATAGAAACAATGGAGGAACAAAAATGAAAAAAAACCAATTTGTAGCACTTTTCGGTGTAGTCGCATTTGGAGGAGCAGCATTATTAGGCCCGTCAGCTGCGTTTGCCTATGAAGATGGTCAACCAGATCCGAATACTCAACCACAGGAAGTCAAAAAACAAGATTCTGCTACTATTCCGGCAGAAGGAACATTTAAAGAATTTGACCCAACAGATCCAACAGACCCGACTCAACCAGATCCAGATCCAACGGATCCTGCATGGGTTGATGTAAAAATTCCAACAAAAATCTTATTTGGTCAAACTGATGTAAGTACAGGGATTATTTCTCCACTTTATGAAATTGAAAATCTTTCCTCAAAAGGAGTGAAGATTTCTGTTAACGATTTTAAGGATAGTGGTACACCGGGAGGGTCTGGGAGTCAAACGGATGCTGAGAAAATTAGTGATAAGTTGACTTTGAATTTAACCAATAAAACTGCAAACAAAGACATTGCTTTGCACACGACAGACCCACAAAATCCTGCTCAATTCCCGGCGGAAATTGGCACTTTGAATCCAACTGGAGACAAGCTTGAATTTAAATTAAGTGGTGGGGTAGCAACAGGGTTTAATTTTGAAAAGAATGCTTTAAATCCACAATATGATTTAGTTCTTAAGTTTGAAGTTCAATAGGAATTGATATGAAAAAATACTATGGTTTTATATTGCTATCGTTAGTAATCATTCTAACTTTTATTTGTCCAATCGAGGCCTTCGCTGAGTCATCAAGTATTCAGTTTAATCATATTCCGATTGAGGGAATCATTGGCAAAGGAAACGACCAACATTCTGATGTAGTTGATGAAAACCAAAGTGATAAGATGGAGAAATTACCACAATTAGGCAATGAAGGAGATAATAGTAAATTTCTCTCCTTCATTGGAGTGGTTCTTATGCTTATCGCTTTAGAGCTGAGGTTTCTATTGGGGGGCGCTTATGAAAAAAAGTAGCATTTCTTTGATTATGGCTTTCGTTTGCATTATTGGAAGTTTGTCATTTCCCACATATAGCTTTGCAAGTGATTCAGGAGCTACCGCAGCAGGAGTTGCACAAGATGCTACTGAGGCTGAGTGGAATAAGCTTGATACTTTTTTGACACAGGCTCTTATACCAAAAAAAGAGGGTGCATCCGTTTCGTATGATTATCCCACAAACTTTGAGACTTACTGTACGAATTGGGAAATGAATGAATACAATTTTACGGGTCCTGCTAAACGAGTCATAACAAAAATCACTAGCTCTGATCCAAATACGGTAATTCCGACGTATACAGATCATTCCATTAATTTGACACGAGGCAAAGGAAATACAGGGCTTGTTCAACTTGATATTGAATACGATCTTGAATGGCGATTTTATGTAGAAGAAAAAGTGGGCGGGATTTGGTACCAAGTCAATGATCGAATTGGAAGCTTTCATCAAACAAAATCGATTATGGTAAATGTTTCAAAACGATCACTAGATGTGATTCCAAAGAAAAATAATACGATTGAATTGAATTTATTTGATGCTACATTTAATGATCCGTTTAACTACGTTGATGTTTTATCACACGATGGAACAGTAAATTGGAGTATGGAAGAGCGACCTATTGATTCCCGACTAGGTGTTACAACCGGTAAGTTTCGATTCTCCGATAATAATGAATCAATGCTGGTTACTGTTCCATTTACAGTAATTGACACCACACCTCCAACAGGGATATTAATCAACCCAATAGAATTAGAACTTGGCCAAAAATCAGATGTTAATGACTTCTTTGTAAGTCCGCCAAAGGATAATGGAAAACAACCCGTTACCATTCGTCCAGACTCGGACTCAAATAGTCTAGGATTAGGTAGTCACAATTTTGGTGTTAAATTAATCGATAACTTGGGAAATACCGCAAGCTTGAGTACTACAGTGATTGTGAAGGATACAACTCCTCCAAAAGTCATAAGTAAGGATGCAACGATAGACTACGGAGGTACTGTAACGGAAGCTGATTTTATCGATCATGTATCAGATAATGATATTAATGGACCATTTTCGTTTTCATTTGATAAGTCAAAACCAACTCCGGACAATAAGAAAGTTGGTATTCAAGATGTTTATCTGGAAGTAAGTGATCCATCTGGAAATATTACCAAAGTACAAGCAAAGTTAACTGTTAATCCTGACAATGTTGCACCTACTGGGAATGGTATTTTACAAATGATCCCAGTCAACGGCAGTATATCAGCCAACCCACTTGATGTAGTAACAAACTTGCAAGATAACGATGCTATTTCAAAAATAACAGCAAAGTATATAAAAATACCTGATACATCTAAAATTGGTTTGACGGATGCAAAAGTTGAATTATCCGATCAAAATGGGAATAAGTCAGAAGTGACTGTACCTGTTTTTGTACATGATCACCATAGTATCTTTGATGATCAATATGTTTTGAGTTCGCAAAATTTCACTGTCTATTCTAACCAAGTCCCTGCTTCAAAAATGGAAGAATGGATTTTACAAGAAAGCCAATCTAAAGCGTGGGAACTTTCTAGTGGAAATGAAATATCTCAGCAAATTAAAGTGATTAAGCATGATGTCAAGCCTCAGTTTGGCTCCTATACTGCTACGATCCAACTTGGCAATCTTACGAAAGATATTACGATTAATATTTTAGATGCCAAAGATTTGATTGATGTTACTATCCCGCAAAAAGTAATTTTTGGATCAACAGATGTTCAAAACGGTAAGGTATCATCACCAAGTTACGAAGTGAAAAATAATTCAACTGCTAAGCTCAAAGTATCTTTAGCCAAAATGCAAGTGGATTCTAGTTCAACGATTGATGTCATTCGAGCTAATGATATCGAACCTAGTGGGAAAGATGAAAAAGTGAAATTAAGTTTGAGTTCATTGGAAGAATTTCAGTTTCCGATGATTGAGTTACATCCATCAGTTGCAAATCAAGAATTGGGGATTTTAAATTCTCAAGCAGTTGGTGGATTTCAAATTAAAGGAGCATATTACGGAAAATATCAAAATACAAAATGTAACATCCAAATGACCTTCAAATTTGAAGTGATTTAGTAGAGATAACTAGGGTGGTCCCCTGGTTATCTCAGTACATAGATTTCGTGAGTAATGAGGCGATGGGTTATGCAAAAAAGATATGGTCATCTGATTATTTTAGATGAATTAATTCAAAATGGTTATAAAAAGTATCACTGCCTTTGTGATTGTGGACAAGAAACAATTGTTTATCATTCCAATTTAGTCTCGGGTCGAACAAAAAGCTGCGGGTGTGGAAATGTTAAAAATCGGCATAGATATAAGGATTTATCTAATAAAAAATTTGGTGAACTAGTTGCCCTTGCTCCAACAGAAGAACGTAGCGAAGGAACCGTTGTATGGAAATGCCTATGTTCGTGTGGCAATGAAATACTGGCATCGGCAAAACGATTGCAACGAGGAGAAATCCGGAGTTGTGGATGTCTTAAGGAAAAACAGTTTCATATTGAAAAGCAAGTATTCGGTAACCTGACTGTCATTGAACCATTAAATAAGAAGTTAGATTGGAAAACAAAATGGAGATGTAAGTGTAGCTGCGGTCGATTATGTGAAGTAAGCTATGGCAACTTATCATCAGGTCACACAAAAAGTTGTGGTTGCTTGAAAAGAGTTGAAAGTAGAACTTGTGTAAAAGGAACAATTGTCGAATGTTTGAAAGCTAAATTGGCCAAAAACAATACTAGTGGCGTAAAAGGAGTTTATCGGTGTAAGGGAATGTGGGTAGCTTATATTACTTTCCGTGGAAAGCGACACTATCTGGGTACGTATGACAATCTAAGTGAAGCAGCGCTGGCGAGAAAAAAAGCCGAAGACAAATATTTTTTGCCATTGTTAAAACAATTTTCGATTTAATGTCCAGTTTCGTGTTCCCTTTTTGTTTTTAGTAGTGAAAGGGGAAGAAAGAATATGGATATTCGTGATGAAAAATGTCGAGTGTACGAGCAACTGAGACTATTGATGGAGGAAAGAAGGGAGCTTTCAAAACAGTATTTTGATCTAAAAGAATACTTGATTCATTTAGAAGATAATCAAGACACGACAAGTTCTGATAAAGCAATACATCGTGACGTGGAGCCGATGAATCTCGAAAATGAAAAGGAGCTCCAAGATTACTTTACTCAGCGAAAAGCAATCGACAACCATCATCGATCTTACAAAGATTACGGGTTTATTATTGCATCAATTTTGAAAGAGTCAGGAAAACCATTATCCGCCAAACAAATTTATCACGAGTGGACGGAGTCATATGAAATTTTTCCAGATTATCGCAATTTTGTAAATAATATTCTTCCAAAAATTAATCGAGATGAATCAATCCCTGTTGAACGTGCTATGAGAGGATATTGGCAATATAGACTTAAAACCTAATTTGTCCGTATATCTTTTTCCTTTCGAATTTTCAAAGGAAGAAGTGACAGTGATGAATCAGAATTTTGATTTTGCAAATGATGATGCACAAATTATTAGCTATATTCAAAAAACAGTTCACAATACGGCAATTAATTATTTTGCTAAAAATAGCAGACTAAAAGATACTGAATTTGTTCCTGGACAAAAGACACTAGATTACTTTATCGAGGAGCAAGCTATGTATCCACAAGAAACTGTTACGGTAGTATCTGAAATTTTTCCGCTAGATTTCTCTAATTGTGCTTTAGCCACTGAATTCCAAAAACTATCTGATAAAGATCAATCTCTACTGATTCAAAAATATATTTTTGGATATTCAGACTATGAAATTTCCATTCAACTGTCGATGACAAGGCAAGGTGCAACAAAAAAGCGCCAACGTATTCTAGGAAAAATTCGAAAACATCTCCTTACTTAATTTTAAAAAACTATATGATTCGTGCTCCTCCCTGAAGCACTCGCTGTGAAAAATGAGTGCTAAAAAATGGAGGATGCGTGAAATGAAGTCATTGGCAGAACTCGTTATTCTTGTTCAAAAGGATGATGAAGAGGCTTTTTCTCAAATTGTTAACAGTTTTAAACCCTTATTGGTTAAAGAATCTTGTCGTAATGGGAACTTTGATGAAGATTGCTATCAAGAGTGTATGATCAGATTATATTTAGCTCTTAAAAAAATTGATATTACAGAATAATCACTATTGAAGATAATCGTGTAGTCAGTTTTTGTTAGTGTTTCCGAAAGGTAGGTACAAAGCTATGAACCTACCTTTCTTTGATTTTGAATGATATTAAAAAAATTTAGAGGAGGTTTGGTTATGATTCTGTTTTTATTAGGTTTATTTATAGGATGTATGCTGGGAGCAATTATAATGAGTTGCTTAGTCGCGGGAAAAAATGACGATATAACTTCCGGAAGAGAGTAGGTTTATTGTGACATAAATAAGGATAGCAGCTGCATTTTGCAGAGGTGGGAGTAAAAATGAAACGAAAATATATTGTGCTGGCTTTGTGTGTGTTATTTTTATTGGTAGTATATTCTCTTTTGACGCCCTTTTCTAAGGATGTTGTAAACATGGTGATAGTCATAATAGGAACCGTTTTGATACTTGTAACGTTTTGCTATGTTGTGATTAAAAAAACAACTAAATAAGTAATGCTAGGATTTAGCATAATAAATTTTATTACATTCATTTATAGTGCTATTTAGTCGATTGATAATACTAACTTGTAAAGAATAGAATTTTAAAGTGAAAAAGAAAATTTGGAGGAAATATCTATGGAGCATAAAAGAAATAGTAAATTGAAATTCAAAAGACTTCAGCTTATATTCGTGTTATTGATGTTGATTGCATTGTCTCAAAGAAATTATCTTTTGGCCTTTTGCTGTGGAATTACGTCTACAATTTTTTATATTCTTCAAAATAAGTATTAGCTGGAGCCTTATCTATTTACAAAAAAAATTTTTCAAAACAACAGGATGATGCTAATAGTTTGGGGAGATTTTGGTGATTAAATAAAAGATATGTAGTATTCCGTAGTTTTGGAGATACAGTAATAATGTTTTATCTGCTTTTAGGAATTCTCACAAAGATATTTAGTGATTTTGTTTAGGAGAAAGGTAAGGAGAAATGTTAGAGACAGCTTCTAATGTAACAATTATCATATTTCCAATTTTAGTATGCATATTTGTAGGTATTGATAGAAAAAAGTGGGGATCATGGAATAAAAACAAACGAATTTTTTTCTTCATAAGCTGGTTAGTTATAGCCGCTATTTTAATGAGCAATAATCTTTATATCTTTGTTTTAGTATCAATCATTTTATTTTTCACTGAGCTTTACTTGTGATTAGTTGTAGATTTATTGAACAACCTGTAAAGAAATTTTTTATGTCAATTAATGGAAAGATCAGTATTGGATAACTTCAAGAGATAGGAGAAGCGGTGCTAGCAATACTGACTTTATAGTAGACATTGCAGCTTCGTATGTGTTTAGTGGAGAGTATGAGCCTATATGGATTACTGGTTAGAGTTGCCTGTTCTTGAAATATTGCATCAGTATTTAACATATATTCTATATCAAACATTTTTAAAATATTGGTTTTCATTTTTGGTGAGGTAACTTGCAGGGGGATATTTTTTTCTTATAACCTTTTCAATATTAAGAGTGACAATTAAGGACTTCCTATTAAACTGGGAGCTAGTTTTACCAGCAATATTAATTATACTAACTATTTTTTTGGTAGGAACGCTGTTGGCTACATACAGCAGATAATAGATTGTTTAAGATAAACGTAGATAATTCATAAAAAAGTTAACAACATTTTTCGCAAGTGTATGGAAGACAAGTTTGTGTTTGTCATAATAAATTAAAAAAAGGAGTAACGAAGTTGGTTTTGCTAGGTCAACGTTTTGTTTGTCCTTTTTTTATTTGTTCATTATGAAATTAAACTTTATGAATTTTAGAGGAGTATCATTCTACCTATTTAATCCATCATATGTAAATATAATTCCATCGAGTTAATCTTTTCTGAAAGCGATATGAAGCGTATAATTAAGTATATATATTTTTAGAGAGGAGCAGTTTTGATGGGTTGCTTGCTTAATGGTGAAATATCAAAGTTAGCACGTTTATCATGTGAAGATTTAGTAGAGAACATGCTTCAAGTCGATATTGATCATTCAATTCAAGAACAATTATCCTGGAAAAATTCCTTATACTTACTGATTCAACTTCTTAATGATCAAAGTTTTGGCAATTTGTGGCTAGCAGCTGAATATTCACTAACTGCAGATAGAAGAATTGACGCTATTATCTTTGGTTATTCTAGTCAGCAGCAACCTACTGCAATTATTGTTGAGTTAAAACAGTGGGGAAAACTTGCTCCTAATATCGAGAAACAAAAAACAAATATGAATGTTTGTATCGGAAATAGAACTGAGTATAGGGTACATCCAATTTATCAGACAGTGAACTATACACGAGATCTAAAAGCCCATCATGAGATTGTTGCCAATAAGAAAATCGATTTATATGCAATTCAATATTTACATAATTTTATTGGAGACAAAAATGCCTTTTTCTCTGAAATGTATGAAGACTATCAAAAACTATCTGTCGGTTTTTTTGTTAAAGGGGAAGAGCAACTTTTAGTTAATCACCTAAAAAAACATTTCGATGTAACAATAAACGGAGAGCAAGTCGCTACAGAGTTTCTTGAGGGAAAATACATTATTGGGCAAGTTGGCTTTAACGGTTTGCGGAGTGTTCTCAATCAAAAGGATAATGCGATTATGTTGGCAGATCAAATTGAAATCTCAGCACAAATAAGCCAGATATTTAAAGAATTCACTCAAACCCATAGAAATACGGCAATTATTATAAGAGGTGCTGCGGGCACTGGAAAAACAATTATAGGTATTCACTTACTTTTTCTTGCTCAGCAACATGGTCTTAAAATCAATGATATGGTTTTTACTTTCGCTAAAAGTAGAATGTTACGAGAAGTAGTCAAAAATGAAGCGGGATTGATGCAACACATTCCGTATCTAGACGGTATTGCTTCAAAGGATTATTCGTTAGTTGTAGTTGATGAAGCCCATAGAGATACTGATATCAATAAGACCATTAGGCGTTTATTTAGCCATAGCAGAAGACCTAAAATTGTAGTATTTTTACAGGATGACCATCAAAGAGTTTTATTAGAGGAAGCTGGGACGGTTTCAAATTATCGAAAGGCACTACATGAGTTAGGAATTGAACCATTTATTTTCAATTTGATAGTTCAAAAGAGATCAGGAAATCAAGGGGATTATGTAGATAGAATTCATAATTTATTTTTTGATTGTACTAAAGAAATTTCAAGCAAGAGTACCTTTGAAATTGTGTTATCAGACTCCTTAAAAACAATTGACGAGCAATTATTAAAGATGAAAGACTTAGGTCAAACTGCAAAATGGTTTGCGCCATATGATTGGCCTTGGAAATCTAGAAATAATCTTACCATTAGTAATGATATTGAGATTCAGGATAAAGATGGAACGATTTTTCAAAAGCAGTGGAACCCTATGAAGAATCAGTATGAATGGTATAAAGATGCTGACGAAACATCATTTAATCAGGTTGGTTCCGTCTATACAGCACAAGGATTGGATTATGATTACACGGGGTTCATTTGGTATGATGATTTACGGTGGGATAAATGCCTTAGCAAGTGGGTTTTTGATCCTACAAAAGTTAAAGATCAAACTTTTGTTAAGCAGGTTGAACGTTTTTTAAGTTCACATAATTACTCTGATGCAGCATGTGATGAAGTTTTGGAGATTTTTTTAAACCAATACTATGTCTTATTAACAAGAGCAAGAAAAGGGATTTTCTTGTGGTTTAATGATAAGGATACCGAAGACCATGTTATGAGTGTTATAAAAAGATAGGTGGGTTCAATTATGTCAGAGATTCAAGAATTAACCGAATTAATTAATAAATTTCGTGATGAGAGAGACTGGCGGCAATTTCATAATGAAAAGGATTTAGCTATTTCGATTTCTTTGGAAGCTAGTGAACTATTAGAGCTATTCCAATGGAAAACAGCAGAAGAGGGAACTGGGAATCTGCTTGCTCTAAAGGATGAGTTAGCCGATATTTTAATTTATTCTTTTATGTTGGCAGATAATTTAAATTTGGACATCGAGCAAGTAGTAAAAGAAAAATTAATCAAAAATCAGCAGAAATATCCAATCAGTAAGAGTAAAGGATCAAAAACGAAATATACTGAGCTCTGAATTATCTCTTTAGGGTAAGAAAATTTTGAATTATATTTAAGGTGGTTTTGGTATGGCAAAATATGACTATGTCATGTTAGTGGTGAATGGAAGAGAACTTGTTGGATTTGACAAATTGAGGAAAGTACAACAGGAAAAATTAGAAAAAGGGGATATTATTTACATCTATAGAAGCACGAAATCCAATAAAGTGTACATTGGTCAATCAAAACATTTTAAAACTAGACATGAGCAACATTATAACGGTGCTGAAGAAAAATTTAACGATGCAAACTTTGATCAAGTTATCGTACTTTTTTCTGCATTGTTCAATGGCTCTGCTTTAAATGATGTTGAGAACCAGCTTATCACTTATTTTTTAGCTGATAATTCTAAATCAAGAAGAAATTTAGTCGAGTATGAAACCAGTGAAGTAATCAATCTTACTAAGGGGAACGACACGAATAGTTATAAAGAACGTGAGGCTATTGCTACTGAAGTTGTTCTACCTTTTTGGGAGGAGCTATATAGCAAAGGTTGGGTAAAAACACCTACTATTGATGAACTTAGAAATCAAGCTTTGGTTAAATATAGTCCAATAAAAGAATTGACCCAACAACAAATGGATCTTATCAATGAAATACTTGCAAACCCAGAAAAGAACTTTGTAATCAATGGAGATGCTGGAACGGGAAAAACGGTTCTGTTGACGCATTTGGTTGCAAAATTTTTGGATGAGCAATCTGATAAAACAATTGCTGTAGTTGTACAACCAAATTGGATTAAGACAGCTCAAGAAATTTTCAAAGTGTATGGCATGAATGGAAAAAATCTTACTGTAGCAACCTCTACTCAATTGATTAATCAGGATAAGGACTTTGATATAGTGGTTGTTGATGAGTCTCATAAGTTATCACGAAAATATGCTAAACAAATGGCTTCGTTCAATAATGTATACAAAGGTAGATTCAACTCAGATGATAATCACCTAGAGCCTCTGAAAAAAATTGGTAAGCAACTTATTCTGATGTACGATGTTTTACAAGCAATTCGACCAGCGAATATGACTCGAGAGCAGTTTAGTAGAGCTACAGAAAATTTTGAAAAGAAATATCTTACTACACAATTTCGAATTCAAGCTCCTGAAGGTAAATCGTATACTTCAGATGACTATATAAATGGTATTAAATACTTACTATATAAAGATACCGACTTATTATCAGAAACAAATTATAATCCTAATTTTGACCGGTCAGTATTTTGCGATAGGGATATCGATGCTTATTTCGGATTTTTTGAAGATGACCCTTTAGCTAATTTGTTTGATTGGATAGAAGATGATAGAAATTATCATAGTGATCATGTTAATAGAGTCTTGGGAGGATTGGTTGAACCTTGGAAACAATCAGATGGTAAGGATCCAGAGATTACCCATTGGCACGAAGGGAATCTTCACAAACGATGGAATTCTACACAAGAAAATTGGATTAATTCGAAAGATCCCGATGCAGAGGACCAGATCGGATCGGTTTTTGCTGTTCAAGGAATTGACTTGAATAAAGTCGGTGTACTGATTGGAAATGATCTACAAGTCGATGAGTCAGGACGTCTTTTTGGTAATCCCGATAATTTCCACAATGTAAATGGTAAATTTTCAAAGAATGATGCTAATCCGGAAAACGAAAATGAATTTACACTGTTTGTATTGAACATCTATTATATTTTGCTAACCAGGGGTATTGATGGCGTGCGAATAGGTTTTTGGAAGAATGAATCATTTAAGAAATATATGAGAGATACACTTCAAATTGAATAAGAGGATATAATATATCATTTTTAAACAAAATTAGAGTTGTTGATTAAGTGATTCAAGGCATCGGTAGGACTAAAATCAAAATCTATGACGGAGGGAAACAACATGGGAAATTTAGGTTGGTATCAATTAATGACAACTTTAGCAAAAAAAGTTGGTGGACCAAAAAATTTATTAGTACTTGTGGCTACAGGTGGTTACGCAATAATTAGAACTGTAGAAGCAGGGGGGAAGAAAGTAGTTAAATTGGTTAAAAAAAAGAGTGTATCAAAAATAGAAGAAGCCAGTCTAACAACTTTCATTTTTACAGAGACCGGTGTTGGAGATGGTGGGCTTAAATATTCCGAAGGGGAATCTTTTTTTGTAGCAGCAACTCATGATGATGTAATTTTGATTGAAAAAGAAAACGATAAAGATAATCCATATTTTGTTAGTGGAGATTGGTTGAAAAAAGTTAGCACATATGTGTAAATGAGATAATCAAGCTTTCATAATAGAAACTATAAAGTAAATAATTATTATTTTGATCAACTACAGAACTAGTAAGTTTAGATAATTAAAATGGAGTTGGTATCTTTGAAGATAAGTGAAAAATTGAAATTAGAACGTAATCAGAGTGAATTGGATTTTGTAGATATTGATTTGGATAATGACACAGCTTTATTTTTAGATCCGTATTTTTTATCGATAAGAGAAGACAAGTGGTCAAAAAAGGCTCATAGAACATTGGAAAATTATTTTCAATTTGTTTTGAATCTTTTGGAAAAAGGAGAAGAAAATAAGGCAAAAGAATATTTTAGATTTAATGAACCTGAAGAAGTTTGTTTTGGACTGTCCAAATCGGGGACACATGGTAAAGGATTAGGAAAAGATGAATCTAGCAAACTTTTCAATTATATTATGGAAAGTAAAGCAGTAGAAGACGGTGTAATCAATACGTCAAGTGATATAAAAATATTTGTCCCAAATATTGGTCATGATAAACTATCTGATTTGACGATTAATGTTATTAGAAAACATTTAATTGAATATACAAAAGACCAAATGTACTTACATGGTATATCGTTAACCAATGCTCCGTCTGGAATTTATTGGGACACGGAATTACACTCTTGGAATAATAGTTATGAAGATATGTTAGTAATTGAGGGGAAGCCTGTAATTTTGGTTCCCAAAGCAATAGTATGTAAAATTGAGAACTATTTCTATGATTATAACGTGTATGCTAATAACCCTGTTTACTTTTACCTGAAAGAAAGAGAACTAAGAATTGGTTCAAGTCTAGTCAAGGAAAGAAAAAATGGAGAAAAATACGTTACAAAGAAAGATTTAAAAGAGGAATATGGATTTGATAAAAAAGCTTTTTTGCAAAAGTTTACTAA
This sequence comes from Enterococcus sp. DIV1208, assembly GCF_050530455.1. Classification (NCBI taxonomy): domain Bacteria; kingdom Bacillati; phylum Bacillota; class Bacilli; order Lactobacillales; family Enterococcaceae; genus Enterococcus; species Enterococcus sp. DIV1208. The sequence continues at coordinate 1,471,448 of NZ_CP172887.1, read as the reverse complement.
GGAGCATCCAGAAATATATGATCACTTTAAAGTTCAAGCAAAAGATAAGGTTAAATCAATCGATGATTCTGAACTAATCGAAAACCATTATGATGAAGTTTACATTGGATTAATTGATAGCTTAATTAGCAAATTTAAAACTATACCTTCTGGGAAAAAAGATGCCAATGATTACCATAACCTCATTATTGGTACAATGACATTTCTGTTTTATCCAGACTTAATTAATCCAGTAAAAGAGCAGCCTCTTCACGATGGTAGAAAAAGAATTGATATCACATATGATAATGCATCCAAAGAGGGGTTCTTTTATACATTGTCGAATAATAAAAAAATTCCTTGTTCATATGTATTTATTGAATGCAAAAACTATACAGGCGAAGTATTAAATCCAGAATTTGATCAATTAAATGGTCGTTTTTCTGTAAACAATGGACAATTTGGTTTCTTGGTATTTAGAAAAACTGAAAATGAAGAAGCTATAATAAAACGTTGTCAAGATTTTTATACAGATATGAGAAGTTTGATTATTCCAATTATGGATAAAGATTTTATTAAAATGTTAGAGGGAAAGAAAGTGTCTCAAACTAATGCTCCGCAACAAAATTTTCTGAATGAAATTACAAGAAAAATAATGCTTGGCTAATAAAATGGATAGCTAATAGCTTCTACTAAAGATTAAGAAACTAAGTCAGACGATCAGGTTAAAAAGAAAGAAAACAAATGAGAATTAGGAACCATGGGGGATATCTGAAAACTTAAATAACTCTGAAGTACTTTTTTAGAAAGGGTGGATATCTGTGGAAGTGACTGTTTTAGCAATAAATGCTATGAATAATTATTATCGTATTGCTGATCAAAGGAAGAAACATAACTTGAGTATAAAAGAAAGAATTGCTTCTAAAGTTCCAACACTCTTTTTCATTACTGAAGTTTCACAAGATTGTGAAGTTGAAGAGTTTGATTTGCCAGAGTATAAAATCTTTGGATTACCAGCTAGTAGAGAAAAAACATTGGGAAGTGTAGTAGGGATTAAAATAGATACTCTCAAGAATGATTGTTCTTTTGAAGACTATAGTGCAAAATGGTTTATTCATCGTGGGGTGCAAGTTGATTTTGTCCTGAAAAATGATATGTTCTTAAGTGTTCTTGGAATATATCCTGCTAGTTTTGGTTCTAATTTTTGTCCTGAAATCTTTACTAGAATGATTGATTGGATTGATTCACAAGTAAAAAAAAGAACGAATTTTATCGTAGCTGGGGATATAAATTGTGATACAGATTCTAAGGGTGTAGATTTTCCTCAGTATGATTTCACACATCTAAAAATACTTGCTAATCAATATGATGCTTGGCTTGATGGAAATGCAATTAAAAAAGGAGAACACACAACCAACCCGTCTCAAAAATCAAGAATTGATAGAATTTTTACCAATCTGCCTATTAAATATATAGAACACTCTTGGAACGAATTTGAAAGTTTAAGTGATCATGCTGTGATTTTTTCTAAATTGCAACTCAAAAATGTAGATGACAATTAGCTTATCATTTTTTTTGTTATTTTTTTGAAACTCAAATAAGACAAGCCGACTTTGAAAATAAAATTCCTATCAAAAGTACGCCACGCAACTTGAATACGACCAGAAAACTAATTATGATGCTTCATTATTAATAGAGCAACTATCTCCATTTTAATACCATTGAAATATCAACAATCTTCAATCAACATCAATGAACTTAAATTTCTAAAGAAAGCAACTTTCTTTCAAAGAGAGTTGCTTTTTTACATTCTCAATTGTCTTTATTAGTGTAAAGAAAAATGACCTTTGAAAATTGAATACAAAATCTATCAGTACTTTCCATTTGCAGGGAGCATTTCTCAATTTCGCCATGATGAGTAATGAGTAACCGGAGCGATAAATAATTGAGAGAAGAATTGTCGAATTCGAGCTATGATCTGCAAATGTAATAATGATACTTCCGTAATCAAATTGGCTCGCCATCACTGGGGAGAGGTGGAAATCCTATGTGCTCTTTGACATGAGCAGCTGGTAGATAAATAAATGTTTTTATAATTTGTAGCTTATGTTTTTTCGTGAGACGCTGACATAGGAAAGAGAAGGCGGTAGAATGAAGACAGCCACTCGGCAAGATATTATCAAATTGGGATTTTCACGGTATTACGCTGACAAGATCTTCAGGGAATGCAAAGCTCTTCTGGTCACTAATGGGTATTCTTTTTATCGCAATAGCAAGATTAAAAGGATACCCGTGAGTGTCATTGAAGAGGTCTTACACATTTCTTGGGGGGATGAATACTGATGAGAAGAGTTGCAAATGTGTACAAAGACGAGAAGAGAGGAACGTGGTATTTTTCATTAACTTTGGGTTATGATCGTTTCGGAAAGAGAATTCAACCCACTAGAAGAGGATTTAAATCGCAAAAAGAAGCAAAAGATGCGATGGAGGAATTGAAAAAGAATTATTCTGATTCTCAAGAAATTTATTTACAAGGGATTACTTTTCGTGAGTTTTATAAGAAGTATTTTTTTCCGTGGTATAAACTTGGGACGGTTGAGAAAACCTATGTAAAAACCGATAAGACTTTAAAACGTGCTTTAGCCTATTTTGGAAAAATGCAAATGGAAAAGATTCGACCGATTCATATTCAAGAGTTTCAACAATTTCTTGTTCAAGAATGTTCTGTCACGAATAAAGAAGGAAAAATACGTCCGCTTTCGAACAATTATATTAAACAGATCTTTAATAAGTTACGGATTATTTTTAAACGTGCGGTAGTTTTGGAAGTCATTGATGAGAATCCGGTAGACACTATCGGGAAAATCAGAACACAGCGATCGGTTGTGGCATTTTGGACCGTTGATGAATTCAAGAAAGTATACAATTGTTCTTATCGCTGTGATTTCCAAGAAGACTTTTATAAACGAATGATGCGCTTTTTATTCGTGACAGGACTTAGAAGTGAAGAACTTTTTGCACTACAATGGCCAGATATTGATTTTCGCAAAGGAACTTGTAGTGTGAGTAAATCACTCTATATTCGAACAAGAACGGATTATGATTTCTCAGATACTAAAAATGCTTCGAGCATCCGAACGATTACTTTAGACAAGCAAACGATAGAAGACTTGAGGAAATGGAAAGAGTCTCAAAAAACGATTGGGGATGACTTGGGATTTATTTTTACATTTGATGGCTTACCACCATCTCCAAAGACATTCTTAGGTCGAGTAAAAAAATTAGCTGAGGTAGCTGGTGTCAAACCGATTCACTTACATGGATTACGGCATTCACATGTGGCATTCTTGATTGAACATAATAACAATATCTATGCTGTTTCAAAGCACTTAGGACATTCTTCTGTTAAGACAACTTTAGATAAGTATGGTCATCTTTATCCCGATACCAATCAAACTTTAGCAGATGAATTTACCAAATTTGAAGTGTAATTTTTTTTGCGATTTACTGCTGTCAAATTACTGTCACGAGCCGTTTTTAGCCGATTTTTGAATTTTCGATGTTGATATACCGGGCTTTAGAGGCTAGTTGTCGGAATCGAAAATGGATGAGGACGAACCGAAGAAATAGCAAAAGGTCTAGCTCAATGGCTAGACCTTTTTTATCTGTTTTTCCCACGGTTTTCCCACATGCGAAGAAATAGCAGCGCTTGCTTGAAAATAGTGTAAAAATTAGACCATGTTTACATGGATTTGCCACCGGTGGTTTTTTGGGTGGCAAACCTCAAGAGTTCTTTCTAAGCTTCTCCATAATGTCGACCGTTTCATTTTGCATTTTATTCGGCATGTGAGAGTATCCATCGTAATAGAAATTCTGCTATGCCCTAGTCGTTCAGGAAATTCCTTCATCTTAGCACCATTTTCAAGAAGAGTAGCGTGAGTATGCCGCAAAGAATGAAAGTTGAATGAGAGGGGGAGTGCATTCTAGATTTAGTATTTCATTTCACTACACTTTGAATGATCAGTTTCATGCTTCCCCTAATCCTTGAACTGAGCGATTACTACTATTATCACTACTCAATAAGAATAATAGACACGATTGCGCTGATATTTATATGGGGTTATGCCTACGATCTTTTTGAATACGGTTGAGAAATGGCTCTGGGTGCTAAACGATAGTTCTTCGGCAATTTGATTGATGGATTTGTTAGAAAATAATAAAAAGTACTTGGCCTTTTCAATTTTCTTCAAATGCATGAAATCTTTAAAATGCATCCCAACTTCTTTATAAAATAACCTTCCCACGTATTTTGAATCCCGATTTAAAACATCACAGATATCTTTTAAAGAAATAGCTTCATACAGATGATTTTCTACATAGTTAAGAACACATACGGTAACAGGGCTATAGGTTTTTTTAGGAATATTGGTTGGATGAGCTAAAAAGTCATGAATGGCTTGCTTAGATAATGTTTCAAACTTATTGATATCACGAATTTCCTGTAAATATTCATAGTACTGAAACTGTCTATTAAAAACTTTGCTTACCGGCACACCTTTTTCAACTTCCACTCGTGTAAATAATGTAATGAGCGCACAATAAAAACATTTGAGTTGATCGCTTGTAAGGCTCTTATAGTAATATTTGATAAATAATTCAAGTGTTTTTATTGCAGCTAGTTTATTGCGATCTTTTACATGAGAAAAGAGCAGCAACTCTAACTTATAGTATTCTTCAATATCGTAAAAAGTATTATAAGAGAATGTTTGTGATTGGTAAAATTCTTCTAAATTTAATTGCTTATCGTCGATTTTTTTTGGTGAATGATGATTTGCTAATATAAATAGATTTGTAAGGATTTGTCTGAATTCTTGTGTGGTATCCTCGGCTTCTTTTAAACCAAAATTTACCTCAGCCATGAGTAATGGGCCACAGGTAATCTTCATATAACCTGTCTCCGATGAACTGTCACTATATAAAAAAGTTCCATAGATTTCTCGTTTTATATTATACATTTGAATAGCAGAAAGCTGATTTTCTTCTGTTTTTAGTGTTTTTTCAACCACACTGACGGGAATGCCTAGTTTTTCTGTTATGGATATTAATGAAATAAGGATTGGCGACATACTAACACCTCCATTCAAAATATAAAACACTTTCTTAATAAGAGAAACACTTTTTTGGTATATCTATTCATAATCATTGTTTATACTATGGATGATTAAAGTACTTGATCAAAAAAACATTTATTTAAACATATTAGAATGGAGTATTGAGTAATGAAAAAATTCGAAGCGTTTTTAAACAATAATTTGTTGCCGCTTTCAGCAAAGATGCAAAACAATAATATCTTAGGAGCACTATCTGAAGGATTTATTCGAACAAGTCCAGCGACGATTGGCTCTGCGTTCATATTAATTTTGGCAAATTTCCCGATTCCTGCTTGGCTTAAATGGTTACAGGATATGAACTTAGCACCTGGTCTAGCCGCTGTTAGTAATGCCTCTATTGGTCTAATGGGTTTGTTTGCAGTTTATAATATTGCGTATGCATATGCGAATCGCTTAGGTGTCCATTCACAAAATGCAGGTCTAATTTCTCTCGCTTCATATTTTATTTTAATCCCTCAACAAGTTGTTACGCATGTCAACGATGGGGGAAAATGGGTGGAATCAACAGTCAACGCGGTGAAATTTGATTATTTAGGAGGACAAGGTATTTTCGTAGGAATGATCGTTGCAATTGGAATTACCAAATTGTATTCTATCTTGTCAAAGAAAAATTTTACGATCAAATTACCAGCATCAGTGCCACCAATGGTTTCTGATTCCTTAGCACCGACGTTTATTGTGACCACGATTTTCTTATTTGTATGTGCCATTCGGATTGCTTTTTCGTTTACTGATTTTGGAGATATCTTTACTTTTATTACAGAAATGATTAGTGCACCGTTGAATAGTTTGATGGCTAATCCAGTATCAATGATTTTTATTCAAGTATTGATTGCTTTCTTGTGGTTCTTTGGTATCCATAATGCTGTGTTATCTGGACCACTTTCAGCTGTAACCTTAACAATGATGACTGCTAATATCGATGCTTATACCAATGGCAGCACGTTGCCTTTCGCCATGGCTTCTCTCGTGTATGGTGTTTGTGGAGCTGCAGGAAATGCGCTTGGTCTGGTTATTTGTTTATTCTTCTCTAAGTCAGCTCGCTATAAAGAAATGTTTAAGTTAGGTGCGTTGCCAACGATTTTTAATATTACCGAGCCGCTAAACTTTGGGATTCCGACAGTAATGAATCCAATCTTTTTCTTACCATTAGTTTTAAGCCCACTTGTTGCAGGTTTTGTTTCTTGGGGCTTAATGAGTACGATTTTGCCAATTCCCTATAATCCTACGGCAGAAGCGATTCCTTGGACAACACCAGGATTTGTTAAGTTTTCATTGATTGGTAACTGGCAATTCCTGTTGATTTACATTATTATCACGGCAATTGTGGCATTGATTTGGTTCCCATTTGTTAAAGTCGCTGATATGAAAGAGCTACAGGAAGAAATGAAAAATAAATAATTGTTAGGAGTAAATCCAGTGTTAGGAATTTCCTTATATCCAGAAAAAGCTTCATTTAATGAAATGAAAAACTATTTAGCTTTAGCAAAATCGTATGGCTTTCAACGTGTATTCTTGAGCTTGCTTCAAATTGATCGGAACAATGTCAGTGAGTCCATGGAAAAATATTTAAAAATAATCAAAGAAGCAAGAGAGCAAGAATTTGAAGTAGCCATTGATTTTATCCCACCAATATTTGATCTTTTAGGAGAGTCCTATAAAGACTTAACATTTTTAGCTGATTGGGGAATTAATTGTATTCGCTTAGATGCTGGTATGACAGGGAAAGAAGAAGCTGAAATGACTAAAAATCCTTATGGTATCAAGATTGAATTAAATATGAGCAATTATTCTCATTATCTTGATCAAATTTTGGATTATGGTCCGAATCGAAAGCAGCTTACTGGTTGCCATAATTTTTTCCCACAGCAATATACAGGGCTATCCAGAGAGCAGTTTAAGCAGTATTCAATAAAATTCTGTCAAAGTTATTTAACGACAGCAGCATTTGTTACTTCTCAGTCCGGGGAACATGGTCCTTGGCCATTACAAGAGGGGCTTTGTACCTTAGAGGAACATCGTCACCTACCAATAGGAATACAAGTGAGGGATCTTTTACAAAGTGGTCTAATAGATGATGTCCTGATTGGTACGATGTTTGCCTCAGAAGAAGAATTACGTCAAGTCAGTGAAGTTGCCAAAGATTCAATGAAAAAAATAGATATCACCTTAGTGGAAGATATTACTGCATTCGAACGACAGCTCTTATTTGACTACACGCATAACTATCGAGGAGACTCTTCGGATTATATGATTCGTTCAACTAGGCTTTGCGCTAAGATTGTAGATAAACCATTGCCTAGTAATCACCCAGTTCAGATGATCAAAGAAGGGGATATTCTCATTTTAAATGAGGCTTATGGGCAATATAAAGGTGAAGTTCAAATTGCTTTGAAAGATCGCCCTGGTGATAAAAAAATCAATCTTGTGGGGCATATTCCGGAAGATCGGTTATTTGAGATGAAAAACATACAACGCTTTGAAGATTTTAGATTTTGTGAGGTGAACAAACAGTATGACTAGCTATTACTTAGGTGTCGATATCGGGGGGACCTTTATTAAATTAGGGATAGTTGATTCTACAGGACAGATAATAAAAAAAGAAAAAATCACTAGTACAAATGATATGACACAAATTTTGACCGATTTGAAAAATTATTTAAACGAGCAACAACAGTATTTAGATATTTCTGGTGTAGGAATTAGTTTACCAGGAGTGATAAATCATGATGGAACGATGCAAACAGCAGGCTCCTTAAAAAAATTGATTGGCTTGAACGTTAAAGAAATTGCTCAAGACCATTTACAACTACCAGTTGAAATCATTACTGATAGTAAAGCGGTTGCCTTAGCTGAAGGTTGGCTTGGAAATGGGGCGAACTATAGTAATTATGTCTGCGTGACTTTAGGCACCGCTATTGGAGGGGCGATCGTGATTGATCGTAAGCTTTATTGGGGGCAAGGTGGTTTAGCTGGTGAGTTCGGTGTTTCTTTAATGGGTAGAGAAAATCAGGAATATAAACTGGATTCTACTTCATTACATGCGGGTGTTGTCGGCGGTTTATGTCGCAAATATAGCTTAGCGATTGGGAAAGAAGTGAAGGATGCCAAGTATATCTTTGATTTGGCCGCACAAAAAGATGCATTAGCTAAAAAATATGTAGATGAATTTTTAGATGATGTTGCCCGACTTCTAACCAACATTAGTGTGTATATAGCACCCGAAGCTATTTTGATAGGAGGAGGGGTTAGTGGAAATTCTCAGATTATGGCGGAGATACAAGCAGCTTATACAAGAATTATTCATGAGTACCGAGTATTATCCAGCGTTCAAATGCCCCAAGTCATTCCTTGCAAATTGGCAAATGATGCCGGTGTAATTGGTTCAGTAAAACAAATCATAGATATGCAACAAAGAGGTGATAATCAATGACAGCTCTTTTTGATATTAATTTTTTTTCCAAAACATTGAATATGAACACGACAATGAAGGTGATCGTCCCTCAAAGACAGAACCATTCAATCGGTGTGTCACAAGCTCCCGAATCTGAAACTTATAAAATTTTATATTTGCTTCATGGAATGACTGATGATCATACAATTTGGTTAAGGCGCTCTAATATCGAGCGTTATGTCTCAGATAAAAATATGATCGTAGTAATGCCAAATGTACACTTGTCATGGTATACAGATACAAAATACGGGCTGAATTACTGGAAATTCATTTCGGAAGAATTACTACAGATTTGTCATGAATTTTTCCCATATATTTCCTCAAAAAGAACTGATCATCTCGTTGCTGGACTATCAATGGGGGGGGCTATGGCGCGATCAAACTAGCGATGAAACGTAGTGATTATTTTGCCTATGGAGCTTCATTGTCTGGCGCATTAGATGTGGTTAACGGGTTAAAGAACAATAAGCAGCAGTCTTTGACTGGGCAACCATTGTCTGACCAGGAAAAACTCTATTGGCAAGGGATTTTCGGAAATTTTGCACAAGCGGAATCAGAAAATCTTTTTACAATGTTGGAAGCGGGTCTCGGTAAAGAAGCAACGAACTATTTTGCTTGCTGTGGCTATCAAGATTTTTTATATGACCATACAAAAGCTTTTGAAAAAGAATGTCACAAGAAAAAGTACCAATTGACAACCGATTATTCTAATGGAAGTCACGAATGGGGCTATTGGGATAAACAAATTTTTAAGGTACTAGATTGGTATGAAGAAAATGAAAAGGGTGTAGAAAATGGAACATCAAAAATTAAATGACTTCCCAGAAGACTTCTTGTGGGGCTCTGCTTCAGCGGCCTATCAAGTAGAAGGTGCTTATGATGAAGATGGCAAAGGAGAATCTGTTTGGGATAAATTCGTAAAAATTCCTGGTAAAACATTTAAAGGAACAACAGGAGAAATTGCAGTTGATCACTATCACCGTTTTAAACAAGATATTGCATTAATGAAAGAACAAGGCTTGAAAACTTATCGATTTTCCGTGTCGTGGACTCGGATTTTTCCTAACGGCAGAGGAGCAATCAATCAAGCTGGTTTAGCCTTTTATCAACGTTTAGTGGATGAATTGATCGACAATGACATTGAACCTATGTTGACGTTATATCATTGGGATCTTCCTCAAGCATTACAAGAAGAGTATCAAGGATGGGAATCTCGAAAAATTATCGAAGATTTTACCAACTATGCCCAAGTATTGTTTGAAGCATTTCGTGGAAAAGTTCATTATTGGATAAGCTTGAATGAGCAGAACATATTTATTTCCCATGGGTATTTGTTAGCTGCTCATCCACCAGGAGTTAGTGATCCTAAGCGTATGTATCATGCAAATCATATGGCAAATCTTGCAAATGCAGCAGTAATCAATAAATTTCATGAATTAGAGATGCCAGGTAAGATTGGACCAAGTTTTGCTTATTCTCCAAACTATGCCATTGATAGTAATCCCCAAAACGTTCTTGCTGCAGAAAATGCGGAGGATCTACTTGCAAATTTTTGGATGGATATTTACATGCAGGGGCGTTATCCGCTAGCTGCTTTGCGCTATTTAGAAGAAAAGGGCTGGGCACCTGAAATTGAACCAGGAGATATGGCGTTGTTAGCAAGTGCCAAACCAGATTTTTTAGGGATCAATTATTATCAGTCAACAACCAATGGATTTAATCCGCTAACAGGAGTTGGTTTTGGTGAAATGAATACGACTGGTAAAAAAGGAACTTCTGGAGAAAGTGGTCTTCCAGGAGTCTACAAAAAAGTCCCAAATCCTTTTGTTGAACGAACAAATTGGGATTGGGAGATTGATCCAAGTGGGCTGAGAATTGCTTTAAGAAGAATTGCTAGTCGTTATCAAACACCCATCATCATTACTGAAAATGGGCTGGGGGAATACGATAAACTAACTGAAAATAACCAGATTCATGACAGCTATCGAATCACGTATCTCAAAAATCATATTCAAGCGATTCAAGAAGCTTTAACAGACGGTGTCGAAGTTTTAGGTTATTGTACTTGGTCATATACTGATTTACTTAGTTGGTTAGATGGCTATCAAAAGCGCTATGGACTTGTATATGTTGATCAAGATGAGTTGCAAAAAGGAAGCCTTAAGCGTTACAAAAAAGACAGTTATTTTTGGTATCAAAAGGTCATAGCAAGTAATGGCAGCAATTTGGAAGGAGTATAGCCATGGGCATTTTAGCTTTAGATTTTGGGGGTACATCAATCAAATACGGACTTTGGAAAGAGGAATTGATTGAACAAGGTGTGACGCCACTGCCCAAAACTTGGGAGGAAGCTTTAAAAGCAATCGAAAAAATTTTGGAACGTTATCGAAACGATGGGTATCTGATTGATGGGATAGCAACTAGTGTACCTGGAGCTGTGAGTCAAGAAGAAGACAAAATTTATGGATTAACGGCAATTGATTACATTCATCACAGAAGTTTCACTCAGGAGCTATCTGATTATTTTCAATTACCTGTTACTATGGAAAATGATGCGAATTGTGCTGCTTTGTCAGAAATATGGAAAGGGCATGCAGATGATGCTCAAAGTATTTTATATTTTGTTTTTGGTACAGGTGTAGGTGGTGCTATTATCCAAAATAGACAAATTCAGGCAGGAAAACATCAATTTGGGGGAGAATTTGGCTATATGATGCTAAATGAAGAGGGTTCATTTAGTGAATTAGCAAGTATTGTTCGTACGTGCAACAAATGGGGATGAATTAGCAAAATATTTAATCACACAATTTTGTCGGTATAGTGCTAGAGGTATTTATAATCTGATGATCAGTTTTGACCCAGATAAAATAATTATTGGGGGAGCCATTTCCAGTAACTCATTATTTATCAAGAAGATGAAAGAAGAAATAGAATGTTTACGGACGCGGACAGGAGCACAGCGAGTGGAAACTGAGATTCTACCTTCAAAATTTGGAAATAATGCCAATTTAGTTGGTGCTGTGTACAATTTTATGATCAAAAAAGCTAAGTAAAAAATCGTCTATCGTTCACAAGCAATATTTTTTCATAATCAATATATCCGAATAGAGAGATGTCAGAGCTTCTTCACTGTAAGCGAAACACGTCTTGCTAGACTGTTGCTTTAAATTTAGCCGCTTTTTCGATAGAAACTAATGGACTAAACTGAATTTCGATGTCTCCAGTTTGATTCAGACCAAAATGAGCAGTACAATCCATTACTTTATCAGGAGCAACTGATCCCATTGTATTGTCATTTGGATAAGAAGAAGCTTTTTTATCGTCTGAGCCATAAACTTCTACATCCATTCCTACAGGAAGGTCATTTTGACCATTGTTTTTAATTGTGTAAGTAATCTTGACTACTTGAGCAGGTTGTTCATCTGCAAATTGATTTCTTTCGTCAGTAAGTTCCACACTGTTTAATGTGTACTCAGCATCGCCAACTTTTACAGTATCCCCAACTTGGTAAAAACTTTCTTGCGCTTCTTTTGAAGAAGAGCTTGATGTAGCTTCTTTAGTAGAACTTGTTTTTGTCACTTTTTCTCCGCCGTTATCACTTGCTTTATTGTCATCTGAGCCACCCAGTGCAGATCCAATTATTGCTACAAGAATGATTGCTAGTACCTAAAACCAAACTTTTTTATAAAATGGCTTTTTCTCCTTTACTACGTAACGTTTGCCATCTTCCCCTAACACTTTTTTTAACCATTGTTTCCTCCATAATAATTTTCTAATTTACTCCCACTTAATGGCAGGTAGTGATAGTCGCCAAAATATAGATATCTTATGTTTCATTTATTAAGACATCTTTACTACCAAATATTCAGTTTTTCACAAATGAAAAGCTTCAAAAAAAACACCTAACAGTTCGCATCAAATAAGAATATTCATTTTTTACTTACATATAGTAACATGATGTGTTTGATTTGAAAATATGTAATTATAAAATTTGTTATTTTTTATTATTCGAAAGATTATGTTAGGTATCGAGAAAGTAATAGAAAAGTAGGATTATAAAAAAAATGTAGGAGATGATAAGCATCTATTGATAAGTGGTTAATGTCATTTATGTGACAAATTTGAAAGATAAATAAATGAAAAAAAAAGCTCAAAAAAGATAAAATAAGTTAAATTTATTGATGAGGTGAGTTTATGAAAAAGGGAATATTCGGGGTTATTGTATTAATTTTATTAGGAGTTGGAGGATTTTTCGGTTACAAATATTATAGCGAAACGTATAAAACAACTACTGCATACACTAAGATTCCAACAGAAGTGCCAGAAAAAACGAAATCAAAGAACAGCGATGGGAAAATCATTGCGGGTGAATATAGTTACCATTATGACGTGACTTTTGTAAAAGCTGATGGTAAAGCAACCAAACGAACATTTAGTGTGAGTGGAGAAGCACCACAACCATTGAAACCAGGTAGTTACGTGCAAGCTGACATCAGTGACAAAAGAACAAGTTCTCCTAGAGTAATTGCAGAAGAAAAGATTCCTAAAGAAATCAAAAATAAAGTAGACGAATTAAATTAGTTTTTAAAAAAATGAAAGAGACGATAAAAAGTCTGATTCAAAATCAACTATTAAATCTAGCCGGAGCATGTACTGGTTAGATTTTTTTGTTGGTCAGTTATTCCATGTGATGGAGCATTGACGCAATTTGATGGAGAAATAGATTAGCAGGGGATTGTCCAAATACGCATTCTAGGATTCACGAATGAAATTTTGACAAAAAATCATTAATATGGTTTATTAAGAATAGAAAGATGAGGTGAATGAAATGGATAATGACCAGAGGTACTCTAAGCTTGCTAAGGATAAAACCTTTGTAACTTGGGGAATGATTCCGGTAGTCGGCTTTTTTGGACTTTTAGTGTCGTTGATGATTTTCATTTAAATATCTTCAAATAGTTAGGTGAGGCTTCTATGTAAACATAAGCTACTGCCCAAAAATGTCGAGAGACGCCAATGGGTAGAACAGGGATTGTCGATAGCAAGGCTTTTCTTAAGGTAGCTAAGTGCAAACTTTACGTTGCATAGTGCCAAAGCTCAAACGTGACGTAAGTCAAACGAAAACGGTAGCAAAAGCATCAATCAGTTCTTCAGACAGGATAAAAAAATGAAACGTTGGTAGACGTTCAACATTTATCCTGTCTGAAGAACTGATGCTGGAGCACCGTTTATTTGTTATTTTGCAGACGTTCCAAAAATTTTTTACTAATTTTGTTTAGGTTAGTTTTTTAGGCTGTAAGATTATTTTTATTACATCGATTGAATATCGCTGGACACCTTGCATAGTTTTCTCTGTTAGAATGCCAGTAGTTACAGATTTTAAAAAGTGAAAAATAATATTCTTGTCATTAAAACAAGTGAGCTATTTCTTCTTTTTGATAATAATGAAAACAAGAATGGAATAGAAGATGGTGGAAAAAGCGAGTCCTTTAAGATAGAAATCGAATAATTGAACAGGTTGACTATAGGAATATTCTAAAATTTGGATCATAAAATAGATAGACGGAAAAGAGGAGAGAAGCATTAGTATGTCATATTTGTTCCATTTTGTATAAAGAGACAAAAAAAGAATAATACCAATAAAAGGGATCCAAACAGTAATTTACTCATCGTAATCATATGACCCATCCTTATACAGCCTTTGCATAATTTAGATAATAGCACGTAGTATATAACCGACAAAGAGTTTTGTATTACCTTGTCCAATTTTTAATTGTATACTCATTAATGGCGGAATAAGTTAAGGAGAGAACTGAATAAAGTGAGGTAAATAGACGACAAAAAAGCACCTACCATTGAATGAATAGGTGCTTTTAAAGTGAACTAGAACTGTAATCGTTCATTTGGGGTTTTCACTCCTATGCGGATTTTTTCAATTCTTGCACTGCTTGTTCAATCGTCACTCCAGTGGCTACTCGATTTTCATTTGTTTTATCAAATACCACAAATAGATTCAAATCAGTATTTAGAGTTACACGATATTGTAAGTCTTTGTTATAGAATGTCATAATCATTCTCCTTTCTTAAATTCTTGCGAAAGGCAACGAAACGTTGATAACGAAATTCCATTTATTATTATAGCATAAAGAAGAAAACTTTGCTAATTAAGGATTGTTTAACTTTATATAGAAGATAAGATAAACAGGATAGAAATAGCCTATTCGCTTTAATTAAAAAACTATAAAAAAAGTAGAGGTTTATTCTTGTGTTTCTCATTTATCTATGCTATATTAAGTAAGTAATCTATTTTGAAACGTAATTTGAGCTAACTATTTTAGTTTATGACTCCTTTTGCCTATCAATAATTTATTGCAATAAAATCGTACGTTGATACGTATTAGGAGGAAATATATATGAATAACGGTACAGTAAAATGGTTTAACGCAGACAAAGGTTTTGGATTTATCACTGCTGAAGATGGAAATGATGTTTTTGCACATTTCTCAGCTATCCAAGGTGACGGTTTCAAAACATTAGACGAAGGTCAAGCAGTGACTTTTGATATTGAAGACGGTCAACGTGGCCCTCAAGCAGTAAACATCGTAAAAGGTTAATACTGTCATAATAAAAACTACTCTTTCATTAGAGTAGTTTTTTTGTTTTTTCTTAGTAAAGAAAAATGCTGCTCTGCCGCTCAAGTGAATACTATTGAGGAAGGGATACGGGCCTCTCCCTATTCAATAGCGAAGAATCGTGATCGACGAATGAATGTGTCAGTCAGACAGTTTAAATGAATCCTAATATAATGAATATGAGAGTGAGAAAAGGTTCATACTCTCATATTCATTGCGTTTATTTGAATCAATAAATGAGGAAAATCTGATGAACTTTTAAGAATCCATAGCTTTTATATGGATTAAATCAATTCCTTTTTGTTTAAGGTTTGTTAAACAGATCATCAGGTAGTCCTCGTCATGCTCAGGATAAATAGGTGAAGTTTGTTTTTGAGGAGAAAGATTAGTATAAGGATCACAGGCTTTCCCACGGTACTCCGGGACAGACCATTCTGGAGAAGGAAGATAATGGCGATTTTTCATTTCAGTAAGAATAAGTTGGTGATACTGATAAAGCTTGTAAGGGGAATGTTGGAAGACATAATCAACTGTTGCATGCTTTCTTCCCCAACCATTACCTCTTAATGCACAACATTCTCTATGTTGACCTAATAATTGTTTTCTAGGAAGCAAAGGGATTAATTCTTCATGCCATAAGCGCATTTACTCACTCTCTTTCATTTAGATTAGATGGTTTAATTTACGCGGTCTGGTTTTTCTGATCGTCCGATCAAATAGTCAACAGATACATTATAAAAATCCGCAATAAAAATTAGATCGATAGCGCTCGGACAACGTTTTCCCTGTTCTAATTGTAGATAAGTTTCCAACGGGAGTGAGGTTTGTTCAGCCACTTCCTTAACGGTTAAATTCTTTTTTTTCGGAGATAATCCAGCCGACAGCGTAGTGTATCTAATAAAATCGCTTCTTCAATACTCATAAATTCGCTCCTTTTGTCATTCAAATAAATTCATCGATCAATGCTTTCTATTTAAATAAACCAAATAAGCAATTGGTAATAACAAGGCTAGAATCAAATCAATCAGTTCTGCCACGAATAATTGGTCTGGTTCAAAATACTGATAATTTAAGATTTTATATGAAAAAAAGATTGCTGGTAACGTAAAAAACGCTAAAATTAAGCGTTCCTTGTTCCAGTTGATTAAGTAACAAATAATAGGGATAAGAATTAAGGTAGGAATAAAAAAAATAAGTCGACTCAATGTTATCATAGTACTAACTCCTATAGATTTCGTATTTAAATAATCATTGATTTTCAGTCGTAGGTTAACAACGAACAACCACTTACACTAAGAGGTGGAAAACACTTCGAAAAGTGATTACGACTTAAATAATCATAAGAATAAAAAAACAACCCAAATACAAGATAGCACGTTCCGAGTAACAGAACAAATAATATGCTACGTGTTTGAAAAAACAAATGATTCAAGCAATTCATATACCAAGTGATAGAGCATTTGTGGTGAAGAGGGAGGGGAAGAGCTGGAAATCGTCTGATCAAAATAAAATATTTGTTATTTAATGGAATACTTTTGGATTTTTATTAATTAAGCTTGTTTCGGATTTTTATTCATGCTATAGTAGATATAAGTTATTTTTATATCTTGAAATTTTTACTGTACCCTTAGCTCAGTTGGTTAGAGCTGACGGCTCATAACCGTCCGGTCATAGGTTCGAGTCCTACAGGGTACATATTAAAGCGCTCGTTTCTTTAAACAATGATTAGATAATCATTGTTTTTTTATTTTAAAAAGTTGCATGCTTTTAGAAATGACTAATAACTGACGTTTCAACTATTGTTTATTGGAGATGGGGAACCTCATTTGATATTTTTTATAAACGCTATAGGAAGTTTAGTAGTAAAAAAATCCTAACCGTTACTTTCCACAAAGTGAGGGAACGATCAATACAAATTTTAGGAAATAGATAGTACGAACAAAGAAAAGCCTTTAGTAAATAACGAAATAAAACGCCCACAAAGTTAAATGTTGTGGGCGTTTTATTTTCGGTTACTTCAACTCAACATTAAAATCTTTGAGTAGTTTTAGCGCTTGATCGCCATGCTTGTTTTCAGAAACAAAAGCTGTATCCACTAAAAAATCAGCTTCTGGAAATACGCTTTGTAAAGCAATGGTATTCGATAAGACACAGAGATTCGTTTCTGTACCAACGACTTCAATGTGCTTTTCTTTTTCATCTTGGTCAAAAGCTTCTTGTTTAATCTCAAGTAAGCTTTCCGGTGGCATCGTGAAGTAGTATTTCTTGACGACTTTTTCATTTTCTTTAGGAGCAAGTGTAGGAATGATTTGCAAATCTTCGCCTTCTTCATCCTGCTCTTTTCGCTCGACTGGTATATCTCTGGTAAAAAGAATATATTCGTTTTTTTTACGTGCAGCTTCTAAACGTGAGTGGATTTGTTTGATTAACTTATCTGCGTGCTGAACATAATATTTACTCTCAGGATCTAGAATATGATTTTGCATATCGACGATTACTAACAATTTTGTCTCCCTCCTTAAACCTTAATAATAATTGTTGATAATATACGCTACACCAGCTTCTTCATTTGTTTTGGTTACTTCATCCGCAATATTTTTTACCTGTTTCTGTGCATTTCCCATCGCAATACTTGTTCCACTGACTTTTAGCATCGCAATATCATTTTCCTGATCACCAAAGGCAACGATCTCATGAGGATCGATTTCCAAGGTCTCAGCTAAAAAGATTAATGAGTGAGCCTTTGTTACATTTTTAGGTGTGATTTCCAAAAAATGGGGGTCTGAAAAGACGGAATCAATCCCTTCACTTTTTAAATCTTGTTGCAGTTTTTGCAATTTTGATTCATCTTTATCTGTTAATGCCAATTTTAAATAGCTGACAGATGGATCTTCTAATAACTTAGTGATTTCAGCAAATGTCTGATTTTGTAAATTGAAATGTTGGTAGTAGGGATCATCTTTCACCAAATTTGACTCATCAAAGGTTAATTGATCATCTTGAGTTTCTCGACTAGCAATAATTGATATTTTTGCCTCTTGTGCTAAGAAGAAGGCCCGTTTAAGGGTAGCAAGCTCAATTTTAGAACGTTTCAATACGTGAAGGATCTCGCCTTTCATCATCTTTGCCACGAAAGAACCATTAGATGAAATCAAATAGCCGCCGATCCCAAGTTCTTCAAATACATCTTTAGCAGAGATGCTATTTCTACCAGTCGCAATCGTGACGATCCCACCATGTCGATCAAAGTTTTGAAGTGCCTCGATGTTTTCTTTTGGTATCTTTCCATCCCGATCGAGTAAAGTACCATCTAAATCAATTGCTGCTAATTTCATATTATTCGCTCCCTTTATCTATTGCTTACTCTAAGGTTAAATGAGAATTTCCTAAAATAAAAATAAAATGCTTTGTGTTTTTGAATTTTTTCAAAAAATATTCTTAGTTTTCATTCGACATATATAGGTAGTATTTCAAATCCTATAATTGAATAAATAGGCAGAAAAACGATTAAGTTAACGTTTTCAATTCGATAAAAAAGGTTTATTTTTATGAATTATTCAATGAAAATGAAGCATATCTTTTGCTTTAAAGTTTATTGAGGCATATTCTGGATATAGAAAAGGTTAGAAAAAGATTAGAAAAAGGAGTGATTTTAATGGAGATGAAACAAGGTATCGTTCCGGTAGTAACTGCTTCAGATGAAAATTACGCTCCTTACTTAAGCGTGATGATTGCCACTGTACTGGAAAACTCCACTAAAACAAGACACATTTATTTTTATGTCATTGACGACGGTATTTCTGAATATAGCAAAGAAGGACTTAGACAAACGGTTAAAAAACATTCAGACAATGCAACGATTCAATTTTTAACAGTTGATAAAGATGTCTACGAAGATTTCCTAGTAAGTGACCATATTACTACTACAGCATACTTAAGAATATCTTTACCTAAGATCTTAGCTAAATACGACTATAAAAAAGTGCTTTATTTAGATTCAGATATTTTAGTACTGGATGACATCGTTCATTTATATGATCAACCATTAAATGGTAAAACGATTGGAGCTGTCATCGATCCAGGTCAAACGAAAGCTTTGAAACGGTTAGGAATTGAATCAGATGCTTATTATTTTAATTCTGGCGTGATGGTTATCGACATTGATCGTTGGAATGAAAAAATGATCACTGAAAAAACAATCAATTATTTAAAAGAAAATGGTGATCGAATTATTTACCATGATCAAGATGCTTTAAATGCAGTTCTTTATGAAGACTGGGAGCAATTAGAACCAAAATGGAATATGCAGACTTCCTTGATTTTTGAACGTCATCCTGCTCCAGATGCTGCGTATGAAAAATTATACAAAGCAGGAAATGAATCGCCGTCGATCGTTCATTTCACAGGGCATGACAAACCATGGAATACGTTAAAAGATCATCCATATACAAATGTCTATTTAAAAAAATTAGCGCATAGCGTTTTAAAGAAAGTGGGAGAGGTAAATGAATAGAAGAAAAGAAATCGCAATCGTATCAAGTTGTAATACCAAATTTGTGCCTCATCTAGCGGCGCTATTCGTTTCAGTATTAGAAAATAGTGATCCAAAAGTTTTTGTACGATTTTATGTCATTGATGACAACATTGATAATGAAAGCAAACAATTATTACGTTTCTCTGTTAAGAATTCTCGTATGAATACAGAGGTGGAATTCTTGAAGATCAACAAAAAATTCTTTGAAAATGTAGTAACAAGTGATCGTATTCCGGAAACTGCTTACTATCGTATTGCTATTCCTGAGTTATTTAGAGGAAAAAATGTCGAACGTCTTTTATATATGGACTGTGACATGATTACCGTAAAAGATGTTACACCATTATGGGATCTTGAATTTAACGGTGCGATCTTGGCCGCCGTAGAAGATGCTGGTTTCCACCAACGATTAGAAAAAATGGAGATCCCAGCAAAATCAACACGCTACTTTAATTCTGGATTGATGCTCATCAATGTTGAAAAATGGTTAGAACAAGACATTACTAAAAAAGTTCTAACATTCATTGAAGAAAATCCTGAAAAATTACGTTTCCACGATCAAGATGCGTTAAATGCAATTTTACATGATCGTTGGATTCCATTACATCCAAAATGGAATGCTCAAGGGTATATCATGGCAAAAGCGAAGCAACATCCAACGCCACAAGGAGAAAAGGAATACGAAGAAACACGTAAAGATCCATCGATCATCCACTTCTCTGGTCATGTTAAACCATGGAGTAAAGATTTTGAAGGGCCAACTAAAAAATACTACGATAAATATGCAAACATGACAGCTTTCCGTTGTGTCGCAAAATTTCCTAAATATCCACTTTATGCCAGAATCAATCGTAACACAGAAGTGAGCCGCTGAGGAAAAATGTCGTAACTTATATATAATCTGAAGGAGATGATGATGATGGAAATCACGATGACAAAACATGCGATGGAGGCATTGACAAAAAAAGTAGGAAAAGATTCAAAAATTGCTTTGGCATTGATTGATTCTTCAGATCCGTTTTTAAGAGATAAAGGGGCTTGTGCAAAAGGCAGTTTTTTCCAGATTATTCCTTTCTTTGTAGAATTTGGGAAATACGTCAATAAAATCGAACATCCCACTCTGGAAATCTACACATCTAAATTAGAGCAATCTTATTTAGGTAGACATTTGAATCTTGCATATGACCACCAATTAAACAGTTTCTCTTTAGAAAATGAGATTGTTGTCTCGGATCGTAACATTAAATTAAGCAACTGTTTCTTTAGCTAACATCCTTTGTAGAAAGGGAGATTGATCATGCTGGACTATTACTTTATTGGAAAAGAGAAAGTAATAACGACAGACAAAAACAACTATAATTGGCTCGTGATCGACAGTAGTGACACTAAGGAAATCGAACAGGTGATTGAAAAGTATCGTTTACCAAAAGATATCTTTGTTGGAACTTCTCTACCAGAAGAAGTTTCAAGAATTGAAGAGCTTGTGGGGACGAATTTGAACCATCCGATTTCCTTAGTGCTACTGAATTTGTCCAACCAGGAGCAGAAAATCGAGAATCGATTAATGCCTATTTCGTTTATTTATTCGGATGAGTTATTGATTAGTTGTATCGATAAAAAAACGGACTTTTTTGATCGAGTATTAGCAAAACATGGGAATAAGATCAATTCTTTTGAAACACTTATTGCATATTCTGTCTTGAACATCTATACCCATTACGTGAAAGAACTAACAGAAATGAAAAAGAGGATTGATTCCCTCGATCAAGAAGCGCGTAAAACGACGGAAAACGAAGAACTATATAAGCAAGCGGATTTAGAACGGGACATTGTTTATATTGACCATACGTTGAGAGATCAAAAAGAGACTTTAGATACCTTATGGCAATCAGAAGATTTTGTTGAGAAATTAGCTGATGCTCGTCTACTTTATGACATCCAATTGAGACAAAGACAAACAGAAAAAATGATTTTGATCTATCGTGACTTGTTAGAAAGTATTGGGGATCTTTTTAATGGAATGATGGACAATCATTTGAATCATTTAATGAAATATCTTGATTCGGCGGCATTAGTGATCTCTGTTCCAGCATTGATTGCAGGGATTTGGGGGATGAATACTGGCGGATTACCTGGTAAAAGCTCTGGCTTAGCCTTTTTATTAGTTATCTTTGGCTCGATCGTTGTTGCAGGAGCTGTAGGCTACCATCTTTACCGAAAAGATTATACAAAATAAAAAATTACCAAACTATGAGGAGGATACACATGACAGAACCAAAATTAATTGATCCACGTAAACTTTACCATACTGAGGAATTTCCTAAACAAGACCAGGATACACCAGCATTACAAAAAGAAATGCAACCAGTTCCTGACTGTGGAGAAGAATCTTATGAAGGATCAAATCAACTAGAAAATCGCCGTGTTCTGATTACTGGCGGAGACTCAGGGATCGGGCGCGCGGCAGCTATTGCTTTTGCAAGAGAAGGGGCAGATATCGGCTTGCACTTTTTCCCAGGAGAAGAAGAAGATGCCAAACAAGTAGCTTCCTATATTGAAAAAGCAGGACGAAAAGTTGTCTTACTACCATATGATCTTAGAGACGAAACAGCGCCTAAAGAAATCGTTGAAAAAGTTGTCAGTGAATTAGGTGGCTTAGATACATTAGTATTAAATGCGGGACAACAAATCTCTTGCCCGGCTATTGAAGAAATTCCATTAGAACAAGTGAAAGATACCTTCATGGTGAATATCTTAGCGATGTTTGCGATTGTTAAAGAGGCGGTTCCGCATATTCCAGCAGGAGGGGCAATTATCAACACTACTTCTGTTCAAGCGTTCAATCCAAGTGAACATCTTTTAGATTACGCTTCCACGAAAGCAGCTATTGCAAACTTTACAATTGGCTTAGCAAAACAATTAGCACCAAAAGGCATTCGTGTTAATGGAGTAGCTCCTGGTCCTATTTGGACACCACTACAGTTAGACGAAGGACAACCGGAAGATTCTATTCCTGAATTTGGCCAACAAAGCTTGCTTGAACGTGCCGGCCAACCAGTAGAATTAGCTCCAGTTTACGTTTTCTTAGCTTCAAATAAAGCGAGCTACGTTACTGCACAAATTTATGGTGTAACTGGTGGGGAAGCTATCAACTTATAAAAAATGGGAGGTGCCAGGATGAATAAAGGGACTAAAACAATTGGTGTCATTTTTTCTCTGCTACTTTTGTCTATTCTACTATTTGTCGTCTTGATCAGTGCGGTCTATCCTTTACCATTGATGCTTGAACGATTCCGTTTCTTTACAATAACGAATTACTATATGCAGCAATATATTTTTTGGGTAGCAGTCGGCTTAGCGATTCTACTAATTATTGCATTATTGATCGTCATTTTTTATCCGAAAACGATTGGAACCTTCTTATTGAAAAAAGGGGACGGCGAATTAACGTTAGATAAAAAAGCGATTGAAGGTATGGTTCGTTCACACTTAAATGAAGATGAATTCATTCACTCACCTAAGGTTAATATCAAAGCCACAAAAAATAAGATCGCAGTTACAGTTAAAGGTGAATTAAAACGGACTTCTTCATTGATCGGGAAAACAAGAATATTGATGGATGAAATCGAAAAAGAAGTGAAACAGTTACTCGGCACAGATGAGCAAGTAAAAGTGTCGGTGAAGTATACAGGTTACCAAGCACCTACCAATAAATATCAAACAAACGAACACGCTCGTGTGGAATAAGGAGGGGCACAAATGAATGAACTTTTTGCTGCTTATAAGCTTCCGATCATTTGCGGGGCAATTGGGTTGATTCTCGCCGTACTATTGATTACAGTGGGATTCTTTAAAACCTTATTGCTGATCCTTATGGCGATCATTGGCGTGGCGGTCGGAATGTATTTAAAACAAACAAAAATTTTTGATCATAAATCTTAGGAGGAAATTCTATTATGGATAACAACAAAACAAACAACCAAAACAAACCAGTATCTGCACATCCAGATCCAACGACACCGAACAATGCAAATGGTGTTCATGATGCTAAAGATAAAACAGCACCCGTTTCAGCACATCCAGATCCGGTTGTACCCAACGTTGAAAACAAAGTGGCTCATGATAAAAAAGAAAACGAAGGACAATCAGGACAACAAGGGAAACATGAAAATTCTAGTAAACCACAAGAACATCATGGAGATCAGCCAAAACCTCCAATGCCAGGGCATACACCACCTAAGCCAGAAGCCCCAGCAAAAGATCCAAAAAACACAACGGAAAACGGTGAATCTATGAATGGTGATGTGACATATGAAGATAAGGTCATTCAAAAAATCATAGGCATCTCCTTAGAAAAAGTGGATGGATTATTAACAGCTGATGGTGGCTTCTTCTCTAACGTGGCAGAAAAATTAGTCAACACTGATAATGTAACAGCCGGTATTGACACGGAAGTTGGGAAAAAACAAGTCGCTGTTGATCTTAAGATCGTTGTTGAATACGGCAAAGACATCGAAGAAATTTACCAACAAATCAAAAAAATCATTGCCAAAGAAGTTCATGAAATGACACATCTAGATGTCATTGAAGTCAATGTCGATGTTGTCGACATTAAGACAAAAGAAGAATATGAAGCAAACAGTGAAACAGTTCAAGATAAATTGACAAATGCGGCAAAAGCCACAGGAGAATTTGCATCTGAACAAACGGAAAAAGCCAAATCAGCAATTGAGCAACAAAAAGAAAATAACCAATAATCAACTGATTCAAGCACGAATTAGCTGTTCGTTCAGTCGCTAAGTAGTTGAAAGCGAAGCAACTAAAAATTAGTTTATTTATAGAGTCAATAGAAGAGATCGAGACAAGTTTTTGTCTCGGTCTCTTCTATTTTTGGCTAAGGCTCCTTTTTTAATGGTAAGTAAAATGTTTTACATAACAAAAACAGCTTCTGTCTTTTAGTGTTTGTCCATTGTGAAAAAGTGACATTACATATTCTTGTGATTCACATTAAACTTAAGAAGTAGGGTTTTATTGAAGTTTTTCCATAAAAATAAACGTAAAAGGGGCGAATTGGGAGAAAAGAAAAAAAACTTAAGAAACATAACGTTTTAACTTTACTACATTGGCAGAAACAAAGGAAGAAATCAAACATAAGTATGGCATAAAAAGGAGTCTTTCTTATGAGAAAACAGACATTACTTTTCTATTGCCATTTAAAGATATAGCCTTAAAAGGAGGAGTACATTGAAAACCAGAAAAAAGTTATTACATAGTACATTAATATTAGCGCTAGCGCTTGGACAAACCAGCGGGACAGTTGTTGAAGCTGTTTCGATGTTAAGCTCAGTTGAAAGTATTGATGTCAAGAAAATGTCAAAAATGAATGAAAAGAAAACTACGACCAAGAAAGAAGTAAAAAAAGACGAGAAACGCACGAAGGAAAAAAACACCGAGAAAGACAAAAAAGTTGCTGATTCAACAGAAAGTAATAAAATAAAAAGTTCAATTGAAAGTTTTGCTAATCCGACATTTGAATTACCAATACATGTTGGAGCTGACATTATAGCGGCATCTACTGACTCAGAAAAAGAAATTGGAAAAGCTGTAAATGAATTTCTTTCTAAAAAGTTGAATCTTATGATAGATAATTCGACAGATGATTTTAAAGTAGGCGATACAATTACTTATAAAATTCCTGGCGTCTTTCTAGGTGGGAATACGAATGGAGCTGAAATCATTTCTAGTGAGTTCAGTGATTTCTGGGAGAACTGGGAAAACTCTAGTAATTATAGAGTCACTCTTCTAAATATTTTAAGAGGTACATATGCCTTGTTTTATGTTACTAGTGAATCAGAAAGTGGAAATTGGCAAATGAAAATTACAACGTCTGATCAAGCTAATGGACTTTATTATGTAGCACCTTCAGATAATAATTTATATGTTACCTTTACGCGACTAAAAGTAGCTATTCCTCAAAAAGAAGTATTCAAAGTAAGTAAGTTCCCTTATAGTAATATCAATCATGATTATGGGGTAGCTTATACTACTCGTTATGTTCCGATGACGTTTAACGTTGATTTTCCTAAAAGTAAAGGAACGCTTAAGGCAGAGGTAAAAGATGGTCCTCATGTGGTCGAAGAAAAGAGCTCTCCTAAACCAGAAGATTATGTAGAGGTGAAAGATAGCCTTGGAAAAGTGACTTATACATGGATAACAAAACCAGATACAAATAAACTAGGAAATCAAAACGTTAAAGTATTAGTGGAAGATGAAACAGGTCGGTCAAAAGAACTAACATTTACGATGACAGTTAAATCTCTGCTCACAGTAAAAAAGGAAGCAGGTGAAATCTATCAATATTCTCTTTTGCCAGATGTCAATGATTATTTTGAGGTAACCACGGAAGGATCCTATACGCTTCAATGGTCTAATAACCCAAATACAATGACAGCAGGAATACATAAGTGGGAAGCTACAGTAAGAACCTCTGATAACCGAGAAATAACGAAATCAATAACCATGAGAGTGCTGCCACATCCTGAGTTACAACTAAAATTAAAACCGATTGAGGATCGTACCGTAACCTTGGTGGAGTCGTCTGATACGTTAGCCAATACGTTTAAAAACTATATTGAAGAGGCAACACTGTTAGGGGAACCTGTAGCGATTGATGATCTTGAGTTTGTTGCGAACGAATCGTCCAAGACTGAATTTCAATCGGTTGGTACCCATGAAGTACGCATCACTGTGCAAGCGAAGCATCCTAATTCTAATGTTATGATTAAAGGATCTGGAACTACTACCGTGAACGTACTATGGGGTAATACCATCTTAATACGTTCGGTTGATGGCTATTCCGCCGGAGCTTTTGCGTTAGATGGTAGCAATTCTAATAATGCCCCAGCTACGCTATCGATTCGTCAGGGCATTGCGTCTCCTTTAAATGAAGGAGTTGGCGATATGACCGATCCATTTGGTCTTTATTATCGTTTGGAAATCTTGCGTAATGGCAATGAAATTTACAAACAAGAGGTGCCGAAACGTGCCACGTTACAAGAAATCATGAATGATTATGGAGATGCTAATAACAACACTACGGTACAAATGAATGATATTATCCAAATCACATATCCAAGCAAGACACCTAATGCTTCGGTTGTGATGATTAAGGAAAAAGAAAATGATTTTACGTATGGTACGGAGATCGCTCGTTACCGCGTGACTCCTTATGGGTTTGATCCAGCACCTGTCATGACGGCAGAAAGTGCGGAAAAAGCGTTCGTTTTAGGCGAAGACGTGAAGCAAACGAATTTGAATGAACTAGTAAAAAATGTGCGGATCAACGGTGGGGTAGCGGACAATGAATTTTATACAGTAGAACCTCTTGATGAGTTTGATACCAGCACGATCGGTAAACGAAATACGCGGGTCAAAGTCACGACAAAAGATAAACTGGCTTCTGAAATCATTGAGATTTCTTACCAAGTGAAGTGGGGAGACACTTTTGTTATTAAAGGTTTGAAAGAGGCGACAGTTGGTGCGTTTAGTTTATTGAAGAATCAAAATCAATGGCAAATCCAAGCTTCTCAAGGAGTGGACGGCACAAACTTAAATGATCCGGTGGATAATTATTTTGGGCGTGATACCTACTATTCTATCGAAGTTTTACAAGGAGCTACCAGCAAGTTCCGTTATGAAGTGGCAGGTAATCAGTCGATTCGTGAATCCATTCAGGGATTCAATAATGGGCAACCGTTGACGGTCAGTAATGGCGACGTGATCAAAGTGTATCATGCCGATCCTCTTGGGAAAAATCTTTTAATGAAAGATGAATTAGTCAAGGACTATACGATTGGTTCCAATTATGCCTATTATGAAGTCACTGACCATGGCTTGGAACCGATTTTAGCGGTTGTGGCTGATTCGATGGCTCAAGAATTTATCTTAGGTGAAGATAGTAGTAACGTTGATGGTGCGAAGTTGATCAATAGCATTACGATTAATGGAACGGCAGTGGGAAGTAATCAATATACAGTCAAACAAATGAGTGATTTTGATACTTCGGTGGCAGGATCACAAACGATCAACGTGCGTATTGATACGAAAGATGGACTCGTTTCAAAAGAAATCGAGGTTCCTTATGAAGTTAAATGGAACGATACGATTTTGATGAAAGCTCAAAATGGTCAATCAGCCGGAGCCTTTTCATTACATTCTGGGACTTCCAGTACGAATCGTGTATTAGTCTTAAACCAAGGATTAAAAACCGATCTCAATGCGCCGATTAGTACCGATTCTTCACTTTATTATTCCATTGAAGTATTGCGAGATGGTCGTTCTGTTTATCTACAAGAGGTACCGGGACGTGCTTCTCTCCAACAGGTAATGGACAATTTCGGGACGAAACAAACGTTAAATGTCCAAGCTGGTGATGTCGTTAAAATGTATCATCCACAACGTTCAGAAGGTAGTTCAGTGTTAATGGTAGATGAAATGGAAGAAGATTATACCTATGGCTCTCAATATGCCTACTATCGAGTAACCTCCTATGGTTTTGAGCCGATGTCAGTGATTGAAGCTGTTGGCTCCAACAAAGCATTCTCATTAAAGGAGAATACTAAAACGACGGACTTGAGTCAGTTGTTAGCACAAGTATCGATCAACGGCGAAATCGTTACGAATGAAGACTATACAGTGGAGAAACTTTCTGAATTAGATACCGCAACTGTGGGCAAAAAGGAAGTCAGATTAAAACTGAGGACAGCGGATGAGACAGCAGATATCGAATTGGATGTTCCTTACGAAGTGGTTTGGGGAAGTACCTTCTTGCTTAAAGGGTTAGATGACCAGAATGTGGGCGCTTATAGTATTGTGGAACAAGACGGAGAGTGGACGATCCAAGCTGGCAAAGGGGATGATTCCACCGTCTTAACCAATCATGTGAATAACATTTTTGGTCGCGATATTTACTATCGGATCGAGGTAGTAGCAAGTTCAGAAAATCAACCGAAGGAAGGTTCTGGTGTAACCGTTGAAAATATTATGGGCTTAGATCCGACGACTCGATTATCGGAACAAATAAAATACCAGTATGATGTGACTGGAAACATGACTGTGGGTCAGGCCATTAACGTGTTTAATAATGGACAGCCGTTGTCAATTGAAGAAGGGGATATCGTAAAAGTTTATCATGCAGAGGCGAAGAATAATTTATTGATGCGAGATGACTTGACGAAAAATTATACAGCGGGTTCAAATTATGCCTATTATCAAGTAGCCAATCAAGAATTTGAACCGATCACTGAGATGAAAGCTGAAACAATTTCACAAGAATTGACATTAGGCGAAGATGCCAGTGATATTGATGGAATGGATTTGATCAAAAATGTTACTTTCAATGGTCAAAAATTAGATACGACATTATATGATGTTGAACAAGTTTCTGACTTTGATACGAATACCGCTGGAGCGAAGATGTTAACGGTGAAATTGTCTACCGCAGATGGTGTCACTTCTACGGATGTGGAAGTACCTTACGAAGTCAAATGGGGGAGTACGATCCAGCTCAAAAATAAAAAAGGTGAAACCGTTGGTACTTTCGGCTTAACAAAAGACAAAAAACAATTGAAACTCCAGGCGTTACAAGGAAAAGAAGGAACGAACTTAGCTAGTCGAGTCACTGAAGCCAACGATGCAGATGTGTATTATGGGATCGAAGTCTTTACAAATAACACTAGTAAATATAAATACGAAGTGCGAGGCACACAAACGATTGCCCAAGCGATCGAACGATTCAATAGTGGGGAGCCATTAAAAGTTTCTGCAGGGGATCAAATCAAAGTGTATCATACGGATCCAAGCGGGAATGTCTTGATGGCAGAAGAAACGGAGCAAAATTATACCTATGGTTCCAATTATGCGTATTATAATGTGACCGAATACGGCTTTGAACCAACAGGAGATTTTACCGTGACACCGGCAGAAGCAAAAATAATCATCAATACCAAACAAGTGGACCTTAAAGATCTCCTGAAAGAAGTGAAAGTCAACGGGAAAGAAGTACCGAAAAACGCTTATACCGTGAAATTGGATCCTGAAACCGAAATCGATACTTCAAGTTTAGGAAATCGTGTCGCTAAATTAGTGGTCAAAGTTGACCGCTCTTACGGTGGATTTTCTACTGAAACTGAAGCGACTTATGAGGTGGTGAAAGAAGGAACACCAGGAGCGTTAGGAGAAAGTTCAGGGGAAGGAAATACAGAAGAAGAGACCAACGCGGAAGGTGAAGGAACAGAAGAAGCAAACGGTGGTAACTTACCAAAAACCAATGAAACCAAAAATGCAATGTTTCCTTTATTAGGCACCGTACTAATTAGTTTGGTAGGAATGTTTCTGTTTTGGAAAAAGAAAAAACCAAAAGAAGAACCAAAAAAGTAGTATAATCCTATTGAAATAAATAAAGCACTCATTAGTTGTCGTAAAACTTCTGATGAGTGCTTTTTTGGCACTGAGCTTACCATTTGCACAAATAAAGCTCTATACAAGTCTGAGGATAACAGCTATCGTCTATCAATATCCGAAAAAAATTCTTTGGTAAGCTTTGGAAAATAGCTTTTCAACGATTTTACTGTATGTATAACGAAAATTATAGTTATTATAACAAAATTAAAAATGATGTCTGCTTAACTAAACGTACATGTCGGTTTCAAGTTACTACGATAATCGTCCTGTTGAAATTTATTCATTAACCACATCTAGAGAGTGGGTCAATTCTATCTAAAGTAAATTTTATTGTAATATCAGTATTAATCAGCGTTTTTACTATCTGAAATGAAACGGAAAAATCAATGATGATTCATCAATCCCATAAATATCAGTTTTTTTCATTTCCTTTTACATTTATAGTACAATTTAAAAAATAACGATTTTAAGTAAGTCCATTTTTCCTGGTTTGTTGGTAAAATATGACATTGTACGATAAAATAATTCCTTATATGCTTCTTGATGAAAGAAAAATTTTTTCTTAATAGAGTAATCAAGGGAGGATTATGTTGAAAGATAAAAAAAGATTATTGAAAAGTGCGTTGATTTTTGCATTGATACTCGGTCAAACGAATAGTGGGACTATCGTGGGAGCAGGTTCGATGTTGCCTACAAATGAAAACAGATCTATAAGTCAAAAATCAAAAAGAACTGAAAAAACAAATCAGGGAAAAGAAAAAAAACAAGTGAAAAAGCAGATAATAATAACCTAGTAGATTCAGAAGATGATCAAAAAAATACAACAATTTCTTCTAGAGACTCTGTGCTAACCAGTTATCAACGTGGAGAACTTAGGAAGACAGCTTCTTCGTATTTAGAAAAATATTTGAATGTTAGGATAAGATTTACAGTAGATGAGATTAACTTAAATTATAAAGTAGATGAACAAGTAAATTTAAAATATATACTTGTTTCAGACTTTGAGTATAGCAATCAGATAGGTCTTATGGAACCAGCTTATGACCCTGATCTCCCTCGTGATGGCATTCTGATAAAGAATGACACAATATATTTATTACCTCAAGGGGCACCACATAATGGAACTATTCCAGAAGGTAAACATTTTAGTGTAGATTCAAAAAGCGGAAATTGGCGAATGAAATTGGTTCAATTAAATACTTGGGGTTATCAGGTTACATTCACTCGTCTGAAAATTGCGCCAAACCAACCCGAGATTTTCCCTATGGAAATCGCTTATAAACCTACTTACTTTTATGGGATAGTTAAAGAATATGATGCAATTGATTTTTCAGTAGATTTTCCTGATGCAGAAGCAAGTATTGGGAAATTGAAAGCTTCAATAAAAGATAGCGTACATACGCTTAAACAAGGTGATGAGGTACCTAACGCTGTAGAATATATTGAGTCAGTAGAGAATACTCGAGGAAATGTAAAATATGAATGGAAAACGTCTCCTGATACGAGTCAGCCAGGAGTGCAAGAAGCGAAAATAGTAGTCAGTGATGACTCTGGAAGAACACTTGAAGTCACTGTGCCGATTACGATTATGCCTTTGCCGCTAGAGATGTTACCAAAAGCAGGAGAACATAAAGTCATACAATATGGTGCTGTTCCAAAAGCAGCCGATTATTTTAATGTGGTGAATCATTATGAAGAGTCTACATATAAAATTGAATGGGTCAAAGCCCCTGATATGAATCAAGAGGGTGTTCAAACTTGTCTGGCGAAAGCGACCTCCTCAGATGGGCGTACTGCAGATAGTGCAGTACAAATTGAAGTTATCTCCAATCCAGGTTTAGAAGTTAAATTAAAACCATTAGAAGAACGAATATTAGGAGTATCCTACCCTTCTTTAAGTTCAAATTTTAAAAATTATATAGAAGAAGTGACACTGTTAGGTGAGAAAGTAGACGTTAATGAGCTAGAATTGGTCGTGGACGAAACAACCGATACAAATTTTCAGACTATTGGTCAAAAAGAAGTAAACATTACAGTTAAGAAAAAAACTTCTGAGGCGAGTGTCTGGATTAAAGGAACAGGAACCACTACAGTCAACGTATTATGGGGCAATACCATCTTAATGCGTTCAATTGATGGCCATTCTGCAGGTGCTTTCACTCTTGATGTCAGTAACTCAAATAATGACTCCGCAGCTCTTTCGATTCGCCAAGGATTAGAATCACCGTTAAACGTGGCGGTAGGAAAATTACAAGATCCATTTAAACTGTATTATCGGTTGGATATTTTACGTAATGAGAGAACGATCTATACGCAAGAAGTAACAAATCGGGCAACTTTACAAGAAATTATGAATGCTTTCGGAGATAAAGAGAATAAAATAGAAGTTAAAATAGATGATATCATCCAAATCACACACCCAGGGAAAACAGCTAATAGCTCGGTCGTGATGATTGATGAAGAAGAAAAAGATTTTACATACGGAACAGAGAATGCTCGTTATCGTGTAACAGCGTATGGTTTAGACCCAGCTCCCGTAATAACAGCTGAAAGCGCAAGAGTATTTTTTTTAGGCGAAGATATCAACCAATTGAATCCACAAGAGTTCATCAAAAATATACGTCTTAATGATCAATTAACTTCGAATGAACAGTATAAAATCAACCTTATCGATGGGGGGATACTCGAACAGTTGGTAAGCAAACGATGAGAGTCAATATTACCACAAAAGATGGTTTAGTCTCTGAAGAAGTTGAAGTCACTTATCAAGTGAAATGGGGTGATACTTTCGTTCTAAAGGGGTTGAAAGAATCGACTGTTGGTGCATTCAGTTTACTAAAAAGTAATGATCAATGGCAGATTAAAGCTAGCCAGGGCGTAGAAGGTACAGAATTAGACGAGCCAGTCAATAACTACTTTGGCAGAGGTACCTTTTACTCCATTGAAATTTTACAGGGGACAACTAACAAGTTCCGTTATGAAGTGATAGGCAATCAGTCGATTCGTGAATCCATCTACGGTTTCAACGAGGGAAAACCGCTGGATGTCAATGAAGGTGACGTGATCAAAGTGTACCATGCCGATTCTGTTGGGAAAAATCTATTAATGAAAGACGAATTAGTCAAGGATTACACGATGGGTTCCGATTATGCGTATTATGAAGTCACTGAATATGGCTTGGAACCAATTTTAGCGGTTGCGGCTGATTCGATGCCTCAAGAATTTACCTTGGGTGAAGACAGCAGTAACGTTGATGGATCGAAGTTGATCAATAGTATTACGGTCAATGGAACGATAGTGGCTAGTAATTTATATACAGTCAAACAAATGAGTGATTTCGATACTTCGGTAGCTGGTTCACAAACGATCAAGGTACGTATTGATACGAAAGATGGGCTGGTGTCAAAAGAGCTTGACGTTCCCTATGAAGTCAAATGGGGGAAAACTATTTTGATAAAAGCTCAGAATGGACAATCAGCCGGGGCCTTTTCATTATATGCGGGAACTTCCAGTACGAATCGGGTATTAGTCTTTAACCAAGGATTAAAAACCGATCTTAAGACACCAATTAGTACCGATTCTTCACTTTACTATTCCATTGAAATAGTGCGTGAAGGGCGATCTGTTTACTCGCAAGAGATACCGGGTTATGCGACTTTAGAAGAGGTAATGGCTAATTTTGGCTCGAAACAAAAATTGAATGTCCAAGCAGGTGATATCATAAAACTATATCATCCCCAACGTTCAGACGGTAGTTCTGTCTTACTGGTAAATGAAATAGAAAAGGACTATACCTATGGTTCTCCATATGCTAATTACCGCATAACTTCTTATGGTTTTGAGCCCATGCCGGTAATTGAAACTGTAGGACCAAATAAAGTTTTTTCTTTAATGGAAAACATTCAAAATATAGACTTGAGTCAGCTATTAGCGAATATAACAATCAATGGTGAACGGGTGGAAAGCAAAAATTATAAGATTACGCAACTTTCTAAAATGGACACCTCTACTGTTGGTAAAAGAGAAGTCAAATTAAATCTTAAGCCAGAAGATGGCTCAGCAGATATTGAACTGGATGTTCCTTATGAAGTGGCTTGGGGAAGTACTTTCTTACTTAAAGGGTTTGATGACCAGAATGTGGGCGCTTATAGTATTGTGGAACAAGACGGAGAGTGGACGATCCAAGTTGGCAAAGGGGATGATTCCACCGTTTTATCGGATCATGTGAATAGTGCCTTTGGTCGCGATACTTACTACCGAATCGAAATAGTAGGAAATCCAGAAAATCAGTCCGAAGAAAAAACAGGTGTCACTGTCGAAAATATTATGGGCTTAGATCCGACTACTCGATTATCGGAACAAATAAAATACCAGTATGATGTGACGGGCAATATGACAGTGTGGCAGGCGATCAATGGGTTTAATAATGGCCAACCATTACCGATTGAGGAAGGGGACATCGTTAAAGTTTATCATGCAGAGGCGAAGAATAATTTATTGATGCGAGATGACTTGTCGAAAAATTATACAGCGGGTTCCAACTACGCCTATTATCAAGTGGCCAGTCAAGAATTTGTTCCCATCACTGAGATGGAGGCTGAAACAGTTTCGCATGAATTTACCTTGGGCGAAGATACCAGTGACATTGATGGAATGGATTTGATTAAAAATGTCACTTTCAATGGTCAAAAATTAGAGACGACATTATATGATGTCGAACAAGTTTCTGACTTTGATACAAATACCACTGGACAGAAAATGTTAAAAGTGAAATTGTCTACCGCAGATGAGGTGACTTCTACAGAAGTGGAAGTGCCTTACGAAGTGAAGTGGGGAAGTACGATCCAACTAAAAAATCAAGATGGCGATACTGTAGGTGCCTACAGTTTGATAAAAGAAAACAAACAAATCAAACTCCAATCATTACAGGGAGAAGACGGAAGTGACTTATCGAACCGTATCACAGAATATGATGACATGGAAATTTACTATGGGATTGAAGTTTTTACAAATAACAGCAGTAAATATAAATACGAAGTTCGCGGTACGCAAACAATTGAACAATCGATTAATCGATTCAATAGTGGGGAACCATTAAAAGTTTCGGTGGGAGATCAAATTAAAGTGTATCATGCCGATCCAAGTGGGAATGTCTTGATGGCAGAAGAAGAAGAGCGAAATTACACTTATGGTTCCAATTATGCGTATTACAATGTGACTGAATATGGGTTTGAACCAACAGGAGATTTTACCGTGACACCAGCAGAAGCGAAAATAGTTATCGATACGAAACGTGTGGACCTTAAAAATCTTTTGAAAGAAGTTAAAGTCAATGGCAAAGAGCTGCCGAAAACTGCTTATACGGTTGCATTAGATCCTGAAACAGAAATCGATACTTCTTCTTTGGGGTATCGTGTTGCTAAACTAGTCGTGAAAGCTGACCGTTCCTATGGTGGTTTTTCTACTGAAACTGAAGCGGCTTATGAAGTGGTGGAAAAAGGGACGGATGGTGCTTTAGAAGATGGTACAGAAGATAGCATGACTGAAGATAAAGAGATCACAGGAACAGATTCAGAAAAAAAGAACTCAAATGGAGACAATACAAGTGGCGCAAAAAATGGTAATTTACCAAAAACCAATGAAACAAAAAATACGGTTTTTACTGTATCAGGTGTCTTGATTGTTAGTTTAGCGGGAATCATCCTGTTTTGGAGAAAAAGAAAAGCAAATAAAAATTCTAAAAAATAAGATAATCAGTTATTAAAAAGCCCACGTTAGCTAGATTACAGCTGACGTGGGCTTTTTTGTCGGTCTTCAGATTGATTAGAAAGTAGTTAGCTTTCATTGGTGTCACTCAACTAAAGAAATGAGCTACTCTCTCATTTGGCTTCTATCTTGATATTCGAGGATATCACCTGGTTGGCAGTTTAAAACTTCGCAAATCTTATCGAGCGTAGAAAACCGAACCGCTTTTGCTTTACCATTTTTTAAAATAGAGATATTAGCCATCGTAAGACCTACTTTTTCACTCAGTTCGGTCACGCTCATTTTTCGCTTGGCTAACATGACATCTAAATTGATAATAATAGACATTCGACACCTCACACTGTTAAATCATAGTCATTTTTTAAATAAATGGCTTGTTTGAGTAAATCAATCAAAATGCTTGAAAGGATGTAGATAAAAAAAGGGATAAAGAGTAAGACGAAAGCGATGAGTAGGATTCCTGGACTATCGCTCATATCAGCTATTTGGTAAAATTTTGGCAAAATACCAAATGCAAGGATCGTGATACATAAAAGGCAAGATCGGATTTTACTGATAAGCTTTAGACTCTTTTTAGTAAAAGTTTCCTTTGAAGGGAAGGTTTTGACTAAGCGGAGCAGGAAGAAATTGAGCAACAAAGTCACTAGAAGGATTAGGTAAAGAACTAGAATAAATAGTGTAGTTTGCCAGTTGCTAAATGGATTTGTAGGATTTGTACTCAATTGAATAGTTAATAGCGTTCCCAAGAGAAGGGGAACAAAACAAAAAACAGAAACGATTAATTGGATAAAGAACAGTTTGGATTTCATAAAATGCCTCCTAAATTTTTATTAGTATAGCATGAGGTTTGTTCATTATCAATAATTATTTATCGATAAACGATAAATAAAAGGATGGACAAACGCCTTTTTCAATAAAGAAAAGGCGTTCTAACGAATCATATTATATTTTAAAGCTGTAAAACTATTACTAAAAATGGACTATTTCTCATTTAAACAATGTATTCCCTAACCACTAATACATCCTTGTAACCCTGAAGTTACGCCAGTGGGATTAAATTTCATCAAAACAAATCAAAATCTCGCATAAAATATTTATCGCAATAGATTAATTATAACATATCATTTGCAAAAAAGATATTTAATTTAGATTACATTTACGATAGTTATAAATAACAGAAATTTTAAGGAGAAAAACGTATCATTATCATGTTTATACCCTCCCAAATCTAAAGTAAATATGCTAAAATCACAAATAACAACGAAGATCATGATTGGTTGGGGAAATTTATTCCTATTTTTCGTTATTAAAATTAGGTGTACAAATAACTAATTGTTTTATTTTGTTTGGTTGTGGGGAGTGGAGAAACAAAATACGCTAATATAAATTGTTATATAAGTATGGATAAAAAATTCAGATAAAATTATTAAGTTGTTAGGGGAAGTTTAAATGAAATTAAATGAAGAAAGTTTATTTATCCTAATTTTGATTGGTCAGCTTTACACTGTTTTTATGGCTCTTGGTTATCTAAGGAATCTTTTATCAAATAAAAAATTTCAATTGTTTTCGTTTATTAGTGTAATCGCTTATATTGCTTTATATCAATGGATCAATATCATTGCGACAGTTATCTTATGGGCTGGGTTATGTCTAAGTATCTATATCATTGATCGAAACATTGATATAGCGATATTTTATCCTTCGATTATTTTATTTTTCTACATATTCATTGATGGAACAGCCAAATATCTATATAAAATTTTAGAGTGGGATATCAGCGATTTTTTTACAGCTGTTTTAGGAACAGGTTGTTTGTGGATCGTTACTGTTTTTCTAAAAAAAATGGTCATACCGAAGATTGTTAGGGATAAAACGACTTTAAAAATAGCGGCCATCGTTGTTTTTTTTACGATTATTATTTATTTTATTAACATTTGTAGTGATCGTTTTTCTGTTTTAGCAAGATTCCTAGTTATCAGTAATGAATTATTTACGGTTCTTTATGGTGTAATGTCTACCATAATTTATTGTGTACTACTTTTTATCAAGAAAAAAGAATTCGAAACACGAGAGCAGCAAAAAGAAATGCGTCACCTGATTGAATACAGTGAACAGATCGAAAATAACTATCTTGCATTACGAAAATTTAAACACGATTATAAGAATATTTTGTTTTCAATAGAGGATTATATTCAAACAAAGGATATTGAAGGGCTGCAAAAGTATTTTTATCAAAGTATCAAAGCTACTGAAACGATTTTTGAAGAAAACAATCTCCCAATTGCTTCGATTTCAAATCTTAAAATTAGAGAGATAAAAAGCATTATTTTGAGTAAATTATACGTGGCTAGCCAAAAGGGTGTCGAAGTAAACGTAATGATTCCAACACCCATTACGGATATCGCTATCTCAACAGTCACACTTGTTCGTATGCTAGGGATTATACTGGATAATGCAATTGAAGAATCAGCCTTTTTAGAAAAGGGAAAAATTGAATTGACTATTATGGAGGAAGACAAAAATTGTTTTTTTGTCTTAATGAATCAATGTCGTTCGAGTATTCCTAAATTACATGAATTGAAAAAAGTGAATTTTACTACTAAAAAAGGAAATCAAGGACTAGGTCTAACGAATCTGGACGAGCTTGTTCATTTGAACGAGAATGTTTTTTTAGAAACAAAAATTGAAAACAATCGCTTTATACAAATCATAACGATTAGTGGAATGAGGGGCTAGTAATGTTAAAAATATTTGTTTGTGATGATGAAATTGCTCATCGAAATAAGCTTACTCGGATGATTACAAATTATTTATTGATGAAAGACTATGATGTTCAATTCCAATTTGCTACGGATGATCCAATGATGATCTTGTCGTTTATTTCAAAACATAAAACAGAAGGAATCTATTTTTTGGATATTGATCTAAAAACGGATTTAAATGGGATCGAGTTAGCAAAAAAAATCAGAGATTACGACCCAACAGCAAAAATCATTTTTGTGACAACTTATACAGATTTAGTCTATTTAACTTTTTTATACAAAGTCGAAGCATTAGATTACATCGTTAAAGATAATATGGATACCTTTCAAAAGAGAGTGACGGAATGTATTGACGTCGCAGTTGAACGCTATTTGAATACAAATCTGGAAACTAGACCCCAAATTTGGATTAAGAATGGTCCAGTTGATGTAAAGTTATATGTCGATGAAATATTTTATTTTGAATCTAGTCCAACACCCCATAAATTGATCGTCTATTTAGATAACCTCAGAATTGAGTATATAGGGAAGATCAAAGAAGTAGAAAGTATGTATGAGGTATTTTGTCGTTGCCATCAATCTTATGTAGTTAATCTGATGAATGTGAAAGAAATCAATAAAAAAGAACGAGTGATCACTATGGCCAATGGAGCAAAATGTTTAGTTTCTACTCGTCATTTAAAAAAAGTAGTAAATCAGTTCAAGAAATTAACCAGTTGTTGATTACATCTCCAGGTATTCCGCACTTTTGATCAAATAACGTTCACTTTTGATAAAACCAACTATCTTATAAAAAAACAAATATAATATAGATGAAAAGGAGCGGATCAAATGTTGGAAGAATCTATATCTTTAGAAGAAAAAGTTTCAAAAACAATTAGTAAGCGGATAGGAAGACAATTACAATTGTCAGAAATTGACTTGGCAAAAATGGAATATGGATTAGCTGTTCTTCTGGTAATTAGTTCAAAGATATTTTTTATCTACTGTTTAGCTGGGTGTCTTCATATTATTCTGCCGGTTTTAACTACCCATTTGGCATTTACACTAATGAGAAGAACAACAAAAAGTTTCCATGCAAGAGATAGTAATGTATGTACGGTCTTAAGTCTATTTTTCTTTGTCTTATTACCATATCTAGTTACTACTTTTGCTGTAGATGTCACAAGAGCCAGCTTTGTGATCTGCAGTCTCATGATTTGCTTGATCTTGTGGTTCAAAGGGATAGTGATCGCACAAAAATCGGCGAAAAGTTCTTTGCTAAATGGAAAGAGCCAGATGATAGTGGTCAGTTTGTTCCTAACTATTTTTGGTGGGGTTCAATCAAGTAACCGTATTCGTACCTTACTGTTGTTAGGCATGATGATCTCAACCCTTTTAATGTTTGTTCAAAAAAGAAAGGATGAAGAAAATGTTAAAAAAAATTAGCTCAAGAAAATTAAAATATATGCGAATTTTAGCAACTGTTGCTATTGCTGTTGCTACAGAAGCTATAGGTAAAGGAACAATGTGTACAGGAATTATTTATGAACCAAAAGTACCTGATGCATTGAAACAAATCGAAAAATAAACTTGGAAATCGAAATACTAGTGGAATAAAAAGAATTCATTGTACGAATAAGTCTTAGGATCAAAAATAGTAGTTGCTATTTTGACCCTAAGACTTATTTTTTTCGATAATTTTGTAAGAGCAAAACAAATATAAAAAAGAAAAAAGATTCCCATAATGTCGTTGTCCAACTAAATTCTTTTGAAATTCCAAAAAATAAATTCCCTGCATTAGAAACGATTAAATAAATTAAGGTAGTTATTAGAGCATAAATTATTTTCTTTACCATAATCTCACAACACCCCTTTTTTCAAAAACATGGCTAAAGCGTTCCATTTCTTCAAATGATCTTTACTTAAGTATAATTCATTTAAAAGATATTTGGAAAGAAATTTTATCTGTTTTTTACAGATATGAAAGAAGAAAGAGAGTAGGAAACGATAAATATTAGAAAATTTTCATAGCAACTGATAGTTTTTTGTAATAATAACTGAGCATTATCTTTGCATTTTTTAATGTAGACTACTATCCTTTAAATATACCCAATAGAAAAAAGGCAACACAGTCTATTGGAGGGAAACGTTATTTATGAATGATTGTCATAGAAAGTGAAAAAAGGCTATTAGTATTAGCATGGCATGGTAGCGCTTTCTATTAAATCTTGTAAATAACATGTGTGATCACGGTCAATTAGAAGTAGGAGGTGGAGAATGAATAAAGGGTGGAAGATCGTCGGTATTCTTGCAAGTTTATTCTTGCTGACGGTGCTTTTAGGGATCGCGTTGATCAACGCACCGTATATGATGCCAGAACAGTTGGAACGTTTTCGATTTTTTGTCATAACGAACTACTACGTGCAACAATATCTATTTTGGACAGCTGTCGTTTTTGCTATACTTGTGCTTATTTTGTTATTAGTTGTTCTTTTCTATCCAAAATCCAAAGGGACGTTTGTTTTAAAACAAAAAGATGGAAAACTGACTTTAGATAAGAAAGCAATCGAAGGGCTTGTGCGATCACAATTACATGAAGAAGAATTTGTTGGTTCACCAAAAGTTCGAGTACGCTCAACAAAAAATAAAATCAATGTCCATGTAAAAGGGGATTTAAAACGAACATCCTCTTTAATTGGTAAAACAGGAGAATTGATGCGTGACATTGAACAACAAGTGGCACGAGTACTTGGTACTGAACAAAACATCGCTGTAGCTGTTACTTATAGTGGATTTGAAGATTATGACAGTAATGCACACAAGCACGCTCGAGTAGAATAGGAGGGGCCCATCATGAAAGAGATATTTTCAGCGTACAAGCTCCCTATTATCTTCGGGGGACTTGGCTTACTGTTAGCTGTTTTATGGATAACAGTTGGATTTTTTAAAACACTTCTAATATTAATCATGACTGCTATAGGTGCAGGCATTGGTTTTTATTTGAAAGAAACAAAAATATTTGATCAATTTTTTAAATCTTAGGAGGAACTGGACATGGAAAACAAAGAAATCAAAAACACAAATACAATGACATCTGAGAATAACCATATTTCACGTGGAGAATTAACTTACGAAGATAAAGTAATTCAAAAAATCATCGGTTATGCTTTGAAAGATGTTGATGGTTTATTAACATTAGATGGCGGTTTCTTCTCAAACATTGCTGAAAAATTAGTGAACACGGATAACGTCACAGCAGGAATCAATGCAGAAGTTGGTAAAAAACAAGTAGCTGTTGACTTAGATGTAGTTGTAGAATACGGAAAAGATATTGAAAATATCTATGATCAAATTAAAGACTTGATCAGCCGTGAAGTGAATGATATGACACATTTAGATGTAATCGAAGTGAATGTGAATGTAGTTGATATCAAAACACAAGAAGAATATGCAAAAGATCAAGAAACTGTCCAAGACAAAGTGACAGATGCTGCTAAATCAACTGGTCAATTTGCTTCAAAACAAACAGATAAAGCAAAAGCAGCTATGAATAAAGGAACACAAAAAGTGAAAGAAAACACTGAACCACGTGTTCAGTAATTGATTGTTAGTAAAAGAAATTAGGAGGAAATTAAAATGGGATTTATTTGGTCATTAATCGTCGGTGGTATTATCGGAGCAATTGCAGGGGCTATTACAAATAAAGGTTCTTCAATGGGAATCATTGCTAACGTAGTCGCAGGTCTAGTTGGATCAGCGATCGGACAAGCTTTACTTGGCACTTGGGGACCAAGTATCGGGGGCATGGCAATCGTTCCATCATTGATTGGTGCAATCATTCTTGTATTGGTCGTATCATTCTTTGCTCGTAAACTGTAAGAATTTGATCGGATCATTTGATCGATCATAAATAAAATCAGAAGAGAGTGGGACAATAGTTCTTTCTCAAAAAGAAAATAAGTTCGATTTTGATGTTTATTGTCAAAATCGAACTTATTTTTTCTGTT
The DNA here is from genome assembly GCF_050530455.1 of Enterococcus sp. DIV1208. Lineage (NCBI taxonomy): Bacteria > Bacillati > Bacillota > Bacilli > Lactobacillales > Enterococcaceae > Enterococcus > Enterococcus sp. DIV1208. The sequence goes on along the minus strand of NZ_CP172887.1, from coordinate 1,428,700 downwards.
TTGCGCACTTTCCTCTCCATATATTTTCCTAATTTTCTTAAATTTAATGCCATCAGTGCCAAACCAATATCAATCGTTGCTCCTTGTTTCCCACGCAAATGGAAACGATGGAACGCCAAATGAGCCTTTAGATGTCCGAACACGGGTTCGACATCAATTTTTCGTTTCCGATAAATCGAACCAGTTTTCTCCTCTAAAAGATTTTTTCTGCATTCTGCTTTGAAATAGCGCCAATTATTATTTACTTGAATTTTTCGCTTTTGTTCACTTTTCGCACGCGTACATTGACGACGAACTGAACAGTTCCGACAATCCTCACATTCATAGATTTTGAAATCTCGAATAAAGCCACCTTTATCTTTTCTGCGACTATAATTTTTGAACGGTACCGGACGATTCGCTGGGCAAATATAGGTGTCTTGTTCTTCAAGATAACGCCAATTCTCCACGTTAAACGGATTATCCTTGTACTTCTTTTTATTTTCTTTGTGATAACTGCCATATGTAATTAAGGGAGTTTTATGTAGAACATCGTTGATATACATGTAATTTTCTTCGCTACCATACCCTGCATCTGCCACAATGTACTCCGGTAACTCCTTATGTCGGTCTAAAAAACTGTCTAAAAATGGATTCAATGTTTTGGTGTCTGTGGGATTTGGAAATAATTCATAGCTCAAAACATACTGATTTTCGGTGGCGATTTGTAAATTATAACCTGGCTTGAGCTGTCCATTTCGCATATAATCGTCTTTCATCCGCATAAAGGTGGCATCAGTATCTGTTTTTGAAAAGCTATTTCGTTCTTGAAATAGTTGAGCATACCGTTCATACTTTTGTTTTCTTGGCAGATAATCCGTTTGTACCTGTCGGAGATATTTTTTATACATTCTTCTTTTTTTCTTTAGTTGACTTTGCTTTTCTTTGCATTTTTCATGTGTTAATTGTACTTGTGTTTCATGGAGTTCAGCTTCTAAATGATGAGCGACTTCTTCTAACTGGTCGCTCGTCAATCCATCGGATTGACTTTCTTCTTTTAAGCAAGGAAGAATTTCCTCTTGATAAAGCGTTTGATAAAAAGCTTCTGATTTTTCATCTAACAACCGTTCATACCGAGTGGTGGCTTTACGCCAAACAAAGCTGAACTTATTGGCGTCTGCTTCAATTTTCGTACCGTCAACGAAGATGGCTTCATTATCTATCACTTGATTGGTTATCAGTTGACGGCGAAACAACACAAAAGCCTCTGCTAGAAGCTGAGCTGTCGTTTCCTGACTTCTGAATCGATTGATCGTGCGGTAACTCACTTGTTCATGATTGGCTAGCCAACGCATACGGTAACTATCGTCTAATAAAAATTCGATCTTTCTGCCAGAAAAAACACGTTGCGTGTAGGCATAAAGAAGAATTTTCAACATCATTTTGGGGTGATAGGCTGGACGTCCCAGCTGTTGTTCAATTTGGTTGAAGAGCGCTTGCGGGATTGCTTCTACTAACGAGTGAACCGCAAAGGCAACATCCGTTTCTGGAATATAATGTTCTACATCTAGTGGTAAAGTTGTTTGGTTGATGGTATAATTTTTAAACATAAGGCACACTCCTTTGATTTTTGTTTAGGCACTTTAATCATACAAGGTTGTGTGCTTTTTGTGTACCTTAAAATCAAAAAAAAATGGGGCAATAATCAGATTTTTTTCTGACTATTGTCCCACTCTCTTTTTTTATCTACTTTAAAAAAATTCGGTCCAGTTAGTAAAGTTTATTCGTGTAAGCTGTTTAGAATAAAAATATCATTGTTATTGTGAAGTTTTACTCAAAATCCTCTTGACTTAGAGTTGACTCCAAGTAGTACAATATCTTTTGTGGTAACAATTACTAAGGCCGAAATGAGTTATTCTTTTCGGACATGTTATTGCAAAAGGAGAGAGAATAGTGAGTATAAAGACAAACATCTTAGACCAAATCAATGGTCCAACAGAGGTAAAAAAACTAACGATAGACGAAATGTCTGAATTAGCTACAGAAATGAGAGAAAAGATTTTACAAAAAAATAGTGCGATCGGAGGACATGTCGGCCCAAATTTGGGTGTCGTGGAATTAACAATTGCTTTCCACCATGTGTTTGACTCGCCCAAGGATAAAATTGTTTGGGACGTTTCCCATCAATCTTATGGACATAAGTTACTAACTGGTCGTAAAAATGGATTTGAGGAGGGAAGTTACCACGAAATTAGTGGCTATTCCAATCAACATGAAAGTGAACATGATTATTTTACTGTGGGGCATACTTCAACTTCGATCAGTTTAGCGGTCGGTCTTGCAAAAGCCCGTGATTTGAAACAGGAGAAAGGAAATATCATTGCTTTTATCGGGGATGGTTCCTTAAGTGGAGGCTTAGCTTTTGAAGGTTTGAATAATGGTGGAACAATCAATTCTAATTTGATCGTTTTGGTTAATGACAATGAAATGTCCATTGATGAGAATCAGGGAAGTTTATATCGTCATTTAGCAGAGCTTCGTGAAAGCAATGGGACAAGTAATGATAATTTATTTAAAGCGATGGGGTATGATTATCGCTACGTTGCGGATGGTAATGATTTAGAAACAGTAATTGAGGTTTTCAGAGAAATTAAAGACATTGACCATCCAATCGTTTTACATGTTCACACCGAAAAAGGTCATGGCTATGAGCCAGCCGTCGAAAACAAAATGAAATATCATTGGCATGTACCGTTTGATTTAGAAACAGGCGAAGCGAAAAATGCTCCTACTAGTGAAAGTTTTAATCAAATAATTATGAACTATCTTGATGAAAAAACGAAAACAAGTGCAACGCCTATCGTGGCTGTGAATGCTGCGATTCCAGGAATGTTTGGCTTAAAGGAATTTCAAAAAAAACATCCAGAACACTACTTTGATGTGGGGATTGCAGAACAACATTCGATCACATTTGCTTCTGCTTTAGCATCTCAAGGGATTCGACCTGTGGTATTCCATTCAAGTGTGTTTTTACAACGAGCATATGATCAATTATCTCATGATTTAGCGATCAACGAAAATCCAGTAGTCATTCTAATTGGAGGAGCAAGCATTTCAGGAAGTGATCGTACCCACCAAGGGACTTTTGATATTCCTTATCTTTCAAGTATTCCTAATATTAAATATTTAGCGCCAGCTACGAAGGAAGACTTACTTTCGATGTTGGATTGGAGTTTATCACAAACCGATACACCGGTTGCTATTAGAATCCCTGCTCATGGTGTGACATCTGGTGAAGCAATCGCAAAAGACTATGCTATTCCAAGTTACCAACGCTTGGTTGCTGGAGATAAAGTTGCAATCTTAGCACTAGGTGGCTTCCTTGAATTAGGTAAACAAGCTTTAGAAGAATTTGCGAATCAGGGGATTTCAGGCACTTTGATTAACCCTGGAACGATCACCGAACTTGATCATGAAACTTTAGAAGAATTAAAAGAAAATCACCAATTGATTATCACTTTAGAAGATGGTAGTCTTTCGGGCGGATTTGGTGAAAAAATCAGTCGTTATTATGGAGATTCAGCAATCCAAGTTCTAAACTTTGGTTCTCAAAAAGAGTTTACTGATAGTGTACCTGTTCAAACATTGTATGAACGTTATCATTTGACACCAAAACAAATCGTAGCAGATAGTCTTAGCAGTTTAAATCAATAGAAAAAACAGAGTAAATTCGTGATATCAAACGAATTTACTCTGTTTTTTTAAGAAATCCGACTTAAATAAACTATATTTATATTATGTAAACAAAGCTAGGGATAAACCGAACGATTAATGAAATAAACATTGCTTTTATCGATAAGAATCCCATAGAATAGAAAAGTAAAGAAATAATCTATTGTTAAGGAGGTTTTTTATTTGATTGATTTGCAAGAAATATTTACACAAAACCAGATTGCGTTTGAACTTTATCGCCATCGCCCAATTTTTACCAATGAGGATGCGTTAGTTGTAAAAGAGGAACAAGGGTTTAGTGGTACTGAGACGAAGAGCTTGTATCTAAAAGATAAACAAAACAATCGCTATATTTTTTTAACCTTCACGACTAAAAGAAGCGACTTTAAAAAATTAAGCAAACTGATTGGTAAAAGAGTGTCAGTTGTTTCGGCTGAAGAAATGGAAGCGGAAACGGGACAAAAGCCAGGTGCTGTTTCACCATTTGGTTATGAATCATCTGTTCCTATCATTATTGATGAAGAAATATTCGCTCAGGAAAAATTAGTATTTGCACCTGGTAGACCTGATCAAACCATGGTAGTCAAAGTAGCTGATTTAGATAAGATCATTCAAATATTAGAAATAAAAACGTATGTATTACCAGCAGGGGTGTGACCTGTAACCATAATGAAACAGGTTCATCTTAAGTAAAATCTTTTGTTTAACGTAAAGTTTCGTGATAGAAAAAACTACACATGAGTAAAGTGGCAGACGTGACGTTCCATACCAAAAAGCTTAGCTGATCAGAAAGTAAATCGAACATGGTTCAGACAAAAACGATGAGACGATCGTGAAAGTAAAACAAAAAAGCAAATGTCTAAACTATAAACAAAAGTGTCATTTTGTTATAAAACATCGATCATCAGCTTTTTTATTTGGAAATTATTTTGTTCCTGTAATCAAGTTAATTGAGATAATAGTTGATCATATCCTAATTCTCTGGCATAATCTTCGGCAGTTTTCCCTTGGTTATCACGCAATTCTTTATTTGCACCATGAGCCAATAATTCTCGGACGATGTCTTGGTAGATCTTTGAGCCATCTCGCAAAGCCACAGCTTCAATTAACGCAGTATAGCCATAATGATTTTGATGGTCAATATCAACACGACCATCAGTTAGCAAAAGTTTGACGTTGGCTAAATGTCCTTTTTCGGCAGCTGGTATCAATGCATTACCACCAAAACGGTTAACGATCGACTGATCAGGTTCACTATTTTCAAGCATATAAGCAAGAATCTCAGTTTTTCCTTGTGCGCCAGCATATAAGTAAGGGCTATCTTGAATATGATCTTGTAAGTTGATGTTCGCACCGTGATCAACGAGGATTTTTGCAATATCGATCATATTATGGTGGACAGCAATCAATAATGGGGATTCTCCTTTTTCATTTTGTTCATCAATCATCGCAGTTGACTGGTCTAACAACGTTTGAACTAGATTTAAATCCTCGGCACTAACAGCTTGTAACAAGCGACCTGGAGCAATTGACATTGGTGTTTCCTCCTTTGATGGATGGTTGGGATTAGTTGGTAAAGGCACAGAAGCTGTAGAATCCAAAACAATCGAATTCGTGCTAGTATTAGTACCATTTGACTGAGAGGAATGATCGGCACATCCTGCAAATACCAATAACGTAGGGAATAACCATAGGATTGAATAAGGTTTCATGAAAACGCCTCCTCCATATTATTTTAGTTGAAATAGCCATAAACAGCAAAGTAAATACTTGCTAAACAATGCACAGCTCTTTAATAGAGGAAAAAACGTAATTAGCAACACTTCCAATACGGATTCTTGACAAAAAAAGAACAATGATAGATAGTAAAAAATAGTGTCTGACTAAATCTAGACAGGAGAACAGTTTTTGATTCTGTCAAATGAAAGCAGGGGAGTAGATGTTTACACGTTTGTCATCTCAATTAACAGAAAGAGAAAATTATAAATTACTGATTGGTTCAATTATTCCCAGACCAGTAGCTGTTGTTTCAACATTAACTGAGAAAGGGAACTTAAACATTGCGCCATTCAGCTATTTTAATATCGTTAGTTCAAATCCACCCATCGTTTCGTTAGCTGTCCAAAGAAAGAATGAGCAGATGAAAGATACTGCTAAAAATATCTTAATAAGGAAAGCAGCAATTATCCAAGTTTTAGATGAGCAAAATGTGGTGGAGGTCAATAAAACAGCAGCAACTCTTCCGCAAGAAGAAAGTGAACTAACCTTGACTAACTTGACTACGAAAATAAATAGGAATGGTTCAATTCCACCAATCAATGAGGCAAAAATTGTTTTTGAAACGGATTTATATGACCATCTCAAAATTAAAAATGAGCAAGAAGTTACTGCCGATCTTTTCTTATTAAAAATCCATACGTATCAATTAAATGAAGAGGTATATGATCCAGTATCTAGGAAGATCGATCCCAAGAAACTACAACCAGTTAGTCGATTAGCAGGGAATGATTATGCAACCTTAGGGAAAATCTTTACCATCCCTAGGCCAAAGTGAACTACATGACGATAAATATGTTATTTTTAGAGGATGTATAATCCTAAGAATATTATTATAATATTGGCGTAAGAAATAAAATTTAGCTAAAACATTTTTTAGTTATAAAAAACAATAAAGTTTTTTTAGGTAAACCGAATGATTTAAAGTTTTATTTGAAATATACAAGTAAAAAGGCAGATATGAGGATTTCTGGTGCATGGATAAACTGGTATGTAAATGTTAAGATAACTTGATAATTTATTCCGAAAAGTGAAAACGAGAAAATCAAAACAGAAAAATCAATCAAGTCAGCAAAGGATTTTCATATTAAACGACTTCCTAAAAAGGGGAAATATATTAAAGATTGATTAATTTTGTTTTTTTATCAAATAAATGATTGCTAAAATAGTTAAAGAAGCTTACTATTAACTCTGTAAAAAATAAAAATAGTAATAACCTTGTTAGGTGAGGCTCCTATACAAACATATGCTATTGCTCAGAAACGTCGAAAGACGCCAATGAGTCAAACAGGAATTGTCGGATTAAGGCTTTTTCAAATAGCTAAGAGTGTTTCTTTACGTTGTATAGTGCTAAAACTCGGACGATGAGATGATGCTAGGTCAGAATTCTTGTTCGAAAAGGTTTCTGACCTTTTCTTATATTCTATAACTGATTCTATATTTAACTGCTCGTGTTCGCCTAACTTGTGTAAGAGGAGGGGGATATGCGATGTGGAAAAACAGAAAGATCGACTGGTTGATTTTAGGCCCTTATTTGGCTTTGTCAATTGTCGGTCTTTTAGAGATATATAGTGCTAGTTCCTATCGTTTATTGGTAGCAGGAAGTGATCCTAAAAGCTTATTTATTCGGCAATTTTTGTTTATTATCCTTAGTTGGGGCGTAATTGTATTGACCTATTCCATCAGATTACAAGTTCTACTGAAACCAAGAATAATAAAAGCTGGATTGATTGTATCGGGCTTATTATTAGCGATGATGAAACTCGGGATTTTTGCTGTAACAGTTAATGGTGCCCAGCGGTGGGTTTCAATCGCTGGAATCCAGTTTCAACCATCAGAAATCGCAACCATTTTTTTGATTTTATATTTAAGTCGTTTTTTTAGAAATGACCGCAGTGTTCCTGAGAAACTTCATATACCAGTATTGATCGTGGGCGGAATCGCCGTGCTTGTTTTGTTTCAACCTAAAATTGCGGGAGCACTGATGATTTTAGCTATTGCTGGAGCTATCTTTTGGGCTGCAGCTATTCCCATTAAAAAAGGGCTGATAATTATCGGAGCAGCGATTGCTAGCTTGATCTTAGTAGCTGGCTTAGTTTTACTACTTGAAAAGCATCATTTGTTACCTTCATTTTTTGAACACGCTTATGACCGAATCGCAATGGTTCATAATCCTTTTTTAGATGAACATGGTGCAGGATACCAGATGAGTAACTCTTACTATGCACTATACAACGGTGGCCTATTTGGTCGAGGAATGGGGAATAGTATTACTAAAAAAGGTTATCTCCCTGAATCCGAAACAGATTTTATTTTCTCAGTCATTGCTGAGGAGTTTGGGTTGATAGGCGCATTACTTGTTTTGTTTTTGCTTTTCTTATTATGTATGCGAATCTTCCAAAAGAGTACGAAACAAAAGAACCAACAGGCAAATTTGATCTTAATTGGTGTAGGGACATGGATACTCGTTCAGACAAGTATCAATATTGGAAGCATCCTTGGTTTAATTCCAATGACAGGTGTACCATTGCCATTTGTTAGCTACGGAGGAACAAGCTATTTAATCTTGTCTTTTGCTATTGGATTAGCTTTGAATATCTCGTCTCGACAAGTGAAAGAGAAAAATAAGCAGGTTGAGAGGTTACAACTCAAGAAACCTAAACTGTTAAACAAGAACAATTAAGAATCTCTCAATTGGACTATCATAATAAAAAAATGGCTATATTTCAAGTAAGAGGTTCGGTTAGAAAGAGGAATCGAAAATGAAAACATTTCAAAAAGTGATTTTAGGTCTATTGACGGCAGTCGTCATTGTCATCGGCTATTTTTCTTTTGAGTTTGTTCATGGTTATTCTTCAACGAGTCGAGCAGACGATGTACCAAAAGTAGAAGCCAAAAGTGTTCCTAAGATTATCAATGTGGCATTGATTGGCTCTGATGCCCGGTCGAAAGAAGAAAATGGACGTTCAGATTCTTTGATGATTGCTCAGTATAATCAAAAAACTAAAAAAGCAAAATTGGTTTCGATTATGCGTGATTCTTATGTAGATATACCTGGGCATGGTCAAGATAAGATCAACGCAGCATATTCATATGGAGGGATTGATCTTTTGAACCAAACATTGAAAGAAAATTTAAAATTTGAAACACCTTATTATGCAAGTATCACCTTCCAAGATTTCATTGATTGTGTCAATGAGCTATTCCCTAACGGTGTAGATATCAATGCTGAGAAAGATTTAGACTTGGATGGTGTATACATCAAAAAAGGTGAACAAACGATGGATGGGAATACCTTATTGCAATATGCGCGTTTTAGAGAAGATGCTGAAGGAGATTTTGGACGGATCAGAAGACAACAACAAGTGATCAAAGCAATTTCTAAGCAATTAAAAGATGTGACCTCCATCCTTAAATTACCAAAAGCAATCGGTCAACTCTTGGGAAGTATTAAAACCAATTTACCTGAAAGTGTATTAATTGATTGTGGCATTGATTTCTTAAAAGATGACAAACCAATTGATACGTTATCTGTACCAGTTGAAGGTAGTTGGAATTTTAATGATTACACACCTTCTGGTAGTGTACTAGAACTTGATTTAGAAAAAAATCAATTAGCAATCAATCAGTTTTTAGACCAATAGATTTACATTTTATTTAAAGTGTAAGAAGTTAGAAACAAGCGATTGTCGTTGTGTTCTAGCTTCTTTTCTTATGGTAAAATGGATAGAAGTTAAGATAAGAAAATGTGAGCGGAGGGACAAAATGAAACGAAGTGACAATCATCGTAGGAACAAGACTGGTGTTTATCTAACAAGCGCCCTTGTTTTGGTTCTTGCGGCTGGTGGCGGGTATTTTTACTATCAAAAAACGCATGAAGAGCAAGTGGTTTCAGCAGGAGAAAAAACGATCCAACAGTTTGCGGAACGTTTGAGTACTGGTGATTATAAAAAGGCGATGTCATACACGCAAATTGATTCACAGACTAAGAAGACAATTTCTGAAAAAGAAGCTCTTGAAAAATACCAAAATATTTACGGAGCTGTGGCCATAAAAGGCTTGGAAATCTCTAATTTAAAAGTGACGAAAAAAGATAGTGAAACCTATTCTTTTTCTTATAAAGCTAAAATGAATACAAGCTTAGGCGAATTAAAAGACCTATCATATAAAGGGACTTTGACAAATAAAAATGATCAGATCAAAATCAACTGGCAGCCGAACTTGATTTTTCCTCAAATGGAAGATACAGACAAAGTAAGTCTGACTAGTGAGGAAGCTAAAAGAGGCGATATCCTTGATCGAAATGGAAAGAAATTAGCAACGACGGGCAAATTGAAACAGTTAGGGATCGTTCCTAGAAAGCTGGGAGAAAAAGAAGAGAAAACAGCAAACATCAAATCAATTGCTGCAGCTTTTGATCTTTCAGAAGATGAAATCAATCAAGCTATCTCTCAAAGTTGGGTACAACCGGACTACTTTGTTCCTCTAAAAATCATTGATGGACAAACCCCCGAATTGCCAAGCGGAGCAGCGATCCAAGAAGTTGATGGTCGCACCTATCCGTTAGGCGAAGCAGCAGCGCAATTGATTGGTTATGTTGGTGATATCTCAGCAGAAGATATCAAAAAGAATGCTGAATTAAGTAGTAATGGTAAAATTGGTCGTTCTGGTCTGGAAATGACTTATGACAAAGAACTACGTGGCACCAATGGAGGGAAATTGAGTATTACGGATGCTGATGGGACAGAAAAAGAAGTATTGATTGATCAAGAAGTGAAAAATGGTCAGGATATCAAATTAACTCTTGATGCCGATGCTCAAAAAATCGCATTTGATAGTTTAGGTGGAAAAGCGGGTTCAACAGTAGCGACTTCGCCAAAAACGGGTGAGTTGTTAGTATTAGCGAGCTCTCCAAGTTATGATCCAAACAAAATGACAAATGGAATCTCTCAAGAAGATTATCAAGCCTATACGGAAAATAAAGATCAACCATTTATTAGTCGTTTTGCTACCGGTTACGCTCCCGGATCTACATTTAAAATGATTACTGCCGCAATCGGATTAGATAATCAAACGCTGAATCCAGACGAAGTATTGACGATCAATGGATTGAAATGGCAAAAAGACCAATCATGGGGATCGTATCAAGTTACTCGTGTCAGCGATGTGCCTCAAGTCAATCTGAGAAACGCAATGATTTATTCAGATAATATCTATATGGCTCAAGAAACCTTGAAAATGGGTGAGAAGAAATTCCGCGAAGGATTAAATAAATTCATTTTTGGGGAAGACTTAGATTTGCCGATCAGCATGAATCCCGCACAAATCTCAAATAAGGATAGTTTCAAGTCAGAAATCTTATTAGCAGATACTGGTTATGGGCAGGGAGAACTATTGATCAATCCGATCCAACAAGCAACGATGTATTCTGTTTTTGCTAATAATGGAAATCTCGTTTATCCAAAATTAGAGATGGATAAAGAAACGAAAGTTAAACAAAATGTCATTGCTTCAACAGCTGTACAGACGATTCTGCCAGATTTGAAAGATGTTGTTCAAGATACGAATGGTACCGCTCATTCTTTAGCTACTTTAGGCATACCAATAGCAGCAAAAACTGGTACAGCGGAAATCAAAGAAAAACAAGATGAAAAAGGACAAGAAAATAGCTTCCTATTTGCTGTGAATCCTGATACAAATGGTTATCTCATGATCAGCATGTTAGAAGATAAAGCAGAAGGTGATTCTGCAACGAAACGTGCACCTGAGTTGCTCCAATACTTGAATCAAAACTATCAATAGACGAATGAATAAAACTAATCAATGACTGTAGTCACTACTTACATTTGGGCTAGGAAACCTAAATTATTTAGAATACTACAGTCACTCGATTAGTTTTTTTATATAGGGATGCTTTAGAATGATCTTTTTACCTTTGGTTTAACGATAAAAGTAGCTAAACCTAATAAAATGAATCCAATAATGAATGGCATCGTATGATGGAAATTAGCATATAGTTGACCACCGATCATCGGACCGATCACTCTAGCTAATGCTTGGATGCTTTGTGAAGCCCCTTGGATTTTCCCTTGGTCCTCTTTGCTAGCATACGTTGAAATCAAACCATTATAGGAAGGACTAAAAATCGCATCACCTAGCCCGAAAAAGACCATGCCGATGATAAAGCAGGGGATCGAGCCATAAAAAGCGGAAAGGATGATGACAGAATAACCAATCATTTCACTGGTAATACCCATAGTAATGATCTGGTTTTCTCGCCAAAATTTTAATAAAATCGGCATAATCAACAGTTGAGCAAAAATGTCCATAATGCCAATTAACGAGAAAGTAAAACCGATGATAATTGGCGATAGATGGAAAGTATCAATTGAAAATTGAGCAAAAATCGCTTGGAATGAACCGTTGGGTAGCCAAATCAAAAAACCTGTGATCAATAACCATTTGACTGATCGAAAAGTGAAAACCAATTGGAGTTGCTTGAAGGGATTGATTTGCTGAAGAGAAAGATTTCTTGTACGTTCACGTTTAGTCAAACTTTCAGGCATGAAAAAATAACCGTAAACCGCATTACTCAAAGACAAAAAGGAGGCAACGTATAAGGGAATTGCTGGTCCGTACTGTGCCAAGAACCCACCAATCAAAGGACCTGCTGCAGTTCCAATCCCAACCGTCGCGCTAATCCATCCAAAAGATTTTGTTCGACTTTCAATTGGCGTCAAATCAGCAAAATAGGCAAGAATAGCTGAGATTTCGCCGCCGGTCAGCCCCTCAATTATTCTACCAAGAAAAAGTATCCATAAAGCTCCACCAAAGCCAAATAAATAGTACCCAATCGCAGAGCCAAACAAACTACTGATCAAAATAATTTTCCGACCAAACCGATCACTGAGTGCGCCTAACATAGGGGCGGCTAAAAACATGGAAAAAGCATAGATCGCACTGAGTAGTGTCACCGTGGTTGCTTGTTGCTGTGTGTTTTTTGTGTATTGCTCTACCATAAATGGGATGACCGGATTAACGATTGTTAACCCTAATCCAATCAAAAAGACCGAAGTGAAACCAAAAACGAGTGCATGTTTGTTGATTGTTGTATTCATATCAAAACTCCTTAGCTATAAAATGTTTCTAGGAAACATTTTATATAGCATCCGTTTATTGTTTCCTTGTCAACAATAAACGGAGAGATACTAAGATAGAAGAATGAAATCTAACGAAGAAGAGAGCAAAAAATCAACCGTGATCTTAAGATCACGGTTGATTACACATGCACTTTATTTTTCTAGTTTTGTTCTTTTTAAATTTTCTCTAAAGCGACCGATAAAACGAAAAACAGTATCAAACTCTTCCTTAGTCATTTGTTGAAAAACGACCTCATTTTCTTTAAGAAATTCTTCATGGAGCTTTTGATGCATTTTGTTAATACGCTGACCTTCAGCTGTCAGGAGAAAGTAACGCTCTTTTTTATTTTCAGGTTTCTGATAGCTTTCAAGTAAGCCGTTAGTGATCATTTTTTTAGTTAGCTTACTAATCGCTCCACGAGTCATGTAACTAGCATTTGCTAATTTGGTTACATTTGGATTTGGAATTGATGCTACTTTTTCGATTAAGTCGATCTCATTTAAAGAATAGCCTTCGAGTACTTGTTCTAACTTTGGTTTATTACGCCAAGTGATCTCGTTAGTCAGATCGACCATCTCACTAATCAATTTAAGTCTTGAGTCCATTTTTCACCGTCCTTTTTCTCTAGTATAACGAATGGACATTATCATCACAACATTCATTGATAGATAGTAAGTTAATTGGCGTATACTTTTTTAGTGAAATATTTAAGAATCAGAGGTGAGATCAGAGTACTTAACAAAACAACGATCACTAAAGGAGAGTAGTAGTGATTTTCAATCAAGTTGCTTTGTTGTCCGATCTGTAAAATGATCAGTGCCATTTCACCACGAGAAATCATACCAGCTCCTACCATAAGTGCACTGTTGGAAGAAAAACCAGAGAATTTTGCTCCAATATATCCGCCAATAAGTTTAGTCAGAATCGCTACGAGTGTCAAAATCAAAATAAATAGTATCTGTTCACTAAATTTAGAAAAATCTACTTCTAAACCAACACTCACAAAAAAGACGGGGATGAATACTGCATATCCCAAAGCTTCAACATTATTGTAAACTTCATGTTTTACTTTTGTTTGACTCACTGCAATCCCAGCAAAAAATGCCCCAATTACTGAACTTAACCCAATCAGGTCTGCTAAATAAGACATTCCTAGGCAAATGACTAATGACATAATGATAATGGCTGAATTCGCATAGATTTTTTCTGCTAGAGACATTAAAAATGGAGCGATCCATTTCACTAATAAAAAGATAAATAAGAAATAGAATAGTTGTTCCAACAAGAGTAAAGGAAGGGGTAGGTTGCTCGTAGACTTACCTGTTAAAAAAGATAAACTGAAGCTTAGCACTAGAACAACCAGAATATCATCAACAACAGAGGCACCTAGAATCGTTGATCCTTCCTTCGTATTCACAACATTTAATTCTTTTAATACTTCGACAGAGATACTAACAGAAGTCGCAGCTAAAATAATCCCAAAAAAGATTGCTTCATTGTTTGCTACTTGAAACGCCTCGCCAGTAAGCCAACCGAAAAAGACAGGGAAGAGGATTCCTAAAAGTGCTACAAACATTCCTGGTTTAAAATATTTTTTCAATAAGGATAAATCACTTTCCAAACCTGCTAAGAACATCAGCAAAATGACACCAATTTCAGAAAAATCATGAACTAAAATATTTGGATGAACCCAGCCAAGTCCTGCTTGTCCTAGTAATACACCAACTAACAATTGCCCAATAACAGCCGGAATCCCAAATCTTCTTGAAATATGCGAACCAATTGTAGTTGCAACAAGGATTAGACACAAGATACCAATAAACTCCATAAGATAGTCAAACCTTTCTTTATTCAATAGTCTCAAATATATAATAACATTAATTATTTTATTTGTGGTAAAAAGAGATTGCATAAGAAATCAGCAATCAGAGACTCGGAAAATGAAAAATTTTAAAGCAAATAAAAAGAGGGAGCAAACAGAAAGTTTACCCCTAGAAACGAAAGATATTTGGAAAAAGCAACTTCTTCCATCTTCTAGGTAAACTAATAGTCATGCAACCTCTTATTTACTTACGAATATCTCTTGTTCACTTTAAAATAGCTAATGATTTCTGAGATACCCATGAAAATTAATAGCCCACCAAATAATTGGAAGAGTATCATAACGCTTTTGAATGGATTGAATAATAAAATCAAACCACCAATCAATAAGAGAATACTATAAGCACTCCAACCTTTCGAACGGGTGTTAAGTCCAACGAATAATTGAAAGAGACTTTTTAGGATAATAACTAAACCTAAGATAACTGGTAAGAGCGAGACGATTGCTGCTGCAAAGACCCACACGATTAGTGCGAGAATAAAAAAGGCAATCCCGCTAATTAAACCAAATCCCCATGCACCCGTTTGTTTTCGGTTTTTATTTGCTTCTAAAAGATTCAAAACTCCTAATAAAACAAAATACGCTGTAATGAGGTAGCCAATAAAATGGAATACAGCTGTCGGATTGATCACAATTGCAAGTCCGGCAATGATGTAAATGGCTGACCTTAGTAATGCGTAACGCTGAAAATTCGTTCGTATCATTTCAAACATAACATAACCTCCTTTTCATCTATTGTAACGGTAAACAGTTATTCTACCAAATAAAAACCTGCTTTTTATTTAGCTTCTTAATATTTTATCCATTTTCTTGCCTTTTGCAAGTTCATCAATTAGCTTATCTAAATAACGTATTTCCTGCATCAGTGGGTCTTTGATCGTTTCCACTCGCACACCACAAATCACCCCAGTTATCAACTGTCTGTTTGGATTCAGTTTGGGTGCTTGTTCAAAGAAGACTTGGAACGTTACTTCATTTTTCAGTTGTTTTTGTAATTCTTCTTCGGTATAACCAGTCAACCAGCGGATGATTTCATCCACTTCTGACCGAGAGTGTCCTTTTTTCTCAGCTTTTTTTACATAGAGAGGGTAGACACTTGAGAAACTCATGGTGAAAATTCGTTGATTCATGATAGCACCTCCTGCGATAAGTTTTCTTTTATTATATTCGTTTGTTCAATAAATGTGTACTTATCGCAATTGTAAAAAAAGAATAAATAAAAGGCTAAGGCAAGTTGATGAATAAACTTGTCTTAACCTTTTGAGATTTGTAGCAAAGTTATTCTTTTCTCATCAAATAGTCAAATGAACCAAGGGCTGCTGTAGCTCCTGATCCCATAGCAATAATGATCTGTTTATAAGCACTATCTGTGCAATCACCAGCAGCGTAAAGTCCTGCTTCACTGGTAGCACCATGGGCATCAGTGATGATTTCTCCTCGATCATTTAACTCAAGTGTTCCAACTAACCAATCCGTATTAGGAACCAAACCGATCAGAATAAACACACCTGAAACAGCTATTGTGTGTTCTTCCTGGGTGGAACGGTCGATATAACTCAACGAATCAACCTTTGTCTGACCACTGATTTCTTTCGTCTGGGCATTTAGAATGACAGTGACATTTGTTAAAGTAGCTAGTTTATCTTGTAATACTTGGTCTGCTTTAAGTGTCGGAAGAAACTCTAAAATATATACATGTTTCGCCAACCCAGCTAAATCAATGGCAGCTTCAATCCCTGAATTTCCGCCACCAATCACTGCGATTTCTTTTCCGGCAAAGAGGGGACCATCGCAATGAGGACAATAGGCAATTCCTTTGTTTTTAAATTCTTTTTCACCAGGAACATTGATGGAACGCCAATGAGCTCCTGTTGCAACAATCGTTGTTTTTGATTTCAGTTGATTGCCGCTTTTTAAATTGATTTCAAAGAGATCTGCTCCTTTGTTTAGTGACACAACTTGTTGATTTGTCATAACAGCAACAGGATAAGACCGTAAATGTTCTTCGACTTGTTTCATCAATCGTGGACCTTCTGTGTAAGGTGTACCGATTAGATTTTCGATGCCTAACGTATCTACGACTTGACCGCCAAGTGTATCAGTTACGAGTCCAGTACGGAGGCCTTTTCTAACTGCGTAAATCGCTGCGCTGCTTGCTGCTGGACCGCCACCGATAACTAGAACGTCAAATAATTCTTTTGTATTGATTTCCTTTTGTTCCATTAGATTCGGGCCAGCTATTTTTCCTAAAATTTGTTCAATCGTCATTCGTCCACTAGCAAATTCTTTTTCGTTTAAAAAGACGGTTGGCACGGCCATGATTTGTTTTTCAGTGATTTCATGCTGATGCATCCCACCTTCGATCATCGTATGGGTGATCAACGGATTCAAAACCGCTAAAATGTTTAACGCTTGAACAACATCAGGGCAGTTGTGACAGGTTAAACTGACATAGCTCTCAAAATGTAGAGGCTGATTAATTTCTAAAATGGATTGAATCAAAGTATCAGCTATTTTAGGTGGTCGTCCACTTACTTGTAATAAAGCAAGGAGGAAAGATGCAAACTCGTGGCCTAAAGGAATACCTGCGAAAGTGATCCCGCTAGTCTTTTGTAAAGAATTGATTTCAAAGCTAGGGGTACGTGGCAACGTCTTTTGTTCAACCGTAATTTTATCAGTCATATCTGCCACTTCGTTCACAAACTCGAATAGTTGTTGGGAATTGGCTGTGTCATCTGTACTAACCGAAAAAACAACTGGTGCTTCCATTAAATCAAGATATTGAGCTAAATTTTGTTTCGTTTCCTTATCTAACATCGGCTCATCCTCTAAATCTTTCCAACAAGATCGAAACTAGGTTTTAGTGTTTCGCCACTTTCTTTCCATTTCGCTGGACAAACTTCACCAGGATGCGTACGTACGTATTGTGCGGCTTTGATTTTGTCAATCAAGGCACTTGCGTCACGTCCAATACCATCAGCATTGATTTCCATTGCTTGTACGATACCATCTGGATCTATGATAAAAGTTCCTCTTTGTGCAAGTCCACTTTCTTCATTCAATACATCAAATAAACGAGAAATGTGGTGAGAAGGGTCGCCAATCATGGCATATTCTATTTTTCCGATAGCTTCAGATGAGTCATGCCATGCTTTATGTGTAAAGTGGGTATCCGTTGAACAAGAAAATACTTGGACGCCTAGTGATTTTAATTCATCGTATTGTTCCTGTAAATCCTCTAATTCTGTTGGACATACGAAAGTGAAATCTGCTGGATAAAAGCAAATGATACTCCAATTACCAGTAAGATTAGCATCGCTGATATCGATAAATTCTCCGTTTTTATAAGCTTGTGCGGTAAATTCTCCAACTTTTTTTCCAATCAATGACATATGAAAACCTCCAATTTATTTTGCTTTATTTATAATTAATATAATTTAATAACGGTTGCAAAGTCAAAGGTTTTTTGGTTATTTTAAGAATGTCTCGTAAAAATAGGAGGTTATTTATAGGTAGAATAGAAAAAGCCGTACATGGGAATAGTGGCTGCTTCCTTTGTTTAGTAGGATTCATCGACTATTTTTCCATGAACGGCTGCATTGGATCATTTATTAGAAAATGGTGTGCAAGATGTATAATCATTTTCTTGCTTTAATTCAAAGATATATCCAGCAATTTGAGTAATTACTTTTTTCC
Organism: Enterococcus sp. DIV1208; assembly: GCF_050530455.1. Classification (NCBI taxonomy): domain Bacteria; kingdom Bacillati; phylum Bacillota; class Bacilli; order Lactobacillales; family Enterococcaceae; genus Enterococcus; species Enterococcus sp. DIV1208. The sequence continues at coordinate 1,410,495 of NZ_CP172887.1, read as the reverse complement.
ATTCTTGCGGTGTCACATAATTGTCCAATAAATAGATTTTTTTGATATGTGGCGGCAGATGCTCTAAGGGACAGTCACTGACGATGATATCACATTCTTCCATATAATTTTTTTGGATGATGATCGACTCGGAAGAAAAGATCTGCTCGATTTTGACCATCAAATCTTTACTCACATAAAAATCCTTGGTGTAATTGATACCTATGACGATCGAGTGTTGAGGTTTAAAGCGATCATACAAATGAAGTAAGTCTTCAACGATCCATTGCATATTTTCTTTGATCAATAGATCTGGCAGCTCTTTACTGATTTTTTGTCTAAAAGTGACGTAGAATTGTTTGATCTCATTTTGTAAGTTTTCAAAATTTTCTTTTCCTTCATATAAAATTTTCTTTTCCTTCATATAAAGTATAGGTAGGTAAAGGAGTATTGGGTTGATCAGGATTCAAAAAAGTACTGAAAAGTTTATTTCGAGCAAAGTTCAAGGCATAAAGTTTTTGTTGGTTGACTGGTACTTTTAAATGAAAGTGTCGGCTAAAAGACTCCACTAGCTTTTTAGAGTAAACGATGTAAGGAACATTAGCTTCTAGTAACATTTGGTAATGTTGAAAGCTAAGCTCGTCACTTTCTAGTTTTGAGATCGCTAATCTTGCTAACAGGTTGATTAAAACCCGCTGCTCATGACAGATAGATAAATGATCGTTAAGTAAATCAAATTCTGGAGTAACCAAGTATTCAATATAGTCATATTCTTTAAACTCTCTTTGGACATTCTTCAACGATGTAACTGGAAAGTTCTCTACACAGATTTTTAATAGTAAAAATAATTTCTCTTTCATACCTCCACTTAGGGCATCAAGTAATTCTTGTTTAAAATAAGTTGTTAGTTCATACGTAATAGATTGTGGGGTTTCCATGCCGTAGGGGACAGAAGTATTTGAAAAAATATTCCAATAAACATCTAAAAAACAATACTGGATCTGTACTTCCGTTCCTGCTACGATTTTTTTTCCTTTAGCTGTAAATTTAAATGCAATCCCATACAATTTAAGGAACTGATTGACAGCTTTCATTTTGGAATAAAGATAAGAGGAGCTGTAATTTGTTGTTTGACTAATGCTAACAATTGAATGACCAGTTGGTTCTAACAGGGCTGTTAAAATTTTAAAATTTGTCGATTCTAAACAGTATTTACCAAATAATTCATAATAACATTTTGCACTATCTGTATTCTTTAAATCTAACTGGACAAATTTCTTTTGCCTGATCAAAGAAACATCTTCTAAATCAAGTGTCATAAAATCCTGTTCTAATTCTTGGAGATAAAGCAAAAAAGTAGAATCAGACATCTCAAAATAATCAGTGAGGTAGTGAGTGGTAATGAAGAATGGGTGTTCTGCAAGAAAAAGAAAAATATTGAGCTTGGTAACACTTTTTTTATTTAAAAGATACTTTTTGATTGCTTCTTGTGTTTGCATGTTATTCCTCCATTTGATTTTCCATCCAGCATTTTACTAAAAAATTAGCTATTTTGAACAAAAAAACAGTAATAATATTTTAGCCGTTTGTATTATCTTATGTATTGCAAGCCAAAAGTGTTTGAAACGGGGGAGATGTAAAAATGAATCACTTAAAACTTATAATGGCTACTGTTGCTTTGACAGGCCTATCGGTAACTGCCGAAGCAACGCAACAAGTAAAGATTGAAGAGCACCACCCAATCGTTACTAAAACGAAAGAGCCTGGGTGGGCAAACGTGAATTGTATCACACTACAGGATGAATTTTCCACAACAAATTCAGGAATCATGAAATTTCCGGTGGGAAAAACGGTACCAGTCAAAGCCAGTGTCAGCTATTCAGGCGATAGACAACCAATCTCACAATCCAATGTAGTATTTGAGAAAGTTGATCCAGCATTGACGATTGGGTACGATCCAACTACGCTTCAGATTAATGGACATAAGGCTAGTTTTACCTTTACTGTAACATTAAATCAACATTTAACAAAGCCAGCATTATTTACGATCAAAGTAGCTGATGGCAGTCCGACAGATAATCAGCATCTTACGCCTTATAGTCAACGTCAGACAGTTGAAGAAATGCTTAATGTTGATGAGGATAATTTTACCGAATTACCAGAAATTGAACCGACTGATCCAACACCGGAAGAAAAGCCAGATCCAGTTGAACCGACTGATCCAACGCCGGAAGAAAAGCCAGATCCAGTTGAACCGACTGATCCAACGCCAGAAGAAAAGCCAGATCCAGTCGAACCGACTGATCCAACACCAGATGAAATGAAAAAACCTCAAGTGGAAATCGAGATACCTAAGAAAGAAGAATTTCCAACTGTGGGGGAATCTTTAATTGACGTTAATACGAAAAATCAAGTAATTTTGCCAGATATGATCAAAGAAAAATCGCATCAGATGTCTTTATCAGGTAGTTTTACGCCTAAAAATGAAAACAATTATGAAATAAACAATGATAATTTCTCAGATAATGAAAAATCTCTTGGTAATGGTATAAGTGGTCAATTACCAAAAACAGCAGATAAAGCAACACCAAGTTTTATGTATCTTGGGTTTACACTTATCATTTTCTCTATTTTCGGAGTGAGAAAGTTACGAAATAGTGAAAAACAAAGTTAAAGCAAACAAATAACATTATTATTAAAAGAAGAGAATGAGGAGCACATCCTCATTCTCTTCTTTATAAAATAGAAAATTACTAGAAAAATAAGTGATGAACCATAAGTATTAAATCACTTATTTTTTATTTGTTTAAATAATGTATTTGTTCTTGATCAACCATTGGATAAGTAATCAATTCAGTGCCTTCGAGATTTTCTTTATGCATTTCAACTGCGGTGATTTGGTGATTGTTGTAAGTAGTATAGTAATAGATCCCTTTGTCCATGTTACAACAAGACGAATAGATCGTATATTCAAACTTCCCATTTCCTACATCACACAATCCTTTTTGTTGTTCCACGGATGTTAATATATGGAAAAATTGGTTCACGCTCTCCATCTCTGAATCTCCTGAGACTGATTGCCATTTTGTAAAGGCAGCTTTTACGAAACGAGAAGCAGATGATAAATCGCCTGGTAAGCCTAATCCACCCATTCCACGACTATACACATCCAACTCTAGATTTTTCGCAAAATGATTGGAAGATACAGTAGGAGAAACATGACGGTAGTTATTTAAATTAAACAATTGATAATCAAAAGGTGGATTATTTGTTAATACACCGACTGGATTATTGTAAATTTTCAAACCATCAATGGTTGATTCGATCACGAGAGCTTCATTTTGGTCAGCAAGCATCCAGTGAAGAGGAGAAAGTGGAAGTTCTTCACTAAAATTGATATTTACTAAGTTGATCTCAGCAAGTAATTTTTTTGCCTCATCGATTGTTGCGCATTTTCCTAATAACCAAGGGATAAATTCGAATGGTGAGATATTGGCTTTACCAGAGTCTTCTTCAAAGTAATGAGCATTTTCAGGGAAATTCAAACCTGCCATGCTAAGTCCTTTTTCATTTGTTGCTTCAAAATATAACGGATAATTATCAACAACTGCAGCCATACCAATTAACGCATAGTGAGAGGGTAGAGGATCCGTTCGACGAAATTTAAAAGGATAGTTTCTAGGCGTAATTGTCACTACTTGTCCATAAGAAAGCTCTAAATCTAAGTTTCGTCCAAAATAATGATCTTTAGTTGCATAAACAATGGATGTACACATGATACATCTCCTCCTTTTATTAATATAAATTAATGATAATACCAATTTTAATTTTTTACCAGAAAAACTGATTTTTGATTAAAAAAACTCCTATTATAAAAAAAGATCTTTTCTAAGATGGATTTACTTTGTAAGGATTAACAAGACAAGTGTGCGGTGTTCTAGAAAATTTTAGCGGAAAATAAGCCGAAGAATGCCCTAACTAGAAGGGATTCTTCGACTTATTTCTCAGAGCTAGAGACGTCACAAAATTTTTATGACAATTAAACTGAAGTAAATCTTACAGGTTCTGATTCAAAGAAAGTCACTCTTTGAGGGGATGGTTGGGAATTTCTTTCACTTTTAATATATCTAATAAGAATGTAAAAATTGGAATACCAACAATCAAACCCCATACTCCTAAAAAGCGTTCGCTGATCAATAATACAATAAAGGTATAGAAAATCGGTAATTCTGTTTTACTAGACATCAATTTTGGATTCAAAACATAAGATTCAAGTAAATGGACGATTAAAATCGTTAATAAGATGTAAACCACATCTTTTATGCCACCTTGAGAATACGCAATAAAGGATAAGGGCACACAAGAGATAATGACACCAGCAACTGGGATCAAACTTAAAATAAAGATCATAATTGCTAAACTAAGCAACTGATGGAAACCAAAAGCAGCTAAAGCAATCGTTGTGAGGATCGTGTTTAATAAAGCAATAATGAACTGTGCCTCTAATACTAATCCAAAGGTATTGACAAATTTATCAGCAAAGTAATAAATGTCTTGGAAGAACCAAGAAAATTCGCCTTTTAAGAATAAGCGGGAAAATAGGATTGTTTTTTTCTTTTCGATCATAAAAAAGAAACTTAAGATAAAAGACATAGTAAAGGCGACAGCCATCTTACCAAAGTCTTGTAAATAGCCTAAAGCAATTGATGCACCATTTTGTAATTGTTCAAAGAAATCATTTCTTTCAATGTAATTATGGATATAAAGTAAAACCGGATCAGCGTCTTTGGGTTGATGTTCATAGAAATTGATGACTGATTTGACCATGTCAAATGTTTGGTGTACCAAGGCGGGGATATAAATTGTAAATGCTAAATAGATTAGGTAAACCACAAGAGCATAAACAATAATGGTTAATACTCCGGTTGGAACCTTAATGAATCGTTGGATAATTTGCACTAAGTGAATCATTAAATACGTAAAAATAAAAGTTAGTAAAATTGTTGTAATCATGCTTCTTACAAGAAAAAGGACTACAATAATGATTAATAGAACAGTCATACGACGAATTTTTTCATTCGCCAAAAAGCGTTGGTAAACAGACAAATCAACAACCTCCAAGTAATTTAAGTCATAGCGTACATATTTGATTATAAAGCGGAAATAGGGAATTAGGAAGAAAAAAATAAAAACTGCAGACATTGATGAGCAATGTCTGCAGTTTGACTGTTTAGTTCCTAGTGTTTTTCCCGAAAATTAGTTAGCATTTTCTTGCTGAGTTTTTGCAAAAGAACAAGCTCATCCGGTTCAAGTGGAAGACTCGCTAATATTTTAGCAGGAATATCTTTTGCTTTTTCTTCTAAAGCTTTTCCATTAGAAGTCAGTGATAGAATCGTAATACGCTCGTCTTTATCTGCTCTTCTTCTTTGAAGTAGGCCTTTGTCAGCCATTTTTTTTATGACGGGCGTCAAGGTTCCAGAATCTAAACAAAGTAAGCTGCCAAGTTCTTTCATTGTGACTTGTTGGTTTTCCCATAAAACAAGCATTACCAGGTATTGCGTGTAAGTTAAATCTAAAGGCTTCAGCAAAGGGTTGTACGAGCGAATGATTTCTTTAGAGGCGGCATATAAAGGAAAGCACAACTGGTTTTCTAAATATAAATCTTCCATTTTCTCCACCTCGATTCTCGTAGTTCCTTGTTAGCATAGCTGATTTTGTAATAAATGTCTAGCTGTTAACGGCAGTCAATGTCACTTCAATATTACCTGCAGTTGCCTTAGAATAAGGGCAAACCTTATGAGCTGCTTCTAGTAATTCTTGTGTTTCCTCTAAAGAGAGACCTTCAACATGACCTTCAATTTCAACGCCTAAAACAAAACTCATTTCATTTTCAGCATACAAAGATACTTGAGCACTGATGGTAGAAGCACCAGAGATATTTTTTTGATTTTTGATCAATTCTAACGCACTATTGAAACAAGCACTGAAACCTGCTGCAAATAATTGCTCAGGATTCGTTGCATCGGCTACACGACGTCCAGGAGCCGCAATTGCAAGTTCAAATGAATGATCTGGACTATGAACTTCACCTGAACGACCACCAGTATTGATCATTTTTGTAGAATACATTTTTTTCATAAAAAACACTCCTTTAAATTTGATTTTGTACAATTAAATTGTATACAACTTAATTGAGAAAGGCAACTAATTCGTTTCAGCATGGGCATAAAAAAAACGAGCGACTACACGTTATGACATCACTCGTTTTAGATAAATTATTTAAGCAGAATCAATTTTTAGAAGAAATACAAAAATAGAAGAGGAAGTATTTATGAATAAGCTTCTTATTACTCAATTGGATGGTAAGTAAAGCCACTACCAGTTACTTCAGCTACACTGCTGACAATCACAAAAGCAGTAGGGTCGATTTCTTCGATCAATGGTTTGACTCTTGAAAACTCCTGGTCTGTTACGACGATCAATAAAACTTCTTTAGATTTGCGGTTGTAGCCACCTTTTGCTTCTAATAAAGTTAAGCCACGACCAATTTCCGCACTTAAACGTTGGCGGATTTCTTCGATAGAAGTTTCGCTCATCACCATTATCGATTTTTTACGATTCATTCCTGTTTCAATATATGACATTACAATCGAGGTAATGACGATCGAAAGAATGGCGTATAAAAATTCTTCAAACCCAAAAATAAATAAATTAAGTGATACAACAAACGCATCTGTTACCAATAAACCAATCGAAGTATTCAAATGAAAGTACTTTTTGAAGATCAGTGGTGGAATAGTTGTTCCGCCACTTGAAGAATTATTTTTGTATAAAATAGCGACACCCAGAGCAAAGATCGCACTACCAAAGATCACTGAAAGTAAACGATCCGACGTAACCATCATTTCAGGGACGACCGCAATAATCAGCGGAAAGACAAGACTTCCAAAAAGCACTTTGAAAAAAGGTTTTTTTCCAAGAAATACAAGAGCTAATACCAACATGATGATATTTAATACTAAAATGACCATTGCACGATCAAAACCTAAAGCCGATTCTAAGAGAATACCTAAACCACTCACACCGCCTGCTGCGATATGGTGGGGGCCTAAAAACATATTGATACCTACGCCTAAAATGGTTAAAGCAAACATTATTTTTATGTATGTCCAAATCATCGCTTTCATTTGCTTCATCCATTCATTATTGTATTTTAATTTTTTAGTGATTTTTTCATTATAACGTAATATTCACCTAAAGTTAACTACTATTTTAAAAAATGTTAGGTTAGTCTAACATTTCAGGTTGAGAAATAGATGAGCTATGAGTTCACTATGTTGCTATAGATAGTGAATAATCATATTTTTTATCGATTGAAATAAAAATGAAAGATGTCTTTTACTTTTACTTATTTCGATAAAGAGCAAATAAAGATGGAAATTTAATGAATGAAAGGTTGGACATAAATGCAACGTCATGTCGATTCGTTACGAACAGTTAGTGTGCAAGAACCATTGGCAATAAGATGAGCAGGAGTTGGTTCGTTTTCTTTTTCTAAATAAATTTCAGCTGCCCAAAATTGGATAGAACGTCCAATTTTAGTTGGACGTGCGATCACTCGTAATTGTCCATTTTGAGCGCTGTTAAGGTGGTTGACGTGTAAATCTACACCTACCGCATATTGTGGCGAGCTTAAATGTTGGTTAGCACCAATACTACAAGCGGTTTCAATCAAGATACCGTTGATTCCACCATGAAGGAAGCCAAAAGGTTGGAGATGGATGTCAGAAATCGGTAGTAACAATTCAACCTGTTCTTTTGAGATAGACATTGTCTCAATCTGTAAATATTCGATTAAATTCATTTTTAGGTTTCATTCCTTTTTTTGTTTTTTGAATAGTATAACAGAAATTCTTAAAAAATATAAAATTACAAACGTTTTCTTTGGCTTTTGTGTATAATAAGAATGTTCAACTTAGAGGAGGAATAAAATGAGAGAATGGCAAACAATTAAAGACTATGAAGAAATACTTTTTGAAAAACATGGTAAAATAGCAAAAATAACAATTAATCGACCTCAAGTACACAATGCATTCACTCCAAAGACAGTGTTTGAAATGATTGAAGCTTTTACTATTTGTCGAGAGCGGCAAGATATTGGTGTGATTATTTTAACCGGGGCAGGAGATCAAGCATTTTGTTCTGGTGGAGATCAAAAAGTTCGAGGAAATGGCGGGTATGTAGGTGATGATCAAATCCCTCGCTTGAATGTGCTAGATCTCCAACGCTTGATTCGGGTCATTCCAAAGCCTGTGATTGCTATGGTCAAAGGTTGGTCGATCGGTGGAGGCAATGTCTTACAACTTGTTTGTGACATCACAATTGCCGCTGAAAATGCGAAATTTGGACAAACAGGTCCGAATGTAGGAAGTTTTGACGGCGGTTATGGATCAGGCTATCTAGCTCGAGTGATCGGTCATAAAAAAGCAAAAGAAGTCTGGTTTATGACGAAACAGTATTCCGCAACAGAAGCTTTAGCAATGAATTGGATCAACACAGTGGTACCTTTAGCCGAAATTGAAGACGTAACGATAGAGTGGGCAGAAGAAATGTTGAAGAAAAGTCCTTTAGCATTAAGAATGATCAAGGCTGCAATGAACGCAGATACAGACGGACTAGCGGGGATCCAACAATTAGCAGGGGATGCCACTTTACTTTACTACACGATGGCTGAAGCTCAAGAAGGACGAGATGCATTCAAAGAAAAGAGAGAGCCTGACTTTGACCAATTTCCTAAATTTCCCTAAACAAAAACCAAATAGTTGGTTGCAACGACAAGCATTAGAACAGCCAGATCAGCCAGCCTTTTATACGAAAGATGTTTGTCTAACGTTTAGTGAATTGAATCACTATGTACAGCAACTTGCTTATTATTTCAAACGTTTTATAAGCAATCAACAAAAAACTATTAAAAGAGTAGCCATTTTGAGCGACAATCAGACAATGATGTATCAGTCGATCTTAGCTCTATGGGAACTAGGAATGGAGATCCAATTTCTAAATACAAGGTTAACCAGTGAAGAACTAGCTTATCAGTTAAAAGATGCCAATACACGACTATTGATCACTGAACATCCTGAAAATTTTTCCTTTGAAAATGTAACCATCATTTCTTTCCCGAAAAAAAAGGAACTAATCGGGAGAATTAATGAACCACCAATTGATTTCGGCTATCAATTGGAGCAAATAGCCTCGATCATGTATACATCTGGGACTACTGGAAAGCCAAAAGGAGTACCTCAAACTTTTTCAAACCATCAAGCAAGTAGCCTAGCTACACAAAAAAGTATGGCTATCGAGTCTGGCGAGAATTGGCTTTGTTGCGTCCCGTTGTACCATATCAGTGGTTTATCGATTCTTTTACGTTCCCTTGTTTTAGGAATTAGCGTTCATTTATGTGAGAAATTTCACCCATCAGAAGGCAACCAACTGATTTTAAGCGAAAAAACCGCTTATTTGTCGTTAGTCACGAAAATGTTAAAAGATCTGTTGCCGTTTGTACCAGAAGACGGTTATCCTTCTTCTTTGAAGCAAGTTTTATTAGGTGGCGGTCCGATTGAATCTACCTTACTTGAAGACTGTTGCCAGTTGAAGCTACCCGTTATGTTGTCTTATGGCATGACAGAAACATGTTCCCAAGTTGTCGCAGGTAAAATCAATTTGCATTCAAAGTTTAAAGACACGGTTGGTCGTCCGCTAATGGGTGTGCAAATTAAAATCGATGGGACAGATCAAGCGAATGAATCTGGAGAAATTCTTTTGAAAGGTCCGTCGATCGTTAAAGGATATCTCAACGGACGAGATCGACATTCGTGGACGAAAGAGGGCTGGTTTTGTACTGGTGATTGGGGCTATTTAACAGATACTGGTGAACTAAAAATTCTTAGTCGAATGAGTGAGCGAATCATCTCAGGCGGAGAAAATATTTACCCTGCTGAGATTGAAGCAATTTTTTTAAAAAGTCAGAAAATTGCAGAGGCTATTGTTATTGGTAGAGCCGATCCTAACTGGGGGCAACGCCCAGTAGCTTATTTGAAATTAATAGATAAGGTCAGCGTTAATGAAATTTGCAATCTCATGGAGCAACTTGCTTCCTACAAACATCCTGACGAAATTTTTGTCATCCATGATCTACCAAAAACAGCCTCAGGAAAACCATTAAAACGACTTTTTTTAACAGAAGAAAGAGTGAACTATATTGACTACCAACTTATTTAATCTAAATCTACAGGAAGTACCTGAAGCTGACTATGTATGTTATAGCTTTAAGATTCCTTATGAACCGTTAGCAAATCTCTTTGCAAAAGCGAGTGACTTTAAAGGCACACGTTTCTTTTGGCAAACGCCAGACAAAAATGTCGGTTTCTTGGGGTTTGGGCGTAATCTTTTAAAGAAGCATGGAAACTGGTCCACCGAAGACCTGATAAATGCTAAACAAGAGTTTTTTAAAAAACTTTCGTTTCTGGTTCCTGAAAAAGAGACTCCGATTCTTTTTGGAGGATTACCTTTTGATGCTGAAAACAAAAATCAAGCGCCTATTTTGGGAGAATTGGCAGAGGGGTGTTTTATTCTACCCGAACTATTAATCAAGCAAAATCATCAGCAACTAACCGTTGTAATAACCGCAAGTAATCATTTTAAAACTTTAAAAGAACTCGATGAGTTTATTAAAGAAAAAATGAGACTCATTAATGAAATGAAAGAGCGATGTGTCCCAGATTTTTCGCCAAGTCAAATATTAAAAGAAACTGAAGTAGCTGTTCCTCATTTCTTAAAAGCTGTTGAAGAGACGATCGAAGTCACAGCAAATAAAAAATCAGCACTTAAAAAAGTGGTTTTAGCAAGACAGATGCAATTAGTTGGCAAAGAATTTTCTGTTGAAAAAATCTTACTTCATCTGATTAGTCAACAACCAAACACCTATCTCTTTGTTTTAGAAGCAAAAGGTCAAGCGTTTATTGGCGCAACACCTGAACGTTTGCTTCAGGCGACTGATACCCATTTCTTGACCGCTAGCATTGCTGGCTCTATCGCTAGAAGTTCAAACGAAAGAGAAGACGTTACATCGGGAGAAAAACTTTTAAAAGACTCTAAAAATATTGGAGAACACCAATTAGTCGTCGAACGTTTAACAGAACAGATGCACTCATTTATTAAGGGGAAACTAACAGTATCAGAAAAAAGTCTTTTAAAAAACCGAGACATTCAACATCTTTGTTTGACGTTGAAAGGGAGCCGTCAGGATGGTTTCTCATTTTTAGAAGTCATACGACAACTACATCCTTCACCAGCTTTAGGCGGTGTTCCTAAACAGGCAGCCATTGATTGGATAGCGGAAAAAGAACCTATTGGGCGAGGGTTATACGGTGGTCCAATTGGCTGGTGTAGTTTAACTGAGGATGTTGGTGAATTTGCAGTTGGTATTCGTTCTGGAGTAGTGAGTGATACTGAGGTCCAGTTGTATGCTGGCTGTGGAATTGTGCCAGATTCAACGCCTGAAGCGGAATACTTAGAAACTGCTCTAAAATTTCAACCGATGATTCGAGGTGTAAAAGAATGACGAACACAAAAGAGCTGACTGCTTATTTATTAGCATTTATCCATGGATTGAAAGAAAGTGGATTAAAAGAAATGGTCATTAGCCCAGGATCACGCTCGACACCACTGGCCTTATTGGCTTATCGTGACCCGGAAATCAATTGCTATATCAATGTGGACGAGCGTTCGGCTGCTTTTTTTGCGCTTGGTTTAGCAAAAGCACAAAAGGAACCTGTTGGTCTGATTTGCACATCAGGAACTGCTGCAGCAAATTATTATCCAGCCATTTGTGAAGCTGAGGCGTCAAATGTTCCACTCGTTGTGTTGACCGCTGACCGTCCACCAGAGGCGCAAGGCGTAGGAGCACCACAAACGATAGATCAGCAACATTTGTATGGAAGCCATGTCAAAAAGTATATCGGAATGGCTTTGCCTGAAGAAGGAGAATCTTTTGAAAGATATGCGTTTTTTCAGGGTTGGGAGAGTGCGGCTGCTGCAATAAAAATTCCTAAAGGACCTGTACATGTGAATCTACCTTTTCGAGAACCTTTATTACCAGATTTGTCCCAATCATTTACACGTCATTATTCAAGAAAAGGGGAAACGATCAATAAAGTAACTTCCTTTTCGTTACCAGAACTTGATTCTTGGTTGACCAAAAAAGGGTTGATTATTGTTGGAAGAGAATTGACCACACAACAGGCAACGAAAATGATTGAACTAGCTGAAATCGTAGGATGGCCTATTCTTGGTGATCCACTTACAAATTTAGGAAATTGCGGGAAAGAAAGCGACAATTATATTTCTCATGTTGATTTGATCTTTGCCGATCAACGCTTAGAAACACCCGAAATCGTTTGGCAGTTTGGTAACTTGCCATTGGCTAAAAACCTCATGCTTTATTTAAATCAGTCAAAAGACCTGACTTATGTCATCATTGATGAAAGCGAATCTTGGAAAGACTGGTTACATCAAAGTAATTATGTTTTACCAATTGATCCACTGACGTTTTGTAGCATGGTTAAGAACATGAGCGATGAAGAATTTCATACTCATGCAGATAGAAACTGGTTATCCTATTGGCAAGAAAGAGCAAAGCTTGCCAGACAAACGATAGAAACAACCTTACCCTTAGATGCCTATAACGAAAGCAATGCTAGTAAGCGTCTTTTTCAATTGTTAAAGTTTGACGAAACACTCTTCTTGTCCAATAGTAATGCTATTCGTTTTATTGATCGCTACGCTGGTTTTTCAAAACAACGATTTTCAGTCTATGGGAATCGGGGAGTAAATGGTATTGACGGGATTGTTTCAACAGCTGCAGGTATTTGTGCGGCTAAGAAACAGCAGATGTTTTTGTTGATTGGTGACTTAGCTTTGTTTCATGATATGAATGGGTTACAAATAATCAAAGAACTTGAGCTGCCGGTGACTGTGATCGTTTTGAATAATAACGGGGGAGGTATCTTTTCTTTCCTTCCTCAAAGGGAATTAGATAACTCCTTTTTTGATCCTTTGTTTTCAACACCCTTACATCTAGACTTGGAGAAAGTGGCAGATCTCTACTGCGGCGCTTATAAAAAGCCCAAATCGCTGACTGAATTTGAACAAATAGTTTGTGAAAGTCGAGAAAGAATAGAAAGTAAAGACAATAGAGAAGAGAAAGAAAATTCAACTTGGACGTTGATTGAAGTCGTTGGCGAACAAAAAGCACCAGCAGAGCTTTGGCAACACATGATTGAGGGATACGGTAATCGAAATGAGTGAGGGAAAAATAAAAATCAATGGTGTTAATTATGCTTATCGTTGGTTACAGCGAACATCTCCAATGAGACCTACTATCATTTGTTTACACGGATTTACCGGAACTTCCATGAGCTTTTCTTTGCCTTTTCAAGATTTAAATGTTTTAGCAATCGATTTGATCGGGCATGGTAAGACGGATGTTTATGTTCATCCTTATCGCTATAAGCTTCCATTACTTGTTCAAGATTTAGCACAATTGGTTTTGCAATTAAAGATCGATGCTTTTTATTTGTTGGGGTATTCCATGGGGGCCCGTACCGCGTTAACTTGGCTGATTGAACAACCAAAAGGAATTTTAGGCATCATTATGGAAAGTGGTACACCAGGCATCAGTTCGCTTAGCGAAAGACTCATACGTCAAAAAAAAGATCTTCTATTAGCGCAAAAGATCATGACTGAACCATTGTCTGGTTTTGTGGATTATTGGGAATCGATTCCATTATTTGAAAGTCAAAAAGAACTACCTGATTCGACAAGAAGAAAGATTCGCCAAGGAAGACTTATGCAACAATCAATTGGTTTGGCGCTTAGTTTGATGTACATGAGAACTGGGCAACAGACGAATTACTGGCCATCGCTTAGAAATATCCAAAGACCGATCCTTTATATAGCAGGAGAATATGATACTAAGTTTCAAAAAATCGGAAAAAAATTGGTTGAAGAAAATAGTCTGTTTTCCATGGCGTTGGTTCCCAAAAGTGGACACTGTATTCATCTAGAACAGCCAACGAAATTTGTTTCCCTAGTAAATCAATGGATAATGGAGAAAGAAAAAAAGTGATACAAATTAGAAAAATCGAGCAATTACAACTTAAATTACCTTTGACTTCCCCTTTTGAAACGAGTTATGGAATTCTAACTGAAAAAGCGTTTGATTTATTGATAATCGAGGATGAATTAGGCAATCAAGGAGTAGGAGAGTTGGTTTCTTTCCAACAAGCGGACTATATTGAAGAAACGATCGACATGAGTCGCTTGATCATCAAAAATGAATTGATTCCTTTACTTACTATGTCTCCAATCAAAGAGCCTTTCGAAGTTCAGCGACGATTGACGAAAGTGCAAGGGAATTTTATGGCAAAAGCAGCCTTGGAAACAGCTATTTGGGATTTATATGCCAGACGAAAGAATGTCAGTTTCCGAGAAATTTTCAAAAGTACGAAAACAGAATTAGCAGTTGGGATTAGTTTAGGTATCCACACAGATTCTGCAAAATTGTTAAAACAAGCTCGAATGTATGTTTCTCAAGGCTATACGCGGTTGAAGTTAAAAATCAAACCAGATTACGATATCGAACCATTAACCTTATTACGAAAGGAATTTCCTCACTTGCTTTTGATGGCAGATGCCAATTCTGCTTATACATTAAGGGATCTACCGGTATTGTTAAAATTGGATCGATTAAACCTAGCGATGATTGAACAGCCTTTTAATCAACGGGATTTTATCGAGCATGCGTATTTACAGAAACAATTAAAAACACCAATTTGTTTAGATGAGAATATTCGTACACTAAATGATGTTAAAACCGCTCATACCTTGGGAAGTTGTCGTGGGATTAATCTAAAAATCCCCAGAGTGGGTGGGATCGCTGAGGCATTATCCATCGTAACATTTTGTCGTGAACATAACTTGACGGTGTGGCTAGGTGGAATGTTTGAATCAGGAGTAGGACGTTGCTTAAATATACAATTTGCCAGCCAAAATGACTTTACTTTCCCTGGCGATATATCGGCATCAGATCGCTATTACTACGATGATATCATCAAAAATAAAGCTTGCCTCACTGATGGGAAACTTGCAGTTCCCTTAGGAAAAGGCAATGGGGCAGTCCTTGATCAAGAAAAAATCGAACGTTATTGCTACAAAAAGGAACTCCTTTTTTCTTAATAATAAACGTTTGACAAATAATATGATCACTGTGGTCGTTGTAGAGATACACCAAGTAATCAGAAAGAATCCAAAAGCAGCTCTTTCTCTTTTGGATTCTTTCTTTTTGTTGAACTTTTTTTATATGAATCAGCAAGTAGCGAGTATAAAATTACACTTTCTACAATACCGATAATTCAGCTAATGTCGCCATTGACCTAACTTCTCCTTTTGATGAGATAATCATGGGAAACAGAATTCTGTTACCGATAACATAAATGAAAGCGTTGTCTTTTGTTGTTCACTCTTTTATAGTGAACACGTAATCTTAAATATGAAGGAGGAAATACATGAACACCGCAGCAATTTATCATCGACCGGAAAGTGAATATGCTTTTTTATATACAGCTGATACTTTCAGAATTCGTTTACGTACCTGTAAAGACGATGTAAAAAAAGTTTATCTTATTAGTGGCGATCCTTATACGATTGATTCACAAAAATGGTATCTGGAAGAAATACCAATGAAAAAAAGTCTGAGTACTTTAGTTCATGATTACTGGGAAGTGGAACAAACAAGCTCGACTAGAAGGTTACAATATGGGTTTCATATCGTAGGGATTGATGGCACAGAATGTTTTTACGGGGATCAAGGGATTTTTGCGTATGAACCAGCAAACTTAGCAGAAGCAAATTACTATTTCCGGATACCCTATTTTCATGAAATTGATCGTTTCAAAGTGCCGCAATGGGCAAAAGAAACGATTTGGTACCAAATATTTCCTGAACGATTTGCGAATGGCGACTCAACTAACGATCCAGCTCATACGCTACCATGGGGAAGTAAAGCACCTGACCGAGATGATTTCTTTGGTGGTGATTTACAGGGTGTGATTGATCACCTCGATTACTTAGTCGATTTGGGAATCAATGGTATTTATTTTTGCCCGATTTTCCAAGCTATGTCTAATCATAAATACGATACGATCGACTATTTGAAGGTTGATCCAGCCTTTGGTGACGAACGTCTGTTAAAAGAATTAATCGAAAAAGCGCATAAAAAGGGTATCCGCATTATGTTAGATGCTGTTTTCAATCATATTGGTAGTGACTCGCCCCAATGGCAAGATGTGATCAAAAATGGCGAAAAATCAATTTATAAAGATTGGTTCCATATTCATTCTTTTCCTGTGGATGCCTATCAAATGACGAATTTACCCGAAACAGCAGCAAATTTATCTTATGATACGTTTGCTTTTACACCTTTCATGCCTAAACTCAACACAGCAAATCCTGAGGTTCAATCGTATTTACTAGATATTGCTGCTTATTGGGTGAAAGAATTTGATATTGATGGGTGGCGTTTAGATGTCGCTAATGAAGTCGATCATCATTTCTGGAAATTGTTCCATGAAAAAGTCACTGCAATCAAACCAGATATTTATATTTTAGGCGAAATCTGGCATTCATCCCAAGCTTGGTTACAAGGAGATGAGTTCCATGCTGTAATGAACTATGCATTTACAGACTCAATCAAAGACTATTTTGTTAAACGAAAAATCACTGCTTCACAAATGGCAAGTGGCATGAACCATCAGCAGATGCTGTACCAAGATCAAGTAAACGAAGGAACATTTAATTTATTAGATTCCCACGATACTGCGAGAATCCTAACCTTGTGTAATGGAAATAAAGAGTTGATGAAAGCTGTACTTACTTTCATGTTTTTACAAAAAGGCGCACCTTGTATTTATTACGGAACGGAAATCGGATTGACTGGAGAAGATGATCCTGATTGTCGTAAATGTATGATCTGGGAGAAAGAGCAACAAGATACGGAATTATACGGTTTTATTAAAGAATTGATTTATCTTCGGAAACGATTATCTGAAATTTTAATCACTGGTACGATTTGCTGGGAGCTAATTGATGATAGTCAAGACGTGATTCATTTTTCTCGTGAATTGAACGGCCAAAAGATCCATGCTATTTTTAATCAATCTTCCACAAGTTATTTGGTTGATCAGAAAAATGAAATTATCTTAAGCCAAAATAGTGAATTATTAAATGATGGGAAAGCTGAAATTCAACAATTCGGATTCATTTTGATGTGTGAATAACTTGTTACCGGTAACATGCAGAAAGCGTTTGCAAGTTGTCGTTTTATAACAGTATACTCTTTATACAAACAACATTTATGGAAGTGGAGGAACAAAAAGTGAAGAAAAACTATGTTAAAAAATTAGGGTTGGGTTTATTGTCACTTGGTATTTTAGGTGGATTAGCAGCTTGTGGTAATGGAAAAGCTGATACAGCTAGCGGTGGAAATGATGAAAAAACATTAACTGTATCGGTAGATTCTGGTTATAAAGATTACATCAATGAGATCAAGGGTGATTTTGAAAAAGAGAATGATGTCAAAATCAAGCTAGTTGAAAAAGATATGTTCGATCAATTAGAAGCGCTTTCTTTAGATGGACCTGCCGGTAAAGGACCAGATGTGATGATGGCAGCCTATGATCGAATTGGTGCGTTAGGACAACAAGGCCATTTAGCGGAAGTCAAATTAGGAAATGAAGCCGACTATGATGAAACAGATAAAGCACAAGTGACCTATGACGGAAAAATTTACGGCGAACCAGCAGTGATCGAAACATTAGTCTTGTACTACAACAAGGATCTAGTAGATGCAGCACCAACCACTTTCAAAGAATTAGAAAATCTAGCCAAAGACAAACGCTTTGCCTTTGAATCAGAAGCAGGAAAAAATACTGGATTCTTAGCAAAATGGACTGATTTCTATTATTCTTATGGTTTACTAGCAGGCTATGGCGGGTATGTTTTTGGTGACAACGGAACTAATCCATCAGATATTGGTCTAAATAATGCAGGATCAATCGAAGGAATCACTTATGCTACAAACTGGTTCCAAAATGTTTGGCCAAAAGGGATGCAAGATATCAAGAGTGCAGGCGATTTCGTTAGCCAACAATTCATGTCTAACAAAGCAGCCGCAATCATTGATGGCCCTTGGCAAGCACAAACTTATAAAGACAACAAAATCAATTATGGGGTAGCAAAAATTCCAACATTGAACAACGGCGAATCTTATCAACCGTTTGGTGGAGGAAAAGGTTGGGTAGCAAGTAACTATTCTAAAAACAAAGAATTATCACAAAAATGGTTAGACTATGTGACAAACACAAAAAATCAAGAAAAATTCTTTGAAATGGTCAATGAGATTCCAGCCAATCAAGCAGCACGTGAAACAGCTAAATCAAAAAATGATGAATTGACAACTGCGGTGATTGATCAGTATGAAACTGCGCAAGCAATGCCAAATATTCCAGAAATGGCTGAAGTTTGGACTGGTGCTGAAAACTTAATGTTTGATGCAGCTTCAGGTTCTAAATCGCCAAAAGAATCTGCTAACCAAGCAGTGAAAACCATAAAAGAAGCGATTGAGCAAAAGTATTAAAAGTAACAAAGTGATCTCTATTCACGATCAAATGGATATTTTTACTAGATGTGGTGATAGTAGACCACTAAATCTCATTTGGTCAACCAAATCATAAAACAAGTCATGGATCAATAGGTGAAACAGTTGAACGGTGTATTTTCTTTAACTGTTTCACATTGATTCGTGTGAATAACATCCACGAGCAGAGTTTTTTATAGCAACTGAGTGAGGACTACAAATGAATGGAAAATGGTTTTTGATAGCAATTATTGATGACTGTCATGGATAGCTACTATTTATAGTTACTATGTATAACTGCTATGAATAGTTACTTATAGATGGCTATTGTGGATAGCCGACTGATTCATTTCCTTGCGCAAAGAATAAAATAGTAGTACTGGGGGTATCGTTATGCAAGACGAAAAAAATAATATCAATGTAAGAAAAATTACACTTATGTCTCTCATACCTGGCTTAGGGCAATTTGCTAATGGTCAAGCGTTCAAAGGAATCGTATTTCTAGGTATTTTCGTAGCATTTATTCTACAACTGATAGTTGGTGGCTTCCACTCTTTGATTGGCTTAGTCACACTGGGAACAGTTCCGATGGAGGATCACTCCTTATTTATTTTGATTCAAGGAACGCTGCAACTAATCATTACGGTTATTTTTTTTATTTTCTATGGACTGAATCTGTTAGATGCCAAACGTGTCGCAGTTTTACGCAAAGAAGGTAAGAAAATCAACCGAACGATGAAGGAAGTTATACATAATATTGGTGATGAGGGTTTTCCTTATTTGCTTACACTTCCAGCCTATCTTTTGATGATTTTTACGATTATTTTTCCAGTTCTAGTCACATTATTTACAGCATTTACCAACTATGATTTCAAACATATCCCACCTGCTAGTTTGATTGATTGGATCGGAGTAAAAAACTTTTTTAGTATCTTCTTCTTAAGTTCTTACCGTAATACCTTTTTCTCTGTGTTTTCTTGGACTGTTATTTGGACACTATGTGCAACGACACTTCAAATCACATTAGGTATTTTTACAGCCGTTATTGCTCACCAAAAATTTATTAAATTTAGACGTTTTTTTGGTATTATTTTCCTTTTACCATGGGCGGTACCAGCATTTATAACAATTATGAGTTTCTCTAATATCTTCAATGATAGTGTGGGGGCGATCAACACCCAAGTGATTCCTTTTATCAATCATCTGCCATTCGTAGACATTAGCGCGATTTCATGGAAAACAGATCCATTTTGGACGAAAGTTGCGATCATTATGGTTCAAGGGTGGTTAGGATTCCCTTATATCTATGTCATGGTAACAGGTATTTTACAATCCATTTCTGAAGATTTATATGAAGCAGCAAAAATCGATGGTGCAAATGCTTGGAAACGTTTCTCTAATATCACGTTACCGGCTATTTTTCTAGTAGCAGCGCCAACGTTTATTACTCAGTATACTGGTAATTTCAACAATTTCTCGATGATTTATTTATTTAACAACGGTGGTCCTGGAAGTGTAGGAGGGGGCGCAGGTTCAACAGACATCTTGATTTCTTGGATCTATAAACTAACGACGGGAACCTCGCCACAATACTCCATGGCTTCAGCCATTACACTAATTATTTCTGCAATTGTCATTTGTGTTTCTTTACTTGTGTTTAAAAAGACTAATGCATTTAATATGGAGGACTAAGCGATGAAACAATTTAATTCAAGTGCTAAATTCCAACGAAGATTGTCACAATTCTTGACCTATGTTTTTTTGATTCTTTTGTCGATCATCATTATCTATCCATTGTTGATTACAGCCAGTACAGCATTTAAATCAGGTAATATCGCTGCTTTTAGTCTGGATTTATCCAGTGACTGGACACTAGAAAATTTTAGACGGCTATTCTCAGAAACGTTATATGGTACTTGGTATAAAAATACCTTGATTATTTCCATTTTAACAATGGTTATCCAAGTGACTGTTGTAACTTTGGCTGGTTACACTTATAGTCGTTACCGTTTCATTGGACGCAAATCAAGCTTGATGTTTTTCCTGGTGATTCAAATGGTTCCAACGATGGCTGCATTGACCGCTTTTTACGTCATGGCTTTTCTACTTAACGCCTTAGATCGATACTGGTTCTTAACAATGATCTATATTGGTGGGGGAATTCCGATGAATACTTGGCTAATGAAAGGTTATTTTGATACTGTTCCACTTGATTTAGATGAATCTGCTAAATTAGATGGAGCTGGTCATTTCCGGATTTTTCTACAAATCGTTTTACCGTTAGTTAAACCAATGATTGCCGTTCAAGCATTATGGGCCTTTATGGGACCGTTCGGAGACTTCATGCTCGCTAAATTTTTACTACGCACACCAGAAAATCAAACAGTGGCAGTTGGTTTGCAAACATTCATTTCTGATGTGACAAATCAACGGGTTTCATTATTTGCCGCAGGAGCGATCCTCATTGCATTACCGATTTGTTTATTGTTCTTCTTTTTACAAAAAAACTTTGTCACTGGTTTGACTTCTGGTGGCACAAAAGGTTAGGAGCAGGTGTTGATGCAAACATTTCCTTTGAATTACTTTTCTCATTTAAATAGTCCTAGACGTCTTTTTGCTGGTAGAAGACAGTTGTCATGGCCTAAATTGAGTCTGATCTTTCTTTTCTTGGTCGCGTTGATGGTTATGCCGATTACCATGTATTATACCAATCAGGTAAAAGCAATCCCTATGGAGCAATTTTTGACAGTTCACCAACTAATTGATCAAGATGGAGTAAATAAATTTTTAGAATTACCCATGGAGAATGGGCAAATAAATCACTCACCAATAACGATTTATCAGAATAACGAAATACTGATTGGGTCAGGATTGACGAAAGAACAAAAAAACGAAAAAAACGCCTTTATTGATTTCGCAAAAAATCATTGGACAATCCAGCAAAAAGAACAGGGGCGTATAAGAACCTATCAAATGAATTACCAAGCGTCTTTCAATCCCGAATCAGTCCGAACGCCACAAGAGTTTCAAGCATTTTTAGAACAGGAATTTTACGCCAGTAATCGTCCAATGATTATTTTATCTTATAGTATGAGTTTAGGAATCATCTTATTTATAATGACTAGCTTCATTTTATTTGGTGCTTCTTTCTTTTTATGGCTAACTAGAAAGAGTCGTTTTTCTTCCATCCAAACATTCAAAGAAAGTGCCAATTTAATGTTGAATGTGATTGGAGTTGGCTCCATTATTGCCACGATTGTTGGATTCTTTTATTTTGATTTTGTTTTGATGTTAGGTATTCAATCAACTGTTTCAGTTCTTTTATTGCTATGGATTTTTGCTAAAACTGGATTTAAAGATGAAGTCAAGGCCTAAGATCATCAACTAATTATGAGAAAATAAATGTGAAAATAATGAAAATTTGATAGGTAACAAAGATTTTTTTCTGAAAAATACCCTTCTGAGTTGATTCTTTTAATTTTTAGTATTAACGTTAAATAGTAGCAATTCTAAGGAGGAAAATCATGTTAGAAAAAACAGTATATAATCAATTATTTTCACGTTCTTTCTCCCTTCCAGTCGAAGTTACTTACTGGGATGGTACGACAAAACGCTATGGAGATACTGACAATCCTCCCCAAATCAAAATTAAGATCCATGAAGAAATACCAATGAAAGAAATCACAAATAACGCCTCTCTAGCTCTAGGTGAAGCTTACATGGATCATCGTATTGAGATTGAGGGAAGTATTCAAGCGTTGATCAACGATGCTTACCAACAAGCAAACAGCTTTTTAAGAGGGAGCGACTATTTAAAATGGCTTCCTAAAAAGCAAAAACACACAAAAAAACAAAATCAAGCAGATATTCATGCACATTATGATCTAGGAAATGATTTTTATGAAATGTGGCTAGATCCAACATTAACCTATTCTTGTGCTTATTTTGAGACACCTGAAGATACATTGGAACAAGCCCAAATCAATAAAGTCCACCACATCTTAGATAAACTTTTTATCAAGGATAATGATACGTTATTAGATATCGGTTGTGGTTGGGGAACCTTGATGTTTACAGCTATCAAAGAATACAATGTAAAAGCAACTGGTATTACCTTGAGTGAAGAACAATATAACCATATTACTAATCGGATCAAAGAAGAACATCTGGAAGATAAATGTCGGGTCTTATTAATGGATTATCGTGATCTAAAAGATGAAACGTTTGATCATATTACAAGTGTCGGGATGTTTGAACATGTGGGAGCAGACAACTTAAAAGAGTATTTTGGTGTCATCCAAAAATTACTAGCTCCTAAAGGAACAGCGTTGATTCACGGTATTACTCGTCAGCAAGGTGGGGCAGTTAATGCTTGGATCAACAAATATATTTTCCCGGGTGGATACATTCCAGGATTAGCAGAAATCGTAACAGATATTACGGATAATGATTTACAGTTAATTGATTTAGAAAGTTTGCGTCGGGACTATCAGCTTACTTTAGAACATTGGACAAATAATTTCCATAAAGTACAAGACAAGGTAACAGAAACTATGGGCGATTCCTTTTATCGAATGTGGGATCTTTACCTTCAAGCTTGTGCAGCATCTTTTGAATCAAGTAACATTGATGTTATCCAATACTTACTTGTTCAACCAAGTAATAATGATCTTCCAATGCATCGTGCATAAGGGGAAAACCTAATAAAAAATATTAATTAAGATTCGCATGAAAAGAGGCTTTGAAAGAAGCGTTTAGCTCCTCCCTTATTATTGAGGAGTTGCTTCTTGAACGCCGTGAATCAGAGGTCGTAAAAACATCGGGTAGCTCTGATGACAATAAGAAAGAATTTTTTGAAACAGCTTCTCATGTTTTGAAAAATTCAGGCTTATTTCAAGTAGCTGATGTTTGAACACCGTTTATTCGTTTTTAGAGATACTAGAAGAGACTGAGACAACTTTTGTCCCAGTCCCTTTTTTATTGTGAAAATGTCTAATGCTGGCCAACCTATTTTTTTGATTTTTTATTAGCTAAAAAGGAGATGATTATCGAGCTGATTTTGCCAATAGAATAGAACAGATATTGAAAGAGCAACCGTGCTAAACTGTATTTTTTGATGAATGAAAATGAAAAAATTATGATAATCAAAATTGCATAGACTATATGTGTCGTTCAATAAAGTGAAAAAAGATTTTCCATCAGTTCTCACTCTATGTATATAATCATTAAGTGCATGTTGTTATTTTTTATCTATATTTAAATAAAAAACAATACATATATTTTCGTTGTTATAAAAGTATTTATAGAACTATAAATAACAATTATTTATAAATAAATCGTTCATCAAACCTCCATGTTGTGATATTATAAACATGAGCTGTGGGTGGCTAGTTTACTCAAGTTCAAGTAAAACAAGGGAGGTGAAAAGAGTGGAAAAAATTCTTATACCATTAAAACAACATGTAGGCGCTTCATCAAAGAGTATGGTAAAAATAGGCGAATATGTGCAACGTGGACAAAAAATTGCTAAACCAGATGGATTAGGAGCAAACATTCATTCTAGCTTTTCAGGTGTTGTATCAGAAGTAACCAACGATCAGATTGTGCTAAAGATTGATGAAAAGCAAAATTTTTCAAGTTATCTTCCTATTCCAGAAACATCCTCTTATATTCAAGCAATCAAAGAAGCCGGAATTGTCGGAGCTGGTGGAGCTGGGTTTCCGACAGATATAAAATTATCTTGTGAAATACCAGAAGGCATCTTTATCGCAAATGGTGCAGAATGTGAAGCTTTATTACTTCACAATGTAAAGCAAATGAAAAATCAAATCAAACAATTGATTCGTGGAATAAAGTATTGCATGAGCATTACGAAAGCACCCAAAGGAATCATTGCCGTTAAAGGAAAACATCGAGAGTTAGTCATACAATTGTTAAAGTTTACCAACAATGAACCGACAATAGATGTTTACCAATTACCTGACATCTATCCTGCAGGCGATGAACGTGTAGTGATTCGTGAAGTGTTGAACATCACTTTAGACCCTGGTCAACTACCAATCGAAATCGGAGCAGTAGTGGATAATGTTGAAACAATTAAACGCATTGTCGAAGCGATTGAACAGCGAAAGCCATTTATTGATAAAGATCTTACGGTATCTGGTCGTGTAAAACAAAAGAAAACAGTCTTTAAAGATGTCCCAATTGGAACACCTGTCAAGCAATTAATTGATCAAGTTGGAGGTTTTATTGAGCCCCATGGAGAAATTGTGATCGGTGGACCAATGACTGGTCATAGCGGCACGGAAGAAACCCCCATTACGAAAACCAGCGGAGGGGTATTGGTTGCTATGCCATTTCCTCAAGAACACCGAAAAATAGGACTATTACTTTGTGAATGCGGCGGTTCAGAAGAAAGAATGACTGAAATAGCTGAAAACATGGGTGCTGAAGTTGTTGCTACACAACGCTGTAAGCGAATGGTAAAAGTGAATGGAAGATATAGATGTACCTTGCCAGGTATATGTCCAGGACAAGCACAAACAGTCTTTGCTTTGAAAAAAGCAGGTGCTGAAGTTGTGATGACTGGAACTTGTTCTGATTGAACGAACACCGTTATTGGTGTAGCTCCTAGGTTAGGAGTTCCGGTTTATCATCATACAGATCATGTACTTCGGGCAGATGGGCACAGACTATATCGTAAATTACCTACAACGAAATAAATTTAAATTTTAGGAGGATTTAACGAATGTCTATTACGGCTGAAACTGCCCAAGAACATGCAAAAGATCTAGCTGTACTCTGTTGTCGTGCGGAAGCAGGCACAGTGATTACGCCAGAAAATCTAGAGGACCCCGCAATTTTTCTTGATCTGGAAGAATCAGGGTTACTTGAATTTTCTGAAGATGTGTTAACAATTGAACAAGTACTTGGTACAACATTAAAAGAAACAACGGATGCGTTGATTCCATTGACAAAAGAATTACTGGAAGGTGTATCTGAAGGAATGAAAGAAGTTCATTTAAATGAAAAAAAAGAAGTTGAGACTTCTGAAACAATTGCGACGCCAACTCAAGCTGCTTCATCTTCTGTAACAAGTGGTCAGACTATTAAAATTCATATTGCTGAAGGAAAAGGAATTGATTTAGAGCTTCCTTTAATGATGGCTGCTCAGTTAACCGAAACGGTAAATCCTGCACCGGAATCAATAATTCCTGAGCAAGTAACGCCAATAATACCAGCACCGGTTTTGGGAAACTCAAATCAGGTGAAAGAAAAAGTGATTCGTTCTGTACGACATGATCATCTAAAAATTGATCAGGTGATTTTTGGGGAAGAAACAAAAATCGAAGGAACAACTTTAATTTTACGAAAAATGACAGAAATTTGTGCTGAAGCAGTTGAACTGGAACAGCTCGTTGAAGATATGACTTTAGAAATCATTACACCAGATAAATACACTGAATATAGTGAAACGATTATGGACGTTCAGCCAATTGCCGCAAAAGTTGAAGGCGATCTTGGGCATGGAATTACCCGAGTACTGGATGGTGTCGTCATGGTTGTTACAGGGACGGATGCTAATGGAGTTCAAATCGGTGAATTTGGTTCTTCTGAAGGAGAATTAGATCGTAACATTATGTGGGGACGTCCTGGAGCACCAGATAAAGGAGAAATCTTTATTAAAACCCAAGTGACAATCAAAGAACACGCGAATATGGAACGTCCGGGTCCGCTAGCCGCTCACAAAGCTTCTGATTACATCACTCAAGAAATTCGTGAAGCCCTCAAAAAAGCGGATGAATCATTGGTGATACATTCAGAAGAAATTATACAGAAACGTCGAATTGGCAATAAGAAAGTTTTGATCATCAAAGAAATAATGGGGCAAGGTGCGATGCATGATAATTTGATTATGCCCATCGAGCCAGTTGGAACATTTGGCGCAAAACCAAATGTTGACCTTGGCAATTTGCCAATCCTATTGGCACCAACAGAAGTATTAGATGGAGGAATCCATGCGTTAACTTGTATTGGACCGGCTTCGAAAGAAACTTCACGCCATTATTGGCGGGAACCGCTTGTTAAAGAAGCAATGGCAGATGAAGAAATTGATTTAGTCGGTGTTATGTTCGTCGGCTCTCCACAAGCGAATACTGAAAAATATTATGTTTCAAAACGTTTAGGAATGACTGTCGAAGCCATGGACATTGATGGTGCCATTGTAACCACTGAAGGTTTCGGAAATAATCATATTGATTTCGCTTCTCACATGGAAGAAATTGGAAAACGTGGAATCAAAGTGGTTGGCGACTCTTATAGTGCTGTTCAAGGAGCCTTAGTTGTTGGTAATTCTGAAATGGGCGCAATGGTTGATAATAATAAATCAAAACAAGAGATTGAAAATGAAATTTTATCAAATAATACCTTGTGTAGAGAAGACGCCATTCGTGATTTAGCTATGTTAAAAACGTTAATGGGTGGAGGAACAATTAAACCAGCTGAACGTAAATGGAATCCGAATGTCAAACAAAACAACATTGAGACTATCGAAAAAACAACAGGAAGAAAAATAGACCTGGAAGAAAATGAGCAATCTTTGCTGAAAAGTAAAAAACGTCAAGAAATTTATGAAAAAGAATAAAATAAGGTGCAAAATGGATAGAATCGAAAAATTAAAGTATGTCTCTACTGAACAAATGTTTGAAGGGATACTTGTTGAAGTTCGAGATGCGAGCGTAACTATTGATATCAAAGGACGACTAGGTCAATTAAAAATTCCGCGGCGCATGATTATTTCAGAGTACGATTTAAAAATAGGACAAGAAGTTGGATTTTTGATGAGTTATCCAGAGGTTTTGGAAGAAGCAGCCAATACTCATTACGTTGAAGCAATCACAGAACATGAACGTCGACGTTTAAAAAATCAACAGAAGAAAATAAAAATGAGAGAGGAAAATGAGTAGATGAGTTTAACAGTATTCGAAGGATTACAGTCAGAAATTTTTGTACCAATCACACCCAAATCCGTCTTTACGCCCGTTAAAAAAGAGCTGAAAGAAATGCGGATTGCTTTGGCAACGGCAGCTGGTGTCCACTTAAAAAGTGATACACGCTTTAATTTGGCAGGAGACACAACGTATCGTGAGATTCCAGATGGAGTACCAAGTGAAGATTTAATGGTCTCACATGGTGGATATGACAACGCAGACGTTAATCGGGATGTCAATGCAATGTTTCCGATTGACCGATTACATGAATTAGTAAAAGACGGCTTTATTAAAGAAGCTGCCCCTGTACATTATGGCTTTATGGGAGGCGGCGGTGACCAAGATGCCTTTAATGAACAGACGGGACCAGAAATCGCACAAAAACTCGTAGAAGAAGTTGACGCAGTTGTTTTAACTGCTGGTTGAGGGACCTGTCACAGAACTGCCGTGATCGTGCAGAGAGCAATTGAGGAAGCAGGGATTCCTACTATTTTAATCGCCGCATTACCACCAGTAGTACGGCAAAATGGTTCACCTAGAGCTGTAGCACCACGTGTACCGATGGGCGCTAATGCCGGAGAACCACATAATATTGACATGCAAACGGGTATTTTAAAAGATACTTTAGAAAGCCTAGTTTCAATTGAAACACCAGGGAAAATTGTGCCATTACCTTATGAATATATCGCTCATGTGTAAAGAGGGATCAGCATGCAAGGAGAAACATTAAAGATGAAAGTTTTCCATATGGAAAAAGTTTCCATAGGAAATCAATTTAAGCTTGATCACAATCAACTACAGATAAAAACTGAATTTGATTGTCTGTGTGAGGATGTCAAATCCTTGACGATCCGATTGTTAGAGCCAGATCAGTTAGACCTAAAAACAAATACTATCATGGATATTTTACCAATTTCTGCTAAAGTATTAGGCGTTTTGGGGACGGGTATCACCCATACATTAACGGGAGTGTCGGTCATAATGACCGGCACAATCGATGAGGGTGAACAGCTCCATGAGTTTGGTTCTTCTGATGGTGTATTGCGTGATCATTTATTTTTAAATCGACCGGGCACACCTAACGCAGAGGATTACATTATTTTGATTGACTTACTTGTCAAGAAAGGAACACCTTTCGATCGTGAGTTATGTTTAAAATTGTTTCGGATAGTTGACAATTATCTGCAGGAAATCCGAGAACAATTAAAGTTGCTAGATGGTAAGGAAGCAACGGAAACACATATCTATGAAGAAAAAAGAAATCCGGGAAAGCCAAAAGTGACGTTGGTCAAGCAGGTAGCTGGCCAAGGTGCGATGTACGATATGTTATTATTTCCAGATGAACCTAGTGGGTTTAAGGGTGGTCATTCGATTATCGATATGAATAATATGCCCATCTTTTTATCTGCCAATGAGTATCGTGATGGTGCCATTCGTTCAATGGTCTAATTGTTAGAAAAGGGGATTTTTATGGGAATAGGACCATCAACTAAAGAAACTTCGATGCACCTTTTTAAAGATCCTTTACTGGATGTTTTAAGCAAAGATCCTGACATTGATTTCCAAGGTGTTATTATTATTGGCACACCTCAAAGCAATGAAATGAAGCATCTAGTCGGACAACGAACAGCTACTTGGCTAGAAGCGATGGCTACAGATGGCGTTGTTTTATCAACAGATGGTTGGGGAAATTCAGACATCGATTTTGCCAATACCCCTAGAAGAAATAGGTTGTCGTGGCCTCAGTGTTATTGGGCTCAAATTTATTGGGAAACAAGCCAAGTTTGTCGTAGAAAATGATTATACAAAATATGTGCTGGATTTTAATAAATCACAAGCAGGGATTGAAACGGAAGTGGTTGGAGAAAATACGATCACTTTCTATGATGCAGTTAAAGCGCTCGCTTTTATAAAACTAAAGATGCGTAAAGATAATCAAAAATTGAAGTAACGTGGAGGTTAGTATGAAAGTATAAAAAATGATATCAGTAGTAGATACCCATACAGCTGGTGAAGCCGCTCGGTTAATTGTAGGAGGCATTCCTAAATTTCATGGAAAAACGATGGCGGATAAAAAAATATACCTGGAAACACAAGCAGATGATTTACGTAAAATGCTAATGCATGAACCACGAGGGCATAAAAATATGTTCGGGGCTTTTATTTGTGAACCGGTTCATGATGAGGCAGACTACGGGATTATTTTCATGGATTCTGGTGGCTATTTAAATATGTGCGGTCACAATACCATTGCGGCAATGACAGCAGCTGTAGAATTGGGCTGGGTAGATGTAGGAGAAGGCACCCGTGTGGTTAAAGTAACGCAAGATACACCTGCGGGGATTGTTTGCGGAGAGGTTCGTCTGGATGAAGATTACTCTGCGGAATCAGTCTCTTTTGAAAACGTGGAATCCTTTCTATATAAAGAAAATGTGGCAGTGAATGTGCCCGATATTGGGACAGTTCATGTGGATATTTCTTTTGGCGGAAGTTTTTTTGCCATATTAAAAGCCGAAGAAGTAGGTTTAACCATTGAACCGAAGAATGCGTCAAAATTTACTGAAGTGGGGCTAAAAATTCGCGAAGCGATTAATCAAACGATTGAGATCCAACATCCTCGGTTAAAACATATTAACACCGTTGATTTAGTCGAATTTTATGGTCCTGCTAAAAGTCCTGAAGCTACTTATCAAAATGTCGTGGTATTCGGGGATGGACAAGTTGATCGTTCACCTTGCGGAACAGGAACGAGTGCTAAATTAGCAACTTTGTATGCAAAAAATGAGTTGAAAATTGGTGAAAGTTTTGTTTATGAAAGTATTTTAGGAACGATGTTTAAGGGAGAAATTACAAAGGAAACACGTGTAGGAAACTATCAAGCGATTATTCCCAAAGTGACGGGATCTGCTTATATTACAGGATTTAATCAATTCCTTGTCGATCCTAAAGACTCATTAAAAAATGGATTTTTACTTGATTAAAATACACGGTATAACCATCCAAAGTGTGAATTGAATTCTCTAGTCCTAGCCATTAACAGATGGTTACATAAAAAATGATGGGTTAGTAAAACTCTGCTTACTATTAAGGAGGTATCATGGTACAACTACTGTTGGGTTTATTAAGCGTTTTATTACTCTATTTCTTATTCTTTTTTGTTCTCGACTTACTTGCAAATAAAGGAAATTGGGGTGGAGGAAATTATCTTATTTCTGGAACAATTGGGGTAATTACCGATTTTTTAGATACATTAGGGATTGGTAGTTTTGCGCCAACAACCATGTTACTAGAATTTACCAAGCAATTAGATAACGATCGACAATTACCAGGAACGCTCAATGTGGCACACTCTATTCCGGTAATCATTGAAGCTTTTATTTTCATTACTGTTGTTAAAGTATCACCTATTACTCTGTTTTCATTAGTTGCAGCAGCAATTGTGGGTTCGTTTGTGGGTTCGAAAACAGTCAGTAAGCTACCTGAAAAAAAGGTGCAGTTTTTTATGGGACTTGCTCTGATTGTGACAGCAATTTTAATGGGGCTAAAACAAGCTGGAATGCTGGATCTCTTAGGCTCTGGAAATGAAGCGACTGCTTTAACAGGTCTTAAGCTAATCATCGGCGTCATCGGTAATTTCCTCTTAGGTGCATTAATGACGATTGGCGTAGGTTTATATGCACCATGTATGGCATTAGTATACATGTTGGGGTTAAGTCCGCTTGTTGCTTTTCCTATTATGATGGCTTCTTGCGCAGGATTGATGCCCGTTGCTTCAGGTAACTTTATTAAATCTGGTGATTATGAGCGTAAAGTTAGTTTGGCAATTACGATTGGTGGAGTGATTGGGGTAATTATTGCTGTTAAATTTGTCACAAGCTTAGATTTGAATATGCTGACTTGGGTAATCATTGCTGTAATTATTTACTCAGGAATTACATATATGCGAAAAGGAATGTTTTCTAAAAAATAGAAAAGCTTAATCTAGTAGCAAAATGTGAAGGAGTGGAAAGAACTGTACAGCCACTTCTTCATTTTTAGTACACCAAACTAGCATAGTTATTTTAATGATTTGCCCGCTATTTTCTGATTGTTGGTGTAACTATAGAAAATGAAACAGTAAGCGGCAGAGGAAAAGTCATCAATTACTACACTATATGAAAAGGAAGTGGATGCCAATGAAAAAAGAAATCGAACAATTAATTATTTGTGGTGGATGTAACGCTAAGATTGGTCCTGGAAATCTAGGGAATATTCTAGCAGACCTCCCTAAATCCCAAGATGAAAAATTGTTAGTGGGCTTTGATGCAACAGATGACGCAGCCGTTATTAAATTGACCGATGAATTAGCAGTTATTCAAACGTTAGACTTTTTTCCTACTATGGTGACAGATCCTTATTTATTTGGCAAAATTGCTGCTGCCAATGCGATGAGTGATGTTTATGCGATGGGAGGGGATGTATTATCTGCCTTAAATATTGTTGCTTTTCCTGAAGAAAAAGAACTACAGGTTTTAAAAGAGATTTTAAGAGGTGGGGCTGAAAAAGTTCAAGAAGCAGGTGGAATCTTAGCAGGTGGGCACTCAATCCATGACCGTTCAGTCAAATATGGACTTTCTGTAACTGGCACAATTCATCCAAACAATATTTACAAAAATAATACTTGTCAAGAAGGAGATCACTTAATCTTAACAAAACCTCTAGGTGTAAGCATTATCACCATTGGTTATAGCGCCGGGGCAATAACCAAAGAAGGGTTTGCCAAAGCAACAAAAAGTATGGAAACCTTAAATAAATATGCGATGGCTATCATCAGAAAATATCCAATCACTAGTTGTACCGACGTAACAGGATTTGGGTTAGCAGGACATCTTCATGAAATGTTACATGACAATTTTTCAGCTGAAATCTATTCAGAAAAACTGCCATTTTTTGAAGAAGCTTATGAAGGAGCAAAAGCCTTTCTTTTTACTGCTGGAGGACAACGAAACCGAAATTTTATGGAAAAAAAGATGGCCTTTTATGTCGATGACTTAGGGATCGAAGAGTTGCTATATGATCCACAGACATCTGGAGGATTATTGGTAAGTATCCCAGCTAAAGAAGCAAAAAAATTAGAAGAAGAGCTGAAATCAGCCAATATCTTAGCCAAAGATTTTGGCGTTGTTACGAAAAAAAAGACAGCAGGAATCATGGTTTATTAAGAAAAAAATTGTTCGATTAGTCTAACAAACTGATCCCATGATTAACTACACATGGAAAGGAGAATCAAAATGGTTAAAATTAACGCATTGGGAAAAGTATGTCCCCTTCCAGTGATTGAAACAAAGAAAGCTTTGGAAGAAAACGATA
Organism: Enterococcus sp. DIV1208; assembly: GCF_050530455.1. NCBI lineage: Bacteria > Bacillati > Bacillota > Bacilli > Lactobacillales > Enterococcaceae > Enterococcus > Enterococcus sp. DIV1208. Next base: position 1,377,426 of record NZ_CP172887.1, on the reverse strand, counting down.
CAGTAGAAACAACTGTCGATAATGAGATTGCTGCACAAAATCTAAAAAAAATGGCGGGACAACTAGGTTATGATTATCAAGTAGAGCAAAATGATGCACAATCGTTTGCTGTACGTATCTCCAAGAAAAAAGGAGAGGTAGCTTCTATTTATGAACAAGAACTTACAAGAGAAAATGATATTGAAGACAATTATATAGTTATTGTCGACACGAATACGATGGGGCAAGGGTCGAAAGAATTAGGGAAACAATTATTAAAAATGTTTATTTATTCTTTAACCGAACAACCTGATTTGCCCGAAAAAATCATTTTCTACAATGGTGGGGTCCATTTAGTAAGCGACAACTCGGATTCCTTGGAGGATTTACAGATTCTTGCGGAAAATGGGATAGAAATTTATGCTTGTGGAGCCTGTCTTAACTATTATAATCTCAGTGAAAAATGTAAAGTCGGTGAAGTGACCAATATGTATCATATTATTGAAATGATGCGAAAATCTAAAAAAATCATCAAACCTTAAGGAGTAAACAATGAAGTCATATGGAGTGGTATTATTTCATTCGACACGTGAAGCAATGAGAGCTGAGCTGATGTGCCAATCAGCTAAACTATCTGTAAGAATCATTCCTACACCCGAAAAAATATATCTTAGCTGTGGTTTTTCTTTAAAATTTCCGCTAGAAGCTGAAAATCAGATACGTCATATTTTAGCTAAAAATAATGTGTCATCAGAAGGTTTTTATAAAGTGCTTCAAGTTGGATTGGATGTAACGTATTACTTATTATAAGGGGTAAAAGAAATGGCAAATATTGTAATTGGAACAGCTGGGCATATTGATCATGGAAAAACAACATTGATCAAAGCGCTGACTGGAATAGATACTGACACAACAAAAGAAGAAAAAAAAAGGGGCATGTCGATTAATCTAGGATTTGCTTACTTAAATTTACCAAATCAACAACGTGTGGGTTTCGTAGATGTTCCTGGCCATGAAAAATTTATTAAAAATATGGTTGCTGGACTACCTGGTCTTAATCTTATTTTATTAGTCATTGATGCTAGTGAAGGAATCATGCCTCAAACAAAAGAGCATATTGATATTTTGAATTTATTAGGAATCCACCATTTTTTAATTGTATTAACTAAAATTGATACGATTGATGCTGAATTGAAAGAACTAGTCATCGAAGATATACGTGATCAATTACTTCACACGCCTTTAGAAAAAGCGGAAATAATTGAAACCGATGCCATTAGCGGAAAAGGGATCAAACAATTACTAAAAAAAATCGAAGCCTACACGGAGCAAACATCAGAGCAAGTAAGTAGTGGAACACCAAGGTTAAATATCGATCGGGTTTTCAGTGTAAAAGGCTTCGGTACAGTAGTTACAGGCACTTTGTTGGAAGGGGAACTAACCGTTGGAGAAAACTGCTATCTCTACCCAAATAAGCGAAAAGTTCGGATAAGAAATCTGCAGGTACATGAAAATAACGTTCAAAAAGCATATGCTGGACAACGAACTGCTATCAATTTAGCAAACATTACCCGTGAAGAAGTCACGCGCGGGGATGTTCTATCAACCGCGGATTCTTTAGAGGAAAGCTGGATGTTGGATGTTAAGGTAACTTGCTTGGCAGGGACGGATGGGGGAATTAATCTATGGGATCGGGTTAGAGTGTTGATCGGAACAAAAGAAATAATGGCTCGTACTGTTCCATTAGGATTAGATTGGATTGGGCCAAACGAAGAAGGCTTTTTGCAGTTAAAATTAGAAGAAAAAGTTTCTGTAAAAGAAAAAGATCGTTTTATTCTACGCTCTTATTCACCCATGCATACGATTGCTGGAGGCGAAGTCTTAAACGCCGTTCCAAAAAAACATCGCCGATTCAAGCAGGCGATTTTAGAAAGCTTAAAAGCAAAAGAAAATGGCAATCTAAACAGTATGATAATTGATTTTATGTTAAATAAGAAACAGCCATTTACAGTAGAAAAAGAATTGTTGGCCTATCTGGGTGTCCCTCTTGATCAACTAAGCCATTCATTAGAAGAACTACAGGGAAAAAATCAAATCTTCTTTACCTCTTGTGGGTTTTTACTTTATGAAAGATATCAACAATTAGCAGGAAAAGCACAAAAGATCTTAGAAGAGTATCACAAAAAATATCGTCTACGGGATGGTATGCCTTTAGAAGAATTTCGTTCTAAAATACGAAATGGCTTGACCGAAAAAGAAGTTTTCGTCTTGATTCAATTATTAAAAAAATTCAACGTAATCAAAGAACAACAGAAACGATTATCTGTTTATGATTTTCAAGTACAATTTAATAGCTATCAGCAAGTCGCCAAACAAAAAATTGAACGTTACCTAAAAAACAGTGGTTATATGCCGATAAAAAAAGAAGAGTTAGCCCTTTTAGACAAAAATGCTGAAGAAGTATTGGAAGCTTTAGATGCCACCAGCGCTGTTTTTTTAACCCACGAATATGTTCTATCAGGAAAGATTTACCAGCAAGCTATTCAACAAATCCAGACTTATATCAAGAAAAACAAGAAAATGACACTGGCTGATTTTCGTGATATGACAAACTCGAGCCGAAAAGCTTCCATGCTTATTCTAGAATCAATCGATAAACTTGGCATCACGAAACGAGTAGAAAATTATCGGATTTTAGGGAAACAAGAAGGAGACTAGTATGACTATTTATTTAGATAATGCAGCTACGACAGTCCAAAAGCCGGTTTGTATGAAACAAACAATCCTAGATGTGCTTGAAAGTGAGAGGTATGGCAACCCAGCTCGTGGCGCTCATAGCTATTCCATTCGTGCTTATCAATTAATAGAAATGGCAAGAGATACATTAAAAAATTTTTTTCATACCGGGGATTTATATGAAATTATTTTTTCTGGAAGCGTGACTATTGCTCTTAATGCAGTATTAAAAGGGTTCATTCAAGCTGGTGATCATGTATTGACCACAAGTTGGGAACACAATTCCGTGCTGCGACCACTCTATCAATTAGAAAAACTAGGCGTTTCCTACGACATTATCAGTAGTCATCCGATCACTGGACAGTTGAATTATGAAGAATTTACTGAAAAATTAAACGCAAAAACCAAAGTAGTGGTCTGCAATCATGCAAGTAATGTGACAGGGAATCTTTTAGATATTGAATGGATAAAACGTTTTTGCCACAAACATCAGCTGTATTTAATCTTAGATATTTCTCAAACAGCTGGACATCTACCAATTGACTTAAGTGATGGGAAGGTCGCAGCGGCTTGTTTCACTGGACACAAAGCGTTACATGGACCACAAGGAACTGGGGGCATTTGTATTCACAAAAAACTGAAACTTACACCGATAATAACTGGTGGTGATGGTATGAAGTCCTTCTCTAAGGAGCAGCCGGATGAATTGCCAGCAATGTTGGAGGCTGGGACAGCAAATGTGCCAGGAATTGCTGGATTAGCAGCCAGTGTAGGTTGGCTAATGTCCCAAGAGACACCATCATTGGGAAACTACTTCTACCAAGAAGCGACGAAGATTTCAGAATTAACGTTTTATGGTGATTTCACGAAAGAGCATATAGACGTTTTTTCGTTGAATATCAGATCTGCAGAATCAGCTTTAATCAGTGATATTCTGTGGGAAGAGTTTGGCATTGCCACACGTTCAGGCTACCATTGTTCACCGCTAATACATCAAGATTTAGGAACTAAAAATACTGGAACTGTTCGAGTATCCTTATCCCGTTTTACAACAGAAGAAGAAATAGAAAAAACCATAAAGGCGTTGAGAATAATTGCAAAACGATAGAAAGCAGGTAAACGATGGCTAGAGAAATACAACGACGATTAGCAGATTTGCCTTCAGTGGATCGTTTATTAAAAACTCCTGAATTGCAAATATTAGAAAAGAAGTATTCTTACGGAGTAGTCAAACAACAGGTACAAAGTGTTTTAGAGCAAACTAGAAAAACTGTTTTAAAAGAAGAATTGTTACCTCCAGCGATTGAAGAACTCTGTATTCAAGTGATTGAAAAAGTGAAACAACGAACATATTCATTACAAAAAGTAATTAATGGGACAGTTACAATTCTGCATACAAATTTAGGACGTTCCTTACTTAGTAAGAAAATTGAGGAACAATTAAAGACAATAAGTTTTTCCTATTCAAATTTAGAAATGGATTTAACTAGTGGCAAGAGAGGTACTAGATACAATCATTTAACGCATATTCTAAAAAAACTTACTGGAGCAGAAGACGTCTTAGTGGTGAATAATAACGCAGCAGCTATTATGTTAATTCTTGATACTTTGGCTACTGATAAAGAAGTATTGGTTTCTCGAGGGGAACTTGTTGAAATAGGAGGGTCCTTTCGTATCCCAGAGGTAATTACCGCAACAGGTGGGAAAATTAGAGAAGTAGGGACAACCAATAAAACGCATATTAGAGATTACCAACAGGCTTTGACTTCTGAAACTGGAGCGATTTTAAAAGTCCATACCAGTAATTATCGAATCATTGGATTTACAGAAACTCCTTACTTATCAGAGTTAGCTCTCTTAGCACAAAAACATCAAGTCCCGTTAATCAATGATCTGGGTAGCGGTCTACTCATTGACATGCGACGCTTTGGCTTACCGTATGAACCGACTGTTCGAGAAGTAATCGAGCAAGGGTGTGATGTGGTCTCCTTTAGTGGAGATAAATTATTAGGCGGACCACAAGCCGGAATTATCGTAGGTAAAAAAACGTATATTCAGAGGATGAAAGAAAATCAACTACTGCGTGCATTAAGAGTCGATAAAATGACTCTAAGTGCATTAGAAGCAACTTTAGAACTTTATCTTGATGAAGAAGAAGCCATTCGATCCTTGCCTACTTTGCAAATGCTATCGGATAAGATCGAAAATTGTTTGAATCGAGCCCAAATATTAGCTGAAAAGTTAAAAAAAATCGAGCAACTCGAAGTCTCTATCGAAAAAGATTATAGTACGGTTGGTGGTGGAACGTATCCAGAAAGCTTATTACCTACCTATGCAGTAACAGTAAAAAGTAAGCAATGCCATGCGGAAGAACTGCAACGAAGACTAAGAAAAGGAATTGTTCCAGTGATTAGTCGGGTAAAAAATGAGCGAAACTATTTAGATATGCGCACGATTTTTGAAGAAGAACTTCATCAGGTGTTCGTCAGTTTAGAAAAGATTTTTTGTGAGGAAATAACATGAAATTAAAGAAAGAATTTGTGGTTGTTTCACACTGCATCTTGAATCAACATGCGGTGATACCTGGATGGGAGCGGGCTCGTGGTGCTTTTCCTTTGGCTATTTCTTTATTAAATCAAGGCGTTGCGTTGCTACAATTGCCTTGTCCTGAATTTTTGACCTTAGGAAAAGAGAGACCACCAATGACTTATCAAGAATATGTTGCTATACCAGGCTATCGTCAAAAATGTCAAAGTATGTTGCAACCAGTCATTCAACAAATCAAAGAGTACCAAGCGAATGATTATCGCTATTTGGGAATCATCGGGATCAATGAAAGTCCTAATTGTTCCATCTCAGCACAGCGAGGCGTACTAATGGAAGAGTATTTTGAATTATGTAAGAATCATGGGATTGTTAATCCTTATTTTGAAGTTCCAACTTGGTATACAGAAGAATCACAAGGCGATTTATATCAGAAATTAAAACTATTTTTAGAAGGAAAGTAAACGATGAATAATAAAATGAAAATATTGACTTTATGTGCAATGGCCGTTGTTTTAAATGTTGTTTTAGGTGAGGCTGTTTCACTAATGAAAATCCCCTTATTATTTTTAGATACGATGGGAACGATTTATATTTCAACCAATTTTGGTATGAGTTATGGGGTAATGACTGGGATTGCCACTAATTTATTAATGGGGATCATCAGTGGGCCGTTGGCTGTTCCTTTTGTATTCGTAAATATTGTTGTAGCAATTATCTGTTCTTTACTAGCGAAGAATGGATTTTCTTACAAAAAAGCGCTAATAGCAGGGGGACTATTAGCCGTTGTTTGTCCAATGATCGGTGCGCCGATCCGTTTAGCTTTATTTGGTGGTTTTACCGGTTCAGGAACGGACATCCTCATTTTTGCTTTCAAGGCTTCCGGTAAAGAAATGATCACTGCAACTTATTGGGCAACTGTTGCAGGAAATATTGTGGATAAGATGCTTTCTTGTTTACTCGTTGCTTGGTTTATGAAACGTTTACCGCAACGTATCCTAGTAAAATAAAAAGAGAACGACTAACAGATATTAAAGCTAGTCTAGTCTTTTATAACTACAAACATTCTAGCATTTGATATTGATTGAACAAACGAAAAATGTTAGAATGTTTTTATTAGGGGAGTGGATGGGTTCTGGTGTTCCCTCTGGTCTTCAAAACCAGTATGAGGAGTTAAGAGCTTCTTGGGTAGGTTCGATTCCTACACATTCCCGCCAATTGAATACATACAAAGCTAAAAACATTGATACAGAGCCGTTCTGTTGATGTTTTTAGCTTTATTTTTTTGTCGCCACTGCATTTCCACTGCATTTGATTATTTTTCGAGGTAGTTCATTGCTTGATCACTGTTTTCATCAAGTGTAAGAAAGGAACATTCTGCTTCTCGCTTTTTATCAATGCCCATGTGATTGAAATCACATATTAGTCTCGACATGGCTATTTTTCCATGCTATATTTAATTCGAAAAGAAGAAATTAAAATATAGATGTGCGCATCTACTACATAAAAAGACTTAATTATTAAGGATTTTTATCGTCTTTCTATTAATTCCCACATAGTTAAAGTTTTTATATGAATACGCCGGAAAGGAATGAGAGCTTGATTTCATTTGAACACGTTTCAAAGTCTTTTGGAGGTACCATGATCCTAAATGATCTCAATTTATTTATACCAAAAGGTAAAATCTTTGGTATCATTGGACGAAGTGGTGCAGGAAAAAGTACAATGATTCGTTTAATAAACGGATTAGATCAACCAACAAAAGGTAATATATCTCTATCACAAGATGTGAAAAGCAGCACAATATTTCAACATTATGCCTTATTGCAGTCAAAAACTGTTGCTGATAACATTCGACTTGCTCTGAGATTTAGCAAAGTCAATAAGCAGGAATACGACAAAAGAATTGAAAACGTTTTACATTATGTATCAATGATAGAGAAAAAAAATACATATCCCTCCCATTTATCTGGTGGGCAGAAACAACGAGTGGGGATTGCTAGAGCGTTAGTAACGGAGCCTTCGCTTTTATTATGCGACGAAATTACTAGCGCTCTTGATCCAACCGCTAAAAAAAGTATTTTAAATTTGTTAAAAAAAGTGAATGAGGAACTAGGAACCACCATCATTTTGGTCACCCATGAAATGGAGGCGATAAAAGAAATTTGTGATGAAGTGGCTGTCATTGATTCAGGAAAAGTTATTGAACAGGCAACAACCAAAAAAATGTTTTTAAGCCCTCAAAGCAATTTAGTTCGTGAATTTTTAGCAGATATGATTTATCCTAAGTATCCAAAAAAAGAATCGATTTCCTTTAATTATGTCCTTTACTTCCTGATGAATGCCACAAATTATGCTCGTTTTCAAGAAAGTAAAATGGAGGGGACGGTCTATGATATCAAAACCATACATATTAGCGGAGAACGTTTTTTTGCGATGTATTTTCTAACAAATAAAATTCCTGATAATGAATTTATTGACCAACTAATTAGTTATGAGAAGGTGACCGTTGATGTTTGAAATACTTTCATCAGAGATCATTCTCAAAGCAACTTATGAATCGATTTATATGGTCAGTATTTCTTTGGTGTTCGCTATCGGCTTAGGAGTTCCTTTAGGCATACTATTAGCAGAGACCAGAAAACAAGGTGTTTTAGCTAATTCTCTTATGTACACGGTGTTACAGACGCTTATCAACATCTTGCGTTCAGTGCCATTTATCATTTTATTGGTGGCTATTTTGCCTTTTACTCGCTTAGTTGTTGGAACTTCCATTGGAACAACTGCTGCTATTGTCCCTTTAACGTTATATATTGTTCCCTTTATGGGCCGTTTAATCGAGCAAGCCATTCTAGAAATCCCTCCTACAATTATCGAATGTGCCAAAACTTTAGGGGCAAACCGATTGGAAATCATTCTTTACTTTATTCTACCTGAAGCTCGACCGGCGATTATTTTAGCCATTACTAATTCAATGATTGGACTAATTAATGCCTCTTCTATGGCGGGAACTGTTGGTGGAGGAGGAATCGGGGATTTAGCTATTTCCCAAGGCTATCAACGATTTAATAGTGGGATGATTGTTGTAACGGTAGTTATCTTAATTGTTTTAATAAACAGTATCCAATTTCTGGGAAATTATCTTTATCATAAAATTAAATATTAAGGAGTAAACTTCATGAAAAAAATAATGACTATAGTCTGTCTGTTCGTATTGGTTCTCATTGGGGGTGGTTGTCATTCAAAAGATCAATCATCACACGCTCAGAAAAAACATGAAATTGTCATGGGGGTAACTGGAGGACCGTATAACGATTTATTTGATGATGCGATTGCACCTATATTAGAATCGGAAGGATATACGATTAAACGAATTGAATTTTCTCAATTTATCCAATCAAATACTGCCTTAGGTGAAGGAAAGATTGATGTAAATGTTGCTCAACACTCCGCTTATATGAATGTTTCAATAAGGAGAATGGTACTGATTTAGTTCCTTTAGTTGCTACACCCTCTGTTCCGTGTAATTTGTACTCTTCCAAATATACAAGTAAAGAAGAGGTGAAAAAAGGAATGATGATTGGGATTCCCCAAGATCCGAGTAATGCAGCACGAGCCTATGCAGTTCTTGCTAAAGCTGGTTTTATTCAAGTGGATAAACAAGTGAAAAGTACCGACTTGACTGCAAAAGCAATCACAAATAACCCCTATCAGTTAAATATCAAAGAGATGGACACGAACACTTTACCACACGTGTTGGATGACCTTGATTTTGAAGTCATACCTGGAAGCACAGTTGAAGATGCAGGAATTCGACAACAACTTCATTTGATCGAGCTAGAAAAAATGGTGCCTGAATTACAAATCGTAGCTGCTGTGACAAAAGAAAATGAAAAAACGGATTGGGCAAAAGCGATTAAGAAAGCCTACCAATCAGAAAAATTTCGTACATATATCAATAGTCATAATAAAGATAATTACTGGATCATACCTGACATTTCTGAAACTGAGAATAGCAGTCAATAAAGATATTACATATTAGCAATTGAAAGGAAGCGTTGCGTTTTTACTTAAAACACGTTTTGCTTGTTCGTAGAAGCGGAGACAATTTTTTTCTTATTTTGATTTTTTAGACAAGACTGATTACTTTTTTAGTCTTGTCTTTTTTTGCTATTTAATGATTGATTTGTTCAAAAATGACAGAACAACTTTACTTGTGTATACTTAAATTAAAGTGATTTTTATTCAAGAAAGGAAATAAATTTTATGAAAACTAATGTTATTTTTTGTGGGCTGTTTTCTTTACTATTGTTAGCAGGGTGTCAATCGAATCAGGCTACACCAGAATCAACGCCAGCGCCAGCGACTACGTCAACAAGTACTGGTCAACAAACAACTTCTTCAACCGAAGCATCAAATCAAACAATGAATTCTGGGACGAATGCAACAAAAGAGATCAAAGTATCTGCACAAAAAGCGATTGAGTTGTTTCAAAAAGAATATCCAAATGCAGCGATTACCAGTTTAGAATTAGATAGTAGTTGGGGAAGTTTCTTCTATAAAATCGATGGTGTTGATGATCAAAATGAATACGAAATGAAGATCAATGCAGCAAACGAAGAAATTCAAAAACAAAATCCTGAGCGTTTAGATCAAGATGAACAAAATGGACAGAAGAAACAAGAAGATGCTTTGGACACAAGTAAACTTCTAAGTATTGAAGAAGCAGCAAAGATCGCTGAAAAACAAGCGGGTGGGGGAACAGCCACTGACTGGGATCTTAGTAAGGAACTTGGTACCACTTACTGGGAAGTGAAAGTGAAAAACGGGAATAAGAGTACTCAAGTAAAACTCAATAGTCAAACAGGAGAAGTTTTAGCAACTGAAAATGATGATTAATTGTCTTGATCCTCTTTGCTTTTGCTTGACTTGATGATAAACTAGAAAAAATGATTCATCAAAGGAGAGAATGACTTGACCTTAGAAACGACTTTTTTTAATCATACTTTTGCTAACCCTTTTATGAATGCCTCCGGTGTTCATTGCATGACAACGACAGAACTAGTTGAATTGGAACAATCCAATGCTGGCGCTTTTATCACAAAGAGTTGTACACTGAATGAACGTGCTGGAAATCCAGAACCTCGTTATTTCGATGTACCTCTTGGAAGTATTAATTCCATGGGATTACCTAATCGTGGATTTGATTATTACTTAGATTATGCATTGAACTATGAAAAACAGCAGACACAACCGCTCTTTTTCTCTATTGCAGGTATGAGTGCAGCAGAAAATTTGGAAATGTTGACAATGATTGAAAAGAGTGACTTTCAAGGAATCACTGAATTGAATCTTTCTTGTCCCAATGTTCCTGGCAAACCACAGTTAGCCTATGATTTTGAGGCGACGGAAGATTTATTGCAACAAGTTTTTGCCCGTTTCACCAAACCATTAGGAATCAAATTGCCCCCATATTTTGATTTGGCGCATTTTGATCAAATGGCTGAAATTTTGAATCAATTTCCTTTAACTTATGTAAATTCTATTAATAGTATCGGCAATGGTTTGTATATCGATACTCAAAAAGAAGCAGTCGTGATCAAACCTAAAGAGGGTTTCGGTGGACTTGGTGGAGAATATGTGAAACCAACCGCTTTAGCGAATGTCCGTGCTTTTTATACTCGCTTGAAACCAGAGATCAAAATTATTGGTACTGGAGGCATTCGAAATGGACAGGATGCTTTTGAACATTTATTATGTGGAGCAACTATGCTACAAATCGGTACCGAACTTCACAAAGAAGGACCGAAAATTTTTGATCGGATCACGAAAGAACTCGAACAGATCATGACAGAAAAAGGGTATCGAACCATCGATGAATTTAGAGGGAAACTAAAAACGATCTAATCGTTAACGATTCTCTAAGTGATGAAATAAAAGACAACAATAAAAAATAAGCCAAAGAATCCAAACATAGTTTCTCTTATTTTGGAAATCTTTGGCTTATTTTTATGCAATCCGGTGGTTTTAGAATAATAACTGGTGGTTAGCTTTTAGTCTATTCGTTGGTTTGCCATGAATAGTACCTTAGCTATTAGGATACAATAGGTGTATATAATTACTGATAATAGCACCACCGTTTCTAACATGAAGCGTAATCATTCTTTTTGTTTGTTGAATAGAAATATGAGAAAATGGCACAAAGGTATGACAAATAAAAGGAGGGATTTACTTGAAAGATGGCATGGAGATCGTGAAGGGTCTAAAAAAGAAGCAGTTCAGTTACAAGGAATTAGTCAAAGAGGTTAGCCAAAAAGTAGCAAAATTAAATCCAGAATTAAATGCGTTCGTTACTTTTGAAACAGATCAACCGATTAAAGATGAGGCACCAATTCTAAAGGATGAACAGCCTTTAAGCGGCTTACCGTTCCCGTTGAAAATGTTAGGACAGGAAAAGCAAGGTTGGTTAGCTACATCAGGCTCAAAGCTTTTTCAAACTCATCGCTCATCTAGAAATTCAAATTTTGTTTCGCAAGTTGAAAAAATTGGTCTTATCCCACTTGGACAAACAAATGCGCCAGAGTTTGGATTTAAAAATATCACCGACCCACAACTTTATGGTCCAGCTAAAAATCCTTGGAATCTTGCGCATTCGCCAGGTGGTTCAAGTGGTGGGGCAGCAGCCGTTGTTGCTTCTGGCATTTTACCGATCGCTGGTGCTAGTGACGGTGGAGGATCAATTCGCATACCTGCTTCCTTTTGTGGTCTGATTGGCTTAAAACCTTCACGAGGAACGATGCCAGTTGGTCCTCATGCTTGGCGAGGTTGGCAAGGAGCAGCGATTGATTTTGGTTTGACCATTTCTATGAGAGACACCAAAGCTTTATTTGCAGGACTGCGAAGTATCCATTCAGGAGCGCCTTATCAAGTTTCGCCAGCGGAATGGCAAGAGCATCCACCAAAAAAACGGTTGAAAATCGCTGTTTGCACAGAATCACCGATCCACACAAAAATCAGCGATGAAGCACGACAAGCAGTGACCAATGCGGTGACATTTTTAGCACAAGAAGGCCAAGAAATCATTGAAATCAATTACCCTCTTGATGGAAGAGCCTTGATTCAGTCTTATTATCAAATGAATGGAGCAGAAACAGCTAGTATGATTCACTCGATTGAATCTGGATTAGGACGACCGGTTGCTCAAAATGAACTTGAACCAATTTCCTGGGTCCTGCTAGAGTATGGGAAGAAGGTTTCTGCAGCGAACTATATCCAGTCGCTTCATGTTTGGGATCATGCAGCAATCACAATGGAAGAACTATTTCAAACTGTTGATCTTTTTCTTTCGCCGACAACAGCATTTACTGCTCCAGAAATTTCCACTGATCTTCAAAGCGATGAAATTCGGGCAAAAATGGCTGGAATCAACGAATGCAACGAACAAGAAAGTTTAGCAGTTATTTCTGAAATGTTTGAGGAAAGTTTAAAGATCACGCCTTACACCCAACTGGCAAATTTGACGGGACAACCAGCAATCAGTTTACCCACACATATCAGTGAGGAAGGTCTGCCTTTGGGTATCCAATTCATGGCTGCCAGAGGACGAGAAGACTTGCTCTTTCAAATTGGCGAAATCTTTGAAAATCATCAAAAATTCTATTTACCGCCAAGTTATCAATAATAGTCAGTTGAAGAAAAGCAGTTGGGACTAAGAAAACTTTAGACTCAACTGTTTTTTATCTGGCTGTCAGCTACCTCGTGACGATGTTTTGTCCCATTCATTTAGCCGAATCAAAGTGAACAAAAACTAATTCTAAATATTTTTAAGGAAACGATTCAAATAATAATTAACGATAGATTTTTTGTTGGATCTAAGGTAGAATGGGTAGGCGAAAATATGTTCGGAGGTGGAGGGATTGAAAACTCCTTTAACGATCGAGATGGAAACTTCTCTTTATCAATACTGTATCGAACAAGGGGGCATTGTCGTAGAAGAGGTGACCATGCCTGACGACCATGGTATCGTGGATACGTTAAGTTGTCTCACAAAGTTTGATGGTACAAGAGAGTGGCGTTGCTATGAGTTGAAAGTATCAAAAGCGGACTTTCGTTCCACTGCAAAATTATCGTTTGTCGGGAATTACAATTATTTTGTATTACCTCAAAAACTTTTTGATGAAGTCAAAGCTGAAATCCCCACTGGTATCGGTGTTTTAGTTTATCGACCTTACGGGATAGCAGAAGAGATGCCAGCTTCTGGCACATTCATTATTGCTAAAAAAGCAATGAAGCAACCGTTAGCAGTGGCAGAAGAGGCGCTGCTCAACCGTTTTATGGCTTCATTATTTAGAGAAGTAAGAAAAGCCAAACAAATGGAACGAGGCGTCAAATATTTTCCAACTGATCAGTTGTATAAAGAATTAAAAAAACGTTCAGATTCTCAAGATCCATTTGCCAAAGAGCGTTATTATGAACGATTTATTGAGGAAACAGAAAATCAAGCGATCCAAGATTTACAAGCAGAAATCAACGCTTTACAGCAAGATTATGAGAATCTGCGACAAAAGCAGCAAGTTAGACGCTTGCCAACAGAGCCATTGGAGTGAATAAGTATGTACTATCCTTATTTGAGAGGGAAACAGTTTGATCTTTTAGCATTAAAAGAAATGATTCAACAGAATCTATTATCTAAAAAGGTGGTTCCCATCATCGAACCAGTTCGTGATTCAGCTACCTTTAAAAACGTTGTCGAGTTATTCCAAAAAGTAAATCACCCGCTGATCATCATCGATAATCCCCAAGTGGGTCAGTTCAAACTTTTTGATGAACATTTACATTTATGGGAAGAAAAAGAAAATAGTTCCATTCAACATGCAATGATCATCACGTCCGATAATTACCAACAGATCATGGAGCAACCACCTAAATTGATCATTTTTGATGGACAACATCAGCCGCGTGATCCAAAAATATGGAAAGAACTTTCAAAAATGGATACTCATTTTTTGTTACCAGACCATAGTCGGTTCCATATCTGGTTACCAGAAAACAAAATCATCATAAAAGAAGCCTTTAAACCAAGAAAACACGAAGAAGATTATAGCGAAAAAATAGATGATTTTTTTAGCGACGACTATTTGTTTTTTAAAGAAGAGGGGAATCATGGCTTTTCAGATTTTACGATTGAAGGAAGTCGCTATTTTGATAAAGGCTTTCCTAGTCGGGCATTGGCACTTCATCTGACCTATGTTGATGCATATGGTAATCTCAGAGTAATACATTTTATTTCTGATACGAACGATTCAGCTAAGGATCAAGCACTAAAGTTTTTTGAAGCTGTTGAAAAAATGCAACAGTGGGTATTGAGGAACCAAGATCAACTGTTGATTACAACGGGTATATTAGCCCTGCTTTCTTTGAAACAACAAAAAAAATTTCCTGGTTTAGGTGTATTGAAAAAATGGACATTGGTCCATCATTTAGAACTGCTCAGTTTATTATTAGATCAGCCGACTAATTGGTTACGCATGTATTCTAAAATAGAGGAACTACATTCGCTGATTTGTGGTATTGGACATACAGAACGACAAAAATTGGTTTGATTCCCCTCACTAGTTTATGTTTTGAAGCTAGTGAGAGATTTTTTTGCTAATCAATCCTGTTTATCAAAATAAGATCATTCTTTGAGCATTTTTATTTGTCGCTTAAATTGGTTTTTGGTGGCTTCTAACCCTTCATTATTTGCTAAAACAATGAGGTTTGGTCGTTTTTTTAACT
Source organism: Enterococcus sp. DIV1208 (assembly GCF_050530455.1). Classification (NCBI taxonomy): domain Bacteria; kingdom Bacillati; phylum Bacillota; class Bacilli; order Lactobacillales; family Enterococcaceae; genus Enterococcus; species Enterococcus sp. DIV1208. The sequence continues at coordinate 1,362,390 of NZ_CP172887.1, read as the reverse complement.
CATCTAATTTCTTCGTGTCTTGCTCAAAAAGAGCGAGCCTTTTTTTGATTTGATCCGGAGCATCTCCACGTTGTTCTAAACGCTGCTTCAATTTGTTTTTAGCGATAGTCACAAATACTGGTTGGATCTGTTCCCCAAATGCATGGAAGAGTGCCCAAACACCAGCAGCTGTTAAAATTGTATAACAATCACCATTTTTCAACTTTTGAGCAATCTCCCTCTTAGTTGAACCATATTTATGTCCCGCATATTCATCCCATTCCACAAATGCCTGTTCAGTGATCAACTGCTCAAATTTGTCTTCAGAGAGAAAATAGTAATCTTTTTGATCGGTTTCACCTTTTCGAGGAGGACGAGTCGTCGAAGTGACAATTTTTTCTTTTGGTTCAAAAAGAGCATTAGCAATGGAGGTTTTTCCTGAACCAGAAGGACCAATAAATACATAACATTTGTTCATCATGAATCTCCTTCAAATCTTTATTTCCTTTATTAAACGATACACGAGAAAGTTTCTTTTAGCAATTGTTCTTTTCGCATAGATATTCCAGGTGGACGACAATAAATTTTGTCTTATAAAAAACACTCTCTTGAGTCTTTAGAAAATCGTCTAAAGAGCAAAGAGAGTGTTTTAAATATACAATTCAATTAAATTTAATCATTTAGACTAATAAACCAGTGACGATCGCACTTAAAAAGCTGACTAATGTGGCAGTCAATAAGATTTTTAATCCATGTTTCGCAACTAAGTTTCCTTTTTCTTCATTTAGACCTTTCATAGCACCCGAAATGATTCCAATGGAAGAGAAGTTAGCAAAAGATACTAAAAAGACAGATAAAATAGCTGTTGTACGTTCAGTAAAATGCAGGTTCCCAGTGGCTAGTTCTGTCATCGCAACAAATTCATTTGTCACAAGTTTCGTCGCCATGATACTACCCGCATCCACAGCTTCTTTCCAAGGAATCCCGCTGATAAATGCTAGTGGAGCAAAGATATAACCAAGAATTTCTTGGAAAGAGATCCCAAAGATTCCACTAAAAATGGCATTGATCATAGCAATAAGAGCAACGAATCCAATCAACATAGCAGCAACTGTAATCGCTACATGAAAGCCGTCAAGAATATATTCTCCAAGCATTTGGAAGAAAGTTTGTTCTTTGTTTTCTTCAATGATCAACTCATCTTCTTTTTCTTCTAATTCATAGGGATTAACGATGGAGGCCAAGATATACCCACCGAATAAGTTCAATACCAGCGCAGTAATTACATATTTAGAATCGATCAACGCCATATAAGAACCTACGATCGACATCGAAACAGTCGACATGGCAGAAACGCTCATGGTAAATAAACGTTTTTCAGATAAGAAAGGCAATTCTTTTTTTATTGAAATAAAAACTTCAGATTGACCTAGTATTGCTGAAGCAACACCGTTGTAAGATTCTAATTTCCCCATACCATTGATTTTACTTAAACCCAATCCAACTGCCTTCATGAATAATGGCAAGATCTTGATATAACGCAAAATCCCGATGATTGCAGAAATAAAAACAATCGGCATCAAAACATTTAAGAAAAACGGCGCACTGCCTTTATTGGCTACCCCAGCAAAAACAAAATTGACTCCTTCACCTGCAAACGCTAGTAAATGATCGAATACTTTCGCTAACATGGAAACGACTGCTGTACCAAAAGTCGTTCGTAACAAAATAAAACCAAAAATAAATTGCAATACGATCATCAATAGTAAAGGTTTTACTTTGATGGCTTTCTTGTTGGTACTAATCAAAAAAGCAAGGCTAAAAATAAAAAGTAATCCAATAATTCCTAAAATCTGACTCAAACTATCACTCCTAATCAAAATTCCGTTTAATTTTACACGTTTTATCGTTAAAATACTAATTTTTTGCTAAGATTATCATCGCTTTTTTAGACTGAAACGCATACATTTCAATTGAAACGGATACAACAAAATAAAACTCTTAAAAGATTATCAGTTGCACTTTTTCAGGTGCAATTTAAATAAAATCTTTTAAGAGTTTATTCAGCTATTTGTTCATAAAAAAACAATGCTTATTGATAAAATAAATTTTCCGATGGATAGAAGGGAGCACTTGTGATATCAATACCTAATTGTTTCAACGTTTGTTCATCATTTTTATTGACGATGACTGTCGAGTGAGCTTGAGCACCATCTAATTCAGCAAGTTTGTCATAAGCTACTTGAGCGATAGGATTGGTTACCGCACTGATCGAAAGAACAATCAGTACTTCATTTAGGCTCAATGTATCAACGGAAGAATGCAGTGCGGCAGACTTCATCCCTTGAATCCGTTCTAGAACAAGCGGCGACAACAATGGAATATTATCTGAGATATGTGCTAAATGTTTGATCGCATTTAAAATGACGGCAGCAGAAGCATTCATTAAAGAACTGGTGCGTCCTGTAATGATCACTTCATCGGGTAATTGGATCGCGATCACCGCAGAAGGATCGTTGCTGTCATTTTGAACAGTTTTTGCATACTCATGAGCAGGCAATACCACTTGACGGTCTTCAGGTTGAAGACCTACTTCTTCCATGATCAATTTAATTCGATTTACTGTTTCCTCATCAATCAATCCTTTTTTGAAATCACACTCTGTTTGGAAATAGCGGCGGATGATTTCTTGTCGAGAAGCTTCTTGCACAACTTCATCATCAACGATTCCGAATCCCACACGATTCACACCCATATCGGTAGGGGATTGATAGATTGATTCTTTACCAGTGATTTTTTCAATGATCCGTTTGATTACTGGAAAGGTTTCAACATCTCGATTATAGTTTACAGCAACCTTGCCATAGGCATCATAATGGAAGGAATCGATCATATTGACATCTTTTAAATCCACAGTGGCAGCTTCATAGGCAATGTTTAGTGGATGTTTCAATGGGACATTCCAAACAGGGAAGGTCTCAAATTTTGAATAACCTGCTGATTGTCCTTTTTGGCTTTCATGATAAAGCTGATTCAAACATGTTGCTAGTTTGCCACTACCAGGTCCAGGAGCAGTAACAACAACGATTGGCTTACTGGTCTCAATATATTCATTTTTGCCAAAGCCGTTTTCAGAAACGATTTTTTCAACATTAATTGGATAATCTTCAATTTCTGAATGTTTGTAGACTTTGATATTACGTCTTTCTAATTTATTGACGAAGACATTCGTAGCTGGCTGACCATTGTAACGAGTAATGACGACACTATTGATAGATAATCCGTAGCCACGCATTTCGTCGATCAAGCGTAAAATATCCATGTCATAAGTGATACCATAATCCCCACGAATTTTATTACGTTCAATGTCTCCAGCGTAGACGCAAATCAAGATTTCTGCTTGATCTTTTAATTTTTGTAACAATTTGATTTTTGCATCTTCTTCAAAGCCAGGCAAAACACGTTTGGCATGCTTATCATCGACCAATTTGCCTCCAAATTCTAAATATAATTTGTCATAGTGATTCACTCGTTCAAGGATATATGCTGATTGTTCTTCGATATATTTCTCTGAATCAAAACCGATTTTTTTCACGAGATTCCCTCCTTAAGTACTAAAGCATTTTTTCATTTTTTTTGATTTTCGTCAACTAGTAACTAACACCGGATTAAAACAACAGATAAAATCTCAAATCTGGCTTGTTTCATCTTAAATTCATTGGTATGATAGTTTTGGTAAGGAAGGTGTCACATGAAAAAAAGACAGAAAAAGAAAAACGCATATAAACAATATATCCGTTCGATTTTTACCGGTTATGAAAAAATGCTCGAAAATACTGATTTAGAAGAGATGAAGTTTACTTATTTGAATGAAGAAACACTATTATCTCGTGATGAAAATCTGCGCATTCACTTCACAACCAGAGATCTGCCTCAAAAATAAGAAAATTACTGAGTGAAAAAGAGTGGGGGGATCTGTAGTAACCCCCAAAAGTTAGAATCTAACTTTTGGAGGTCGCTTCAATCCTCTTTCCACTCTTTTGTTTTACTCTCGATACGTAAGATTATTCAATAGTGAAAGTACAATAATCAGACCTTATCAAAACGGTGGATAATCAATGAATATTGATTAAAAGATACATAGAGGAGGAAGCCCTTTGTAACATTTTTTTCTATAAAATGGTACTATTAAATTATCAATTCAATAGTAAGTAAACTCAACCTATTGTGCTTCTGTCCAAGAAAGTGGATAACTGTGAGGAGGTAATCAAAATGAAAGAAACACCACAAGAAAATAACGAAGAAATCATCATTCAGCAAGAAGATGACACTACTTTTTTTGATATCAAAGAAAAAGCTAGCACGAATCTATCTCAACTGTTAGAGGATTTACAAGCATTTGAAAGAGCTGTTCGTGAAGAAAACATTCCAGAAATCTATCAACTGTATAATGGTCATTTAAATGAGGAATTGAAAAAAAGTTCGAATGAAAACCATGAAATCGATCAGCTATTAATGCGGAAAATTCATGATCGCTTTATTCAAGAATTTCCATTTATGGAGCTAGTCGAAAATATTTCTCCTACGATGAGTTATTACAAGATCGGTACGTATTATCACGAAAGGCCAACAATTGGCATCGATGCTAGTCTACCGGAAATTTTCGTTTTGCCCCAAATTGACGAAGAGTGGGGCACCTATGCAAACCAGGAACCGGATGACTACAGTCAACAAATTAACGAACTTGATGCTAAAGTCATCACTGCAAAAGCCGAGATTGATCGTCTGGATGAAGAATTAAAAGAAGTGGATCGCCAAATCTCTGATCTGGATGACACTAAAGGATTCTTAAATCGTAAAAAAATTGATGAAGAAATCCAAGAACTAAAAAAACAAAAACAAGCATTATCGAATGAAAAATTAGGCTGGATGCCTTATCTTGAAGCACCTGAAAAAATCCAAAATCAAAAAGCTGCTTTACTTAACGAAGCAAAAGCGAATCAATTACGTGCAGCGATCGTTGAAAAAGAACAACGACAAATCAATCGCTACTTCGGTGGGATAGAAGGGTTCAGTCAAGCCATCCATCATTTCCTAATGAATTACTTAGGAAATGTTGACCCACATAAAAACCCAGAAGTATCGATGCAAGAGGGAGGGGTAGAGTAATGAATGAGCATGAAGAGTTAGAAAAAAATGAAGAGCTGGAAGCACAATCGTTAGCAGAAACGACTGTGACGGAAGAAGCAATAGAAACAGATCCTGAAAACTCCAGCAATCACTCTGCTTCTGAAGATGATTTGCTTGATGAAAATGAACAGGTCACTTCTGAACAATTAGAGGCAATTGAATCCAGTCATCCGCATGAAGCGAGGGAAAATCAAGTCTATTTAGAAACAAAAGAAAAAGACCATCAAGACATTGTTCTTTTGATTGAAACAGCAGAGGCAGAATTAGCGGATTTACGCTTACGGAAATATCTACTTGAATCGGACTTTTCACAATTATTAGATGCTTTTGAACGCTATATCTTAAAAGCAGAACCTATTTCTCCGATTGGTAAGACAAGTTTGATCGAATACTTTACTTATGAGTTGCTAAAACCTTTAAATGATATTGGGTTGAAATTCTCTAATACCACTTATGATACTTGGGAAACACGACATTTTTCGATCAACTATCGTTTGAATGATTCCAATCAATTAGTATTTTCTTTTGTTCTTCCGACGATTGATCAACGATACCAAGTGGAATCACTCAACTTATTGGAAGTTTCACCAGAAACGATGGAAATCACGGTTCAGGATGACCGTGTGTTATCTTTGATTCGTTATTGGTCTGTTGAACGGGTATTCTCTGCTGGTCAACTGACTATTTTCAATCATAAGTTCAACCAAATATTAGCTCATGCACGTCACTTAGGTTTTTTAGTCAAGCAAACTTTACTAGATAACACCCAACCGTTACATCTGAATCTTCAAAGTCAATTTGAATTGACTGACCAGGTACTAGATGACATCTTTATCGTAGCGATGAAAAATCCTCAATATGATTTTGAAAAAATTGGAGAAGAAAAATACCAAGTTCTATTAGATAAAGGACAATCCATGATCATTTCCAAAAATCAGAAAAACCAAACAATGCTTGAAGTTTCTTCTGGGGAGTACCATCGATCAGTGATTGATTTCTTTATCAATTACGAATTTTTGGTTCCTTTGATGGTTCGAAAGGCTTAGACAGGATATAAACGTGTGGCAATCCTTAGAGAGATTGTCGCATGTTTTTTGTTCCGTCTGCAGGCAATAGATCACACGGTTCTTCCGAGAGATAGTTAACTGAGAAACTGTTGAGAAGAAAAGAAAGAAGGAAATAAGATGGAAAATTTTAAAAAGAGCGGGATGTTCTCTGTGATTGCTGCATTAGGTGCGAATATTTTAGTTGCAATCAGTAAATTTGTCGGTTATGCCATTAGTGGAAGTGCGGCAATGCTGAATGAAAGTATTCATAGTATCGTCGATTGCAGCAACCAAATTCTATTGCTTTTTGGGGATAAACGAGCGAATAGAGGGCAAAGCGAGTTACACCAATTTGGCGAAGGAAGAGCAAAATATTTTTTTAGCACAATTGTGGCAACCATGCTCTTTTTTGGTGGGGGAGCTTTGGGAGTCATGGAAGCTTTTGAAAAATTGACCCATCCTGCGCATGAAGTTGATAACTCATTGATCGTTATCATTATTTTAATTTTTGGATTAGCCATTGAAGGAACGTCATTACGTATCGCTATGAAAGAAATCCATGAGTTGAATACCGAAAAATTATCATTGATGAAATTTTTGAGAGAAAGTCGTCACAGTGAAATTTTGATCATCTTTACTGAAGATTTTTGTGCCGTGATCGGACTCATTCTTGCTTTATTAGGAACAGTCTTGACGATGGTAACAGGAATTGCGGCGTTTGATGCGATTAGCGGCCTATTGATCGGATTATTGTTGATGGGAGCTGCCATTTTCTTAGCAAAAGAATTTTATAGTTTGATTGTTGGTGAAAGTGTGACAACGAGTGACTTGATTAAAATCAAGCAAGCCTTTGAGCGTCCGGAAGTCTCTCGTTTGATCGATGTAAAGACCGTTCATCTGAGCCCAACTGAGGTATTGGTAGCTGCTAAAATTGATATCTTTGATCACCCAGAGAATGAATCGTATGCAATCATCAATAACATTGAAGAAACGATTCGTCAGTCTTTAAATGATAAAAAAGTTTATATTTATATTGAAACTGATAAATATGACCCTAATTATCGAAGATGACCATGCTGATTCTTCAGCAAAAAATGCTTTTATGTTGCATAAAAATAACTTGTTTATGATTTAAAATTTCAATATTCAAGCTTAAAATGAGAAAAATATAATATTGTTTTTAGATAAAACGGCTACAATTTCGTTTTTTTATGTTACAATGAGTCCGCTGTTTATTTGTTGTAATTGAAGGAGACATTTTGATGAATAAAAAGAAAAGTGCGCCATGGCTTCAGGCTTTGCACGCAGTAATGCCACTTTGCTTAAGTTATATACCAGTTGGGTTAGCTTGTGGTGTCTTGTTGCAAAAAGTGGGTTTTGATCCAATCTTAACCGGTCTGTTGTCCATATTAGTATTTTCGGGTGGAGCGCAATTTTTAGTTGCTTCGATGCTAACAACTCAAGCATCTTTTGCAACGACACTTTTGATGGTATTTTTCTTGGAATTACGTTACACATTGTTAGGGTCGAGTCTTTCAGGTTTTATGAAGAAAGAAAAGAGACTATTCTTGGCGGTATTTTCACAATCGTTAAATGATGAAAATTATGCGGTTAATTATCTTAAATATTCAACTGATCCTACATGGAATAAGCGTAAAGCTTTATATGTAAATTGGTTTTCGATGGCTTCTTGGACAGGTAGTAACATGATTGGAAACATGTTTGGTTCTGTTATCCATGTAGATGCTGATCTCGTTCACTTTGCACTGACTGCGATGTTTATCTTCATGTTTGTCATGCAAATGAAAAATAAGCTGCTCATTTTTACAGGATTGTTTTCTGGTGTATTAGGCGTTACTTTCATGGTCATGTTCCAAAATACATTAGGTTTAATTGCTGCGACGGTGATCGCCTCTTTTGCAGGGTTTGCTTTAGAGAAAGCTTTCAAAAAAGAGAAGGCAAAAAAATTAAAACGATTAAAAAACCGTGGCAAACATGTCAATGAACCACTATTCAACTTCCCAGAACAGGAGAGTCAACATCATGACTAAGACGTATCTTATTCTTTTAGTACTTAGTTTATTCGTGGTGGCTTATGTGCCACGACTATTCCCGATGCTCTATTTTACCCATCGGAAAGTCCCTTCATGGTTTAGTGAATGGATGAAATATGTGCCTGTTGCGCTATTCGCAGCTTTAGCATTCAAGGATGTCTTTATTACCCATGAACATTTAGCCATTGCTTGGAATATCAAAATCTTAGCTATGGTTCTCGTAGTTGGCGTGGCGTATAAAACTCATTCTATGGCATTATCAGTAGTAACTGGACTTGCTTCGGTATTTTTGCTGTCGATGTTTTAAACAGTTCCAAAATTTTGCCTTCTCTTAGTTTTAGAGAATGGCTTTTTTTTTGCCTTTTTTATTAAAATTTTAAGGATGATTTGTCCTTCTTTGAATTTTTGCTATAATGGGAAAGGTATTGATTTAAATATAGATAGTTGAGGAAAATTTAATGAATAAAAAATTGATGCAAGGAACATTTTGGTTAACCTTTGCTAATTTGCTTTGTAAGGTATTAGGTGTTGTTTACTTGATCCCATGGCTAAGTATGATGGGGAACAATCAAGAAGGAATGTTAGCGACCACTTTATACAATGTAGGTTATTTACCTTATGGCTTGTTCCTGATGCTGGGAACAGTTGGGTTTCCTAATGCGATTGCTAAAAAAGTCGCTGTAGCAACGAAAGAAAATGATGAACAGGGCTGTCGAACGATTTTTCGCAGTACCATCAATATCATGTTTGTCATTGGGATCATTTCTGCTGTGCTGATGTATCTTTTTGCCCCGATGCTTGCAGGAATCAGCCCAATTGCAAATGTAAATAATGGGATCTTAGCAATTCGTAGTTTGTGTCCGTCATTGATCGCCATTCCAGTTCTTAGTGCAATGAGAGGTTATTTTCAAGGGAAAAACAATCTGAGACCTTATGGGACCTCACTAATCATTGAACAAGCGGTTCGTGTCCTGGTCATTTTAGCAGGAACGTTTTATTTACGCGTCTTGACCGATGGAACGATTTTAGAAGCTGTTCTGATCAGTACAGTGGCATCCTTCTTTGGTGGGTTAGCAGCAATTATCCATATGTATTTCGTTGGAATAAAAAATGATTATTTCAAATTAAAAGATTTCTTGATCTCTAGTCGTTATTTCAAGCATGAAAATCGGGCAGAGTCGGTATCGATCATTCGTGAAACTTTACCTTTCATCTTTGTGGGATCTGTTATTACCATCGTGCAAATGATTGACCAAGTGACGATGAAGCCGTTGTTGCATTTTTTCAGACCTGAAATCACGAATCAACAATTGGAATTTTTATTTAGTCGAGCGTCAGTTAATCCCAACAAGTTGACATTGATCTTGATTTCTATGGTTGGTACAGTCGCAATCAGCAGTTTGCCGATTTTAAGTACTTTGAGAAAAAAAGATCGTTTGCAAATTGAAAAGACAGTAGGAGATAGTTTTTCAATTGCTGTCTTGATTTTACTTCCTTCTCTTGCGGGGATGTCATTATTGGCGGGTCCATTGTATACCTTATTTTTTGGATATGATCCTGATAGTGTCGGCTATTTCCAATTTGCCTTACTCGCTTCATTATTCTTTTCATTGTTCACGATTCTTTCGACGATGTTACAATCACTTAGCCATCATATGATTGCGATTCGGCTGACCGTTGAAGCGATTATTTTGAAAATTGTCTTTCAAGTGATTGGATTAGCACTATTTGGCGGTTATGGTATGAGTTTTTCAAACACAATGGCTTTTGCGATCGTGTTTATCAGAGGTTATTTCTATATGTGTAAAGAGTATCGAATCGCACCTCTAGCTAAAATCAGATTTTTCTTTCTTAAAACATTCCGCTCAACCTTGTTGATGCTGGTTCTTTGTTCGATTGTATTTATCCTATTGAACCTCCAATTGACGATGACGTCGAAAGCCCATGCTGTTGTTTATTGTGTTGGCCTTGGTGGAATAGGTGGGCTGACATTTCTTTTTGCTCAATTTGGCAGAAATGGGCTCCAATTACTTAAAAACTTCCAGCATCGGCATCACTCAACCAAAAATTAGGAACAACATCCAGTTCATGATAATTTTTTAAAGCTACAGAAAGTGAGAGGGACGTGATTATTTCTCTCACTTTTTGAGTGAGAGGTTCAAATGTCATCTTTCTTATGATATAGTTAAATAGACTGGTAAAATTCTTTGAAATGAGGAAATTAAATAAATGAAACTTGCAGTAGTTACTGACAGTACGGCTTATTTGCCTGAACGAATCCAAAATCATCCTGATTTGTTCGTTATTCCGATCCCTGTCATTTTGGATGGGAAAATCTACAATGAAGGAATAGACATAGAAGCTGACGAATACTATGGGCTTTTAAATAAAAGCAAAGACTTCCCGACCACTTCACAACCTGCAGTTGGAGAAGTACTGGCGCTTTACGAAGAACTGAAAAGAAAAGGATACGATACCATCTTAAGTATCCATTTATCCTCTGGGATCTCCGGCTTTGTCAACACATTACATGCTATGAAAAACGACATTGATGGTGTAAAAATCGTTCCTTATGATTCTAAGATCACGAGTATGCCAATGGGTCACATGGTAGAAGCTGCTCTAGATTTAAATCAAAAAGGTCAATCTCTTGAAGAAATTATCGCACATATCGATCGTATTCGAGATAATACGTATGCTTATCTCATCGTGGATGACTTGAACAACTTAGTACGCGGTGGACGCTTGACTAATGGGGCTGCATTGATAGGTGGATTGCTTAAAATCAAACCGATTTTGACTTTTTCAGAAGGAAAAATCGTTTTATTTGAAAAAATCCGTTCAAGTAAAAAAGCTTTCGCTCGTGCCGAAAAAGTCATCGGCATGCGAAATGAGGAAATTGCACCACCTGTTAAACTTTATGTGATTCATGCAAATAATTTGGAAGTTGCCATACAAGAAAAAGAAAAATTACAAAAGCAATACCCGCATGCTGACATTGAGATTGGTCATTTTGGTCCAGTGATTGGTAGTCACTTAGGAGAAAAAGCAATCGGGCTTGCCATCTCTGCGCAATAATTTAGATTATTCAATTCAATGCAAGCATCGTCTCTCATTCATTGGGATACGATGCTTTTTTTGCATTTTTTCTATATAAGGCGTATAATCCTTAAAAGTTTAGTAAATGAGTAAATCACTAGGTTAGTAATTTACTAAAAGAGAAAGGATGGATTTAGATGGAAATCCCAACAAATTTAAAACACAAACCTGTTATTGTCGTTGAAGACTATGATCAAGTTGATGGTAGAAATGCTTTGCATACGGATGCTAAAGGACTATCTTTAGGGTTAGCACAATGGAATGATCGTGGAAAAGTTGATATTTCAGGCAAGGTATGGCGCCATACGGGTGAAAAATGGTCACGCCAATCGGAAGAACTACCAATCACTCGGATCTTAGATCTAGCAATTTTAGCTGCGCAAGGGAGTTTGTATTTTCAAGATGCGTATCGCTATGAAAAATTTTATGATCCTGAAAATCCAGTTGTCGATATTATTGGACTTCAAGGAAATCGAATGACGGTTGAAGTGGATACCAAAAATCCTAAGATCGATGAAGATATTATGCTCTATTATGACACGTTACAAAAAGATGGCGAATTGATCGGAGAACGTTTCCGAATTTTGAAACGTCTATTAGATGATTTAGGGTATTAAGGAAAAAAGGAGTGAGGTACATTGGAAGATTTCTCACTGACAAAAGACCGTCAATTTTCAAGTGTTGAAAAACAAATGATTTGGCAAAAGCCAACGAGTCATCGAACCAGTCAAGAAGAACAAAGAATCGCAGCTGAAATCTTTGAAAACTGGAATGATCCTGAAATGAAGATCAGTAACATCTTGCTTGAAGGGGATGCTGGGTCAGGAAAAACGCAACTGGCTAAAGCTCTTTCGGCTGATTTACAACTTCCTTATACGAAAATAACTTGTTTTGCGGATATGGATAAATCAGATGTCTTTGGTGCGCTATTGCCTATTGTTGAGTCTGACGTAGATGAAGATCAAGAATTGATTGATGCAATCAACCAAACAGAGACTTTAGAGGCTGTCTTACGGTTAATCAAACATCATTATAATCTTAGTACAGAAATGGCTAAATCCAAACTGGCTGATTTCATCAAGCGGATGGAACAAAATGAAAATAGTAACGTTCGCTATAAATATTATCCCTCTGAAATTGTTCGTGCGATCGAAAAGGGGTATTTGTTAGAAATCCAGGAGCCAACGGTGATCCGTGATGCTTCCGTATTAGTTGCTTTAAATTCCGCTCTTGAGCCAAATGGATTATTGAATTTACCCACGGGTGTCGTCGTCCGTCATCCAGATTGCGTCATCATCATCACAACCAATCGGAACTACCAAGGTAATCGTCCGTTGAATGAATCTTTGAGAGATCGGATGCAACATGCTGAGAAGATGGATTTACCTTCACTTGAAGTGATGGCTGAGCGAGCCTTAGGTAAGACAAAGATTCAACAACCTGAACTGCTCTTGAAATTAGCGGAGATCATTCGTTTATTAGATGATACTGCCAAAGCGAATGCCATCAAGGGAGTGGCTGGTATGCGTTCTTACTTTTATTGGGCAAATACTTGGAAACAAGGGCAAGATCTTTTCCAATCGATTTATCCTAAAGTTCTCTATAAATTGACCACTGTTCCAGAAGAATTGGAGATATTAACCCAAGCATTAGAACAAAGTGGGCTTCTTGAAGAACTTCGTGAATTATTACGGCAAATAAAGTGGGGACGTCTTTCAGAAGAAGCTTCAAGAAATCGAGGCAGAATCTTTAACGATGAAGAAGCTGATGAACGTAATATCGATCAACTAGCAGAAGAAACGTTGTCTTTAATGGAAAATGAGTCGCCTGAGATCGAAGAAGAAACTCCACCAGTGGAGAATGCTGAGATTGAAGAGGAAAAAAAGGCAGAGTCTTTTTCATTTGAACAAGAACGAAGTCAAGAAGTTTCAGGTCAGGGGCAACAGGAGCAACAAGCAGAAGATAATTCAGAAAAAATGTCTGCCTCTGATATGGAGGCTTACGACAAAGAAATCAAACGTGAGTTAACGAAAGAAGCACGACAAATAATGAAGGGGACGATGCACGAAAAAGAAGGACTGATCGTTCATCGACCAAAATTTGAACTCAAAGCACAAGAAGCAGAACAAATCAGACAACAAGTTTTACCGATCGTTGAAACATTAAGCCGTCAAATTTTAGATTTGTTGGAAAATGATGAATCAACGACTTATCAAAAAGGAAAATATGAAGGACAACGGTTCAATGCGAGTCGTGTGGCCTATAATGACCTAGGTTATTTTGATAAGAAAAATCCACCCCACGAACAACCTTCATTGGCAGTGGCTTTAAGGATTGATGAATCTGGTTCAATGATTCGAGATGAACGAATCGAAGCAGCAAAAAAAGCAGCGATCGCCATCGCAGAATTTGCTAAACGTGTAAATATTCCTTTAATGATTTATGGAGATACAGCAGATGTCTCAACGAGAGAAAAGACCTCAATTTTTTCTTATAAAGAATTTAGTGATGATTTCCAATGGTTAGATGAAAAGTTAGTGACGATGAAACCACGACAAAACAATCGTGATGGTGCCAGTCTGAGACTAATCGCTAACAAACTAAGCCAAGAATCTGCCACGACTAAATTGTTGATCTCGATTAGTGATGGCCAGCCTAAAGCTTTGCCAGACTATACTGGGAAGAAGGCAAGGGAAGATATCCAAAGCGTTCTGTCTGAATATGACCGTCAAGGCGTCATCTTTGTGGCTGCTGCGATTGGACAGGATCAAAAAGAAATCAAAGAGATATATGGGGAAAATCGTTTCATTGATATGACAGACATCAACGAGTTACCACAGCAATTGATCCAATTGATTGCTCGCTATTTGTAAATAGCTGAAAATAGCTGGAGTCACGTATAAGTCCATTCATCGACTAAGAGAGATTGTGACAGAAGTTCCTAGCTCTGAGAACAAGCCGAAGAATTCGAAAATAGTTCCTATTTTTGGATTTTCGGCTTGTTTTTTTGTTAGAGCGACTGCTGGAACAACGGGAAGAGGTTATGAACGCATTGTAGCGAATGGTTAAACACCATTTAGTTTATCTATCAGACTCTTTTTGATCGTTAATCGACTGTTAAATCCTGACATTCTGCAAACCAGATAACGAAACAAAAAAGGAAACTGTTAAAGAGAAAACGATGTTATCGGTAACATCAACAAAAAATAGTGGCATTGTTTTATAATAGAGAAAAAGAGAAGGGAAGAAAACAATGACTCAAACAAAAGCTTGGTGGAAAGAAGCGGTCGGATACCAGATTTATCCTGCCAGTTTTATGGATAGTAATGGAGACGGCATTGGGGATCTCAATGGTATTCGTGAAAAGCTTTCTTATTTAAAACAATTAGGGATTGATTTTATTTGGATCAATCCAGTTTATTCTTCACCTTTTATTGATAACGGTTACGATATTAGTGACTACCAAAATATTTTAGAAAAATTTGGAACAATGGCCGAATTTGATCAATTACTGGCAGAAGCACATCTACAAGGAATCAAAATCATTATGGATCTAGTCATCAATCATACATCTGATCAACACGAGTGGTTTATTGAATCCAAGAAGTCACTGGATAATCCTTACCGAGATTACTATATCTGGGTAGATGGAACACCTGAAAACGCTCCGAATGACTGGCAATCGATTTTTGGTGGCTCAGCTTGGGCATATGATGAACAGACGAAACAATATTATCTGCATGTCTTTGCTAAAGAGCAGCCTGATTTGAATTGGGAAAGCGAGAAATTAAAAAATGAACTTTTTTCTATGATTCGCTGGTGGTTAGATAAAGGGATCGATGGGTTTCGTTTAGATGCGATTTCCCATGTGAAAAAAGATGAATATTCTGTTAAAGCAACTGAAAACCCCTTTTCTCCTTTTCAAAATGTTTCCGGGATCGATGAACACTTAAATGAATTAAAAGATGTTTTTGATGACTATGACATTATGACTGTTGGCGAAGCTAGCGGGGTGTCGGCTGAAGAAGGTCCAGAATGGGTCGGCGCTGATGGGTATTTTGACATGATCTTTGAATTTGACCATATCTCGATTTGGAAGCACGAAAAAGAAGGAAAACTTGATGTTATCAATTTAAAAAGAGCGTTAAGTGCCTGGCAAACCGCTTTAGACGGTAAGGGTTGGAATGCACTTTATATGGAAAATCATGATACACCTCGTTCAGTTTCTTTTTTTGGTGATCCTGAACATTATTGGCAAAAATCAGCAAAAGCAGTCGCAATGATGTACTTTTTCCTGCAAGGCACGCCATTTATTTATCAAGGACAAGAAATCGGTATGACGAATATGCCGTTTACTGCCATCGAACAAATCGATGCCGTCGATTCAAGACGTCTTTATAACCAATTGCTAGAAGAAGGAAAATCTCCTGAGGAAGCTATAGATATCGTTGCTGATACAACAAGAGACAATAGCCGAACACCTATGCAGTGGGGATCAGAAAAATATGCCGGATTCTCAACAAACGAACCTTGGCTGATGGTAAATCCCAACTATCATACACTTAACGTAGAAGAACAAGAAAACGATCCTTCGTCGATCTTATCTTTCTACAAACAAATGATCCGCATCCGTCGTGAAAATCAAGGATTGATCTATGGTTCATTCAAAGAATATCTCGCTGAACACGACCAACTCTATGTCTATGAACGATCATTTACCGATAAAAACTATCTGATTATAGTCAATCTAACGAGTGAAGTAGCGGAATATTCATTACCGAATGAAGTTGATGTTCCTTGGGAATTACTTCTCACGAATCAAGAAGAACGTGTATTTGAACGAGTGGGTAAGCTTGATCCTTATGAAGCGAAATTATTTGTAACCAGTAAAAAAAGAAACTAAAAAAAGTTTGTCTTGAGCTTTCTAATGAAGTCCAAGGCAAACTTTTTTGACATACTGTATGAAGTTGGGTGACTGTACCTTTATAGAAATTAGATAATAAGTGAATATTTTATAATAAAGAATAACATTTACATAAATATTAGGTAGGTTATCAGTTAATTGATTCTTTTAAATCACTTCATACTCAGCTCGCGGACCACCAATGTATTTTGGACGTGAACGCAGAGCTGTAACATGCGCGGCTCCTAATGTTTGACTGCTTGGTCGAACAGGTACTTGAACGTGTTTGACATGCATACCGATGGAAGTATCACCGATATCGATCCCAGCTTGCGCTACCACATGTTCCACTTCTACTGGATCATCGAATTGGTCAAACGCTGCTACTGAACAAGCGCCACCAGCGTGTAAGGCTGGTACAACAGAAACAATTTCAAATTGTTTTTGCTCTGCTACGGAGCGTTCGACGACAAGGGCTCGATTAATGTGTTCACATCCTTGAACAGCTAAAGCGACTCCTAAGGGTTGCAATATTTCTCTAATCGTTTGGATAATCCACTGTCCAACTGGAGCACTTGAGTTTTTACCAATTTGTCCACCGACCACTTCACTGGTACTACATCCTAATACAAATAAATCGCCAGATTTTAAATTTGCTTCTGCTAATACCTCGTTGACCATTTTGGTTAATTCTTGTTTTAAAGATTCTTCTGTGATGCTCATTTTATTCTTCCTTTCATTACTTACTTTCTTTTTGTACTCTCGTTCGTTTTAGAGCTTGAGTGAGTGGTAAAGCCAATCCAACCCCTATAATATTTTGAAAAATATTTCCAGGAATAGAAGCTACCCCCGCAGGCCAATCATATAAAAACCAACCTGCTAAAAAATAGCCACTAATCATCAGACAACTACCGATAAAAAGACCGACAAATCGACCTTTTCTTGTTTTTTCGGCAAAATAGCCACTGACCAATCCTTGCAAACCATGGATCAATAAGGAAAAAAGGGCCCATTGCGGATAACCTGACAGTAAATCGATGAATAAACCACTTGAGGCACCGACAACGAACCCACCAAATGGACCAAATAATAAAGCAGTGGTGTAGATGCCAGCTTCGCAGAGCGTGACAAAGCCGTTAGTTGCTGGTATTGGAACTAAAATTGTTAAAGATAATGCTACTGTTAAAGCGATCAGCATGGCATAAATTGTCATTCGTTTCGTATTCAACGATTAAATCCCTCCTTTGATGTTACCGCCAGACCAGACACTGCCTGTTTGATCATTCATTTCAACACCGTTTAAAATACATTGATAAACGTAAGTTTTACTTCGTTGAATGGCTTGTGGGAGCGTATAGCCATGGACGAGATTCGCTGTAATAGCAGAAGAAAAGGTACATCCTGCGCCATTCACCGTTGATCGTGTTAATTTTTCCATTGTAAAAGTGGTTAGTCCGTCATGACTATACAAAACATCGATTGCTTCATCGCCATGGATCCCAGAGCCACCTTTAACAACGACCGCTTTGCTTCCTAAAGTATGAATAAATTTGGTTGTCTCTATCACTTCATTGATGCTTGAAATTTTTTTCTTTCCAGAAAGGAGAGCCGCTTCTTTAAGATTGGGCGTGACAAGATCAACAAGGGGGAAGAGTTCTTTCACTAAGCACTCAATATACTGTTGATTCGCTAATGAAGTAGTTTCTTTAAAAGCTAAAACCGGATCAAGAACGATTGGGATTTGAGGGTGCTTTTTTAAAAAATCTCGGACGATCATGATTGCTTCAAGAGAATGCAATAAGCCAATTTTGATACCCGCTAAGTCTGTCATCTTCTGGATCGAAGCAAGTTGCTGTTCCAACCACTCAGCAGGTAGATTTTCTAAGAGGAATGCGTTGTTTTCGTCTAACATGCCTACACAGGTGAGCGCGCTCATTCCAAAAAGTTGAAAATTCTCAAAAGTTTTCAAATCGGATTGAATTCCTCCACCGGCAAAAGGGTCAGAACCACCAATTGTAAGTATTTTTCTCATTGTTTTCCCTCCACGAAAAGAGTATAACGAAAGTTGTTAGAAAAGAAAACAGCCAATTGGCATATTTTTATGTCATCCAATTTTGCGTAGTCTTTAGATCACTAAAATTTATCTATCATCTGAATGAAACAAGTACACTGTATTGTTGGCAACTTAACAGCTAGAAGAAAACAACCTGATTTTTAAGCTATGCATACTCAAATAAACAACTTCATTAGATATCATTATCAATAAATTGAATCTTTTTTTGTTATTCCTACATTTTTTACAACTGAAAATTTTTTAAACAAAAGAGAACACTGACGTTATACCTGCTAGGTAAGAGGATAACGTCAGTGTTCTTTTTATTATGCTTTTAATTCTTTTTCAATTTGTAGTCGACGGACTTTCATTGTCGCAGTCCGTGGGATATCTTCATAATCTCTGATAATCGGCGTATTCAATCGAGGTAACTCATGCACTTGTTTCCACCAACGATCCCAGTCCATTTCGTGATTAGGAGCAAGAGCGATCAATGGTTGTGGCGCATTGTTTTTATCACGAACGATGACCACTTCCGATAGAAATTCTAATGAGTCTAACAAGAAATCTTCGATCGCTAAATTGCTATTGATTGTATCGATCAAATCCACTTGACGATCCTTTAAGAACAAATGCCCCTGTTCATCCATGCTGCCGTAATCACCGCTGTCCCACCAAGCACCATAAACATTTTCTTGGAAACGAGCATCTTCTTTATAATAAGTTAATGCACGACCTTTTGACAATAAATGGATGTGTCCATCTGTATTAGCAGGTAAGACGTTCCCATTTTCATCTGCGATCCGCGCTTTGGTTAAGTCGCCAAGTCCCACACCCATGTCTCTCGCATTACTCGTTTTTAAACTCTCTAATGTATGAGCTTTTAAAATCATCGGTCCGCATTCGCTTTGGCCATAAACTTGTAAGAAAACAGCTTCTTGATTAGGAGAAGTCCGTAAGAATGTTTCCATAGTAGAGTTGTTGATCGCATCAAAAGTGGAATGGTAATAACGAATACCAGCAAAAGCTTCTGGATATTCTTTCGCTGTAAAGCTCCACTGAACAAAGTTGTTTGGATGTGTTTCAAGTGCAATCGGTGGATTTTCTTTTAACATGGCCACAACGTTTTCCCCTTGAGCATCCGCTAACGGCATCATTGGAAAGCCCATCGCCATTAACGAAGAAATACCAATATTGAAGCGAGAATGAACAGGAGAGATATGGAAAGCCACAAGTTTTTTCTCTGCGATCTTAGTAAAGACAGTTTTTTGCCATTTGGTGCGCCAGCCCATTGAATGAGCAGAATGACAAATCAATTTAGGAATACCTGTTGTTCCTGAAGTATGGGTCATATAAGAAATTTCATCGTTCCCCAATTGATTTTGTGCCACTGGTTCTGCTGGTTGAGTCAATAGTTTAGAAACAGCAATTTGTTTTTCTTTTGATCCATTTGAAATGCCAGCCACTCGTTCAGCCGTTTCATCATCAAAAAGGATAAATGGATCTTCTAAACGGTCGACAAAGACTTCTAAAGTGGGGGTAGGGAAGTGATAAGAGATCATTGCTGGTACCGCCCCAAGATAAGCTGTTGCTACAGCTAATAAATAAGTATCAAAAGCTGAACTTTTGTAGATCATGACCTTATCACCAAGTCCGACACCCAAATGAGCTAATTGATAGGCACGAGTCAAAACGAGTTGGCAGGTATCTTTGTAAGTGCTTTTAAAACCAAGTTCCGGAAAAGCTGCTAAGGGTTGGTCAAAGATGATTGGTACATCTGGTGTAGCATTCGCTGCTTCTTGAAAATTAGAAAAAAGATTTAGTGGGGAATAAGCGATTATTTCCATAAGTCACACTCCGATTTCATTTAATAGACAAGTTGGTAAGCAAAGTAAGAAAAATTTGTGAATTAAATCATTTACTTTGCAAATTCAGCTATAATCTTAGCACAAACCCTAAATAAAAAACAGCTTTATTTGTGAAAAAATGAATTATATTTCGTTATTTCATTTTTTATTACTTGTTATTTCCTTGTAAGAGAACTCTAACATCTTTTGTTGGACTTCTTCAAATGAATGTTCATTGATATAACGATTACCATAAAGGAAATTGACGATATCCAGATCATCAAAATAAAGGGAAACGTAGTACCCGTAAGTTTTACGACATAATTCTGGCGAAATATTTTTATATACAGTGATTTTACTTAGTATTTGGCGAATCGTCCGTGGAGAGATTTGCTGGTCATGAGATGAACGAAAAGCAAAAGAATCAGGTCCTGTCCCAGTATCAGTTATTGCTAAATAGTTTTTAATGAATGGCAGTGCTTCATTGGGAATTGGCGACTGATTAAGCCGATTTTTTTTACGGCTAAGATGAATGATTTGTTTATTTAAGTCAATATCTTTTCTTTTTAATTCAACGACTTCATGGATCTTTAACCCGCAATATAAAAGAATAGCTGCGATCGCTAAATTTCTTGGTCGGTTCCTTATTTCAAAGCGTGCTTCTCGTGAAGAGTTAAAGCCATTCATAGGAATAAACAGATGCTCAAAGTCTTGAAACAAAGAGGCGTCTATGAATCGAGGCGCTGCAGCAGTAGTTTCAGGAAGCGTTTTTCCTAATAGAGATATTTCTTCAGTCAATAACCCTTTTTGATACAAAAACCGTAGAAAATGATTTAACGAATATTGTTTTCGTGAAAGACCATAATAGCTATTTTTAAATAACTGGTTTGTTTGTTGATCAGCTGTGGTCTGAAACGAACGAGTATGCTGATAGACTTTATCTAAAAAATTTAAATAGTCTTGTTTTTCAAGACGAAGAATAACTTCATCTGTGATCTCTTGATCTAAAGCTTCGTGAAGATAATCCGTGAATAAATGAAAATCTTTTGCATATTCATAACGACTGCTTAATGAAAGCTTTTTTTGATTTTCTTTTAAAAATTCTTGGAAAATAGGAGGAAGCTGTGCGATGCGTTGTTTTAACTTTTCTTGAATGTGTTTTCGTGTTTTTTGATCCATAAAAGAACCTCCTTTTTGTTCAAACTGGTGTTCTATTTTATTATTGTAGCTTATTTTTCGTTTTTCTTCTATTTCCTTTTACTGATATCTATTTATACCAACGTTTATTTGCTCATGATTCATATATATAGTAACATCGCCAACTATAAGAAAAACTGTAACCAATAAACAGAAAGACAATGATCTTGTAGTATGAACGAATTGTTTCATGAGTTTTGTTTAGTGACATTTTGTCACTGTTGCGCTATACTTTTTTACAGTGACAAAATGTCACTATCGAAAAAGGAAAATGTAGGAGGGAAAGTAATGTTTTTAGCAATGAAAGAAATGAAATACGCAAAACTACGATACGGACTCATTATCGGTATCATGTTCTTAATTGCTTATGTCGTTTTCATGCTATCAGGTCTAGCAAGTGGATTAGCAGAAGAATTTAAAAAAGCGATTGATGATTGGGGTGCTCAAGAAATCGTTTTGTCCGAAGATGCTAATCAAGTGTTTGCAGCATCTCAATTGACAAGAGGTGACCTTGATCAAGTAAATGCGAAAGAAAAAGCACCGATTGGCTTATTCAGTGGAGCAATCAAGGGCAAAAACAAAGAAAACGTGACAGTCTTTGGTACGACTAACGATGCCTTTTTATTACCTAAAATCACAGATGGTCGGATGTTTGATAAGAAAAATGAAATAATTATCTCCCAAAATCTGGCACAAGATCAATATAAGTTGGGAGATCAAATCAAAATCGGTAGCGATGACCAAGCATTTACGATCGTTGGAATTTTTCCTGCCACTTATTATACGGTCTCACCAGTCATCTATACAGATCTAGAAACTTGGACACAATTAAAATATGGAGCCCAACCGTTTGCTTCAGATGACAAAAAGCCGATCAATGCGATCGTGACCAAACAATCAGCTGCAATTGATAAAGATGGCGCATCAAAAGATTTACAAAAACTGACGATTCCTGATTTTATTGAAAGTCTTCCAGGTTATTCTGCACAAAATATGACACTAAATGCAATGGTTTACTTCTTGTTTCTTGTCGTAGCAGCAGTGGTTGGCATTTTTATGTATGTCATCACTTTACAAAAAACGGCGATCTTTGGCGTAATGAAAGCTCAAGGGATTCGCAATTCATTTATTGCTAAATCGTTGATTGCACAGTCATTTGTTATTGGAGTCATTGGTGTCGCCTTAGCAGTTCTAGCTGCTTATCTAACTAGCTTGTTTTTACCAAGTGCGATGCCATTCGCTATTTTTTGGACACAATGGTTGCTATATAGTGGGGTCTTACTCGTTGTAGCAGTTGTAGGCGGCGTCTTCTCAATACGCACGATCACAAAAGTGGACCCAATCACCGCCATAGGAGGGTAAAAAATGAAGAATATTTTAACGATGAAAAATATCGTCAAGACTTTTGGTAGTGGACATACTGAAGTGACTGCACTAAAAGGAATTAATTTTAATGTCAAACAGGGAGAATTTGTCAGCATCATCGGTCCCTCTGGTTCAGGAAAGA
Source organism: Enterococcus sp. DIV1208 (assembly GCF_050530455.1). Lineage (NCBI taxonomy): Bacteria > Bacillati > Bacillota > Bacilli > Lactobacillales > Enterococcaceae > Enterococcus > Enterococcus sp. DIV1208. The sequence goes on along the minus strand of NZ_CP172887.1, from coordinate 1,339,515 downwards.
GTACTTTCTTAACCATTTCCGGTGGGCTACAAACACCTACTTCTGGAGAAATCGCCATTAATGGTCAGTCTTTTTCCGATTTATCTGAGAAAAAAAGAGCCGATTTACGTTTTAAAGAAATTGGGTTTATTTTACAAAGTTCTAATTTGATTCCATTTCTAAAGGTCAAAGAACAATTTTATTTAGTTGATCGAGTCAGCCATCAGAAACAAAACGAAACAGTGATTGATGACTTATTGAAATCATTAGATATTTATGATCTAAAAGAAAGCTATCCTCGAGATTTATCTGGTGGAGAAAGACAACGTGTAGCAATTGCTCGTGCGTTGTTCAATGACCCTAGTTTGATCTTAGCAGATGAGCCTACCGCTAGCTTAGATACAGATCATGCCTTTGAAGTAGTCAAGTTACTTGTCAAAGAAGCACATGAAAAACAAAAAGCAACAGTCATGGTTACACATGATGCTCGGATGATCAAATGGAGCGATCGTGTCTACCGAATGAAAGATGGTGATTTGATCGAAGAAACGGAGGGGTGGGATGCCTAAATCGACCTTTCTTAATCTGCCCAATGAGAAGAAACAACGGCTTATTGAAATTTTACTTGAAAATTTTTCAGCTCGACATATTAGCCAAGTAAAAGTTGCAGATATTGTCGAAGATATGGCTATGTCAAGAGGGGCCTTTTATAAGTACTTCGAAGACTTGGAAGATGCCTATACCTACACGATCCAGTATTATTCGATTCAAATCCATCGAGATATTTTGAAATATATCAGTCAAAACAAGCAAGACTTTTTTCAAGGAATTGAAAATTACCTTGCGTGGTGTAGTGAGCTGGAACAAAAAAGTAGTTATTGGCAGGCCATCCGCTTTTTAACGAGAAGTGATGATTTTACCAAGCACCAAAGAACCAAGCCTTCTGCTGAATCAGGAAGATTAAAGGAATGGTTTAAGTTACTGAAGGCAAATGGCTTTCACATTACTTCGGAAGAAGAAGCGATTAGCTTTTTATATTTTGTCATGGATCTTGTGATCAATTCATTGACGGATTACATTGCGAATGACTGGACTACTGATGAGTTGTTGCAAGATTATCGTTACAAGGTAAAATGGCTGCAAAAAGGTTTGAAAACCGAACGAAGTGAATCTTGAATCCACTCGATTCATTTGTTAGCCGTTTCTTTTTAACTGGTAAGTAGTGTCCGTATTCAGAAAAACACTTCGATACTTCTTTGTGTCATCATCGATAACCAAATAAAAACCTTCGATAGAAAGTTCTTATAGTTGAGAGCAACGATTTTTCCTTTTTGATTCTCCGTGATAGAATTTTTATTGTAAGAAAAGAAAAGGGATGACACAGATGAAGAAAATTATACTATTTGGTGATAGCATTGCTGCTGGATTGTACCAGGGGGAGGTCGTCCATGCATTGGACCATGCGTTATCAACGACCTTAAAAGCTTTAGGACAAGCTGATTTTAAGATCATTAACTTAGGAAAAAAAGGCGATTCAACGACAAGCAGTCTTGAACGATTGTCTCAACTTCCCCAAGATGAACGTACAGCTGACTACGTCGTTCTTAATGTTGGCGTTAATGATGCAATCAATCAAAGAGATAACCAAAAAAACTATCGAAAAAACTTGGAACAATTGATCAACTTTTTTAAACATAGCCAAGTGATTTTAATAGGGCCTAGTTACGTTGATGAAAAGATCAAAACCCAAACAATTCCTGAGATCTTAGTAGAGTATACTCAGATCGCAAAAGAAGTAGCAGATGAGAACAAAGTAAGTTTTATTGATTTTTATCATTATGAAAAATCTTTTGAGGACCCAACACTTTACTTGCAAGACGATGGGTTGCATCCTTCGAAGTTAGGCTATCACTTGCTAGGTGCTTTGATTGCACAATGTATCCAGCAAAAAGAACAAAATTAATCTACAGACCGAGTACCTCAATCTTTGCAGTACTCGGTCTGTAGATTTTTAGTTTCAAGTTTTATCATAACAAAAAGAATGAAGCGCGCTCTATTGGCTTTGACATACGGTAATAAACAACTGTTTTCTAATGGCGATATTCCTTCAACAAACCTTTTTGGATCAAGTCTTGTTTTTGTTTGAGATTCTGGATGTTTTCTTGATAGTTTTGTGCATACATCACGGAATAAAGAGTGTTTAAAACATAGTCGAAGGCAATTTGTGAGGAAAATGTTGCCACTTTAGCAAAATCTAATTCATCTTGCGTAACGATGAGTTTCATCGTTGCTTGTTTTGCCATTTCTGAATGTTCATTTCCAGTGATCAATACAGTTTTAGCACCCACATGGTTTAAATGCATCATAATTTTTTCATAATGGTGAATCCTTCCACTATAAGTTAGAAAGATGGCACAATCCTTTTCCGTTAAATTAGCTGCATTCCAAGAAGAATCACTATACTCTTCAGCTAATATCAAAAATTTATTGATCTTGATTAGTTTATTTTGAAATTTGCGTGCTGTGATTTGAGAATCCCCTTTGGCAAAAATAAACATGCGATTCGCTTGATTCAATGCTGTGGCAATCGCATCAATTGACTGTTTCTCCAATTGAAGCTGTGCTTTTTTGATAGATTGGATCGACAAATCGGCCATTTTTTTAGCGATCGATTGACTATCATCTTGATCAGTAAAAGGAAAGTTTGGATCAATGATTTGATTGAACTGGGCTTTCATCTGATGGACTTCACGACCAAATTCAAAACGAAATTCTCTAAAACCAGAAAAACTCAATTTTTTACATAAGCGAATAATGGCTGAATGCGAAGTATACGTCGCTTTTGCCAATTCCTCGATCGTCATATAAACAGCTGTTTCTCTATTTGCTTTGAGATAATCAGCAATTCTTTTTTCTGTTGTTGTAAATGCTTCTTGTCGTATCAATTGGTCTTCGATTAACATATGCTCACCTTCCTCATCCATCTTACTGAATATCCCTCTTTTTGACTACTATTTTTTGTGTAGGTTAAACATACCTGTCGATTATTCACTTAAAAAGAGCACTTTCTTGAACATTTTTTTCTAACTGCGCTCAAATTAACTTTTAAAGGGACCAGTCATTTATACTGATAGTAGTTAAAAACAAAAATTGGAGGAAAACGTATGTTAACAATTGCCTATCTAGGAAATGGAAAAAGTACCAACCGCTATCATTTACCTTTTTCACGAAAACTAAAAGATAAGATCAAAATCAAAACGATCTTTTCACGTTCAGAACCCACTTGGGAAACATTTGAGGATATCCATTACACCAATCAATTGGAAGATCTATGGAACGATCCAGAAATCCAACTAGCTGTCATTACGACTCCGAGCCAATTTCATTATGAATATGCTAAATTAGCCTTAGAGCATGGAAAAAATGTCCTGGTAGAAAAACCGTTTGCTGAAACTTCTGCAGAAGCGAAAGAGTTATTTGAGCTAGCGAAGCAAAAAGATTTATTTATCCAGTGTTATCAAAATCGTCGTTTTGATTCTGATTTCTTGACCGTACAAAAAGTGTTGGAAAGTGGAAAATTAGGCGATATTTTAGAAATTGAGATGCATTATGATTATTTCAGACCTGAAGTTCCTGAATCGGCAACAGAATTTTCAACAGTCAATAGTTATCTCTACGGTCATGCTTGTCACACAGTAGATCAAGTAATTTCTTACTTTGGCGAACCAGATGACATCCACTATGATGTGCGCCAATTATTAGGAACGGGACGAATGAATGATTATTTCGATTTAGATTTTTATTATGGAACAATGAAAATCTCTGTCAAATCAAGCTATTTTCGTATTAAGGAACGCCCAAGCTTTGTGGTTTATGGGAAGAAAGGGATGTTTGTAAAACAGACAAAAGATCGACAAGAAGAGCATCTTAAACTATTTTATTTCCCGGACCATCAAGATTTTGGTATTGATTTACCAGAACACTACGGCACACTTACCTATATGGACCAAAATGGAAACTACCATGAGGAAAAAGTGATTTCTGAAGTAGGGGACTATAGTCGGGTCTATGAGGGAGTCTATGAAACGCTCATAAACGGAGCCGAAAAAGTAGTGAAAGACGAAGAAACACTTCTACAAATGAACATTTTAGAAACAGGGATCAAAGAGATCCAGGAAAAAGAAGCGCAAGCAAACAAATAAACCATTCGCTGTTTATAATCATTCTGAAGGATTAAGCAAAGATTGATGAGAACCAAAAAAACAAAACCATTAAAATATGATGGGGAGGACACCTCATGTTTTGACAGTTATTTTGTTCTTATGTACTATAAAATAAATAACTGTAAGGAGGAATTCTCATGACAAATTATAACGGCGAAAAAGGCAAACGTTTAAGAGGTTCGATGGCGCCTAAAACCGATGATGAAGTAGCATTAGCAGGGACAAATTCTGGTGAAACAGAAAACAAACAAGAATCGTTATCTGGCACAAACTCTGGCGAAGTCAAGGATGTCGCTTTATCTGGTTCTAATTCGGTTGAAGAGGAAGAACCAAAGAAACCGAATGCTTTTGAAAAAGAAGTGGAAAAATTAGCGGAAGAAGTAAAAGAAAAATTTGAAGAATTGACATCTAAAAAAGATACTAAAAAATAGATTTGTCAGTTGCTAGTGATCCTATGAAAAAGACAGCTTTTACGCTGTCTTTTTTTATCCAAAAACTATTTTTCCGATTTTAGAAAAAAATGGTGTCTGCGCTTACCTTCTTTGTATTATGCTTTATTTATGAGAATAATTTTTTCTCAGCTAAACATTAGGAGGTAATATATGGAAAATTTTGGGTTACAGTTAATCAATTCGAGTGTGCTTGGACAAACCGATTTCATAAGTCTATTCACGACTTATTTATCAGATTATATGTATTTGTTCTTAGGTGGAGCCGTTCTATTTGTTATTTTGATGTTGTTATTAAGTAAAAAAATGTCCGATAAGCCTGCAAATAAAAGCGGATCTTCAAAAGGTGCTTCTAAGCAAAGCCAATATAAACGAATGAAATAGATCTTATTTTACTTTGAACAGATTGTTAGTTTACTAATAATCTGTTTTTTTGCCATAACTATAAAAAAATATTATAGTAACTATAAATATCATTATATTGAAAAATGTTTCTATCAGAACTATAATTTTCATGAAAATAACATATGAGATGAAAAGGAGCGTGTATCAACATGAGAAAAACCAGTAGAAAAGTAGTGATCGTTGGAACAGGCTTTGTGGGAACAAGTATTGCTTATGCCATGATCAATCAAGGAATTGCGAATGAATTAGTCTTGATCGATGTCAACCAAGAAAAAGCGGAAGGGGAAGCTTTAGACCTTTTAGATGGTATGGCATGGGGCGAAGAGAATGTTGCTGTTTGGTCAGGTGATTATAGCGAATGCAGCGATGCCGATCTAGTAGTAATCACAGCAGGTATCAACCAAAAACCAGGACAAACTCGTTTAGATTTAGTGAAAACAAATGCTGGAATTATGAAGGATATTGTTCGACAAATCATGGGAGCAGGATTCAACGGAATATTAGTTGTTGCTTCTAATCCAGTAGATATTTTGACTTGCATTGCGTGGAAAGAATCAGGGTTACCTTCTTCTCGAGTAATCGGAACAGGAACAACATTAGATACAACTCGTTTTAGAAAAGAAATTGCCTTGAAACTTTCTGTCGATCCTCGTAGCGTTCACGGCTATATTTTAGGTGAACACGGCGATTCTGAAGTAGCAGCTTGGTCCCATACAACAGTTGGCGGAAAACCAATCATGGAATTTGTCGAAAAAGATCATCGAATCGACGAAAAGGACTTAGATATCATTGCTGATAAAGTTAAAAATGCTGCCTATGAAATCATCGATCGAAAAAAAGCGACTTATTATGGAATTGGTATGAGTACAGCACGAATTGTCAAGGCTGTATTAAACAATGAACAAGCTGTATTACCAGTTTCTGCTTATTTATCTGGTCAATATGGAGTGAAAGATATCTTTACAGGTGTTCCATCCATCGTTGATGAAAAGGGTGTAAGAGAAGTTATTGAATTATCAATTACACCAGAAGAAGAACAAATGTTTAAACAATCTGTCAATGAATTAAGAAACGTATTAAACACCGTGAGATAATTGAATGAAAAAAAGGAGAACGAGCAAAATGCTCATTCTCCTTTTTATTTTTGTTTTAGAAAAAATAGTTCTCTAGGAGAAAGTGAATTGTAATAAAATGGTAGCATATTAGGTAAAGTTTTTGGGAAATGCATTTGAAACAACAAGAAAAAAATGAAGGAGGTGATTGATTTAGAGCAGAATAAGATTATTTTTTTAAATTAGATGCAATAAATATTCTTTCTTCACTTATGATTATTTTATTCTAGAAAAAGGAGATAAGTACTATAATGCCTAAAGATAATGCTGAGTTGATAAAAAAAGAAATTGAATTACGTTCAAAAATTGCTGGGGCAAGTGCTAAAGAAAATTTTTATAGTACCATGACAGTGAGGCTTGAGCGACTAAAAGGTATGGATAGATTTAATCCTTCTAAACGAAAAGAATACCGAGATATAAAAAAATTTATAAAAACTATAGAAAAACGTACTAAAGAAGCATCGTCAAACAAGGAGGGTTATATACAACAATTGCAAGAGTTAGATAAACAACTTAAACAAGGAACTCTTCGGAATTTTGAACAAATAAGAGGAAAATCTAAAGAAGAAATTGCTATATTACCAGATTCTACTCATAATATGAATAGAACGCCTCGGGCATTTGAACAAATAATGGGAGGCTCAAAATCATCTGTTCCATTGTCGCATTCTACCCCTAATATGGATAGACCACCAGCTTTGCCACCTAGAGTTGGAAGATAGACTTCATACATAAATAAGAAAAAAAGAAACGTATTAAACACCGTGAGATAATTGAATGAAAAAAAGGAGAATGAGCGTTTTGCTCGTTTTCCTTTTTAATTTTTTTTTAGAAAAAATAGTTCTCTAGTAGAAAGTGAATTGTAATAAAATGGTAGCATATTAGGTAACTTTTTTGGGAAATGCATTTGAAACAACAATAAAAAAATGAAAGAGGTAATTGATTTAGAGCAGAATCAGCTTAAAAAGAATAAAAGATGACTGGTAAAATTACTAAATAAATGAAAGGAGATAGTATATGGAAAAGCAGAATACTAAGGACTCAAGAAGCGGATTAGAAGAATCTGCAGTTCAACAAGATATTCACTCTATACATACAGAGCAAACCGTATCTGATAGACAACAAAATACTTTTGGCAAAGATCAATCGGAGATGATATATGCAGAGCTGGTAGGCTTGCCTGAAGGAAAATTCAAACAGAAACCGGAAACAACTATTTATTCAACTAAAAAGAATAGAAGATGACTGGTAAAATTACTAGATAAATGAAAGGAGATAGTATATGGAAAAGCAGAATACTCAGGAGTTAAGAAGCGTATCTGATGGGCAGAAAAATACTTTAGACAAAGATCAATCGAAGATGATAGATGCAGAGCTAGTTGGCTTGCTTGAAGGAAGAGTTAAACAGAAATCGGAAAAAGCTATTTATTCAACTATCATTCAGTCTCAATCAAGTTCATCGGAGAAACAAGAAGATCAGTCTCAGCCTCTAAATAATAAAGGGGAGTCCCTTAAAAAGAATAAGTTAGACATGGATGAAAATACTGGATGGGGCACCACAGAAAGATACTCTGAAAAAACACAACCTAATCCCCAAACTAACAGCCATTACAAATCTTTTTTAAATGAACTTATCCGCAAGTCAGCGGAAAGAAAGAGTGTACAAAATTCAGCAAATGGTTTAGAGACTGACAATATCTTGAGCAGTGGGAATTCTCAGTCCGTTATGATAAATAAATCTCTGTATCATTTGAATGGACGAGCAGGCATTATTACAAATGTCACGCCCGAGACAAGACACAATATTGATAAAACTACTGGATCTGACACCAATATAGCTTCTCCCGTTTCACAGACTTCTTATAATATCAATAGGTAAACCTGTAAGGTCGGTTTATGAGATAAACAATTGAAAAAATAATGTAAAAATTTAAGGAGATGATTTAAATTTAAACGTCATCAGCGCCGTATGAATCAACTAAACGCACTTGAAGGGCGTAGGCCGGATCTGTACCACGTTGATCATGTATCTTTGATTTTATATGAGGGGATGTTACATAGAGCAGACGGTGGATATGTTTCTGGAAAAAACGAATATGAAAAAATTATAGATAAAAATGATTCTAAAAAAAGGCAGAATGTGGACGAACAACAGAGTGAATTTTTATTATGTTAAGGATCTACTTGGCATAATGTATACAATGTAATCAATTTTTAGTGACTCGCTACTTGTATAATAATGGTGCACTGATCCCTACAGTGTATAATAGAGAAATGCTATATCAGAAATACGATACATTTTTTGTTTCATTTAGATCGGCAGGGATTTAATTTTATGTTAATTTTTCTAATTCAGGGGAAAACAAGAAACCCCATTATTGGTTTTTCTTATTTATAATTACAAATAAAAATAAAGGAAGAAAAAAATGAAAGAATTACAACCTACAAATCCTGTTAGCGAACAAGAATCACAAACTGCAAGTCCTGTTAACGAACAAGATATCGAAGATCGTATAAATCAATTTTTGCAACAAAATGGTGGGAATCCTCCAATAGTATCAAGCAATATTTTTTCTAGAAATAAAAAAACAAACTTAGATGTCTTAAACAAGATAGAAACGCTTGGAGACGACCAACATAGTAAACGTTTAAAAATGTTGCTTCAGGAAATGAACGAAATGCACAAAAATTTAAATAAAGATAACTTTAAAGGCCTGTTCCTTAGAGATCGAAAAGAAAATTACGAAAACTTTATTAAAGAAGCAGGATCAGATATTTCAGAAATATTATCCTCTCAAAAAAAAATTCGATATAAAGACGCTCTTAAAATAGCACTAGCAGGACTGTCTTACCAAGATAACTCAAACCCAAAAAAAGAATTGTCTAAAGAAAATAAAGCGTGGGTAAAACTTTTTTCTCTATTCAATGAAACGCAACGTGTTTGGATAAATGGACCTGGTCCAATACAACCTGATTATGACGACAGCATTAAAAAAATGCGAAATCAATCAAAAAAGTTTGATGAAATCAGAGCTATGAGGAAAGTCAAGAAACTTTCCGAAAACAAACAGGATAAAGCAATCAATAAAAACCCTTCCAAAGAAAAATCAGAAGGTTCTTTCTTAGAAAGATAGAATTCATACATAAACAATAAAAATAAAGAAAGAGCAACTAGACATATAGATTAGTCGCTCTTTCTTTATTTTTTATTTTACTCTTTTTATTGTTTCTTCGGTTATACTGTCAAACTAGATTTATTCTCTAAATTGTATCAACTCTGTGTATGCTAGCTTGTCCAACGATTTTATTGCTAATTGATTTTCGGATAAATGACGCTTTATAGAACTAAAAACTGGGTAGAAAAACAAGTATCGGTGTCATTAGCGGTCTTAGACGAGTGTTGTAATGATTCAGGTTGTTATGTCGCTGGTTTGATTGCTAACGGACGTAAACGCATGACAAAACAACACAAACAAATGATCGAGAATTATAAGAGTGCTGTTGATCTGATCGTTAGTAAGGAGTGACTTGTATGAAATTGAAATGTAAAGATTATGATTGTTTTATTGTAGAGAATGTCACATGTGAATATTGTGGAGTTTTTGTTTCTAATTTTGTAAATTATGGATATGGACTTTTGCAAATCATACTAATATAGACAGATAAAAAATTTATTCGTGTTTAAATCTTGTCAAACACGATTTAATTGATATTTTATAATACAAAATAATTTTAAAATTTTGCAATGGTTCGAAAGAGTCATTTTTTTATCTTTTTAGTTTGATTTTGGTTTGATGGGGGTTTAATTCACTTCGAATCTACTTTGTATAATATATATTATGTAAACTAAAATATAAAATTTTTATCTCCTTCCTTTAAAAAAGCCGCAAACCCTCTCTTCTTGCTATTTATTCTATTTCTTTTTGCCAGATAGTATAAAAACGATTCTTTTCTTGTTCAACTAATCAGTTATATATATATATATACGCATGCATAAACCATTTAGAATTAAAGCTATCTAGAAATCATTCACACCAAAAATAGATTTTGATGTGAATTTATCTATCCATATTTTGTTAGAGCAATGATTGATAGATGTATCCTAGAAAGTAGTGTTTTATCAGTTGATTAATATACCTTTAAAGTGTAAGAACGATTATATGGGGTTATAGACTGTTAAATATGCCTTTGATTTATGATAATAATTCACGTTGTTTTAAGAATCCAATTACATCATTATTACGCAACAATTCAACTTAATCTTAAAAGAAATACTATAATCAAGGAACATTAGTTTTTTATCTGTCTATATTAGTATGGTTTGCTGATGCCAAAGTTAAACTGGGAGATGTTTGTGCATATCTTGCCTTAGCTTGTTCAATATTGTTTTCTAGTTTATTTTCCAAACTTTGTTTTCTTTTAACTATATCAACTACTTTTCGAATCGATTCTAAACATTTTTCATCGACTCTTACGGCTTGATTTTCCCCACATTCTTTCGGTAAATTTTTTAGAAGTGCCACATCGTTCCATACAAAACTTCGATTAATTTCCTGCACTCCTTCAGCAATTAGGGTCGCCCGCCCCTTTTCATGATCAACCTTATATAGGTTATTGTTCCCAAAATATAGTAATGGCTCGTCTTTGTCATAACCGCTCTTGTTTTTAGCATCTAATGGATAATATACTACCGGTTCATTTTTACTCAGCCATTAGGATTCACCTCCAACCATGGTTGACCTGCTATCTGGTCTTTCTTTCCCATAGTTTCAAAATCTTGCAAATTCTGATTAATCTTCCCTAGAGTATGCGATTCCATATGGATTGTTTCAGTTTTATTTCTTTTTTTATTCTTAAAATATTTTTTTAAAAAATTATTTTTTTGAGCTATTTCAACATAACCTTGAAATAGTTCCACTCTCAGTCCTTGCTCATTTCTCTTGAAAAAATGAACACCTCGACGTTCTACTTTATCTGCGAGAAATTTTGACTGTTTATTTTTAGGATCAATTTGATAAAGACTGCCTTTGTACAACATTAATTGAACAGTCATTTTGGGGTTACTTGATGTATACTTCGGAATCCCGATCTTAAGTCCTTTACCAATATAATTTTGATCTGGTTGCGTTATTCTACGATCTACCCCTTTGCTATTTTTTGCTTCTTGGAAAATTTCATTATTTCTGATGATACTACACACTAAATCCGGATGAACAAACATCGTATGAGCACCATTTGTCTTATTTTTTTTCATCTTTACATTAGTAACTAAATTTTGGTAGATATTAAACTTTTTGTTTGCTTGGAACAAGCGGTTTTTTCGATAACGTACATCCTCAGCAATTACATAAGCTTCTCCTTTTTCTTTAAATTGGTTCAAATTTTCTATGTAATAGAGTTTGCCTTGGTGTAAGTATAATAGTTTATCCCCTGGCTCACGATGATGAATCCCATAGATTTTTTCGCCTGGTATTTTTATATTATTAGGTAATTCGGAGAAAACATTTTTATGTTTTGAAATAAGATCATTCAAAAATATATGATCGTTTCCCTTAATCCATTCATGCGTTGCTTGTTGTTGGTCTTCTTTGATTTGCTCCTCAGAAAAATTTAGCCGGTTATACAGTTGCTCCTCACCTGTTGGCGTGGGGTCTTCACTTCGAATATTTATATTATCCATAGTGATTACATCTTCCTATCTAAAAATATACTTTATTTAATGCATTTTTAATAAGAAACTCTCGTTCTTCTTTATAATGCAATAAATCCGAATACTATAATCATTTTATCTAGACGTTCCCACAGGTCTGTCGGAAAGATTCGGAGCCATACGTGTCTTTTTTGGACTATTTTTAGTAAGGGATTGAGTTTGGTTTTGAACATTTTTTTCAGTTTTAGTGAAGTTTTATGCGTGCATTGTTAAACCTTCTAAAGAGTTTCTTGTTTGAGCGATGTTCCTCGATTGGTTTATTTTTGCTATTTCAAAAATTTTAGAAGCTTTGTATGAAGATATTGGCCATTTCATATTTTCATTATGCGATAAGTTGGATAAGAGTATTTTATTATCTGATTTGATCTTACCATCTTCAAAATTGACATTAGCGGCAACCTTCATAGCCACCTTTGATTTATGATCAACTAAATACAAATTGGTATCTTTCAACAAAAGTGTATATACATCTTTGTTTCTATTTTTATGAGCAATCATTTTTTGGAATTCAATAAAATGCGCCACTTTCTTTTCTATTTCCCCTTTTTGTGTCCACTCCAATCCGGAAAACAACTTTGGTACAGGAAATAAATTCAATTTTATACTTTTATTGATATCGTTTAATGCAAGATCGCTTTTATGAAGTTGTTTATCAAGGTGTTTATTAGTAAGCAAATAAGCTTTTTGGACTTTCCCGCGATCGTTAATCTCTAACTTATAAAGAGCACTTTTGTCGTAATCGTAATAGATTGGGTCTTTATCGTTGTGAAGGTTTGGATCTTTTACTATTGTTAACTTCTTTAACGATGGTATGCTATCAACATCCACCTCAGGCCAAGGTTTACTTTCTATCTAATCCTTCTTTTCCATAATTTCAAAATATTGTAATCGCTGATTGATGTCCGCTAGGGTATCGGCTCTTACATACTTCGTTTGAGTTTTTTCTCTTTCGTTAACGTTGAACCCTCGATTTGATTATTTGTTTCCGGCATAATGATTGCACCTTCCTATTTATGTTATTTTTTGCATAAAAAATAATCATTTGTTTAGTTTTTAACCTTATTAAATGTCTGGCATATAAGATTTTGTCGAAACAAAAGATTTTTTAATGCGCTTTTATTTTATAATTATTATTAGTGAGAAATAATCCATTAATTTCCATAAATAGAAATAAAAAGCACCACAAGAAATAACTTGTTATTCTCTAATTTTTTATGAATTGTCGTACCCACTTCTGCGAGCTTTAGCTGTTAACTTGTCTAAAACGACAATTTTCATTCTTAAACATCTAATGTTCAAATCTTATAATCACTAACAAATCAATAACCGACATATTCATTGATGTTATAAGTAAGTGAGCTTAATTCCTTGATAATAAACGGACTTAACCTAGCATTTCCAATAGAAAAAGATCTTAAAACACAAATGTGTTCTAAGATCTTTAGTTATATATTTTACTAATTTATCATGATACTTTTATGATAAAGAAATTTCAAAGTGAATCATTATGCTCTATTATAACTGCGAATGTGGTTTATTTCCGGTAATCAACCAAAATACTGATGCCATAATTGTGTCAATACGGGTAGAAAGTAAATGATTACTAGTGCTGCGATGACCATCAGTAATTGCTTACGTTGTTTCTTTCGTTTCAACAGACTACTTGTTTTGTGTAAAAAGTATGTGGCACTTTTCGCTCCAGCTGTTAGTGTTGATAGTAGCAGTGTAGGTGAGTAAGCCGTAGGATCTTTCGTGATAGACAATAATTTCGTACCATATTCTGGATATTTTAATAATGCTTGATAAACAGCAACAATCGTGATCGTTCCCATCAAATAATTTAACAATGAATGAACTTTTTTCAAACGCTTAAACTCCTTATTTATAAATCGTATGTTATTTTTGGATAAATAAACCAACACTTTTCGGAATAATTATTTTTCTTCTTTATTTTTTTCTCCTGATTTTTCCATCCACGGAAAAGAAAAACCGATCGAATAATCTGCTTTTAGTTCTAGTACCGCATCAAACTTCCCTTTTTTGCCAGTCAACCCTTTAACTACTTTACTAGTCTTACCTTTAGACAATAATTCCCGCATCATCGTTTTCGTCAGCTTCTTCTTTGCAATCGTTGGCCAAAGTTTAAAATCACAGGAAGCATTGGTACAAGTTGCTACTTTTGGATACAACATGACGATCCCTTGTTTACACTTTGGACATCTGCCTAGTTGATCATTTTTCTTCTCCAGCGCTTTGATTTGGCGCGTTCCAGTGATTTCTTCAGATAAATCGACTGAAGTCAGTTGTTTTGGCACGGATTCGAGTAAATGAAGGATGAATTTTTTGATATTTGCTAAAAAGACTTCGGGTGTGCCCTCATTGTTACCGATCTTTTTGAGGTATCCTTCCCACTGAGCAGTCATTTCCGCACTAGTCAACAAAGGTTCTTGAGCGACCGCTTTACAAAGAGTGATTCCTTTAGCCGTAACAGTGATTTCATTTTTAGTGACCTCGATATAGTAACGTTGCTTTAGATTTTCAATAATATTGGCTCGAGTCGCTTCTGTTCCGATTCCCTCAACTTCTTTTAAGATTTCCTGTGCTTCTTCATCATCCAATGTTTTCCCTGCCGTTTTCATCGCAGTGATTAGTGTTCCCTCGTTGTATGGTTTTGGTGGTTGGGTTTCTTTTTGAATACTTTTCAGATCAACGCCGACCACCTGACCTTTTACCACATCTGGTAATACTTGGACTTCTTTCTGCTTGCTTTTGGTTGCTAAGATCATTTGCCACCCTTTTTTGATTGGAATTTTCCCTGTACTTTTTAAGCGAAGTTCTTGGACACCAGTATAAATCGTTGTTTCTTCATATACATAATTTTCGGCAAACATTGCCATAGTCGTTTTCGCTACTTGTAAATAGATGGCTTGTTGCAGACGTGATAATTGCGCAAAACGTTCCTTGGAAGGAATCGTTTTTGTTGGAATAATTGCATGGTGTTCTTGGACTTTTGTCGCATCAACATATCTTTTTTTCGACCATGTTTCAGGAGTCTCTACGCTGCTGATCCCTAAAAAATCTTTATAACGTACTAAGTTTTTCACCAAGTAGTGATGTTCATTTTCAGTAATGTAAGTAGAATCTGTCCGAGGATAGCTTAAAAATTTCTTTTCGTAGAGCCCTTGGGCAGCATCTAATGTCGCTTTGGCACTCACCTTCATCAATTGGTTCATTTTTGTCTGGAGACTAGATAAAGAAAATAAACGTGGACTACTTAGTTGTTTTTCTTTTTTAATGACCGATAAGATCTGTCCTGATTGCTTCCCTAAATGCGCGCCTGATTTTTCAATTACTTGATGTAGCGCTTCGAGGGTTTTAAAATTCTGCTTGGGATCGATTTTCCCTGTAAACCGTCCATCATCACAACTGATCGTCGCTTCTACTTCATAGTATGGTTCTTTTTTGAAGTTTTTAATCGTTTCTTGTAACTGATAGATCATATATAGGGTTGGCGTTTGGACACGTCCTAAAGAAAAGCTGCCATCGATCCCTTTTTGTTGCAGTAAGAGACTATATAATGGACTCCCGTTCATCCCGATCAACCAATCCGCATTCTGTCTAGCTTTCGCTTCTTTATATTTAGGAAAATAGCTCTCGCCTGGACGAAGGTTTTTAAAGCCTTCATAAATCGCCTCTTTTTCCAGCGAATTGATCCACAAACGTTGATACTTTTTGCTTTTGGTGAAGGCTTGTGCTTGAATGATAATCGACCAAGCAATGGCTTCTCCTTCACGGTCTCCATCTGTCGCAATAATGATCGTATCCGCTGATTGTAATTCCTTTTTGACGATTGAAAATTGTGCTTGTTTTTCTTTCGGCACTTCATAGCGGAAGGTTTCTGGGAAAATTGGTAAGTTAGCTAAGGACCATTTACTCCAACGTTCTTCATATGCACCAGGAGGGACCATGTCCACTAAGTGACCGAATCCATAAGTAATCGTTACTTCCCCACTAAACAACGGGTCAACGATCTCATAATACCCTTCGTGACGTATTCGTTTCTTAAATGTTTCAGCATAAGCTTTTGCTTGGGAAGGTTTTTCAGCCAGTATAACAGTTTTCATTTTATCCCCTCCATGATTCTCAGTCTTAGAACAGACTTCTTTATTATGGAACAAACATTCGCATATGACAACCCAAAAACTATTTTTTCAAAAGAAAAAAACGACTGAAGACCCTTGTCTAACAGTCGTTTTATGAACTTAGCTTTTACAATTGGTGAAAATCCAAAGTGTTGAATCGTCCACCTATTAAAAATGGAGGACTTTTACCTAAACGAAGTGAAATAGATGATTACAGAGAGTAACTTCCTATTTCTTTTCTTCCATTTATTTACTTAAAAAATCACTGATTGCTGCACGATTGGCGTCATTGTCGATCACCAAAATACTTCCGGCATAACTACTGTTTCCGAAGTTCCATGAACCTTCAACAGGCACACTTAAGCGATCCACACCACCGACACCTCGAGCAATCGACAAGAGATTTTTGATAATAAAGAATGATGAAACATCCGTTGAGGTATAACCAATGGCTTTTCCGGCAGCGTAAGGGGCACGAATCAAGTTTAGGGGATTTTTTAGCTGACTAAAAATCGTATTCGTGACTTGTTGTTGCCGTCTTACTCGACCAAAATCGCCTTCTTCGTCTTTTCTAAAACGTGCATACTGTAAAAGTGTATGACCATCCATTTTTTGGACACCTTTTTTGATATCGACACCATCCAGATTCAAATCTTTCTCTGCATCGATCTTGATACCATTCATAAACAATGCATCGACCACTTTTTCAAACGATTTAAAATCGACTTTTGCGTAATACTGGCAATCAAGTCCAAAATTTTCTTTGATGGTTTGACGGACCAGATCAGCACCGCCATATGCATAAGCTGCATTGATCTTGTTTTGACCAACTCCTGGAATTGCTACAAAACTATCACGCATGAATGAGATCAATTTTGGTTTATGAGCAGGTCCATCTAACTGTAACACCATGATCGTATCTGCACGACCAGCATCCTCACCTCTAGTGTCACTACCTAATATCAAAATATTATGTGCGCCACTCGAAGACTGTACACCATCAAATGATTCCGTTGTAACACTCGGCAAACTGGTATCATGCTCTGCCATGGATTTCCCGACAAAAAAGGAAATGACTGAAAATAAGAATAAAAATAGAATAATGCCTAAAATGATTTTCCCCCACGAACGTTTCTTTTTTGGACGAACTTTTTTTGGCTCTTTCTTCCTCTTAAAAAAATTTTTCTTCGTTTGATTAAATCCTTTTTTGTTTCCTGCTTTTGCATAGGAATAAGGGGTTTGATAGTCATTAGCTTGTCCTTCTCTGGAAGAATAAGAAGAATCCTGATCAGGTTGATAGATCCGAGTAGCTTCATCTCTTGGATCATTCAACGCTTTGTCCTTTTGACGTTCACGTCTAAAAAAACCGGTTGATTCTTTTTTTAATGGTTTTGCTTTTTTATGGATGTTCTTATAACGATCCATCCGACTCATTTTGTTTCCTCCCTGCTATCTGTACAAGTAAATAAAGGATACGCTATCTTCTTGATAAAAACAGCTATTTGAACCACAATTTAATAAAAAATAACGAAATGAAACAAGCCATTACACGTAAAGCTCATCACACTTCTTGTTCTAATTGTTCTCGTATGTTCTGGACTGGCATTTCTCGATGTGTCCACAGTTCAAAAGCAATTGCTCCTTGATGAATCAACATACCTAAACCATTATAGGCTTTGATTCCCATTTTTTTGGCTTCTTGGATTAATCGTGTCTCACTAGGGGAGTAGATCAAGTCAAAGACGGCTAATTGCGAATGCAACAACTTTACATCAGCAATCGGTAATTGGTCTTTCTTGCTTCCCATTCCGATATCAGTTGCGTTGATCAATAGATTCGCCTGACTCAAATCTAATGCCAGTTGACTTTCGTCCGCATAATCATGTAATCGGATGGGACAACCTGTTTTCTCAGAGACTTTCACAAAATACTCTTTTAGTGGTAAAAAAGTGGCATTCAAACGTTTGTAAATCGTGATTTCTTGTGCGCCTTCTAGTGCCATTTGGACGACAATTGCTTTTGCTGCACCACCTGCTCCCAGAACAACGATTTTTTGATTTTTGATTGGATGCCCCGTTTCGTTGACGGAACGTACAAATCCCATACCATCTGTATTGTAACCAATCAAACGTTGCTCCTGGTGAACGATCGTGTTGACCGCTCCGATCAATTCCGCTTCAGGGCTTAACTGATCAAGGTATGCTAAGACAGCCGTTTTATTCGGCATTGAAACATTCACGCCCAACATATCTAATGTGCGGATACTCTCAACGGCTTGTCTTAGGTTCGTTTGATCTACCTCAAAAGCCAGATAAACGGCATCAATACCCCAATGTGAAAATGCCAGATTGTGCATCAACGGTGAAAGACTATGAGAAGCAGGCTTTGCAAAAAAGCCTGTGAGTTTTGTTTTACCAGAGATCATCTTTTTCCTCCTTATAAAATAAAACAACCATCCAATCCTCGTAAACATGACACGAGACATCAGATGGTCGATTGTTTAGTTCTGTTTCTTGTGCTTTTTCTTATGTCTATGATTGACGAGTCTTTCTAAGTTTAAAGGAGGTATGAGAAACTTGTCAACATGATTGTCAAACAAGCAGGGCCTCTTTCTCATTCATTTAAAACAAATCAATGTACTATAGGCATACTAGGCACAAAGTAGAAGGAAAAGCAGTCAGTAATCAAAAACTAATCTAACACTTCTTCAAAAAATTGTAATAGATCCGCTAGTGACAATTGCTCTTTTTCTTCTTTAGACAAATCTTTCACGATCCGTCCTTTTTGTAAAACGATCAGACGATTCCCATAATTCAAGGCATCTTCCATCCGGTGGGTGATCATCAAGCACGTCAAGTGTTGTTCAGTAATCCTGCGATTGGTTAATTGCATCAATGATTTGGCAGTTTTAGGATCGAGCGCTGCTGTATGTTCATCTAATAGCAGCAACTCAGGCGCTTCAATGGTCGCCATCAACAAACTCAATGCTTGGCGTTGCCCTCCTGATAATTCCCCAGCTGGCGTATCTAGATGCTGCTCCAACCCATTTCCAACTTCTTGACACAATTGATAAAATTTTTCTCTTTGATTCTTTAGGTTACGGAGACGAAGGGGTCTTTTCTTTCCTCTTTTTTGAGCCAAAAGCAAGTTCTCTGCTACTGTCATCCTTGGAGCTGTGCCCATCTTAGGATCTTGGAACACCCGAGAAAGAAAAGAAGCCCGTTTTTCTTCTGTTTCTTTCGTGATATTCCGCTCTTTAAAAGCGATCGACCCTTGACTTAATTGTAATGTTCCTGCGATCGTGTTGAACAGCGTACTTTTTCCCGCACCATTTCCACCAAGGACCGTAATAAAATCGCCTTTATTGATTGTCAAATCAATTCCATCTAATAATACTTTTTCTTCATTCATGCCATTGCTAACGACTTTTTTTCCATTTTTAATTGTGATGATCGCTGTCATGGTCAAACCTCCTTTTCAAAACCGGTTTTAAGTTTCAATGCTTGTTTTAACTGAGGAATCATCAAACAAATGGCTAAAATAATAGCGGAGAAGAGTTTGAGATATGTTGTGTCAAACCCAAGTTTAATGACGATCAGGATCAATAATTGATAGATGATGCTTCCCACGACAATGGCAATCAAGCGTTCTGCTAACGTTAATTCGTGGAAAATCACTTCTCCAATAATGATAGAAGCTAGCCCGATCACGATGACACCAATTCCTTTATTGACATCGGCATACCCATCATTTTGTGCAATCAATGCACCTGATAAAGCAATAACACCATTTGAAAGAGTCAATCCTAAGATTTTCATTCGATCTGTTTTGATCCCTAAGGAACGAGCCATCGTTTCGTTGTCTCCTGTCGCGATATACCCTTGACCTAAATCGGTATTGAAAAAGAACAGTAAGACACCAATCAAGAGACTTAATGCAAGCAAGCCAAGTAACACGGTATCAAAATAGTCAGGTAAATGAAGACCATTGAACGTATCTTGTAAAATCGAATGGTTCAATAAAGAAAGATTTGGTGTGCGCATCACGAATAAAATCACCGAGTTTAATCCAGACATGACTAAGATTCCGGCAAGGATCACTGGGATCTTTCCTTTGGTATACAACAGCCCCGTAACTAGTCCGGCAAGCATGCCTGCACCAACGCCAAGCAGTGTTGCTAAAACTGGGGAGATCCCATGAGTGATAGCTGTCACACAAACTGCTCCACCTAATGGAAATGATCCTTCAGTCGTCATATCAGGAAAATCCAAAATCCGATAAGTCATAAAGATTCCTAATCCTAAGATTGCCCATAACATCCCTTGTGAAATTGCTGATACGATCATTGTTCATCCCCCTCGTCTTTCGGTTCTTCTGAAACATTTTTAGCTTCTTGCTTTATTGAATCAGGAATCGTGATCCCTAATTTTTCCGCCTGTTTTTCATTGATAATAACATCGCCTTTATCAAAGACGTAAACAGGTGTCGTTGCTGGTTTTTCTTTTCCTAGTGCAAGCATCGCAGCCATTTTCCCACTTTGGACACCTAAATCATATTGGTTAATTCCGATCGTTGCCAAGCCACCTTGTTCGACCATTGAATCAACTGAAGGGATCACTGGGATCTTCGCTTTATCAGCTTCTTTTACCACTGTCTGCATAGCATTAGCAATTGTATTGTCTAAAGGAACATAAATGAAATCCACTTGTTTACTCATCACTTGGACAGTTTGGGCGATTTCATTCGTAGAAGGTACAGCATATTTTACTGAAGTCAAACCTACTTTTTGAATCGCTTTTTCTGCTTGGCTTACTTGGTATTTTGAATTATCTTCTGAAGAAGCGTATAAAATCCCGACTTTCTTCGCATTCGGCAACAATTCAGCGCCTAACTTGATTTGCGCTTCAACAGGAGGCTGATCAGATACGCCTGTGATGTTTCCACCTGGTTCTTTTAAAGACTTCACTAAGCCGGCACCAACTGGATCTGTGACCGCACCTAAGACTAGTGGGATCGTATTCGTTACATTAGCTAAAGACTGAGCAGCCGGAGTAGCGATCCCTACTAGGACATCTGGGTCAGCTTGTACTAATTGTTGACTCATAGTGGCTAATTTACTTTGATCAGCTTGCCCGTTTTGAAAGGAGATCGTTAAATTTTTTCCTTCCTCAAGCCCTGATTGTTCGAGACCGTCTTTGATCCCACGGTAAATTTCATCTAATGCCGGATGGCTCACATATTGCAAAACCCCAACGGAAACAGTTTGATTCGTTTCTTTTGGTTTCGATTCAGTAGAAGCAGGCGTTATTTTTTCATAAATAAAGGTTCCTACTAAGTAAAGCATAATAAGTGCAACAACTGTGATCAAACGTTTATTTTTCATTTTTCTTCCCCCTCATTCCTTTAATCATTATTATTCAAGTCTGGTTTCTGACACGAACTGACAAAAAAAGACAATCACCCCAACGGTAATTGTCTTCTTACATACAAAAAACCGCATAGATCGAATCTATGCGGTAGTCAAATTTCTTGTCCAGCACAGATACAAATTTTAGATTTGTACTCTAAAAAGTTGTATCTACGGTCAAAGTTCGCCATCAATACAACTTATCTACGCCAGTTACGCCAAGCTTGAGTTGTTCCTGCTAAAAATTGGTTTGATAAGTTCATTGTGGATCACCCTTTCCTTAATAATTAATCTAAGTCTAATCGAATTTAGCATGTTCGTCAACTGTTTTTTTATTCCGTCTTATTTCCAGCATTAAGATCTGTTCCCAGTTGAGTATTAGTCGAAGTCGTTTGCGTTTCTTTCCCAAGTTCTTCTTCTAATTTCTTGATATTCGCTAATGGCAAACGATTTAATTCGGGAATCAGCTGCGTAGGGAAATCACTTAACTGATTTGCGTTATAGACTAAGCGATTGGTTTCTTTGCCATTTTGGAAAAAGATTACCGTCAAATGTTCTTGCTTTAAATCGTAGCGTTGTTCTAATTCATTGACCTGATAAACCAATGGGTAAAAATAAATAGGGCGATTCAATTCCGCCATTTTTTTTGGATCATGAAAAATGTCCATTAATGCTTGATACATTTCTCCACTTGGCACACTGAACAAAACTGAAATAGCTTTACTTTCTTCAATTGTTTGCGAGGCTTCATTGATATTCAAAGGTTTAAGCTTAGGAGAATCGATGTCTGCATAGACTAAGCTCTCCACCTGTGCTTCTCTAATATTTTTAGGAAAGACAAACATCGTGATCGTAATGACCAGTGAAACAAGGAATACGAACAATAAACGCATAAAATAGCGTTGTGGATGCGTATCGAAATCAGCCAAAAAATGATGGTATTTGACTTTGATGGTCTCACTTATCTCTTTCCACATAGCGATCACCTTCTTTTTCGTTTTCTTTTATTATACCTAAGTTTGAGGTAGATAGAAAAAAATACATTTAAAGAATATCGATTATTTTTCAATCCAGTATCTTTTTATGATCAAATCAGTTGATAACTACCTAGTAAATTGGTCTTTTTACGTTTTTTTCGTTATAATGAAACTACTTATGAAAAGAAATGAGGAATGAACCATGTCCTTTGATGGTGTCTTTACTCATGCAATGATCAATGAATTGCGTGAGACTCTATTATCTGGTCGGATTTCTAAAATCCACCAACCTTACGAAAATGAAGTCGTATTAGTGATTCGCTCACGTGGTAAAAATCAGCGTTTGCTCTTATCTGCACATCCTAGTTATGCTCGAATCCAGATCACTCAGATCGACTATCAAAATCCAGACACACCACCGAACTTTGTGATGATGTTACGCAAGCATCTTGATGGGGCAATTTTGGAGTCGATCGAACAAATCGAAAACGACCGAGTGATCCACTTTCATTTCACGAAACGAGACGAACTAGGAGATCTCCAAAATATCATTTTGATTGTGGAACTCATGGGTCGACATAGCACGATCATCTTAGTGAATAAAGAATCAGGAAAAATCTTAGATGCGATCAAGCATATTGGTAGTTCACAAAACACTTATCGTTCCCTTCTGCCTGGTGTAGACTATATTGCTCCACCTGAACAAAACCAGCTGAATCCCTTTAGTCAGGAAAAAGAAAAAGTCTTCCATCGGCTTTCTCAAATGGACTTGACACCAAAAGGAATCCAACAACAATTTCAAGGAATCGGTTTTGATACTGCGCAAGAATTGGTAGCTCGCTTAACAGAACGCCCCAATGAAAAAATGTTGGTATGGCAAGAATTCTTCACAGCAATCGACACCCAACTCTCCCCTAGCCTTTATGAAGTAGCGGAGAAAGAATATTTTACGCCGATCAACTATCGTTTCTTTGACTCAAATACGCAACAAAAAAAGATGTACCCGACTCTCAGTGCGTTATTAGATGCGTTTTACCAAGAAAAAGCGGAAAAAGACCGTGCCAAACAACAAGGTAGCGAGCTCATCCGCAAGATTGAAAACGAGCTTAAGCGAAACAGAAATAAACTGAAAAAACGGGAGCAGACCTTAAAAGATTCGGAAAATGCCGAAGATTATCGTCGAGATGGCGAACTATTAACTACTTTTATGGCTCAAGTACCTCGGGGCGCAAATGAAGTAACATTGCCTAATTATTATGAAGAAGATCGGCCGATCACAATCAAGCTTGATCCAGCATTAACGCCCAATCAAAATGCCCAAAAATATTTCCATCGCTACCAAAAACTAAAAAATGCCGTCAAATTGATTGGTAAACAGATCGAAGAAGCCAAAAATGAGATCGATTATTTAGAATCTGTCTTGTCCCAATTAGAGATTGCTGGACCTATGGATATCGAAGTGATCAAAGAAGAATTGACAGCAGAAGGTTATTTAAAAAAGAAATCTTCGAAAAAACAAAAACGCAAGAAACCTTCACAGCCAGATCAATATCTTTCTACTGATGGTACGTTGATCTTGGTAGGGAAAAACAATCTTCAAAATGATCAACTTTCCTTAAAAACGGCGAAGAAAACAGACTATTGGCTCCATGCCAAAAATATCCCTGGCTCTCATGTCATTATCAAAAGTGACCAGCCATCTGATGAAACGATAACTGAAGCCGCTGAATTAGCTGCTTATTTCTCAAAATACCGTCATTCCGCCCAAGTACCAGTGGACTTGGTTCAAGTCAAGCATTTGCGCAAACCGAATGGCGCAAAACCAGGCTATGTGATTTATGAAAATCAAAAAACGATCATTGTTACTCCGGAAGAAGAAAAGATCAACAAGATGAAACAGATGACTAACTGATGTAATGCAATTTAATCTAGTCAACAGTATCGCATCTGGCCATCATCGATGAGTAAGCACTCCCCTTTTTATTCGCTAACATGACAAGTGCCTGTTCCAGAAAATATCGGATGATTTTTCTGGAACAGGCACTTGTTTCTATTATCTAGTCTATTGCTATCTTTGAACGGGTTCATCCAAGAAACTTCACTCTTGTCTTTCATGACAGCAAAAAAACGAGTAAGATGTCGAATGCCACCCTTACTCGTTTGTTAAAAACAGGCGTTTTGTTGATTTCTTCTCACTTTCTTTGTTCTTTTAAAAAGCTGGAATATTTGCGCCTTTAGAATTTTTCTTAATATACTCAGCGACTTCTTTCGTCGTCATTGCTTTTTTCAATACGTTGATTTTCTCGCTGTCTTTTTCCCCTTCTCTCGTTACCAGTTGCAGAGCGTAATGTTTGCTGGCAGCTTCATCTTCCAGTAAAATCGCATCTTTGGTCGATAAGCCCGCTGGTTCTAAGTAAGCAGGGTAACAAAAGACCATCGCAATGTCATTTTCATCATAGGCTTTTACTAGATTCAATAAATCGATTCGTTCAAACTGAAGATTTTTAGGATTGTCAACGATATCCGCCACTGTGCCGTTGAACCCGATGTTGTCCTTTAATTTGATGACACCATTTTTATTTAAGATTGCTAATGCCCGACCTTCATTTGTTGGATCGCTTGGAATACCGACTTTAGCATTTTTGGGCAATTGATCAGCATTCTTATAGTTTTTGGAATAAAAGCCCCCCGCAAAATAATAAATGGGTTGGACGGCGACTAAATCTGCTTTTTTTTCTTGATTGAACATTTCCATAAACGGTTCATGCTGTGCAAAATTGGCATCTGCTTCGTCATGTTGAACGGCATCATTATAAGCTACATTGTCACTTACTTCCATAATATCAATGGTGTAACCCTGTTTCTCCACTTCTTTTTTGGCAATCTCCAAAATATCTTTTGATGACTCTAACTGAACAGCCACTTTGATTTCCTTTTTGTCTTTATCCGCTGAATGACCTCCACAAGCTGCTAAAGTTAAGATCGCAATCATTGCGAAACCAATCAAATAAAACTTCTTCATTCTTCTTCCTCCTATTTTCGTTTATCCAGTGTCTGAGCAACAAAGTTTCCCAGCATTTGTAAAATAAAGACTAAAACGATCATGATCACAATGGCGACATACATGACCCCATATTCATAGCGTTGATAACCGACACGAACAGCAAAATCACCGATTCCGCCACCGCCAATGACTCCCATGACAGTCGAATAGGAAACCATACTGACAGTCGTCGTCGTATACGCCAAGACTAAACCACTTCTCGCTTCTACTAGTAAAAAATGCCAGATATATTGAAAGCGAGTCGTCCCTAATGAATTGGCCAATGCATAAGTTTCGTCAGAAACATCCAGCAAGACCTGTTCAACTAGCCGAGCAAAGATAGTGATCGCAATGATACTAAGTGGTACAGAAGCTGGTATAGGACCAAAGGCTTTGCCTAATATCGCGCGAGTTACTGGGATCAACGCAATCACAAATAATAGATAGGGAAAAGAGCGGATCACTGTGACTAAAAAATTCAAAGTCCAATAAATCCAAGGATAACGACCACGAACTTTAGGATTCGCCAAAAACAACCCTAAACCTAGTGGCAATCCGCCAACCACACACACGCCCATCGAAATAGCCATCATGATGCCCGTTTCTTCGAGACTGGTCAGTAGCGCTGGCCAATACTCCATCATGCTTTGTAAATGAATCATTGCGCTAAGCTCCTTTTTATTTTTTCAAAATACGTCAAGTTTTCTTCCGTATAACGTTGTGGGTGATTTCTTAATTCGCCAATCAACTCGCCATTTTCCATGACCAAAATTCGTTGGCATAAGCTTTTCACGGTTTCTAATTCGTGACTAACAAAGAAAATTGTCGGCTGGAATTCTTCATGGACTTTATGCAATAAACGAATCACACTTTCCGTATTTTCTTCATCTAGTGAGCTGGTGGCTTCATCACACAATAAAATTTCTGGGTCACGTGTCAACGCCCGAGCAATCGACACTCGTTGCTTTTCACCGCCAGATAGTTTTACTGGATAAACAGCATCTTTATGAGCCATCCCAACAAAATTTAATAAATAATCGATTTTTTCACGATTCTTTTTCTTTTGCAGCTTCAATGGTAATGACACGTTTTCATACACCTTTAAGTTATCTAATAGATTATGGTTTTGGAAAATCATCCCCATTTTTTGTTTTTGCTGCCTTTTTTCTTTTTTGTTCAACTTTTGAACGGCCACACCATCGATTAGGATTTCCCCACTACTAGGTTCTTCCATTAAGTTCAACAAACGAAGTAACGTAGATTTACCAGAACCGCTTTTCCCAACGATTCCGATGATCTCACCTGGTTCGATTGTCAAATGAATATTCTTTACCGCTTGCGTGCCTTCATAGCTTTTAGTTACATTGATCAATTCAATCATCTGTTCCTCCAACGAAAAATAGTACACCTTATCAAACTGTTTGATAAAATTAGATAAATCAATTTATTGGTTTTCTATTTGAATAAAAAACGCTTCCTAAATACTAACTGTTTCTATAATGGCGGAGTATTCGTAAAAAAGCAACTTTTTTACTCATCTTCTATCTGTTTTTTAACTGTATTAATAATGGTGTTTTATAAACCGATTTATCTGTATCTTTTATGAACCCTCACTGTAACAAGCATGTATTCTATCTATTGCCATTAATCACCATAGGCTAACAACGTTGTTATTTCTTTTTTCAACAAATTCAGTTTCTTTTTCATAAAAACGAAAAATAGGAGGAAAAGAAAAAGCGGTCAAACGATCGCTGTTGTCGATCGTTCAACCAATTTTTCAATGGCTCTATAATTTGAGAGTGGGACAATAGTTCTTTCTCAAAAAGAAAATAAGTTCGACTTTGATGGCTAGTGTCAAAATCGAACTTATTTTTTCTATTATGTACACTTTCCTCTCCATATATTTTCCTAATTTTCTTAAATTTAATGCCATCAGTGCCAAACCAATATCAATCGTTGCTCCTTGTTTCCCACGCAAATGGAAACGATGGAACGCCAAGTGAGTCTTTAGATGCCCGAACACTGGTTCGACCTCGATTTTCTCCTCTAAAAGCTTTTTTCTGCATTCTGCTTTGAAATAGCGCCAATTATTATTTACTTGAATTTTTCGCTTTTGTTCACTTTTCGCACGCGTACATTAACGACGGACTGGACAGTTCCGACAATCCTCACATTCATAGATTTTGAAATCTTGAATAAAGCCACCTTTATCTTTCGACTATCATTTTTGAACGGTATCGGACGATTCGCTGGGCAAATGTATTCATCTTGTTCTTCAAGGTAGTGCCAGTTTTCCACGTTAAATGGATTCTCCTTGTATTTCTTTTTGTTTTCTTTGTGATAACTTAGGATCTTTTTGATTAATCAATTAATCAACATGAAATAACAAAAAAATCTGAGACAGAATGAGGTTCATTCTGACCCAGATTTGATTTTACACCACTCATCAGTCCTTATTGACAAAGAGCCAAGGTTTACACACTTTTTGTAAACTATCTTGTCATAGATATAGTTGTATTTTGTGCAATAGGTTTCTCTGAATTATTTATAACTATACTTTCTAGTTTTTTTGAAAGGTTCTGTTTCAATGATATGTCTCTTTTATTTCTTTCTTTAGCAAAGTTAATATTGAGTTTATTATACTCATTAAGAAACTTTTTTGCTTCAAAAGGACTTATTTTCCCTTGGCCTTCAAGCGAATTTATATGATTTACCTCCTTAATTATTTCAGCTTGAATATGAAATTTTTCCGACTCTAATTTTGGAATTATGTTACGATTTATCTCATTAAGGTCTGCTTTTACGTCACTAATATTACGAGGATTTTCAAATTGAGTCCTATACTGATTCTGTAATAGTAAAAGTAACTCTTTTTCTTGCCTACGGAAAGCATTGATTTCTTGAGTTTTCTCGTTGAACTGGGATATAAGTTTTTTACTTCTTATTAGAATACGTTCTGTTTCTTGTAGAGAAATAGTAGGTTGCTTTGTGCGTGATGTTGTCATAGTTGATTTACTTGTGCTCACAGAATGGGTTTTCTTTGATTCTATAGACTCTTGTAATTGATTTACCATGTCTTTACAATTGGATATAAGATAGTCGATATGCTTTTTATTTGTACTTAAAACTTTTATTTCTTTATAGCATTCTTTAAGCATTTTTTTGTTCTTTATTTTATGCTTTCTTAAATTTACCTTTTGCTGTGTCATTTTACCATATTCAATTACTATATCATTTCTTAGTTTACGGAATTTCGAGCAAAAATTTTGAACCCGCTGGAGATTCGTTTGTAATTGATTAACTTCTATAGAACTTTCAGTAGAAATTCCCTCTTTTAATTTTTTAAAATCTGTCTCTTCTTGCTTAATAAGATTCTTTATTTTTTTATGTAAAAATTTTTTAGCAGAATATGGTTGTCTTGAAACATCATCTTGTATTTCATCTAAATGTTTTAAGTTCCCCTTATTTCTGTGTTTTGAGTGTAGTTTTTTGTGTGAATAAGTTTTATCAGATAAACGGGTGGTTTCATTCCTGTTTTCTAAATCTAGTACTTTTCCTAATCCCCTCCCTTGATTTTGGTTGTCTAAACTAGGCAGTGCCCTTGCTCCGCCTATTCCACTTGCTATGCTTAAAGCATTAAGAAAAGTAACTATCATTTTGTCTAATCTCATATGCCATCAATCTCCTTTTCATTTAATGATTTTCACTTATCCTATGGAAAATAAAAACTTATACAGAAAAAATTCTGTTTCAAAAGCCATAATGCACCGATCAACAAAAGTTAGACCAAAAATCTAACGTCTGAAACTTTAATTTTCCCAAAGTCTGTTCGAGTCTTTCTAATCAAACCAACTAGTCCTTCACGTTCCTATTTTTGTACCCAACGATAGAGTGCACATAGAGACGCTTCACTTTTAATAGATATTTACCTTAGCTACTACATTTTTATCTAAAAGAGTTAATCCTTGGCTACTATCTGCCACAGTAGATGGTTCATTTATTGTAGAAGCATATCCAGAGATTGTGCTTTCAGATACGCTAATTCCAATAGTTAAAATATCTAAAGATAAGATAAACTTATTTTTCATTTTCTATTACCTCGAAATCCAAAAAACAGAAAGCGCTTTCTGGATAAATCATAACAGAGAAATCAAATTATATATATAAAAGTCATAAAAAATAGTTTTCATGTCATAATCGTTCATTTTTTCTGTATTGTCCTTTATTTATAAAAAATTATTTCCACATCCACAGTCAATAAGAGCAACGAAATTCAATTCATTTTAGGATATAGATTAAGGTTTTGATATAAAAAGTCAAAATTTTTTGCATACAAATAATTTACAATTGTTATTATATTTTATAAAGGTAATTTATAAATTTATTCATTGTTCATTTGTACAGGTTGATCGTATTTTACAAATCAATCAACTAGATAAATTACTATAAGAAGTAGCGAGAGATAATTTAGTGATAGATATCTAAAAAGATACCATGAAAAATTGGTTTAATTAAACAATTACGGAGGAGTAAATATTAGCGATTATGACGTAAAACACATATTTTATGAAATTTTTTTACATAACTTAAAGTATATAATATATCAGAATAAGAAAGCGTTTTTTTGTTAAAAGTGTTATCTAACACCTTTTAAGGAGACTTAAATAATGTGAAGAAAAAAATATTACTTGGTATTTATTTTGTCTCATTGTCTTTCAAAACACAAAAAATATCTGAGACAGAATGAGGTTCATTCTGACCCAGATTTGATTTTACACCACTCATCAGCCCTTATTGACAAAGAGCTTTTTCAATTTGTTTTGATCTGACTTAGTAAAACGGTTAGACTTTCCATGAATTTTTGTGCAATTTCGCTTAATTGGCGCTTAGCAGAATAAATCACATACAATTCATTTTGGGGACTATTTGCCAATGGAATCAAACGTAAATACTCTTTGATCTCACCAATGACCAGCCCAGAACCTGAAGCATAAGCATCTGTTTCTAACACGATATTCATCAATGTTCCCCGATCACTCGTATAGATAACCGTTTCTTGATCAGGACTTTCAATCAAGTCTTCATAAAAATAAGGAAAATTATTGCCATCTTGTGTAAATCTCACTTGGGGATAAGGAAGTAATTCTTCTTTAAAAATTTCTTTCTTCTCACTGAGCGGATGTCCCTGACGTAAAAAAATGTGCGTTTGAAATTCTCCTAATGAATGGGCAACTAGCTCCCCTTGCTCTAAGTAGCGCTTGATCCCTGCTTGATTGTGTTCATTCATATAAAGAATCCCAATCTCACTATGCTGATCCTTCACTTCTTCAATCACATTAGCAGTCGTTGTTTCAACGATTCGAAACTGTTTGATCTCACTTTTGAAAGAAGAGATCAACTTTGCTGTTAAAGGACCTAAGAAATCATAATGTTGCGAAGCAATTGAAAAGCTTTCACGCTTCTCATTCGTCAAATAATAGTTTTCTAAAGACTCTAACTGTAAGAGAATCCGTTCCGCTCTTTTTAAAAACTCTTGTCCTTCCTCGGTCAGATACGCCCCTCGATTCGTTCGAGTGAACAGCGTGATCCCTAACTCGGTTTCTAATTCTTTGATTCCTGCGGAAAGACTTGGTTGTGCGACATAGAGTTTTTTAGCTGCTTCTCTGAAACTCCCATTGTTCGCTACAGCAATTACATATTTTAATTGTTGGAAGTTCACTGATGATCCCTCACAAAATAACTGATTGGACGATTTTTCAACGGTTGGAGCGGACGGTTGTTTGGTTGTGCATACTGTCCTTTAAAAGGAATCAAGAAATCTTTATTTAGTTTTTGCACTTGATCCATGACAAACCATTGGATTGGTCCACTCGTTGGTGGCGTAGTTAAAGAGCCGACATAATGGTAATGGCTTTTTTGTTCAGGAAAAAGAACCAATGGATTGGTCCAATGTTCATGTTTTTCTACATTCCAACTATCGCCATTGTCTCGATCGTACAACCAACCTTCATCCGTCGTTAGCTGAAACATCACACCAACAACTAAGTTTTCTTTTTTAGCATTCATATGAACAAAGTGGAACTCGATATCTTCTTGATTACCATTGATCAGATGTTCAGAAGGCATATGAAAATGGATATCTGTGAGATAATATTTCTGACCTTTAAATTCGACATAACTAAGCTGATCATAAGGAACCAAGTGGATCGTATTTTTAAATTCTTTATCTGTAAACCGTTGCTTCTGATAATGAAAAGCAATGGTATCTGATTGATCCTTCGCTGGCTCACAAGTGGTCAATGGAATGGGCGACTGCAATTCAAACGCCGCACCTTTAGCAAACCAGTCGCATAATTCAGCCCAATGTTCCGGTCCTCTTTCTCCCGTATATCCCCATTCAACATCCATATTCTTTTTCACTTTTATTCCTCCTGCATCTTTGCAAAATTTTCTATTGTTGACTATTTTTAACGATCGTTGAAACAGTCGCTAAAAAGTCTTCTTTTCCATAAAATTCTTGATTCAGTAATTCAGGGAAAATCTCGTTGAAGAAATACTTGACAGAAGGACGATGCTCAAACCCTTTGATCGTAGTTACCGCTTCAATAAACATCTCTTTATATACTTTTTCTGGATTGTTCTTGATGATCTCTTCAAATGATTCGTACAATAGATCGACTTTATCAGAGATTGCTAATAACTCACCTTCCACTGTGTCATCTTTTCCTTCAAACAATCGCCGGCGGTATACTTCTTGAAACTCTTCCGGAATCTCTTGGTTGATGAACTCATCCGTCATCTTTTCTTCAACTGTTTGTAACATTCCCCGTAACTCTTTATTTGCATACTTGACCGGTGTTTTGATATCCCCGATAAAACGTTCTGTGTAATCGTGATTTAACGCTTTTTCATAAAGTAATTTCCAATCGATCGCTTGACCATGAACCTCTTCAATGTCACCTAAGACTTGAGCAATCGAAGCCACTCGATAAGAATGAGCGGCTACCGTATGTTCAGTAAATTTAAAGAACCCTGGCGCTCGTGTAATTTTTTCCAAATTATTCAAACCTAAAATAAATTCATTCAATCCCATAAAATAGCCTCCCCTTTACTTTTCCGATGATTTTATCATTAAATAACTATCTTTCGCAAACATCCCGTTTGTAAATCAACGAAAAATTAATTTTTTTGATGAGAATCATGCCATTCTTGCTATAAAAAAATAGAAACCAGAAAAACAACTCTAGTTTCCATCAAAATAATCATAAGATTCAAAACCAACTCTGTGTAAGCTCCTCGCCTTAAAAACGACAAGCGAAGTACAGCAACTATTAGTTCAGAAACATTCAAAACAACATAGCTCTAAAACCTCGCAGGAATTTTTTTCTTACGAAATTTCGTAATCGCGCTACTCGTCCATAGCAAAACTTTCGCCTTGAATGCTTCCTTTGTTTCATTCAGTTGTTTTGTTTGATCCTAGTATACCATGGATTTTGTTCAACGAAAGCCCTTTTTTGAGTCTTTTGTTTTTGTTCCATCTTCATTTCCTTCGTTACTGTTTTAACCAGTCCGCTGGATTCTTTTTCCATTCTTTTAACAAGGCTAATTCCGCTTCATCAATATATTTTTCGGCTAATGCCGTTTCAATCAAGACAGAATAATTCGTGAGAGTAAATAGTGGTAACTCTGCTTTGGCAAAATTTTCTTCACCTGATGGTAGTTCATACGTAAAGATCGCTGCTACGCCTAATACATTTGCGCCTTCTCTTTTGGCTGCTTCCGTTGCTTCTAAAACGCTTTGGCCTGTCGAGATCAAATCTTCGATCACAACCATTTTTTGACCTTCAAAAATCCGTCCTTCGATTTGATTGCCTTTACCGTGATCTTTCGCTTTACTACGGATATAAACCATAGGCAAGTCCAAGATTTCTGCCACCCATGCAGCGTGAGGGATTCCTGCTGTTGCTGTACCAGCAATGACTTCCACGTCAGGGAATGCTTGCTTGATTTTTTCTGCTAACCCTTGAGCAATTGCTTTTCTGACTTTTGGATAACTCATCGTGATGCGGTTGTCACAATAAATCGGGCTTTTTAGTCCACTTGCCCACGTGAATGGTTCATTTGGGCTTAAGAAAACCGCTTCAATAGCTAACAAATCTTTGGCAATGTTCTTTTCAATCGTATTCAAATTGATCGACTCCATTCTTCTTTGATTGTTTGATAGGCTTGGTAGGGATCTTTCGTTTGAGTGATTGGTCGTCCAACCACGATAAACGTTGAACCAATTCCTCGAGCTTGGGCAGGCGTGACGATCCTCGTTTGATCACCTGCGACGCTTCCTTCTGGTCTGATACCCGGAGAAAGGCAAATGAAATCTTGGCGGGTAGCTGCTTTGATGCCACTCACTTCTAAGGCAGAAGAAACAACGCCATCTAGTCCGGCAGCTTCGGCACATTTCGCATAATGGATCACACTTTCTTCTAAGGGAACTTGGATCAATTGATCATGATGCATATCCGCTTCACTAGTTGAAGTAAGCTGAGTGATTGCTAACAACAATGGGCGTTTTTTGCCAGCAGGCGTTCCTTCTTCTAGCCCACGTAGTGCCGCTTGCATCATTTTGATTCCGCCAGCTGCATGGACACAAGTGATATCCACGCCTAGTTTTGCTAACCCACGCATGGCTTTTTCCACCGTGTTAGGGATATCATGAAGTTTCAAGTCTAAAAATACTTCATGTCCAGCATCTTTCAACCAACGAACAATAATCGGTCCTTCCTGATAAAATAATTCCATTCCGATTTTTACAAATAATTTTTCCTCTTCAGGGAATAGTTGCATAAATTGTTCCACTTCTTGCCACGTCGAAAAGTCTAAAGCAATAATTGGTCGTTGGTTCATTTCATTCGTTCCTCTCTTACTTCTTTGATTAGTTGTTGGAGGGATTCGATCCCTAATTCTGCCATTCGTACGGGTAGTTCTTCAATCAGTTTCGGACAAATGTACGGATCCGTAAAATTAGCTGTTCCTACTGCCACGGCACTGGCTCCTGCCATGAACATCTCTAAGACATCGTCAACGGTTTGGACCCCGCCCATACCAATGATCGGTAACTCGGAAACAGCAGCAACTTGATGGATCAAACGAATTGCCACTGGTTTGATCGCAGGACCAGAAAGACCGCCTGTCTGATTAGCTAAAATAGGTTGACGTGTTTTCAGATCGATCCGCATTCCAAGAAGCGTATTGATCATCGTAAAGCCATCTGCCCCACCGCTTTCGATTGCTTGTGCAATGGGCACGATATCCGTCACATTAGGGGAAAGTTTCACATAAACTGGTACACTTGCAACCTTTTTGACAGCTTTCGTCAATTGAAAGGCAACGTCTGGGTCTGTCCCAAAGGCAATGCCGCCATGTTTGACATTCGGGCAAGAAATATTCAACTCGATCGCTTTGACATTCGGCGCTTCACCAATTTTACGACAAACCTCGACATAGTCTTCTTCACAGGCACCAGCGACATTCGCAATGATAGGTAAATCTGGATAGACAGCTAATTCTGGTAACAGTTCATTCATGACAACTTCCAGACCGGGATTTTGCAATCCGATCGCATTCAACATACCGGAGGGTGTTTCCGCCACACGTGGGGTGGGATTACCAAACCTTGCATGTGACGTTGTCGCCTTGACCATAATCGACCCCAATTGATTCAAATCGTAATATTTCCCATATTCTTTTCCAAATCCAAAGCATCCACTGGCTGGCATGATCGGATTTTTCAATTCCAAACCTGGGAGCTTAACTGCTAAGGGATTACTCATAAGACAACCTCTCCTACTTTAAAAATTGGCCCTTCGTCACACACCTTGACACTTTTTGTTCCAGTTTCATCATCCGGTCGATGACAAACGCACGCATAACAAGCACCGATACCGCAAGCCATTCGTGATTCTAAGGACAATTGGACATTTGGGTGATCCACAAAAAGTTGTTCGACTGTTTTTAAGAGACCATTTGCACCACAAGCAAAGACAGCTTTTGGTTGCTTATGAGTACTCATTAGCAGATTCCCGACGTTTCCATGGATCCCATAAGTACCATCATCCGTCGCTACTCTGGTTTCACCTAATTCATGAAACTTTGCTTCATGGTACATGACTTCTTTTGATGCAAATCCTAAAAAATTGGTGACTTTTACGTCCCGCATATTCAGTTGTTTGGCTAATTCATATAAAGGTGGGATACCAATTCCTCCCCCTACGATGAACACTTCATCTCCTGCGGACAACCCAGATAGATCAAAGCCATTGCCTAATGGACCTAAAACGTCTAAAGAATCGTCAGCTTTCAATGTAGAAAATTCTTTCGTTCCTTCACCTTCGATTCGATAGATGATCTGGCAAGTGTGGTTTTGTTGATCAATCGAATGGATACTGATGGGGCGGCGTAAAAGCAAATCTGCTCTAGGTACTCGAATATTCAAAAACTGCCCAGGTATTAACATTTCTTTGACCAATTCTCCTTTTAAAGTCAATTCATAAATACGTGGTGCTAGTTGTGTTTGTTGAATGATTGTCATGACTTCTTGCTTCATATCTGCTCTCCTCTTTGGGATTTTTTCATTGCCAAACATCTCGACAAAAGTGATCCTTTCAGCCAATGTCAGTAACAAGGCGAACGTAAACGATCACTTTTATCTTTGTTTAGGTGCCTACAAGCTATTTTAACTATTACTTAATCGTTATAGGAACTGTCACTTTAGAACATGCTGATCAAATCGCTTGTGTTGAAAAAGCTCGAGACTCCATTACCCGAATGATCGCATCCGCTGTATCTAATGAAGTAAATAAAGGAATACCATGTTCAACTGCTTCTCGGCGAATGATAAATCCGTCTTTCGAGGCATTTCCTCGATCTTTATCGATGGTATTAACAACGACCTGTGCTTTTCCTTCTCGAATCAACTCAACAACATTTTTCTCCGTTGCTTTTTCAGAGATTTTAGCAACAGGCGTGACGATCAGCCCATTTTTTTCAAAATAAGCTGCCGTATGCTTGGTAGCTAATAGGCTGTAACCAATTTCTGAAAAACGTTTAGCTAGTGCTAACGCTTCTTCTTTAGTTTCATCAGCGATCGTGAACAAGACGGCACCATAATCTGGTAGGCGTAGACCTGATGCTTCAAACGCTTTGTATAATGCTTTATCTAAGTTTTGATCAGAGCCCATGACTTCTCCAGTAGATTTCATTTCAGGGCCTAAATAGGTATCCACTTGTTGTAATTTAGTAAACGAGAACACAGGAGCTTTCACATGAACAGCGTTGGATTCTGGATATAAGCCATTCGTAAAGCCTAAATCACTTAACTTTTCACCTAAGATCGCTTTTGTGGCGATTTGAGCCATCGGTATTCCTGTAACTTTACTTAAAAACGGAACCGTTCGACTTGCACGAGGATTGACTTCGATCACGTAAACTTGATTGTCGTGGATCACGAATTGGATATTCATCATACCGATGCAGTTTAATCCACGAGCTAAGCGAATCGTATAGTCTTCAATGGTTTGTTTGATCTCTGCTGAGAGTGCTTGTGGCGGATAAACAGCCATGGAATCCCCCGAATGGACCCCTGCACGTTCAATGTGTTCCATGATTCCAGGGATTAGAACTGTTTCCCCATCACAAATGGCATCTACTTCACATTCACTTCCAAGCAAATAACGGTCAATCAAAACAGGATGTTCTGGGGAAGCTTTCACTGCATGTTCCATATAATCTTCCAAATCTTGTTGATTTTCAACGATTTCCATTGCTCGACCGCCCAAGACATAACTTGGTCTGACAAGAACCGGATAACCGATTTTTGAAGCGATCCCTACTGCTTCTTCTTTACTAGTTGCAGTATCACCTAGTGGCTGAGGTACTTCCAGGCTTCTTAAGGCTTGTTCAAATAAATCACGGTTTTCAGCTCGATCTAGATCTTCAATTGTAGTACCTAAAATTTTGACGCCCGCTTGAACTAACGGCTCCGCTAAATTGATAGCTGTCTGACCACCAAACTGGACGATTACCCCAATCGGTTGTTCAAGTTCAATGACATTCATCACATCTTCAAAAGTCAGTGGTTCAAAGTACAGTTTATCAGAGATCGAGAAATCGGTTGAAACTGTTTCAGGATTGCTATTCATGATAATCGCTTCATAACCTGCTTGTTGGATCGCTTTTACTGAATGGACTGTCGCATAATCAAACTCGACCCCTTGACCGATCCGAATGGGTCCAGAGCCTAAGACAAGAACAGAATCTTTTGCGGATCGTTCACTTTCATTTTCAACTTCGTATGAGCTGTAAAAATAAGGCGTCTGTGAAGCAAATTCAGCCGCGCACGTATCGACCATTTTGTATACGGGTTTGATGTCGGATTTTTCACGTAGCTCTCTGATCTGTTTCGCTTCAGTTTTCCACAGTTCAGCAATCTTTTGATCTGTAAACCCGTTTTGTTTCACAGTACGTAAGACGTTTTCATCCTGCGGGTGTTCCAACAGTTCAGTTTCTAGTTCAACGATATGGAGCAACTTGTCTAAAAAGAACAAATCGATCTTTGTCAACTCTGCCAATTCTTCAATTGGATAGCCGCGGCGAATCGCCTCTGCGACATAGAATAAGCGATCATCTTGGGCACGGACGACTTTTTCGATCAATTCACTATCATCGATCATGTTTAGTTCTGGTAGTTCCAAATGGTGTGTCCCGATCTCTAAAGAGCGGACAGCTTTTAATAGGGATTCTTCAATGTTACGACCAATCGCCATCACTTCGCCAGTTGCTTTCATTTGAGTTCCTAAAACTCGTTCCCCATTCTCAAATTTATCGAATGGCCAACGAGGAATCTTAGCAACGACGTAGTCCAAAGCTGGTTCAAATTCTGCATAAGTCGTTCCAGTTACCGGATTCTTCATTTCATCAAGTGTTAAACCTAAAGCGATCTTAGCCGCCAATTTTGCAATCGGGTAACCAGTTGCTTTACTTGCTAAAGCAGAAGAGCGTGAAACACGTGGGTTAACTTCGATCACATAATAATTGAAGCTATGTGGATCAAGTGCAAGTTGGACATTGCAGCCGCCTTCGATTTTCAATGCACGAATAATCGCTAATGATGCATCACGCAACAGCTGGTATTCATGATCTGAAAGGGTCTGACTTGGGGCGAAGACGATCGAATCGCCTGTGTGGATACCCACTGGGTCAAAATTTTCCATGTTACAAACAACAATGGCATTATCAGCCGAGTCACGCATAACTTCGTATTCAATTTCTTTGAATCCAGCAATACTGCGTTCGATCAAACATTGGGTCACTGGAGAAAGGCTCAGACCATTTTCTGCGATCACTCGAAGTTCTTCTTCATTTTTACACATTCCACCACCCGTTCCACCTAACGTGAAAGCGGGACGAACGATGATTGGATAGCCAATTTTATTAGCAAATTCGACTGCTTCTTCAACAGTTGTGACGATTTCAGATTCGGGGATTGGTTGATTCAGTTCTTCCATCAACTTTTTAAATAAATCACGATCCTCTGCTTGATCGATAGCAGATAATTTTGTTCCTAACAGCTCAATGCCTAGTTCATCTAAAATACCAGATTCTGCTAGTTCCATTGCCATGTTCAAGCCCGTTTGTCCGCCTAAAGTCGGTAACAAAGCATCAGGACGTTCTTTTCGCAAGATCCTTGAAACAAATTCTAGTGTGATCGGTTCGATATACACTTGATCGGCAATTTCTTGATCAGTCATGATCGTTGCGGGATTAGAATTTACTAAAACGACCTCATATCCTTCTTCTTTCAAAGCAAGGCAAGCTTGGGTTCCGGCATAGTCAAATTCCGCCGCTTGACCAATGATGATCGGACCTGATCCAATCACCATAATTTTTTTGATATCTGTACGTTTTGGCATGTTTATTTCTCCTCTCCTGCATCCATCATTTCCATAAATTCATCAAATAAATGAAGCGCATCATGTGGACCGGGAGCTGCATCAGGATGGAATTGGACGCTAAACGCTGGATAATGGCGATGTCTAATTCCTTCCACAGTCCCATCATTTACTTCTACATGTGTGATCAGCAACTGATCTGGATCAACTGTTTTTTCATCCACAGCATAGCCGTGATTTTGAGAAGTAAAATCGATCCTTCCAGTCGCGATTTCTCGGACAGGATGATTCAAGCCACGATGACCAAATTTCATTTTATAGGTATCCGCACCATTAGCTAAGGCAAACAATTGATGCCCTAAACAGATCCCGAAAATTGGTATTTTCCCTTGGATTTCTCGAATCATTTCAATAGCTTCTGGTACGTCTTTTGGATCTCCTGGTCCATTCGTCAGCATGACGCCATCCGGTGCTAGGGAGAGAATTGTTTTTGCATCCGTATTATAAGGTAATACGGTTAAATTGCAGTTTCTTTTACTTAGTTCACGCAAAATACTATGTTTCAAACCAAAATCAATGACAGCCACATTTTTTCCAGTTCCAGGACTTGGATATGGTTTACTCGTTGAGACTTGTTGCACTTGGTTTGTAGCTAAAACGGTCGCTTTCAATTGATCAAAAGCATGTTCAAAGGAATCACCAGCATCCACGATACTCGCTTTCATCGTTCCAACTTGACGGATTTTTCGTGTCAAGGCACGAGTATCGATCCCTGAAATTCCAGGGATACCTTTTCGTTTCAAAAACTCGTCCAATGTCATTTGACTCCGCCAATTAGAAGCCACTCTCGCATGTTCTTTGACGACTACGCCCTTGCAAGTTGGTGCGATGGATTCATAATCATCACGGTTGACACCGTAATTTCCCACCATCGGATACGTAAAGGTAATGATTTGCCCATTGAAACTTTGGTCTGTGATCGTTTCTTGATAGCCTGTCATGCTAGTAGTAAACACGATCTCGCCAAACACATTATTATTCGCTCCGAATGCTTTTCCTTTAAAAACTGTTCCGTCTTCTAAAATCAATAATCGTTCCATTTGCTTCACTCCCCTTTGTGCCATGCCAATTTTCCATCAACGAATGTTCCTAATGTTTCGCCCTTGACGTTCCATCCAACAAAAGGTGTGTTTTCGCCTTTCGATAAGAAATCTTTCTTATCGATTGTACTTGAGTGTTCAATATCGAAAATAGCTACGTCAGCTGGTGCCCCAACTGTCAATGTCCCAGCCTCTAACTGGAAGATTTCCGCTGGTTTGGTAGCCATCCAGTTGATCACTTGTTCGAGTGTGAAACGATTGGTTTCAACAAAGTGCGTATAAATCAGTTGGAAAGCTGTCTCACTTCCTACGATCCCAAATGGTGATTCTAAGAAACTTTTGCTTTTTTCTTCTAATCCGTGTGGCGCGTGGTCAGTCGCAATACAATCAATCGTTCCATCAAGAAGTCCTTCAATTAACGCTTCTCGATCTTCCTTTCCTCTTAATGGTGGGTTCATTTTCCAAAAGCCGAAGTCTTCGGGGATATCTTCATCAATCAAGATCAAATGATGGGGAGAAACCTCTGCTGTAACTTGGATACCCGCTTTTTTGGCATCACGAATGACCCGCACGCTTTCCTTGGTAGAAACGTGACAGACGTGATAGTGCACACCTGTTGCTTCAGCTAAAAGGAGATCCCGTGCGATTTGTGAGGATTCAGTTACACTTAAAATACCTGGCAAACCTAGTTCTTTTGCTTTATCACCAGCATGCATCACTCCACCGAATAGTAATGATTCATCTTCCGTATGTGCTACCAGTGCTTTGTTATTTTTTGCTGCTTCTTTCATGGCTTGATACATCGTTCCTGCGGTCTGAACACCCACGCCATCATTCGTAAATGCAAATGCGCCTGCTTTAATCATCGCTTCTTGATCCACTAAGACTTCACTTCGAAGATTTTCAGTGATCGGTGCATATTGCAAGACTTTGACCACTGCATCTCGTTTGATCAAGTCATAGACCTGTTCTAATTTTTCTGGGGTATCAGGTACAGGGTTCAGATTAGGCATGGCACAAACAGTTGTAAAGCCGCCTCTTGCTGCTGCTTTAGTACCAGCTGCAATCGTCTCCTTGTATGTAAATCCTGGCTCTCGTAAATGGACATGGACGTCCACTAAACCAGGTGTGATCAGTTGTCCTTTGGCATCAAACACTTCATCAAATTCAGCCTCGGAAAATCCTTCGCCGATTGCTTTGATTTTTCCGTTTTCGATCCAAATTTCTGCAGGTGTTGTTTCATTCTTTCGTGTATTGATTTGACCGTTTTTAATGAGTGTTCTCATCTTTTCTTCCTCCTAGCTTTACGCTTTTCCGTTTAGTACTGCTTCTAAGATCGCCATTCTAACAAAGACGCCATTGCTCATTTGCTGTACGATTCGTGATTGTAGTCCTTCCACAAGGGAATCAGCTAATTCGACATCACGATTGACTGGCGCTGGGTGCATGATGATCGCA
The DNA here is from genome assembly GCF_050530455.1 of Enterococcus sp. DIV1208. NCBI lineage: Bacteria > Bacillati > Bacillota > Bacilli > Lactobacillales > Enterococcaceae > Enterococcus > Enterococcus sp. DIV1208. The sequence continues at coordinate 1,297,567 of NZ_CP172887.1, read as the reverse complement.
TGCTTTTGTAATTTCTTCGCACGTTCGACTGTTAATCCATACTCTTGGTGATAGGCTTCTTTCGAAAAACTTTCTTTCCCATCATGCCGTTCATGTTGTACTCGAAGCATCATCATGACATCCACTTGTTCTAATAATTCATCTAATGGCAGGTAGTGCCCATAGACTTCAAATTCTTCATCGTACCATTCACGTGGACCTGAAAAGAAAACTTGTGCTCCTAATCGTTTCAGCATTTGCATGTTTGATTTTGCTACTCGTGAGTGTGTGATATCCCCGACGATCGCTACTTTCAATCCCTCAAAGTAACCAAATTCTTCGTAGATCGTCATCAAATCAAGTAAGCATTGTGTTGGATGTTGGCCACTTCCGTCACCACCATTGATAATCGAGCATTGGATCGTTTTACTTTGGATCAATTCATCATAGTAATTTTCATCTCCATGGCGGATTACTGCAACATCCACACCGAGCGCAGACATCGTCAAGACCGTATCATAAAGGGTTTCCCCTTTTTGTACAGAACTCGTACTCGCTTCAAATTCAATCACTTCTAAGCCTAGTTTCTTTTCGGCTACATCGAAGCTCTTATGCGTACGAGTACTATTTTCAAAAAACAGATTCGTCGCAAAGTATTGCGGTTTTTGTGGTGTCCAGTTTGCTCCTTGTTTAAACTCTTGACCTCGTCGGATCAAGCCCATGACTTCTTGATCCGTTAAAGCTTCCACTGTCAATAAATGTTTTAAACTAATGCGTTCTGATTTGATGATCATGATAGTTCCTCCTTATTTTTCTTCGCTACGTGAAGTTTCGGGTAAGATAAGATTCAGAATGATACCAAGTACAGTTGCTAAAGCCATTGCTGATAACGTGAAGGTGCCTACTTCAAAAACCAAGCCGCCGATTCCGACCACTAAGATCACTGAAGCAATCAACAGATTTTTCTTTTTATCAAAATCGATTTTATTTTCGATCAAAATCTTCATTCCACTCGCTGCGATCACTCCGAACAAGATAAAGCTGATTCCGGAAATTACGGGTCCGGGGATACTTAAGATCAAAGCGCTTAATTTGCCCACAAATCCTAAAATCACAGCGAAGACTGCTGCACCACCGATGACGAATACGCTGTGTACACGAGTGATTGCTAACACACCGATATTTTCCCCATAACTTGTAACTGGAGGACCACCGACGAAAGCTGCAACGATCTGCGCTAAGCCATCTCCCATCAATGTTTTGTGTAAACCTGGCTCTTCAAAGAAATTACGTTTGGTTAATTTATTCAAGACCATCAAATGTCCAATGTGTTCCGTCATCGTAACGAAAGCGATAGGTGCCATCGTCGTTATTGCTCCTAAGTAAAGCTTCGGTTCATATTGAACAAATGGAATCTCGAAGTTTGGTAAAGCGAACCAAGCAGCATCAGCGATCGGCTTTGTATCGACGATTCCGAAGAGTAAAGCAACGAGGTAGCCGCAAATGATCCCTAACAAAATTGGAATAAGTCCTAAAAATCCTTTTAGCCACATGTTGAAGAAAATCGTCAATGCTAAAGTGATCAATGCCACGGCAATATATTTAAAATCATAGTTGCCTTGGTTATACATTGCGTTCGTTGCAGCATTCGCTGCTAACCCTAAGCCGATTACCATGATCACGGGACCAACGACAATCGGTGGTAAAATTTTGTCCAACCATGCTGAACCGATCTTTTTGATGATCCATGCGACGATCAAGTAAACCAGACCAGTCGTTACGGCTCCTTGGGCGATCGCTGGGTAACCGTCAGTCTTCATCAGCATTTGCATAGCTGCGATAAAGGCAAAGCTACTACCCAAGTAGGCTGGAATCTTTCCTTTAGTAGTAAAAAGATAAACTAATGTTCCTAATCCTGAGCTGACTAAGGCAATCCCTGGATCGATCCCCACTAAAATCGGCACAAGTACAGTAGCACCAAACATCGTAAAGAGATGTTGTAAACTTAAGCCGATCCAATGTCCTGTTTTTGGGCGATCGTGGATATCTAAAACCGCATCGTGATTATGGAATTTTTTCTGTTCTGACATATCAATTGCTCCTCTATTCTTCCTCTTTCAAAATCATGATTCGATCTTTGCCGTCAAGTTCTTGCATTTCGACTAAGATTTCTTCTGTTTTAGCTGTGGGAATGTTTTTCCCAACATAGTCTGCTCGAATCGGTAACTCCCGATGTCCCCTGTCTACTAAGACAGCCAGAGAAATTTTTCTAGGACGACCATAGTCCATTACTGCGTCCATCGCTGCTCGAATCGTTCGTCCAGTGTAAAGGACGTCATCGATCAAAATCACTTCTTTTCCTTCTAGTGAAACGGGAATATCTGAAGAATGAAGTTCTGCTTCAGCTGGTGTTTCTTTTTTATCATCACGATACAATGTGATGTCCAGCTCTCCGACCGGAACTTCGATGCCTTCTAGTTGCTTCAAACGATCGGCAACTCTTGATGCGATGTAAATGCCTCTTGTTTTTATCCCAATTAAGACAACATCTTGAATCGTCTGATTTCTTTCAATGATTTCATAAGTGATACGTGTCAATGCCCGCTTCATGGTTACTTGATCCACAACTTCTTTTGCTTGCATGTTTGTTTCCTCCTTTTTTATACACAAAAAAACTCCTGCCCTAAGAGGACAGGAGGAATGTCTAGACTAAGTGTACATTTAGATACACTGATAGTTATACTACGTCATTGAGTAATCGATGTTATGGCGCACCATAGCTCTCTTACCCACACCCTTCTTAGCCTCACGGGACTAAACTTAAAGGAACTGATATGAAGTTTTTATGCTTTCGTTGTTAAATACTATACCGTTATCTAAATCAAAATGCAACACTTTTCCTTAGTTTTTCTAAAGTTTTTTCAAAGATTGTTGGAAGCGGTGCTTCAAAGACCATTTTCTGACCTGTGATTGGATGGGTAAAACCTAAGAGCTTCGCATGAAGAAATTGCCCATTTCCTTTCAATGTCTTACTTGGTCCATAAACTGGGTCTCCAGCTAAAGGATACCCTATATATTTCATATGCACACGGATCTGATGGGTCCTACCTGTTTCTAACGTCAACTCTACCAACGTAAAATCATTGAATCGTTCCAAGACATTAAAATGGGTCACGGCTAGTTTGCCATCTTCTCTGACTGCCTGCATTTTACGGTTCACTTTTGATCGACCGATCGGTGCGTTGATCGTTCCTTTTTCATGAGGAATCACTCCATGGACTAACGCTACGTATTTACGTAAAGAAGTTTTATCTTTTAATTGCTTGGCCAAAGATTCATGTGCTAAATCATTTTTCGCTACCATCAACAAACCTGAAGTATCTTTATCGATTCGATGGACGATCCCTGGACGGATCACACCATTGATCGACGAAAGATCTTTTACATGATACATTAAAGCATTGACCATCGTACCATTCGGATGACCTGCTGAAGGATGGACGACCATGCCTTGTGGTTTATTGACAACAGCAACCGCTTCGTCTTCATAAACGATTTCTAATGGAATGTCTTCTGCTTCAATTGAAAGGGTCTCTGGTTCTGGCACAGCGATCACGATTTCATCATTTTTCTTCACTTTATAATTTGCTTTCACCACTTGTCCGTTGACCGAAACGGCACCATCTTTGAGCCAAAGCTGGATTTGTGAACGACTATAATCGTTGAATAAACCTGTGAGTACTTTATCGATCCGTCCTGTTTCTGTTTGAATCGTTGCGTTTAATTCTGTCATTTTTTCCCTTGTTCCTTTTCATCTAAAATAATGTATATCAAAATAAGAATCACACCACAAACAAGTGTCATATCAGCTACATTGAAGATCGGAAAATTCATAAAATCAGTTTGGAACATATCGACGACATATCCCAATCTTACACGATCAATAAAATTCCCAATAGCTCCTGCTAAAATAAAACTTAACCCTGTCAGCAACCATCGATTGCCCTGTTTGCGATTCTTGACCATCAATGTCACGACAACAATGACAGCAATCACTGTGATTATGACGAAAAACCACATCTTCCCTTCAAGCATACTCCAAGCTGCCCCAGTATTGCGTATATGATTCAACGATAAGACGCCTGGAATCAATGTCTTCGTTTCGCCTAAAGATAAATCATTGACGATCCACCATTTGACCCACTGATCAAGAGCCACTAATAATCCACTGATCATAAAATAAATTGCTAACAAAAAATCATTCCTTTTCTATTTGTTGATAAATATCTCTAGGTCTAATGATCCCCAGTAAGTTGCCGTCAGGATGACCATCTTTGGTAATCAGGACTGCTTCTAGAGTTCCTTGTTCCCGAAACATTGTTTCCACTTCATAAACATAAGTATGTTCAGCTACAAAACGATAATTCGTATATTTGCCATCACTAAAAATCAAATCAGCCGCTTTTTTATCTGTTAAATCAATGGTCCCTTTTTGACTTTCCTTTGCTAGCCAAAAACCAATGACCCGCAATGTCACAAGCGCTACGAATTTCCCTTTATTATACAAAGGAAACTGTGAGTATCGTTTTTTGGCAACCGTTCCTAACAAATCAAGTAAAGGAAGATCTCGTTCAAAACCTGTGACATGTTTCGCAAAGCGAGGTAAAACCTTTGCTGGACGAATCAAGTCTTCTTCAATCTGCTGGATCTTATTGACTGCCCAATCATTGGGTTCAGCAATCACAAAATCCACAGCAATCCGATCGTGAACAATGGCATTTCGTAACTGCGCCAGCTGAAGCAAATCTTCTTCATATTGACGAATCACTGCTTTTTTGCGTTGGGCAAGTCGCCGAACTAACTCAGTAAATCCCATATTGCGGGCGTTACCCATTTCATCTCTCATCCATTTTTCGATCCGATTAAAACTACTTAAAAAAATATCAGAGTTTGCCATCTTTCTCCTCCTTGATTACATAGGCTTGGTTTTTGATGAAAAAAAAGAAGCCAATCATTACAAGTACCACGAACATACTATAAATTAGATTGTGTAACCACAATGCGCTTAATCCACTTCCTAAAAATAAAAAGGGATAAATCTGTAACAATAAGAGATTCATTGTAATGAAGTATCCTTTGGACGGATGCGTTATTGTATACACTGGACTTTTTAACCAATAAAACGAAACTTGCATTGTAAAAGGTGCTTCTAACTTAAGTAAAACCGATTGATTATGATTCAATTGTCCTTTTTTCTTTCCATTGATCCGCAGTTGGATCGGACTACCCATGCCATAAAAACCTGTTCGTCTTGTCACTCGTACGTCCATAACGCCCCTCCTCCTGATGCTTTCTTAGTATACCGTAAAACACCCGAACAAGAAAGTAGATGTCTCAAAGTGTTTGAGTTCCCTATATTTAACTAATTTATAGACATTTTTTGCTCAAATGCAGCGAGTACAGTAAAAGTAGCCAACCAGAAAAACTATTAGAAATCTGTTGTAACATCGTTTTCACTCCTTATATATCCATTAAAGATGTTCGATCGAAAATAAAAGGATGACACAACTATCCGTAATGAATAATTGTGTCATCCTTTTTTACTGTTTAGAAGTATTTTTTTCAACCTCACTTTTTGTAAATCTCCACTTGCTTTAACTACTTTATCGTTCATTGCTTTGCAACAACTAAGTAAAGAATAAAAAAAGAAATATACCCACACCATTATAAAAAACATGGGTCAATATGGCGTACCACACATTAGAAGTTTTTATATAAACGAATCCAAATAGAACGCCGCAGAAAAAAAGGTTGAAATTTCCTCCGTGTACGATTGAAAACAAAAATGAAGAGATTATGAGGAGAGAAGCCTTTGTTTTCCTGTCAGAATGTAAGCTGATTAGACTAAATCTAAAAATCATTTCTTCTAAAAATACACCGTACGTTGTAGCACTTATTATATATTTTTTCAATTCACTATTAGCTAAAGAATTTAGGGGTAAGCTATTTGTATCAGGCAAAGCAGTATTAATGACAATAATACTAACGATACAAAAGACTGCTATAAATATGAGTTTCAGCCATTGTATTTCTACTAATGATTGATAGAGAAGCTGGTGGAACAACACCAAAAACATAAAACTTAGGATCAACGGAAACCAAGAAATCCAATCAAATATGAAATCATATTTGATTGGGATCCCTATACTTGGGATCATAAAATAAATAATAAAGTAACTCAAGCAAAGAATGAATTTCCAATGTTTCTTAGTATTCCTATGTATCATATTGCTATATAATCAATATATTGTGTATTTGCTGTAGCAGTTTGAGTACGAATATATTTATTGTCTACTTTACGATAAACTCGGTAAGTGACCGTTATTCTTGCATTTTGACGATACTTCTTGAATTTTCCGCTTACTGAGTATTCGTTCCCTATTTTAATATTCATTCCGAAGATCGTTGCACCAATTGATAATGTGGTTTTTCTATTGTGGGTTTCTGTACCCAAATATGTACGATTTCCTTTAGAAACACACCAACTTTGAGGTTGTGACCAAGTTTTTGTCTGAATCGATGGTTCGTCTAATACATAGTACTCATCATCACTACAAATTGCTATGCCAGAACTATTCGTTTCATCGGCTAATACTGGAACACACGAAGTTACAGCAGTTCCTAAAGTCAAAAGTGACGTAGACACCAAAATTGTTCTAAATAAATACTTTTTCAAAAATTTTCACTCCTATTTTAGTGTTAAAAAAACGTTTTCTTCGCAATGATTATAAATCATTTTATTTTAGACATATGATTGCTATCATAAAAAGCTGTTTTGAACTCAAAATCATCCGTGAAACCGCCATTATTTACTTGTTGACTAACACAATATGTATAAAAACAAGTCAGCCATTGTATCAACATATACAAGAGCTGACTTTATCCTTTTTTTGATTGAAAGAGAGCCATTACCTAATTTTAGGTATTCTCACTAATCATTTTTGATAGATGGCTTTTTTATGAAGCACCCTATCCTCTTTTTTTAGAATAATCCCAGTACTTCCCCATCATTGGTAACATCCATATTCAATGCAGCTGGTTTTTTTGGAAGTCCCGGCATAGTCATGACATCTCCTGTTAGCGCAACGATAAACCCAGCCCCTAATTTGGGAACGAACTCTCTGATGGTAATCGTAAATCCTTCAGGAGCGCCTAGAAGTGTCGGGTCGTCAGAAAATGAATATTGGGTTTTTGCCATACAAATTGGCAGTTTATCCCAACCATTAAGGACAAACTCAGCGATTTGTTTTTTGGCTTTTTTACTAAAGTTGACCCCTTTTCCACCATAAATCTCTTGGACGATCGTTGTCACTTTTTCTTCGATAGTCGCTGTCGGTTGATACAAGGGTTGATAATTTGCTTGCTGACTATCAATCGCACGAACGACCGCTTTGGCAAGTTCAATTCCACCGTCTGCGCCATGCTCCCAAACACTTGCTCGTTGTACGATCACCCCTTGATTTTCGCAAAGACGTTCTAACAAAGTAAATTCAGCTTCCGTATCTGTCACGAACTCGTTGATCGCAACAATTACTGGGATATGGTATTTCTCCATATTGTGGATATGACGTTTTAAATTACTGAATCCTTTTTCCAATGCTGCTAAATTTTCCGTTTTCAACTCTTCTTTAGTTGCACCGCCATGCATTTTCAATGCACGAACTGTTGCTACAATCACGATCGCATCAGGCGCCTTTTTCAAATTCGGAACTTTGATATCTAGGAATTTTTCTCCACCTAGATCTGCACCAAATCCAGCTTCAGTCACCACATACTCCCCTAATTTAAGAGCTGTTTGGGTAGCTAAAACACTATTACACCCGTGAGCAATATTGGCAAAAGGACCTCCATGGACAAATGCTGGCGTGCCATAAATCGTTTGTACTAAGTTTGGTTTGATCGCTTCTTTTAATAGCAGTGCCAATGCGCCTTCTGCTTTGAGATCACCAGCTGTCACTGGCTTTTGATCAAAGGTATAACCGACAACAATTCGAGCTAAACGAGCTTTTAAATCATCGATGTCTGTTGCTAAGCATAAAATCGCCATGATTTCACTTGCTACGGTGATGTCAAAGCCATCTTCTCTCGGCACACCTTGAATCGGACCTCCCAAGCCAACAATCACTTTTCGCAGTTCGCGATCATTCAAATCGACGACACGTTTCCAGATCACACGACGTGAATCGATTCTCAGTTCATTCCCTTGATGGATATGATTGTCTAAAAGTGCAGACAATGCATTATTAGCAGACGTAATCGCATGCATATCGCCAGTAAAGTGTAAATTGATATCTTCCATTGGTAATACTTGTGCATAGCCTCCGCCGGCAGCACCACCCTTGATTCCCATGACTGGACCAAGGGAAGGTTCTCTTAACGCAATCACTGCTTTTTTACCAATTTGATTCAATGCGTCCCCAAGACCTACCGTGATGGTCGATTTACCTTCTCCAGCTGGTGTAGGATTGATGGATGTAACTAAAATCAAGTGACCATCTGGTTTTTTCTTTAATTTCTTGATGGTGGAAAAATCGATTTTCGCTTTATATTTTCCGTAAAGCTCCAGGTCATCTTGTTGGATATCCAATTTTTCCGCAATTTTAATAATCGGTTTTAACTCTGTTTCTTGTGATATTTGTAGATCGCTCTTCATCAAATTACCCCTTTACACGAACTTTATACCCAAAACAAAAGACTTTGTTCAGTTATATCTATTATACCTTTTTTTATTTTAAAACAACATAGGCAAGATTGCTTTTTTAATTTAATTGACGTATATATAAATACTCTTTATAATGTTAGTTATGATCAGACTTTAGAAAGGTCGTGAGAGCTTTGACCACAGGAACTGTGAAATGGTTTGACAACAAAAAAGGATATGGATTTATTAGTTATGATGAAACAGAAGAAATATTCGTCCATTTTACTGCAATTGAAGAAGAGGGATTCAAAACCCTTGAAGAAAATCAATCTGTAGAATTTGAAATAATCGAAGGAAACCGTGGGGCACAAGCCGCTCATGTCAAAAAAATGATCTTATAAGAAAGTTTCAACAATAAGTAACTTCTCTTCAAAACAGAAGAGATTGCATCAAAAATATTCAATTTAAAGAAAGACCGATACTCCGCAAAATGTTCTTTGCAAAGTATCGGCTTTTTTATAATTTTATAATTGCTTGAACGATAGAAAATCAACTTATGCTGCGTCTCTTCCATACAGTACAACGTTCACTAATATTACAAAATCTCACTTTTCAATATAAAGATACATATTTCTGTTTGTTTTCTGATCCTATCGAAAGAAGGTTATCTCGAATTTATCAGATGATTTGAAAAAGACTGCTCGACTGTATTGAAAACTTGATTTCTAGCGTTTGCTTTAATATTTTTTACAAATTTCTTTTCTTTTTTCTTCGCTATTATTTCTTCTCGTTGTATCTATGCATCCTTCTCACTTATTTCCGAGTGAATGATGTCTTTCGCATCAGATTGTTTTCTTTTCAACATTAATTGCCATTTTAAAAGAATCTTTCTAAATCGAGACAACGGATTTAAAGAATCGACAATCCGAACAAGGGCTTGATTGTTATATAGCCTTGGTTGATAATCTTTTTTGATTGCTTTTATACCATTTTTTTACCGAGCTTTTCTAATAACTAGTTTCAACGATCACTTTCACTATTTATGATTCGTTCATTTATGTATCTTCTTGAACTGGTTCCTGAAGTTATTTCCTGCGAATCAAACCCAGCCATGATATTTTTTAAGTCCTGAAGGTTATACCCCTGTGTTTTGCTGTTTTCTTTTTAAAAATTGCCAACCATTTATCACTCCTAATTGCTCAAAACACTGAATCCAACGATTGACATCAAAACTATGTGAACCCATAGAAAGATTCATCTCGTTGAGGTGATAGATGTCTGTTGACTCCTGGAGTAGCCCTTCTGCTGATTCGCAAAATTTCTTGAAATTTGCGCATTTTTCCAACTCGCTTGATTTGTTGCACGGACAGATAGCGAACGTATTTCTTGTTTATTGTTCGAACTACCTTGTTTCACTCTTGATGTCTGTGCTTTTTTCATCTGTGTTCTTTTGCCATTTTCCTTTCTTTTATTTAGCTTTTCCAAGTGCATTCTCCGTAGTTTTGTACCTCTCGTTTTCCATATTCCTTTTATCTTCCTACCGTTTCTCCGCCATAGTCTCGATAGCTTCGCACCTCTTTTTCTTCGTATTTCTTTTATCTTCCAAATTCGGTTGAGATCTTCTAACATTTTTTTTATTTCCACGTCCGTTTTTCTCCTTATACTTTTTCTGTAAGTTTTATTATAAATAAGAAAAAATGTTATCTTACTTCTTTTTTTCCTTTAAAAAATATTTAGTGCAAATTTTTTATAATATCCTTTATGTTATTAAGTTATATATCCCTTGGTTGAATGGTCAGGTGTCCATTACTTTATCGAAAGTTACTGGTCGAACATCATATCATCCATTATTCTAAGGTCAAGTTCATACAAACGTCAGCAAGACACAATCAAGCCGAAGAATCTCACCCTGATCATAAAATGATCTTCGGATTCTTCGGCTTGTTTTCTCAGAGGTTATATATAGTTATGTTTTTCTCGCAGCTATTTTATATCTGCTGAATCAATTGGTTTAAACAAGTAAAATCAATCAGCTAGTTGTATTTACTTGGTTGTTAGTGCTTTGTTGCTCTTTACCTTCAGAATAGTAGGACAAAAAAGCTGTCTGACTTCTTTTGCGCATCAGATAGAAGGTTGGCTCAGCCTTCCCTACATATTTAATATTTACGCCTCTTTTGACCGGTGTTACAGAGTCAATATCTTGTAGCGGGATATTTTGGTCCTTCCAAAAAGCAGCATATTTAATTTTGATTGCATGGTTTTTCAAAATAAATGACCGACGATACCCAAGAAAAAGAAAAATTAAAAATAGCCCCATCACTAAGTTACTTTTCCAATAGGGTCTAGTGTTTTCAAGTGATAAAATCAAACTAAAAAATAAAATGATCAAAGATAAAGACCAATAGATGATCGTCTGCGCCCATTCCGGCTGCCAGCGAATTATTTTTTTCATTCTTTAACCTCGCATCTATTTGTAATGGTATAATTATAGCATAACACTATTTTTAGAAAAAGGAGAGCTTCCTTACTATGATCAAAGTATACATTGATGCTTCCACAAAAGGCAATCCAGGACCTAGTGGTGGAGGCATTTTAATTATCCATGAAAATAAACAAGAACAGCTTACCGTCCCACTTTCGGATGGCTCCAATCATCAAGCTGAATTCGAAGTCTTTTTAAAAACTTTAGAAATTTTAAAGGAAAAAGGCTGGGTCAATGAAACAATTCTCTGTTATTCCGATAGCAAAGTACTTGTTTCTACAATCGACAAAAACCACACAAACAACGAAAGTTTCTCTTCCCTTCTATATGAGATCCAACAATTACTCGCTCAGTTCCATTTACTCATCTTACAATGGATTCCCGAGAGTAAGAATAAAGGGGCGGATAATCTGGCACGCCAAGCGCTTCAAAAACAATTAAATCCATAAAAAAAAGACTTTTTAGCTACTTACTAAAAAGTCTTTTTAAAGTTTCTGATTTAATAGAGAAGATAATTGTGATCAAAAGTAATATCGAGTTCAAAAGAACCAACCTTTTTCTCAATAGCTTGACGAATCTTTTCTTCTAAAACATCATCTGGTAACTTGAAATTCTGAGGAACTACAATATCGAATTGCAACTCTTTTCCTTTACGTATGATCCGTAAATCGTGCAACCTCAACTCTTCCCCTAACTCTTTGATAATTTGTCTCAATTGTTTCAATATCTTACGGTATTGTTCATTATGGATTGCTACCGGATCTAGATGACAAACTAAATCTACATCCAAAGTCTTTTTAAAGTCTTTTTCGATAATATCAATGATTTTATGTGCTTCATTCAAGTTTAAACTGTCGTCAACTTCAATATGAACAGAAGCAAACTTTTTATTTGGTCCATAATTATGAACCAACAGATCATGAAAACCTAAAATCGATTTATAAGAACTTAATTGTTTTTCCATTGTTTTGATTTCTTCAGCTGTTGGACGGCTACCTAGTAATTCATAGACAAAATCACGTAACATCATGATCCCACTAAAAATAATGTACCCGGCTAAGACAAAACCAACATAGCCATCAATACGCCAGCCAGTGAATCTTTCGATACCTGCAGATACTAAAACAGCTAACGTCGTGAATACATCATTGTAACTATCTTTGGCTGTCGCTTTTAGTGCTTCTGACTGAATTGTTTTTGAAAATCTAGTGTACATACGTCCTTGTAAAAGTTTTAACAGAATCGAAAATATCAGGACAAGAAACACGATCGGTGTCAGGACTAAATGTTCCGGCCGAAAAATTTTCCGTATAGAAGCGTCCAAAAATTGAAACCCTACATACGTAATGATGATTGAAACAAATAAGCCACTGATATATTCAAATCGTTCATGTCCAAATGGATGTTCTTGGTCTGCGGGTTTTGCAGCAATCTTAAACCCAACAAGCGTCAAAATGGATGAAGCTGTATCGGATAAACTATTGATAGCATCCGCCATGATCGAAACACTGCCAGAAAAAAGTCCGATTGCAAATTTCGCAACAAACAATAATATATTTGTGATAAGACCTAAGATTCCAGCTATAATACCTTTTTTGGTACGTTCTTGCCCACTAATCGTTTTTTGTTCTTTTGACACTTTTTCGCTTCCTTTATTCTTTATTCTGGTTTGAGTGGCGTTGCAGCAAACAGCGCTTTAGCAATCAGTGGCGTAATGATTCCGGCACCTATCGCTTCCGGAATCCCATTGATTGCGGCAACTCCTGCCAAAGTTTTAAATAATAGATCCGCATCTACGCCATACGCATCAGCAGTTGCCCCAGTATAAAACAGTCCCATAAACCCTAGAACTAAAAGTGTATTCACGAGTGAGCCAAATACTCCTGCTAAAACCGAACCAACGACTACAGAATGATAACGTTGATAAATCCAGTGAAAAATGATTCCTGCAACTAAGCCAACTAAAACTCTAGGAACAACTGAAATGATCGGATTGGTAAAGACGAGGGTATCAAATGGGGTCGTAGGCATGGCGTAAGCACGAATGATCGTGGCGATCCCCCAAAACAAACCAATGACCATGCCGTCTTTCGGTCCTAATACAACCGCAGCAACGATAACTGTTATGTGAATAATCGTCAAACTAATAAATCCTAAAGGAATAAACCCTAACCATGGAACCATTGCTTGAACGATAATGATTGCTAATAAAATCGCTCGTAAAACTAAACGAAAAGTTTTATTTTTACTATTCAATTTTACCCCCTCCTTTTTATTCTAATCGTAAAAGGTTTTGCTTTTTTGTCAATTAATTACTCTCAAAGAAAATGCTGATTGGTTGCATTCAGTTCTCATAAAATAAACCGAATTTGTCAACGGGATTTCCGTTTCAAACAAATTCGGTAGAACTTTTCTTTAACAAATAGGAGGATTCAATACTCCTTGAACAAAAAAGGTCGTTCTTGAGCCCTTTAGCATGTATGAAAATAAATAGTATTATCGGTGCTTCCTTAAGCAATAAGCGATCAGTGTTTAAACTATGAAAAGCTGTTTAAAAAATGACCGCTTACTCGCTTCAATGAAAGCATTCTATTCCCCATTATTTGCTAAAACAAGGTCAAGTATTCGCTCCTTGAAATAAGTTTTTTCTCTCCCAAACATAAAATACCGTTTCAAAAGGAGGTTATTATCATCTGAGCTATTCGACGCTTTCCCATTTTATTTGGAAAAGTATTTAAAGTTGATTATTGATTAGACAACCATGTTTTAGCTTCTGATAAAGCATCTGGGATACCAGCAGGGTTTTTCCCACCTGCTTGCGCCATATCAGGGCGACCACCACCGCCACCACCAACTTTTGGTGCGATTGCTTTGATCAAGTCACCAGCTTTTAGCCCAGCATCATTTGCTTCTTTCGTCATAGCGACTAACAAACTAACTTTTCCGTCTTGTTCATTTGCCAAAACAAGAATATCGGAAATGTTTTTTTGTTTCCATTGGTCTGCTAATTGACGTAATTGGTTCATATCTTTTACTTTTACTTGTGCAGTAATCAGTGAATGACCACTAACTGTTTCCACATTTTTAAAGACATCGCCTGCTTGTTGGTTCGCTAGTTTACTTGCTAATTGTTCATTTTCTTTTTGTAGTTCTTTTAGTTGTTGTTGTAATTGTTCTGTTTTTGATACAACCTCTTTTAATTGAGGTGATTTGACAATTGTGGCAACTTCTTTTAATTGTTTTTCTTCTGCTTCCAATAACTCATATGCTTCTTTACTTGTTACAGCTTCGATCCGACGAACACCGGCACCGATTCCTGATTCAGAAACGATTTTAAAGATCCCAATATTTTCAGTATTTGCTACATGGGTTCCACCACAAAGTTCGATAGACCATCCACCAATGTTCACTACACGGACTTCTTGACCATATTTTTCACCAAATAAAGCCATAGCACCCATATTCTTAGCGGTATCGATATCTGTTTCGATGGTTTCTACTGGGATTGCTTCCCATATCTTCTCATTAACGATTCGTTCCATTTTTACTAATTCATCAGCTGTGATTTGTCCAAAATGAGTAAAGTCAAAGCGTAAATGTCCAGGAGCAACTAAAGAACCAGCTTGGTTTGCATGTTCCCCTAAAACTTCTTTTAAAGCTTTATGCAATAAGTGAGTCGCTGTATGGTTTTTGATAATGCGATTTCTCATCGGTACATCGATCAACAAGTGGTAAACTTCGCCTTCAGTCAATGTTGAAAGCACTTCTACGGTGTGCATAAATTGTCCATTCGGTGCTTTTTGAACGTCAACAACTGTCGCAACCGTTTCTCCAGAGGCATCAATGATCCAACCTTGATCAGCCACTTGTCCACCCATTTCTGCATAAAACGGTGTTTGATCAAAAATCAATTGACCTTGTCCAGCAGACAATTCACTCACTAGTTCTTCCTCTTTGATAATCACCAATAGTTTGCTGTCTGATTCAACTTGATCATAGCCAATAAATTTACTATCCACTTTGATATCTGTTAATAGGGCAGATTGGACTCCCATTGATTTTTCTGTACTACGAGCAGCACGCGCACGTTGTCTTTGTGCTTCCATTTCTTTTTCAAAGCCTTCATGATCGACTTTCAAGCCTTCATCTTCTGCCACTTCTTCGGTCAACTCCACTGGGAAACCGTAAGTATCATACAATTTGAAGATATCTTTTCCAGCAAGTGTTGTTCCATTTGCTTTTTTGACTTCAGCGATCACTTGATTCAAGATTTCAAGACCTTCGTTGATCGTTTCATTGAAACGTTCTTCTTCGGTACGAACTACTTTTTCAATAAATTCTTTTTGTTGAAGGACTTCTGGATAATAGCTAACCATGATTTCGCCAACTACTGGAACAAGATCATATAAGAAAGCTTTTTCAATCCCTAATTTTTTCCCGTGCATCACTGCTCGGCGTAATAAACGACGAAGAACATAGCCACGACCTTCATTTGAAGGAAGCGCCCCATCTCCAATCGCAAAAGATAATGCTCGGATATGATCCGCAATTACTTTATAAGAAATGTCGGTTGTCGGGTTTTCCCCATATTTTACTTGGTTGCTTAGTTTTTCTACCGCATGAATGATCGGTAAGAACAAATCTGTTTCAAAGTTTGTTGGTGCGTCTTGAACGATCGAAACCATCCGTTCCAGCCCCATGCCCGTATCAATGTTTTTATGTGGTAAAGGTTCAAATGTATGATCTGGTTTATGGTTGAACTCAGAAAATACTAGATTCCAAATTTCTAAATAGCGTTCGTTTTCTCCACCAGGGTAGTTTTCTGGATCATCTTCTGCGACATCATTGTATGCTTCGCCTCGATCATAGAAGATTTCTGTATCAGGACCACAAGGACCCGCACCAATATCCCAGAAATTATCTTCAACATCTACAATGTGATCAAGTGGCAAGCCGACTTCTTCATGCCAGATTCGTTTTGCTTCTGTGTCTTTTGGATAAACGGTAACATATAATTTTTCCGGATCAAATGCCATCCATTCAGGACTTGTTAAAAATTCCCATGCCCAATGGATTGCTTCATTTTTGAAATAATCACCAATAGAAAAATTTCCAAGCATTTCAAACATTGTGTGGTGCCGTGCTGTCTTCCCTACATTTTCAATATCATTCGTACGAATTGATTTTTGAGCGTTTGTGATGCGTGGGTTTTCTGGTACGACAGAGCCGTCAAAATATTTTTTTAACGTAGCAACCCCTGAGTTGATCCATAAAAGTGTTGGATCGTTGACTGGAATTAATGATGCGCTAGGTTCAATCGTGTGTCCTTTTGATTGGAAGAAATCTAAAAACATTTGTCGAACTTGTGCACTGCTTAATTGTTTCATTTTATTACCTTCTTTCTTTATTTTAAACGACAAAAAAACACCCTCACAGCCAAGGACGAAAACTCGCGGTACCACCTTGGTTGCAATGATGTTCGATCATTACCTCTTGAACTCGATAACGCTGAGTAGCGTTGATATTTCTATCAATAAAAAAGGGAGCAATTTGTTTTTTTGACTATTCTTTTTTCAGCCTGGAAAGAATTTTCTGTAAGTCAGACTTAAACAAACCATGTCCTTTTCGTACTTTACAAGTATACGTATTCTATTTTATTCTGTCAACCGCTCTTTTCCTTCAACTCTTATTTCTTTCTAGAATATTTTTTGTTAAGCTTGAATTACGCCTATTAATCAAAAGGAGAATCGATGATGCAAGTTTATTTTGGAAACAAGTCCTGGATCAGAGGGGCGAGTTTTTATCTTCGTTATCAGGTATTTGTTCTGGAACAAGGCATTTTGCCAGAATTAGAATTTGACGAAACGGACACTTCTGATAACTACTTTCTGTTAATGGAAAACAATGTTCCAATTGCAACATTACGTTATCAAAAAAAATCGTCCACTTGTCTTAACCCCGATCGTTTTTGCGTCGCCAAAAATTATCGCCAACAAGGTTTCGGTCGTCAGCTGTTGTCCTTAGCTGAACAGAAAGCGAAAAAAGAAGGCTTGCTATCAAGTTACCTAGTAGCAGAAATGACTGCCCTTAGTTTCTATCAGCAACAAGGTTACGAGACTTGTACAGATCCTTTTATCGAGGATGGGATTACCTGCGTAGGGATGCAAAAAGAATTGATTTAAGATCTATTATCACTAGATTATCTGCTAAATGAACACTTAAAAACAGACCAAAGGAATGCAATCCTTTGGTCTGTGAGCGTGAAGTCATGACGTCTCTTTTAAAGGGTCTGGTCATTGACTTACTTATTGGAGTTTTTCTTATTTTTTCTTGCAGTTCTAGTTTGTTGTCTGCGTTCGATTTTACGGTCTTTTTTGTTCTTTTCAGCAATTGCCCAATCGATTTTCTTTTTATATCCAGGTTTGATTTTTTTCTTTTTCTTTTTCACTAAGCCGATCAATGTAGGATCCAGTGTATCTTTGGATTTTTCCCGTTTCGTCCGACGATTGCGGTCATAAGTCTTGATGATTTCATCATTTTTGATTTCCATCGGTTCAAATGTGACACCAATTTTTTCAATACTGTCAATCGTTTGGTCATCACTTGGTGAGTACAAAGTGATCGCAGTTCCTTTTAAACCATTACGTCCAGTCCGACCTACTCGATGGATAAAGAAGTCAAGGTCTTCAGGAATTTCTGCATTGATCACATGAGAAACCCCTTTAATATCGATGCCACGTGCCGCTAGATCTGTCGCAACCACGTATTGATATTCTAAGTTTTGAACTTGGCGCATCACCCGTTTTCGTTCTCTTGGAGTGATATCTCCATGGATTTTAGCTACTTTTAAGCCTTGGCTTTTCAAGTAATCAGCAATTTCATCTACGTGTTGCTTCGTATTCGCGAAGACAATTGCTAGATAAGGATGACCAATCGTTAACAATTGGTAAATCATTCGATTTTTATCTTTCCCTTTAGTAGAGATCAGCCAATTCTCGATATCTTCTGAAATAACTGCTTTCGGTTTGATTTCTTCAATGATTGGATTTTCCATGTATTTACGTAAAAATGGTCGTAATTTTTCAGGAATCGTCGCTGAGAAAACTAAAAATTGCAGTTTTTCAGGCAAGCGACTAGCAATTTGATCCACTTCATGCAAGAAGCCCATGTCCAGTGTCATATCTGCTTCATCTACAACAAATGCAAATGCTGTATGGATTTTTAATGCTTGTTCATTCATCATATCCAAGATTCTACCTGGCGTTCCCACTACGATCTGTGGTTGTTGATGTTTCAAGCGGCTCAATTGGCGTTGCTTATCCGTTCCACCTACAAAATTCGTCACTCGGATCTCTGGATCGGAAAATTTAGCGATCTGACTAGCAGCATCATAAATTTGAGTAGCTAGTTCACGACTTGGTGCAGTGATTACTACTTGTACTTCGGCTTTTTCCGCATTGATTTTTTGAAATAAAGGCAATAAAAATGTATGCGTTTTGCCCGAACCAGTTTGTGATTGACCAATGATATTTTTTCCTTTAGCGATCAAAGGAATCAAACGCTCTTGTACTTCAGTTGGTTGAGCAAAACCTTTTTCTGCTAACGCCTCATTTATATATGGTTTAAAATGAAATTGTTCAAAATTACTCATTTAAGTAAGCACCTCTTCTCTTTCTTTTTTACACGACTTTCGCATTATACCACATCCTCAAGCAATTTGCTTGATCCTTTTCAAAGTCGCTCACGATCCACTAGTTCCCTTTTGGTTGAATGGTACTAATCGTATGTGTTTGACTGGCTTTTTCATAGAACAGCACTCTTTTCTTACGAAGGAATGACAAGAAAAGATTCAGCATGAAGATAAACTGTGCAAATGCAACACCCAACACAATAAAAATCCCGCTTACCTGTAATACACCTGTCGTATGGTCAGTGATATGTTGGATCGTCTGACTAAGCCAAGCTAACCCATAAAATAAAAAGTAAAGATACCCATAACGGATAAACAGTGCTTTAAAAGAAAGTCGTTTTCCGTTATCCGAAACCACACGAATGCGTACGATTTTTTTACCTAAAGTGAGACCGTTTGTTACATATGGTATGACCATGAAATAAAGCAAGACTTCTAAAAATACCCACCAACTACTTGAAGTGATATCACCTATTTTCAAAGACAATTGAAGAGTCACAGCAATCAGCACGGATAAAACCGATAAGAAAGCCCAATCAATGAAATAGGCAACTAATCGTCTCGTTAGAGAAACTGTTTTCCCTTTTTCGTATGACACTTCATCCATTCTTGCTCTCGTAGGCAACATGAAGGTAAAGATTGGTGTCATAATGTACCCTAACGTTCCTCCGATCGTATTCGTCAATAAGTCATTGACATCAAATAGCCGATAAGGTCGAGGATAAATAAAATACAACCCACTTAACTGTGTCAATTCAAAAAATAAGGAAAGACAAAAACTTGCAATGATGGTTTTCACAAAAGATAATCGAAAATAATATCTTAAATAGATCCCGAAAGGTAATAAAAGCAAAACATTAAATACCGGTTCTAAAAAAACGCTTTGTCGCATCGCTGGTAAATACGTACTTGGATCAGATAAAACCAAGACGGTATTCTCTCGGAAATGGACCCATGATGCAAATAAATGTAATTCCATTTTAGGTCCGGTCATTTGAGCAACGGCTTCCTTTGAAGGCAACGGTAAAATGATCAAAAAATAAGCACATAACAAATAAAAAACAAACGAATATAAGATAACCGCTCTCGAAAAAATAAACGTTCCATACTTTCGATATTCATAAATGAAAAAAAACGAAGAAATCGCTAATGCCAAAAATGGAAAAACAATAAGTGCAAAGCGAATCGGTTCAATATAACTAGCCATAAACATCCCCCTTTTTCATCTTAACTAACGGTTTCATCTTATCAGTACTCTTGTAAACTATGCAAGTTATGGGGTAATTATTTTTAAATTTATATTAATTGAAGTATCATTAACAAAAGGAGGCGATTAGCGTGCTTAATATTTATTTTGTGTTTGGCGTACCCGCTTTTTTATTGATTCTCTATCTCATTTTTGCGTATATACGTAAAAAAACGACCATCCGCTATCTTGGATTTATCTTGTTAATTATTGCTAGTTTCATGCTCGTGTTCAACTTACAGACATGGCAACAAGCACTACTTGAAATGGAGCAAGCTTCCTCTCGATCTTTATCAGATCAATTAGGTTATCCGATCTACTTGATTTGGATTCCCATTACTGTTGCTGGTTTTCTCGTCTTATTAAACCTTTTTCGTGCTTGGCGCCGGCTAAAACAGTTAAGAAAAAAAACAGGATAAAAACGTGCATTCTCTTGTAGCTGGTTGGTAAAGTTAGCATTGCTTAACTTGACACGCTACAACAGAATGCACGTTTAACTATCATTTATATGTTAAACTACAGGATATTTATTTTTCAAATATAAATAAACAGGGATTCCGACTAATGTCAAAGCGATTCCGCTAAATGCTAAAAGTGTTTGTGTCAGTAACGTACTAACCACGATAAAAGCACCACCAAGAATGGCGATTAGCGGAATGATTGGGTATAACGGAACTTTATAAGGCCTTTCAAGTTTTGGAACTGTATTTCTCAATATAATTACACCTACAAATACCATCGTATAAAAAATCCAAATCACAAAAACAAGCATATCCGTCAGCATATCAGATCCACCGACCATCATCATACCGATCGCAATCCCTAGTTCCAAAACACCAGCAACCACTGGAATCTTCGTTCGATCGTTCAATTTTCCTAAGTGGTGACTGAAAGGTAACCGTTTTTCTTGGGCCATCACATAGGGCAGGCGCATCCCAGTAAGTGTATAGCCATTGATTGTTCCATAGACTGAAATCAAAATCCCGACAGTTACAAGTTTCCCACCTACGCCACCAAAAATCATGGTAGCCACTTCGCTAGCAGCATTACTGTTGCCACTGATTCCTCCAATCGAAGCTGTTTTTAAAAAGACGGTATTAACGAATAAATAAACAACCATAATCCCGATGATTCCTATAGAAATGGCTTTCGGTAAATCTTTTGGCGGTTTTTTTAATTCTCCTGCAATGTTTCCAACGTGAATCCAACCATCATAAGCAAACATTGTCGCTAACAAGCCCGCACCTAATGCTGAAAACAATGGCAGATCTTTTCCTGATTCTATGGGAAACAGCTGAAACTCTACTCCACCACTGCGAAATAAGCCAAACAAGACGATGACTGCCAGTGGGATCAATTTACAGATTAAGGTAATGGATTGAAAAGTTCCACCAACTTTTGATCCTAAAAAATTGATCAGCATGATCGTCACAGCGGCTATAATAGCGATGGGGACAATCCATTGCTGTTCTAAGGCAAATAAGTTCACAAATTGTGTCCCAAAGATAATTGATAATGCCGCTACATTTGCAGGAAAGTAAATCACAACTTGTGCCCAACCTAACAAAAAAGCAGCCGTCTGTCCATAGGTTCGTTCGATATATTTGACCATACCGCCTGTTTCGGGGATTGCTGCGGCAAGTTCTGCACCAGTTAAACCTGCACAGACGGAGATGATACCTCCCAAAAACCAAGAAAGCATATGTAAACTAACTGATCCTGTAACTTCTGCGACACTCGCTGCTTTAAAGAATACTCCCGCTCCAATCACTGTTCCCATCACAGTCGATAAAGCAGTAAAAAAGCCCATCGTTCGCTTTAGTTCGACTTTGTTTTTTTCAACCGATACTTGGTTACGTTCCATCGCTTATCCTCCCTTTATCGTAAACTCCCCACCACTCGATCGGAAGTTTACGATAAACTATAGTAATTAGACTGTTGCTGTCAATTTCTCTTGCAACTTGGACAACATATCTTGAGTCATTTTATCTAGGTCGTAACGTGGTTGAAAGCCCCACTCTTTTTGCGCACAACTAATATCTAATGAATTTGGCCAAGAGTCTGCGATCGATTGTCGCACTGGATCAACTGCATAGTCCATTTCAAAATCAGGAAACACTTTTTTGATTGACGCTTTGATTTCTTCTGGTTCAAAAGACATTGCAGAGATATTGAATGCATTGCGATGAACTAAATTTTTAGGATCAGCATTCATCAACTGAACAATCGCCTCAATGGCATCTGGCATGTACATCATGTCCATAGCTGTACCACGATCAATAAAGCACGTGTATTTTCCTTCTTTGATAGCTGAATAATAAATATCCACTGCATAGTCCGTCGTCCCACCCCCAGGTAAAGTTTTATAAGAAATCAATCCAGGGAAGCGTACACCTCGTGTATCTACGCCATACTTTGTATAATAGTAGTCACACAAAAGCTCGCCTGCGACTTTTGTCACGCCATACATTGTTGTTGGTCGTTGGAGTGTATCTTGAGGAGTCTCATCTTTTGGTGTATTAGGTCCAAAAGCGCCGATTGAACTTGGCGTGAAGAATTTTAACTTAAATTCTCTTGCGACTTCCAGCGCATTGACTAACCCAACCATATTGAGGTCCCAAGCGAACTTTGGTTTTGCTTCAGCGACAGCTGATAAAAGCGCTGCTAAATGAATCAAAGTATCTACTTGATATTTTTCGACTAACGCTCGCATTTTTTCGTAATCCATGACGTCTAAAATTTCAAATAGTTCACCATCTTCTAGCTTTTCAGGCATACGAATATCCGTTGCGACAACATTTTCATTACCCAAATCTTCCCTTAAACGTAAAACTAATTCCGATCCGATTTGTCCAAGGCAGCCAGTAACTAATACTTTTTTCATACAAACACTCCTTTTTAGTTCATTTTCACTATCTATTAAAAATAAATGCTACCTACATTCCATTGACGAGCAAAATATAAAAAAGGTGATTCTTCGATTTTCACAGAAACACAACCGAAACGCTCTATCCTATGATCGTCTTTCTCTTAGATTTCAGGCGAGATCATTTCTACTAAATCAAATGATGCCCATTTCATTTCCGACTTTTTGGTAAATCGCTACAGCATGATCGAGCATTTCTTTGGTATGAGCTGCAGTTGGCATATTACGAACACGACCTGTTCCCAATGGTACGGTTGGATAAACGATTGGTTTCACATATAGTCCATTTTCAATCAACTTTTTAGAAAATTGTTGTGTTAGACTCTCATCGCCAAGTATCACTGGAGTGATTGGTGTTTCCGACACGCCGATGTCATACCCGATTTTTTTCAGTTTTTCTTTGAAATAAATGGCATTTTCCCAAACTTTTTCGACTAATTCTGGATGATCTTGCATCAGTTGAATCGATGCTAGAGCAGCGCCAGCAGCACCTGGTGTAAGTGATGTTGAAAACAAGAAAGGACGTCCTCGTGATTTTAACCAGTCGATCAACGATTTAGATCCTGCGACATAGCCACCAACGACACCGATTGCTTTAGACAATGTACCCATTTGCATGTCAATTTTCTGTTGGAGACCAAAATGCTTCACTGTGCCGGCTCCTTTTCCCATCACTCCAGAACCGTGGGCATCATCCACATAAGTAATCAACCCGTATTTTTCGGCAATTGGGATCATATCGGGTAAATTAGCTACATCGCCATCCATTGAAAAAACACCGTCTGTGATATACATGATTTTGTTATATTTCCCACTATTTACCGCTTCTTTTGCTTTTTCTTCTAGATCGTTCATATCTTGATGCTTAACACGAATGATTTTGGCACCAGAGAGGCGACATCCATCGATGATCGAAGCATGATTCAATTCATCTGATAAGATCGCATCCTCCTTAGTCATAATGGCTGAAATAGCTCCCATATTACAATTGAAGCCTGATTGAAAAGCAATCGCTGCTTCTGTACCTTTAAATTCTGCAATTTTATTCTCTAATTCTTGATGGATACGCAATGTGCCATTAATTGTTCGGACAGCACCTGCGCCGACACCATAGCGATTCGTTGCGTCGATACACGCTTGTTTCAGCTCCACTCGATCAGCAAACCCCAAATAATTATTCGATGCTAGATTGATCAAATTTTTCCCTGCTACCTCAATGATCGCACCATTTGCACCTTCAAGGATATCAATCGTGTTGTATAGTCCCTTTTCCTTCAATAAAGCCAGTTCCTGTTCTAAATAAGTTGACAATACTTCAGAAGACATGTCTCCACCCCCATTTTTCTAACCTTCAAGGTTGAGGAACGAATATGCAGCCTTTCATTCCTGTTTATAAGTATACCTTTTCTGATAGCGCTTACACAAATTATGAGAGTTATTTAACTGAGTATTTTCTTACATAACAAATCAATCGGTACTCCACTAACGAAATATTTTTTTACTTATTTTAGTAACTGTCGTTATTTTTAAGAGGATCACCTCTAGCTAATATCAACCCTTAACTTAATAAACTTTCCAATAAATATTCCATATATTCTGAATTTTCCGCCATTAGTTATTCTTGTTTTTTGTTATGAAATAAAAAAACGAATATTCTATTTGTATATTAAATTCTTTTAATGTTTGCTTCTCTAGCTATATATTACTTGGTCCAAGGCGCTTACCTGTAGCTATTTTAAGAAGTCTTTCTCCCAACACAAAAAACGTTCCCTATGGTCGTCAGTTACTACTCATGACCACAAGAAGAGACTGAGACAAACCTTGCCTCAGTCTCTTCTGGTCTCTCTAAAATCGAATAAACGGTGTTCAAAGAGCTGACCTTCGGCGATAAGTCAAAAAATCTCAAAACATGGGGAGCTGTTTCGAGATTTTCATCCTTAATGTTCCTGCGATTACTCGTCGCAGTTTTTACTTGGTGAGCGCTCAGGTCAAGGCACTCTTTTCACGACCTCTTGTTCACGGTGAGACAAAAGTAGCATCTTCGGAAAACTTGCCGAAATTTACCAAAAATTTGAGAAGCACCAAGTAGGTAACAATCAACATCAAAAACGAGTTTTTGTGTTTCTTGTCAATTTTCGGAAATTCCTTCTTATTTCTTGATGCTTAACACTTTTGTCTCAACCTCCTGTTGCCAACCAGCTTTCGGGAGTAAAATCAGGGTCTCCTACTGACCATTCATTGAAGAATTCATCAATAAATTCCCGCATAAAGGCTTCTCGTCGTTTTGCTTCCTTTATACCATATGGGGTGTTCATCCTATCTGGTAATAAGAACAATTTTTCGTAAAAATGATTGATCACAGTGGACCCTTTGCGATAATCTTTTTTATTTTGATAAGTGATTGGTTGCCGACTTTCATCAAAAATGGGATGACCATGTCCACCACCAAAATAAGCCGTACGCAAAATACCAATTGCTCCTAAGGCTTCAAGACGATCTGCATCTTGAACAATTTTTCCTTCAATAGGTAATGCCATTTCTTCACCTGACAACCCTTTTGAAAAAGACAGGTTTTCAATAATCAAAAAGATTGATTCAATGGTTGCATCTGATAGCTCTAAACGTTGCAAAAATTGATGTAACTCTGCTTTTGCTTTCGTTTCATCGGCTACTACTTTATCATCGATCGTATCATGCAAATAAGCAGAAGCAAGGGTAATCAATGGATCAGCTTGCGGTTCAGTTGCTAAAATTTTCTCTGCTAATTTAACGACTCTTACCGTATGATCAATCCCGTGTCCAGTTTGATCCATTGCTAATTGCTTGAAACTGTAATCAGCAATTTCCTGCAGTTTCTCCATTTATTTTCCTTCTTTCTCGCTACTGAATTCAGCTACTTGATAGACCGAAAAATAGATTTTTTTCATGTAATCGATCAAATATTGCGGATTTAGCACCTCATCGGTTGCATCCTGAATCAATTGCGTTGGTTTTCTAGATGCACCATATTGATGGATCTTTTCTTTCATCCATTCTTTGATTGGTCGATAATCATCGGATGCTAACACTTCATCGATCGAAAGCTCTTTTTCTAATGCGTGAAGCAGTTGCGCAGCATACATATATCCTAAAGCATAAGATGGGAAGTAACCAAAACTAGCTCCTGACCAGTGGACATCTTGCAAGATTCCTTCTAAATCATTCGAAGGTCGTACTCCTAGATATTCTTCATACTTTTGATTCCAAATAGTTGGTAACTGAGCCACGTCCACGCCTTCATTGAAAATCATTTTCTCAATTTCATAACGAATAATGATATGCAAT
The DNA here is from genome assembly GCF_050530455.1 of Enterococcus sp. DIV1208. Classification (NCBI taxonomy): domain Bacteria; kingdom Bacillati; phylum Bacillota; class Bacilli; order Lactobacillales; family Enterococcaceae; genus Enterococcus; species Enterococcus sp. DIV1208. The sequence continues at coordinate 1,271,219 of NZ_CP172887.1, read as the reverse complement.
GGATAGGTTAAACTATCTGCTTCAATTCGAATCAAGCTTGCTTGGGTTTGTTTCAGCGAGCGATAAAAGTCAGTAAATGAAATATCATCGAATGTTCCTTCTGCACATTGTTGGAAAAATGGATATTGTTTTTCCCAGAAACTTCGATTGCTACCAATGATGATCTCATTGAACAGTGATTGAGATTCGTGGATGCCCATCGAAGTACCTTGGTAAATCGGAGTATAAGCAAATTTTTCGTCAATATCTTGCTCATACATTCCATGACCAGCTTCATGGATCACGCCAAAGACTGCCATTTTAAAGTCATGTTCATTCCAACGAGTCGTAATACGTGCATCATTATGATTGATCCCGATCATAAAAGGATGGATTGTGTCATCTAAACGTCCTCTTGAGAAATCATAACCTAACTGTTCAATCACGCCTGTGACAAACCTTTTTTGTTGGGCTTTAGTCATTTTTCGAGAAAGAAAAGAGGTATCTGGTTCATGCCCTTTTTCTGCTAAGGTTTTTCTAATTTCCATGATTCCTTCTTTTACTTGTTGGAAAACACGATCTAAGATTTCAACAGACATTCCTGGTTCATATTGGTTGAGTAACACATCATAATCAGTTGCTTCGTCTTTTTTCCAATAGGGGATCAACTGTTTTGTTAACTCAATATTTTTAGTCAATGCTTCTTGAAAATCCGCAAAATTTTTCGTTTCACGAGATTGCTGCCATTGCACCTGTGCGGTAGAAGTTGCTGCTGTCAATGCCGTCATCAATTCTTCAGGAACTTTATATTCAAGTTCGTAGTCTTCTTTGACCTTCTCGAACACGATTTTTCCCGTTTCAGATAATTCATTGGGATGTTCAGAAAAATATTGGATGGCTTCTTTGATCTTAGGTCCAATTTTCTTTGAGAAATAAAGACTATAAAGATAACTATTGACTTCACTACGATCCTCACTCGCTTTTTCTGGCATACCCGTTTGGATATCCCAATCTAAAATGCCCAAGGTTTGTTGCAAGAGATTGATTTCTTTTAGTTCTTTCATCAATTCTTTTTCATTCATCATTTATTCCTCCATCCATCCCATATAATTTTAAATCGTTTTGTCTTTTCTTGGTGGACGCGTTCCCCAGTATTGGAAGAGATCAGTCCGTAAAGCTCCGTTATACAGTTTACGTTTTTTAGTAGCTTTTTGCCCATAATACTCTTCAAAAGTAAGGTCACTTGTCAAAATGTATTTACTCCATGTCTTTAATGGACGGAAAACATCGCCCATTTCTTCATACAAGCGACGAACCGTTTCTTCTTCACCTAAACGCTCTCCATAAGGCGGATTCGCGACGATTACGCCGTATTCTTTATCCGTTTTGAAATCTTTGACTGCTTGTTGTTTAAACGTGATTGAAGAGCCTAAGCCAATTTCTTCCGCATTCGCTTTAGCAATTTCGATCATCCGCCCATTGATATCAGAACCTGTGATATCGAGTTCAATATCATAATCTGCTTGCTCTTCTGCCAATGCTCGAACATTTTCCATAACATCTTTACTAAACCAATCCCATGATTCACAAGCAAATTCACGATTAAATCCTGGTGCAATGTTGTGTCCAATCAAGGCAGCTTCGATGCAGATCGTACCAGAACCACACACTGGATCATAAAACGGACGATCTTTTCGCCAATTTGTCAACATCACTAAAGCGGCTGCCATGTTTTCTTTCAACGGTGCGCCACCTTTTTCCAAACGATATCCCCGTTTGAACAAACTAGGACCAGTTGTATCTAGTGTGATCATGACATGATCTTTTAGTAAAGCGACTTCTAATTGAAAATGTGCGCCTGTCTCCGTTAATGGAACAGATGCCGGACGGTGATAATACTTACGCAATCGTTCAACGATCGCTTTTTTAGTGATCGCCTGACAATCAGGTGTACTATAAAGCTTAGACTTGATTGATTTTCCTGCAACCGGAAATTCAGCATCTAAAGGTAGAAAGTCTTCCCAAGGTAATGCTTTAACTTTCTCAAATAGTTCATCAAAGGTAAACGCATCAAATTCCCCAACAACGATTTTTACCCTGTCAGCTGTTCGTAACCATAAATTTGCTGTAGCGATCGTTTCCATCGTTCCTTTGAAACGTGCCCGTCCATTTTCAACTTGACAATCAATGCCTAAGTCACGTAGTTCTTTTCCAACAAGGGCTTCTAACCCACTTGCAGCCGTTGCCACAAGATTAAATTCTCTAGTCGTATCCATACTTATCTCCTTATAAGAAAAGCTGAACGTGGTCGTCCAGCTTTTTGTAAAATCAAACCGAAAAATGAATCAGTATTTTTTTCATACTTGTCTCTAAATTGCCATTCTTCACTCGTTCATTTTTGTGTTCCTGAACAAACAAGCCATTTATTGAATGGTATAAATCGGTGGTGACACTCTAATGTTAAAAAAAACCTTCACAACATGGTTGGAAGGTATTCCCTGTTATATTGCGGTTTTCTGTAAGCCATGTTCTGTACACTACTTTTCCAGGGAGAAAAAGCAATGTGGTAACCATCTATCTGCAGTTAACCTGCCTTTTTGTCTCGTTCTTAATTCCCAACAAAAAGCGCCCCTACCATTGTTTGGGTTGCTCGCTCGAGGGGTTTACCGCGTTCCACCGAATAAGTTTCCCTATCCGCTTCGTCACTGTGGCACTTTCAAGGATACTTAAGCATAGTTAAAAACCTTAGCTTGTTTTCCTGCCGTTACTCTAATAGAGCACCTTAGCTTATTGTTTCGCTAAGCACGAACACTACAGGCATCACAGCCTGTGCGAGCATGGACTTTCCTCAGCCTGATCATGTCAGACCGCGATTACCCAAAAACCGCAATGTATCATCAATCTTAGAATTGACGTGTCTTTTCGTTATCATCGTCACTTGCATTTGTGTAGTTGTTTGGGTTAGGTTGGGAAACATTCACTGTTGATGATTGTTGATCCAATTTTTTTCCAAATACTTCACGTTCAAGATTTGACAAACGTTTCAAGATATCGAAATTTGTGACTGCTGCACTTTTCGGTGTTTCAACTTGTTGAACACGCGTTTGTGCTGCTCCTTGTGTTTTTGATAATTGTGCTACTTTGGCACTTAATTTATCATTTTCTTCTTGTAAAGCAAGGAGTTTTTTGCTGTAAGTTTCATAATCTTTGATGATATTGTCTAAGAATTCATCCACTTCGATGGGATCATAGCCACGCATCTTTGTTTTGAATTCTTGTTGTAAAATGTCTTTAGGACTATAAACCAATTCCGCCATATTTACACCTCTAGTTTTCATTTACATAATAACAGTTTCTACCTATATCATTGTATCGGAAATAACTTGATAAATCAAACACTATCTGAATTATTCACTGAAATTTTGTAAATCATCCATACTGACTAGCCGAATTTCATAAGAATGATCCTGTTGATAGGTTTGCGCCTCTTTCAGAAAATACTGGGTTTTCCCTGGAAACTCAGGATCATAAATCAGTAGACAGCCATCGGTATGGTCAAGTAAAAAACGCGTGTGGTTTCTTAATTGGCTAGGCGACTGATAGGCTTGATGGCTAACTGCTTCAACATAGTCTGCTAACTGTTCTGTCATTCTTAACTTTTCTTGATTATTCTCATTCCAATTATTTCCAAACTCTTTGAATGGATAGATGATCCCCAACTTTAACTCAGGGTATTCCTGCTTTAATTCAGCAACTACTTCCGTGACCCATGTTTCTATACCCAAGTTTCCACTAGTAAGAACCCATTCAAGTCCTTCTTCGACTAATTGCTGTATCTCTTTTTTTAAGACTTTTTTAATAACCGTTATTTTAGGGTCATTTTCCTTAAAAACCCCAAGTTCAAAACTTCGATAACCGGAAATATACATCACTTTTAATCGGTCCATTTGAGTTTCCTTTTCTTTCTTGATTCTTTTTTGCTATAATGTTGGCTAGGAGTGTGATTAAAATGGTTTTACGCTATCCAAACGGCCAACCCTATCATAAGAATGCCTCTTTAAAGGAAAAAGTTCAAGAAAAAAGAGAATCAGCCATTGAATTTGGCAATCGAGGGATGCGTTTTGAAGAAGCAATTAACGAAAGTAACCAGTATTACTTAGCGCACCAAGTAGCTGTTATCCATAAAAAACCAACCCCCATTCAAATTGTTAAAGTAGATTATCCTCGACGTAGCGCCGCTGTTATTAAGGAAGCTTATTTCTCACAGGCCTCCACAACAGATTATAACGGTGTATATCGAGGTTTCTATTTGGATTTTGAAGCGAAAGAAACAAAGAATAAGACATCTTTTCCCTTCAAAAATTTCCATGCGCATCAAATTGACCATATGGAAGCTTGTCTAAAGCAACAAGGAATTTGTTTTGTCCTATTATGGTTTTCTACGTTGAAGCGTTGCTTTTATTTAGATAGTACTTATCTGATCGATTATTGGCATGCGCAAAAGGATCAGGGGAAAAAGTCGCTTCCGCTTTCATTGATCGAAAAAATAGGGATCGAGATCCAAACAGGTTTTTCGCCACGTATCCCTTATCTAAAAGCGGTAGATCAATACTTATCAACATTAACTATCGAAGGAGATCGCAAGAATGGCAAATGAGCAAACAAGAACTTCCAGACGAAACAGTCCCTCTTCTTCTAAAAAGACGAGTCAAACAAGAAATAAAACTTCTGGCAAAGGTTCCGGGCATAAGAAGCGTGGGCTTTTCATCCGTATCATCTTGATTTTATTTTCTTTGATTTGTATCGCTTTCCTAGCCGGTGTCGGATTATTTTGGTTTTATGCAAAAGATGCTCCAAAATTAATGGACACTGCATTAGATGCGACTGTTTCTTCTAAACTTTACACACAAAATGGCGAATTATTTGAAGATTTAGGAGCAGAAAAAAGAGAAAAGATTACCGCAAACGAATTGCCGAAAACGTTAGAAAACGCCATCGTTTCTGTTGAAGATCGACGTTTCTATAAACATATCGGGATCGACCCAGTTCGGATCGTCGGCTCTGCACTTTCTAACTTTACTTCTGGCGGACTTCAAGGTGGTAGTACATTGACCCAACAATTGATTAAGCTCTCCTACTTCTCTACCAACGCTTCAGATCAAACCTTGAAACGAAAAGCACAAGAAGCTTGGTTAGCTGTAAAATTAGAACAACAAAAATCAAAACAAGAAATATTGACTTACTATGTGAACAAAGTCTATATGTCCAACGGATTATACGGAATGGAAACGGCAGCAGAAAATTATTTTGGTAAAAGATTACCAGAACTTTCATTACCACAGACTGCTTTGTTAGCTGGAATGCCACAAGCGCCTTCTGCCTATGACCCATACCAATATCCAGAACAAGCCAAAAAACGGCGAGATACTGTTTTATATACCATGTTACAAAACAAGAAAATCTCTCAATCAGAATATGATGCTGCAGTGAATACACCAATCGATGATGGTCTTCAAGAGATGAAAAAAGAAGATGATAATTCAAAAATCGTTGATAATTATGTCAAAGAAGTCATCAATGAAGTTCAAGAAAAAACGGATAAAAATGTATTTACTGATGGATTGGATATCTATACTAACTTAGATCTAGACGCACAAAAACATCTTTATGATATTGTCAACACTGATGACTATGTCAACTATCCAGATGATGAAATGCAAGTTGCTTCTACGTTGATCGATGTCAATACTGGTCAAGTAAAAGCACAAATTGGCGGTCGCCATATTGCAGAAGATGTCACACTAGGTATGAACTTAGCTGTTAATACTTCTCGTGACTTCGGTTCGACAATGAAACCAGTCACAGATTATGGCCCAGCTTTTGAATATCTAAAATACTCTACAGGAAAAACGATCAGTGATGCTCCTTATAACTATGAAGGAACCTCAACACCAGTAGGCAACTGGGATAACCGTTTTATGGGGACGATCACCTTAAGACAAGCCTTGTATCTTTCCAGAAACGTTCCAGCTGTCAAATTGTTCAATGAAGTCGGCGCAGATAAAGTTAGCACCTTTTTAAAAGATCTTGGAATTGAATATAGTACGATCCATCAATCAAATGCGATTTCAAGTAACACAGAAAAACAAGACGGCACAAAATATGGCGCTTCTTCCTTGAAAATGGCGGCTGCCTATGCTGCTTTCGCTAATGGAGGAACGTATTATAAACCACAATATGTCAATAAGATCGTCTTCCAAGACGGCACAGAAGAAACGTTCGATCCCGATGGTAATACAGCTATGTCTCCAGAAACAGCCTATATGGTCACAGATATTTTAAAAGATACATTAACAAAAGGAACTGGGACGAATGCGTTGATTCCTGGATTATACCAAGCTGGAAAAACCGGGACTTCCAACTATACGGATGATGAGTACGCAAAATTAGGAACTTCTAGCGGTGTGTATCCTGATATTTTATTTGCTGGTTATACACCAAACTACGCCATCTCAGTATGGACCGGTTATAACAACAAAATGACACCTGTCACCTCTGCTTCGTCTCATGTTGCTTCTGATGTTTATCGAGAATTAATGAAATATGTATCATCCAGCGTCACAAATAGCGATTGGCAAATGCCTAGCGGACTGGTAAGATCTGGCGGTGAATTATACTTTACCGATCAACTCAAGAAAACACCAAGTACGACGATCCCTTCAACAACGGTGCCATCTTCATCAGTGACACTGGTACCTGAAAGTTCGACACCGGTATCTTCTTCGTCGGAATCGACAGAAACTTCAACAACTGAGTCATCTGCCGAATCTTCGACATCGGTAGATAGTTCAAGTGACAAAAATGATTCAAGTAGTTCAGCTGAAACGCCAGAAAATAGCAGCAGTAGTCAAAGCTCTTCATCTTCGGCAACTCCTGAGTCATCCACGACACCACCAGCGCAAACACCTCCGGAGAACAATGCACAGTCCGGACAGTCCTCTAGTCGTTCAACGTCTTCTGGCACATAACAAAAAAGGAAGTTGAGAAAAACCTCAACTTCCTTTTTTTATCTTTTATTTTACGTTCAATGTTTTTTCTTTCATTCTGTTTTTTCCATCTTGACACATGTCTAACAAGGGGCAAACTTCACACCGTGGACTTCTTGCCGTGCAATGATAACGACCAAAAAATATTAAAGTGTGGTGAGTCTTGACCCATAATTCTTTTGGTACTTTGCGCATCAGCGTTTCTTCTACTTCCAACACCGAGGCATTCAACTTACAAATCCTTAAACGTTTTGTTACTCTCTCGACATGAGTATCCACAGCAATTGCTGGTATACCAAAAGCATCACCTAAAACGACATTCGCTGTCTTTCGTCCAACTCCTGGAAGAGAAATCAATTCTTCTCTAGTTTGAGGAACTTGACCTGAAAAGCGATCCATCAATTGTTGGGCACATGCTTTGATATTTTTTGCTTTATTGCGGTAAAGACCAATCGTTTTGATCTTAGGGATAATGTCATCAATCGGAGCCGCAGCCAGCTTTTCAGGAGTTGGAAAAGCTTCAAAAAGAGCTGGGGTCGCTTTATTAACTGAGACATCGGTTGCTTGAGCACTGAGTATGACAGCAATCAACAGTTCATAAGGGTTTCGATGTTTTAATTCACCATGTGCTTCTGGGAACATGTCGTACATTTTTGTCAAGGCTTCCATTGTTTTTTGTTTACTTAACATATTATTCCTCCAGCCAATTTTTCAACGTAACTTTTGGCAAGGCTTCTGGTTGTGCGTTAGTGGTTTCCACTTCTTTTTGTAACATTTGTTGTTTTCGTCTTTTTTGATCTTCTTCTACTTGTTGCTTCGTCTTTAAATTTTTACGTTCCCAAGACAACAAGATTCGATCCACATAGTTAAAACTATACGCTTGATTCAAAACAGCCTCACGTAAAGCAAGTTTCAGAATTTCCGGTTGATAATGATCTTCTTCTAACCATTGACCGATCCGTTGAAATTCGATGGCTGACAATGGGCGACCAAATTCCTGTTCAAATAACTGATAAACAGACTGCACCATTTTTTCTTGACTTAAATCAGCTTGTTTTTGATTTTGACTTTCCAAAAAATTCCCTAAAATTTCATATATAGGATATAGATTGTAACGATCAGCTTGCTTACCATCAATTGTTGCTGTTTCAATTTTAATAAACCCATTACTGATCAAGTGATTTAAAATTTGATAGATACGCTCTTGTTTGACACCCATATCCAACGCAATCGAGTGTAAATCTGGGAAAAAGTCTCCTTCGAGTTGCGCCCTTTGCAATTGCAAAATAAATAAAAACTCTTCTGCTTGTAATCCGATACGATGATAATTTTTTAACAACAAGTTCGATATCGTTGTTTGTCCCGCTTTTAAGTAATTTTCTAAGTTCAACATGATTTTTCCCTCACTTCAAATCCAGTATACGGAAAAAGCTTGTTCGAGGCAAGGTAGCTTTCCTTTACTTCTATATGTTTTTTATTTTTTGTTTCACTTTTTCACTTTTCGGAATAAATAAGCTATTCGCTCTATCAAGGAACATGTGCCGTCGCAAAAAAGCCAGGTTTCCCAATCATCAGTCGATTGAAAAACCTGAACTTTTTTTAAATGATTAGAGAACTGCTTATTTATCTTCTTCCGTTTGCAAGACGTAAGGTTCTCCTTCATAAGTATACTCCGTATTGATTGTTCCATCGTTTTCATCTGAATAAACGCGACGACTGAATGGGAAACGATGGGAATTGCCATCTTTCGCTACTTCCCCACTCATTAGATAATAATCCTCTTGTGTTTCATTCAATTGGTTGATTACTTGATCAGCTAATTGATCGACATTGATCGTTTCATCTTTTGCTTCTTTTTTATAATCATCCAGAAATGCTGCTTGTTGTACAAAGTATTCTTTTTCCATCATTTGATCGCTCCCTCATTATAGTTTGACATGATCTGCATCATCCTCTATTTATTTTGTCAGAAAACGAATTGAAAGACAACTTATAGCTTTTATGTCTAAGAATTAAAAGAATACTTTATCTCAAAATAATATTAAATTTTGTCTACTTTGTTATCTATGTGCTTATTTAGACCTAAATTTTTTCAAACTACTTCCTCACTTATCCCCTTACAAACCTAGGCATATTAAAAAGACGCTATTTCTTAACTATAGAAAACAGTAATTTTTCAAATTATTTCATTCAATTGATAGACTTGACTATCTATATACTTTCACTTGGATTTGACATCCATTTTACTGTAATAATCAATACAATCGTTTTTTTTTGTTATTGCTGACGCTCAGATTTTTATCATCTGATGTCAGTTGTTTTCTTGTATGTAATTCATTTTTCACACTAGCATTTATACTAGCATTTCTTGTTAAATGATGAAGATTCTTATGGATATTTTCTTCATCAAGTATTCCTTTTAAAATCTCCCCCAAGTTTGGTAATTGCCTTTTTGACGAGGTGAACACCTTAAAATTATCAAACGATTGACTTTTTTTGAAAGTAAGCGGCGAACTTGAGTCGTTGATTATACTATTGGTAAAACTTGCTGTAAATTCTCCCTGAGAGTATTCCAAAAAATAATAGGGGTTTTCAGCAATTCTTTTTTCTCGTTGTTCTTTAAGCTCTAAATAAACGTTATATAGATGAGTCAACGCACTGACTTGTTTTTTATTAAATCTCGCTTCTTTTATAAAAGCTTCAAGTAACATCTTACGATTATCTCTGGTATTTCCTACCTTTGGCTTAATTGTTCTACTTTTTAATTCTACTGGTAGTTTTTTTAACCCAGTAGCTATTGTCTCTTGAAAAATAGATTTCTGACTGTTGTAGAGAACGACTCTAAAAGTCCCAAAAAGTTCTTTAACCGTACAATTTGCCATTCCATTATATCCCCTCATACTAAGGTTGAGGTATGTAGGGTCTATTTTTTCTTCGCCTAATTGCTGAATAACTTTTGCTGTATTGCAACGACTATCTTTGTGATGTTCAAATTTTGTCTGGAAAATGATTTTACTTAAAGTACTTAATTTTTCTGGAAGAATCGTTGTGAATACACCTGATGGACGATCACTGTTCGTATCTTCCAATTTATCAATCATCGCTACTAAATAATGTCCTTCTTTTCTATAAAGGATTAATCCAAATACATGATCCTGAATTTTTTTAGTGATATATGCCGGAAAAATTATAAAATCTGTTGGATCATCTTTTTTCATGTTTTCCATCATTTGCTGTAACTCTTTGGGATTTTTCATTTCATAAAATTTAATCGTTCTTTTCAAGGAATCAATGATTGCTGGTTTTTTCTCTCGGTCAATCAATGCTTCCTGTTCATCATTTTCAAGCATTTTAATAAAAGTTGAGAATAACAATTGATAATTTTTTTTTCCTTCTTCACCGACTGCTTTAAAATCTCCTGCATCAGCCAACCCATAAGCGAGTGCCAACAACATATAAGATCGTTCAAACAAGTTCATAACATCACTCCTGATTAGAATAGTTGAATTTTATCATATAAAAAAGAAACAAAAGAATCTCTTTTTCTTATTTTTAGAAAAAAAGATTCTTTTGTTTCGATAATACCCGTTGATACCTTTACGTAAAAAAAGAGGGACTGGGACAAAAGTTGTCTCAGTCTCTTCTAGTATCTCTAAAAAACGAATAAACAATGTTCAACCATTCGCTGATTGCTTATTGCGCAGTTTCGATTTCGCCCAATGCAGCTTGTGCCAATAGGTTCAAGTAGTTCCATGGACGGTCAAAATGAGGTTGGAAGAAGAAATCAGATAGCGCTAGATCTTCAACGGTCATTTTATTTTGAACAGCCAGTGACATCGTATTTGCTGATTGAGTGATATCATATTTCGACATGAATTGGGCACCGACAATGCGGTTTGTCCCTTTTTCATAAACCAATTCCATCATCACTTTTTCATTTGTTGGCATGAATTCTGGACGATAATTGTCTTCAAAGACCGTTGCTTGGACTTCTAAATTATTCATAGGTGCGCTCTCTTTTGTCACCCCTGTTGAACCAATCGTCCAACCAAATAGGTAAAGTCCAGACGTTCCTTGCGTTCCACGATACGCCATTTTATGTTCAGTCAAGTTATTTCCTACTAACAATCCTTGACGAACTGCGTTAGTTGCCAAAGGAATATAATTTTGGGTACCACTTGGGTTATAACTTACTACAGCAGAATCCCCTGCAGCAAAGATATCTGGATCGCTTGTTTGCATGTATTCATTAACTTTGATGGCTCCATTAGGTAACGTATCAACTTTTCCATCAACTAATGTCGTATTTGGTCTAAAACCAACACATAAGATGACCATGTCCGCGTCAAAAGTTTCTTTAGCAGTTGCTACTTGTTTCACTTTACCCTCTTCATCCGCAATAAACTCAGAAACATTTTCACCTAATGCTAGAGTAACTCCACGGTCGACAAGTTCTTTTTCTAATACATCTGTGAATGGTTTATCAAGATATTTATTTAAAATACGATCTAAACCATCAATCAATGTAACTTGTTTACCAGATTCAACAAAAGCTTCGACTAATTCGATACCGATATAACCGCCACCTACGATGACCACCCGTTTGGCATCTTCTGCTTGTGCAATAATTTCATTTGCTTGGTTATAGTTTTTACATAACAAAATATTTTTTGATTCAATTCCTTTGATTGGCGGAATGATTGGCCAAGAGCCAGTAGTCATTACCAATTTATCATAAGAAACTGTTTCAACTTCACCAGTTTTTAGATCTTTGGCTGTCACAGTTTTCTTTTCAGTATCCACGTCAGTTACATCATGTTCCATTTTTACAGTTGCACCTAAAGAATGTAGTTCTTCAGGATTAGAATAGAATAAACCGGCTGGGTCTTTTACTACACCACCCACGTATAATGCGATCCCACATGATAAAAAGGAAATATTATCATTTCGCTCGTACACAGTAACATCCGCTTCTGGGTGATTTTTTAAGATACTTTTAACAGCTGCTGTACCCGCATGCGTGCAGCCAATTACTACAACTTTCATATGTGAATCCCTCCGATTAACGATTTGTCCTTCGACAAGTTTAAATATAGCAAAAATAAAACGGATACAACAGTTTAATGCTTGTGAATTCACAAATTCAACCTTGTTGTTTTCTGTTCATTCTCCTGCGCAATTGCTGATTAATCCACGATTTACTTGTGAAAACAAAAACATACACTATAACCTTTGTGAATGAAAGAGAAAAAAATAAAAAAAAGTCAGTGATTTGTTTATCAAACTGACTAATTTTTTATTTTTTCATATTTTTATCAATACTTTCAGCAAACTAAATCGCTTGTTCTTTTTGACACTCAGGACAGCGACCATATAATTCCAAACGATGCTCATTGATCTCAAAGTTCGTCAATCGACCAGCTGCCATTTCGATATCCGCTAAATCAGGATAATGAAAATCGACGATCTTTCCACAATTTTCGCATATCACATGATAGTGACGTTTTGAACTAAAATCGAATCGACTAGATGAATCCCCAAATTTCATCTCTTGTACAAAGCCAATTGAAGTAAACAATCTTAAATTGTTATAAACTGTTGCCACACTCATATTCGGAAAACGATCTTCCAGAGCACGATAAATTTCGTCAGCAGTCGGATGTGAATGATGTTCAATCAGATACTCTAAAACTGCATACCTCTGAGGTGTGATCCGTATATTTTCCTTTTTCAATTTTTCGATTGTTTCTTCAACTAATAGTTTATTCTCCATTTTTAACACCCCGCGTTGTTATTCTCGTCCTATCATACTATTTTTAGTTTTTAAAATCTACTTTTCATGAAAAGAAATTTCAAATTAATCATAATATTGCGAAAAAAGACGCAATTAAGGAAAAAATCTCCTTAATTACGTCTAAATGTTGTGGTAAGAATTCTTTACATTTCTTGATAAAGCGCTGTTGACAAATAACGTTCTCCGTTATCTGGGACAACCGCTAAGACTTTTTTCCCTTTACCTAACACTTTCGCTTCTGCCAAAGCAGCAGCAATCGCTGCGCCTGATGAAATGCCTACTAAGATTCCTTCTTTTTTTCCAACTTCTCTAGCAGTGGCTAACGCTTGATCCCCTGTTACAGAAACTACCCGATCATAGACGCTCGTATCCAAAGTATCTGGCACAAACCCTGTCCCAATTCCTTGAATTTTATGTGGTCCTGCTTCTTTCCCTTCTAAAATCGCTGATTCGGCTGGTTCAACTCCAATGATTTCAATTGCTGGATAGACTCGCTTCAACTCTTTACCAGCACCAGAAATCGTTCCTCCAGTGCCAATCCCTGCTACAAAAGCATCTAACCCATTCACACCAAACGCCTCTTGAATCTCATGTCCAGTTGTTTTCTCATGGATAGAAGGATTTGCTGGATTTTCAAACTGAAGTGGCAAGAAGTAGTCATTTTCCGCTGCTAAACGTTTCGCTTCTTTGATTGAGCCACTGATTCCATCCTTACCTGGCGTGAGCAGTAATTCAGCACCATAACCTTTCATCAATAAGCGTCGTTCGATACTCATCGTTTCTGGCATCACGATGATCACTTTATACCCTTTAGCTACCCCAACCATGGCTAATCCGATCCCTGTATTTCCTGAAGTCGGTTCGATGATTGTGTCTCCTGGCTTAAGAAGGCCATCCCGTTCTGCTTTTTCAATCATACTTAATGCAATCCGGTCTTTTACGCTACCACCAGGATTAAAAAATTCCAATTTCACATAAACTTCCGCTGAATCTTCTGGAACCAAATGATTAAGCTTAACGATCGGTGTCTGACCAATCAATTCTGTAATCGAATGATAAATTTGTGTCATTTTAAGTTCCTCCTTAATATTTTCTTCTATTCAATGATAATACAACTAAGAAACTTCTGGCGAATAATTCGCCTTTTCAACGTAAAAAAACAGGAAAGCTGCGAAGAGCCTTTCCCGTTTTTATCTCTTAATTTAACTAAACGTTTATTTCTTGTCCGACTAATAAGGAATAGTTAGACATCGTCATCCCATTTTTAGCCATTAAGTCATCAACTGACAAACCAAATTTCTGTGCGATATCCCACAAAGTATCACCTGAAACCACTTTATAAGTCTGGCTGCCGCTTGTTGAAGAGGTAGTTGACGTAGTAGTCGTGGTTGTAGTACTTGTACTTGTCGTTGTCGTTGTTGTACCGGACGAAGGCGTATCAAATCGGGTTAAATTATACGTATTAATCAATGAGTTCAATTTTGCTCCGTAACCCGGATCTGTTGCATAACGACCAGTTAGATATGCTGTCGCATCGTAAAAACTCGTGGTATTACTTTTCCAGACACCAGCATAATGATAGTCTCCAATTGAAAAACTAGTTGAACGCAAAACGTTGGCATGATCTTGCAGAGATTCCCAATAAGAAGAATATTTACGGAAAGGTTCATTCATCGTGACCCATTGTCCATTAAGATATTCCTTTGTAGCCATATAAACGACTTGACCACTATAACTTCCTTTAACTCCGAATAAATTATAGTTTGGCGCACTTGCCAGGCTAGATGTGCCATAAGCACTTTCTAATAAAGCTTGGGCAATCATGACCGATGCATATAAATCATTGTTTGCAGCCACTTCAGAAGCTGCCCAACCGATTTGATTGATGAAAGCTTGTGGATCTGCAGTCGTTTGTGTGACCTGCTCATCTGCTCGTACATTTTGCGGTGCTGCTGTAACCATCATTGGCCCCACTAAAAGAGTTGTCCCCATCAAAGGAGCAATCGCTTTTTTATTGATCACCATGGTTCTTTTATTCTTTTGGTGTCGGGCACTGCGGGTTTTCAGCTCTTGCATTCGAATTCCTCCTCAAAAAAATAAAAAACTCTTGATAAAGTTTCCATCTTTAAACAATCTTAATTAATTAAATTATACTTTTAATTTATGGGAAACTCAAATCAATCTTTACTATTTTTCTTTTTGTAACACGAACGTAATGTTAAAGAAACATTAAGTAATATTAAACACGAATCATTATTCTAATTTTCTACTACAAAAAAAAGAACATCTGAAAATAGTCTCCTTTTTTCAGATGTTCTTAAACGTTTGTCGTAAAACTTCTTTAACTCATTTTATAATTGGTTGAAAGTTGCTACAACATTTTCCACAGTGAAACCAAATTCTTCAAGAATTTTATTTCCTGGAGCAGAAGCACCAAAATGATCGATCGTGATAGTTGTTCCTTCTGTCCCAACATAGCGTTCCCAACCAAATGAAGCTGCTGCTTCAATAGCTACTCGTTTTGTTACGGCTTTTGGTAAGACGCTTTCTTTGTATTCTGCAGATTGTTTTTCAAATAAATCGAAACTTGGCATTGAAACGACTGAAACATCTTTTCCAGCTGCTGCCAATTCTTTTTGTGCTTTGACTGCTAGATCCACTTCAGAACCAGTCGCGATCAAGATACCTTCTGGTGTTTCTCCTTGAGCTGGTGATAGTACATAAGCTCCTTTTTTCACCATTTCGTCTGCCACTTCTTTCGTTGATGGCAGAACTGAAAGATTTTGACGACTTAAAACCAAGATCGTTGGTGTATCAGTCGATTCCATTGCTACTTTCCAAGCAGCGCGTGTTTCATTCCCATCGGCTGGACGAATCACGTGAACACCTGGCATACATCTTACAGACGCTAATTGTTCGATTGGCTCATGTGTTGGTCCATCTTCACCAACCGCCACTGAATCATGTGTCAACACGTAGATGACCGGTGTATTTTGAATAGCTGCTAAACGGACTGCTGGACGTAAGTAATCAACGAAAACAAAGAATGTACCGCCATAGATACGAGTTCCGCCATGAAGCTGGATACCGTTCATCGCAGCTGCCATCGCAAACTCACGAACGCCAAACCAAATATTACGACCTTCATAATGTTCTGGAGTAAAGTCTTTGTCCGCAGTGACCATCGTATTATTCGAACCTGATAAGTCCGCTGATCCGCCCCAGAAACTTGGGATTGCTTTTGATAACTCTTGAATCACTTCTTTGCTTGAAACCCGGCTAGCTTGACTTTCGCCTACTTCATAAGAAGGTAATTCAGCATCCCAGTCAGCTGGAAGTTTTCCAGCAAACGCATCTTCAAATTGTTGAGCTAATTCTGGATAAGCATGTTTATAGTTTTCAAACATTTCTTTCCATTCATTTTCAGCTTTTTGCCCTTCTTCAACCATTGTTTGGTGGAATCTTTCAGCTACTTCTTCTGGAACTGTGAAATCAGGATACTCCCAACCATACACTCCTTTAGCCATTTTAATTCCATCATCGCCAATTGGTGCCCCATGGACAGCAGAAGTTCCTTCTTTAGGAGCTCCGTAGCCGATCACTGTTTTGACTTCGATCAATGTTGGTTTTTCAGTTTCAGCTTTTGCTTCTTCGATCGCTTGATTGATGGCTTCCAAATCATTCCCATCTTTAACCAAAATATGTTGCCAGCCATAAGCTTCATAACGAGCTCCTACATTTTCAGTGAAAGCTTTTGAAGTAGGACCATCTAATGAAATATCATTTGAATCATACAATACGATCAATTTACCTAATTTCATGTGAGCAGCCATTGAACTTGCTTCTTGCGAAACGCCTTCCATCAAGTCGCCGTCGCCACAAAGAGAATAAGTATAGTGATCTACCACTTTGAAGTTTTCTCTGTTATATGTTGCTGCCAAGTGAGCTTCTGCCATTGCCATACCTACAGCCATAGCGATTCCTTGTCCTAACGGTCCAGTTGTTGCTTCTACTCCGTCAGTATGATTGACCTCTGGATGTCCAGGTGTTTTTGAATCCCATTGACGGAATTGTTTTAAGTCATCGATTGTGACTTGATAACCTGATAAATGTAGTAAGCTGTATAACATTGCCGAACCATGTCCTGCGGATAAGACAAAACGGTCACGGTCAACCCAATTTTTTGAAGTCGTTGGGTTCACTTTCAAATGTTTCGTCCAGAGTGCATATGCCATTGGGGCTGCCCCCATTGGTAACCCTGGGTGTCCAGAATTTGCCTTTTGAACTGCTTCAATACTTAATGTACGGATCGTGTTAACGCCAAGTTGGTCGATTTTGTCGAACAAAATAACCCCTCCTATTAATTTAGGTTTTTTTTACCTTTATTTCTTACTTACTAATTTTATTAGATACGTCTAGAAAAAGCAATGTTTTTTAGTAATTATTACTGAAACTTATTTCCTCGACGATGTAAGCCTTTTTCACGTTGGATTTCTTTCAATTTTTCTGGAGTGACATCGTTACCTTCTGGATCAACGATTTTCATCCCTTCGATATGGTGTCGCATCCCAGAACGAAAAGCAGACAGATACTCTTCTCTTAACGCCAATTGTTCTTTTTCTTCGTCAGCTGTTAAGCCTTCTGTTTTCTTTTTTTGGGCCAGTTCGTTGATGCGGGTAATTTTTTCCGGTGATAACATAGCAAGTCCTCCTTTTTACTCTACTTCATATTATATAAAAATCACGAAAAAAACAACTAGTATAAAATATTTTAAATACGAACATTTGTTTGAAAGAAGTAGTTTTATGTGGTACTATTTAATTATTAATTGAAAGAAGGTGTACTCTGTGGCCCGACAAACCGAAACCAGACAAATCGAAGTCTTACGATATATCCACGAGCAAGTTTCCCAAAAAGGCTACCCACCAACTGTTCGGGAGATCGGAGAAGCGGTTCAGCTTTCTTCTACCTCCACAGTTCACGGTCATCTTGCACGATTGGAAAAAAAAGGATTTATTCAACGTGACCCTACGAAACCACGTGCAATCGAATTAACAAAACAAGGATTAGCCAAAATAGGGGTAAAACCTTCCACGATTCCAGTGCTTGGTGTGGTCACTGCAGGTGAACCGATTTTAGCAGTTGAAGATGCGTCCGATTTCTTTCCGATCCCTCCTAACCTTTCTTCTGAAGATGGAAGCTTGTTCATGTTGACGATCCGCGGAGAAAGTATGATCAATGCAGGAATTTTAGACGGAGATAATGTAATTGTCCGTAAACAAGAAACTGCCCAAAACGGGGATATCGTGATTGCAATGACCGCCGAAGATGAAGCGACTTGTAAACGATTCTATAAAGAAAAAAATCATTTTCGTTTACAACCGGAAAACGATCTTCTTGAACCGATCATTTTAGATCAAGTCTCTATTTTAGGTCGAGTCGTTGGGCTCTACCGCAGTCATATCTATTAAAGACGATTTTTTTTACTAGACTTAAGTGAAGGTCTTACTCGCATACTCATTTATTTGCAGTAACTGCTATATCTATCAATAAAGACTGAAAAACCCGGGGCAAAGTGTCTCGGGTTCTTTAATGGGCATTAAGATGGATAAACGATGATTAAGTGTCCATAAACGGCCTGAGTTTTTTCTCTTGTGCTTTCCTCACTCCTTAAATAAAATGCACCGATCTCCTACTTTTTTGTCGATCTTTGTCGTATTTCCATTTCGATTTTTTTCATTTGGTACCACTACAATCGTCATTTACCTACCATGATCTGCGGCATGATTTAGATCAAATACAGCTAACTGCTTTGAATACGGTAAATAAGCAAATGACCTGTGCTGGTTTAAAAAAATTCTGAGTATTACACACATAGATTTCGATCTTTTTTGTTCTTCCCTCTTTACAAAACGAACAAAAGTTCGTATACTAATTATACGAACTTTTGTTCGCATAAAATAATGAGGTGAGAAATCATGAAATCAATGAGACGTCTTGGCTTAGTATTAATGGTATTATTTTTAGGCATTATTATTGGTAATTTTGGTATGCGTACAGCATTGTTGATCTTTGTTCCGTTGTTTGCTTTATGGTTTATGTTGTGGGATGAAAAGAAATACCGTCAGTCTGAACGGCGTCGGATTCATGATGACACTTTTTATCCAGACTCCTATTATCGATCGAGACACTCTTGATCTTGACCCATAAAGAATCCTGAATAACGAAATAAAAAAACACATATGTAAGAGTCAGAAAACGGCTCATGCACAAAAAAGTAGTCGATTGTTCCCCCCCATCAAAAAACAATTGACTACTTTTACAAATACACCTGCACAAACTAAAAATAGTGAGCAAGCGTACTTGGGATTGCTTGACAAAAAAGAGAGTGGGACAATTAGTCAGAAAAAATCTGATTAACGTCCCACTTCTTTTTACATTTATTTTTAATGTTTATTAAGCAAAAAATCGTTTAATATTCCATCAAGGTGATCATATCATATCCTTCGATTTTTTCACGACCATCTAAGTCCATTAGTTCGATCAAGAAAGCACAGCCAACAACGACACCGCCCAATTTTTCTACTAATTCGATCGTTGCTTTGATCGTTCCCCCTGTAGCCAATAAGTCATCACAAATCAAGACTCTTTGTCCAGGTTGGATCGCGTCTTTATGGAGTGTCAATGTATCTGTACCGTATTCCAGTCCGTAAGTTACTTCGATCGTTTCACGAGGCAACTTCCCTTTTTTACGTACAGGTGCAAATCCAACTCCTAATTCGTAAGCTACAGGACAGCCAACGATGAATCCTCGCGCTTCTGGTCCTACAACCATATCGATTCTTTTTTCTTTCGCATAATCTACGATCTGTTTCGTTGCTTCTCTGTAGGCATCTCCATCAGCCATAAGGGGCGAGATGTCACGAAAAATAATTCCTTTTGCTGGATAATCAGGAATACTTGCAATATATTTTTTTAAATCCACTATTTGTCTCCTCCTAGGTTGTTAACCTTTTTTTAATAGAGGGAATATCACTTAACAATAAGAATTCCTCTACTTTGATTTTTTTTATTCGTTGCTGATAACGTACGCTATCAGTCAACGGATGACTTTTGGGATTAGCGATCTTTTGCAAAACGCCATCTTCTATTGTAACAAATTTCAATTCAAAAAACACCTGAATCATAAAAATTAATAATTTTTGTGGTATTTTTAGATATTGAGCAATTGAGCCTAATTTATAGCGAATATCTATTTTTTCTTGTGTATGGATCAGTTTGAACAATTTGGCATATTGTTCTCTTGAACCAACTCCATTCAAATAAGCTTCTTCATAAGAAATCCCTAATAAGTACATTCGATCGAAAGAACCAAAGGCAAGGATTTCTTTTAATATTTCTAAATCATTTGGACAATCAACTACCAGCAAGGAATGATATGAATTATCGTGGATCAACTGCTTGATATGTTCCCCACTTTCGAACACGTGGACATTGTCTGTAGCCAGTCCAGAGATTTCTTTTAAAGAAGAGCGATCAAACGCAAGATACAATGTTTGTGGATCAACTTTCGTTAACTGACGGTATCTCTTTGAACGCCAATCAAAAATTTGAAATCCATCAACAACAAAGTCTGATACCAGCAATTGCGGTTTTTTCCGACCGTTCCATTCATTGATAGCTAATTTCCCAACGATATCCACTGGATTATTTAACAGCTCAGCTTCTTGGTCGCCAAAACCAAATGCTACCGCATCTAACGGACTAGCTTCTTCCATCAATGTTAACTTCAAATGTTGCTGACTCGTACCAATTCTTTTCACATTTTCAGCCAAGATTTGGCGAAACAGAAAGTGAGGTACCGCATTGTCTGTACCATATGGTGCAAGTAACTTTAATTCATTAAGCAATTCAATGGTTACATCTTTGGGTGTAAGGACTTCGTCGATCGGTAAAGCTGCGCCTTTTGTCAAATCAATTTTTTGTTCGGAAACATACTGATTCATTCGTTTTTGTAATTCTTGAAGATTATCACTAGGCATCGTTAACCCTACAGCAGCATGGTGTCCTCCAAAGAAAGTAAATAAGTCACGCATCGCATCTAACATTTCATATAGATTCAGGGCTTCGACACTTCGGCCAGATCCTTTCGCTGTACCATCTTCTTTGATCGTTAAGACGATCGTCGGTTTACCAGTGGCATTCATCAGCTTACCAGCTACGATCCCCAACACTCCCTCATGCCACCCAGGATGGGCAAGAAGGTGGATCTGATTCGTTTCATCAATCATTTCCAATGCTTCTTGGGTAATTTTTTCAACGACTGCTTTTCTTTCTTCATTGATCGTGTTGAGTTTTTTGGCATACGTGAGTGCCGCTTCCTCATCAAAGGTAGCTAGCATCTCGACAGCTGGATTAGGATCACCCATTCGGCCAATCGCGTTGAGCCGAGGGGCAATTGAAAAGCCGATGGTCGTTTCATCTGCTTCTTTCATAGAGACGCCACTTTCATTAAATAAAGCTTGTAAACCGATCCGTTCGGTTTCTTTGATCGTATCTAACCCTAAAGCAACAAGTGTGCGATTTTCGCCTGTCATTGATACCAAGTCTGCAATCGTTCCAATCGCCACTAAATCTAAAAATTCAGAAGGAGGTTCTTCTAATAATGCTGTTGCCACTTTAAAAGCTACTCCGACACCTGCTAGATCAGGAAACGGATAATCCCCTTGTGGATGTCGTGGATGCACGATAGCGTAG
Source organism: Enterococcus sp. DIV1208 (assembly GCF_050530455.1). Lineage (NCBI taxonomy): Bacteria > Bacillati > Bacillota > Bacilli > Lactobacillales > Enterococcaceae > Enterococcus > Enterococcus sp. DIV1208. The sequence goes on along the minus strand of NZ_CP172887.1, from coordinate 1,249,643 downwards.
GCTTCAGGTAATTCACTGGGCATTTCATGGTGATCTGTGATGATTACATCAACACCTGCTTGTTGCGCATAAGCTACGGCATCGTGACCAGCCACACCATTGTCCACTGTAATGATCAATTGCGCACCTGCATCAATTTTTTCTTGATAAACGGCTTTGTTTGGTCCATAGCCATGGATAAAACGATTGGGTAAAAATGTTTCGACATTGGCGCCGAGTAGCTCCAATGTTTCTTTCATCACTGTCGTACTTGTAATCCCATCTGCATCGTAGTCACCATAAACGACTATTTTTTCACCATTGATCACCGCTTCTTGGATTCGACTGATGGCTTTATCCATGTCATGCATTAAGTAAGGATCATGCAATTCTTGATGTTTGGGATTCAAAAATTCTTTTACTTTCTCTACATCACGATAGCCTCGTTGCCAAAGTAATTTGCCAATAAAAGGCGATAGATTCTCTTGCTTTATACTTTGAAGAAACATTTCAGTCGGTTCTGATTCACTTAATTGCCAATCATAAATTGCTTGTCTCACTTGCTCACCCCTAACCTAGTTATTATAGCAAACGAAAAGCTTAAAAAAAAGAAGAAAGATAGCCACAAACACATTAAAATGGTCTTCAAAAAGTCGTTACTCACTTTTTGAAGACCATTTGACAAACCCGAAACTCAGCCTTTAACTTCTCAGCCAAATATGACAATGGTTCCTGCCATCTTTTATTTTGGTCTCGTTCATGAAACTTTAGTCAAAATAATTATAGCTTTGCTTTGCTGAAATTTTCTGCGTATCAGATGTTGACGACTGTGCTTGTTGTAGTTGTTTTTTCGTTGCTTGTAATTCTGCCTGATAAGCAGCTTCTAATTCTGCTCGTTCATTTCGGAATGTTCGTTGTTGTTCTTCCTTTGCTTCAGCAATTTTCTTATCAAGATTCTCTTGATAATCTGATAGTTCCTGCTTTAATTGTTTGATTTGTTTTTTCTGTTGCCATAAAGTGGTTGATGCAGTAACAAAAACAATCAATGCACCAATAATCGCCGAACCAATGATAACTAAAATCAATGGTGCAGAAAATGAAGCAATCCCAAAGTTAACAGGAACATTTCTGTTGTTTAATACAGCAAATACGACAATAATCAAGACAAGCAAAAATCCAATAATCACACTACTTTGTTTTTTCATACTCTTTCACCTACTTTTTATTAAAAATCCCACTTGCGAGGTAGTCGCCAATAGTCGGAAAGAGAGTGTAAAATTTAGCCGCTATTTCAAGAAGGACAGGACGATTCACTTCACGCTTTGGATGTTCCATTGTTCGTACAATTGTTTTTGCTAGTTTCTCCGGTTCTAAAACAAGTTGACTAACTTTTTCTAAATAACTGCCGGTAGGATCAGCTTTATCAAAAAATTCAGTAGCAACCGGTCCTGGATTCACCGTAGTGACTGCCACTCCAAGTGGTCTTAATTCTAATCGTAAGGCATTAGAAAAGCCTAAGACAGCAAATTTTGTTGCTGAATAGATCGTTGATTTCGCCGTCGCCATTTTCCCAGCCATTGAAGCGATATTGATGATATGTCCTTGCCTTCTTTCAGCCATATCAATCGCAAATTTTTGGGTTAAGACCATCATACCTAGTACATTTACTTCAAACATATCGTAAGCTTTTCCTAAATCGAAAGTTAAAAAATCTTCAAAAATGCCAAAGCCGGCATTATTGACTAACACATCTACACGTCCGACTGTTTGCATCACTTGTTCATAGAGCCGATCGACGCTGTCAGGATCACTCACATCTACTGGAAAAGCATAGGCTTCCTTTCCGCTTAATCTCTGACATTCTGCTTTAACCTCATCAATCAATTGGCTGCGTCGAGCACAAGCAATGACGATAGCACCTTTTTTTGCAGCTTCATAACAGATTTGAGCGCCCAATCCACCAGAACTACCGGTAACTAAGACAACTTTATTTTCTAAATTCATTCTTTTCCTCCTCACGAAATGGAATATCGACAGTATCAAAATCTTTCATGATCCTTGTATTTGCAAAGACCTCACGTGCCTCTTCTTCTAGCTCTTGCGCAGCTTTTCCTAAATAGCGCGCACTGATATGGGTTAATAACAAACTTTTCGCTGCTGCTTCTTTAGCTACTTCAGCCGCTTGATAAGTCGTCGAATGGAAGTAGTTCTTTGCCAGCTTGGCTTCATTTTTGTTAAACGTACTTTCATGAACCAAAACATCACAGTCTTGGGCCAACACGACTGAATTTGCTGTCTTCCTCGTATCACCTAAAATCGTAACGATCCGCCCTTTTTTGTCTGGTCCCACAAACTGCTTCCCATCCACAACCCTTCCATCAGGTAATTGAACAGATTCTCCTTTTTTCAACTTTCCATATATTGGTCCAGCCGGAATATTCAGTTCTTGTAATTTTTCAACTTGAAGCTCTCCTTTATGGTCATGTTCCACAACCCGAAAGCCATAGCTGGCAATTCCATGATCTAATTTTTTAGTATAGACAGAAAAATGCTGATCTTGAAAAATCGGCTGATCTTCAACTAACTCGATGAATTTCAACGGATAGCCTAAACGTGTTTGCGAAACAGCTAACGAAGTTTTGACAAATGTTTCGATTCCTTTTGGTCCGTAGATTTCCAGGGGCGTATCTCCCCCTTGGAATGAACGACTGCTTAACAAGCCTGGCAACCCAAAGATATGGTCACCATGTAAGTGAGTAATAAATATCTTTTCAATCTTTCTTGGACGAATGTTGGTACGTAAGATTTGCATTTGCGTTCCTTCACCACAGTCAAATAACCAGACTTCATTTCTTTCATCCAAAAGTTTTAATGCAATACTGGTAACGTTTCGATGTTTGGCAGGTACCCCTGCACCAGTTCCTAAAAATTGTAATTCCATAATCTACCTGACTTTCTTTAAACTCACTATTAATTTTATGGGAAATGTGTCGGATAATCAACCGAAAGTCCGTATTGCTTCCTAAATAATTGCATTTTTATTGGTACTAAAAAAAGAAAAACGCCTTTTTCACGCGTTTCTCTTTCTTTATTCTGTTCGTTTCTTTATTGAGGATGTTTGTCTTTCCACGATTTCCGTGCCGTTTCTTGTGTTTGTTTTTCGACTTCTTTGGCAGCGTGGACGTCTTCTTCGACCTCTTCATAATCTAAGCGAGTAATTTCGCCACCTAAATCCATCATGACTAATTGGTTCAAAGGACGATTATCTTCTTCTTCAGCAATCAAAATCAAACCGGTTGCTCCTTCGCCAATTTTATTGCCCACAAAATCAAAAACTGTCTGAGCATCTTGGATTTCCTTGGCATCCTGCGTAGCACCGATCATCCCGCCAGCAAACCAGCCTAAAAGAATCCCTAGTGGGCCTCCCAAGACACCGACTAACATTCCGATTAAACCACCTTTTGAAGATTTATTGTTTCCAGTAAAATCCAAAAAATCCTCTATTTTGAATTGATGCGTTCCATTAGGATCGTGACTAATCACTGCCATTTGTTCACCCTTGATGGCACGAGAAGCGTGTAATCGTTTGATTTCAGAAAATGCTTGGTAAGCTTGACTCTCTACAGGGAAATTCAAAATAATCACTCGTTTGCTCATAAAAACACTCCTCTATTCATTTTCTTTATTCTAACTTTTATTTTAAAAAAACAAAAGGAAAAACCCTTTAATAAATAACACATAAGAAATATAAATTTTTCCTATTAAAAAATCTTTCTGAATACTATTGGTGATAGCTTAAAAATTTTTACCAAAAGACAAATCCTACCATTGCTTAAACCAAAAAAGCGCCAAACCATTTTTCTGGTTTGACGCTTTGTTGATATTGAGTGTTAACATGGGCTCTTTTCATGAGCATGCGTAATCTTATTCGACAAACTCAAATTCAAATTCACCGATTCTCACTAGATCGCCATCTTTTGCTCCACGGGCACGTAAAGCTTCGTCAACGCCCATTCCTCTCAACTGACGAGCAAAACGCATAACAGTTTCATCGTGATCGAAATTCGTCATTTGGAATAGTTTCTCAATTTTTTCTCCTGATAAGATCCAAGTAGCATCAGGATCGCGATCGATTTTAAATTCTGGCCCTTCTGGATTGAATCCATATTGAACTGTTTCTTCTTCGATTTCTTCATCATATAACGGAAACTCTGGTGTTACTTCTAGAAGATCCGCTGTCGCATTCAGCAATGGATCAATGCCTTTTCTTGTTACCCCTGAAACTGGAAAAATCGGCATATCGTCTGCAAATTCATCTGTTTTTTCTTTATTAAGCTGCTCTTTGAATTTTTTCAAATTTTCTTCTGCGTTTGGCATGTCCATTTTATTGGCTACAATTATTTGAGGTCGTTCCAATAAACGAAGATTATAAGTAGACAATTCATGGTTGATCGCCAAATAGTCTTCGTAAGGATCTCTGCCTTCCATCCCACTCATATCAATCACATGTAAAATAACACGAGTACGTTCGATATGACGTAAAAACTGCGTTCCTAAGCCAACACCTTGAGAAGCTCCTTCAATCAATCCAGGAAGGTCCGCTGCTGCAAAACTGCGTCCATCGCTAGTTGTTACCATACCAAGATTTGGTACTAATGTCGTGAAATGGTACGCGCCGATTTTAGGCCGAGCAGAAGAAATAACTGAAAGCAGCGTTGATTTACCTACAGATGGAAAGCCAACCAGCCCAACATCAGCCAAGACTTTTAGTTCTAATTCGATTCTGCGTTCTTGACCTGGTTCGCCGTTTTCTGCAATTTCTGGTGCTGGGTTTCGTGGAGAAGCAAAGCGGATGTTTCCTCGTCCCCCTCGACCGCCTTTAGCAACGACTAAGGTTTGACCATTTTCAATCAAATCGCCTAACAAAGCGCCTGTTTCAGCATCACGGACAGTCGTTCCTTGAGGGACTTTTACATAAGTATCTTCTGAACCCCGACCGTGCATCCCTTTACTCATTCCGTTTTCTCCTGGCTGTGCTTTAAAATGGCGATTGAAACGAAAATCCATTAATGTACGTAAACCTTCATCAACGATCAAAATGACGTCACCGCCACGACCGCCGTCACCACCAGCAGGTCCTCCATCAGGTACATATTTTTCTCTGCGAAAAGCGACCATTCCGTCGCCGCCTTTACCGGCCTTCACATCGATGGTTACTTGATCTAAAAACATGGACATCTTTAAGTCCTCCTATTTTAATTATCTATTATTCATTTGACTGCCTGAATTTCCACAATAAACAAAAGTCTTATTTATTTTATCGGTCAAAAGCTATTTTGTCTATCGTTTCAATTAAACTTTCCAGGTTTTGTTCATTTTTTCTATTCTACTTAAGGAAATTGTTTCAAAGATCTCCTAGTGCTTTTTACCTCTCAGACCATTTTATCACTTTACTTTTGTAAGTATCATTTTTTGACAAATTTTGTGAACAGGAGGAAAATGACAGTGTATTAATCAAGGATGCGAAGTTTGCACCCTCAATATCACTAAAGGAGGAACTTTTGATTATGACAGTAAAAGTAGGTATTAACGGATTTGGACGTATTGGACGTTTAGCTTTCCGCCGAATCAAAGAAGTATCTGATGATATTGAAGTCGTAGCAATCAATGACTTAACTAGCCCAACCATGTTGGCACAGTTGCTACAATTTGATTCAACTCATGGAACCTATCCCGGTACAGTTACTGCAACAGAAGACTCAATCGTAGTAGATGGTGAAGAAACGCGTGTCTATGCTGAACCAGATGCAAGTAAAATCCCTTGGGTTAAAGAAAACGGGGTCGATATCGTACTGGAATGTACTGGTTTTTATACTTCGGAAGAAAAAGCACAAGTCCATTTGAACGCTGGGGTAAAACGTGTAGTGATCTCTGCTCCTGCTGGTGCAATGAAAACTATCGTATACAATGTAAATGATGATACGTTAGATGCTAATGATAAAATCATTTCGGCAGGCTCTTGTACGACAAACTGTTTAGCACCGATGGCTTATTTCTTAAATAATGAATTTGGTATCGAAGTGGGGACTATGACTACCGTTCATGCTTATACTTCTACACAAATGTTATTAGACGGACCAGTAAAAGGTGGAAATTTACGGGCAGCTCGATCAGCAGCTGACAACACGATCCCTCACTCAACAGGTGCGGCAAAAGCAATTGGCTTAGTTATTCCAGAGCTTCAAGGGAAATTGCAAGGTCACGCACAACGAGTACCTGTAGTGGATGGTTCATTAACAGAACTAGTTTCCATTTTAAAAACAAAAGTGACCGCTGAACAAGTGAACGAAGCGATCAAGAAACATACCGAAGACAATCCATCATTTGGTTACGATGATCGTCAAATCGTCTCTGGTGACGTAATCGGTACCACACAAGGTTCGATTTTCGATCCAACTCAAACAGAAGTCACAACGGCTGGCGATTACCAACTCGTAAAAACCGTTGCTTGGTATGACAATGAATATGGTTTCACTTGCCAAATGATCCGTTTGTTGGAAAAATTTGCTAATCTTTAATCACCAAAAGATCACACGTTTTCAAAGATAGAAAATAGAGACCGTTTGAACGACTCGTTGAGTGGTTCAAACGGTCTCTTTGTCTAGTTCTTCTAAACTGGTTCAAAAAGAACGAGTGATGGTAAAACTTATTCCCTCTCTTGATCAAAGATAGAATTTTTATAAACGTCCCTTATTTGCGAATTACTAGCTCGTGTTTTTTTCACTTTCTTTTGAGCAAAGTGTTCCGGATAAGCTATTTTCAATGCTCTTTCTTCTCCTAAATTATTCGCTAACTCTGTATTTTTTCCACTCAATTTCTTAAGATCATTAATATAAACATAACGCCCTAACTGCATTGTACTTGAAAAAATAGCAAAATCTACTGCGGCAGAAAAATGATGAAATCCCTGTTTTGATTTTAAATAAGCACTTTGATCAATGATATAATCTGTAACTTTTCCTCCATTGCTAATTAAAGATAAATCCCTTTGAAGGATAAAATCACTTTTGTTCTTATCGTTGCTCTTATTGAGTGCTTGTGCTAGTTCTGATAGGTTAGATTTAGAAATTTCAAATTCATGTACACAAGGTAACAGACCATTTACTTGCGTTCTTTTTTGATAGTAACCTGTGGGATCAACCACTGAAACGATAAAGTTACCGAAAGTATTTTTCCGTATCACACAACCAAGATTCTGTTTTTCATGAGGACCCTTGTCCTTCAACTTGATCTGAATATCATGAGAAGTAACTAGAAAAGAAGTTGGATCTCCTGGCATTAATCGAGAGAGTTCTTGTACAATCGAATTTTTTTCTAACTGATAATACTTACTATATTGAAGTGAACGGCTAATTGCTGCCACTTCATTTGGCAGAACAATCCCTCTTGACTGTTTTAATTGTTCTTCTGCTTTCTCAAATATTTCTTTTGGTTCCCGCAGCTCAGCTAGGTAAATCCCTCTGTCTTCTACTTCTACTGAATCTTGTCTAGACAGCGATTTTCTTTGTTGAGAAGTTGTGAGTATTGTATCTTCAATTTTTGTTTTCCAATTCTTATCCATATTTTCCACTTGTTCAGTTTTATTATGTACAATAACCATCGAATGAAGAAGATCTTCAGAATATTGTAATTGGTTCATCCTCTTAAGTGCTGCGTAATGAAACTCATTCATCAAACGTTTATGATTATTTTGTTGAGTTGCTGGTGTAAGATTGAAGTAATCCATTGGGGGCTTCGTTTGTTCATCAATTGCCTTCCCCTTCTGATCTTGTATTTGACCGTTCTTTTGAACATCCTCATGAATTTGATCAATAGCATTCCCATAAAAAATGTAGTCAACAGTGTAATATAGTTGCGGAAGTAAGAAATGAAATTTTTTTGAATGTGATATATTCTTTGCCGTTTCTTTTATTTCTTGTTTATTCCTAAGATTCTCAAATTTATCCACTAGTGTAGTCATATTCTCATGGCTAGAGTGTAATGGCGTGCCCAATAGATTGGCTAACTCTTTGGTTTTGTCTTGATCGATTGCGCATTTGCGAATCGTGAGCTCTTGGTCATTCGAAGTTACCAATGTAACGAGATATTTATTGTTTTGATTTTGGATAATTGCTCCTGTTAAACTAGTGTATACAGGCTCATTTTCAGTGGTGTCCTTAATCAACTCTTTTTCCTCTTTATGTAACGGTCTCCCACTTAGGAGTGGTAATACGAGAAAACGAGCTTCATCTCCACTTAAGTGTAAAAGTTCCTGTTCTATTTTTTGTGTATCTTGGATAGCATCGCTACTCCGTTCGAATGAATCGTACATTGTAAACTGACCCTTTTCTTCAGCTAAACTTGTTATGTTAGGATCGTCACTCACATTGATCATATGACTCCAATTTTTCAAATACTCTTTAAACATCGCTTTCGTCTCATTCAAATCAGGAATATGCCGAATATCTCCAACTGGAAGATCAAAAAATTGTTCATACATTTTGAAATTTCCAAATTTGTCTTGCTTATTTACTTCAATCGAAGGTTTTTTTTTGAACAAACGTTTTGTACGGTTCACAATTGAATGTTTAGTATCTTTAGAGGATATTGAATTGACTAATAATCGTGCGCGCAAAGCTTGTTCTAGTTCTAGTTTATTTGCCAGTGGCATTTTTTCGCTCCCTTTCTTGAGATCATTTTTTATAATAAAAATCGTTTTGTGCGGTTGATTTGCTTTCTTTACGAAACGATTTTATATCCGTTTTTATGTCAAAAAGGCTCCTAAATTCATTTTCTCTATTTTCATTCTTCACAATGTATTTTTCGATAATGACAGAAAGGTTCCTCTTTGCCTATTCTTGATTTTCGTTCGTTTTTTTGTCTGATTTATGTAAAATTCTCAACTATATATGTAAGCAGTCACCCATATTTCTATTGTGAACGGATGACTGCCGGTAAATAAAAAGAATGAGTTCTCTCTATTAGAATCCTAAAATTATTTTTGTATTAGCTATTAGCAAACAACTCATTGGACATATTTTGCTAAAAACTCTTTGACGGTTTGCTGATACTTTTCTGGGTCTGCCTGATACGCTTTTGCGTGTTCGGCTCCCTTGACCACGTATTTTTCTTTTGGTCCCTTAGTTGCAGCATATACTTTTGCTAACATATTATAGGGAACGAATGTATCCGCATCACCATGGATAAATAACATTGGTTTCGTATTTTTAGTTAATTGATCAACGGCACTTGCTTCCCCAAAAAAATACCCTGCTCGAATTTTTGTAATCAAGCTAGTCACTTGGATCAATGGAAAAGAAGGTAAGTTGAACATATCTTTTAGTTGATATGCAAGTTCTTCATCAACTGACGAATACCCACAGTCTTCGATGATCGCTTTCACGTTATTTGGTAGCTTCTCACCGCTCGTCATCATCACAGTTGCAGCACCCATACTTACTCCATAAAGCACGATTTGTTGCGACTGCCCTGTTTCTGCTATGATTTTATCGATCCATTGGACGTAATCTTTTCGCTCTGGCCAACCGAATCCGATATAATCCCCTTCACTACGCCCGTGGCCTCGAGCATCTGGAACTAACACATTGTAGCCTAAATCATGAAACATTTTTGCATAATTTGCCATTGTTTCTGCATTCCCCATATAACCATGGGCAACAATAACTGTTTTATCACTTTTCTTTTCTGCTGGCAGATAGATCGCAGACAATTTCAAATGATCTGTTGATGTTAGATGCCAGTAAGTGCGATTCTCTTTCTGATTGAACCACTTTGTCGCCTCGTTTTCTTTTGTTGTTTGAGAAGTTCCCGGCGTATCGTTTTCTAAAAAATCCTTTTCTGATGGGACAACTGCATAATTATAAAAATAGTTGCCTGCAAATAATAGAACCACTATCACGACAATAGCAATTCCGATTACTATTTTTGTCAAAAGTTTCATCGCTTTCCTTCCTTATTCCATTATTAATACTAATTCTTGATTAAGTATAAACAAAGAAGTTATTCGATGCAATCCTTCCAAGAGTAAATATAAAGCTCCACATCACCCATTTCTCTTCAAATTTCATTATAAATGGTTGAAAAAAAACCATCTTCACACAACTAATCTATCAAGATCAGTCTTGTTATCTCAGAGACATAACACCTTGACAAATTATTTAGACTAATCAATTTTTCAATCATTTTTACAAAAAAACTTCAAAACCAGTAGAATTAACCGGCTTTGAAGTTTCCCCGATGGTTCTTAGCTTTTAAACAAAAATAGTTTAAAAGTTAGGAACCATTATTTTTTATTTTCGATCATTTTAAAACTTGACCACGGTTTTAAGAAGTCTAATAAGAACAATTCATCTTCTGAAATACGTCCGACTACATTCACACGACCGTCATTTTTCATCTCTTTTAGCGCAATTTGAGTTTCACCTTTGTATTGGTCATACCCCACATTATCAATCAAGACATCCCCGCGAGACATGTCCCGGGTATTATGTGGTGGGAATGGTTTATCTTTATAGTAGATCCGTGTCATTGTTGAACGAAGGATATATTCTGAACGATCACCACGATAGCTGTGGAGATTATCAAACAAACAAATCCGTTCATCTTCGGTGATATCTTCTTCAACATCTACTTTCAATGTTGGATAATCTGCATTAAATGCTTCTGCCATCGCTTTTAGTTCTTCCTCGCTCGCATAAGCATTGCCGATAGAAATATCATCGATCAAACCCGTCAGCATCAAGTGCTTGACTTGTGTAGAAATCTCTAAGTTTCGATGATCTTCAAGCGAACACAAACCGTCTTGCGTTGGCCATGGTCCGAAATCAGCGGTTTGAGAATTGACGAATGCCATTGTATTCAAATTATAATTTCTAAATTTTTCTGAGCAATACACAAAATGATCATAACTCAAACCAGAATAGCGATGAGGGTAAAAATTATGAGACCCTAACAAATTATTAGTATTCGGAGAATAACTCATGATGTTGTCAACATAACTAGTTCCAGAACTCATATTGATCTCAATCTTAATACCGTATGGATTACGTGTCATTTTTGCTTCTTCAGCTCCCGTAAACCCGATATCTAAACGGATGCCGTACGCTCCCATCTTATGAAAAAAGGAAAGATCATCGTAGGATATCCCTAATTGTTCAAATAATGCTGGATTGATATCTACCATAACTTCCATTCCTAATTGGTTCGCATATTCCACAACTTTAGAAAAATCAGCTAAAACCTTTTCTTTGTCATCTTCTATTTGTAATAAGCTAGTAAATACACGTTTGAATCCATATTTATGTGCTAAATCCAAATATGCTTTGTCCTTTTTGAACGTTGAACGTTCCGGATAAATCGAAATACCTAATTTTCCCATCAGTTGAATCCTCCCAAAATCTTTTTTGTATCCACTTACATTATAACAAAAGCGCTTTAAATGGTCTACACCTTTGAGAAAAGTGATCATAAACGAAGAAATTATGAGAAAAAGAATAGGTAAATTGATCATTATTTGTTATCATTATAGATAACAAACTGATTATCTTTGAAAGGAACCAAAAATGAAAACAAAAAAACTTCTTTTAAGTATGGGATTGGTTGCAACCCTACTATTTGCAGCAGGGTGTAATCAAAGTGAACCAAAAACAAACACTTCTGAAACAACAAGTTCAACAGAAAAAACAACGGAAAGCAGTACAAAAGAAAGTGTCGATTTAAACGCACTCCCTCTTCCTCAATTGAGCAATGAGGTCGCTGCCAATGAAGATCTGGTTGAGATGGTCACATCAAAAGGGACAATCAAAATGAAATTATTCCCTGAATTGGCCCCTAAAGCAGTTGAGAATTTTATGACACATGCTAAAGATGGCTATTACGATGGCTTGACTTTCCACCGAGTGATCAAAGATTTCATGATCCAAGGAGGCGATCCTAAAGGGGATGGTACTGGCGGTGAAAGTATTTGGGGCAAAGGATTTGAAACTGAAATATCTAACCAGCTTTACAACATCCGCGGAGCTTTATCCATGGCACGTGCCCAAGATCCTAACAGTAATGGGAGCCAATTTTTTATCGTCCAAAACTCAGATGATATGCATGACGGACTATTAAAAGATGATTACCCTCAAGCAATCATCAATGCGTATAAAAATGGTGGCTATCCTAGTTTAGATGGTGAATATACGGTCTTTGGACAAGTCATCGAAGGAATGGACGTTGTAGATAAAATCGCAGAGGTTGAAACAGATGCCTCAGATAAACCAAAAGAAGCGGTTAAAATTGAAAAAATCAATATTTTACAAGAAGCGAAAGAATCATAAGACGAATCATTAAGTAAAAGCCGAAGAATAACGAAAGGTATTCCATTGCCCTTCGCTGTTCTTCGGCTTTTACTGATAACTGGGTCCTTGTAAATTCTGCTTTTATAAAAAAAGCCGCTTTACCCAATTAAGCATCTTTGTTCACAATAAAAGTAAACTCACACTCACAAACTTTTTTATCCTCGACATAAGCCGCAGATAAAGCGGTCCCTACTGCACCCTTCATTTTTGTGATTTCAAAATGACATTTCATCACGTCACCAGGAACCACTTTCTGGCGAAATTTCGCTTTGTTAATCCCACCGATATACGCTCTTTTGCCTAAAAATTCTTCTGATTTTAAAATCAGAATCGATCCAGCTTGCGCTAAGGTTTCTAGAATCAATGCACCAGGCATTACTGGATTATCAGGAAAGTGTCCTTGGAAGAAATCTTCATTGATCGTTACATTTTTCGTTGCGACGATTTTCTTTCCTGGTTCTAAGGTATCGACATAATCGATATAGCATATTGGATAACGATTGGGAATCAAGTCCATTACTTCAGTAGCTGATAATACGTAAGACATAATATACTCCTTCTTTTGGCTAATTGCCTTGATTATTACTTTGATTATCAAAGTATCATATTCTTAAATTTTTAGCAATCTTTTTTTATTATTAAAAAAAATAGTTTGACAATCAAAGCATTTTGACTAATAATAGAAAATCAAGAGGTTATTATTTTGCAATTATTGTTTATTATACAACCTATTAAATCTTTTTAAGATCAAAGGAGTGTCAATATGTCTTTTTTAGAAGGAAAGAAAATCGTCATTATGGGCGTCGCAAATAAGCGTAGTATTGCTTGGGGTTGTGCCGAAGCAATGATGAAACAAGGTGCTGAGATCATCTATACTTATCAAAATGAACGCATGAAAAAATCATTGCTTAAATTAGTCGGCGAAGATGCCTTTACGGTGGAATGTGATGTATCAAGTGATGAAAGTATTGAAAAAGCAATGGATGCAATCGGCGAATATGCTGGAGAAATCCACGGCCTAGTACACGCGATCGCATACGCAAACAAAGAAGAATTATCAGGAAACGTATCCGATATCTCACGTGATGGCTATCAATTAGCGCAAGATATCAGTAGCTATTCATTAATCGCTGTAACAAAATATGCACAAAAGTATCTAGCACATAACAGCGGAATTGTAAGCATGTCTTATTTAGGATCAGAACGCGCTATTCCTAACTACAACATGATGGGAATTGCAAAAGCATCTTTAGAAGCAGCCATCCGTTACTTAGCTGCAGAACTATCTCCTAAAGGCATTCGTGTCAACGGTATTTCAGCTGGGGCGATCAAAACATTAGCGGTTACTGGCGTGAAAGATTACCAAAAATTGATCCAATTATCTGAATCACGTACACCAGATCAACAAGGTGTGACGATCGAAGAAGTCGGGAATGCCTGTGCCTTTTTAATTAGCCCATTATCAAGCGGAATGATTGGCGACATTGTTTATGTAGATAAAGGTGTCCACTTATCTTAAGAGAACCCTATTTACTTTAGTCATCCCATTTAAAACAACACGAATCGCTTTTTATTTAAGTAAGATAACGGAAAAATTCGTTTAACACTAACGAACTCACCGGTTTCAAATAAACTTTAAACGACGACCTACTATTGATAGGCTTATCAATATTGGGTCGTCTTATTTTGATTGATCCCTAAAGAAAATATGAGACCCAGACGATGATACGCATGAAATATGCCTATCTAGATTATTGTGGCAGATTACAAGCCATTTGATTGTTAAAATATAAATAGTTTATATTTTAATATGAGTGAAATTGTATCTTCTATTTGGTGATGGATAAACTCTTCTAAAGTAGTATGTGGCAAGAAAGCTTGTAAAACTAATTTTATAAAAAAACTAGGACAGATCATCTATATCTGTCCTAGAAATCGTAGTATCTCTTTTTTACTAGATTATACTGTTGTTTATTCGACTACTTCGATCCAACCCTCAGGCGCTTCTACATCGCCAAACTGGATCCCTGTCAATTCATCATACAATCGTTTAGTTACAGGACCAACTTCTGTTTCGCTATGGAAAACATGTAAGTTATTTTGATAATAGATCCCTCCGATCGGTGAGATGACCGCTGCTGTGCCACACGCTCCTGCTTCGGCAAATTGGTCTAATTGATCAATAAAGATATCCCCTTCGACAGCAGTTAAGCCTAAACGCTCTTCAGCCAATTGTAAGAGTGAATATTTCGTGATACTTGGTAAAATCGATGGCGATTGCGGTGTGATAAATTGCCCATCTTTAGTAATACCAAAGAAATTCGCTGCCCCGACTTCTTCAATTTTCGTGTGAGTAGCAGGATCTAAATACACGCAGTCTGAATAATCTAATTCCTTCGCTTGTGTACCTGGCAACAGACTAGCTGCATAGTTCCCTCCTACTTTTGCTGCCCCTGTTCCATTAGGTGCTGCCCGGTCGTACTCTGATACGATAAAGTTCGTTGGTTTCAAACCACCTTTAAAGTAAGCACCAACTGGTGTACAGAAAACGACAAATAAGTACTCTGGCGCTGGGTGCACACCAATGTTTTCACCGACACCAATCAGAAAAGGACGTAAGTATAATGTTGCGCCTGTTCCATAAGGTGGTACAAATGCTTCGTTCGCTTTGACTACGTCTTTCACAGCTTCAATGAACATTTTTTCTGGTACCATCGGCATCAATAACCGTCTAGCACTTTGATTCAAACGACGGCTGTTTTGATCTGGTCGAAAAAGATTGATCTTGCCATCTTTTCTTCGGTAAGCTTTTAATCCTTCAAAGCATTGTTGTCCATAATGAAGCGCTGGAGAACCTTCATGGATTGTTAAATAGTTGTCTTCCGTCAATTCTCCTTTTTCCCATTGACCATCTTTCCACTTTGCAACGTAACGCCAAGGAGTTTTGATATATGAGAAACCTAAATTATTCCAATCCAATTGCATATTCATTCCACCTATCTTTGTTTTGTGAATATTTTAGCACTATCCTTGAGGTTTGTCATTTTATTTTTTGGAAAATTTCTGAAATTTGAAACAGTTTTGCTGATTTTCTTTTTCCCTTGTTCTTGTTACAATACAGTAGTGAGTATATATTTTAGAAAAGAGGATCTTATGTTTTTACAACTAGCGACAACAGCAACCACTTCCACAGGTGAAACATTAACTGACCAAGCAGTCCACCAAGTGAATGCTTTTCAACGTTTCTGGAATACGATCGATTGGGATGCAATTTTTGCAACCTTCATCCAAAAAGGACTTTATTTAGTTTTTTTAATTCTTTTATTTGCCATACTCAACCGTGTCGGAAAATATTTAATTGATAAATCTTTTAAACAATATTCTAAGAAATCGGTTTTGAATGAAAGTCGTTTAAAAACGTTACACAGTCTGTTAAATACGATTTTCCAATACACGATGGGTTTTTTCTTTATTTATGCGATTTTATCCGTCATTGGTGTTCCGATTGGTTCATTGTTGGCAGGAGCGGGAATTGCTGGGGTAGCAATTGGATTGGGCGCACAAGGCTTTATGAGTGATGTGATTACTGGCTTTTTCATTATTATGGAACAACAAATGGATGTCGGAGATTATGTAAAATTAGCAAATCTGTCAATTGAAGGAACAGTGGCTTCTGTCGGTATTCGGACGTTACAGCTAAAGGCTGTAGACGGTACGGTTCACTTTATTCCCAATCGAAACATCACGACTATCAGCAACCTATCCAGAGCGAATATGCAAGTTCTACTTGATATTCGCATCGTGCCGGAAGAAGGCTATGATTCTATCTACGAAATCATCGATCGTGTAAATCAACGATTAGCTGAAAAATACCAAGACGACTTACAAACTGAACCAACAATTTTTGGATTAGTCGATTTAGGGAACAGTAATTTTGCGATTCGAACCATTTGTTATGCCTTGAATGGAAAACAATTTGTTTTGAAAGAAGAATTTTTGAGTTCTTATGTAAAAGAATTGACAACAGCAGGATTTACCATTCCTAACAGCCCGATCAGCTTGAAATAAAAAAGATTGAGACGATTCCTTACGCTTTCCATTAAATGACCTTAATGGAGAAATAAGTGTAATCAGTCTCAATCTTTTTTGCTTTAATCGTTAACTAACGATGTCTAACTTTTCTTTTAATTCTTCGACTTTAGGCGAAACAATGTTTCGTCGTTCCAATTCATGCACCATATAGTTGACTGCCTTTAGTAGTTCTTTTCGAGTAATGATCCCTTTAAAAACTTTGTCTTCTGTAACAACCGGTAGAAAAGGTGAATCAACTAATAAATGGAGAACTTCTTCTAGTTCCCAATTTTCATCGATCGTTGCAACATTCGTTTCCATTACATCTGCAACGGTTAGTCCTTCTAATGGGTCCATGCTGATCGTTTGTAGATCGATCATTTTATTGACGACATCAGATAAGCTAACTAATCCCACAAAACGGTCATCTTTTCCTAGTACAGGGATCTTCGTATAACCTACTTTCGATAAAACAAGCAAACCATGTGATAATGGATGTTGATACATGACATTCGCTACATTTTCAGCTGAGATCAAAAAAGTCTCTCGATTTTGTAGCAATAACTCTCTTACAATCGGTCCAATCATTGGAGGGCCTCCATTTCAATTTCATTTCAACATTATTATTTTACCGAAAACGGATGCAAAATTCATATAAAAAATCGAGATTTTAGTAAAAATTAGAGATTTTTTGCTTACAAGGAAAAAGTGAAAGCCAGTTCCTCGACAGGTTGATGCGCTCGATTATAATATTGAACATTGACTTGTTCTCCACTGTGTTCAATCAAGGCATAAGAAGGGATTTGGATCGGTCCTCGTGGTTGCGAAATGCTTCCAGGATTCAAATACAAGACCCCTTCTACTACCTCACAACCAATTTGATGCGTATGACCAAAAAAGACCATTGTTGCTTGGTTGGCTTGCGCTTCAAGCGCTAATTGAGTAAGACCAAAACGAACATTTGCCAAATGTCCATGAGTGATAAATATTTTATCTTTCCCAGTATCAACCCACTCTTTTTCAACAAATCCCGGTCCGAAATCACAATTTCCCTTGACTACATGGAAGTGCGTCCACAATTGATCTTCTGGCGATAATTCTGAATCGCCACAGTGAAAGAAGAAATCCACTTTCGTTTGATAACGAGCAACTAGATCAGCTAAGATTTCCCGATCACCATGGTTATCACTGACAACTAAATATTTCATTTGTTTTCACCTTCCAACCAGCTTTGCCATACTTGGCTCAATTTTTTCATTGCTTGTGCCCGGTGGCTGACTTGGTTTTTTTCTTCACTTGACATTTCGGCTGCAGTTTCAGTTGAACCGTCAGGAATAAATAGTGGATCATACCCAAAGCCGTTGTCTCCTCTTGGGATTCTTCCTACTTTTCCTGGCCATTGCGCTTCCACCACTAGACTTTCTTTATCCGGTGCAGCAAAAACCAAGGTGCAATGAAATTGCGCCGTTCTTTTCTCATCTGGAATCTCCGTCATCTCATAAAGTAATTTCGCATTGTTTCCTGCGTCACTTTTGTGTTCACCGGCAAATCGTGCAGAGTAGATTCCTGGCATGCCACCTAAAGCATCTACTTTCAAACCAGAGTCATCAGCTAATACAGGTTGATTCAACAAATAAGCAATCGTTTCCGCCTTCAGACGAGCATTTTCCTCAAACGTTGAACCAGTTTCTTCTACATCAGGTAATTCAGGATAGTCAAACAATGTTTTGACTTCATAACCAGCTTTGCCAAACATCGCTTTAAATTCTTCTGCTTTCCCAGCATTTTTGGTAGCAATAACGATCGTCTTCAAATCGTCCTCTCTTTCTGCTCGTTGCTCGAACAAGACATTTTTTTGTTCAAGAATCAATTGCTCAATCGCTGTTTTTCCATAAAAGAGCAGATCGTTTAATTGTTCACCATCAAAGGTTGCTTCTTCCCCAGTTCCTTGAATCTCGACAAATTTGCCAGATTCAGTCATGACTAGATTCATATCGACTAGCGCTGCAGCATCTTCTTCATAATCTAAATCTGCCACACATGTCTGATCGGGTAAAATCCCAACACTGATAGCAGCTAAATGTTCAATAACTGGATCTTCACGTAAAACTTTTGTTTGAAGTAACTTTTCGACTGCTAATTTTAACGCAATAAAAGCTCCTGTGATGCTAGCCGTTCTTGTCCCACCATCTGCTTGCAAAACATCGCAATCAATGATAATACTACGTTCGCCTAACTTTTTCAGATCAACGACCGCTCTTAACGAACGACCAATCAACCGTTGGATTTCCATTGTGCGTCCTGAAAGTTTTCCTTTGCTGCTTTCTCTTCGATTTCTAGTATGAGTCGCACGTGGCAACATGCTATATTCTGCTGTTACCCAACCAGTTCCTGTTTCTCTTAAAAATGGCGGAACGTTTTCTTCAATCGTAGCAGAACAATTGACGATCGTATCACCAAAGTGAATCATAACAGAACCTTCTGGATGTTTAAAAACATTTGTTTCAATCTTTATTTTTCTTAACTGCTGAGGTTGTCTTCCATCGTGACGCATCTGTTATTTTCCTCCTAATTCAATATGCTCAACATTCAACTGATCGAGCATCAACCAATCTTGTGCAATCTCTTTAAAAAGCTTAGCTGAACCAGTCGTATAGAATTGGCATAACGTCCGCCCCTCATTGACTGAATTGCTGATTTCAAAATAGTCCAGCAACATCGAAACTTCCCCGACAGTCTCTGCACCTGAATCGATTAATGTTACACTTTCTCCCATAACGTTTTGGATAATCGGACGTAACAAAGGGTAATGGGTACAACCCAATACTAATGTATCGATTTTCTTAGTAACCAATGGCGCTAGTGTCTGGGCAACGATTTTTTTTGCCACTGACGAATGATATTCATTACTTTCCACTACCGAAACGAATTTTGGACAAGCCAAACTAGTCACGGCAAGTTCAGGTACCTTCGTTTTCAGCGCTGTTTCATAAGCACGACTTTTGATCGTTCCGAGGGTTCCAATAATCCCTACTTGTTTATTTCTTGTTTGTTTAACAGCTGCTCTTGTCCCAGGTAAGATCACACCAATGACTGGAATAGGAAGTGCCGCCTTGATTTCTTCTAAAGCAACCGCAGTAGCAGTATTACAGGCAATCACTAACATTTTGATGTTTTGTTCCACCAAATGATTCGTCATTTCCCAAGTAAATTCGATCACTTGTTCTGCCGGTCTAGGACCATAGGGGCAACGGGCAGTATCTCCAACATATAAGATATTTTCATTTGGTAATTGTTTCAATGCTTCTTTGACCACCGTCAATCCACCAACACCTGAATCAATAAAACCAATCGGGCGATTATCAGTCAATAGTATCATCCTTTTTCTCAATAAATTCTATCTTCCTTATTGTGGACTTTTTAAGGTGATTTTTCAAGTACTACCTTTGTACTTCTATCCATAAAGCTTGAATAGCTCACACAGTCGATCTAAAGAATCACTAGTTTGACTTAATGATCTTAAGTTAGTTGTTTTTAGCAGATGAAGATTGCTCTTTATCTACACTTATCATGAATGATTGCGATTCGTTTTAGAGATACTAGAAGAGACTGAGACAAGTTTTGTCCCAGTCTCTGAGCAATTATGGTTTATCGACTAACTTCAGCTGACCCTTGAGATAAAGAATTCATTTGTTTTATATTTTTGTTTGGTTTTGGTAGAGTATTTTGTTCCGATCCTCGATTACTTAGTCTTTGATTCAATGGTAATGGAACTTGATCTATTGGATTTGGGTTTGTTCTATCTAGTTCGGGAAGCTTACTTAGCAAAGTTGTTTTTCCATTGATTATTTCATTAAGCTCTTTTTTATCTTCGTTAGTGAGAGTAAGCATATAAGGTATATTGCGTCTATTTATTTCATTAAGTTTTCTGCTACCAATAAATTCCGCCATCGTAGATAGCATTTTGGGTTCTACCTTTTGGTTCTCTTTAAGTGCTAATGCAGTGTTCATTGCTCGAGATAACAAAAGCGCGTTGTCATCCACTACTTCAGCTATAGTCTTCCCATTTATTTTAATGTCTGCTTCATTTTCTTGTTTTTTATCTGTTTGTTGTTTCGCTCTTTCTCTGATTATATCCCGAAGTGCTTCTTTTTCTTCTATTCTCATGACAAGATTTGTAATCTCTTTTAAATTAGCATCTGTCTTACTTTCCTGTGTTTTCAATGTGTCTTGTTTTTTTCTGTATATTTTCCGAAGAGTGGCTCGATCTTCTTTTAATAGTTCAAGTTTAGCTATAACCGCCCTTTTCATTTCCTCATCAAGATTTAAATCCATGACCTCATTTGCTATTGCCTCTAGTTTTTCTTCGGAGACAGTGTGGTTCTCTAAAAGTTGGTATTTATTTGTAATAGCTATAGTAGCATCATCTGTTAGCTGCGCTATTAATTCATTCACCTTTAGAAATTGATCATCTTTAAGCCTAGTTAATTCCCTTCTAGTTATATTCAGATCGAAAATAAAGTTATGACACGTACTAGTTTTTAAAGGAATATAATAGAATTTATCAAGGTCTTCAATTAGTGCAGCTTTCGTTTCTTCCGACAAAGGCATGTTTGAATTAAGTCTATGTTTTTCATTAAGATAGTTAATAAAAAAGGTTCTATTATTACTATTTATTTCTATATTTCTTTGTTTTAACAGATTTTTCTCTTCTAGAAGAGATTTTAGATAGGAGGGAATTTCTTCAGTTGAAGCTTGATGATCTTTAGAAAGATCTTTATCCAATGCTGCTGATGTTTCCAGATCAGTACGTTTCTTTTTCGTAAATTTATACTTATTGAATAGTCTATAAAAAAAACCACGCTGATCTTGGGACTGTATGCTAACTTTCTCTTCATTGTTTTTATTTATATTCTGTTCCTTGTCTGGCATGCTGTTTTCTCCTTTGAGATTTTATATACGCTTTATAAATTTATCAGAAAAAAAAGGACATCAAAATTTTTATTTCTAAACAAAGAAATTCTTGGGATTTAATACTATTGCATTTATTCAAAATCTAGATTATCGTTTTTAATCTCTGGGAATATTTGGTCATAAATAGTATTCTCAAAGGATTCTACATCAACAGAATTTTATTTAGGTACTGCTATACCTAACTATTTCTTTAAAAATAATTTTTTGAATATTTGGCATCCACGTGCGGTGATTTGCAAAAATAGTATTACTTTATAAAAACAGAAGAACATGTAGCCTGCAAATTCAAATCAATATCAACATGAAAATTAGAAGCTTTTTGATCAATTTATGAGACAATGTGAAAGAACAAAAAAGCTGAGATAGCATGAGGTACATTCTGACCCAGATTTAATTTTGCGCAACTTATCAGTTCTTATTGACCAAAAACCTTTTTTTAACATATATTAAAACTAATCAAAAAAAAAACGAAAATCAGAATAACTGCTTTTCGTTTTTTCAGCTTGTTCATACGAATACTTTGACCGCACGCTCAAGTTAATTTTTGAACTGTTACACTCTTACTTGAATGTTGCTAAATTGAACACTATCTGATCGTTAGGTGATAATTTAATATCATTTGCTCCTTTTTCCGCCATTTTGCCGTTGATTGTGAACGTCCAATATAATCCTTTATCTTTGTCTTGTGCATGCCCATCAATTGCCGTCACAAAACCATTGTCTTCTTTCACTGAAAACTGTTTTTTTAGTAATTCCAACAAGGTCTGATTTGGTTGGTAAGTAACGTTTTTTGCCGATAGTTCTTTTCCCTCTTCTTGCAAAGTGATGGTCACTTTTTTTGTAGTGGCTTGTGATTGAGCGCTTGATTGTTCTGTCGTGGTAGGTGATTGACAACCAGTCATAACGATCATACTTGATAAAGCAGCTAATAATACTATAAATTTCTTCAAAAAAAACACTCCTATTTATTAATTTGTAAAAAGAATTAACTTAAGTTATCACTTTAAACATTATAGATATGATTCTTAGACAGTTAGATTTTAATTCAAACAGTAAGGTCTGATAATAATTAATGGAATACTTTCCCAGCTCGCTCATAGAATGGTTCTTTAATATGATAAACCACATTGACATAACGTGCCAAGACAAAAAAGAGATCCGATAACCGATTAATCAGTTTATAGCTCATTTGATTCGTTTCTGTTTCTTCCAAAATCAATTCAGTGATTTCACGTTCCGCTCTTCGGGTCACTGTTCGGGCAAGATGGAAATGCCCTGCTACTGGATGTCCACTAGGCAAAATAAATTTGTCGATCACCGGTAGTTTTTCTTGATAAAAATCAATCATTTCTTCCATTTTCTCCAAATCTTTTTTAGTCACGATCCGTTCTTTGACTTCCGTTGGTGTGGCAAAATCTGTTCCGATATCAAATAGTAATCGTTGAAGTTGGATTAATTGTTCGATCAAAAGTGCAAATTTATCAGGATCTAATTCTGCAACGATCGTTCCTACCCAAGAGTTGATTTCATCCACACTTCCATAAGCTCTAACACGAGAAGCTGACTTAGCTAGCCGTTGTCCTCCGATAATACTAGTCATCCCAGCATCACCACTTTTAGTATAGATTTTCATGGTACCATGCTCCTTTTTAAACTTATAATCCACACTTTAGTTGTACTTTACAATGGGTGCAAGTACTGCAACCTCCGATTTCTTCAATTGTACCTTCATGACAAATCGGACAGCGCTCTTCACTCGTTGCTGAGTCGTTTGAAGCTTCTGTTAGCAAAACATCTGGGTGTACCTCTGATGTTACTAGCTCATCGGTAAAACTATTTTCTTCCGCTGATAAAGTCAGGACTTGTGAATCTCGGCTACCGTCAACATATACCGTACCGCCTTTTGCCCCACCTTGATAAAGTCGTTCGTAAATATCAGCTACTTCTTTAACACGATATCCCTTAGGTGCGTTGACTGTTTTGGAAATGGAGCTATCAACCCATCGTTGGATCGTACATTGGACATCCACGTGAGCTTCTGGTGAAAGCTCCATTGCTGAGACAAAGTATTCCGGTAACTCTGAGGCATCTGCCTCTGGATGTTTCGCTAGATATTCGTCAACGATTTCAGCGTGTACTTCAATGAATTTTCCTAAGCGACCGCTTCTAAAGTAGGAAAAAGAGAAATAAGGTTCCAATCCCGTGGAAACACCAGTCATCGTACCTGTCGAGCCAGTTGGTGCAACGGTTAATAAGTGTGAATTACGGATTCCATAAGTTAAGACACCTTGCCTAATATGTTCTGGCATCTTTTTCATATACCCAGAATGGATAAAACGCTCACGTAATTGTCGTGTTTCTTCTTCGTTCTTACCAACTAAATAAGGAAAACTTCCTTTTTCTTTTGCCAATTCGATCGACGTTTGATAAGCTGTAACGGCAATCGTTTCAAACAATTGATCGACTAACGCATTTCCTTCTTTAGAGCCATACGTTTTGCCGCAATAGATCAATAAGTCGGCTAAGCCCATCACCCCTAAACCAATACGACGTTCCCCTTTTGCTTGTTGCTCATTCTTGTCAAAAAAATAAGGGGTCGCATCAATAACATTATCTTGGAAACGTACACTGGTTCTAACCACTTCTGCAACTTTTTGAAAATCGATTTCTTGGTGCTCATCTACCATATTCGCTAAATTGATAGCTGCAAGATTACATACCGCATACGGTGTCAATGGCTGTTCTCCACAAGGATTTGTTGCAACGACTTTTTGTCCATAGGCAGCAGCATTAGTCATCTCATTGGCGTTATCAATAAAAAAGATCCCTGGTTCCGCAGAATAAGTAGCACAGTAAGTGATCAATTCCCAAAGCTCTCTGGCTCGAATTGTTTGATGAACTTTCACTTTACGTCCTGTCGCTTCCCACTCACGAACATCACCGATTTCAGCCCAATGTTGATCATAATCAGCCATTTCTATTTCTGTATACTCGTCAATAGCAGGAAAACGCAAATCATAGGTCTTATCTTGTGCGACAGCTGCCATGAATTCCTTTGTCAGACAGATTGAAATATTCGCCCCTGTTAAGAAGTCAGGATCTTTGACACTATAACTTCCACCCATTTTTAATTTTTGCTTAGCCTCTTTGATGAAAGCATGTTCTGCAAATTGCAAAAGCCCCTCTTCCTTAACCAAGACTTCAAATAGCTCCCTTTCTTCTTGAGTTAAAGGAGAAAAAGCTAGTTTCTCGCTTGCTAATTGTTTGATTAGGGGATTTTGACTTGTAGTTATCAACTGTTGCAGGATCAACGGATTCTGGATTTTTGAAATAATAAATTCAAAAATATCTGGGTGCCAATCATTGAGCATGATCATTTGCGCCCCTCTGCGACTTCCTCCTTGCTCGACTAAATGGGTGAGATTAGCTAAATCATTGAGCCAAGAAACAGCACCAGAAGATTTTCCATTTACGCCATGTACGACAGCTGATTTTGGTCTCAAGGTTGAGCCATTCGTTCCTACTCCACCACCACGACTCATGATTTCCATGACTTCTTCTCGGTGTTTTGCTAAACCAGAACGAGAATCTTGAATAAATGGCATGACAAAACAATTAAAGTATGTGACTTCTGATTGCGTACCAGCACCATATAACACCCTTCCTGCAGGAATCAAATTTTGTTCAGTCAATTGTTTGTAAAAATCTTCAAAAAATTCAGCTTTTCTATCGCCCTCGACTTGACTAATTCCGAAAGCAACTCGAGCAGCAATTTGTTCATAATACAGCTCTAAAGGTTTTTCAACTTCACTTTTGTTTCTTTTAACGAATCCACGAGCTATTTCTTCAGGATCAGTCAAAGAGGAGCAAAATTCCTCTTCCACTTCGATCGTTAAATCGTCTCCAGAGTGCTGAATGATCGTTCCAATTCCACGAGCCGGGTATTGTGGATCCGCATGTACCGTCAAGACGACTAGATCACCTATGGTTAACGTCTGATTATGTGGATCTTTGTAAGTATATCGATCCAACATGACCAAGCGTGAAATCCCTTCAAATGTCAGTTTCATTTGTGGATCAATAGGTTTGACCTCTGGATAATTCCGTATATCCTGATTAAGTTTTTCTATATATTTTTTTGAATAAATTCCCATTCCATCGCCACCTTATCATAAAAAACACTATATATAGTGTCTGTTAATTATTATCACACTACATAATGTGTTTTTCAATCTTGTAATAAAAAAAATTTATGATATAATGAGAACTATTATCAGTGAAGGAGCAGCCTCAAAAGATGAACACATTTAAACAAAAACCTTACTTTACGATTCACAAATTTGCTTATTTGTCATTATTAATTGCTGCCTGTGTCGTAGGCAGACTTTTTTTTGCTTGGTTACCAAATATTCAACCTATGACAGCAATTCTTTTACTACTTGCGGCATTTGGTTCTTTAACAGATGCTTTAATCGTCTCCATATTGAGCTTATTCATCACTAATCTATATTTAGGATTAGGGACTTGGACAATCAGTCAAATGCTCGCCTTCAGCGGGATTGTTTTGTTTTTTCATTGGATGAATCAGTTACCTATAGTCGCTAAGCATGTGACTATTCAAGCAATTTTGAGCTTTATTTGTGGATTAATTTACGGTTTGATTGTTTCACGAATTGAAACTTTCATCTATCAACTTCCCTCTTTTTGGGCTTACTATTTTCAAGGACTTCCTTTTGATCTCGCCCATGGTATAGGTAATTTCTTTTTTTATTTGATTCTCTTTCCCGCATTTCAACGGATACTGTTTCCGCTATACAGTAAGACGCTTGATGACAGATATAAAAAATAAATGACGTGAGAATCCTTATTTTATCAGCCCTCTGATTATTTTTGTCTAACTTTTTTTGAGGGTATAGAATCAGAAGTGATTCTTCTGTCCCAGTTTTCATTTAGCCATAAAAAGTGGGATATTAATCAAATTTTTTCTGATTAATATCCCACACTCATTTATCATGTAATCATTTTTAGAGTTTATTGATTGTTATCTATGTAACGGGTTAAACTTCTCAATTTCTTTTTCTCGTCTCTCTCGGCTTATTCTTGGTCTATTCTCCAACTCATCTATGAATTGCTTTAATATGGTGGGGTTAAGTTTAGTAAAGTGTCTATTCTTCATAAAACTTGCTATCGCTTGCTTAACCGCTTCATTTTCTTTTCTTTCTTCAATTAATTTTTCCACTCTTGAGGTTTGATTTTCTATAAGTTCCTTAGCGTCCTGTTCAGCGATTATTTTTAGATCATGAATAAATGCTATACACGTATCAGGAGTCAAGGGATTAAACTTAAATTTATTAAGGTCTCCAATTAGTGCATCTTTTGTTTCCTTCGGCAAACGTGTATCTGAGTGAATCTTATGCCTTGTCTTAAGGTAGTCAATATAAAAAGTTTTATTTTGGCTAGTTACTTCTATTGTATTTTGGGTCTCTATTAGGTTGTTTGGTTGTATGAGTTTGCTCTCATCTGGATGAAGTGGAAGTCGTTGGATGACCCCTTCTGCTACATCATCTTTAAGTTCAGAAAGAAATTCACCTATTGCTGCTAATGTTTCCAAACTAACAGGTTCACCCTCCTCAAGCTTACACTCTTCGATTAGTTGAAAAGCTATAGTAGCATGATTATACAAAGTATTTCGAGGTCGTTCGCTTTCATTATTTGCAATTTTTTGATTTGTTTCTTTTTTCTGTTCCATGTTTGGCATGTTATTCTCTCCTTTAAAATTTTATGTACTGCTTCATCAATTTATCAGAAAAAAAAATACATAAGAAAACTTTTATTTCCAAGAAAAGAAAATTTTGCAATTTAATACCATTTAATTGATTAAAATTCTAGGTTATTACTTTTAATTTCTGAGAATACAAGGTCAAGAATAGTATTTTCAAAGAAAAATGCATCATGAAATTATATTTGAGTATTCCTATACATAACAATTCCTTTCATAATATTTCATTGATTTTTTAATCCCAGTTTTAATTTAGCCATAAAAAGTGGGATATTAATCAGATCAATATCCCACACTCATTTATTATGTAATTATTTTTAGAGTTTTATTGATCACTATCTTTGAAATTGATCCTTTTTGTTTAGATATGCCTGTGACTTTGGTAGTACAGATGTTTTTAATTGCTCAATTCTTTTTTTCGTAAGTCTTCCTTGCTCGGATTTTCCTTGCTCACGTTTTCTTTTATTAAGGCTTCTTTGTTCTGAGCTTCCTTTTTCAAGAAATTCTTTTACACTCATCTTGAAATATTCCTGTCTTTCATTTGGTTTACTTGGAGACTTATATTCATTTTTTAATTTCTCAATTTCTATTTTTTGCCTCTTTTTGCTTATGTATTCAGATTTTTTCAACTCGTCTTGAAATTGCACCATTAGTGTTGGGGGAATTTCAGTATAGTGTCTGTTCATCTTAAATCTTTCTTTCACTTGATCAACCGCTATATCTTCTCTTGCCTTTTTTATTGATTTTTCTATCTTGGGCGTTTGCTTCTTTAAGAGTGTCTGAACATCTCTTCTAGCGATCACATCTAAATCATAAATAAAGGAAGTAAACCTGTTAAGGTCCAAAGAATCGAAATAGAATTTATCAAGGTCTTGAATTAGTGCATGTTTTGTTTCTTTCGACAAAACTGCTTTTTTGCTTAAATCATACTTTTGATTAAGGTAGTTAATATAAAAGGTTTTATTTTTATCATCCACTACTATTCTATCATCACTATTCATTTGGATGTTCCTTTGTCGTAACAGTTTTTTCTCTTCTGGAAGAAGCGGAAGATAGGAGATAATCCCTTCTGCAGAATCTCTCTTATAGTTAGAAAGAATTTTACCTAATGTTGCTAACTTTTCCGAACTATCAGCTTCTCCCCTCACAAGCTTATGATCCTTGATTAGTTGAAGAGCAATAGCATATTGACTTCCTGTCCGTATTACTGCTATTTTTTGTTTATCATTTGGCATGTTATTCTCTCCTTTAAAAGTTATATACTACCTTGTTAAACTATCAGAAAAAAGGAGTATCTAAGTAACTTTTATTTCTGCAGAAAGAATTTTTTGGCATCTGATATCACTAAACATGTTGTTTTTCGAGTTACTATCCGATAACCATTCTGTCAAAAAGCAGTCATCACCCACTTATAGAGAATGGATGATGACTGCCTATACTAGATTAAAATTGAAGATTCTTAATTTATCCACTTCTGTTTGTCACAAATTGTTGATTGAATGATCTATCGACCACTAGAACATCGTACTTCTACTTCACGCAAGCTCCCCTTTTTTGCTTTAGCAGTCGTTCAGAACAGCTGGTTTTCTAACCGACCAATTTGTTCATTCATTTTTGACATTTTCCTAAATAAACGAACTCTTACACAAAAAATGTACTAAATTTCTAGAAAATCTTACAGAAACTTCTTTCTTTTTACCATTTCCTGTTTGTCGCAAGCAATGGATCATTCGTATACAATTAGTCCAATTACATTCGATAATAGACAATGATTGCTAGTCCGATACCTGATAAAATCAGTCCCCAAAATAGTTGTCCGAACATACTGGTATCTCCCAATAGCCAACGAACGAAAAATAATTTTCTTCCAAAACAAAAAATTAACACACCTATGATAAAAATAATACATCCCGTAGAAAATATCGGGTTTGCTTGAAAAGCATTTATAATCTCTTCCATCTAACAACATCTCTTTCTCTATCTATCCATTATAGTTACCACAAACTCTGTTAGGCATTCTCTCATTTCAATACGTTTACCTAACGACACTTAGTATACTTCCTACTGTCAAGACAGTCCATATTTTTAAATGAACTGAACGAACAAAACTGTAAGCTATGTTTTTAAGCTGATCTTTGTCTACGACTACTTTCTCTCACAATATCGTTGAAGAGAAAAACGATCTAAGTTTTACATTGACGAATCAAATAAAAATACTCGCTGAACAATTTTCATTGAACAACGAGCATGCTAAGTTTTTGACTAATAGCTGTACTTTCTTTTTTCTAAATAGGAAGAAAGTAAGGATAAAGCATAGCAGACAGCAAAATACATCAATGTCATTGCCACAAACATTGGCAATACATAATTGGTATTTTGTCCGTAAACAATTCGTGCTTGGTGAGTCAATTCAGGTAAGGAAATGATCACTGCTAATGATGTATCCTTGATCAATGAAATCAGCTGACTCACGATTGCTGGGATCATTGATTTAAATGCTTGGGGTAAAACGACGATTCTCATCGTTTCTACATAAGACAATCCTGTGGAAAGACCAGCCTCCATTTGTCCTTTAGGAACGGCATTCAACCCTGCTCGAAAAATTTCTGATAACATAGCCGATTCAAAAATCGTCAATGCTGCTACGGCTGACCAAAAAATATTCATTTGGATACCGATTTGTGGTAAGGCAAAATACGTAAAGAAAATGATTAATAACAATGGAAGATTTCTGATAATATCAATTAGTATTCCTAGTATTTTTGAAAGATAAGGTATATTGGCAAAACGAACCACACCACAAATCCCGCCAATCAAAAAACTAAAGATGATTGAAAATAATGAAACCTCCACAGTCACTTTTAATCCTTCTAATAAGAAGCGGATATTCATCCATGAAAAAGCACCACTAAAATCCATTTTGTTCTCCCTTCCTATGAACGAACTGCCCATTTTTTCTCTAAATATGTCATCAAGTAAGACAAAGGTAATGTAATTACTAAGTAAAAAAGACCCACGATGATATAGGTATCAAAAGTGTTGAAAGTTTCACTGGCAATTAAGTCCCCTTGATACATTAAATCTAACCCAGCAACGATAGCTAAAATCGATGAATTTTTTACTAAATTAATAAATTGGTTTCCTAATGGTGGTACGACGATCTTGAAAGCCTGCGGCAAAATAATAAACCGCATCGTTTGCGCATAGGTCAAACCAGCTGATAATCCCGCTTCTGTTTGCCCTTTTGGCACTGTTTGAATCCCTGAACGAACGGTTTCTGCAATAAATGCCGAAGTATAGATCGTCAAACCGATCGTCCCTGCTTGAAAGCCGTCAAAACTAATCCAATAGATCGGAAGGACGACATAAAAGAACATCACAATAATCAACAATGGGATATTTCGAAAAAATTCCACGTACGCTTTAGCTAGTCCACTGATCACTTTGTTCGTTGACAATTGAAAAATTGCCATCAGTGTTCCAATAATCAAACTAAATAATAAAGCTAACACACTTGAATAGATAGTGATTTTAAACCCTTCTAAGAAGGTTGATCCATATGTTTGCAGCAACTCAGCCATTCTTTCCCCTCCTTAATTCACTTTTCCTTGGGTGGTATCTGGGAACCATTTTTGGTAAATCTGATCATATGTGCCGTTAGCAATGAGTTCTTTTAACGCTTGATTTACGGCATCCAAAAATTCTGTTTGTCCTTTATTGATCGCAATTCCATAAGGTTCATTGGTAAATGTCCCACCTGCTAAAGTATAGTCAGGGTTCTCGTCAGCCATTCCCAACAAAATGGCATTATCGGTCGTCATAGCATCTCCTTGTCCTGATTGTAAAGCAGTAAACGCTTCGGCATAGTTTTCTAGTTCAAGAATTTTTGCATCTGGAGCATGTTCTCGGATATTTACTGCAGAAGTTGATCCTTTGACTGCAAGCACAGTTGTTTCAGCATTTAAGTCATCTACGCTTTTAATCGGGCTTCCTTTTTTGACTAATAAAGATTGTCCGGCATCAAAATAAACATCAGAAAAATCAACTTGCTTTTTTCGTTCATCTGTAATGGTCATTGTCGCAATAATCGCATCAATATTTCCATTTTTTAATAGCGGAATCCGTGTTTTAGAGGTAACTTCCACAAATTCTGCTTTCCCATCCTTTCCAAGAATCTCTTGCGTAATCGCTTTAGCGATATCGATATCAAATCCTTGAACCGTACTACTTTTGATATCCATCATCCCAAATAAGCGAGTATCGTATTTTACACCCCACGTTATGGTGTTGTTTTGCTTACTTCGTTCCAGAATATTTTCTTCAGCGACACTTTTTCCTTTGCAGCCTGCTAATATCAAAAAGACCAGACCCAAAAGGAAAAGCAAACGAATCATTGTTTTCTTACGCATTTTATTCCTCCTATCAATGATTGATTACTTTACTAATAAATTGTTGTGCCCGAGGTTCTTTAGGGTTCTCAAAGAAGTCTTTTACATTGCGGCTATCTTCTAATACTTGGCCATCCGCCATGAAAATAACCCGATCTGCTACTTCTTTTGCAAATCCCATTTCATGGGTCACGACGATCATTGACATCCCATCACGAGCTAATTTTTTCATCACATCAAGTACATCCCCGATCATTTCCGGATCTAAAGCAGATGTAGGCTCGTCAAATAACAGCATTTCCGGATTCATCGCCAAACCTCTGGCAATTGCCACACGCTGTTGTTGTCCTCCAGATAACATAGATGGATAAGAATCTTTTTTGTCGAGCATGTTGACTTTTTCTAAGAATTTTTCCGCGTTTTTCACTGCACTTGCTTGATCTTGCTTTAATACTTTAATCGGTGCAAGTGTAATGTTTTCTAAAACGGTTTTATTAGGATATAGATTAAAATGCTGAAAAACCATTCCAACATTTTTTCTGACTTCGGTCAATTTTGTTTTTTTGTCCTGAAGGTCGATATCATTGATTAAC
This sequence comes from Enterococcus sp. DIV1208, assembly GCF_050530455.1. Lineage (NCBI taxonomy): Bacteria > Bacillati > Bacillota > Bacilli > Lactobacillales > Enterococcaceae > Enterococcus > Enterococcus sp. DIV1208. The sequence goes on along the minus strand of NZ_CP172887.1, from coordinate 1,217,458 downwards.
AATCTTCCAGAAGAAATCGTTTCTAATCCATTGATACATCGTAACATTGTACTTTTACCTGAACCTGAAGGACCAATGACAACGACGACTTCCCCTTTCTCAAACTCGAGGTTTATGTTTTTCAAAGCATGGAATTTGCCGTAGTATTTTTCCACGTTATCAAATTTAATCATTGCCATATCATTACACTCCCATTATTATTTAGTAAGAAAACATTTAAAGATATATAATAGAACATATTATATCTGAAACTTACGTATTTTGTAAAGTTTCTTTGAAACTTTCTTTCGTTATTTTTCTCCTTTGCTTCTTACATCTGCTATTTTTCTGCATTTTGTTCGTCTTTTGATTTAGAACGGTTGTTTCTTCCTCCAAAAAACGGTAAGATATTAAGTGCTTAGTCTTACAAATCGTAAAGAGGTGTTTTTTTTGAAAAATATTATTCTAACAGGTGATCGCCCGACTGGCAAGTTACATTTAGGGCATTATGTAGGATCACTCAAAACACGGGTAGAAATGCAAAAAGATGAAAACAATCAACTTTTTGTAATGATTGCAGATATGCAAGCCCTAACCGATAACGCTAAAAACCCTGAGAAGGTTTCTTCAAATGTACTTGAAGTTGCTTTAGACTATTTAGCTGTTGGATTAGATCCTACGAAATCAACGCTTTTTATCCAATCGCAAATACCAGAATTAGCTGAATTGACTATGTACTATTTAAACCTAGTCAGCGTCGGGCGTGTCCGTCGTAATCCTACAGTTAAAACAGAAATCGAACAGAAAAAATTTGGTGAAGGTGTCCCAACTGGATTCTTTATTTATCCTGTATCGCAAGCTGCTGATATCACAGCTTTCAAAGCGAATTTAGTTCCTGTTGGTGAAGATCAAAAACCAATGCTTGAACAAACACAAGAAATAGTTCAAAGTTTCAACCACACGTATGGCGACGTCTTAGTGGAACCAAAAGGCGTTTTCCCACCAAAAGGAATGGGCCGTTTGCCTGGCATCGATGGGAATGGAAAAATGAGCAAGTCATTGGGTAATGGCATCTATATTTCTGATCCTGCTGATGTGGTCAAGAAAAAAGTAATGAGTATGTACACAGACCCAAATCACATCCACGTGGAAGATCCAGGTCAAGTCGAAGGCAATATGGTGTTCACTTATCTTGATGTGTTTGGAAAAGACAAAAATGCGATTGAAGAAATGAAAGCTCATTATCGTCGTGGTGGTCTAGGTGATGTGAAAATCAAACGCTATTTGATTGATGTTTTGGAAGAAGAGTTTGCTCCAATTCGTGCTAGAAGAGAAGAATTAGCGAAAGATCCAGCTGCTGTGATGGCGATCCTAAGAGACGGTAGTGAAGCAGCTGCGAAAGTCGCTGCTCAAACTCTAGCAGAAGTCAAAACTGCAATGGGAATCAATTATTTTAACTGATTGGCTTGTTAATGAATAAAAAAGACGTCCTCATTCTTTGTGAGGGCGTCTTTTTTTACAGTTTAACGAATATTTGCACCAACTGTTTCACTTAGTGCTTTTTCGATCTTAGTCATTGATCGGTTAATTTCTTCATCTGTCATTGTTGCTTCAGGATTCTCGAATGTCAGACTGTAAGCCATTGACTTATGTCCTTCCTCGATATTTTTTCCTTGATACACATCAAACAATTGGATGTCTGTTAAGAACTTACCTGCAGCAGACTGGATAACCGTTACGATTTCTTGATTGGTTACTGTTTCTGCAACTAACATCGCAATGTCACGAGAAACGGAAGGGAATTTTGTCACCGCATGGAAAGTCATCCCTTTTTGAGCAGCTTCGATCACTGAGCTCAAGTCAAATTCTGCAACATAGGTTTCTGGAACATCGTATTCTTTAGCTGTATTCGGATGAACCTGTCCAACAAATCCAATCACTGTTTCACCTAAATAGATTTCCGCTGTTCTTCCTGGATGCATGTCTTTCAAACTATCAGTCGCTTGATAAGAAATGTCTGTTGCTATTCCTAATTGTTCAAACAAGTTTTCTAAAAGACCTTTGATCGTATAGAAGTCAACTACTTCTGCTTGAGTTTGCCAACTTTTATCCTGCCAAGTACCTGTCAATGCAAGAGCAACATGTTTCACTTCCTGCGGCAAATGAGTCAATGGATCGTTTTCTTGATAGAAGACTCTTCCGACTTCATAAAAAGCGACATCACTATTTTTTCTAGCTACGTTATAGTTCACATTATCCAGTAACCCACTGATCAAGTTCATTCGTAAGACAGAACGGTCTTCGCTCATTGGCCAATCAAGACGTGTAACTAAGGAATCTTTGATTGTAAATTGACGAGATTTTTCTTCCGTTGTCAAAGCATAGCTGATGGCTTCATGTAAACCACTGTCTTCAAGTAATGTACGGATCTTGCGTGTTGTTGATTGCTCTTGGGTCAAACTTCCTGCAACAGTCTCTCCACTTGGTAATGTGGAAGGCAAGCGATCATAGCCATAGATACGAGCAACTTCTTCAATAATATCCGCTTCAATCTTGATATCCCAGCGACGAGGAGGAACAGTAACGGTGAACGTTTCCCCTTCACTTTGATAGCCAAAGCCAAGTGCTTCAAAAATCTCATTTACTTCCTTAACTGTTAAGTCAGTTCCTAGATAATGATTGATTCGTGAGAGAGTGATCGTTACTGTTACGTCTTCTACTTGATAAGTCGAACCAGCAACCGCACCTTGAAGAACCTCACCGCCTGCTAACGAAACGATCATTGCAGCAGCAACGTCACATGCTTCAGCAACTGTTGCTTGATTGATTCCTTTTTCAAAACGAGCAGAAGATTCACTTCTTAAATTGAATTGTTTCGCTGTTCGACGGATCGAAATTGGATCAAACAAAGCTGCTTCTAGAGCAACCGTAGTCGTTGTCTCAGTGATTTCAGAATCCAAGCCGCCCATCACACCTGCTAAAGCGACTGGTTGTTCTCTATTAGTGATCACGAGATTTTCGGGTGTTAACTCACGTGTTTCGCCATCTAACGTAACGATTTTTTCTGTTGCTTTTGCCTGACGGACGACGATTTCTTGTGATCCTAGCCGATCATAATCAAACGCATGTAATGGTTGTCCAAACAACAGTAAGATGTAGTTTGTGATATCTACTACGTTGTTGATTGGTCGAATCCCTTCATTCATCAAGATATTTTGTAACCATTGTGGACTAGATTGGATTTTTACGCCTTCAATGATTCGAATTTGATAAGCAGGCACAGCTTCTGGATCTTCGACTGTCACCTTGATTTTGTCTTTTGCCGGACGTGCTGCTTCTACTAATTCTTCCTCTGCAAAATGAGGTGTTTGACGATAAATCGCCCCCACTTCATATGCTACTCCTCGCATAGATAAAGCATCTGCGCGATTCGGTGTAATCGATAACTCGATAATTGAATCGTCCATGTCTAAATAAGAAAAGACGGGCTCTCCATTGACTGCCTCTTGTGGAAGATAGTAGATTCCTTCAGCATATTCTTTGGGAACGACACTATCTGGATAGCCAATTTCTTGTAAGGCACAAATCATCCCATTAGAAACTTGACCACGCATTTTCCCTTTTTTGATTTTTACATTCCCTGCGATCCGTGAATTAGGTAAAGCAACGATGACTTTGATCCCTGCCTTCACGTTAGGCGCGCCACAAACGATCTGTGAAAGTTCTTCTTCACCGATATCCACTTGGCAAATCGATAAATGATCGGAATCAGGATGTGGCACACATTCCTTGACTTCGCCGACTACGATTTTTTTTAAGCCTTCTTCAGGAACCGTGATTCCTTCCACTTCGATCCCAGTCACTGACATTTTATCAGCTAGTTCTTTTGGCGTAACTGCTGACAAATCAAGATATTTATTTAACCATTTATAAGAAACTAACATGCTTTTTACTCCCCTTTGAACTGACTTAAGAAACGCAAGTCATTTTGATAGAAATTACGAATATCATTGACACCGTAACGTAGCATTGCTACTCGATCTGGGCCAAGGCCAAAAGCAAAACCAGAGTATTTTTCCGGATCGATACCTGACATTTTCAATACATTTGGATGAACCATCCCAGCTCCTAAGATTTCAATCCAACCGGTGTGCTTGCAGACATTACAGCCAGCGCCACCACATTTGAAACAGCTGACATCCACTTCAACAGAAGGTTCAGTAAACGGGAAATAACTAGGACGTAGTCGAATTTCACGTTCTTCACCAAACATCTTCTTCATTACGACTTCTAAAGTGCCTTTTAAGTCACCCATCGTAATATTTTCATCGATCACTAATCCTTCGATTTGATGGAATTGGTGGCTATGAGTAGCATCATCCGTATCACGACGGAATACTTTCCCAGGTGAGATCATTCGAAGTGCACCTTTTGAAAAGTCATGTTTTTCCATCGTACGTGCTTGTACTGGTGAGGTATGCGTACGAATCAAGATCTCTTCTGAAATATAAAAAGTATCTTGCATATCACGAGCTGGGTGGTCTTTTGGTAAGTTCATTCGCTCAAAATTATAATGATCAGACTCCACCTCATACCCTTCAACAATTTGGTAGCCCATTCCGACAAAGATGTCTTCGATTTCTTCCATGATTTGTGTCAAGATGTGGCGGTTTCCTTGTTTGACTTGACGTCCTGGCAAGGTCACATCAATTGTTTCTTTGCTTAAAGCTGCTGCAAGTGCCGCTTCTTCTAACGCTTGCTTTTTACGTTCAATTTCTGCTGTCAACAGATCACGAATCTCATTGGCAAAACTACCAACTTTCGGACGTTCTTCAGGACTTAGATCCTTCATTCCCCGTAAAACTTCGGTGATTGGTCCTTTTTTTCCTAAAGTTTCTACACGAATTTGATTTAATTCTTTTAAATCGCGTGCTGTCGCTATTTTAACGATTGTGGCTTCTTTCAAGCTTTCTAATTGGGCTTGTAGAGACATTCCCTATTTCCTCCTTCAAATTCAAATACAAAAAAGACCTCATTCCTACAAAGGAACGAGGTCTTCGCGTTACCATCCTAATTTACGGTCAAAACCGTACACTTACTTTTTTAACGACATTTGCCGGTCTGAATAAATCAGACGAACTCAGAAAGTGAACTTCATTTTTCAAACTCAGGATCTGCTTACAGTCTATGACAGATCTCCCTGGACTGGTTTAGCCAAACTACTCTTTTTCGTCAACGTTCTTTAGCTATTCATCTAATGCCAGTTTACAAGATTTCACTTCCAAAATCAACTGCATTCTTCTTCTGTCACCCATTTTTCACTCCAAACCTGTAACTGAACGATGGCCTTTTGAAGATCCGCTCCTTTTTCAGTTAACATATATTCTGAACGGCTGGACTCTTTACATGAGAAGTTTCTGGCGATGATTTTTTCTTTTTCAAGTTCTTTTAATCGTTCAACTAAAACCCGATCACTCACCATAGGTATTTTAGCTGCGAGATCAACAAAGCGTTGCGGACCATTTTCAAGCAATACATCAATAATCAGCCCATTCCATTTTTTACCTAAAATCGAAAAGGTCTTTTCAAATTTAGGACATAAAGTGAACTCTGTCTGTGTTAGCTCCATTTTACTCACCTCTTTGCTAAGAGTATAGCATATTACTTACAAAGTGTAAGTCCTAGTTGCTCAATTATTATTATTTATTAATATTTATTATTTTCTTTGCACTTAATAAGACAAGAAAGACATCTGTGACAGGCTTTTCTAAAGATTCTGTCAACGCCTGTTGATAGAGATTCAATTGCCCACGATATTTTTGAATGACTGCATCAATCGCTGTTTCATCGTCACGATCTAAAATGAAATCCGTCTTAAAGTCATATAATTGAATCGTCGTGGGTAACTCAATATAACCATCAACAATCCCATGGATTAGCAATTCATCTTCTTCATTTGGGTATTGTTCAAAGACCCGTTCTGCAGGTAACAGCATCGAAAACGGTTGTTCCCGTTTGACATGCGCTTTTTGCTTGATTAATTCTTTTCCAAGCTCGGTTTCAAAAAACCAAAGAATAGCAGAAAAATCAATTTTTTTGGCTACCTTTTGATCCACTAAACGCTTTTTAACTAATTCATCTAGTAATGCTTGGATCGACTCAGTAGTCGGCGTTTCTAATGGCAGCAATTGCAATAAATAGTGTGTTGCAGTTCCGATTGCCGCAGCTGAAACCTGTTGCGTTTTTTGTAAGAAACGTGGTTCAGCCAATGTATCTTGCGTATAACGGAATTGGCGGTTTAACCCTCTTGTTTCATTACTTTCCCAGACAAGTTTAGCATCAAGCGTATCATCTGGATCTTCAAACAAACGTTTAATTTCAGAAACCGATTGATAACTCGTGGTTTGTGTCGACTCTTTGAAAGGGTAACGATAATCGAGTCGTGCTTTCAAAGCAGGTGATAGTGGTGTTTGATCCACGTCATTATTTTCAGCAGCATCGTTTTCTTGCGCTATTAAACGTTGCCTTTTTTCAAGCAGAGATTGTTGATTCATCCAAGTAATGGCAAATTGGCTATCAGAGTTTTTTAATTCTGAAAGAATGGTTGCTTCGGCAAAATAGTTTTGCATCAATGGATGACGCATCAAACTAAGACCGATCCAGCTCATCAAGCTGCTATTCCCTTTTAATCGAGTCGTTGGCTCTAAGACTAATTTGGTTTGTTCAGAAGCTTCTGACCAATTCTTCAAGGTATCTTCTTTATTTTTATACGAGCCGATAATAAATAATTTTTGTTCCGCACGGGTCAAACCAACGTAGAGTTTACGCATCTCCTCTGACAATAACTTATTTTGTTTGGCTGATTTGATTGCTTGGTAAGGCAAGGTATCATACAACACCCGAGTATCAGGGTCCATATAACGAATCCCCGCACCTAGTTTTTCTTCAAAAGCATATCGCTTTTTTAAATCTTGCAAATTGAATTGTTTGGTCATATCTAATAAAAAGACAATAGGAAATTCTAAGCCTTTACTTGCGTGAATTGTCATGACCCGAACAGCATTATCGCTGGAGGAAATCACCGGCTCCGCTAAATCTTTGTCTTTTTCCTGCATCTTTTCGATGAAGCGAACGAACTGATACAACCCTCTAAACGAACTTTGTTCATACGCTTTCGTACGATCAGCTAAGGCATAAAGGTTTGCTTGTCTTTGGGCACCAGCTGGTAAACCTGCTACATATTCTAAATAACCGGTTTGTAAATAGATCTCCCACAGCAAGTCAGTGATTGAAGACCGCCGAGCCAGTTCCCGCCACAATTCGAGTTGGTCATTGAAATGGCGCAATTTATCAGCCAATTCATTCTGATTTGCTGTTTGGTAAGCCAGCACCGCATCATAATAGGTATGCGTTCGATCAGCTAAACGGATCTGTGCCAGTTCTGGTTCAATCAGTCCTACGATCGGTGAACGTAAAACGGCTGCCAAGGGAATATCTTGATACGGATTATCAATCAATTGTAGCAAAGAAATCATCGTACGCAACTCTGTAGATTGAAAATAATTTTGGGCATCATTCATTTCTAAAGGAATATCCAATGTTTTAAAGATCTCTAATATCGTAAGATTATTCTTCTTTGTAGGTGTCAAAAGTACGATATCTTTATATTCGACTGGACGATTCTGTTTCATTTTTTTATCATAGATCAGGAATTTTTCATCAATCAGTTCGCGGATTTTTAAGCCCGTCATAAAGAGTTCACCTTCTGTTTTGTCCTCTAGATTCTCATCAATTGGAAGGTCGCTGTTTGGCTCTTCTTCTTTTTCGTAAATCAATAGTTCTGGTTCAAAGCGATCGACTTCGGGGAAATCAGGAAATCCTAATCGTAATTGTGCAGCATCATCATAAGCGATTTGTCCCACAACAGGGTCCATCAATTGTTGGAACACCAGATTGGTAAATGACAGGACTTCCTTTCGGGAACGAAAGTTTTCTGCCAAAATGATCCGTCTTCCACCCTCAGCTGTTGAAAATGCTTCATATTTTTCAATAAACAAACTAGGATCAGCTAGTCGAAAAGAATAAATCGACTGTTTGACATCCCCAACCATGAATAAATTACCGTTTGTCGGATCAGGCTGTCTAAGCCAATAAAGGATAGCTTCTTGCAACTGGTTGATATCTTGGTATTCATCGACCATTACTTCTTTGAATTGCTTACGATAAAGCTTTGATGCTTCACTTGGAAGCCATGACTCTTCTGTTTGAGTCGTCAAGATTCGCAAGGCAAGATGTTCTAAATCATTGAAATCTACTACTCCCTTTTCTCTTTTTCGTTGGCTAAAGCCATCCATGAAACGTTTGGTGACATTCGTCAACTCTTCCACTAGGACAGCAGCTTTTTTCGTCCGTTCGGTCAATTGTTCAGGAGAAATCGGAAAATAAGTTTTTCCAATTTTCTGAATGATTTTTTTCGCCTGATCTCTTAAATTTTTAACTTCGGCTGAACGTTCTTTCAGCTCTGCTTTGCGACTGCTTTTAAAAGTAGTAAAAGTCAATGTTTCTAAACCCGTATAGGCTTCCGGCAATTGATCTTGTAATAAGTGATCATAAATGCGTTGGACTTGTTCTTTTTCTCCTGCAACTTGTTCCAACATTTTTTCCAGACCTTCTTCTTGCGCTAATCTAACCATTTCTTCATAAAGTTGCACACTTTGTGCCATATCTGTAAGTAGAAGTGGTCGCAATTGTTCTTGGTACAATGGTGAATGAGCTAATCCATCATCTAAACGATAGTTATCCACTAATTGATCTAACCAACGTTTGGGATCAGGATTCGCTCGCGCAAATTCATAAAGAGAGAAAACCAGATTGGTCAATCCATCATCTGAACGATCATTTGAAAAATTCATTGTTAATTGGAAAAACTCTTCCCGATCTTCACTATAACAAGCCTCGCGTAATTCATCCCAAACATCTTCTTTCATTAAGATCGTTTCTGTCTCATCCGTTAACATTCGAAAAACTGGATCAATATCGATCAAGTAGTAGAATCGGCGGATAACCGTTAAACAAAAAGCATGTAAAGTAGAAATATTAGCACTCGGCAATAAAATCAGCTGTTTCGTGAAATGTTGTTGGCGTGCCGGATCGCTTTCACTATTGACTGCTTCTTGTAAAGCTTCTTGGATCCGTTCTTTCATTTCTTTCGCTGCCGCTTCTGTAAACGTCACGATCAAAAGTTCATCAATATTGAACCCCATTTTTAGTTTTTCGATTACTCGACGGACAAGCACTGTGGTTTTTCCAGAACCAGCGGAAGCTGATACCAGCAAGTTATCTCCCTGATCAAAAATGGCTTGCCATTGTTCGTCAGTGAATCGTTCGTTTTCTGGTCTCAAAGGAATTTTGGTCATTCTTCCTCACTCCTTTTTTCTATTCTTCGCAGGGCTTCTTCCTTGTTTAATTTTTCTAAACGGTGATAATTGTTTTCTTGCAACATCACATCGAACGTACAAACACTTCTAAAAGGACACATCTGGCAAGCAAGCCGCTCCTTGTCTTTGTAAGCTGGATTAAGTTTGATCTCCCCTGACGTGATTTTATCCCCTGCTAAACGCATATTCGCACGATTATGCGCCATAAAAAGTTGGAGTTCCTGTTCTGTATAGAATTTTTCTTTACTAAAACTTCCCTTTTGATAGACATCTTTCGCATTTTTCTTGATCGGATAAATCAAAGAGTTCTCTTTTGCTTCCAGTGAATGATCTAATACTTCCAATAACTCAGGTTCATCGACAAAGATGCCGTCATAACTGAATTTTTTCAATGTCTCTTTTTCAATTTCATTTGCTTCAGACAAAATCGGATTATGGACATGTAAATAATAGGAACCAGCCGGTCGAACCAATGCTTTTCCAGTCAATTTGACAGCATCCATCAACGCCACGTCTAGATAGGTCAACAGTTGCATAGCCATCCCGTAGTAAGCTTCAGTGACATCAAAGGAACGTCCACTTGATTTATAATCGACAACACTAAGCCAGGTATCCGCTTGTTCAACAGCAACATCCACACGATCAATCTTCCCACGAACATGTAGTTTCCCTCCATTATTCAGTGGTAATTCCAACCCTGGGATACCTTGAGCGCCCGCAATTTGGCCAAACAATATTTCTGTTTGAAGGGGCTTCATCCCTGTATTTTTACTTTGCTTTTGTAATGCCCAAGCTACTTTTTGGATCGTTTGTCCTAACTGATAACGAATATAGTTCATTCGAGCTGAACTATCTAAAATTTCAAAGCGTAACTCGCCAAAGACGTCTTGCAAGACTTTTTCAGTAAACTCTTTACGTTGTGTATCGGTCATTTCTACTAGCGATATCTGATTTGAAAATAGTAATTTAAAGAAACGATCTAGTGATTCATGATAAAAATCACCTGTAGCAGCCGGCGTTAAACCATAGACCATTCGTTCTTTCAGTTTCAAACCAAATTGGACAAAATATTTATATTCACAATTATAGAAATTTTCTAATCTGGAAATAGAGGTATAAATATCTTTACCATAGAGTTCCTCTGCCATCTTTTTAGGTAATGACACCGGGACATTCAGATGTTCTTGACTTTCAAAAATGCGCAATGCAAAATTTCGCCATTGTGATTGCAAGATCTGCTCTCTTAGTTGGCGCCAATACACCGGAACTTTTTTCTTCTCTTCCTTTGCTAAACGATAGATATGATTGATTGTATTGATCCCACTACGATACGTACCGATATAACAACTCGGATCGCTGTCTAAAACCAAATGCTCTTTTCTTTCAGCTGGGATCATCAAGTATTCCATGATTCGTTTCAAATAAGGAGAGATTTTCAACGTGTTTGTATCATAACTTTGAGCGTAACTGAGGTATAGACGCTGAGTGGCTGAAGCAAACACCAAGTAGGCTTGCAATGGTTCAAAAGACAAGTTCTCTTTTGCGGGATCAAATAAAAATTTCTCTTCCGCTAAACGAGCATTCAACGTTTCCCTTTCCTCACTAGAAAGCAAGCCTTTCGTTTCGTGCCGATCAGGAAATACTTGATCATTCAAGCCAATGGCAAACGTGACTTTCGCCTGGTTTGATCGTACCAGTTCCAAGCGGTTGATGCGTACTTGGTCGATTGCTGTAGGAATCTTCCCATAACTTAAATTTTCTAACCCGCTGGTAATGATTTCCTGAAACAAATGCCAGTCAAATTCAGATTCCCCATAAATGAGCGAATACTCGTCCAGTAAATCAATCAACGCCCCCCATGTTTGCTCATGGTTTCGGGCTGCTGCTAAATTGCCTCGTTCAATTTCTTGATTTCGCCAAAAAACTAATTGTTGTTGTACGCCACTGTTCACCAAAAAACGATAAAAGACCGTCGCGCCTTCTTGTCCATTTTTACATTTTTTTATCTTGTCAAAAAATGTTGGGACTTTCTCTTTGAAGAAGTGCCGAATATCATTCGAGCGTTTTTCTAATTCTTGAACATCTTCCAGTTGTTCTGCTTCAAAATCGTAAGACACGAACTGCCAATCTTTTTCTCTCGTCCAGTATGAACCTTGATAGTTATAAGCAAGTGCTACATTTTCTGTGACATCTAATTTTGCTCGGAACTGATTTCTTTGCTCACGCCAACTGGCTAAGTCTAGTGTATCATCCGCTTCACAAATGAATAATTCAGTTTTGAAAAAACGCATGATATCATTCAAACGATAGGCATATCGATCTAAAGCGAATAAACTATTGATCCATTCGATCAATGGATGATTCTCCATCAACTGCTCTTCATCAATATAAAAAGGAATTGCCATTTCTTTGAAAACAGGTTGTAGCAAGTTACCATAAAACGCCATATCTTTCGTTAACACTTGAATGTCACGATAGCGATAATTTTCCTCGCTGACCAAACGACGGATCTCCACAGCTAGTTGTCTGACTTCTTCGGTGGCGTTCTCTGCTTCCCAAATTCTCAACGCCTCTTGTTGCCCAACCTTCAGCGGCTGGCTTTTTTTGTTGCTAGAAGTTTCTTCCCACATTTTTTGCAAGTGCATGAGTGCAAGCGGTCTTTCATGTTCTGGGGCAAATTTTTCCACTAAAACCGGCACTCTTCGTTCTTTGGCACTGTTGATCAGTTGGAAATAGAGCTTTCCTGTTTCATGAAACAATGTCAACACTTCAGGCATATCCGTGATATAAGGACGATCAAGAAGCAAATCAATCACTAGCTGTCCCTTTTCCATCATGACCTGTAACAATTGATATTCTTGCGCATTGACTCGAGTGAAACCACTAACGATAAATTTCACCTTAGACATGTCTTGCGTTTGTAAATAATTTGCCAAAATGGTCAAAGCATCTTCAGATTGCAGCGCACGTTGGACCAATTCTTCTTCAAAAGCTGTAAAAATCAATTGAAGATCTTTCATTTTCAACTGTTGATTTTCAGCTTTTACCGTATCCGCTAGTTCTGAAAAGACAAGATCTTCAGGTGAAATATTTCCAATACGTAATTCATTGTGCAATTCTTGCAGCTGGCGAATAAACCCTTTTTTATTGATTTCTCCCCGAAAAATCGTTAAATTTTCTTCATTTTTTTCTAGGATCTGTCGCAAGATCATTGCCGAACCAGATTCTGAAAGTTCATTACCAGACAATAACGTTGTTTGCTGCAACAAATACCACGCTAAACGATAAAAACTAAAGACTTGGACATTCGTTGTACTAAATGACGTTTTGCCACTTCTTTGACGCAGCTCTGTCAAGATTTCTTGTTCTTGTTCAAATTTATTATAGTTAGGTACAAGGAAAAATACCTGGTGCATGCTATCTTTTGCTAACCATTCGACTGATTCATCAATCAACGCTGTACGGTGGTCTTTTCGGGCTGTCCCGAGAATAAATTGTAAAGACATTTTCCCTCTCCTTATTCCTTAGATTCATTCCTCATTCATTATACCAAAAACAACTGAACATTTGTTCTTTCTCCTATTTTTTTTAGAAATTAATTGTTTGCGCTTATAGAGATTATTTTACCAAATCCTCTCAAAAAAAGTTTAGGACTACTTCTTGCGATTCACATCCATCAATCGCTATCCTTTACTTATTTCTTATACTTATCCATATAAAAAAAGCACCAAAGCTAGTTATTTCCACTAACTTTGATACTTTCTTTTATAACTTCATTTGGTTTAATGAATGGAACCCATCAATTTTTTGATTGGTTCTTTGATCATAAATAATACAACTGCTCCAACGATTGCTACGACACCGACAATCCCGAAATAAGCAGATTCAGTACCTGGTGTATAGAAACGCGCGATTTGTGCATTGATCGCTTGTGAAGAAGCATCTGCCAAGAACCAGATAGCAATGGTTTGTGATTCAAAAGCTTTAGGTGCTAATTTTGTTGTCGCAGACAAGCCAACTGGTGATAAACATAATTCAGCGATTACGACAATGAAGAAGCTGCCAATCAACCACATTGGACTTACTTTACTATCTGTGCCATAAAGCATGCCTGGTAACATCATTAATAAGAAAGATAACCCAGCAAATAATAATCCTAGTGAAAATTTCACTACGGTTGATGGTTGTCGTTTTCCTAATCTCGTCCACAATGTAACGAATACTGGTGTCAAGACGAAGATGAAAATCGGATTCAATGATTGGTACCAACTAGCTGGAATATTCATACCGAACAATGTTGATTGTGTCCGTTCTTGTGCAAACAGAGCCAAGATGGAAGATCCTTGTTCTTGTAACGACCAGAAAATGATCGCTGCTAAAAATAATGGGATATACGCCCATACTTTTGGTTTTTCCTCTGCTGTAACATTTTTAGCTGTTAACATTTTAACAAAATAGTATAACGGTAAAAGAATACCTAAAGCACTAATTGAATTGACAAAGAAATCAATGGTTAAATGTCCAGTGACTTGTGCGCCACCAAAGATTGCTACAATCACAACTAAAGCAATGACTAAGTTACGAATGAATTTTTTACGCTCTGCTGCTGTTAATGGATTAGGAGCAACTGTTCCTATACCATCCAACGTTTTACGTCCTTGGATCACGTATTGTAACAGTCCAAAGAACATTCCGATTGCAGCTAATGAGAAGCCAAGATGGTAGTTGTATTCCTGTCCGATCGTTCCTACGATGATCGGTGCTAGCATCGCACCTAAGTTGATCCCCATATAAAAAATAGAGAAGCCGGCATCTCGTCTTAAATCAGTTTTTGAATAAAGATGTCCAACCATTCCGGAAACATTTGGTTTCAAAAAGGCTGTCCCAAAGATAATCAAAGCCATTGAGACGAATAAAGTGGAAACACCAAATGGCAATGCTAAGACGATATGCCCAAGCATAATAAATATTCCACCGAAGAAAACAGTTCTTTTTGCACCTAGTACCCGGTCTGAAACCCAACCACCGATGATACTAGACATATAAATCAGTGAACCATAAATTGACATAATTGCTAATGCTGTTGCGGTAGGTAATCCAAGTCCACCGTTTGCTACAGTATCGTACATGTAGTAAAGCAACAGCGCACGCATACCATAATAACTAAATCGTTCCCACATCTCTGTGAAGAACAATGTTGACAACCCCTTCGGCTGACCGAAGAAGCCCTTGTCTTGTTGATTTTCCATAATCCATACCCCAATTCTTTAAATTTTCAGAAAATACTATAAATATTCACTGAAAAATTTAACTAAAAAACTTATTTAAGAAATATATACTTATTTTCTATAAAAACGAATAAAATTTAATGGGAAAATGATAATAAAAAATAAACAGATATTTAATAATTATATATTGCTATTTTAAAATGATCGAGTTTTACTTAGTTTAACAACAATGGAAACGTTAACTAAAATAACCTCTATTATTTTAATATTCATTAAAAAATTTACTTATTTTTTGTGAGCATATTATTTCACTTACTTTTTGTAAGGTGATATACTTCGTTTGTACTCATAAAATATGCAGATCGCAACTAAAGGAGATTTCACCATGACAACATTTACAAAAACTTTGCAAAACCGTCGTTCTATCTATGATTTAGGACATAACGTAACACTATCAAATGAAGAATTAACAGCTTTGATCAAAGAAGCAATCAAAGAAAGTCCAACTGCATTTAATGCACAATCAACACGAGCAGTCATTCTTTTTGGAGATGCTCACGAAAAATTATGGGAAATGACCGAAGAAGCTCTTCGCCCATTGACACCTGCTGAAGCTTTTCCAAATACGCAAAATAAATTAGCGGGCTTCAAAAAAGGCTATGGAACAGTCTTGTTCTTTAAAGATACAGATATCATCAAAAATCTCCAAGAACAATTTACATTATATGCTGACAACTTCCCAGATTGGTCAGAACAATCAAATGGGATTGCTACAGCAAATACATGGGTAGCCTTAACAGAACAAGGTTTAGGAGCTAACTTGCAACATTACAATCCAGTAATTGACGAAGCTGTCGCTAAAGAATGGAACATCCCATCTAATTGGAAACTACGTTCTCAATTAGTGTTTGGCTCACCAGAAACACCAGCTGGAGAAAAAGAATATATGAACGACGAAGATCGTTTCCGTGTATTTAACTAAAATCTCTATGTAATAACCAACTTTTAGCCCAATACTTTAATGGTTGTGAATAGCGTGCTTTAACTTGAACAATAAGTGCACATTTTTAAAATAGCTTTTCAACTCCTTAAAAGTGTCTGCTTATGGTTTAATGTTCACTCTGTGATACCATTTCTGTCTATATTAAACTACTAAAGATAAAGAGCTCGGGGCGAAGGTCGCCCTGAGCTCTTTATCAATTTTCTTTTATCCTACCTTTAACCAGAAGGACTTGTTACATTAATTACATAAAAATCTTAAAATAGTCTATTCATGTGTTCTATTAGACTTGCCTATTAATAAATTCTATCAAATTTCACTAAAAAATTTAAAGATACCTTTAATGATCTTAAAAAATTAGATAATATGGAGACTGGGACAAAAGTTGTCTCAGTATCTTTTAGTATCTCTAAAACCAATAAAATGAGTTTTTGTGTTTCTTGTCAATTTTCGGAAATTCCTTCTTATTTCTTGATACTAAACACTTTTGTCTCAACCTCTTCCTGATGGCTTTGTTACGACTATCATCTTTTTCTATTATTTTGAATGAATTAATTTATAACAAGCATATAAGTTTTTCAACACCCAGGTTTTATTTTCGTAAACGAGATATTTTGCAGCCCACTGAGGCTTGTATTTTTCTTTGTATTTCCTTAACCCTTTGAATGAATACAAATACTGAGTATTATTATAGACGCTGTAAATAAACGTATTCTCTAAATTAATTGTGTTTTTATAAGTAGAAGAGAACGGAGCCATTCCTAAATTGAATTTTTGATAACCTTGTTCCTTAGCCCATAGGATGGAATATAAATAAAGAGCATCCATCATTGCCACTTCTTCACTGATAGACCAACGGATCAAGTCGACTGAAATGGTCTCATTAGTATAAGTTGGCATCATGGAAACAAAGCCAACAATTTTTTGTTCTTGATTTCTTATAATACCAACTGCTGCACAATTTAAATATTCCTTCTCAAATCGTCCGACAGAAAAAGTCATCTCATTTTTTGACCTTAACCATTGATCAGATACTTCTTTCAATTCTGACAACAGTTCACGATCATGGGATAACTGTGATGTTGGTGAAAATTCCGAAGAAATTGAGCCCACGCTTTCTGATGACTCTGAAACAATTGTCGGTTCGATGATTTCAAACGTATACCCTAGTTTTTCCATTTGGTTTAATGTTGCTCTAAACCCTCTCTTCTTCTTCCCTGATAGTGAAAACTCAGATAAATCAATGACTGCTTCTTCTCCTAACTTGAAAAATTCGCAATTTAGATCATTATAAAAACTAAGGTACTGTGTGGAAGCTTGATAAAAAACAATTCGTTTGCCTAATTGATTCGCTTTAGACACCAAAGTTTTCAAAAAAGGAAAAATGGCTTCTTGTTTACCAACTGGATCACCTAAAATAAAGAGATAATGGTTATTTTCTTGATAAATCACTGCAACATCTTCCCACCACGCAACTCGGTTTTCCTTTAAAAAACCTAAATGAGCTAAGTGATTTCCACCATTTTGTTCTAAGAAATTTCGATATTCAGCATCATCTAATAACTTTAAATCAAGCTTTAATGATTTCCTTTTTCTTCTTCGGTGTATAACTGACCAAAGCCCAGAAAGTAAAAGCAATAATAGTGTCGTTCCACTCAGAATAAAGAATGATTGTCTAGGCAATATCGGAAAAATTTCAGTTAGACTATCAAATACATAGAGACATGCTAAAGTCCAAATCAATTTTTCTAAAACACTTTGTTTGATGACTTCGACCTCTAACCATCTCCTATAAAATAGAGTATCTACAAATAATACCGTTGTTAATAAGAGGGCTGTCAAACTTTGGCCTTCCCAAAAAAGATAAAACTGACAAAGTGCTAATAACATCAGTTTGAAACGCAACATTTCCCAAGTATCGATCGCCCCTTTATAAATCCCTACAACATCTGTCAGTAATAAAATGCTCAGACATACGTAAATTGGCGCAATAAAAAAAGCCGACTTCATTCCCATATATGCATATTCAAAAAATAAAATGCATGAATCAAATAAAAATGTTAATGAACAAAATAGAAAAATGGCTGTGCTGAGCGTTCTTCCAATTTGCTTCATCTGTGCTTGCGTAATCGAAAATACTACTGTCGTAAATTCCTTCGTAAGAATCGAAAATTGATTATTGCTGATTTTTTGACTAATCAGCATTTGAACTTCACTCACACTGAACAATAAACCAAACAATAGTGGAATGAAGTAATACGCTAAACGATACAGAATCAGCGCCATCAATACTGCTTCTTTATCTATCTGCAGCTCGTGTGTAGCGCCTAAAAGGAAAATGACATCAAACGCACCAAAACCACCTGGTACCATACTAATAATTCCAGCAATCGTTGCTAAAATAAAAATACTTTCCATATCAACGAATTGAACCTGCAAGTTAAGAAAACGAAACGCGACGTACATCACAATACCAGAAGTGAGATAATCAATCGTTGATACGATCGTGAATTGTAAACCTAACCATCTCGCAGCTGGAAGTGGCGGTTTGATACTAATGTAGCCGATATATAGAGGCAACAAACAAGCACTGACAATTAAACCAATCTTGATCGTATCATTTCCCTCTAATAAATGACTTTCTGGAAAAACATTTAGCAGCACCATTGCAGATAATACGCCCACACCAGAAATAGATGAGATCAATAATAGCGAAATCGCTTTTTTTAGTTGGTTTACTCTGCTTTGGTCAATATAGTTTTTATAGAAATTATAACGTACGCTGGCACCAAAAATTCCACCAAATCCCAAAACTGCATTGAATGAATTGGCAATCCAGCTGATTTTTAATAGTTTTATTTTAGAAATTTTCTTCGTCTTCAATTTTCGGATTAATGCAAAGTCGTAGAGACAAAGAATGAAAATGCCTAAAGCACCTACTAAAAACAAACTGAAAATTTTTAAGATAGATTCATTACTAATTGTTTGTAACACTTTGCTTAACCTAATGGTAGAAAGTTCACTATTTATTTTTAAAACAGAGATCGAAAAAATGAATAGTGAGAATATAATTTTGAAAAAATTGAGTTTCATCCTCTTCATTAAAATTAAAAGTCCTTTCATTATAATAGAGCTAATATATATCAAATTAGTGAAACAATTTTTTTAATGTTATTATAAAAGTGATCGCAACGATTCAAAAATAAATAAACAAACTCTTTCTCATACGAAGAATCATTTTGAAATGCTGTGTAATCTAGCGTCTGCAAGGCAAAGAAAAAAGAGACCGAGCTAATACTTGCCTCAGTCTCTTATTATATATGCGACTCCGAAATAGGTTCATCCCATATATCGCTCACTATCGTTCTTTGTTCTTATTCTAAAGTAACTTACTCTTGATCAGAATCAATCATAATATCAATTTCGGCATCATCATTTAAATGCTGTGCTAAAAAAGTGACCAACTCTTCCATTGATACAGAAAATTTCAGCATGGGTCCACGCCAACCGTTACGAAAGAAATTCATTTTTATGATGGAAGATCCTTCCGGTTGATACAAAACGATTTTATTGATCTCAGAAAAAGGAACACCTTTTTTATCAAAGCTATTTAGAACAAGCCCATCTTCTGTTATACCACGACTATCTAGTAAAAAGCTGATGAAAATTAGCGCTGACAAGACCCCTTTAGCCAATTCATCTGCAGTTGGTTGACTAATCAGCGTAAACCAAAGAACTAAGATTGCCAGAAAAGGCACGACTAAGTAAACCCAGCGATTTCTAACCGTTCGATAGACGATTTCTCGACGTACCAACCATAAAAACAAACACATAACAAAGACAAATAAAAATAATAGTAAAGTAAATATACTAATCATCTAACTACACCTCTTTTCTCTTTCCAAATACTCGAAAAAGAAATAAAAATTACAAGCAAAAGGACATACAGTACCGATTTCGTTACTGTACGTCCAAAATCATTTCTTCTTATTCAAATGTTTCGTATTTTGCAACAACCATACTTGCTTTTTCTTCTAATAACTCTTGATCTTCCATTGCGCATTGAGCAACTTTGACTACGGCACAATTCGTCATTTTTGAAACAACTTCTCCGATAACTGCTTTTGTAAACCCAATCGGTTTACATGAATATTGCTCTCCTAAATTAATCATTTCTTCCGTCATCAAAATCCTCCTAAACTACCAAGCTCTTTTATAAGGTAACTGTTTTTTTCAAACAGTAATTGCTCTTTCAAATAAACATCATCTAAAAACATTTGTTATTTGACCTGCGATTTATTTCGACCTTACTGGCATTATAGCGTACTGTTTTCGTTTTCACAATTAAAAACTATCAATAAATCGAAACATTTTTTTCAATTTAAAAAAAATTATTCGGCTATTGATCCTGTGATTTTTCAGGACTTTTGTCTTCTTATTTTAAATTTGGAAAACAACATGTCAAATTTTTTATTTTTAAAAAAAAGCATTATAATATGTAAATATCAGAAAAAAGGGGAATTATTATGAAAAGATTCATTGGTAAAAAAATATTATTCGTGGCAATCCTATTATTCGTTATTTTTTCTGCCACCACTTATTTTCACCATTCACACAATGTTGGAAAGGATACTGAAAAAGTAAGTAGTTATGCTAAAAAACAAGTTTTACTTGATGTCCCCTTGGAAAGCCAATTCACCGAGCCAGCGTTAGGAAATGGCTGTGAAGTTACTTCACTGTCCATGCTGCTTTCTTATTATGGTTACGAGACTTCTAAAAATCAGTTAGCTCAACAATTGAATTACGTTTCTGTTTTTAATGCTGATGGTACACATGGCGATCCTAATGAAGGGTTTGTTGGGGACATCAGCGGTGGAGATTGGGCAATGGGCGTCTATGTCCCGCCTATCGCTTCGTTGGCACAGACAATCGTAAAAACAGATTATCATACTCTTCCAAAAACCGATGCAACAATCAATGACATTAAGAAAGCTTTACAACAAGGAAAGCCTGTGTGGGCCTCCGTTACTTTAGATTTCCAAGTCCCTACTGATACTGATTTCGTTACTTGGCAAACAAACAATGGGCAAGTAAAAGTGACACCATTAAACCATGCCTGTGTAGTTACTGGTTATGACAATGACAATATTTATGTAAATGATCCTTATGGAGAAAAAAATAGACCCGTAGCAATCAAAGATTTTGAGGCAATTTTCACCTCAATGGGTGGTCAAATGTTGACTTTAGAGAAAAGCTAGTATTTTTATAAAAAATACATTATACTCTAGCTAAATATGATGGAAAGGATTGAGGGAAATGGAAAAAATTCATAAAAAAATAGATCCTAATGAAATTCCGATTATTTTCGTTCGTGATGTAAATGGTCATACACCAACCAAAGTTTCCGTCAAGGAATGGACGGATCGCTATAGCCCAGTTTCACTCAATGAGTTACAGATCAAACTTTATCGTCAAGCATTAGCCTATTATTCTGA
The DNA here is from genome assembly GCF_050530455.1 of Enterococcus sp. DIV1208. NCBI lineage: Bacteria > Bacillati > Bacillota > Bacilli > Lactobacillales > Enterococcaceae > Enterococcus > Enterococcus sp. DIV1208. Next base: position 1,196,319 of record NZ_CP172887.1, on the reverse strand, counting down.
GAAAGATTATGCAAAAGCGATTGATTTATTGAAATTTTTAATCTCACAAACAAACTATACACATTTTGAATACATCGAACGTTTGGCAACGATCTATCGAATCATCGATGCTCCACTAAAAGAATTTCAGTTACTTTCTAATACATTATCAATTGCCAATTTGATCCCACTTCCATCTGGTTTAATCAAGAAGTTAGAAAGACGAATGATCACTGTCAAAAAAATGCTGGATAAAGAGTAATCTCTTGCATTTTCTTTGTGTCGTGCTATGATCAAATTGTTTGATTGGGATGTAGCCAAACTGGTAAGGCACTTGACTCTGAATCAAGCAATTGCAGGTTCGAACCCTACCATCCCAATAAAAAAACCAATCAGAAACTCAGTTTTCTGATTGGTTTTTTTATATTCTCTTTAAGTTTACATAATAAAATTATATTTATCCAATGATAGCTAATGCTTTTTTAGGTACTTCTTTTTTGTCAACTTCTTCATATGACTCGACGTGAGCGCCCTTATTAATGATCTTTAAATAATGTCCTTCTTTTAAAATAGATAAACCTGTAAATTCAATCGTTCGTTCATGTCCCTTTTGATCGGCAGCTTTTTGGATATAAGTCGCTGTTCCATATGAATTGACTTCATCTGGTTTTTTCGTCTTGACGTATACCTCTCCTTTTGTTACCAACGGATTTAATTGGTCTACCACACCTGCCATCTCATCGTGGGAATTTTGCGTATAAAACTTCAAGCCCACTAATGCGACTCCTGCAAATAATACCGTTCCAATAACTACTTTTACTACTTTCATTTTTCTACCTCCTATTTTTATTTCATTATATCCATAAAAATAAACGGCTTCATCCGCCTCTAGTTGGAGATTTTTCTCCTACTTTGGCACAAAAGCTTTTGCTCACCCTTGTTCTAAATAATGCTCAATATTAAAAAACGCTCAAAATGGCTAAAACCATTTCAAGCGTTTTTTTAATAATAAAATCATGAGCAACAATTTTGCCATATGATTAATTTCTTGTAATTAATACAGCCTAGTTGGATCATAATGATAAACTACATTCCCGTTCAATAATGCCTTACCTACGACATATTTACGATTCTTTAATTTTAGCCACGCTTCACGAAAAAGCATGACCTCTTCTCTTTTGACTTCAATTTTTTCAATTTTTCCGTCAATCAATTCTTGGATAAGTGCTTCGTATGGATTCATTGTTCTCCTCCGTCACAATCAATACGTAGTAAAAATTGGTTCATGATCTACTTTTGTATCTAGGTCTGTTCTGACATTTACCGTTGTATATAAAACTTTTTCAACAGGTATACTATAATAATTGTCTTCGCTACTGCTGAATTGGTGTACACCTTTTTTCGTCAGAATACCATTGATTTTATTCATCAGTACTCTTTTTTCTACACTATTACTGACCACATAGTAAATCACACGTATATTGTTTACTAAATGTAAATCGACTTCTAACATTACTTGATCCATGAAAATTTCATCCTTTCTTTCGGATCAATTATAGCAAGAAACTTCTTGTTAATCAAAAACCTTTGTATGTCCTTCTTGGTTATCAATTAAAGAAATACTTGCATCATTTGATACAAAATGTTATTTTGTATCAGATATCATTATTATTCTGGGAGGCACTCTCGTGATTGCGATTGGTCAGCTTGTTTTTTACATTCCATTTTTCATCATGCTAAGTATTCTTTTCTATTACATAAATTGGACAAAAAAGAAACTATCTGTTTTACTTGTTTCTCTTCCAAGCATCTATTTTACTTATCAAATCTTTTCTTTCCGCCATTGGGAAATCCCTTCTGTCTTAATTAGACATGTCATTAGTTTAGTTATTTCAGTCATTATACTGATACTTTGGATATTTTATTTATTAAATAAACAAGATTAGTGTGTGTATAGATTGTGAACAATCGAACAAAAAATGAGTGTGAAAAAAGTGAGCAACCACTTTTTCACACTCATTTTTGATCATTCATTTACACCAAAGAAAGATTTGAACCGTTCAAGGATTGATGCTTGTTTTAAATCAATAAACTGTTGGGCAACAGAAAATTTGTCCTCTAGCAATTCTTTATTTGATTCAATCAAAATTTTTGCTTCTTCGTACTTCTTTTCTTTACATAGTTGTTTGACTTCATTCAATACATCACCAGCACTCATCTTTTCACCTACTTCAGTTATTAGGAACCTGTTGATATAAAAGGTTGTCTCAATGTTGAATGTTTACGATTCTTTCACACAATGAACTTTCTTCCGCAGCACAAAAGCTATTCTTTTTGATCACTTGACGTGATAAACCGGATCGACTCTTGGTACTCACGATAGTCTCTACTATAAAGATCTGTTAATCGATCTGGCAAAACGAACCAAGCTGGATGGTACCCATTTACAGTGACAGGAAATCCTTTCTCTTGCAGACTATCACCATCCCAGCGTAAGGCAATCGCTGTTTTGCCTGACCATTTCACTAAAGCAACAGAATAACCTTTTTTCGTCTGCGTACCACCTTCTAAAATTTTGAGAATTTCAATTTTTTCTTTAGGAGCTGTAACCTCTTGTGGACGTACCATTCTTTCCCCTCCTTATTTGACCACTAACACACTGCAGGGCGCATGAGTAACAACGTAAGAAGCTGTAGAGCCGACTAAAGCTTGTTGGATTGCTCCTTTACCAGTAGCCCCCATGACAATCAAATCGATCGCTTCTTGTTGTGGAAACACCGTCCCAATCAAGTTACGTGGGTCACCCGTTTCAACAATAGCATGGATGTCATTGATCCCATATTCTTTCGCATCATGGATCTTTTTTAACATTTCGACTTCTATCTTCTGTTTTTCTTCTGCATAGATTTTTGAAAATGCGTAGGCGCTATGTGTCAACTCTACTTTATTGATGATCGAAACGATAAATAATTCGGCTTCATTATCTTTCGCTAAATCTAGCGCTTCCAAAAAAGCTTGTTCTGATTGCTTAGACCCATCGACAGCTACCATTATTTTTTGATATCTCTTACTCATGTTATCGCCTCCTTGTTTCTATTATTGTAACATCACATGCTAAATTTAAAAAAAATTACGCTGTTTTCAATTATTTCGTATTTATTTTCAAAAAATGTAGCTTTTTTTTACTTGTTTCTAGTGTTTATTTTTCTCATCAATTGTCCTTGTTAGTGGTTTATTTTAAACGTTTATGACGGTTTTCTCATTGTTTTTCACATTTTATGATAATCTGTTTGTTACAAAAAACGTATCTTTGTTACAAAGTGTCATAGAGCTTTTACCTATGAAATATTTTCCCATGGTAAAGTATTCCTCGTTGGACACAACAAAACTATTTTTAAATTTATGAAGGAGATCTTACATGAAATCACTTAAAACATTACTATTAGGAACAACTTTGACTGCCGGCGCACTATTCTTTATGGGAACATCTGCACATGCGGACGAAGCTTATACCGTTCAATCAGGTGATACGCTATCAACGATTTCTCAAAAATACGTTGGTGATAACTCCTTGATCCAAACTATTGCAGAAAAAAATTCAATCTCAAACATCAACTTGATTTATTCAGGTCAACAATTAACAATCCCAACAGGCGAACAAGCAGCAACAACACAAACAGCTTACCAAGCGCCTGCTCAAACAAAAACAGTGGCTGAACAACCAGTGAAGCAAGAACCAGTTCAACAAGCAGCACCTGCTCAACCAGTTGCTCAAGCAACGCAAACAGCGGCACAAGCAACACCAGCGACAACAAACACAAGCTCAGCGAAAGAATGGATCGCTCAAAAAGAATCTAGCGGTTCTTATACAGCAACAAACGGTCGTTACATCGGACGTTACCAATTAGATTCTTCTTACTTAAATGGTGACTATTCAGCAGCAAACCAAGAACGAGTTGCTGAACAATACGTATCTTCTCGTTATGGCTCATGGGAAGCAGCTAAATCTTTCTGGGAAGCAAACGGTTGGTACTAATATAAAATAGCTTGTTTAAAAAGCGAAGGTCCCTCTTTAGGATCTTCGCTTTTTTATTGATTTTATTCATTTATTTTTTTGAGATTGTTTTAACTTCTTGATTGCCCATTCGTAGTGACTGGAAGTTGCAGAAATGAAATAACTACCTAATGTGGTATTCCCCACCCATGCAAATTGCTTTTTCTGGAATAACTCTTCATTACTCAAGGCGTCTAATTTTTTCATTACTTGCTCATGGCTTTTTTTCAAATAGTTTTCAGCTTCCACTAAAGAAGTTGTTTGATGCTTTTCTACAAACTCTTCATTCATCTTTCCGTAGGTTCGCCAATTATACGGTTCAGGCAAGAAATTTCTTTCTTCTCCGTTAAAGTTGCTTTCAAGCCATCGTAACAATAGTAAATGCCATTCGTACAAATGGATCAATACATCTTTTAAGTCTTTGTCTCGTCGCCAATGTGCTTCCTTTTTTTTCGCCAAAAACTCTTCACTAAATTGAAAGGATTGCTTGCGATCTTCCTCACCCATACCGTTAATTAATTTCCATAAATCATCGAATTGGCTGTTTGCTTTTTCAAGCAATTCATCTTTTGATTTTGGTCGCATATGACACCCCACTCTTTTTTGCTAAATCACTTGCTCACCATAAGGAATTTCAAAATGATTTGTAGTAACTTTTATGTGTTCATTATTTTGTATTACGAGCAACAAAAGCAAAACGATGTTGCAAATTATAAATCGTACCATGTCGTTTCAACTCTTCATAAAGTCCCAATAACTCTTTGAAATTTTTCTCAACTGTAAATCCTGGGTATTCCCATTCAATCGTCCGTACATAAAAGATCAAACTATCCATATCAAAGAATTGTTGATTCAAATAGGCTTCGTCACAAAACAAAAGATCAAAATGGTGCTGTTCTAGTTCTGCTTTCACTAAGGAAAGATGAAAATCAAAACATTCTTTCCTTACTTCTGGCATCAAACGAGAAGCCAAATTCAACCCGTTGAAATCTCCTACTTGTTGAGAAATAAATAACCCATCTGGTTTCAAGACACGCTTCACTTCAGCTACTGCAAAAGATTCATGAGAATTGATCACTAGATCAAATGAATCATCTGGAAAATCCAATACGTCCTCTTCCCCCACAAATTTTACTGTTACACCTTGAGGGTCAAGTGTTTGTAATAATAGCTGGTAATTAGGCGGATACCCTTCCGTTACTGCTGTCTGCTCATAAGGATGGTTAAATGTTTGTAACAATTCACCTCCACCTGTTCCCATATCTAGTAGAAACATAGTTGGAGTTAAATAATTTAAAACAAGCTCTCGGTAATCCCACGGAGGCTCTTCACACGACCATTTCCCATCTAAATAGGAAAAATCCCAGCCAGTAAAATTTTTCTGTTGTTCCTCACTTTTAAGCCACTCTTTTTTTAATTGGTCCATCATCTTTTATCGCTCCAGTCATTATAATTTTATAATCGTTGACGGCGATATAGTCGATTGGATAAAGCATACTCGATATAGGTCTATCCATTCCACTATATCGAGTAGCTACCTCGTTGTTTTCTCATGTTCATTCTCCTTTTGATTGACTTAAAAACAGTATATCATGAAAATCAGGACTAGAAAACGCTTACTAAAAAACTTGTCTTATGCGTTTGCTTAGATTGTTAGATAATTTGGAAGCTATAATTTTTTTGAGTTTCAACGACCTCTTTCGCAATTATTTTCCTATACTGAACAACCTTTTAGTACATCAGCTATCTGAATATTTTACATAGAAAAAAACTCTTCTATCAGCTTTTACTAAAAGCTGTTAAAAGAGTTTAAGTTAGTGTATCAGCCAATAACTCATTATTGATTCAAGATATCCTTTGCTTTCATTTTTTCCATTTCTTTTATTGTCTTTTTTTTCTTTGATTCTTTTCCGCCTTCATAAATACAGATCAATGTAATCAAACCAACAATAGGCATTAATATATTTCTAAATGTTAGATTTAAATGACCTGTCAAAACGATAAAAACAACTAAACCACTGAAAATCACTGGTAAGATCGCTCCCATATATTTATTCCCTATATAACCACTTAGGGTTTGAAACCCAATAATACCTGCAATAAATAAAAATTGTATTATATTATTCATCTATACTCTCCCTATGTTTTTTTATAATTTCTTTTGCTACGTCTAAACTTATTTTTTCGTTAATCACGAGTTGCATCATTGATACTTCAAAAGAATCTTCTTGCTTTCCATCAAAAAGTTTTATTTTTTCAATTAATCTATCTAACCTTATTCTTACTGTTGGATAACTAACTTCATACTCTTTTGCTAACTGCTTTAAGGAACCTGATGCCAACAAAAATTTCTTAATAAATACTTGTTCCTCAGGTTCTAAATTAAAAAACCATTCCATTCATTAACCTCCCAACAAAATATAAATATAATTAAACAAAGTTTAACATTATTAAAAACAAAACACAACTTAATTTATTAAGTATAATTTATAAAGCATTTCGAGATGCGATTTGAATAGAAAAAGAGAAAGGGATAAAAGTCGTTATCATTTATTCATATTTTGACAATTTTACTTCATCAAGCATCAATTTTTACAAAACAAAAAATCCCTCACCAACTTTTTCTAAAAGTTGATAAAGGAGTTTAAAAGTTGTTTACTCGTTGAATATGAAACCCGTGTCAAAATTATCTAATACCAAGTGCAATTCGTGCATAGCGACTCATCTTATCCGTCGTCCAGGCTGGATACCAAACTAGTTTGACTTCTGCCTTAGTTACTTCTGGCACTTCTTTTAAGGCATCGTGGATTGATTCAGTTAGGATATCAGCTAACGGGCAACCCATGGTTGTTAAGGTCATTTTAATGACTGTTTCTCCGTTTTCTGGATCAAATTCGATTTCATAGATCAAGCCTAGGTTGACGATATCGATCCCTAGTTCAGGGTCGATGACCATTTCTAAGGCAGCTAAGATTCGTTCCTTGATTTCATTGACTTCTTCTGCAGACCATTTTTGGTTTGCTTCGCTCATCTTGCAGCACTCCTTCATGCAATTTTCATTTATCATACTCTTTTTTTGCTCATTTGTAAATGAGAATCGAGAGGTTCTATTCTCATTTAGCAGGTTGAAAACAGAAAATTCTTCTGACTTATTTAAGTCAATTATTGTTTTTTAGTTTTTGAAGGAGTTTTCTTTATTTCGGGAAAGACACCCGTAGAACGGTAAAGATTTTGTTCGCTTTCATTCGCAAAACGGCCAAATACCGAATGCGTTGGTAAAATATTGATAAAAGCATCTTCGTCGATTTCATGGACGATTTGATCTAAATCATACATTTCATAACGAGTGATCACCATCATGATCGTTTTACCTTCTTTTTTAGAATAGCCACCGATTGATGGTAAGAGGGTCATTCCTCGAACCATATTTTGAGCGATCGCTGCGGTCACTTCATCTGGTTTAACCGTCACAATCATGGCGGTCACTTTTTGATGACTCGTATGAATCGCATCAATCACTTGGGTCATGGCATAGATAGAGATAATCGTATAGAGCGCACTCTCCCAGTTAAAAAGAAAGCCCGCAATCACCACGATCAAACCATTTAACATCAACATATAATTTCCAACGGTTTTCCCTGTAGTTTGTGAAAGGACTAAAGAAATAATATCCATTCCTCCAGTTGTAAACCCCATTTTAAGTGAGATCCCTACACCAACACCTAACAAAACACCGCCGACTAAGGCATTCATTAAAATATTGTCCGTCACTTGCCCAGTGGGAAGTAAGGTAGTTGCTACCGATACGGCTACTACATTGACAAAACTTAAAATCGTTGCTCGTCTGCCTACTTTCAAGAACCCTAGAATAAAGACAGGGATATTCAAAATAAAGATAAAGGCACCTGTGTCCACTTTTACGTGGAGCCAGTCAGATAATAACGAGGCAATGATTTGGGCAATCCCATTCATCCCTGCGGAAAAGACGTTTGCTGGAATCAAAAAATAATTTAAGGCAACCGCTGCGGTCAATCCGGTGACTAAGATAACCACAATCTTTTTTAATATTTCATTTCTTTGATACACTGTCATAATCTTACTCACAAGCACCTCTTCCTTTCAAAGTTATTCCAATTGTAAGAATAACAGGTTATGAATTAAATTAAAATACTTGAATCATAAATGAGAATAATTTTAGTAAAGCTTCAACACAATCATTTGACTATGATACAATAAAATAAAAACAAATCAGGAGGATCACTATGGCAAAAGATGCAAGTTTTGACATTGTTTCAGAGGTCACAATCGAAGAAGTCAGAAATGCGATCCAGCAAACAATAAAAGAATTAACCAACCGTTTTGATTTTAAAGATTCGACTATTGATATCAAATTTGATAACAATAAATTAATCATTCTTAGTGACGACGATTTCAAGATTGAACAAATCAAAGATGTCTTGTTCAGTAAATTAAACAAACGAAATGTTCCAATCAAAAATATTCATTTCTCTGAATCAGAGCATGCCCTTGGAGGAAAAGCACGTCAATCCGCTGAACTTATCAATGGCATTGATCGGGAAAATGCCAAGAAAATCACAACCGAGATCAAAAATTCAAAGATTAAAGTAAAAACCCAGATTCAAGAAGATCAAATTCGTGTAACTGGAAAAAACCGTGATGACCTTCAAGCGGTGATTGCTTTATTGCGAAAATTAGATCTGCCGATCGAACTTCAGTTTACTAACTATCGTTAACAGATAGCTTTACTTGTCAGACAATGAAACAATTGATCAAATACGCGCTTGAATAGATAAGACACCTGAATCTACCAGTCGTTTGTGGTTGATTCAGGTGTTTTTAATTTTAAACTACTAGCGCTAGAGTAATTTCACATCTCCAATTATTTACTTTTGTGCCAAAAATCGGTGATTTCTGTTGTGAGTTCAGATAGGTTTCTGACAGTGGTCGCTGACTGCCAATGTCTTGGAAACAATTGACGATAATCCAACCGATTAAAACGCTGATCTGCTAACAAAACGATTCCCTGATCACTGGCATCTCTAATGACACGCCCCGCTGCTTGTAAGACTTTATTCATACCAGGTAATTGGTACGCATAAGCAAATCCCAGCTGATCTTTTTCGTCATAATATTCTTTGATCAACTCCTGCTCATGGTTCATTTGTGGTAATCCAACGCCAACGATCATACTGCCAATTAATCGGGTTCCTTTTAAATCGATCCCTTCTGAAAAGATTCCGCCTAACACACAAAAAGCTAGTAAGGTTTCGTCTGGATCAATTTGAAACTGCTTCAAAAATGTTTCTCTCTCAATTTCACTCATCATGGTATCTTGAATCAGCACCTTAACATCTGGATGTTTTTCTTGAAAGGCTGTCACTGCCTGATCCAAATATTGGTAAGAGGGGAAAAATATCAAGTAATTTCCGATCTTTTCTTTTGTAAAATGTTGGATCGTTTCAATCAATCGAGGCATGTTCTCTTCTCGTTTACGATAGGTTGTTTCTAAATAATTTGTGATCAGCACTTTTTGGTTTTCTTCTGGAAAAGGACTTGGCAAGCGATAAGCTAAGCTCTCTTTTCCTCCTAGCGTTTCTTGGTAATAAGACAATGGCGAAAAACTAGCGGAAAATAAGATACTACTTCTCCCCTTAGCTAACGATTGTTCTAAAAAATCACTAGGATCGATGCAAAATGCTTTGATGACGAAATCTTGATAAGTTTTCTCTACAGTTGTTTCATAATGATCATCGTAAAATTCACTGATTTTCAAAAAGTGAAGTAAGTCAAAATAAAAGGGGAGTAACGTCTCTTGAATGGCATGTTCAGGATACTCTGCCAACCACTCTTGGATGTGCTCACTCAATTGATAACCAGCATTAACCAATGTGTCCGCGGGTGCTTTTTGATGGTGGTAGGTCCACCCATCTTCATTTGAAATTTCCTGGATCTGATCGAACGCTTTGAGTAATTTATTAAAACGTCGTCTTAGCTTTTTAAATTCTTTTGGAATGAGTGCATAGACGTTTCTAGCGCTTCGATATGAAAGTTTTGCGGAGTACATCTCTCGGGAACGACTGACCAAATTATGGGCTTCATCAATCAGAAAAAGATGATCCTCATTTTTTTCGCCTTCAAAAAAACGTCGTAAATAAACAGTCGGATCAAACAAATAATTATAATCCCCGATAATCACATCACACCATAAACTCACATCTAGCGACAACTCAAAAGGACATAACGTATGTTTCTTCGCATAGGTTTCAATAACTTCTCTGGTGATTTGATTTTCATGATTCAATAAATCCCATAATCCTTCATTGATCCGGTTGTAATAACCGTTGGCATATGGACATTGATCTGGATTACATGTTGTTTCGTCTAAAAAACAAATCTTATCTTTGGCTGTCAAAGTTACACTTTTGGTCTCAGCACCCACATCTTTTAACGCCTCCAAAGCATCTTCAGCGACTTGTCTCGTGATTGTTTTAGCCGTTAAATAAAAAATGCGTTCTCCCTCTTCTTCCCCTATTGCTTTCAAAGCGGGGAACAGTGTAGAAACTGTTTTCCCAGTTCCTGTCGGTGCTTCGACGAATAATTTTTGTTTTGTACGAATCGTTTTATAGGCAGCGACTGCTAACTCTCTTTGACCTTTACGGTAGTTGTCATAGGGGAATTTCAAAGCCATCAAAGAAGCATTTCGAACGGTACGCCAATTCTCTTGAAAAATCAGCCATTCCTTATAGTCATCTGTAAGTTTTTTAAAAAACTCATTTAATTGTTCGATGGTTTGATGCTCAACTTTTCGGGTAATGATTCCTTCAGTAGTTTGATAATAAGTTAGTTGCAAATTAATTTCTTTTAAATCATGTTCATGACAATAAATATAAGCATAGGTTCTTGCTTGATGGAAAAATAATTCAATTTGTTCTTTTTCTAAGTCTTCATACCTCGGTTCCGAAGTTTTTATTTCATCAATATAATAGATGCCTTCTTTTTGGAACACGCCATCTGCTCGCCCTTCTATGATTAGCTGGTATTCCTCGAAGTGGACAGTCGTCTTTAAAAAGACTTCTTTTTCATAGTCTTCTCCAGCATCTTTTTGAAGCTTCCGATGGATCTTGGCACCTTCCAGTGCGGTATGGTTACTTTTTTTACGATTGTCGATACTGCCACGCCTTAAGATAAATTCAACAAGGTTACGTACCGATATTTTTGATTGCTTCACCACTCCCACTCCTTTGACTATAAGCTTACCTGAAAAAGAAAAGAATCGCAAAATACTAAAATCAAGCTTATCAATTTGCCGATTTATACGCCTAAACAGATGAAAGTATTACAGCTATTTAGTCACTTCTTCCTTTCACAAGTAGGATCACAAAGCTATAGATTTGTTTACATTATTCAGATATCTCTCTCCCTTTACATTCATCATCGTTCACTTGAAAGTAAAGTAAAACATCCGAAAATAGCTTTTTGCATTTTCGGATGCTTCCCTTTGTTTTTCAGAGTTGGACATCACTGTCGCAAGCTCGAATAGGATATAGAATTAGGATTTTTGGATGAGCTCACTCTAACACCAACTTATTAAAAAGAAGTGAGAATTTTCTGTTCTCTTGTTTAAAATCTCTCAATACTTTTATTTTACACCTTGTCATTGAAATAAGTGGTTCATTTAGGAAGCAAGAAAACTCGGCTACAAAAAAACATGACTCAGCTCTACTATATTCAATTAATTCAATTAATTCAATTAATTCATTTATTATTCATTCAATTCGATTTAGATTCACCGTGGACCATTCCTCAAGTAGGGTCTTTTGTTTCATCTTATCAATTGAGTTATACTAGAATTAAGTAAGCGATCAGGAGGAACTCTTTATGCATATTGAACAAATCAAAACTGGGATGATCGAAGAAAATTGTTATTTGGTTTATAACGATGAAGCTTTACTGATTATTGATCCTGGTGAAGATGCAGCAAAAATCAAAACGCAAATCGAAAAAACGCAACAACAACCCGTAGCGATTTTACTAACACATACCCACTATGACCATATCGGAGCCGTCGAAGAACTTCGTCAGTTTTATCAGATCCCTGTATATGTTAGTCCATTAGAACAAAGTTGGTTAGGCGATCCGATATTGAATCTTTCTGGTTTGGGAAGACATGATGACATTGCGAATATCATTGTTTCACCTGCTGAATATGAATTTGAAATGAAACCCTATCGTCTAGGGAATATGACATTTCGGGTCGTCCCTACACCTGGTCATTCGATTGGAAGTGTCAGCTTTATCTTTGATGATTTTGTCGTATCAGGTGATGCACTATTTAAAGGCAGTATCGGTCGAACCGATCTATATACTGGGAATCTGGAACAGCTGCTACACAGTATTCAAACCCAGTTGTTTGTGTTGCCAGATGAATTTGCCGTTTATCCTGGGCATGGAGATGCTACGACCATTGAACATGAAAAAAGAACCAACCCTTTCTTTAATGCTTAACTAACAAATCGATTGGAGGCTGTAAATATGACTAAAACCACTCTTTACATCGTCAGACACGGAAAAACGATGTTCAATACGATTGAACGTGTCCAAGGTTGGTGTGACACACCACTTACCAAACAAGGCCAAGAAGGAATCCACTATCTTGGAAAAGGATTGAAAGACGTTGATTTTTCTTTTGCTTATTCTAGCGATAGTGGTCGTGCTATTGAAACGGCACGTATCATCCTCAGTGAACATGCCAAAGGAAAAGATATCCCTTACTTTATCGATCAAAGGATTCGTGAATGGTGTTTTGGCTCCTTAGAAGGTGGCTATGACATGGAAATGTGGGGAGTTATCCCCCGAGTATTAAACTTCAAAACTTATGATGAGATGTTCACGACGGACGTAACTTTTGAACAAATTGCTAATGCTATTTATAACTTGGATACTGCTGGCTGGGCTGAGACCTACGATACTTTAAAAAATCGTGTATGGTCAGGATTTGAAGACATTGCGCATCATTGCGAAAAAAATGGTGGTGGCAACGTCCTAGTCGTTTCTCATGGATTGACGATTGGCTTTTTACTCAGCCTAATTGACGTACATCAACCTGTTCGAGCAGGCTTATTAAATGGCAGCGTGACAAAAGTGACGTATGAAAAAGGCAATTTTTCAATTGAAGGAATCAACGATATTAGTTATATAGAGCAGGGAAAAAAACACTCGCGGGATTCTTTCTTATAATCGTTCTGTTATCAAACACTGGTTTGCGAGTACTCACTTGAGTACTCGCTTTCTTATGCCCTCTTGCTATTTCTCAAGTTTTTCTTAACATCAAGAAAGCATTTGGTTTTCATTAGAAAGAACGGTATACTTAATACTGTATTTTATTTGGGAAGGAAGGTCCGTATGTTTTTTGCAAATATCATCAAAGCAGCTATCTTAGGAATTATCGAAGGGATTACCGAGTGGTTGCCGATCAGTAGCACTGGTCACTTGATCCTAGCAGATCAGTTCATCAAGCTAGACGCTAGCACACAGTTTATGTCGATGTTCAACGTCGTTATTCAATTAGGTGCTATTTTAGCAGTCGTCGTTTTATATTTTCATAAATTAAATCCCTTTTCTCCAAGCAAAACCACTATTGAGAAAAAAGATACTTGGACATTATGGTTCAAAGTCGTAGTCGCTTGTATTCCAGCAATTATTATTGGATTACCTTTAGATGATTGGTTAGAAGAACATTTTCATAAATTTCTACCAGTTGCGATCGTCTTAATCGTTTATGGGATTGCATTCATTGTTGTGGAAAAAAGAAACAAGACAAAAACACCACGTTGGACAACCTTAAACGATTTTACTTATCAAGCGGCGTTACTGGTTGGATTATTCCAAGTATTAGCGTTAGTTCCTGGAACTTCTCGTTCAGGAGCTACGATCCTCGGAGCCATTTTGATTGGTGCTTCTCGATTTGTAGCAACAGAATTTTCATTTTTCCTTGGTATCCCAGTGATGTTTGGTGCCAGTGGTTTAAAAATCGTGAAGTATCTAGCTGAAGGAAACTCCTTTAAAATGGAAGAAACAATTATTTTACTCGTTGGAACCCTCGTATCATTTATTGTCTCCGTTTTAGCCATCAAATTCTTGTTAAGTTATTTGAAGAAAAACGACTTTACAATTTTTGGTTGGTATCGGATTATTTTAGGAATCATTTTGATTGGTTACTGGTTTATCGCAATGTAACTGAATAAAACGAAGTCAAAGCACCGTATGATTACGGTGTTTTTTATATTTATTCTAATTATCCCCTTTCCAAAAACGCGTTATTCTAAATGATAACTATTATCGTTCTCATTTAGCGATTTTTATTATCAATTAGAATTTTGGTGTGGTATATTAATTTTGTAAAGGAGGAAACAAATATGACTCGTTTAATACAGACATTTATCCCGACAATCGGTTGTTTATTACTTATAATCTTAGGTTTGGCTACTCAATCTTTTGTGCCTTTTCTAAGTATCATCTTTTATTTAGGAGCCATCTCATTCGGTGGTTTCAAGCAGACTCGTGAAGGGTTGACCGAACTCTGGCAGGAAAACACATTGAATGTTGACTTATTGATGGCCTTGGCAGCAATTGGCGCTTGTTTGATCGGTGATTTTTTAGAAGGTGCGATGCTTACGTTTATTTTCTGTTTAAGTGGCGCTCTCGAAGAATATACGACCAGTAAAAGTCAGCAAGAAATTACCGCTTTAATGAATCTACAGCCACGAAAAGCACAACGTTTAACTGCAAACGAAGAATTAGAAGAAATAGCTGTAACTGATCTTAAGATCAATGATCGGGTATTTGTCCCAAAAGGTGGAACGATCCCAATTGACGGCTATTTAGAAAGTCAACAAGCAACGGTTGATGAAGCAACATTGAGTGGTGAATCTGTACCAGTTGAAAAAGTCCCTCATGATGAGTTATTTGCAGGAACGATCAATCGAGGGAATCCTTTGATCCTACAGGTGACTAAAAAAAGTGATGAGACCGTTTTTGCTAAAATCATCCAGCTGGTTGAAAAAGCACAAAGCACCCCTACAAAGACCGCTTCTTTTATCTCTCGTATTGAAAATACCTACGTTAAAGGTGTGTTAGTCGTTGTTCCATTAATGATTCTTGTTTCATATTTCATTTTTGGCTGGAGTTTTCAAGAAAGTTTTTATCGGGGAATGGTTTTACTGGTTGTCGCCTCTCCTTGTGCGTTGGTTGCCTCTGCGACACCTGCAACACTAGCAGCCCTTTCTAACGCTGCCCGCAACGGTGTGCTGATCAAAGGTGGACTCCATTTAGAACAATTAGCTGATTTAAAAGCAATTGCCTTTGATAAAACCGGAACTTTAACGAAAGGTAAACCGATAGTAACTGATAGCTATTTTGTAAAAGATCAGAATCTGGCGCAACAAATCTTAGTTTCAATGGAACAAAAAACAACGCACCCCTTAGCTCAAGCAATCGTAACACATTTTGACATTGCTATACCAAAAGACATCCAAAAATTACTAATCGAAGAAATCACGGGGTTTGGTTTACGAACAGTTTACCAAGAAGCTCAGTGGATTGTAGGTAAATGGGAACCAGAAAAAACGTCGATAGCTGAAAAAGAACTTCTTGATAAAATTCATTTACTCGAACAACAGGGAAAGACAGTGATTGTTTTAACCAAAGACAATCAATTGATAGCACTCATCGGCTTATTAGATGTGCCGAAAGAAAATGCCCAACAAGTCATTGACTATTTCAATAACCAGCAAATTGATACCAGCATGATCACTGGAGATAACCAAGGGACTGCTGCAGCTATTGCAGAGAAAATTGGTGTTCAACACTTACTGGCTAACTGCACACCATCGGATAAAACACACTATGCACAACAGCAAAAAGAAAAGTATACTGTCACAGCAATGGTTGGTGATGGTGTCAATGATGCCCCAGCTCTTGCAACTGCTTCACTAGGAGTTGCCATGGGACAAGGAACGGATGTCGCTATGGAAATCGCTGATATCGTCTTGGTAAAAAATGACTTGCAAAAATTAAGTTATGCCCACCGTCTTTCACTAAGAATGAAGAAAATCATTAAGCAAAATATTATTTTTTCTCTTACAGTGATTTGTTTACTGATCCTTTCTAACTTTCTGCAATTTTTAAATTTACCTCTTGGCGTGATTGGTCATGAAGGAAGCACGATCTTGGTTATCTTAAATGGGTTACGTTTATTGAAACCCTTACCTGAAGATACTTCCAAAAAATCACGTTGCACTGGCTGTCCCTTACAGCCAAATCACCACTCTATCTAGTTTTTCCACTCTGATGAACCTCACTTTTGTAACCGTTGAAAAAATGATATGATTGATGGCAGGAAAGTGAGGTTCTTTTTTTATGGAAAGTTGGATTTTTCTTGGATTGATCATGCTTGTTGCCCTGCTTGCTAAAAATCAAAGCTTGATCATCGCTACAGGTTTTATATTACTAGTCAAATTGATACCGACATCGAAAGTGTTTCTTACTTGGCTTCAAGGCAAAGGAATTAATCTAGGAGTCACCATCATCACAGCTGCTATTTTAGTTCCAATCGCTACTGGCGAGATTGGTTTAAAAGATTTACTGGATGCCTTTAAATCACCCATCGGTTGGATTGCTGTGTTTTGTGGTGGTCTAGTAGCCGTACTTTCTTCCAAAGGAGTCGGTTTGATTGCTTCAGACCCGCAGATTACTGTTGCATTGGTTTTTGGAACAATTCTCGGAGTCGTTTTCTTAAAAGGGATCGCGGCTGGTCCAGTCATTGCTTCTGGTATTACCTATTGTCTCTTGCAATTATTTTCTTTAAGTAAATGAAAAAATCGATCACAGATAAAGTGTTTTGAGTCCTCTGAATCGAATCGTTCGTGATATACTTATTCCGAGGTGATCACATGTTAGAAAAATTAAAATACTTTATCGGCACGGTTGGTTGGTTTTTATTAGCGATCGTATTGATTTTAGGACTAGCTTATCTTTTATTTCCAGATCTGATCCAAAATGTGTTCAATACCTACTTTAATTGATCGTGAAAAAAGTAAACCCGATAGATGGAGTAAACAAACTTTATCTATCGGGTTTATTGTTTTTTCATTTATCTTTACTTATGGAATCTACTTGATAAAAGTTGCGTGAGTTTCATCAAGTATGTTTTTAATGTTCCTACCTCTTCCTCTTACCCCTACACCACTTACCCCCTTTTATGTTTCCTAAAATATTATTAAATAATCCTCATTTCTTTTTGGCTCCTCCTTTCATTTTTTGTTATACTAGAACACAAGATAGCATCATTTATATTTTTAATCATTCGCTATTATGCTTTATATATAGAAAGGAAAACGCTCATGGAAACCTTTGAAGGTCTTTTAATTGATACGTATGTCTTACAAGAACAACCTATGATGTTGACTGGCTTAAATCTTCAACTGGAAGATCGTGTCATTAACGGTCTGTTGAAAGATCGTTACTTGGCAAAATATATTCTTCGGCTCCCTTTAAATAAATATGTATTAGAAGTCAGTGGAAAATGGAACCGCCGCAATCAATTAGTCATCAAAAAAATGATGATCAAAAATATTGATGAATACATTAAAATTATTGGGACTCCGGAATAAATTTAGACACACCAACGGTTAACGGTTATAAAATAACTAAAGAATGGTATCGTTATGATTGCTTAGTCTACAAGGAACGTATCCCTTTTCAAAAAAAGCTTTGCAAACGGTTCGCTTTGTTATATAATGTTCGAGTACCAAACAGTCCCATTCAAATTTTGTTTAAAAAGATAAATTTATCTGCTTTGGTTGAACGCTATTGTCTCCCACAATAGCGTTTTTTATTTGCCCATTTTCCTTCTCTTTCAATGCTAGTAGAGCCTAGAATTAAGTTTCTTTTAGTGTTAAGGAAAAAAACTTGTCATGTTCATATTGCAAAGATTACTTCATTTAGGTATAATAATGAATGTTGAATTATGCGGTAACACGCGTAAGAACTTAATTTATCGGAGGTGAAACTAATGCCAAACATTGAATCTGCAATCAAACGTGTTCGTACAAGCGAAAATGCGAACGTTAAAAATTCATCTCAAACAAGCGCTATGCGTACTGCAATCAAAAAATTTGAAGATGCTGTA
Organism: Enterococcus sp. DIV1208; assembly: GCF_050530455.1. Taxonomy (NCBI): domain Bacteria; kingdom Bacillati; phylum Bacillota; class Bacilli; order Lactobacillales; family Enterococcaceae; genus Enterococcus; species Enterococcus sp. DIV1208. The sequence goes on along the minus strand of NZ_CP172887.1, from coordinate 1,178,077 downwards.
GCTTCAGGTGCTGAAAACGTAGATGCGTTATATAAAGAAGCTGTTAAAGCTATTGATATGGCTGAAACAAAAGGTCTAATTCATAAAAACAAAGCTAACCGCGACAAATCTCGTTTAAGCAAAAAAATCGCTAAATAAGGAAATCGGCTACGGCCGGTTTTTTTATTTTGTCTCAAACAGTCTATTCGATCACCCTTCTGTTGGGTTTCTTTCCATTCTTTTTATTAGTAAACCAGCTGCGGCTGACTCAGCACTTCCTACTCTAAAACAATTGATGTCTAAAAAACGCTCAAAACATCATCGTTTCAAGCGTTCTTTTTGGATTTATTTCGATTGTTTTTCTCTTCTTTTTAACTCTTCAAAAGCTGACCTGTTCGTAAGACAAATAATTGAAAGCTTAATTCTTTTTCGATTTTACCACTTTTGATTTGGTAATCCATTTCAACCAGATCGTCAAATAAACGCCTTAGGATCTTTTCATCAAATTTACGTACCTCTTGCATCGCCAATTTTACACGGTAAGGATGTATCTTTAAAGTCTCAGCAATATTAGCCTGCTGATAACCGATTTTCATCAAAAACTTGGTCTGTAAAAACAAACGTATTTGTGAAAGCAAGATGGCATTGATCTTAATGGTTTCTTCTCCTTGGGTAATTAAGTCTTCAAACAACCGCAGCGCTTGTTCTGTTTTCCCGGAAAGAATATATTGTGTCATATCAAAAAGATTATGTTCCAAGGTTTTAGGGACTAACTGTTCCACTTCTTTAACAGTGATCAGTTCTTGTTGTTGCCCATACAATAGTAATTTATTCAATTCCCTCATCATTTTTGATAGATCGAGATCCGTTAACCTTAAAAACAGATCAATCGCTTTACGGTCCATTTGAATCGGTGCATTTTCCAGTGTATTCAATAAATACTGACGTACTTCTTTTTCATTCAATTGCTGAACATTGATGGTCACAGCAGTTTTTTTTAATTGTTTCGTTATTTTTTTCCGCTCATCTAATTTCTCATAGGGAGCAAAAAACACTAAAACTGTTGATTCTAAAGGTTCTTTTAAATAATCAATCAGTAGATCCGTATTTTGTTCAATCCCATTATTCACTTTTTCAGCTGTTAAAAAGTAGGGATTTTCTACAAATACTAGGCGTTGATCACCAAAAAATGGCAAAGTCTCTGCCTCAGCAACCACCTCATCAATACTAGCATTCCCCATATCAAAACTTAAGAAATTCAAGTCATCTTGACTATCGATTTGAATTTTTTTCTGGATTTCTGCTCTTACCTGATCCTGTAAATATTTTTCAGTACCTAGAATCAAATAACAAGGCGCAAGCTTTTCTTTATGGATTTTTTGTAAATCTGCTTGAATACTCATTTCGTTCACCACTTTCAAATTTATCCTACCATGAGTAGCTGGGAATTGCTAGTCTATCATTGTGTGGATCTTTCCGTTTGGATACCAAAAGGGATGCCATTTAAAAGTAATTGCGCCTTGACGGTCGGTACGCAAAGGAGTGACTTTATTCTGCTTTAACGTCGCTAGTACGTCTTCATGAGGATGACCAAATAAAATTATTCACGCCACAGGATAAAACACCATAGGTTGCTTCTAATTGCGAAATGAACTGTGGATGACTAGATGTGCGGCTGCCATGATGTCCTAATTTGATCACATCCGCTTTTAAATCTGGATAAGCGTTTCCGATCTTTTCTTCTGCATGCTGATCTAAATCACCTAAAAAGAGAAAACGACAGGATTGATGAGTCACTGACAAGCCAATTGAATCTTCATTCTCCCCCTTCCCCTGGGTAATCGGAGACAACACAAAAAAATCAAAATAACCTTTGATCCAATCACCCTGCCTGACTTCACAAATAGTAGTTCCTGCTTTTTCCAATTTCTGCAACTGCGTATGGAGCCAGGTGCTTTTGCCAGCTCCCCAACCAATATAAATCGTATCGATCTTGAAATGTTTTGCTAATGTCGTGATTTCTCCCACATGATCGATATCGTCATGCGTTAATATCAGTTTATTGATGTGTCGGATGCCATTTCCTTTTAAAAATGGGACAAGATTGAACTCTGCAGGTGGTCTAACCCTTCGCTCTTGCCAAACTTCTTTTTGAAAACTCAATTTTCCACCAGTATCAATCATAACGATTTCTTTTAAAAACGGCGCTTTAAAAAGAATACTGTCTCCTTGCCCTACGTCGTTGAAAGTGATACTACTTCCGAATTGAAGAAAACGACCAAAAATGAGAATAATGGGCACAAGGAGTGCAGCGGTCACGCATTGACAAGGTTTATGTTGTTTTTTCTCTATAAGCCATAAAAGAAAGCCTAAACTAAATATTAACAACCAGCCATTCGGTCGCCCAATCACTAGATTGGCAAATCTCAACGAATCTAGTAATCTCTCGAAATGGACTAAATAAGAATCAAGCAACTCGCTAACACTTGGAGGTAATACCCTGCCAAAAACAAATAAAAACGTCAAACAAGGAAGAAATACTTTCTTAAAAACAGGAGCAAAAAGAAGAGTCAACATACTACCTAATAGTGGCCACTCATAAAAATGCCAAGCTGTCAGTGGCATGATGCCGATACTAAATAACACGATAGTAGTGAACTTTTGAAACTTAGTGGTCGGGCGAGACAACAAAAGAAAGAAGAAGCTCATTCCTAAACTTAGCTGGCCCTCTACTTGGAAAAGACAAAGCGGCTCGATCAGCAAAAGTATCCATAAAATAATCGAATAATGATCGAAAGAAGAAAATTTGACATTGAGGAGTTTTAGCCCTAATTTCAATAAGAATGACAGCCCCGCTCTTTTCACTGACACAGAGCCCCCAGATAAGCTAAAATACCCCAAAGTCCCCCCAACTAGTGGGAGATAACTAGCAGTTAATGTCATCCCTCCTCTGCGAAACAGATAATAGAGCCAACCTAAGTAAGTTTGGATGTGCATGCCTGACAAACTGAATAAATGAAGTAAGCCAGTTTCTTTATATGTGTCTTCTGATGCTAAAAACTGACTATCTTTATAGCCAAAGATCAAAGCATTCATATAGACACTCACCTTGTGACTAAAGTGTTCTTGAATAAACGTAATAGACCTTCCTCGTGTTCTGCTCAGCATATTCTGCCAAGCATTACGATTCAAATGTTCTTTGATCTGGCGTATCTGAAATCGTCCTTTGATCCGATGTATTTGGTCATACTTTTTTTGATCAAACCCACAAGGATTCCTTTGTTTGGAAGTTTCTTGGTAATCCCCGACTACAATTAATTCAATCGCTTCATGTCTAAGAACAAGAAAAGAATTTCTTTCTTGTTCAGATTTGGCATAATAGCTGCAAGAAATCTTTTGCTTGTCCGTTGTGTGCCCAATAAAAGTCACTAAATCTCCATTCATTTTCACTGTGTCTGAGGCGACCATGATACGTTCCAACGTCCTTTGATCATCGATTGGTTTTGTTTCTTTAAGCCAGCAAGAAAATAAAACCAGCGTACTACAAATGAGACTTAAACCAATAATTTGTTTATTTTCTTTCCGTAAAAAAAACAAAAAAAATCCAGCGAAAATCAAACGATAATGCCATCTGTCTGTATAATAAAACAAACAAATAAAAATCGAAGAAATCGCTGGAAAAATGAATCGATTCTGTGCTTGATCACAAAATCTACTAAACATGTTCTCCTGATAATTCTTTTTGGAGTTTAGAAAAGTGAGTAGAATCCAATGATACTTGATGAACAGTTGCACCTAATTGTTCGATCAATGATTGTGCATACGGATCATTTCGATAATCATGTAAATAGTTGATTTTTTTGATTCCTGCTTGTAATAAGGCTTTTGTACAAGCTAAACAAGGGAAATGAGTCACGTAAATCTCTGCGCCCTCCGTAGGTATGCCTAGTTTTGCACATTGTAATAAAGCATTCATTTCCGCATGGATCGTTCGCAAGCAATGACCATCGACGATATAACAGCCTTCATCAATGCAATGAACATCCCCGCTAACAGCGCCATTGTAGCCTCCAGCAATGATCCGTTTTTCTCTTACTAAAGTTGCGCCGACTTCTAATCGTGTACAAGTACTTCTCAATGATAATAATACTGCTTGAGCCATAAAATATTGGTCCCAAGGAATCCGTTCATTGCTCATATTAGCCACCTCTATCGTTTATTCTATAGTAATTGTAACGAAGTTTTTGATTTTTTCAACTGTCTTCTGACCAATTCCGTCTATTTCTTGAAGCTCGTCAATACTTTTGAACGATCCATTATCTTGTCTATACTGAATAATTTCTCGGGCTTTTTTTTCACCGATCCCCGGTATTTGTTGCAATTGCGAAAGATCAGCAGTATTAAGATGCACTCGATCTGGGTTTGTGTCCACTGAATCTAGCGTCGCTAGACTAGCATTTGAGCTTTCTGGAATTTCTTCTCCTACTTCAGGAACGTACAGCATTTGTTGATCCGTTATTTTTGCTGCAAAGTTGATCTGTTTCTCGTCAGCTGATTCCGTCAGCCCACCTGCTTTTTGAATAACATCAAAGACCCGATCTTCTGCCACAAAAGCGTACATTCCAGGTTGTTTCACCGCTCCTTTCACATCGACATAAATCACTGACCTAGTCGATGTACTCACCGTTTCATCAATTGGTTTCGTTTCAGAACTGTTCTTTTCCGGAGCTTCAATCGATTGGTTTGTCAAAAATAGTTGATCCTTTTTACTTGATTGACTGAAAAAATGAACCACCATTCCACCAAGGATGATGACCCCTATGATGCCAAAGATCCCTCCGATCACAAATTTTGGTGAAGAAAAGTTGGTAGTATAGAAACGCTTTCGTTTGTTCTTCCATTCTTCGCTCATTGTGACTATTTTCCGATTGGCTTCCTTTCATTAAATTATGAAGAAGTTTTTTCTCTTCATGATTAAATACGTCAAACCATTTTTCTACATGAAAATAAACCTACTTTTGGGACAATTATTTTATGAAGAATGAATCTTTCATACCTTTAAACATTTCAGGAATAGGCGTTGACCTAGGGTCTATATTTCTCTTTTCATTACCTAGCAAAAACCATCAAAATCACTTTTACTGACTTTGATGTTTATCTATTTTTCTATTCGTTTTTTAAAAATAGTTTCAAGTTCACACTCTTAGCGAAGCTCTTCCTTGATTTTTTTGAGCATGTACCCGACTTACCTAAGTAATCCTAAATCCGATATCTTTGCCACTGTCTCTCTAGCGGCTATGTACAATTATTCTCACTATACTAAAACGCAACGCCTCGATTATATCAACTTTCCCAGTGTTCAACTATCCTAAATAAGTCAAAGACTCGCTTTTCCTCATGAATAATCGTGAGCTAGTTTACATAGATTTTATAAGATATTTTTTTACGGACAAAATATTCCATTGTCTAAACTAGTCGTTATACCATATCCAGATAGATAACTAGTACGATTACGAGACATGTGATGATCATGTAAATGATGTTTTCTAACCGTCTTGTATGATTTTTTAGAATAATCCCAGGATCAGTAGAATTGAAACTAGTCCGATACTCGATTGGCACAAAATTACCGATACATATTCCGAATAACAAAAGTAAAGAAGGCCAATTTGTAATAACTCCTCTATTCATAAACGCACCTATGATTGAGCTAACATAAATCACCATTTGAATCATTATAATTACAATCGCTTTTTTTCTCATCATTAATCCTCTCCAAGTAAATTTAGAAAAACAAACAGGACTTGATCACAAAATAAAAGTGGTAGTTGGTTTTAATAGATTTCAAGAATAAAATTCTCCAGCTCTTTCCTCTATTTTCAGAATACCCAATGAATCGGATAAATGTAAAAATCAAAAGCTGTGTGCCAACGTAGTTTTACTAGGGAATCAGTAAAAAAACACTGACTTAGAACGATCTGATCATCTTACTGTATTCATTTTTCTGTCCTTCGATTATAACATACATCTTCACTTTATTTCCTATTTTTTCATTTCACCGAAAATTTTTCCATAATAAGTTTAAACTCTTTATCAACTGACGCAATTAAAAATAACTTTACCTTTACTGATCCAACGAATATAAAAAGCTTACCTCATACACATAGATCCCCTCATGGCTAGTTTCTATTCATTTTAGTTTCTCTATAAAAAAGAGACAGACATGCTTTCCGTTAAGGCTGAGTCATTGAAAACATCAATCTTAAAGGAAATTTTGTCTGTCTATTTATTCGTTCAAAAACCGTTTCATGAACAACGATAAAAAAATGTTGTTGAAACAAAATGATTTCTAATGAATCTTTAGTTCATCTTTTCTAAATAATCAAGGGCATCTTGTACGGTTTTCACTGGTACAATTTTCATTGAAGAGTTCAATTCTTTCGCAGCAGCTTTGGCTTCTTCGTAATTGGTTTTGATTTCTGGATGTTTCTTCTTGATTTCATCTGAGATTGGATCATCCGGTGCAAAGAATATTTCAACGCCAGCTTTGTCTGCACTAGCCACTTTTTTATCAATACCACCAATTCGCCCAACTTCACCGTCGCTATTGATCGTTCCAGTACCAGCAATTTCTTTCCCTTGACGAAGATTTTTACCGGTCAATTGTTCATAAATTTCCAGGGTAAACATCAAACCAGCAGACGGCCCTCCGATTGATCCTGAATTAATCATTACATCTGTATCCGACTTGATACTCGTATGATCGGTTAAAGTAATCCCAATCCCTGCTTTATTATCCGTTGGCAGTTCGATCAATTTACCTGAAGTTTCGTTTTCTTTGCCATCTCGGAGATAGGTGATCGTGACCGTATCGCCGACTTTTTTACTTTTGACATACTTCATAAATGCTTCTGCACTTTTAAAGGTTTGTCCATCAACTTTTGTGACTGTATCACCAACTGCTAATTTTCCATAGAAATTGGAATTCTTCTCGACACTCATGACATAAACACCTTTAAATTCCATCTGGTAAGAGCGCCCTGCCAATTTTAGCGCTTGCTCAATCGCTGCATTTTGGGAAGACTCCATATAATATTGTTGGATTTGATTGTATTCTTCGCTAGTCGCCCCGCCAGTCAACTCCTCAGCGCTAATCAAATCTTCAAACGGTGCTAGCTTGGCTTTGACTGCTGTAAAACCAGTTGCTCGACGGATGCCCACTGAAGTTAATGAAAAGGAACCTGAATCTTTGTCCTTTTTCCCATTGACGGTAATCAGCTCTTTCAAATTGATGGTTGCTCCTGGTGCTTCCACATAAAAAGGAAGTGGAATTACCACGAACCCAATAATAAATATCCCTAAAAAAATGACAAGAATCGTCTTTAACCATCTTTTAAAGTCCATCATTTTCACGCTTTCCAGCTAACGCTTCGTTGATTACTGTTGGAAGATAGTCACTGACATCTCCCCCAAAGTGTAAGACTTCTTTTAATAAACTAGAACTAACGTGACTATATTCTTGTTTAGCCAATAAAAAGACCGTCTCGATTTCTTGATTTAAATGATGATTCATTTGAGCAATATCCCGTTCATATTCAAAATCCTTTACGCTACGGATACCACGAATGATGGTTTGAACAGCTAATTCATTCGCAATCTCGACTGTTAATTGATTTTCCTGATGGTACACTTTAACATTCGGAAGATGACGAACAGCTTGAGTAATCAATGTAACTTTTTCATCAACGGTAAATAGATGTTTTTTTGACGTATTCACAAATACCCCAATGATGACCTCATCAAACATTTTTGCTGCTCGTTCGACCATATCTAAATGCCCATTCGTGAACGGATCAAAGCTGCCTGGAAACAAGGCTTTTTTCATAGGTCTTCCTCTTTTCTGTAGATAGTCACAGTTGAAATACCATACGTTTGTTTTCTGATTTGCGTAAAATCAGCAATCTTTTCTGGTAATTCCACTGTTTTATCAGTTTCACATACAATAACTGCCGAATCATTAAAAAGGTCCAGCTCCGTCATTTTGATTATTTGGTCAAGAATTTTTTGTTTGGCATATGGTGGGTCAAGAAATAAATAATCAAATTTTTGCTGATCATTTGCCAGCTTTTCGATGGCTTTGTCCGCATCAAGTTTTAATGTGGTGAATTTTTCTGGCTCTTTCGTTACTTTAATGTTTTCTTGGATTATTTTTAGCGCTTGGTAATTTTTGTCTACACAAAAGGCATGCCCACAGCCACGAGAAACTGCTTCGATAGCTAACCCGCCACTACCAGAAAATAGGTCTAAGACTGTTTCTCCGTCGAAGTAAGGACCGATCATATTGAAGATCGATTCTTTCACTTTATCTGTGGTGGGACGTGTATTAGCCCCTGCTAAACTCTTTAAGCGTCGTCCACCATATGTTCCTGATATGACTCGCATTGACTCACTCCTTTTAAAAATCGTGCTGTTACTAGTATACCAAAAAAAAAGATAAAAAAACTTGGATCGCCATTAATTTCATGCTTTCTCAAGTTATTTTTATCTTTTTTATTTAAGAGATGAATGATTTACACAAAACAGGTTTAAAAGACATGGTCTGCTAAACGAATCTTAGTATTGATCTCCTCAATCTCAAAACCTTCTTCTTTGACTGGTTGCTTCGTACCAATCTTATCAGCAAAGTTCATTTCGACGTCTGGACGATAAGAGCGTTCAACTTTGCGAACAAAATGAAGTTTGTTGATTCGTTCTGCAGTTTGCTCAAAAGTGTCTTCATTCAAATACAATACGACATATTTCATTTTACGCGAAACGTAATGAAGCAATCCAAATTTCTTCAAATTTTTTAATTGTTTCAAACTGTATACCCAGACAATCAACCCACGTCGTTTCGTTAGTTGAAATTCATTTTTTTCATCATTCATGACAGTTACCTCCACATCCACTACGCCCCTTTTGTTCAAAAAAAGGATTTCCCGCATCAATTTTAATCGTCAACGATACCGTTTCTGCTAACTGTTGGCTAATTTTATCCAATAGATCTTGCAATTGTGTTTCCATACAACGAAAATCCGCTACTTTTTCATGCAAATCAAGTTGGCGTTTGGCTAACCGAACAGCTCTTTGCTTCTCTCGAAATTCTGGTGCATATTTTTGATAAGGAACAACTTTTTCAAACTGTTCTTTTTTTATTGAGAAATCATTAATCAATAAATTGACATCCGCTGATTGTTCCATCACTTTTTTAGCTTTTAAATATTTTTTCATCGTCTCGCTTTTTTTGATACAATCGGATAAGCTCTGACATTGATCTTCTAAGGCAAATAATTCCTCATTGATTATCACTGCTATCGGTACTCTCCTTAACTTCTTCTTGCATTAAGACTAACATATTTTCTTTTAAAAAAGCAATTCCTAATAGATCGGAAGTGTTAACTAAAAAGCGGTCGTGATAGTACGGATCACTATACAAAAATAAAAATGTAAACGTTGGATCAATCACTGGATGTGTAAAGACACCGGTCGAATGGGGAAGCTTTCTTTTTGCGACTAACGAATCAATTTCATCAGTAGTCAATGAAAACTTAGCAGTTGCGTTTGTACTACCCGCTATTTGTTGCCATTCTGCTAATCGTTCTTTCGTCAAAATATCTTCTGGTCTATTAAGATAATCACTTAAAAGCAATTTCGTTTGAGTAGAAAAACCGGTCGTCTGCTTATAAAGTGGTAAGCGATCCAATTGCCTTAACTGATTCAACAATCGAACACTATGACCTTCTTTTGCTTGATTGATTTCAGCCCAATCTACTTGATCGTCTATTTTATATTGCGGTAAGTCTGAACCAAATACTTGATAGGGATGAAGTTTCAACAAACTAGCTTTATCCAAATAAACGATCGAAAACAGTCCATTACTACTTTGGTCGAAGAATAAAATAGCAAACGTATCATTATCAAACGCAATCAACGGTCGATAATTCATATCTTCTTCCATCAATTCGATCCCGACATCTGTTCCATTGTATTGAAAATTAAAATTCGTATAGATCGTGGTGATCTCTGTTAGATCTTGCATTGTCATCCCTAAGTAAAAAGGAGCAATCGTTGAGTTGTCCGTATTTAATACTTTAATCGTGGAAACTTTATCTTTTGTGATATTCGCTTCAAAGGATAAGTGATTGATTTGATCATGGTAATATCTTGTTTCAAAACCAAACCCACTCGTCAAGCGTTCATAGGGATCACCAAAACGTTGCTCTAATTCATCAACTGATTGACCAACATACGTGGAAAAGCCAGATGTTTCCAACTTCTGGTATTTCCACGTAGTCATTTGATTTTGAGTGATTTGCTCTGAGCTTTTTTTTACTTCAAGTTTAGGAGGAAACAACACCGGCTGCATGTAAAATGCAATGATCACTGATAACAATATCGCACCAAATAACCCTAGCCGTTTCATCTTTTTCCCACCTTTATTTTTCAGTTACTTCAATCAATAAGTCACCAGAAGCGATCGCATCGCCATCTGTTACATAGACATGCGCAATTTCACCATCAAAACGAGCTTCAATTGCCGTTTCCATTTTCATTGCTTCCGTGATCATCAATGTATCGCCTTTTTTGACATGATCTCCTTTTTTGACTAATACATCTAATACAGAACCAGACATCGTTGCACCGATATGTTCACGATTTGTTGGTTCAGCTTTCACACGTGTTTGTACAGTACTGATGATCGAATGGTCGTTCACTGTGATTTCACGACGTTGCCCATTCAAGTTAAAGAATAAGACACGATTTCCTTCAATATCTGGTTCGCCGATTTCATCCAAGCGAATAATCAAAATCTTGCCTTTTTCAATTTGAACATTCACCGTTTCTCCTAAGCGAATCCCTTGGAAGAATGTTGGTGTATCAAGTAATGTCACATCACCAAATTGATTATAGGCTGCTTGATAATCTAGAAAGACTTGCGGATACATCAAATAGCTCAGCACTTCTTCTTGTTTAGGTTCATAGCCGATTTTTTCAGCTAATTCTGCTTTGACTTGTTGGAAATCAACTGGTTTAGCTAAAGCTCCAGGACGTTCAGTAATCGCTTCTCGTCCTTTAAGGATGATCTTTTGTAATTTTTCCGGGAATCCTCCAACCGGTTGTCCTAGCTCTCCTTGGAAGAAAGTAATGACAGATTCAGGGAAACTCAGTGTTTCACCTTTTTCATAGATATCTTCCTCCGTTAAATCATTTTGAACCATGAACAAGGCCATGTCTCCTACAACTTTTGATGAAGGGGTAACTTTCACGATATCACCAAACATCAGGTTCACTGTATGGTACATCTGTTTGATGTCATCCCATTTATTTCCTAAACCAACTGCTTTGGCTTGTTGTTGGAGATTAGAGTATTGTCCACCAGGCATTTCATGCATATATACTTCTGTTTCTGGTGCATTCAAACCGTTCTCAAATGGTTTGTAATACATACGGACATCTTCCCAGTAATGATTCAATTGTTGTGCATTTTGAATATTGATCTCTGGCAACCGTGGACCGTTGACCAAAGCATAATACAAACTGCTCATACTTGGTTGACTTGTATTCCCACTCATCGCACTCATCGCCACATCAACGATATCTACCCCAGCCTTTGAAGCTGCAGAATAGGTAATGATTCCATTTCCACTCGTATCATGTGTATGAAGGTGGATTGGCAGATCAGTAGTCTCTTTCAATTCACTGATCAAGCGATAAGCAGCTTGTGGTTTCAGCAAGCCAGCCATATCTTTGATCGCAATGATATGCGCCCCAAGTTGTTCTAGTTCTTTCGCCATGTCCTTGTAATATTGGACATTATATTTTGCACGACTAGGATCATTGATATCTCCGGTATAGCAGATCGCAGCTTCTGCAATCTTACCTGTGTCTCGAACCGCTTGGATACTTTTTTCCATTTGCGGTACCCAGTTCAAACTGTCAAAGATTCGAAACACATCAATTCCTTGAGCCGCTGCTTCTTTCACAAATTCTACTAAGACGTTATCCGGATAATTGGAATAACCGACTGCATTTGAACCTCTGAACAACATTTGTAACAGCGTATTTGGCATCAATGCTCGGATCTTTCTTAATCTTTGCCAAGGATCTTCATTCAAGAAGCGATAAGCGACGTCAAAGGTTGCTCCTCCCCACATCTCACTTGAGAATAGTTCAGGTAATCCTTCACCGGTCAATTGAGCAATCTCTTTAAAGTCTTTCGTACGAACACGAGTTGCTAATAAACTTTGATGAGCATCTCTAAATGTCGTATCAGTCAATAACAAGTTTTCTTGCGATTTGATCCATTGGACTAACGCATCCGAACCATCAGAATCTAAAACATTTTTTGCTGTCAGATAATCTGGGCGTTTAATCAAATCTTTCGGTACCCGAGGAGATTCATAAAATGGTTTTTCACCATTTTTGATTCCCGGGAAGCCATTCACGGTAATTTCACCGATGTATTTCATTGTTTTATTCCCACGGTCGCGTAAACGAGGGAACTCAAACAATTCTTTTGTATTATCGATAAATGTCGTTTTAGCGTTTCCTGATTGAAATTCAGGATGGGAAATCACATTCAACATAAATGGAATATTGGTTTTGACTCCACGAATCCGAAATTCTTTTAAGCAACGTTCCATTTTTTGGATTGCCGTATCAAAATCTGCTGCATGTGTACAAACTTTGACTAAAAGTGAATCAAAGTATGGGGTAACCACATATCCTGCATAAGCATTACCGACATCTAAACGCACTCCGAAACCACCAGGTGAACGGTAAGTATCGATTTTCCCTGTATCAGGAAGAAAATGATTCAACGGGTCTTCTGTAGTGATCCGACATTGAATCGCAGAACCATTTAGTTTGATATCTGCTTGTTGCGGCAGACCAATTTCACTGTGTAAATCTTTCCCTTGGGCAATCAATAATTGAGTAGTCACGATGTCCACATCGGTAATCATCTCTGTAATCGTATGTTCCACTTGGACTCGAGGGTTGACTTCGATAAAATAAAAGTCATTTCCTTCAACTAAAAATTCAACCGTCCCAGCATTGACATAACCAACGTGTTTCATTAATTGAACGGCTGCTTGACAGATGCGTTCTCGTTGTTCAGTCGACATGGAGACACAAGGTGCTACCTCTACTACCTTTTGGTGACGTCTTTGTACAGAGCAGTCTCTTTCAAATAAATGGATCACATTTCCATGTTTATCGCCCAAAATTTGGACTTCGATGTGTTTAGGATTTGCAATATATTTTTCAACATACACTTCATCGCTGCCAAAAGCCGCTTTTGCTTCACTTTTCGCGCGATCATAGCCTTCTCGAGCGCTTTTTTCATCATGGGCGACACGCATTCCTCGTCCCCCACCACCTAGAGCGGCTTTGATCATGATCGGATAACCGTACGTTTCAGCAAAAGACAAAGCATCTTCGACCTTTTCAATCGGTCCATCAGTCCCAGGAATCGAAGCAATTCCAGCTGCGATAGCTGCTGCTTTTGCTTTGATCTTGTCACCAAAGATATCCAAATGATGTAAGTCTGGTCCTACAAAAGTGATGCCTTCTTCCTTGCATCGTTTTGCAAAACTTAGATTTTCAGATAACAACCCATAGCCTGGATGGATCGCATCCGCTCCACAGGCTTTCGCAATGGCAATAATCCCTTCAATATCTAAGTAAGCATCAATCGGTTTTTTCCCTTCGCCAACTAGATATGCTTCATCTGCTTTAAACCGGTGCACGGAATACTCATCTTCTTTTGCGTAGATACCTACAGTTTTAATTCCTAATTCTGTACATGCTCGAAACACTCGTACAGCAATTTCTCCTCTGTTAGCAACTAAAACTTTTTCCATCAAACCACTCCTACATCTTTTTAGTATAAACCTAAACTTTTTCGTTTTTCATCTGCACTGATATTCAAGACGAAGCCAACACAAATGGATAACATCAATAAACTAGATCCTCCCTGACTCAAAAATGGGAAAGTGATCCCAGTTAATGGAATAACGCCGGTTATCCCTCCCAAATTGATAAATATTTGGATCATGAACATGGCACCAATCCCAATACATAATAGAGAATTAAATGGATCTTTTGAGCGAATCCCCACCAAAAAGATCCGAACAATCATGAAAAACAGTAAAGCAAGAATCAAGATCCCCATGATCACGCCTAACTCTTCTACCACAATGGCATAAATAAAGTCCGTCTGCGCTTCATTTAAAAAACCTTTTTTCTGGATACTATTTCCAAGACCTCGGCCAAAAAGCCCTCCATTGAACATCGCATAATAACCATTAGCTAATTGATGCCCTTTGTTCAACTCATCAGAAAAAGGATTTTGATAAATGGCAAATCGGTTATAGATATATTGTAAACGTCCGGGAAATATTTTCCCGTGGGTGATATTGATCAACCAGATTGCTAAAGCACTCAAGCCAACTCCACCGACCCCAACGATCAACGTATAAACGTAGTTGATACCACTAGCCAAAAGTAAGACTAAGATAATTAAAAAAATGACAGTTGCATTACCAAAATCGGGTAAAATAGCAACTAGCGCTGTTAGTGCCAACACTAACAGTAACGGTCTTTTAACAGTAGAAACAAAATCTTTTTGAACGCTTCTTTGTCTTTTAGATAACGTTAATGCTAAGTACCAAATTACAATGATCTTTAAGTATTCAGCTGGCTGGAGAGAGAATCCAGCGATTTGAAGCCATCCTTTCGCTCCATTGATCTCTTTCCCGAAGAATAAAACGATCAATAGCAAGATCGTCAGTACAGCAATAGCTGCCATAATCAGTCGTTGATTTTTTAATACGGATGTTTTCATTTTATATAAAAGTCCAATAGCTACTAAGCTAACGCCCCAAAACAAACTTTGGTTAAAAAAAGAGGCGGAAGGACTGCTTCCATTTTCTAGCAATAAATAAGATGATGAACTATAGACCATGATTAAACCTAAAATACATAGAATCAAGTAAGGAATCAAAATACTATAGTTTAATAAATGCCTTTTTTTTACTTTCTTAGGCAAGTTTACTCCTCCTTGCCAATTTCTTTTTTATCGTAATTTTCTTGGTAAACCTCACTATATAATCGGTTCAGTTCACGCTCTAGCTCACTCAGCAACAATTGTCCTTCCGTTTTATCGATGATGCCTACACGAACGGCAAATCCGACTTGTTGTGAGAAGCCATACATTTGCGTATCTACTACTTCTTCAAATGCCTTACATTGTGAGATACACAGGCTATTTTTTTGATTTTTGATCAAGCGTTTGATTCGTTCTGATTCATCTTTAAGCACTTGAACTGCAAATTCATTTGATAGAGAATCCATCTAAGCCTACCCCCATTCTAAGTTTATTTATTATAACATACTTAAAATTCTAACGGGGAAAAATCCCAGTTTTCGCTCAGGGATTTTCTTCTTTTTTTACTATTTGCTAGCCTATCATGAGCAAAAACAATAGATGTACTAATTTTACAAACGATACACTACTTAACTAGAAAGTATCAGTGCTAAAAAAGCGTCCCCGTATTTGTCTAACTTGCTTTGTCCTACCCCTTTTATCTGCAATAAAGAAAGTCGATCTTTTGGACGTTGTCGACTCATTTCTTTTAAAGTCGCATCTGAAAAAACCACATAAGGCGGCACGCCTGCTTCAGAAGCTAAGTCAGTGCGTAACTCTCTTAGCGTTTCAAATAAGGTGTCAGCTTCTTCATCAGAAAGTTGTTGGACTTTTTCAGCTTCTTTTTTAAATACTTTTTGTTTCCCTTTTAACACTTCGATTCCTAGTTCCGTTACTTTCAACGTGGGGTATTCACCGTTCATTGAATACAGATAACCACCAGAAATAAGATACTCGATCAACTGAAGAATATCTTTTTGTGCCCATTTTTTTAATAAGCCGTAAGTTGATAACGCTTGAAAACCTAGCATCTTGACTTTTTGTTCTTTCGAACCAGCTAATACCTTCATCAACAATTGTTTCCCATAATTTTCACCCATGCGTTTCAAGCAAGACAACACCATCTGTGTTTCAGTCGTTACATCGACTAGTTCACGTTCATCTAAACAGTTACCACATCTTCCACATGGGATACTTTTTTCGCCAAAATAAGTAAGAATATATTGTTGCAGACAGGATTCGATGTAGACGTATTCCGTCATTGCTTTTAATTTTTCGTATTCTTTTTGTTTTTGTGACTCTTCTCGTTGAGATTGTTGGATAAAAAATTTTTGGACCTGTATATCTTGGGGAGCAAACAACAAGACAGCCTCACTTAAGAGCCCATCACGACCTGCTCGTCCCGCCTCCTGATAGTAAGCTTCTAAAGAACCAGGAATCTGATAGTGAATGACGAAGCGGATGTTACTCTTATTGATCCCCATGCCAAAAGCATTCGTTGCAACTAATAATTCTGTACGGTCATATAAAAAGTCTTCTTGGATTTCTGTTCGTTGGCTTTCACTCATCCCACCATGATATCTGCCAACACTGAAATCAAATTTCTTTAACAAATGATAGATTCGATCAACTTCTTTGCGGGTAGCGGCATAAATGATCCCTGATTGCTTTTTATTGATACGTAGATACTCAATTAAGTACTGCTCTTTTTTTTGATCTTTTACTACTTGTAAACGTAGATTTTCTCGTGCAAAACCCGTTTGAATATGATTATCCATTGGTATCTTTAAAAGTCTTTTAATATCTTCTGCTACTTGCTTTGTTGCAGTAGCAGTCAATGCCACAATGACCGGTCGTTGATCAAACGTGTTTAATGTTTCTGCCATATGAAGATAGCTTGGACGAAAATCATGTCCCCATTGTGAAATACAATGCGCTTCATCAATCGCTATCAGTTGCACGTGCCAACGTTTCATTGATTGGATAAAATCTGGCATGATAAACCGTTCTGGCGCAACATATAATAATTGGATTTGTTGCTGTTCGAGTAATCGAAACCGAGAAGCAGTCTCATAACTATCCAATGAACTATTGATAAATGTCGCTGAAATGCCTAACTGATTGGCAGCATCTACTTGATCTTTCATCAGAGAGATCAAGGGAGAAATGACCACAGTCAAGCCATCCAGCATCAACGCTGGCAATTGATAACAAATGGACTTCCCACTTCCTGTAGGCATGATCCCTAGGACGTCTTCATGACCAAGTACCTTTCGGATAATTTCTTTTTGTCCAGGGCGAAATACTTCATAACCAAAGTATTGTTTTAATATATCATTCATTTTATCCCTACTTTTTAGTTGATTTAAGAGGTTGTGAAAGAAGCGATCAGCTCCGAGCGAATAAGAGAGGATTTTTTAAAATAGCTTCTCATATTTTAGAAAATCATCGCTTATTGCTGAGGAGTTGCTTCTTGAACACCGTGAATAAGAGGTTGTGAAAGCATCGGGAAGCTCCGATGACAATAAGAAAGAATTTTTTAAAACAGCTTCTCATGTTTTGAAAAATTCAGGCTTATTTCAAGGAGCTGATGCTTGAACACCGTGAATAAGAGGTTGTGAAAAGAGCGCTTTGACCTGAGCGCTCACCAAGTAAAAACTGCGACGAGTAATCGCAGGAGCATTAAGGATGATAATCTTGAAACAGCTCCCCATGTTTTACGAAATTCAGCTTTATGTCAAAAAACTGTCGCTCGTCCACGGTTTAGTTTTTTTTATTTATAAAAAGCCTAGAGCAATCTTTTATTATTGACTCTTCTATCGCCCCTCTATAACTATAATACGTCAATTATATTTTACTTCTCCAAGCAATCAAGTACAACATTCTTTTTGTGAAACTTTTGCTTTTCGTGAAACAAAAACCGAGGTGATTAAAGATTTTAAAAAGACTTTTAATAAACTTTTAGCGTACTTATTGAATTTTTCTTTTGATTTTTATTAACTTCTCCACAGATAACAATTTTAGAAAAAGGAAAAACAATTCTCTCCTTTTAATTTCAAACAATTGAATACGTTCTAAAAAATTGAGAAGCAAAATTTGCCGACAGTATTTTTCTTTTCATCCACTTTAATGCTGATTTACCAGTCATCTGAACAAAAAATAAACCGAAGATGCCCGAAAATAGTTACTCCTATTTTTGGACTTCTTCGGTTTATTTCTCAAAGCTAAACATCACTGTATCAACAAGTTGAACAGATGATTATTTTTTCTTTTTAGAAGCTTTTTCACGTGCATTTTTGTTTAAGATTTGTTTTCTTAAACGGATACTTTCCGGTGTTACTTCACAATATTCATCGTCATTCAAGAATTCTAACGATTCTTCTAACGTCAATTGTTTTGGTTTTTTGATAACAGATGTTTGGTCCTTGGTAG
This sequence comes from Enterococcus sp. DIV1208, assembly GCF_050530455.1. Taxonomy (NCBI): domain Bacteria; kingdom Bacillati; phylum Bacillota; class Bacilli; order Lactobacillales; family Enterococcaceae; genus Enterococcus; species Enterococcus sp. DIV1208. Next base: position 1,159,698 of record NZ_CP172887.1, on the reverse strand, counting down.
CAGAACGAACGTTAGTCATTTGTTTTGCTTTCGTAATGTTAACAGTCAAGTCATTGTCACGACTATTTTCACCAATGATCATACCTTCATAAACTTCTGTACCTGGTTCAACAAAAACAGTTCCACGTTCTTCGATACTCATGATGGAATAAGTCGTTGCTTTTCCAGTATCGATTGATACTAACGCACCTTGGTGTCGTCCACCGATTTGACCTGGTAACATTGGTAGGTATTGATCAAATGTGTGGTTCATGATTCCGTAGCCACGAGTCATTGAAAGGAATTCAGTTGAATAACCAATCAAGCCACGAGCTGGTGTTAAAAATGTTAGACGGATTTGTCCATTACCAGTATGGATCATGTCTTGCATTTCACCTTTACGTAAGCTTAATGATTCGATTACGCTACCCATATATTCTTCAGGTGTGTCGATTTGAACACGTTCAAAAGGTTCACATTTCACGCCATCAATTTCTTTTTCGATAACTTCAGGACGCGATACTTGTAGTTCATAACCTTCACGACGCATGTTTTCGATCAAGATTGACAAATGAAGTTCTCCACGACCAGAAACAGTCCAAGCATCTGGAGAATTTGTTGGTTCAACACGCAATGAAACATCCGTTTGCAACTCAGCCATCAAGCGTTCTTCAATTTTACGAGCAGTGACATATTTCCCTTCACGGCCAGCAAATGGTGAATTATTCACTAAGAAAGTCATTTGCAGTGTTGGTTCGTCAATGTGTAGAATTGGCAGAGCATCTTGGTGGTCCACAGGTGTCACTGTTTCCCCAACGAAAATATCTTCCATTCCTGATACGGCAATTAGATCTCCAGCTTTTGCTTCGTCAATTTCTAAACGTTTCAAGCCGAAGAAACCAAATAATTTAGTTACACGGAATTTTTTAACTGAACCGTCTAATTTTAGTAAGGCAACTTGGTCCCCTACTTTGATCGTTCCACGGAAGACACGACCAATCCCGATACGTCCAACATAGTCGTTATAATCAAGCAATGATACTTGGAATTGTAATGGTTCATCGCTATTGTCTACTGGCGCAGGAATTTTTTCAACAATTGTATCAAAGATCGGTGCCATTGTTGGTTCTTGATCAGCTGGATCATCAGACAAGCTAGATGTTCCGTTTAATGCTGAAGCATAGATAACTGGGAAATCTAATTGATCATCATCTGCACCTAGTTCAATAAATAATTCTAATACTTCATCAACAACAAACTCAGGTCGTGCAGAAGGTTTATCAATTTTATTCACAACTACGATCGGTGTAATATGTTGTTCTAGCGCTTTTTTCAAAACAAAACGAGTTTGTGGCATCGTTCCTTCATAAGCATCAACTACTAAGACAACGCCGTCAACCATTTTCATGATTCGTTCAACTTCGCCACCAAAGTCCGCATGCCCAGGTGTATCCATGATATTGACACGAATCCCTTTATAATCAACTGCGGTATTTTTTGCTAAAATCGTGATTCCACGTTCTTTTTCTAAAGCATTTGAATCCATCGCACGTTCTTGTAATTGTGTGTGTGCGTCTAATGTATCTGATTGTTTCAATAATTCATCAACCAATGTGGTTTTTCCGTGGTCAACGTGGGCGATGATCGCTACGTTACGGATATCATTTCTATAGTTCAATGTAACTAACTCCTTCTCGGTTCTTTATGACAGTGCAATTTTACTCGACTGTTTATTATAGCAAACTTTTTTCATGAAATATAGTAAAATGTTTTCATTTTTTCGAGAAAATTAATATTTTAGCCATATTTTTCTTAATTTTGCGGTTTTTTTACTTATTTAGCGAATCAGCCGCAGCAATAAGTGCCCGAATTTCATCATAGGCTTGAGGTGTAGCCGCAATATAATATTCTCTTCCTCGAAATTTTAGCTTTTCTCCTGAGATACCGCTATATTTCATTCCAAATTCAGCGAGTAAAACATTCCCTGCGCCATAGTCCCACGGGCTCAAATTTGCAATATAACCAATATGTTTCCCTTTTAAAAGTGCAATCATTTCTAGTCCTGCACATCCATAAATACGAACACCCATACTTTGTTCACCAATCGTTCGGACATTCCACCGATTATGACTAAAAAGATAACCGTTCAAACCAATAAGTCCATCTTTTAAACGAAGGTCTTCTGGCTTAGTTAACGGATGGTCATTCATATAAACACCTAAATCTTTTCCACCCCAATACAGCGCTTCTTTCATCACGTCATAAATAAAACCAAGTTGTCCAACACCATCTTGATAAACGCCTAACATAATACAAAAATTCTCTTGTTCAAGTACGAAGTTCATGGTTCCATCAATTGGATCAATAACAAATACTTGCCCTTCAAAGCTTTCTAACTCACTGTAACCTTCTTCTTCTGCGAGAATCTTTGCTTCTGGATTATACGCCTGAATCTTTTCAATCAAAAAAGCTTGGACTTCACGATCCATATTGGTAACCAGATCTTTTCGATTGGTTTTTTGATCAACTTTAAGCGTCTTGATTTGTACCGCACGAATTTTCTCAGCTGCTTCTTTAAGCCAAATTTTGATCTGATGGATCAGTTCTTGTTTATTCATGTTCTCACCCATTCATTTTTAGGATTTTTTTCTGATTCTTTTTTGCTGCTTGAACTGTTCGATACAATGAATAACCTGATACTTTTTCAAATTCTTTTCCTAATTTTTTTTCTTCCCCGATAGATGGAATGACTGTTTTGAATTGTTGGTATGATTTTAAAAACCGAGCATTATCGATGCCCTTTTCATTCGCTAACTCTAAATCCTCCCACATCTTCATCACAATGACCATTTCTTCGGTGGTCCAATCTAAATCAAGCGGGTATTGATAATCTTGCATACTTCATTCTCCTATTTCCTATAGTCAAAATCAGTGTATCATAATAATAAGTACATAACCAAATAGTTTCGATTTTCTAGTTTACATAATTAATTTATAGTTGAATAACTATGTTTTATCGCTAGCTAAGAAAAATAAGTAATAGTCTATAAAAATTCACATGTTCATACAAAGAACCGTCACTAACAAAATAGAGAAAATAAATTCTGTCGGTGACGTAGGTTTATTTATTAAGATAAGAGAAAAAGATCTAACATTTTTACTTTTCCTAAGGGATTTCATATGAAACTAACGTCCTTCATGTTCAGGTATGTTTAACGAGCTCATAGACGCTTCATTCTCTGTCGTGAAATTATGATTTGACAATTCATCGGATAAATTGTCCGATTCTTGACGTTCACTTAATCCCATTACATACTTCATTGGTTTTTTTCCTGAGTTTAATGTCTCATCAAATCTCATTAATATTTCCGTTATTTCTTCTGTCATGAGACTATCATTTGATGAATCTTCGAATAAATCATTATTGGATTGTTTTGGAAGTTCATTCGATTCGTTCACATAGTCCACTAGTTTTTTTGCTGAATCTAACGTCTCATCAACTTCCACTAACGCTTCCACTATTTCGTCTGTCATGAGACTATCATTTGATGAATCATCGAATAAATCATTATTAGATTGTTTTGCAAGTTCATTCGATCCGTTCACATAATCCACTAGATTTTTTGCTGGGTCTAATGTCTCATCAACTTCCACTAACGCTTCCACTTTTTCCTCTGTCGTGAGATTATCATTTGATGAATCATCGAATAAATCATTATTAGATTGTTTTGCAAGTTCATTTGATCCGTTCACATAGTCCACTAGATTTTTTGCTGGGTCTAACGTCTCATCAACTTTCATTAACGCTTCCACTATTTCGTCTGTCATGAGACTATCATTTGATGAATCATCGAATAAATCATTATTAGATTGTTTTGCAAGTTCATTCGATCCGTTCACATAGTCCACTAGATTTTTTCCTGAGTCTAACGTCTCATCAACTTCCATTAACACTTCCACTATTTCGTCTGTCGTGAGACTATCATTTGATGAATCATCGAATAAGTCATTATTAGATTGTTTTGGAAGTTCATTCGATCCGTTCACATAGTCCACTAGATTTTTTCCTGAGTCTAACGTCTCATCAACTTCCATTAACACTTCCACTATTTCGTCTGTCGTGAGACTATCATTTGATGAATCATCGAATAAGTCATTATTAGATTGTTTTGGAAGTTCATTCGATCCGTTCACATAGTCCACTAGATTTTTTCCTGAGTCTAACGTCTCGTCAAATTCCATTAACGCTTCCACTATTTCGTCTGTCGTGAGACTATCATTTGATGAATCATCGAATAAATCATTATTAGATTGTTTTGCAAGTTCATTTGATCCGTTCACATAGTCCACTAGATTTTTTGCTGAGTCTAACATCTCGTCAAATTCCATTAACGCTTCCACTATTTCGTCTGTCGTGAGACTATCATTTGATGAATCATCGAATAAATCGTTATTAGATTGTTTTGGGAGTTCATTCGATCCGTTCACATAGTCCACTAGATTTTTTGCTGAGTCTAACGTCTCATCAATTTCCACTAACGCTTCCACTATTTCGTCTGTCGTGAGACTATCATTTGATAAATCTTCGAATAAATCATTATTAGATTGTTTTGGAAGTTCATTCAATCCGTTCACATAGTCCACTAGATTTTTTGCTGAGTCTAACGTCTCGTCAAATTCCATTAATGCTTCCACTATTTCGTCTGTCGTGAGATTATGATTTGACAATTCATCGGATAAATTTGCTGACTTTTGAAAAAACAAACGTTCTTCATTGGACTCATTTGAATAGTCAAAATCAGATAAACTATCGAACAAGCTATTTTCAAATTCACCTTCTGTCTCTGATAAAATTGGGTGTTCCTCTTGATTTTCTCTTAGATGACTTCCAGTTACTTGCACTTGTTTGCTATTGAAGATATGGTTCTCACTACTTGTTGCTTCCTCTACTTTATTTGGTAAAGGAAGTGATGAAGAAAAGTTTTTATTTTGTTGAGGACCGATCCCTTGAAGTATATCCTGTTGGTTCTCATCAATTAAATGCTCATTCTCTGTTGTATGTATTTGTTTGCTTATTTGTGATAGTTTGGGTGAATATTCTTCTACTTCATGAAGTACATGAGATTTCTTTGGCTTCTTAGGTTTCACACTCGATGTTTTCAATCTATCTTTATCAATTGGGAACGCCGATAGTGAAAACTTTTCTGGGTCCTTATTTTCTTGCATCTTTCTTTTTCTGCTTGAACTGTCATTGAGATTGTATTTTTTTGACTGGCTGTCATGATCAACACTTTTTTGTTTTCTTAATGAAGTGACTTTGTCCTCTAAAGGCCTTGGCTGAGCAGGATGTACCTGTTCCAGCTCATCTTTTAGAGGAACTTTTGAAACCAGCTCTTGTTGCTTCACTAACTCTTCCCTTTGCTCAAAACTATTTCTATCTAACTGTAAAATTTCATTTTCTGACGATGTTTTATATTGCATCTCTTCCTTCTGTTCTCTTACTTTCTTTATTTTCATCAAAATGGTTCTCGCTGATCCGTTAAATCTATTAACAAGTTTACTTAACCACAACTCTCCTGCTAAATATGCTTCGATATTTTGATTATTGCTGTCTTCCTTTTCTTTAGTTGTCTCATTCGTTAAGCTTTGCTGTTGCAGATTTTGCTCTTTTAGACTATGTGTTACATTTCCAATGGTTCTCTTTGATACTCCAAATCGCTCAGCAAGTCCTGCTATCGGTGTATTTTTTGTTTGGTATGCTTCTATAATCCTTTCATTTCTCTTTTTAATTGAATTATTAGGACCGCCAATTTCATTATTCTTTTCATTCTCATGACAGTCTCCTTGAAGTGTTTTAATCGTTTCTTTTCTCATAAAGTGAATCTCCTTTAAAGTGATTAAAATTTAGTTAGTAAACAACTAGTTCCGCTAGTCAAATCATTGATATAGAAATATGCTGATCTGATTGCTTTTACCACATTTATTCTAACACCCTCTTTCAAAAAGCTTGACTTTCTTTTTTGTTTTTCAGAAAAAGAGGTTTTGAAAAGACCACAAAAAAACATCAAAGCTAGCATTTTTGCTAACTTTGATGTTTGATCGATCATGTATCAATTCAATTTGTCAAAAAGATGTTTTTAACCTGGTAACTATCGCCAGCATCCATACTTTTTTTGAAACAGCTCGGATAAAATATCCCAATTGCTAAATTAAATATGGATTGGTAAACCTAAAGCGAGTTCAGCAGCGTCCATCGTAATTTCACCTAGCGATGGATGCGGATGGATCGTTAATGCAATGTCTTCGGCATTCATTCCTGATTCAATGGCTAAAGCAAGCTCAGAAACCATATCACTAGCACCTACACCACCGATTTGTGCTCCAATGATGACGTTGTCTTCATTGGTCGTCACTAAACGGATAAAACCTTCTGTTTTTGCAAGCGATAACGCCCGTCCATTTCCTGAAAACGGAAATTTATATGCAGTAGCTTCAATACCAGCTTCTTTTGCTTCTTTGATCGTCATCCCAACAGAAGCTAATTCTGGATCTGTAAAGGCAACCGCAGGCATTGCTTTATAGTCAACTGCTACTTTCTTACCTGAGATAGCTTCTGCAGCAATTTTTGCTTCATAACTTGCTTTATGCGCTAAAGCAGCACCTGGTACGATATCCCCAATTGCAAAAATGTTTGGCACATTCGTACGCCCTTGTTGATCCACTGGAATCAATCCACGTTCACCGACTTCGACACCCGCTTGTTCTAATCCCATATCGTCAGTATTTGGACGACGGCCAACTGTTACCATAACATAATCTGCTGTCACTGTTTCTTCTTTACCGTCAACAGTATATTTGACTGTCACACTGTCCCCATTATCAACAGCTTCTTTCGCCATTGCATTGGTTACGATTGTCACACCTTTTTTCTTGAAGTCGTCTTCCACTAATTTCACCATATCTTTTTCATAGGTAGGTAAAATTTGAGGAGAACCTTCAAGAATCGTTACCTCAGCACCTAAGTTAGCATAGGCTCCACCTAATTCTGCTCCAATAACTCCGCCACCAATGATGACGAATTTTTTTGGTACTTCTTTTAAAGCTAAGCCGCCTGTTGAGTCAAGTACACGTCCGCCAAACTTGAAGCCTGGGATTTCGATCGGACGGGAACCAGTAGCAATGATTGCATTATTGAAAGAATACGTTTGAGCAGAATCAGGATGGATCACACGTAATGTATGATCATCGACGAAGAATGCTTCACCTTCGATTGTTTCTACCTTGTGTTTTTTCAATAAGAAACCAACACCAGAAGTCAGTGTTTTCACTACTTTATTTTCTTTCCAGTCTTGTGTTTTTGCAAAATCAAGTGTGACATTTTCACTCGTGACACCGAATAAAGTTGAATCAAGAGATTCTTGATAATGATGTCCTGCAGCAATCAGCGCTTTTGAAGGAATACAACCAACGTTTAAACAAACACCACCGATGTATTCTCTTTCAATGATTGCCACTTTTTGTCCCATTTCAGCAGCACGGATGGCAGCAACATAGCCACCAGGTCCCGCACCGATTACAACTGTGTCTAATTCTACAGCAAAATCTCCAACTACCATTTGTTTATCATCCTTCCATCATCAATAACTCAGGATCAGCTAAAAGTCGTTTGATATTGTTCATTGCTTGTTGAGCTGTTGCTCCGTCTACGATACGGTGATCAAAGCTTAAGGAAAGTTTCATCACTCGTCCAACAACGATTTCACCTTCACCATTAACGATCGGTTGTTGTGCAATTGTTCCCACACCTAAAATTGCTACTTCAGGGTAGTTGATTACTGGTGTAAACCAACCGCCACCTACAGAACCAATGTTACTGATCGTAATAGTGCCATTTCGCATATCTTCAGCTGCTAATTTACCTTCATGAGCTAGTTTTGCTTTTTCATTGATTTCATCCGCAATCGCAAACATGCCTTTACGGTCTGCATCTTTTACATTTGGTACATACAAGCCATGATCTGTATCAGTTGCAATTCCGATGTTATAGTAATTTTTATAAACGATTTCTTGGTTCGCATCATCAATTGACGCATTCAAAATAGGGAATTTCTTCACAGTAGCAGTTAATGCTTTTACCACGTATGGCAAGAAAGTCAATTTTGTCCCATTCGCAGCTGCCACTTCTTTAAATCTCTTACGATTATCCCAAAGTTTAGAAACCTCTACTTCATCATGTAAAGTAACATGTGGCGCTGTTTGCTTGCTATTGACCATTGCTTTAGCAATCGCTTTACGTGTCGGTGTCATCGCTACACGTTCTTCCAATTCACCTAAATTAGATTTGAACGCTTTTGCTGGTGCTGCTGGCTTGCTTTCAACTTTCGCTTCAACCGCTTTTTCTGACGCAGGTGCAGCTGGTTCAGCTGATGCTGTTTGACTCGCATGCCCACCTGATAGATAACTTTCAATATCTTCTTTTGTCACACGTCCGCCTTTACCAGTTGCAGTGACTTGTGTGATATCCACATCTTTTTCACGAGCAAATTGTCGAACTGATGGCATAGCCAAAACACGTTTGTTAGGATCAGCTGCCTCAGCTACTGATGCTGAACCAAAAGTTTCTACTTTAGCATCAGTTAATTCAGCTGTTTTTTCTGATGTAGTAGAAGGCGCACTATTATGTCCTGGTGCATCGATTTCTACTAATACATCACCAACAGTTGCAACTGTTCCTTCTGATACCAAGATGTTTTTAACCGTTCCAGTCACTGGTGACGGGATTTCTTCTACCGATTTATCGTTTTGTACTTCTAACAATGTGTCATCTTCATTGATGGTATCGCCTGGTTTCACAAACCATTTAACGATTTCACCTTCTGCGATTCCTTCACCAATATCGGGTAATTTAAATTCAAAGACCCCACCATCGGCACTAGCTTCAGTTGGTTCAGCAGCTGGATGTTCAGGTGTTTGCTCTTTCGCTGCTACTCCAGCATCGCCACTTGTTTCATTGTCTTCATGTCCTGGTGCATCGATTTCTACCAGTACATCGCCAACATTCGCGACTGTTCCTTCAGGTACGATGACGTTTTTCACTGTCCCAGTAACTGGGGATGGAATTTCTTCTACTGATTTATCATTTTGAACTTCTAATAACGTATCATCCTCATTGATGGTATCGCCTGGCTTGACAAACCATTTGACGATTTCGCCTTCTGCGATTCCTTCACCAATGTCAGGTAATTTAAATTGGTATGCCATGATTTACTTACGTCCCTTCTTATTTCTTAGAATTCTGCAATTTCTTTGACTTTTGCTTCAATATCAGCCGCATTTGGTAACCAGATGTTTTCAGCTTGTCCAAATGGAAAAACAGTATCTGGTGCTGCTACACGTCCAATTGGTGCTTCTAATGAAAGGATCGCACGTTCTGAGATTTCAGCAATCACTTGGGCACTTACACCTGCTTGTCGTTGCGCTTCTTGAACGACTACCACACGACCAGTTTTCTCAACTGATTGAATGATTGTGTCAATATCTAGCGGTGCGACTGTTCTTAGGTCAACGACTTCTACTGAAATATCCTCTTTCGCAAGATTGTCAGCTGCTTTGATCGCTTCACGAACCATTGCGCCATAGGTGATGATTGAAACGTCTGTTCCTTCACGAGTAATTGCCGCTTTGTCCAATGGTACTTCATAAGCTTCATCTGGAACTTCTTCACGGAATGAACGATAAAGTTTCATATGTTCCAAAAATACAACTGGGTCATTGCTGCGGATAGAAGAGATCAATAATCCTTTTGCATCATAAGGATTTGATGGAATGACTACGCGAATTCCTGGAGATTGAGCAATCAATCCTTCTAAGTTATCTGAATGAAGTTCTGGTGTGTGAACCCCACCACCAAATGGTGAACGAATCGTGATCGGTAGATTTCTAGTCCCACCCATTCGATATCTTGTACGTGCCATTTGTGCGACTACTTCATCCATGGCTTCAAAAATAAATCCAAAGAACTGAATTTCAGGTACTGGACGAAAACCTTCTAAAGCTAACCCAAAACTCATACCAGCAATCCCTGATTCAGCTAATGGGGTATCGAAAACGCGTTCTTCGCCAAATTTTTCTTGCAATCCTTCCGTTGCACGGAAAACTCCACCGTTTTTCCCAACATCTTCACCAAAAACGATTACGTTCTCATCATTTTCAAGTTCAAGTGCTAGGGCATCTGTGATTGCTTGAATCATTGTTTTTTGTGCCATGATTATTTCGACTCCTTCGCTTCATAGATTGCAATTTGTTCTTTAATTGATTGTGGTGCCACTTCAAACATATTTTTTAAGAAATCAGAAACTTTTTGTTTTGGAATCTTATCTGCTTCAGCAATCGCTGCTTTGATTTCCTCTTTTGTTTGTTCAATTACTTGTTCTTCTTTTTCTTCTGACCATAGACCTTTTTCTGTTAGGTAGTTACGGAAACGGATCAATGGATCTTTTTTCTGCCATTCGTCATCTGTTTCTTTAGAACGGTAACGAGTTGGGTCATCTCCTGATAAAGTATGCGGACCATAACGGTAAGTCAATGTCTCAATCAAGACTGGACCATTCCCGTTGATTGCCCAATCACGTGCCATTTTAGATACTGTATAAACTGCTAATGGATCCATACCATCTACTTGGATCCCTGGAATCCCGGCTGCCACAGCTTTTTGCGCTAATGTTTTAGCAGCTGTTTGTTTTTCACGAGGTGTTGAGATCGCAAAGCCATTGTTTTGGATATAAAATACAGCATTTGCATGATAAGCTCCAGCAAAGTTGATTGCTTCATAAAAATCACCTTGAGAAGAGCCGCCGTCACCAGTATAAGTGAAGACCACATTTTTTTTGTTTCGTTTTTTCAAACCTAAAGCCACACCAGCCGCTTGGATGTACTGCGCACCAATAATGATTTGTGGTGGTAGAGCTTTCAATTCTTCTGGATAAAAATTCCCTGCCGCATGTCCTCGTGACCATAAGAAAGCTTGTGCTAAAGGCAATCCATGTTTTACTAATTGGGGAACATCACGGTAACCAGGAAGTAATACGTCTTCTTTTTCAAAAGCAAATGCACTTGCAAGTTGGCTAGCTTCTTGACCAGCTGTCGGTGCAAAGAATCCTAAACGTCCTTGACGGTTTAAAGCTGTTGAACGTTGGTCTAATACACGAGACCAAACCATGCTAGTCATTAATTCTACTAATTGTTCATCTGATAAATCAGGAACAAGATCAGGGTTTACTACTTTACCATTTTGGTCAAGCGCTTGGTATACTGGAAAATCTGAATTGACTTCATCTAATAACGCATTAAAGTCTAGTGGTAATTTCTTTTTTGCCATTTGTACACATTCCTCTCTCATCATATAAGAAAATCTCATCTTTCTGCGATTGAAACAGATATATAAACTGTATCAATATCCAACCGTCTTCTTTTATAAATTATCATGGATCATTAAGAAATACAAGCTAAAAGCAAAAAAATTCACGTTTTTAAAAATTTGTAATAATCCGCTTAACCACGCAAATAGTGAACAACCTCACAACCAAGAAAGCGGTTTACATCATTTGTACAAAATTAGTCCTTATTTTCTATCTACTCCTCTCTACTGTTATCATTGAATCCGCACATTGTTATACCTTATTCCAACAAACAGAAAAAATTTTTTATTAATTAGTGATTTTCTTTACAATCATCCCTCTTTTAATTTTCTACTATATGTGTATTTTTTTCAATTAAAAAGCAACAGCAAGGAATCTCCTTAACTGTTGCACATGAACCTGTTCTTTTGATCATGAATTAAACGGATAAACGTTTTGCTAATTTTGCCATTTCCGCTTGAAAAAATGGCAGCCTTTCTTCAGTTAAACGACTAAAATTGATACGTAACCCGTTGGTCTCTTCTCCAAACAAAAAACTTGGTGCAATGCCTAACCCTGAGCGGATCAATTCTTCCGCAATATCTCTTGTCAATTGCTGTCCTTTCCACGTAATCCACGCATAGTACCCACCATAAATGGGCCAGACTTCAAAAAAGTTTTGCGTTTTTTCCCATTCAACCAGTGTCAAACTTCTTTTGTATAATTCTTCCCTCACAATGGCGATCTTTGTGCTATAACTTTCTTCAAATACAGTCATCGCCACATTTTGGGGAAAGATGCTCATCGAAAATTCCATCATTTCCTGCGCTTTCGCTAAGCGGTCGATAAAGGAACGCAGCCCAACGATCCAACCTATCTTGGTCGTTTGTCCTAATACCCTAGATAATGATCCGACATATAAGACGTTTTCCGGATCAATCGAATGAATCGCAGTTGGTTTATGCTTTTCACTATCATGAAAGGATAAGTCACTAAAAACGTCGTCTTCAATGATCGGTAATTGATAGTTGCGACAAAGGGTCACTAATGCTTCGCGACGTTTTTGGGACATCACTTTCCCTGTTGGATTTTGAAAGTTTGGATTAACTAAGACAGCTTTCAATTTATTTTTCTTGATCAACACTTCTAGCTTATCCAGCTCAATACCTTCTCTATCCATGGGTACACCAAATAGACGAATCCCTGTCGCTTTAAATAAGGACAAACGATAAAAAAACGAAGGCGCTTCTACCGCAATAGCATCACCACTAGATAAAATCGTCTGTAAAATTAGAAAAATAGCCTGTTGACCCCCACTCGTAACTAATAATTGCGTTTTAGTAAAATCAAAATAAAATTTTTCGATCAAGTAATTTTTTATTTTTGCTACTAATGGAAGATAACCTAGACAGGTGATTTGTTGCTCTTTTTCAATAATCTCATTCATTGAGTATGCTGGAAATTGAACGTTTGGTAATAAGTCTGTAGGCATCTCGCTCGAAAATAAATCGAGAAAATAAGGGTTCAGTTTTCCTACTTCGATCATTTTTTCATAACTATCATCGATTTGTTCATAGCGTTGGGAAAATAATTCGCGCCAATTCACTCTCGGGACAGAATACCGCCCCCATTCGGTTTGATTCACAAAACGTCCACTACCTCGGCGACTGATAAGAACGCCAAGATCTCGTAATTCATCCAACGCTCGAACCACAGTTGTGCGATTTGTTTGAAAAATAACTGCCAATTTCCTTTCAGAGGGCAAGGGTACGTTGGGATCTAAATTCCCATTTTCAATATTTTTCATCACCTGATCCATAATTTGTCGATAAATTGGTCTTTGTTTCTTATCTATAACTTCCCACATGTTCTTCTCCATTCCTCTTTCTTCTACTGCCTATTTTATCTTATAAAAAAGGGATCGAAAAGCAAAGAAAAAGCAAAGTATGATGCGAGAGCATCTACTTTGCTTTTTAATAGCTTATTAAATGGTATCTCCGTTAAAAATGGAGTTTTTAACAATCACATAATCAACTTTGCGAATAGCTTCAATATCTTTCCCACCCGCGTAAGAAATAGAAGATTGTAAATCTTGTTGCATTTCAACCAACGTGTCTTTCAAAGACCCTTTATGTTGGATCCAAATTTTCTTACCTTCTACATTTTTCTTTTCACCTTTTTGAAACTCGGAGGCAGAGCCGAAGTATTCTTTGTACACTACGCCATTTTCCACCATTGTCTCACCAGGCGATTCTTCATGTCCGGCAAATAGCGAACCGATCATAACCATTGTTGCGCCAAAACGAACGGATTTTGCAATATCACCATGGGTACGAATACCCCCATCAGCAATAATCGGTTTTCTGGCAGCTTTCGCACACCATCTTAAGGCAGCAAGTTGCCAACCACCGGTACCAAAACCGGTTTTGATTTTTGTGATACAAACTTTACCAGGTCCAATTCCAACCTTTGTTGCATCAGCTCCGGCATTTTCTAATTCCCGAACAGCTTCTGGTGTACCAACGTTTCCTGCAATAACGAACGTTTCTGGTAAATGTTTTTTGATATGTTGGATCATTTCAATCACCGCATTTGAATGACCGTGCGCAATATCAATCGTGATATAATCAGGAACTAAATTTAACTGTGCTAATTCTTCAACAAATGAATATTCTTCTTGTTTTACGCCAACACTGATTGAAGTAATCAATTGTTGCTCCTTCATTTTTTGCACAAAGGGGATTCTTGCTGCTTCATCAAATCGATGCATAATATAGAAGTAACCATTTTCTGCTAAAAATTGTGCAATTGACTCATCGATGATCGTTTGCATATTCGCAGGGACAACAGGCATTTTAAAAGTATGCTTTCCTAGTGTCACTGTCGTGTTACATTCTGAACGGCTACTTACAATACATTTATTAGGAATGAGTTGTATATCTTCGTAATCAAACACTTTCATGGACATGATCCTCCTGATGTTCGAATTCAGTAAAACACGAACATTATTTGCTTTTTGGGTGTTTATTTTTAGCACCTTATGTAATTTACCGTATTTAAACTAAAAAATCAAGGGGAATATAAACAAAAAAATAAAAACTCCTTAATCTGAAATAACACTGTCTAGCCATCAAACTTTTCGACAAATAAACAATCAGCTGTTTGTCGCTTATAGCTACTCAATCTCTACCAGGTGGTTCATTCTTTTGTTGATTTCCAGCTTCTTTTGATTGGTTTGTTTTCTCTTGATTGTTTTCATTCAGAGTTCCGGGTTGAACGATTGCTTTTTTAGCGTCAGAAATAATATTAGTCAATCTGTTATAAACCCGTTTTTGACCGTTAGGGTTTTCTTTATCTTTAGATAACTTTGTTTGCGAAATGTTCGAACTTTTTTCTAGCTCTTTTTCTCTATCCTTTTTGAATTTCTCCATACCAGCAAGTACTTTAGGGCTAAAATAGCTTTGCGCTATTTCTTGGATCATTCCAAGTAGAGCTCTATTAGGTTTATTTGATTTTGCAGATTTCGTTTTATTTATTGCGTGTGTCATTACTCCAAGACTATAGCGTTGGGGGTCTAGTTTTAGATTGCCTTTCGCTTCTTTACCATCACTGACATTTTCATACGCTGCTCTATGAGCGTTTAGCTCACTTTCTGGCATTGACGAATTATTGTCCCATTTATTTAGATATCCCATTTTACTCCCCTTTTCGTAGATTCTTAGTGACGTTCCTCGCATCAATATATGTAGAAGTCAATAGCGAACAAGCAACTAATGACTGTTTCATTCAATGTTTTTTCATGTCTATGGTAGGATATTGCCAGCTTCGCGATACAGCGCATACCAGTCTTCACGACTCAGTTCAACGTCTGATGCTTGTGCAATTTCCTTGATTCGCCCTACATTCATCGTTCCTGCAATCACTTGGATATTCGCAGGATGGCGTAAAATCCAAGCTGAAGCTAAACCTGTTGGCGTTGTATGATATTTTTCAGCAAGTTCTGCTAATTTTTGATTCAATTTAGGAAACTTTTCGTTACCGATAAATACCCCTTCAAAAAAACCATATTGATAAGGCGACCATGCTTGGATCGTCATTTCATTCAAACGTGAATAATCCAAGACACTACCATCGTGGTCAACGCTAGCTTCATCTGTCATATTCACATGGATCCCTTGATCAATCATTCCAGAATGTTTCAATCCAAATTGCAATTGGTTGATCAACAAAGGTTGTTTGACGTATTTCTTTAGCAATTCGACTTGCATTGGTTTCTGATTACTTACACCGAAATAACGTACTTTACCTGACTTTTCTAATTCATCGAATGCCTCTGCCACTTCCTCAGGTTCAACTAAGGTATCAGGACGATGTAATAGCAACGCATCAACATAATCCATTTTTAACCGTTTGAGGCTACCTTCTACTGATTCAGTGATGTGCTTTTTGGAAAAGTCAAACATCACACCGGGAACAATCCCACATTTTGTTTGAATAAATAGCTCTTCTCTCTTTATTGAAGTTTTTGCTAACGCACTAGCAAAGATGTTTTCACATTCTCCACCACCATAGATATCCGCATGGTCAAAAAAATTGATACCGTTATCAAAAGCAGTTTCAATAATACGTTCTGGATGCTCAGCGCCATTAATCCTCATACATCCGAGAATGACCGACGACACCTTTTGATTTGAAGTTCCCAATTGAATCTGTTTCATTAAAATCATTCCTTTCTTTCCCATTAGATTTTAACACATTTACTTCAAAAAGGGGGCAAAAAGAGGCATGCCACTTTTTTCTCAAAAAAGAAAAAAATGTTATCCCCCTTTTTGTTGTGCTAGTGATTCTTAGAAAAAACGTTGATTGCTTTCATTCCAATATCTTTCCGATAAAATGTCCCCTTTGTATCTTTTGATTCTAACACGTTGTATATTTTTTCCCTCGCTTCTTCAATTGTTTCCCCATAGGACTCCACTAAGTAGATTCGACCACCTGAACCTTTTAAAACTCCTTTTTCCTCTTGAACACCCGCATAATAGACAGTTGCCTCCTCTTCAGGAAAATCGGGCAAATCCATAGCAGTTAAATACTGATTAGGATAACCTTCTGCTGCAACTACAACCCCTAAACGATATCCAGTTTCCTCCCAAATTAAATGAACCGGCTTATGGTCTAACAAATCGGTGATCACTTGCGCCAAGTCACTCTTCAATCGAGGTAAAATGACTTGTGTCTCAGGATCGCCAAATCTCGCATTAAATTCAATCACTTTCGGTCCATCTGAAGTGGCGATCAATCCTGCATACAATACACCGATAAACGGACGACCAATTTCGCTCATCCCTTTAGCTGCAGGTTTTATTACTTTTTCGATTCCCGCTTCAATGATCGCTTCAGAAATATGAGGTACTGGAGAATAGGCACCCATCCCCCCAGTATTCGGCCCTTGATCTCCATCATACGTTCGTTTATGATCTTGTGAGATTTCCATTGGATAAACTGCTTCGCCATCCACAAACGCTAATAAAGAGAACTCTTCTCCTTCTAAAAATTCTTCCACAACGATTTGATGTCCACTTTGTCCAAAGCGATGTTTTTCCAGCATATCGCTGGCTGCCTGTAACGCTTCGGCTTTTGTCATCGCTACGACCACGCCTTTGCCAGCAGCTAAACCGTCCGCTTTGATCACAATTGGGGTGCCCTTCTCTTCGATATATCGTTTGGCTTCAAGATAGCTGGTAAAAGTTTTAGATTCAGCAGTTGGAATCTGACAACGCTCCATCAATTCTTTGGCGAAACTCTTAGATCCTTCGATCAATGCGGCAGCTTTCGTTGGGCCAAATATTTTTAATTCTGCTTTTTTAAAATCATCTACGATCCCATTTAGTAATGGAATTTCTGGGCCAACAAAACTCCAAGTAATTGACGCTTTCTTAGCAAACTCAATCAATCCTTGATGATCAGTTTCTTTAATATCAACGATTTTGACCCCATCACGTGTCATGCCAGGATTCCCCGGTGCACAATAAACGTTTTCGACTAGCGGACTTTGTAAGATTTTACTCGCAATCGCATGTTCACGCCCACCAGTTCCTATGATCAATACATTCATTTCTTACTCCTTCTATCTTAATGTCTAAAGTGACGGACGTTCGTAAAGACCATGGCAATTCCATGTTTATTAGCCATATCAATCGACGCTTGGTCCTTGATACTTCCACCAGGCTGAATGATCGCATTGATTCCGTGTTTAGCTGCATATTCCACCGAATCATCCATTGGGAAATAAGCATCGCTTGCCAAAACAGCTGCTTGTGCTTTTTCTCCAGCTTGTTCAATCGCAAGTTTGACAGAACCGACACGATTCATTTGTCCTGCACCAATCCCTAGCGTCTGATACCGATTACTTACAACGATCGCATTTGATTTGACGTGCTTAACAGCTTTCCAAGCAAATGCTAATGCAGCCATTTCATCAGATGTTGGCTGACGATCGGTTACTACTTGCCACGTAGTTGGTTTTTCCATTGCTGTATCTTTTTCTTGGACGAGTAACCCTCCAAGGACTGAAACAATTTCATTAGATGCTTTTGTTAATTGCGAGTTAAAGTCAACCGTTAATAATCGTAAATTCTTCTTGGCTTTTAAAACTTCTAAACTTTCTGGTGTATAAGACGGTGCAATGATAATTTCTAAAAAGAGTTTATACATTTCTTGAGCTGTTGCTAAATCGACTTCCCGATTCAATACCACAATCCCACCAAAAATCGAAACAGGATCTGCTTCATAAGCTGCTAGCCAAGCATCGAAAATCGTGTGAGCTGAGCCAATACCACAAGGATTCATGTGTTTGAGTGCTACGACTGTTGGTTCTTGGTATTCACTCATGATCCGCAAAGCAGCATCTGCATCACGAATATTATTAAAAGATAGTTCTTTTCCATGAAGCTGTTTTGCTTGAGCAATCGAATAACGTTCTGGTAGAGCAGATTGATAAAAGACAGCTTGCTGATGACTATTCTCGCCATAGCGGAGGTCTTGCTTGCGTTCAAAAGTAAGAGTCAATTTTTCCGTCTTTTCTTCCTTCACTTGCTCCGTTAAATATTGAGCAATCAATGCATCATAGGCTGCTGTGTGACGAAATACTTTCGCTGCCAGTTTCTGACGTGTCGCTAGAGAAGTAGTCCCTTGATTTCTCAGTTCATCTAAAACAATTGGATAATCGTTCGGATCAACGATCGCCGTAACAAATTCATGGTTTTTGGCAGCACTACGCAACATACTTGGTCCACCAATATCAATATTTTCAATGGCTTCTTTTTCACTAACATCCGGTTTCATGATTGTTTCTTTGAAAGGATACAAATTGACGCAAACAAAATCAATCGGCAAAATCTCAGAAGCTGCCATTGCATCTCTGTGACTAGCAAGATCACGACGTGCTAATAATCCCCCATGAATCTTAGGATGCAAAGTTTTGACACGTCCGTCCATCATCTCAGGAAAGCCAGTGACATCTTCGATTGCGATGGTTAAGATTCCCGCTTCATCAAGTGTTTTTTTGGTGCCCCCAGTTGAAATGATCTCAATTTCCAAAGCTTGTAATCCCTTGGCAAATTCAACAATTCCTTTTTTATCCGATACACTTAACAATGCTCTAGTCATTTTTTTCTTCCTCCACTTTTTGCATTTCTTTGATGACTGCTTCGATTATTTTAGGATAGGTCTGATGTTCGATTTGATGAATCTTTGCTTCTAAGCTATCCAATGTGTCTTCTTTCGTGATCTCTATGGTTTCTTGGTGAATGATGGGTCCTGTATCTATCCCTTTATCAATGTAATGAATCGTTATACCTGTTTCTTTGACTTCCGCAGCAAACGCATCACGAATCCCATGTAAGCCAGGAAAATCAGGTAAAAGAGAGGGGTGGATATTAATGATCCTTGACTCATAAGCATTCAATAAAGTCGGACCAATAATCCGCATGTATCCTGCTAATACAATGAGTTCAATTTCTTTTTCCACTAGGATCTCTAAAATTTTTTCTTCATATTCTCTTTTAGATGAAAATTCTTTTGGTGAAAAAAAATGAAATGGTACATGTAACTTTTCTGCCCGTTCTAAGACAAAAGCATTCGGCTGGTCACAAAAAAGCCATTCAAAGGTATCTGGCAACTTATTTTCCCGAAAATAGTCAACTAAAGCTTGAAAGTTGCTGCCATTTCCTGAAGCAAATACGGCAATCTTCATTTTTCTTCCTCATCAAACAACACTGTTTTATTTTTTAAGGGAATTACTTCACCGATTCGATAAGCTGCTTCTCCTTGCTCATTGATTTTTTCAATGACTTCATCGACTTGAGAAGCTGCTACTGCTACAACCATTCCAATACCCATATTAAAAATCTCAAACATCTCTTGTTCAGGGATTTCACCTAAACGTTGGAGACAATCAAAAATCGGCAAGCTAGGCCATGAACCTAATTGAATTTGCGCGGCCGTCCCTTCCGGCAACATCCGAGGAATATTTTCTACGAATCCACCACCAGTGATATGTGCCGCACCTTTGATCTTTTGTTCTTTTATGATTGGCAGCAAAGCTGATACATAGATTTTTGTCGGCTTTAACAATTCTCGGTCCAGTGTTTCAGACAGACCCTCTATCTGATCGGTTAATGTGTAACTATT
This sequence comes from Enterococcus sp. DIV1208, assembly GCF_050530455.1. Lineage (NCBI taxonomy): Bacteria > Bacillati > Bacillota > Bacilli > Lactobacillales > Enterococcaceae > Enterococcus > Enterococcus sp. DIV1208. The sequence goes on along the minus strand of NZ_CP172887.1, from coordinate 1,139,635 downwards.
TTGTTCAAAAAACACTTTCCGAACCAATGAATAGCCGTTTGAATGAATCCCGCTAGAAGGTAAGCCTAACAGAACATCACCAACTTCGATTTCACTTCCTGTGATCAATTGCGACTTTTCTGCAACCCCAACTGCAAAACCAGCAAGATCATACTCATTTTCCGCGTACATCCCTGGCATCTCTGCGGTTTCGCCACCGATCAACGCAAGATTACCTGCTACACAACCATCCGCCACGCCAGCGACGACTTTTTCTAATTTTCGTGGATCATTTTTTCCAGTAGCTAAATAGTCTAAGAAATATAAAGGTTCCGCACCTTGAGCTAAAATATCATTGACACACATCGCCACACAATCGATTCCGATCGTTTCATGTTGATCCGCTTCGATGGCTACTAACAATTTTGTTCCTACCCCATCTGTCCCTGATACCAAAACTGGTTCTTTTAATTGGTAAGAACTTAAATCAAAACAGCCACCAAAACCGCCTAAAGCACCCATTACCCCTAGTCGCTCTGTTTTTTTCACGTGTTTCTTGATTCGTTCTACTACTTCATAGCCAGCTTCTACATCCACACCAGCATTCGCATAGGCATTGCTCATGTTACTTCCTCCTTTATTGAAAAAAAGATACTTTTTCTTTCAATGATTCACGGTATTTTTCTTCATAGTCGTATAAAGGCGTCGGATAATCACCATTAAAATAAGCCATACATAACCCAGAATAAGGAGCTGCTTCTTTTAATCCGATTGCTTGGATCAATCCATCCTCACTCAAAAATTCCAATGAATCTGCTTCGATACATTGTCTGATTTCTTCGATACTATGATTCGCTGCAATTAGTTCTTTTCTCGTTTGAATATCGATGCCGTAAAAACAAGGATATTTTAACGGTGGTGAAGCAATTCGTACATGAACCTCTTTTGCTCCTGCTTCTTTTAATAGACGTACGATTCGCCGGCTCGTTGTTCCTCTAACGATCGAATCATCCACCATCACGATTCGTTTGCCTTTAACAACTCCTCTGACAGCCGAAAGTTTCATCCTGACACCCTGTTCCCTTAACGCTGGTGTAGGTTGAATAAAGGTTCTGGCAATGTATTGATTTTTTACTAGTCCAATCTCATAAGGGATGCCACTAGCTTCGGCATAGCCACTGGCTGCTGATAGCGAAGAATTTGGAACACCTACAACCATGTCAGCATCAATTGGCGCTTCCTGTGCTAAATTTCTCCCCATATTTTTACGAGCAGTGTGTACATTGACACCAGCGATATTTGAATCTGGTCGTGCAAAGTAGATATATTCCATGGGACAAATCGCTAACTGGGTTTCGGTCGTATAAGTATCGATCGTGTAGCCTGAGTCATCAATGATCACTACTTCCCCTGGACGAACATCTCGAATAAACCGCGCACCGATGACTTCCAGTGCACAAGTTTCAGAAGCAATCACATATGCACCATTTTTCATTTGACCGATTGCCAAAGGTCGAAAACCATTCGGATCAAGAGCGGCGATCATGGCATCTTCTGTTAAAAGCAAATAGGCAAATCCGCCTTTCACTTCATTTAATGCTTCTTTTAAACGATCGAGCAATGTTGTTTTTTTACTTCGACGAATCAAATGCATCAAAATCTCTGTATCTGAATTGGAATGGAAAATCGCACCGTCTTTTTCTAACGACGTTCTCAACGAACGGGCATTCGTAAGATTACCATTGTGAGCTAGACCGATTGACTGGTCATAAAATTTAAATAAAAAGGGTTGGATATTGTCCACACTACCATTACCTGCTGTAGCATAACGCACATGTCCAATCGCTGCTTGTCCAGAGAGTGCAGCTAGCTTTCTTTGATCTTTGAAAACTTCTGAGAGTAAACCTAGATCCCGGTGTCCTACTAGTTTCCCTTGATCATTTGAAACGATCCCAGCACCTTCTTGACCACGGTGCTGAAGACTATGAAGCCCAAAATACGTTACGCTAGATGCTTCTTGATGTCCCCAGACACCAAACACCCCACATTCTTCATTTAAACTTTTTACTTCATAAGACATTCGATTGCGTCCTCCCAGCATTTTTTAGCTGTTGTAACAGCTAGATGGATTTCCCCATCACTTGCTTGGATCACGATATTACTTGACTCAGTCACTTTACCGATACAACTTGCTTTTTCGCCCATCAAACGTTCAAATTCCTCACGATCTTCTGGAAGGATGGTGACCACAAATCTTGATTGTGTCTCTGAAAAAAGTTGTGCTGTCGTCAGATTTACTGTGACATCTAATCCCAATTGGGTACCAAAAGCTGCTTCAGCCAACGCCACAGCCAAACCGCCTTCCGAACAATCATGCGCACTGGTTACCACTCCTGCTTGAATAGCCGCCAGTAGACTTTCTTGGTTTTGTTGTTCCGTCAATAGATCAAAATGCTCGATGTCCCCTTCAATTTTTCCTAATTGCATTTTTTGCAATTCACTACCATTGAAATCGTCATAAGTTTCACCAACAAGATAAATCAAATCATCCGCCATTTTGAAAGATTGAGTGGTGATGTGTTGGTGGTCTTTGATCAATCCGACCATGCCGATCATCGGGGTAGGATAAATCGCTTTGCCATCCGTTTCATTGTATAAAGAAACATTCCCGGAGATCACAGGTGTCGCAAAGACTTCACATGCTTTGGCAATCCCGTCTGCTGATTTGACCAGTTCCCAAAATACTTCTGGCTTATCAGGAGAACCATAATTCAAGCAGTCTGTGATCGCCAATGGACGTCCGCCACTAGCTACAATGTTTCTGGCAGCCTCTGCAACAGCAATTTGGCCACCTATCTCGGGGTTTAAGTAAAGGTAGCGGGCATTACAGTCAGTCGTCATAGCAATTGCTTTTTCAGTTCCACGAATACGCAATACGGCAGCATCACTTCCAGGGGAAACTACTGTATTGGTTTGTACTTGAGAATCATAGGTTTCATAAATCGCATGTTTTGAAGCTATTGTCGGTTGTTTCAATAAATCTAGCAATAATTGATTCGCATCTTCAATGATTGGTTGATATTGCCCTAACTGTTTAAATTTTTCGATTCGAGCGGGTTCTTGCACTGCCTTTTCATAAACAGGTGCATCTTCGGCTAAGGCATCAACTGGTAAGTTAGCCACTTCTTCCCCATGATGGTACAAGCGATACAAGCCATCATCGGTGACTTCTCCAATCGTAACAGCATCCAAATCATATTTTTTAAACAATTCTTTGACTCTTTCCTCTGCCCCAGCTTTTACACAAATCAACATTCGTTCCTGTGATTCTGAAAGCATCATTTCGTAAGGAGTCATATTTGTTTCTCGTTGTGGCACATCGTCTAATGTCAAAATCAAACCAGATCCAGCTTTTGATGCCATTTCCGAACTTGAAGAAACCAATCCAGCAGCGCCCATGTCTTGGATCCCTACTAAAATGTCCGCATGTTCCAGGATCAATTCTAAGCAAGCTTCAAGTAATAGTTTTTCCATAAAAGGATCGCCTACTTGAACTGCGGAACGTTGCTGTTCTTCTTCTTGACTGAACTCTTCTGAAGCAAAAGTCGCACCGTGAATGCCGTCGCGTCCTGTTTTCGCACCGACATACATGATCGAATTACCCACACCAGAAGCTTGCCCTTTTTGAATGTCTTTGTGATCGATCAATCCTACACACATGGCATTAACTAACGGATTCCCTTCATAACAAGGATCAAACGCTACTTCTCCTCCAACCGTCGGTATTCCGATACAATTACCATACCCAGAAATCCCTGCGACTACTTCTTCCAATAAGTACTTGGTTCGTGGTTGGTCTAACTCGCCAAAACGTAAGGAGTCAAGTAAAGCAATCGGACGTGCACCCATACTGAAAATATCACGGATGATCCCACCAACACCGGTTGCCGCTCCTTCATAAGGTTCTACTGCTGAAGGGTGATTATGACTTTCCGCTTTAAACACAACTGCTTGACCATCACCGATATCCACGATACCAGCTCCTTCTCCTGGACCTTGAAGAACATGCGGTCCACTTGTTGGGAATTTTCGTAAAATCGGTTTAGAATTTTTGTAAGAACAATGTTCACTCCACATGACTGAAAACAAACCTGTTTCGGTGTAGTTAGGCATTCTCCCCAATATATCTTCTTCGATCATTCGATATTCTTCATCTGTCAATCCCCATTCAGCATAAATTTTCTTTTCTTTGATCTCTAAGGGACTTGGTTCATTCCGTGTTTTCATCTTAGACAGTCACCTTTCCAAAATTTTTTAACATCGATGCAAAAAATCGTTTTCCGTCTTCTGATCCTAGTAACGCCTCCATTGCCCGTTCTGGATGAGGCATCATTCCCAACACATTTCCTGCTTTATTGGTGATCCCTGCAATATTTGCGACACTACCATTGATATTCTCAGCGTAAGTAAAAACGATTTGATTATTGGCTTTTAACTCTTGCAACGTTTGATCATCGCAAAAATAATTTCCTTCGCCATGAGCGACAGGCAGCTGAATGATCTCATCGGTTTCATACTCCGAAGTAAAGGCTGTCTGGTTGTTAACTTTCAAAGGAACAGTTTTGCAAATGAAGCGCAAAGAATCATTTTTTCTTAACACGCCTGGAAGAAGACCCGCTTCTGTAAGGATTTGAAACCCATTACATGTACCAAAGACTGGTTTTCCTTCCTCCGCAAAACGAACAACTTCTTTCATGATAGCTGAAAAACGCGCAATAGCTCCACAGCGTAAGTAATCGCCATAAGAAAAACCACCAGGGAGCAATACGCCGTCATAGCCTTGTAGAGAGGTTTCATCGTAACGAACATACTCAGCTTCTACTCCCACAATGTCACGAATTGCCCACAGCATATCCGCATCACAGTTCGAACCAGGAAAGACAATCACGGCAAATTTCATGCTAGATTCCCTCCAATTGTTCGATTTCATAACGATACGTTTCCATGTTGACGTTAGCTAATAGTTTGTCACAAATTCCTTCAATCGTTTCCTCTACTGCGCTAGCTTCTGCTGAAACTTGGATCTCAAAATATTTACCGATTCGGATATCTTCAACAGTTTCATATCCCAAACGATGGACCGCATTTTTCACTGCTTCTCCTTGAGGATCTAATACAGAATCTTTATAGGTGACATAAACTTTTACAAAATACATTTCATTTTCCCCTCTCATAAACCAACTTGTGTTAAACGTGTCAAAACTTCTTGATATACTGGGACAATCTCCCCAATTTTTCGTCGATAAACATCTTTGTCCATGTGTTCGTTTGTTTTCAGATCCCATAATCGACAAGTGTCAGGCGAAATTTCATCTCCTAATACGATTTCGCCCGTAGCTGTTTTCCCAAATTCCAGTTTGAAATCAATTAACTGTAAATCGATTTTCTCAAATAGTTGGATTAACAAATGATTGATTTTTCTAGCCTGTGTCTTTAATTCAGTAATTTCAGCTTCATCTGCAATTTGTAAAAACAGCACATGTTCATCATTGATAAATGGATCATCTAATTGATCGTCTTTGTAATAAAATTCGACAATTGGTGTGGGTAATTTTTGTCCTTCAGGAATTGCCAACCGTTTTGAAAAACTACCAGCTGCACTATTTCTGACTACCACTTCTAAGGGAAGAATATTTAATTTTTTCACTAATTGTTCGTCTTTTCCGATTTGTTGAATAAAGTGATTGGCAATCCCTTGTTCGGATAAATAATGGAAGACTTTACTTGTGATTTGATTGTTCAGTTCCCCTTTTCCATTTACTTGGTCTTTCATCAAGCCATTTAAAGCGGTAGCTTGGTCCAAGTATTCCACCCAAATCACCTGTTCATCTGAAGTATGGTACATTTTTTTGGCTTTTCCTTCATACAGCAAATCTTTCTGTTCCATTTCGACATCTCCTTAAATTCTTGACGATCACAACAAATATTATTTTTTTGTTCGTCTTTTCACTTTAAATTTTAACAAGTGTTTTTATCCTGTTCAATAAAAACATGTACATTTATAGCATTAAAATTGTCTAATGTTCGTGTTTAATCAAAAAAATTCTTCCCTGGAAAAATAATAAGCGTTTACACCTATAATAATTGATGCTATAGTAGGATTAGAATGATTCTGGATATTTATTCAAGGAATTCAAGGAGGTAGCGAAATGGAAGAGGCCGCAGTTTGTGCCCAATGTTTTTTAATGGATTTATCGCCCGAGGAAACGTCACGTTTATATAATGACCTGTTGTCTATCAAAGATGTCTACTTATGTAATAAAGATACGAGTTTTTATACCTTCAGAAAAATCCGTCGTGCGGCAAAGCGCCATACTGAGTGTCGAAAGCGCACATTTGAATATCAAACATTTTCTGAACATCAACTCGTGATCAGTCAGATACACGAACAAAAATTATTCAAAAATCATTATCGTATCCAAGTCACTTATGATCAGCAAGAATTTGATTATACTTTTATCGAAGAATTATTGAGTTTGCTTCATACTAAACATTTTAACTATTCCGCTCAAGCCCTTTACGGATAGTTTTCTCATGCTATTATCAAGCAACATCATGAAATGAATCAAAATAGCTAAAAAGAACCCCGACCAGTTGAGTTATTTGTGTCAAGGTTCTTTTTTATTACATTTCAGTAAAAGAGTGGCTGCTTCTAGCAATCCGAAGCAAGCCACTCATTTTGATTATTTGTCTTTTTCTCCTAAACCAACACGGTCAAAGATCACATCCACATTTTTCAGGTGATGATGGTAGTCAAATGCGTCATCGATCTCTTCTTTTGTTAAAACAGAAGTAACCGTTGGATCCTCTTCAAGTAAAGGTCTAAATTGAACTTGATGATCCCATGCATAAGCTGTTTTAGGTTGAACCAAGTCGTAAGCTTCTTCTCTTGTCATACCTTTGTCAATCAGTTTCAACATCACACGTTGACTATAGATCAAGCCAAAAGTAGCTTCCATGTTACGTTTCATATTCTCAGGAAAGACCGTCAGATTTTTTACGATATTTCCAAAACGATTCAACATATAGTCCAATAAAATTGTTGTATCAGGTAAAATGATTCGTTCTGCTGACGAATGAGAGATATCTCTTTCATGCCACAACGAAACATTTTCATAGGCTGTGACCATATGACCACGAATCACTCGAGCAAGTCCAGCCATGTTTTCTGAACCGATTGGGTTTCGTTTATGAGGCATTGCTGAAGACCCTTTTTGTCCTTTAGCGAAGAACTCTTCTACTTCTCTCGTTTCTGATTTTTGCAAACCACGGATTTCTGTTGCAAAACGTTCGATGCTGGTAGCAATCAATGCCATAGTCGCAAAGTACTCTGCGTGGAGATCACGTGGGAGCACTTGCGTAGATATCTCTTGCGGACGAATCCCTAATTTTTCACACACATATTCTTCAATAAATGGCGGAATGTTCGCAAATGTTCCTACCGCTCCTGATATCTTACCTGCTTCAACACCTTTGGCTGCATGCTCAAAACGTTCAATATTTCGTTTCATTTCTGAATACCAAGTAGCTAATTTCAAGCCAAATGTCGTTGGTTCAGCATGAACGCCATGCGTTCTTCCCATCATCACTGTGTACTTATGTTCTTTAGCTTTTTCACCAATAATTGCCGTAAAACGTTTCAAATCATCTCGTAAAAGATCATTTGCTTGTTTGATTTGATAGCCATAAGCTGTATCCACGACATCAGTACTCGTTAAGCCGTAGTGGACCCACTTACGTTCTTCGCCTAATGTTTCAGAAACTGCTCGAGTAAAGGCAACAACGTCGTGACGTGTTTCCTTTTCAATTTCCAAAATACGTTCAATATCAAAAGATGCATGTTCACGAATTTTTTTGACATCTTCTTTAGGAATTTCTCCTAATTCTGTCCATGCTTCGTCAGCTAAAATTTCTACCTCCAGCCAAGCTTGGTATTTGTTTTGTTCTGTCCAGATATTGCCCATTTCAGGTCGTGTATAACGTTCTAACATCAATTTTTCTCCTTTAATCCCAAATATTGGTTTTCTTTATTTCATCCAAAGTTTGTTGAATGTCTTCAGTTACGATAGTAATATGCCCCATTTTACGACCCTTTTTCGCTTGTGCTTTCCCATAAAAATGAAATTGCCAATCTGGTTTTTTATCGATCAAATGATAGCTTTCTAATAACTGCTCGCCCAATACATTGACCATCACTGCCTCACTCAATAAACGGACTTTTTTACTTAATGGCCAACCACATATTCCCCGAATATGGGCATCAAATTGACTCATCGAGCATGCTTCAATGGAGTAATGTCCCGAGTTGTGAGGTCGTGGTGCTAATTCATTCACATATAAACCACCAGTTTTTGTTAAAAACATTTCAATGCAAAGTACGCCAGATAAGCTCATTCCTTCAGCGATGACTCGAGCAATCCGCTCTGCTTCTTCAACAACCTCATCAGCGATTGCTGCTGGTGCAATCGTTTCATGTAAAATGTTGTTACGGTGGATATTTTCGACCACTGGAAATGTACTATAATCCCCTTGTCCGTTTCCAGCAACTAAGATCGAGATTTCTTTTTCAAAGGGAATCCATGCTTCCAATACACAGGTCCCTTCCCTTAGTAAATCCATTGCTGGCGCAAGGTCTGCCCGACTTTTCAAGACGTATTGTCCCTTGCCGTCATATCCACCTCGTGTCGTTTTCAACACACAAGGATAACCAATACCATCAATGGCATCTTGAATATCGGTTGGACTTACAATTGTCGCATAAGGGGCAATAACGATATTATTCGTTTCTAAAAAAGATTTTTCTAAAAGACGATCTTGGGTGATCGCTAATAAATCAGTTCCTTGAGGAATAAACGACATAGAGGAAATGGCATTTAATGCTTCCACACTGACGTTTTCAAATTCATACGTGATAACATCTGTTTGTCTAGCAAGTTCTTCCAATGCAAAAGTATCATCGTATGTTCCTTGAATATACCAATCAGCTACTTGAGCTGCTGGACAATTCGTTACAGGATCAAGAACCCCGACTTTAAAGCCCATTTCTTTTGCACTGATCGCCATCATCAGTCCTAATTGTCCGCCACCGACAATTCCGATCGTTGATCCAGGCAACAAAGGTTTAACCAAGTTGATCACTACTTTCTATCACAGTTTCAGCTAACATTAACCGTCTTTTCGCTAACTTAGCCTCCAACTTTAAATCATACATTGAAAGCATCTCAACCGCAAGTAGTCCAGCGTTAATTGCCCCCGCTTTTCCAATCGCCGTCGTTGCCACAGGAACACCACCAGGCATCTGGACAATAGATAATAGCGAATCTAATCCGTTCAATGTTCGTGTTTGTACCGGAACGCCAATTACTGGTAAGGTTGTTTGAGAAGCCACCATTCCTGGCAGATGAGCGGCTCCACCTGCTCCAGCAATGATTACTTTGATTCCCCTTGCTCGTGCTTCTTTGGCATACTGAAACATCAAATCAGGTGTACGATGCGCAGAGACGACTTTCTTTTCATAAGCCACCTCAAACTCTTCTAGAATCTCGCAAGTATTTTTCATCGTTTCCCAATCAGATGTACTCCCCATAATTACCGCAACCTTGATTGTCATACATTTCTCCTTTCTCTACTTTCACATTCATATTTTAGCAATCGATTTTTTTGATGTCAAAGAATTTTCGAATATTATAAAGATTTTCAGCTTTAATGTTCGGTATTTATATCAGCAAAAAAACGAGAGTGAGACAATCGTTCTTTCTCAAAAAGAAAATAAGTTCGATTTTGATGTTTATTGTCAAAATCGAACTTATTTTTTCTGTTATGCGCACTTTCCTCTCCATATATTTTCCTTATTTCCTTAAATTTAATGCCATCAGTGCCAAACCAATATCTATCGTTGCTCCTTGTTTCCCACGCAAATGGAAACGATGGAACGCCAAGTGAGCCTTCAGATATCCGAATGCGGGTTCGACATCCATTTTTCGTTTCCGATAAATCGAACCAGTTTTCTCCTCTAGAAGCTTTTTTCTGCATTCTGCTTTGAAATAGCGCCAATTATTATTTACTTGAATTTTTCGCTTTTGTTCACTTTTCACACGCGTACATTGACGACGAACTGGACAGTTCCGACAATCCTCACATTCATAGATTTTGAAATCTCGAATAAAGCCGCCTTTCTCTTTTCTGCGACTATAATTTTTGAACGGTACCGGACGATTCGCCGGGGTCTTGTTCTTCAAGATAACGCCAATTCTCCACGTTAAACGGATTCTCCTTGTCCTTCTTTTTATTTTCTTTGTAATAACTGCCATAGGTAATCAAGGGAGTTATATGTAGAACATCGTTGATATACATGTAAATTTCTTCGCTACCATACCCTGCATCTGCCACAATGTACTCCGGCAACTCCTTATGTTGGTCTAAAAAACTATCTAAAAATGGCTTCAATATTTTGGTGTCTGTGGGATTCGGAAATAATTCATAGCTCAAAACATACTGATTTTCGGTGGTGATTTGTAAATGATAACCTGGTTTGAGCTGTCCATTTCGCATATAATCGTCTTTCATCCGCATAAAGGCGGCATCAGTAAATGTTCTACATCTAGTGGTAAAGTTGTTTGGTTGATGGTATTATTTTTAAACATAAAGCACACTCCTTTGATTTTTGTTTAAGCACTTGAATCATACAAGGTTGTGTGCTTTTTGTGTGCCTTAAAATCAAAAAAAAATGGGACAATAATCAGATTTTTTCTGACTATTGTCCCACTCTCTAATCTTAGTATGTTTTTGTAAATGGAAACAATAAATTTCGTGGGAACTATCATATCCTTTGTATAGATTTATGTAATTATCCATTATACAAGTAGAAGAAAAGAGTAGTTTTTCATCTTTTCCTAACAAAAGAAATTATTAGAATATAACTATAATCTTAACGTGTTAAGATTGAACTATGAATAAAAATAGAGGAGTGAAGAGATGAAAGAATGGTATGAAGGGTTTCACTTTACAAAAGATGAGATTAACAGTCAAAGAAAAATAACTGAAAAAGCAAAACAAGCCCTTAATGTGAAACATGAATATTCATCAGCGAGCAAAGTGGCGAAAGAAAACTACGAAAAAGAAAATAAATGCTTGGAATATATGAAAAGTCATCATCAAGAAGAAAAGGATCAATCAGCATTTAGCGCAAAAGAAATAGATGAAGCAAAAGTACAAGTGTATAAATTGGAAATGCAGCATGCTCGGATATCCGATCCTTTTGGCAATGAAGCATTAAAAATATCAGAAAAACTTAAATATGCCAAAAACAGATACAATCATATGGAAAACATAAATAAACCCAAAGTACAACGACAGCAAAAAGCGAAAGAGACAGAACAAGCAGCGGCTAATTTGGGCACGTTACAAGCACTGAGAGAACAAAGAGAAGAACCTGATGATAAAAAAATTAAGGTGTATATGGACAATTTTAAAAAGTCAAACAACCAGTTAGAAGCAAAATACAATAACTTAACTACTAACAGTCCTGATAAAAATGGAAAACTCAAAGAAAACCAATTTGAGGAAATCACAAACACTGTGCAGTATGTTAAAGATAATAAACATAAAATGTCCCTGCTAGATAAAAAAGAGTCTAGAATCCAAGATAAATTAAGTAATGAAAAAGAGAGCCGAAAGAACATAAAAAATCAAATAAATGAAATAGATAATTCGTCATTTTTCAATAAAATTATAGTGTATTTTACAGGAGAGAAGAGAGATTTAACGAAAAAATTAGACACAAAAGATCAAAATATAGTAACTTATAATAAAGAATTGAGTACGATATCTGTAGATAAAGCATCATATATAATGGAGAGTGAAGCAGCAATAGATAAAATGTTATCCATAAGTCAAGAAAAACAGGCTGAGCTTAATGCTTTAAAAACGAATCTCAAAACTTTGATGAATGAGGTGAATCATTTATCTAAAAATACACAAGTAACCCAACAAATTGATCCCAAATTCAAGGATGATTTGACAAACTTAGAAAATTCGAATAAAACACTTTCGGAAAAAATTAAGAATTCAATAAAAATAGTTCAAAATTTAGCTGACCAAAAAAAGGAATTTGCAACAATGAGGGGTCAAAGTACATTTATTGATCTAAAAGAAAATGCGAAGGAAAAACAAAGTGAAATTGTAAGTCAAGGGAAACAACCTGAAAAAAGTAAACAACCAGATAAATCAGAGCGGGGTTCCTCTTTTGCATAGCATAAATAGCATATAATAAGTATAGAATATTGATTTTAGCGTATACATAAAGAAATAAACTAGAACGAGGTTGAGACAAAGGTATTTAGCGTCAAGAAATAAGCAGGAATTTCCAAAATTTGCTTTTCAACTTTTTGGTCAATCCCTGCTTATTTTTCGAAGATGTTACTTTTGTCTCAGTCTCATTTTTAGGACGATTCAAGTTATTTTTTTGCTAATGCTTCTTCAATAATCTCTTCATCTTTTTTCAACCCGTTAAAAACAAGATTCAAAACGATCGCTGTCACGCTACTCATGACGATCCCATTCCCCGTAAACATTTGAACTGTTGGGGGTAATTGGCTAAATAAAGTCGGCATAATATTGAATCCTAAGCCAAAACCAATCGAAACAGCAGTAATCAAGAGATTTTTGTCATTCGTAAAATCAACTTCCATCAACATCCGAATACCTTGAACAGCAACCATCCCAAACATGACTAACATACCGCCACCTAGAACTGGCTCTGGAATGATTTGTGCTAAAGCACCTATTTTAGGAAATAATCCAAGAATAATCAAAAAAATTGCAGAGAAATAAATTGGTTTTCTTGTCTTGATACCAGAAAGTTGGACTAGCCCAACATTTTGAGAAAAACCAGTGTAAGGGAAAGTATTGAAAATCCCACCTAAAATAACCGCCAGACCTTCGGCACGATAGCCTTTTTTCAATTCTTCTTCGCCCACTTTTTGTCCAGTGATATCCCCTAGCGCAAAGTAAACACCTGTTGACTCTACCATACTCACAATAGAAATAATGATCATCAACAAGATCGACCAGACATCAAAAGTTGGTTTTCCAAAATAAAAAGGTTGAGGCACGTGAAAAACAGGTGCTTGACCAATCGCACTTAAATCCACCATTCCCAGTACAGCAGCTAAAATACTCCCGCCAACTAAACCGATCAGTACAGCAATCGAGCGAACAAACCCTTTAGCTAACATTTGTACTCCGACGATCAGTGCAATTGTAACGAAAGCTAGCAATAAATTGGTTTGATTTCCAAAATTAGTCGCAGATGAATCGCCACCGCCCATTTTTTCGATTGCAACTGGAATCAACGTCAACCCAATCACGGTAATGACCGTCCCAGTCACGATCGGCGGAAATAATCGTTTGATCTTTGAGAAAAATCCAGACACTAAAACAACAAAAATACCAGAAGCGATAATCGAACCATAAATTGCCCCAACACCTTGGTCGCTCCCAATTAGGATCAGTGGTGCAACTGCTTGAATGGCACAACCTAAAACAACTGGCAACCCAATACCAAAAAAACGATTAACCGTCAATTGTAATAATGTTGCTAAGCCACACATAAAAATATCAATCGAGATCAAGTACGTCATTTGCTCTTGATTAAACCCTAGTCCCGTACCGATCAGCAAAGGAACAGCAACTGCCCCAGCATACATTGCTAAGAGATGTTGTAAACCTAATACTGCGGCTTGGCCATTTTTTGTTTCTTTCTCCACCTTTATGCATCCTCCTCAAGAAATTCAACTTGTCCGTTGGATAATGCCGCAATTCGTGCCAATGAAACAACTTTCAAGCCCATTTCTTCTAATAGCTGACGGCCATCTTGGAACGATTTTTCAATCAGGATGCCGATCCCTTCGACTCCTGCACCTGCTTGGCGGCACAATTCAACCAACCCTTTCGCCGCTTGACCGTTCGCTAAGAAATCATCAATGATTAAAACCTTGTCCTCTGCAGATAAAAATTTACGAGAGATAGAAATCGTACTAGTCACTTGTTTTGTAAAGGAATAAACAGAAGTAGTCAGCAATTCTTCATCCATCGTCAAGCTTTTGGCTTTTCTGGCAAAAATCATTGGTACATTTAATGTCTGTGCCACAAATAAAGCTGGTGCAATTCCAGAAGCTTCAATCGTTACCACTTTAGTGATTCCTTGATCTTTGAAAACTTCCGCAAATCGTTGGCCTATTTGTTCCATTAATACCGGATCCACTTGATGCGTCACAAAGCTATCTACTTTTAAGACGCCTTCACCTAGCACACGGCCATCTTTTTGAATACGTTCCACTAATTCTTTCACTTTATTTTCCCCTTTTTCATTTATTGATATCAAAGCTAACCACTATTCGACCTCATGGATCACCCTTTCAAGGTTTCAAGCTCGTGCGAAATACGCAAAAATGCCTGCTTTTTAAACAAAAAAACCCTTTTACTAAATAAGTAAAAAGGGTGCAAGACACTCTTTCACTTATAGTCCAGCATTTACGGTGCTGGCTAGAAACTGTCATCCTTATCATGACGATATATAAGTGGGCTATATCACTACGTTCCTTCGATCCTCTTAAGAAACAAAATAGTGATCTATTTTGCTCAAGTAGTCTAGAAGTAGCTTTAATAAAATATGTTGATTGGTTCAAGCATTCATAATCGTTGTTTGGCACTTTTAATGTTAGCTTTTGTTCCAAACGATGAAAACAGTTTAACATCTGTTTCAGAAAGTGACAACCAACTTTCACTATTTTTTTCTAAAATCTAATATTTTTGATCTCACTCAGCAAGGTTGTTCGGTATTTATGACAGAAATAAAGAGAAAAAAGAGAATTTACGTGAGTGCCACGATTTTTTCTCTTTTTTGACTTGTTTTTGATTATTATGATTCCTCTTGCTTTTCAAGTTGTCGATACTTTTCCATTTTATGACTAAATAATTCCCCGTTACTTGGAGGAGTATAGGTAATAGCGTTCGCTCCAGCTTTGATCGTATCCAAGATGCTTTGATCTGTTGGACCACCAGTAGCAATAATCGGTAGTTCCGGATACTTTTCTCGGAAAAATTTTACCGTTTCAGTTGTTTCTTTCCCTGCACTGATATTGATGATCGTAATACCTGCTGCCAATTTTTCATCGATTTCTGTATATTTCGATGTCACTGTACTAATCACTGGGATATCCACTGCACGACAAACTTCTTGAACTGTTTCAAGTGGTGTGGGTGCATTTAAAACGACTCCTAACGATCCTTGCGCTTCAGCGAATAAGCTCATGTAAGAAGAGCGCGTGCCTTGCGTTAGACCTCCGCCAACACCTGAAAATACTGGAATGTCTGCTGCTTCGATAATACTTTTAGTGATTGCAGGATGCGGAGTAAATGGGTACACAGCAATCACGGCATTTGCATTTGTATTCCGGACAATTGCTATATCAGTAGTAAAAATAATCGATCGGATCAGTTTTCCAAAAATCTTAATACCACTTGCCTCCATAATGACCTCCGGTACTCTAACGATATCTTTTCGTAGCTCGGTCATAATTTCAGGGGTAAATTGCTCTGCCATCTTGCCACTCCCTTTTTCATAGTTATTGATCATATTGATCCAAGTGATAGGTTTCAATGACTTGGATAATTTTTTGTGCGTAGGAAGGGTCAGTTGCGTAGCCTGCGTCTTGCAGTGCTTGGGCAGCTTCACGATAGTTCGTAGCCGTGATCACTTTTTCATATAATGCTGGATTCCAATCTACCCCATTCACAAAAAGTTGTGTGTGAGAGTCCATCGATTGTTCCCATGAATCATACACACGAAAATCTCCTTGGATCGTGACCCATTCTTCATTCACAAATTCCTTTGTTTCTAAATTGACCTTTTTTTGATCACCATATGCTTTAATTCCAAAAAGATTATTGTATTGACTGGCTAACGTACTCTCGCCCCAGTTTGATTCAAGAATTGCCTGACCTAAAATGATACTTGGGAGAACGCCATAGCCGGTTTGTAATTCTTTCGCATGAGGAGCTAATCGATCAATAAATTGTTGATGTGTTTGTGCCTCATTGTTATTCTGTTCTTGCCCAACAATAGGCGCTGACAAGCCTCGTAAAGAGAGAACAAAAGCTATCATCAACAATATTCCACCAAAAATCACAGCAATCAAGCGTAATGAATTACGTTTTTGTTTCTTCCATTTTTTTTTGGCCATTCACTACTCCTATTTCTTTTGTAATTGTTCTAAGTATTCTTCTAATGTGATATCATGTTTCGAAATATAGGCCGCACTTTCTTCTCCAACATAACGTAGGTGCCATGGTTCATACGTGATTTTTGTAATATCTTGACGATCTTTAGGATAACGTATGATAAATCCATATTTAGGCGCATTTTCAGCAATCCATTTTGCCCCTGGTTGATCTCCATAACTTGCCTCTAAAAGCTGTGAAGGATAATTATTATACCAATTTTCATCCACTACATCGACCGCTAAGCCTGTATGATGTTCGCTATGTCCAGGGACGGTGATTGTTTGTTTCGTGATTGCTGTCGCCTCTTCTTCTGAAACATGTTGACTACTCATCACTTCTTGGACATTTTGTGTAAACACCTGTTGCTGTGCTGCAACCGAACGATATGCGGAGACCATCACTAAAGGAAACCCTGCAGATTGTGCTGCTTTCGCAAAATCTTCATAATGGGATTCGATACGTTTATCGATCAAATAACCATTGGGCAGTGATGCCAGTTGCGTGTCTTCATTGATTTCTTTTTCGATTTTATGATCAGGTCCTACCAAGACAAGATCCCAATCGGTCGATTGAACCTTTGGTAGATCTTCACTTTTTTTGGTTGAATCCTTCACTTTAGTTTCTTTGGAACTCTTTGTTGTCTGTTTGGTTACTTGTTCAGTTGTTTGATTTTCTGCTTGGACGTCAGATTTCATGTGTTGCTCGCTTACAAAGATGTACCCCATTGCGGCAACCATGATCACAACTGCTCCAAACCCTAAAACTTTATTCACTCTTAAAAATCCTCTCATTCCTTTTTATGTTCATTTTTTTCATGAACATAGGTTTCTTCCAAATTCTCGTTTACCCAATCCAACAGTTCCAATTTCTCGCCTTCGATCTGTCTTTGAACGTCTGCAGGTAATCGAAAGTTCAAGATGTCGTCATAACCCCATTCATCATAATTAATACTTACCTTCAAGTCAAGGAACCCTGTAAGATATTGATCGTTTTTTAATGGAATCAATTCGACTTTGGCAGGACCATCCGTTAACCATTTTTGAGCGATTCTCGTTTTGATTTGTTTATACTCTGCCACTGCAGTCGTCCTTTTTTCAGGGAAAATGATCGTTTGTCGTAAAATCTTTTGCGTAAGCATCCATTCATAATCAGTAAACAGGTTTTTGATTTTCTGCATGGTTTCAGATGGAAGGTTCTTCTCTCCTCGTTTCCAGCCTTCCCACTGCGCTTCGTCAATTACTAAATAGTCCTCTAAAAAATTCTTTTCTGTTGCGTACTGTTCCAGTAATACACTAAGAATCAAATCAACATAAACTTGATGCATAAAAGTTTCCCCCTCTACTCATTTTACTTAAATTTCAAAAAAATTCACTACGGCTTTACTTTTTCTTATTAAAGTACTCTAACACAAATTTTAACGATTCATTTGGTATAATTAAACAAGGACAATGGCATTTTTTCATTTCATTCACTATATTAAATATAACACGAGAAGGAGTTTTGAAGTATGAAAAAGTATCAATGGGGAATCATTGGCTTAGGAAATATTGCACATGAGTTTGCGGAACATTTTGACCAAGAAACAAGCGAGTTGGCAGCAGTTGCTTCACGAACAATAGATAAAGCAGAAGCATTTGCACAACGCTATCATATTCCTAAAGCATATGGTAGTTATCAAGAAATGCTTAATGACCAAGAAATCGATATTATTTATATTGCCGTTCCCAATCGTCAACATAGTCAACATATCATGGAAGCATTAGCAGCGAATAAGCATGTTTTATGTGAAAAAGCGATCACCATGAATAAAAAAGAACTGACCGAAGCAATGAAATTAGCAGAAGAAAAGAATCTAGTGTTAGCAGAAGCGATGACGATTTTCAATATGCCATTGTATCAACAGTTACGTTCTTTGATCGATACAAACAAGCTTGGGGCATTAAAAATGATTCAAGCACCATTTGGCAGCTATAAAGATCCCGACCCAACCAATCGCTTTTTCAATCCTGAATTAGCTGGTGGTGCTTTATTAGATATTGGGACATATGCCGTCTCGTTTGCTCGTTTCTTTTTGAGCTCTCAACCAGAAGTTATTGCATCAACAATGGTACCATTTGAAACAGGTGTGGATGAACAGTCAGTGACTATTTTAAGGAATAAAGAAAATGAGTTAGCAACGATCAGTCTGACTTTCCAAGCCAAAATGCCTAAAGTGGGAATCGTTGCCTTTGAAGAAGGCTATATCACCATCACCGATTACCCTCGTGCGGATCGTGCGGAGATCATCTTCAATGACGGGACAAAAGAATGGATCGAAAGCGGCAGCACCGCGCAAGCCATGAATTATGAAATCGAAAATATGGTCAAAACTATTAAAGGCGAACTCCCTAACCGTTCGTTGTTTCTGACCCACGATGTCATCGAAATCCTTGATGGGATGCAAAAACTTTGGCAAAAATAAGCTCCTTGAAATAAGCTGGAATTTTTCAAAAACATGAAAAGCTGTTTAAGCAACGGAGACATCCCCAATGCTTAAACAGCTTCTCTTTATTTCATTCATTGAACTGAATAATTTAACCAATCGATTGTTGCGAAAATTCCGCTTTGATTTCAATAAAGCTCTTAAAGGATTGCAAAAATTGAAACAATTCTGCTCGATCTTCAAATTCTAAACGTTCTTTGGGCATAGCCATGTCCCGATATAGTTCGTAGACTTCTTCAATCCGCTTCAATAATTCTTTTCCATCATTTTTTTCGGAAAAAGTTTCTGCAGTATAAACCAACAAGCCGTAAATATGCTTGCCATAAGGAACCGGGTCTTGGATTCGATCCAGATTCCCCTGCATATCTTTGATCACGTTGATTTGGGTTCGACGCATGGAAAAATACGTTTCATAGTATTGCGTTTGTTTCACCCAGTAATTCTCTTGGTACTTCCTAGCATCGCTCTGACTTTCTCTTACGAAAGCCAACAATTTATCACAAAGCAGTTGATTGTTGGTATTTCTTCCAGTCAGTAGGAAATCAGCCATGTTGTTTAAAATGATACGAAACTCTTCTTCGATCAATTGTTGATTTTTTTGTAGCTGTTTTTTGATATCCGGCATATAGATATTCGCTACTAATGCAAAAAAGACACCGATAGCCATTAAACTTGCTGCATTACCGATCAACGACCAACTCATATTTTTTTCACTTAAATAGTGTGTGACTAGCACAGAATTTACGACAATTCCATCCGTCAATTTTAACCCAACAGTCAGAGGAATAAACAGTAGTAGGAACAAGCCAAACCCCAAGATCGTATAATCAAAAATAAAAAAACTAATAAAAGCAATCACAGTTGCTAAAATAAATGCCGTAATCCTTAACATCCCAGTTCTTAAAGTTGAACGTTTCGTGTTGCCCACACTTAACAAAGCAATGATTCCTGCTGAAGGCCAAAACAATAATGAAAACATTTGGGCGGTAACCATGGACAACATACTACTAACCACTGTTTTCACGGTCCTCATTCCGATACGCATAAGCAACCCCTCTCTTTTCTTAGAATTATACTAAAAGACTTAGCTAAAAACTAGCAATCTCTTTAAAAGTTCGTTATCCTATTAAAAAGGACTAAAAGGAGAATAAGCGATGGAATTTGGCCGTTTTCGTTTAGGAATGCGAACAATAAAAAGCGCATTAGCAGTTTTTTTATGTATTTTATTTTTCCACGTCACTGATCGAGGACTACCGATGATTGCTGCATTGTCAGCTGTTTTTTCCTTGCGCCAAGATTTAACCACTACTGTTTCCTTTGGTCGTTCAAGAATCATTGGCAATTCAATCGGCGGCTTTCTCGGAATCATCTATTTTTTAGTAAAGAACTATTTTCACAATGATTTTTTAGTGGAATTATTTCTGCTGCCGGTTCTAGTGGTCATCGTCATCGTGGTATCTGACGGAATCAATAATAATTCTGGGATCATCTCAGCAATCGCCACTTTGTTGTTGATTGCCCTGAGCGTTCCCCAAGGCGAATCCTCTTTATATGCGATCCAGCGAGTCTTAGACACATTCATTGGAACCTTTATCGCCATCGGAATCAATTTCTTTCTCCGTCCACCTGAGACAGAAAAGAAAGAAGAGCTTGTAGAAGACTTAGTTGAGCTGCAAAAAAAAGAAGCGTTGCTTAGAGAAAATTTGGCAGAAGTCGAAGAACAGATCAAAAAACACAAAAATAGCTAATACATAAATAAACAAACCAGTCTCTTCAACATGAAAGAAACTGGTTTGTTTATTTTTCTAACTAATTTTAGCGATAATTATTCTGCTTGATCGGGTTGTTCCCCGTTTTCATAGAGATTAACTTGTTTCATCGTTCCACGATTAGAGAGATTTTCGATAATGTCTTTGATATCTAATCCTGTTGTTTCTTTCAACGTTTCTTGAGTGGAAGCTAAGAGATTGGTAGCATAGTTAGTCACCCGGTTCGCTCCGCCATTTTCGCTTGACCCGTTACTGGTATCAACCACTGAGATTTTCTCAATGTTTCCTAATGGTTGTGCTGCTTCTTTCATTAATTGTGGTAACATCTCGATTACCATACTCAAGACCGCTGCTTCACCATATTCTTTGAACGCATCTGCGATTTTGGCTTTGGCTTCAGCTTCGGCCGCTCCTTTGGCTAAAGTCGCTTCCGCTTCCGCTTGACCAGCTAACCGGGTTTTATTGGCTTCGGCTTGTGCCAGTGCTTCAACGCGGAATTGTTCAGCTTCGGCTTCAGTTACTTCTTTTACCTTTTGAGCTTGTGCTTCTTGTTCTTTGGCATAACGATCCGCATCGGCTTTTTTCTTCACTTCTGAATCGTATTGTTTCTCACGACGAATGATTTCTTTTTCTTCTAATTCAATTTGTTTTTGTCGTTCAATGACTTTTACTTCCATTTCTTGTTCAACAACATGTTGTTGCGCCCGAGCGCTTTCCAAGTTATAGGCTTGGTCTGCTTTGGCTTTTGCAATATCTTGTTCTTGCTTGTAAGAAGCTAGTTTTAATTCTTTTTCTTTGATTGATTCTGCAATTTCCGTCTGTCTTTGTAGTTCCGCTGCTTGAGAATCTTTTTCAGCTTCTGCTTTTTTAATACGTGTTTCTTTTAACGCTTCTGCTTCCGCAATATCTGCGTCACGTTTCACTTGGGCGATCCGTGGTTTCCCTAAAGAATCTAAGTAACCGTTTTTATCACGAACTTCTTTGATCGTAAACGAAACAATGATCAATCCCATTTTCGCTAAATCAACAGATGCCACTTCTTGAACGCTTTGACTAAATTTGTCGCGGTTTTGATAAATTTCTTCTACAGTCATGGAACCCAAAATGGAACGAAGATGCCCTTCCAAAACTTCTCTTGCTTCATTTTCAAGTTCCTCACGTGTTTTACCTAGAAACTGTTCTGCAGCAGTCGCAATTTCTTCCACTGAAGAACCAATCTTGATGATCGAGGTGCCATCACACATCACTGGTACCCCTTGTTCAGTATAGACTTCTGGCGTCGAAACATCTAACTTGCTTGACAAGAGACTGATCCGATTCGAGCGTTGGAAAACTGGTAAAACAAATGCCCCGCCACCACGAACGATTTTGATTTTATTATTACTTTCATCTGCGTGGACATTTTTACTGCCTAAATAACTCCCGCTAATAATTAATGCTTCATCTGGTTTGGCAGTTTGATATTTTGCTACAAAGACGATCAGTAACATTAAAATGATCAAGACTGCAATAGCAATTGCGATATAAACTCCTGATATTTCCATTTCTTATACACTCCTTCATATTTTTAGCATGCCTTCATAAGGCGTTACATAACAAACTCTTTCTTTTACTTCAATGATCAAGACCTGTTCTCCTTGCTTAGCTGGTGAACTTTGTGGGGCATAAAAGCATGCAGGTCGCGTAATCGAACCAGTCACACTTTTTAATTGGATCTCCCCCATCCCTTTTAATGGTATGGGTGTAACTACGATCGCCATCTGTCCTTCAAGAGTTTTTTCTGATGCCGACAACGTACTTTCAGCATTTTTCATCGGCATTCGGACATAAAAATTGAGCAAAAACACTAAAACAGTTGCAATCGCCCCACTTGAAATCAATAGAAACAGCGAATCTAATTCTGTTAAGCGTTCTCCTAAATACCCAAACAGGCTGGTAAAAGTTAGCCAAGGGACAATGAGTATCGGGTCAATTGGACCATCGAAATCAAAAATATCTCCAAAGACTAGCAGAAAAACTGCAATCCCCGCACAAGTTAAAAGTGTATACCAATAAATCGTCTCTAATGCCACCCCTCCAATCATGTAATCGCCTCCTCCTCTGTTTTGTTCTATCATACCAATAGAATAACTTTCTGTATAGTTTGATCGATAATTTTGTTTTACCAATTTCCCAATGACGATTTAGCCAGTGGGGCGGACACCCCACCGGCAACAAAAGAACTTTGATGCGATCGTTTATTATTTTTGTTCGCTTCTTTTCTTTAAAAAGAAAATGGCTCATGCATCTAGTTTGTGAGTTGATTTTACCGTCATCCCTACAAAAGCTTTCTCTAATTCAACAAGAAGGAATAAAACCAATCCAGGTAGTAAACTGATGCTTGCTTCTTGGACAGTCAACGAAACTGTCCCAATCGCAATTTTTAATGGTGGGAACACTAACATCAATCCTTGTAAGAGGATCATCGCTCCAATCGAATAGAGTAATGCCCGATTTTCAAAAAGATCTTTTGTCAGACTAAATTCAGTCACTCTTCGACAATTAACCATGTAGAAGGCTTGTCCAAAAACCATCGCATTGATCAGAACGGTTTGTTTCGCTTCAGCAGGAACAAAATCCATTGCAACAAACCCTAAAATAGTCATGATGATCCCAACATATAAAATACGCAAAAGTGCATATTTTGATAGGATTTTTTCGTCAATTGGTCTCGGTGGACGATTCATAACATCTTGATCTGCTTTTTCAAAACCCAATGCGTATGAAAGGGTGATCGAAGCGACTAGATTTAACCACAAGATTTGTACAGTAGTTAAAGGTAATGGGAAATTTCCTACCAATGAAAAGAGCAATAGTAATCCTTGGGCTAAACAAGTTGGCAAATAAAAGAGAATCGTCTTTTTCAAATTATCAAAAATACGTCGTCCTTCTTTCACGGCTTTTGCAATGGTCTCAAAATTATCATCTACCAACACCATGTCTGCTGCCTGTTTGCTAACATCGCTCCCTTTGATTCCCATAGCGATCCCGACATCGGCTTTTTTCAAAGCTGGCGCATCATTAACGCCGTCCCCAGTCATTCCAACAATTTCATCTTGTTCTTGGAGATAGGTCACAATAGCCAATTTATGTTCAGGTGTCGTCCTGGCAAAAACATCATTCTCACGGACAGCGATCTTCCATTCTTCTTCTGTCAATTGATCTAGTTCCGTTCCCGTAATCGCCGATTTAGCATTTTTTAAACCTAATTCCTCAGCGATCGCTTTTGCTGTTGCTTGATGATCGCCAGTGATCATTTTTACTCTGATCCCTGCTTGTTGCATTTCCTTGACTGAAGCAATAGCTGATTCCTTTGGTGGATCAATGATGCCACTAAGTCCAATCATCACCAGCTCATTCGTTAATTCTTCATGTGACAATTCACGATCCTTTAACTCTTTCATTGCAAACGCTAAGACACGTTGGCCTGTTTGCGCTAATTGTTCGTTTTTTTGTAACCACATAGCATGATCTATCTGTTGTTGTCTTCCATCTGATCCCAGTTCATATTGCACTTTATTCAGTAAAACATCTGGCGCACCTTTCACAAATAAGATCCTTTTTCCTGCAATCTCATGGACGGTCGCCATATATTTGTAAGCTGAGTCGAAAGGGATTTTATCAACGACTGGATAAAGTTCGATCGGTTGTTGATTGGTCCATTTTAATAAAGCTAATTCCGTGGCATTACCTGAAGTTGGACATACTCCTTGAGTTAGTTGGGTTTCTTGACAATTATGCATCGCTTCAACAAGCCAAGTCTCATTTTTGGTCCAGTTTTTTTCTTCAAGCATTTCCACCCCATGGTTCGCTTCTCTAGTCGCTAAGCTAACCAATGTCATTTCATTTTTAGTCAGTGTTCCTGTTTTATCTGAACAAATTACTGTCATTGCCCCTAACGTTTCAACTGTGGGTAGATTTTTGACGATTGCTTGTTTCTTTGCCATTCGATTGACACCCGAAGATAAAATAATCGTTAAGATCGAAGGAAGTCCTTCTGGGATAGAAGACACGATCAAGGCAATGACAGCCGTCGCTATATAGCCCCAAGTCATGCCATAATAAAAGTAGGATACGGTAGCTAACAATAAAATCAACGCAGCGATTCCTTTAAATATACTAGTATTCATTTCTTTGATTTTCTTCAATAACGGTGTTTCTTGTTCTGTGATCGACCCTAATGAAGTGCTGATTTTTCCAATTTCTGTAGCAGTTCCGACAGCGACTACGATCCCTATTCCTCTGCCTGATTCCACTTTAGTCCCAGAAAAAGCCATATTCGTTTGTTCCGCTAAAGGAGTCTCTAGCGGTAACGGGTCGGTCGTCTTTTGGATCGCATGGGTTTCTCCAGTAAGAATTGCTTCATCAATTTGTAAGTTGAACGTTTCACTCAAACGAACATCTGCAGAAACGATATCTCCAGCAGCTAATACGATTTGATCCCCCACCACTAAATCAGCTGGTGCAATCTCTTTTTGCTGTCCCTTTTCGATGATGACTGCTTTTTCACTAAGTAATTCCGCAATGCTGTCTAAAGATGAAGCTGCCTTTCGTTCTTGTAAATAGCCGATCAGCGCATTTAAGAAAACAACTAAAAAAATCATACTGCCTTCAATATATGCGCCTGTAAAAAGCTTAACGATCGCAGCTCCTAATAAAATGTACATCAGTGCATCATGAAAGTAAGAAAGAAATTTTTTCCATTCTGGAACTTTAATACCATTTTCTAAGACGTTTCTTCCATACTTAAGTTGTCGTTCGTTCCTTTCTTGTTCGTTCATTGCTTTTTTTACCATTAATTTTTCTTTGATTTCTATGATTGATAAGGTGTACCATTCTTTCATTTTTTTCCTCCAATAATTCTTACTGATCAAATCATAAAGGTTAGAGTGACTCTAAGGTCAAGAAAAATTTAAGCAAATCTATCTATGTAGAATAAAAAAATCAATTCCATTCACATTTCCCCCACGTTTCGTAGTAAAATAACCTTACTTAAAATGACTGATCAATGGAAGTGATGATTTGAAAATCAATGAATTAGCAAAGCTCTATGATATTACAGCCCATACTTTACGCTATTATGAAAAATTAGGTTTGATTACACCGGATTATGATGAAAATGGCTATCGAAATTATTCTTACGAACACATTGAACAACTGAATACCATCCGTGACCTACGTTATTTTGATGTCTCCATTACTGAGATCGCCGATTATTTGAAGCAAAAAGAAATCAGCAAGACAAAAGAATTATTAGCTTTTGAAATCGAGGCACTTCATCAACTCATCAGTGACTCACAAAAAAAAATCGAACTATTAATCGAACGTGTCCAGTTAATTGAAGAAGCAGAAAGCATAGACTATCAAGAAGTGCTATTAGTGCAGCAACCGAAAAGACTGATTCTTAAAGCTTCTACGGTTGCAACGGATGAACAAATCGACTTTTCGTTAAAAGAACTTCATAAAAAATACGAACCTTTATTAAGCACTAATAATCAAAATCTTTTTGGTAGTATCATCCATTTAGAGGAAGATCCTTTTACCTATCAAGTATTTTATTTTTGTCCTGACCTTACGATTAAAAATGAGGATGCTGAGATACTCCCTGCTGGAAATTATCTTAGTTATAGTTTTAAAGGTGACTATGAACAAAGGAAGAAAGGAATTGCTACCATCATGAACTACCTGACTACCCATTCGCTTCATAGAGCCAGTCCATTTTATGAATCTTATCTAATTGATTTTCACGAAACGAATAAGCCAGAAGAATATGTGACGCGTTTAGAAATTTTAGTTGAATCGTAGCTTGGAATAACTAAATATTTATACAAGAAAAAACTACGTCTGAGTTTGACATCAGACATCAAACTCAGACATAGTAACTCTTTTATAAATCAAGAATAAAAATTTGCTACTAAGTGCTACGAATCAATAAATGTGAAGACTTCAAGTAAGCCCCCGCAAGCTTCGTCACTTTTGACCGTAATATGCATGCATCCCATGTTTTCGATAGTAGTGCTTATCTAAAAGATATTGTGGAATAGATTGCATAGCAGGATTAATTTTTTCATTTTCTTTAGCCATTAAGCATATTTCGTCTAAGATCAAGCTATTCTCTACCGCCTTTGCAGGGGTTTCACCCCAAGTAAATGGGCCATGTCCATAAACGAATACACCAGGAACTTCAGTGGGAGCTAATTGTCTCTCTTGAAACGTTTCAACAATCACATGACCAGTGTTTCTTTCATAAGCACTTTTAACTTCTTCTTCAGTTAATTGCCGTGTGCAAGGAATCGTTCCATAAAAAGCATCCGCATGAGTTGTTCCATAGGCAGGCAAGTCTCGACCAGCCTGCGCCCACATGACTGAATGAGTGGAGTGCGTGTGGACGATAGCATTGATTTTTTCAAAAGCTTGATACAAAATCACATGAGTCGATAAATCAGAAGAGGGCTTCATCCCATCTTCTTCTAGCGGATTTCCAGCTAGATCAGTCACTACCATTTGTTCGGGAGCCATCTGTTCATACTTTACACCACTTGGCTTGATCACGATCACCCCAAGCGCTCGATCAATCTCACTGACATTGCCCCAAGTCAACTTAACTAGTCCATATTGAGGTAGTGCCAAATTTGCTTCATAAACACGTTGTTTCATTTCTTTAATGATCGGATTACGCAAACTCATAACCTGCCTCCTTTAGCTTCGGATAAAGATAGCTTTTTGCTGCTACGATTTCTTTTTTAAAATCCGGATTTTTTTCACTCCACATTTCAATTAAAAATGACCCATTATAATTCATCTGTTTGAGTTTCTTTAACAAACCCTCAAAGTCAACACAGCCTGCGCCAAAAGGAACATCACGAAATTGACCTGATGATTCAGTTGTTACTGGATAGGTATCCTTTAAGTGGATGGAAGAAATCCAATTGATCCCTTTTTCTAGTTCACGTTCTGGATCGTTTTCTTGCCAAGCCGAAAGGTTACCAAGATCTGGATAAACTTGAAGATATGGTGAATCAATCTGGCGTTTGATTTCTAAAAATTTAGTGATTGAATTCATAAATGGATCATCCATAATTTCAATTGACAAGATGATTCCATATTCAGAAGCTATTTTGACGCTTTCTTCAAGTCCTTCAATAAATAATTTTCGTGATAGCCTTGTTTTTTTTTCATAATAGACATCGTATCCGGCTACTTGGATAATTTTGATACTTAAGCGCTGAGCAAGTCGGATCGCTTTGACCATCAATTCTTTGGCTTTTATCCGATACGCTTCATTTGAAGAGCCAAAAGGAAACCTGCGATGACCACTCAGACAAATGGAATTGATCCGAATGCCCGTCTCTTTCATGTCTTTGCGTATTTGATTGATCATCTCGTCAGACCAATTGAGTCGAGCTAGGCGTTCATCTGTCTCGTCAATCGACATCTCAATAAAGGAAAAACCAAGTTCCTTTGCTAATAAAAAGCGCTCTTTCCAAGAGATATCTTTTGGTAGTGCCTTCTCATAAATTCCGATTTGAGCCAAGTCTATTCCCCCCAAATGCGAATCATTTCTTGTTTAAAATCATTGGCTGCTTTTGCAGGATCGTCCGCACTAGAAATCCCTCTTCCAGCTATAAAAGTTTCCACTTCAATCCCTGCGAATAATTTCAATGTTTCCACGTTTAATCCACCTGTCACAGAAACTGCAAAGCCCATTTCTATCAATTTCTTTACTTTTGTCAGATCCCGTTCTCCCCAAGTTTCACCAGAAAGTAATGCATCTCGACTTTGATGATAGATCACCTGTTGGATACCGATCCTCCGCCATTCAGCTGCTTGTTCATAGGTCCAATCCCCATACAGTTCGACTTGCAATGCCTTCACTTCTTTTTGAGCTGCTTCCATGGTTGGCAGAGTAGCACAGCAGATAACAGTCATAAAATCCGCACCGGCATCAGTTACATTTTTGGCTACCGTTCCCCCGGCATCCGCACATTTTGTATCAGCAACAATTGTTTTCCTTGGAAACATGCTACGAATACAGCTGATGGCTTTGCGCCCCTCTTGCAGACATAAAATGGTTCCAATTTCAATAATATCGACAATATCCCCTACTTGAAATACATCTGCTAATGCTTGTTCTAAATCATTATGATCCAAAGCAATCTGTAATTTTGGTCTGCTCATTTTGTCTTCCTCTTTTATTTAGATTTTTGATACAACGCTGATTCAGCAAATTTTTCACCAATTTCTTTGGCTGACATGACATTTTTAATGCCAATCACTGTAATTCCTTTTTTCTCAGCTTGGATAAACATATTCAAAAAATTGACTGGTGTAAAAACGACATCATACTGAGTCGCAGAACTTTTTCCTTCAGAAATTGCACAATGATGGATTTTGGTAATTGACACACCTAGTTCTTTCATTGCCTTTTCGACGCTTCTCATCATCATCAAACTTGTTCCCGACCCGTTTGCGCAAGATACTAAAATTCTCATTATGTTTTCCTCCTATGTGTTCATTTTAATTTTATTGTTGTATTTAATTCTCGTTGTGATATTTTTCTGCATATTGCTCATAATCATCGACGATCAAAAAGTACCCGTCTGGATTTTTACGGTATTGTAATTGTGGAATAATCAATAGTCCAACCACGACTAATGCGATACCAACATACCCCAAAAACTTCATCATTACAGTAAATAATGGCCAAGCAGTGGCCCAGTCAAACATACCGAGATAGCCACCATATTTTGACATGCCGATCCAAGTTGCAAAAACGGCCGATCCACCAACTTGAATGATTCCAGAAAGAAATGGGAACAGACAGGCGGCTTTGAAACCACCTCGATTGTTGGCAAAAACTGCGATAACTGCATTGTCAAAGAACAATGGAATAAAACCAGCAATCACGATGGTTGGTGATTTGAACAAAATGAGTAAGGCAATCATCAAAAATTGACCTAAGGCACCAAACAAGAAGCCAATGGTTACGGCGTTAGGTGAACCAAAACCAAAAGTAGCAGCTACGTCAATCCCAGGAACCGCACCTGGTAGGATTGTATTGGAGATCCCTTGAAAAGATTGTGTTAGCTCATCCACGAAAGTACGGACTCCTAATTGTAAAATGGCTAGGTAGACAGCAAAATTCAATGATGTTGTCATAATATAGAACAAGAAACTTTGTCCTTCTTGCATAAACTGTGCTTGAATCAAATAATCTTTTCCTAGCACTAACAAAATAATTCAAAAAAATAAAAGCATTAATAAAGAAGTTGCTACCATATTTTCATTAAATATAGATAAAAAACCTGGTAATTCAATATCTTCCAATTTTTTATCCACTTTTTTAGAGTGTTCTTTTTTTTGATCACGTTTCTTTAAAAACTCGGCTAACTTCGCAAATATATAGATACCAAACATTTGCTGATGTGCCACAGAAAAACCCGCGCCCTCGGTTAACTCCTGGGTGATACCAACTGTTAAATTAGAAGCTACTGCCCAATAACAGCCTAAAATCAGTCCCATAAAAATCAGAACTTGAATTCTTCCTAAAGAGGGAAAACAAAATAATAATATCCAAAAAGCAGTTGCAGATTGTTGAATCTGAACATTTCCAGTTGTAAAAACCGAACGTAATTTTGTATATTTTTGAAAACGAACGAGTAAGATATTCATAACAAAAGCAATCAAAAGTAAAATCATGACATCCCCAAATGTACGACCAAATGTTTCCTCTAATCCAGAGTCAACGGCATTTTGTCCAAAATATGGATCGGTGACCATCGCATCCAGATTAAACCGTTCTTTTAAACCTACTAAAATGGGGCGGAAGTTGTTTACTAATCCTCCTGAACCAACCGTCAAAATGAAGTAACCGACTGTTGCTTTCAAGAAACCAGCAATACACTCATAAAATGGACGTTTCAAGAGAATGTACCCTAGCAGTACAATAAAACCAATCAGATAAGCTGGTTGAGTTAAGATGTTTGTAGCGAAATAAGTCCAAATGCTCAATAAAAAATCAGCCATTCTTTTTTCCTCCTATAAGTTATACTCTTGCATCACCACTCGATAGTCTTCAATCGAATCGGTATCTGCCAAACGATCAATTAGCCCATCTATCATCAACAACTCAGACAATTTTTGAATATTTTCCATATGCTGATCTACATTTTTGGCTGCTAAAGTAAAGAATAAACTTGCTGATTTTTCTTCTTGGTCGAATTGAATGGGCCTTTTCATTTTAGTGAATGATATAGCTGTTCCATAAACTCCTTCACTATCTGCTGAAGAATGTGGCATTGCCACTTTGGGAACAATCACGATATAAGGACCATGTTCTTCTACACATTGGATGATTTCATCTACGTAACTTTGATCAATCAACTTTTTATCTAATAATAGTTGACAGCTTTCAGCAACAGCTTCCTTCCAATCAGTAATTTCTTTATCGGAATATTTCACCAAGCCTTGATCCAAAAAATATTTCAACATGTTGTTAGCCTCTTTTCTATAAGAATGACGGGAATGGTGTATCGTTTTCTACAGAAAATACATCCTCAAAACCACGGTAGAAATTAAATTCCAGGTCGTCTTTGTTCGTTGGATAGGTAAACTTGCCTCCTACCTGCCAGATATATGGTTTAAAATCGTACTTCAAGCGATCCTTTTTAAACTTCCATATTTCGGTAATTTCTTTTGGATCAGCCATAAAATTTGCCCAGATATCATAATGAACAGGGATGACTACTTTAGCCTTCAATGACTCAGCCATTCGCAACATATCGACAGAAGTCACTTTATCCGTGATACCTCGTGGATTTTCATCATATGCACCTAGGCAAACATCAATAGTATGTTCGTTCCCATGTTTCGCAAACATATTAGAATAATGAGAGTCTCCAGCATAATAAATATTTCCACCCGATGTTTCAAATAGATAATTCACAGCGATCTCATCCATTTCTTGAGGTATTTTCCCTTTTAAAGTTTCCTCTGGATCTTCACAAGTGACTAATGCTGTACGGTCAAATGCTTCTAAAGCAACGATAGTTACATCCTCAATTTTGACTTCATCTCCTGGTTTGACGATTATCGTTTTCTCTTTTGGAATTCCCCAGTTCAACCAAGTATTTACTACTTCTTGAGGACCAATGAATTTTGCATTCGGACAATTTTGATGAACAGCAGCTGCTGTATTGATATCCAAATGATCCGAATGGATATGCGTGACAACTAAAGCGTTTACACTTTTCATTTCAAAAGGGTCAATCACAAAAGGTTGCGTCCGCAAGTTCGGTTGCATTTTTTGAACCCCACTCATTCGCATCATCTGATGCCCTTTTTTCATCATCCCATTTCCATGACTACGTTTACCTGTCCCACACCATAAATCACACAAAATATTTGTCCCTTTATGCGTCTTTAACCAAATCCCGGTACAACCTAACCACCACATCGCAACCGTTCCTTCTTTTACTTCTTCTGTTTCGATCTCTTCATTCAAGTAGGTACCCCATTCAGGAAATGTTTCTAAAACCCAATTTTCTTTTGTGACATCATTGACATGTTTGCTCATTGTAATTCTCCTCTCAAGAACTTTCTTTTGTTGATATCTAAATCATAATATGCAACGACAAACATGAAAACCCTTTTATATGACTGTTTGTTATTTATATGATCGTTTTTGTAAGTTAATTGATTTTTTTAGTATGATATATATAGTTAATAAACTTTATATGAATCTTTGAAGCGATAAAAATCATATACATAGGCAACAAATAGGAGGGTAAATAATGAAAAATTCCATTGTCAATATTGAGAAGCGTCAAAAGGATATTTTGGAGCGATTACAACAAAAAGAGCAAATGACAACATATGAGTTAGCTGAATCTTTAAAAGTCTCTATTAGTACAATACGCAGAGACCTAAATTTATTAGAAGAAAAAAATGAGATCATTCGTCATTACGGGTTCTGTTCTTATAATTATGATAATCGTACAGACTTTGATCAATCTGGACCAGAACGACTAAAACAATCAATCGCTCGTGAAGCTTGTAAATACATCAATGATTATGATACCGTATTCATTAATTCTAGTTCTACTGCACTTAAAGTGGTTGAATATGTACGTGCCAATCACCTGACAATTGTCACAAATAACGTAAAAATCACTTACTCCCCTCATAAAGAAAACTGCAATTATATCTTGACTGGAGGTGAGATGCGCTTTCCAAAAGAAGCATTAGTGGGTGATATCGCATTAAATACCATTTCTTCAATGAATGCTGATGTCTGTATCATTGGTTGCAGTGGTGTGTCGATCGATAATGGCGTAACAACTAAAATTCTCAATGAATCAACGATCAATGAAATGATGATTCGTCAAACGTTTAAATGTAAAATTCTAGTTGCTGATCATCGTAAAATTGGTTTAACATCAAAATTTAAAATTGCAGATATTTCTGTTTTTGATTATTTGATTACTGACAAGTTTTGTTCTGAAAAAGTAATTGCTGAAATCAAAAATGTTGGGGTGAAAGTCATCCAAATCAGTTAAAAAAAAGCCGGTGTGAATGGAACAAGGTTCTGTCCCAACCACATCGGCTTTTGCTTATTTACGAATGATGTTCAAATAAAATGACCTGATCCATTAAGTCAAAGCTCTTCAAATCAGCCTTTCAGCGATGGTTCGCTCTTACTTACTTAATAACAGTCTTTTTATTAAGCGTGATAACGTTCTACACCATCTAGGTATGTTGCTTCTAAAGTCATATCTGGATTCAATACGATAAAATCAGCGTCCCGTCCTTTTGCGATCTTGCCACAAGTATCATCGATCTTGCAGCTGATTGCTGGTACTAAGCTTCCCATCATCACAGCTTGTTCAGGTGTAGCTAATCCCCAGTCTACTACATTTTTGATTGCTTCTTTTAATTTCAAGATACTTCCTGCTAAATTACCTGATTCTAAGCGAGCAGTTCCATCTTTCACGACCACTGGAAATTCTCCTAAATTATAATTGCCATCAGGCATTCCACCAGCCATCATGCAATCAGTGATCAATGCCACATGGTCATGACCTGCTTTTTCCATTAAAATTTGAGCAGCATTTGGATGAACATGATGCCCATCACAAATCAATTCTGAAAAAACATGTTCTAGCGATAGTAGCGCACCAACCATTCCAGGTTCACGATGATTTAATCCACGCATGCCATTATACGCATGGACAAAGACACTGGCACCTGCTTCTACTGCCTTTTGTGCTTCATCGATCGTCGCATTACTATGACCCAATGAAACAACCACGCCTTCATCTGTCACTTGTTTGACAAACTCTTCAACGCCTTTTCGTTCTGGGGCTAGGGCAATTTTTTTGATCAGTCCGCCAGAAGCTTCTTGCCATTCATGGAAAGTATCAAGATCAGGGTCTCCAAAATAACTTGGATTTTGCGCCCCTTTATGTTCTTCCGTAAAGAATGGTCCTTCAAAATAGATTCCTTTAATTTTTGCTCCAGGAGCTTCTTGGTACATTTTTCCAATTGTTTCAGCTACATCTTTTAAACGTTCTTTACTTGATGTTAAAGTAGTTGGTAAAAACGATGTTACTCCACAAGAAAGCAATCCTTCTGACATTGCTTTCACACCTTCTGCATCATTATCCATCACATCATGGTTCATATAGCCATGAATATGCGTATCAACTAGACCAGGAGCGATCCATTTTCCGCTTTGATCAATGATATTGACTTCTCCTTCAGGTGTGTTTTGGGTATACTCCCCAAAAAGACCATCAGTGATTTCAAGATAACCTGCATTTTTGACACCGGATGACAAAAAGAATTTGTCTGCGTAGATAAAAGTTCTCATTCTTCTCTCTCCTTTGATTTTCTATCCTAAAGGTACTCTTATTTTGGAGATAAGTCAAGAATGGTCTACACCATTTAGAGACTTTTTGCTATTTTTTTAACTGATTGTGCCAATTCTTCATAAAAGAGAGCTTTATTGATTTCACCTTTCTTTTTATAAATCAAACTCTTTAAAATAAATAAATCGTTAAGGTAATAATAACTATTTTTATCTTGCGCCCACCGTATTCCTTGATTTACTTGTTCTAAAGATAGTTCAATTTCTCCTTGGTGCAACAAAAAGCTTCCATAGTTATAAAAAATTTGAGTAAACTCACTTTTGGTTCGATCTTGGATCGTCTCTTGGAAGAGTTGGATACTACGACTTAAATAGTACCTCGCTTCCGCAGTTTTGCCAGCTACGCCATAGATTTTGCCAATGCAACTGACTAGCTGGATCTCAACATCCGTCACTTGTGTTCGATCTTTTAACGTCGAATAGGAGAGCGCTTCTTTTAAATAACTAAGTGCTTGAGTAATATTTTTTCGTAATGTAAATTCACAGACGCCTAAATAATAATAATATTTTTGAAAATCCGCAGCTTCGTACAAATTTTCTGTAACCTCTGGCGATTTTAACACTTGTTCCAGCTTGCGATAATCTCGTTGCTGAAAATACAAGTCTGTTAACTCAAAATTCTTTAAGACCTCTCGAATTTTCCCATGAGATAAACGCATGACATGATCGATCGTTACGCCTAAACGTTGGCAAATTTGTGCCATTACAACAACATTTGGTAGCTCTTCATTATTTTCAATTCTGCTTAAAACACTCTGTGAACAAATATCTTGCGAAAGCATTTTTTGTGTCATCTTCTGTTCTTTTCGAATTTCTTTTATGATTGTACCAAAGGAAGCGACCAACGTTTCCATAAGCATCCTCCTTCAAAATATGCGTATTCGCATTATACCAATATTTTACTTTACGGAAGAAGAAACATCAAGAAAAGTCCTATCAAAAACTTGTCCGACTTTTTTCCTTCCTTATTTTTGATTTAGCTAGTGATTATTTCATCTCTCACACCAAAAAGAGCCAAAACTTGAGTTCGGCTCTTTTGAGTAAAAACATCCATGACAGGCTATTTTTGTCGGTAAGTCGATAAAAATTCACGCATTTTGACAGCAGTCGTTTTCAGATCATCCATCTTTGGTAAATAAACGATTCTAAAATGATCCGGTTGATGCCAATTAAATCCCCCACCATGAACCAGCAAGATATGATGTTCATGTAGGAAATCTAAAACAAACTTTTCGTCATCTAAAATATTGAAACGCTTCGTATCAATCTTAGGAAAAATGTAAAACGCTGCTTTAGGTTTTACTGCAGAAAGACCGGGAATGTCATTAATGGCATTGTAAATAAATTCTCGTTGCTCATAAATACGCCCACCAGGTAATAATAATTCATCCACACTTTGATAACCACCTAATGCCGTCTGAATGATTTGCTGAGACAATACATTGGAACAAAGACGCATCGAAGAAAGCATGTTCAATCCTTCAATATAGCCTTTAACATGTGATTTATCTCCACTCAACACCATCCAGCCAACACGAAATCCTGCAACACGATGGGATTTAGATAAACCATTCAACGTCACGACAAATAAATCTGGTGCCAAGGTAGCGATTGGAATATGTTCTAAACCATCCATGACTAAACGATCATAAATTTCATCAGAATAAATAATCAATTGATTTTGACGAGCAATCTCCACGATTTGCTCTAAAATCTCTTTTGGATACAATGCTCCAGTTGGATTATTTGGGTTGATGATCACGATTGCTTTTGTTCTACTCGTTATTTTTGATTTAATGTCATCAATATCAGGATACCATTCTGCTTGTTCGTCACATATATAATGAACAGGTTTTCCACCAGCCAGTGATACTGAAGCCGTCCATAATGGATAATCAGGCATCGGAACTAAAACCTCATCCCCATTATCAAGTAGACCTTGCATACACATTGTGATCAGTTCGCTGACTCCATTCCCTGTATAAATGTCGTTGATCGTCACATTGGGGAACTTTTTGATTTGACAATATTGTTCAATCGCTTTTCTTGCTGAAAAAATGCCTTTAGAATCAGAATAGCCTTCTGAATCTCGTGCATTCATAATCAAATCACGTATCACTTCATTTGGCGCTTCAAATCCAAAGGGGGCAGGATTTCCAGTATTTAACTTCAAAATACTGATCCCTTCTTCTTGCATACGTTCGGCTTCTTCTAACACAGGTCCACGTACGTCGTAGCTTACGCCTTCTAGTTTATTGGATTTTTCAAATTCTCTCATAACGCTATCCAATCCCTCATTTCAAAATAAACAGAAATTTCTGATTTTTTATTTTTTACTTATTTTCAATATCATACTCTATCCCTCTAAAATTTACCACAATTTTAAGTAAAACCATAAGAAATTTTAGTTAGTTTTCAAACTCATTTCCGTCGATATTCATTGAATAAATTCGCACCCCAGTCCATAGCAATTCCGCAAATAACGCCCAAAAAAATTCCGGCAGACAAATCTTTCAATACAATACCAAGAATTAGCCCAACACTCATTCCTAAGATAGAAAACTCCCCATCATATTTTTCCACTTTTTCTCTCCCTTTTCATCTTGACATCTGCGGAAATACTCGCTATCATTAATTTATTGTTATTATACGCAGACGTGATGGAACGGCAGACATGCAAGATTGAGGGTCTTGTGAGCGTACGCTCGTGTGGGTTCAAATCCCATCGTCTGCATCAATGACTAGTCGTAGAGCATTCCGTGCTCTACGTTTTTTTGTTTTCTTATTCACGTCTTATTAATAAACTTACTGTTCGTTATACTAAACGACCTGACTTCTGATAATTTTACGCATAAATTCTTCTTTCTATTTTACTCTTCCTGTTAATTTACTGCTAATGATTACTATGGACAGTTCCTTCTTATGTTTCATAAGATAGCTTTTTTGATTATTTCTCCTTATTACGATTAAGCAATGAGATCAGTATTGTTTTATCTGCATGCCTTCTATTTTGCCCATCTTGATCATTTTTTATATTTACAACCTATGACCTATACTGTAAAAGAATTATGAGAACGATGAATATTAGGAACCATAATTGAACTCTTATTCAATCGATTCTTTTAAATAGTGTAACGCTTGTTTACAGTTCTTGAATCCTTTTGCTTTCCATTGGACATTTCTCTTTCTTAACTTATATATTTCATTTTTTTCTCATCATCAAACTCGTATTCTTATAAATAAAGATGACATTACCAGCTTATAACCTTATTTTATAAGCTTAAGCAGTATTTTAGTACTAATATAAAAATTAGTTTATAATTAGAGTATGTCAAATATGGAGAGGAGAAATAACAAATGAAAACTTTAGACATTATTGCTTTAACATTGTTGATCGTTGGTGGATTAAATTGGTTATTGGTTGGTTTATTAGAATTTGATTTAGTTGCTACTATTGCAGGTGGATCTACGACAATTCTAGCTAAAGCGATCTATATTATTGTAGGAATTTGTGCTATTTATTGTTTGAAATTCTTTCCACTTATTACAAATAGAGTAGAACGATAATTTTTTAATTATCCTCTGTTCCTAATATAAATAAAGCAGTCATGAGCGTTAGTTTGTATGCTCATGACTGTTTTTATTTATATTCATGTAAGCGTTATCCGAGACGAAAGAGAGATTTTTTCTACAAAAAAACGTGAGATTAACCTTTTCTTAATAACTAGACAGCTACTCTTTTCAGAGACATTATGCTTGATTTTACGACAAAGAAATCGCTTTCGATTACATATGTTACTTCAAATATTACAAAAAAGGTAGATTTGTCATAAAGCTATTACCTATGAAATATATCCCCGTGGTAAAGTATTCCTCGTTGGTCACAACAAAACTATTTTTAAATTTACGAAGGAGCTTTTACATGAAATCACTTAAAACATTACTATTAGGAACAACTTTGACTGCCGGCGCACTATTCTTTATGGGAACATCTGCACATGCGGACGAAGCTTATACCGTTCAATCAGGTGATACGCTATCAACGATTTCTCAAAAATACGTTGGTGATAACTCCTTGATCCAAACTATTGCAGAAAAAAATTCAATCTCAAACATCAACTTGATTTATTCAGGTCAACAATTAACAATCCCAACAGGCGAACAAGCAGCAACAACACAAACAGCTTACCAAGCGCCTGCTCAAACAAAAACAGTGGCTGAACAACCAGTGAAGCAAGAACCAGTTCAACAAGCAGCACCTGCTCAACCAGTTGCTCAAGCAACGCAAACAGCGGCACAAGCAACACCAGCGACAACAAACACAAGCTCAGCGAAAGAATGGATCGCTCAAAAAGAATCTAGCGGTTCTTATACAGCAACAAACGGTCGTTACATCGGACGTTACCAATTAGATTCTTCTTACTTAAATGGTGACTATTCAGCAGCAAACCAAGAACGAGTTGCTGAACAATACGTATCTTCTCGTTATGGCTCATGGGAAGCAGCTAAATCTTTCTGGGAAGCA
The DNA here is from genome assembly GCF_050530455.1 of Enterococcus sp. DIV1208. Taxonomy (NCBI): domain Bacteria; kingdom Bacillati; phylum Bacillota; class Bacilli; order Lactobacillales; family Enterococcaceae; genus Enterococcus; species Enterococcus sp. DIV1208. The sequence continues at coordinate 1,100,570 of NZ_CP172887.1, read as the reverse complement.
AACGGTTGGTACTAATATAAAATAGCTTGTTTAAAAAGCGAAGGTCCCTCTTTAGGATCTTCGTTTTTTTTTACTAAGCAAAGCGTAAATGAAAAAAATTGGCAGAAATGGTATCCTTTCTGTCAATTTTTTTGGTAATTTCGATTTTCTAATTCCAGTTTGGCAAATGGTGGTTCGTTCATCGTGTTTTTTGAACAGTTGTGTTTGTCTAACTGCTCAAAATTATTTTTTGTTTCTTTCATGACGTTCAATAAATAGTTGTTCTCTGCTTTCAATCGTTTCACTAATGAATTCAAATAATTGTTTTCTTTATGTAATTCGTCTATTGTTTTACTCTTTTCGTCTGTCATATGATTTGAGTAGTTGTCTGTTTCTCTTACTGGTTTCTTCATCCCCACCTCAGAAGGCAACAACGAGTGGTGAAGTAATTTAGTATACAGTTCTTTGTATTCCTGATACTCAGCATTCAATTGTTCTTTCATATGATCATTTGTCGATTTCTTTCGATAGATGGATGTCTTATTTTGTTGAAGAACTGCTTCTAACTTTTTGAGTAATTCTGTTTCTATTTCACAGTTTTTATATTTGGACATAATATAAGCAGAATTGAGACGTCCTTCTTTCATGGGTATTAGGCCAATATGTAAGTGTGGTTTCTCTTCATCAAAATGAACATGTGCATAAATGATATTCGATAGACCGTATAGTTTTTGAAAGGCTTGAACAATTTGTAAAAAAAATAGTTTTGTTTCTCTTACTGATAATTTTTTTAATGCCGATTCTTTAAAGATGATTCGCCATTCAATTAATATTGTCCAATTAGAATGAATCGATTTTGTTGAAGATAAATGGGTCAAATATTTTCTAATGATCTTTTTATAGTCAATAAATTTCTTATTTAAAACATCATAATTTAAAGATGTTTTATCTGGTTGTACAATACTTGATTCAACTATTTCTCTTTGATTATGTCTTTGGACTTGTTCTAATTCATAAAATCGATAATCCGTTTTTTCTAATTTGATTGATTTAATAGTTCTGCCTCCTTACTTTCTTCTTACTATGTGAATCTTTCAAACAAGTAAATAAACAACGTTTTCATCTAAAGTTTAGTTAATTCTATCCCAAAAAACAAACCGAAAAATTCCTATTTCTTGGTAATTATGTACTTTTAGTGAAATAAAAAAGGACCCTCTTTAAAGGATCCCAAGTAAACCAGTTAAAACAAAACCTACTTCGTGAATTTTCGAGTGAACTAAGATAATAAAGCAAGCTTTGGCCCGCCTCTAAATAACTATTTTTTATTATACTAGCTATGATTCGTTAATCAATACGGAGTGTTCCATCAATGGTTGTTGTATTGATTAGTTCTTTTTCATCATATACTTTATAATATATCTTTATGCCATGCGTACCCGAGGAAGGCATATTCTTGAAAGCAACCGATTCAATCCCATTGTTGGGTGGAATCAATCCTGAAACATATAATTTTTTTTGATTAGATGCTAAATAGTATTCTACTTGTATATTATAGGAGTTGACACCCACATTACGTACATCCACGTGGGCTTTTCCCTCTTTATTTAATTCGATTTCATGCTTCAATACAATCCGAACATTGTCTTTATCGACTTCTTCCTGCATCTTTTTTAATAATTCGCCATTATTCAACTGAGTGATGTTCTCATCAAAATCTGGCAATCCTGTAACGACTTGAGGGGGAGATTGATTAAAATAGAAGTATCCACTGATCCCCAATATCAAAAGTACTACAGAGAAGGTTATCAGGATATATGTGCTTTTTTTTCTTTGTTTTGCTTTATGTGCCATTTAAAAATCTCCCTTTCTGATAAAATCAAAAACAAATCGTCTCAACCAGATGGATAAAAAAATCATTCGTTAAGCATTTACTTTTATTTTTTTTCAAACAATCCACAAGTTTTTTTGTTGATCAACTAGTTTCTTTCGTTCCAACAGTTTATACTTTCAATGATTAGCAGAACTCCAACTATTTGGAATCCTGCTAAATGGTATTCTAAGACAGTCATGTCATTGTTACTATGTGCGAAATTCCCTGTTTATTCTGCTGGGGATTCCAATAATATATGATATAAATGAAACAAATCACGCTTTTTTATGATTCAGTATCTTTTAAAGCAGTGAAATTAAACGTTATTTCGTAACTTGGTCTAACCACTTGATTTTCTTTAAATCCTTCAGCGATTTTTCCTTCGAATTTTAACGTTTTAGATGAAGATTTATCTAATTCTGTTAAATAAGTAGGGCTATTAAGAAATTGACCCGCAACACTTTGTAAACGGACGCCCGCTTCATTTGTTGGCGTAAAGTATAAATCTTGTCTTACACCCGATTGACTTTTTTCTTCAAATTTTGATATTTCAATCTTGACTCTACGTGCACTAGAATTATTTGTTACGGTATAAATAGGTGATAAGATATTAGGAAGTGGCTGCCCATCATCTGTTACCGCATTTGCATAACGTACTTTTGTAGGTACAGTGATGTCAACATAAGATACATCTTCCGGTCCGACCGGATCCCATGGACCAATCCAGCCATCCACTCCAATTTGTGCATTATCTTTTCCTTGAATAGTTGCGCTGTCATCCTCAGGGTCACTTAATCCAGGAATCCAGCCTAATTCATTATCTTTAACTGTTTCTGCACTTGCATTCATTGTTCCAATTCCAAATCCACCTAATAAAATAGATGATACTAGTAACACATTTGTCAACTTCTTCATTATTCTGTCTCTCTCCTCGCTGAAAACGTCTCACAACATTTCCATAAAAATAAAATTACATGATATAGTTTTTTTCTCGATTGAGCTCAATCAACATAACCGTTGAGAAAAGGGATACAATTGTTCCAAGTAACATCATATAAACGCTCAATTGTTCACCAGTTTGTGGAAGTCTCACTTTTTTTGAAGAACCTGAATCAGATGGTGTGATCGTTATAGTTGCTTTTTCTTTGGTTCCTGCGTCACTTACGTTATCAATTGTACTGGCATCTGCGTCCGCATCCCATACTCCTATTATTGCTTCAACTTGAATCGTTTGTTCATTTGTGGTTTGTGCATGACAGTTTGTTGTAATGAAAAGACTAACCATTAAAACACCTATCAAATAATACATCACTCTTTTTATTTCGCTCTTCACCTCCAATACTTTAACGACGCAACCTCCACAATAATATTATCCGTAAAAATAAAATAGAATGAAAACCAAGTTTTACCGATAGATTGGTAAATACCTTTTCCATTAGTAATTGTTATGTAACAAAAAGATGATTAGCTTAGAACATCTAAAAAATAATACTTAATTTTTAGCCATATCAGTTGATAAGCGGAAACTTTTCCGAAATTTATAGTCATAGTGCAAACTAACTATCCATACTGGAATTAACTTTTATATGGTAATAATCAACTAATTTATTAATGATATCTTCATCAAAATAACTAGACATCCCAATCGTTGGAATACCGAAATGGTCAGGCGAATATACATCTGTTAAAAGGCAATCGAACTTTTGTAAATAGCCCTTTTGTATTTGAGTAGTAGGATCGAGTATCTCAATTTTGATATTATGTCTAAAATAAAATTGAATTTCCTCTTTGAGCATCCGCATATGATCGTAAGAGCTATCCAATAAAAGCGCTACATTGATACTTGCTTTACTTTCTCTCACGCGTACCCATAGTTCAGACCAAGAAGTTAATAATTTGAAGATGGATTGCTGGATCATTTCATCTAAGTAAGATAAAAATGGATTACCAAGAGAAAAGTAAATATCAAAAAATTCATCTCTTAATGCGGTAACTAACTCAGGACTTACCTTCAACGTATTTTCAAAAAAATCCGTTTTTTTATTGTATAAAATATAAGTAGGTCGCACCGAACTCATGGTCGTCCAATAAATATCATGAATCAATTTATCTCGATTCTCGCAAAGTAATCCAAAACGTTCTTCCAGCAAAGTAATCACATAGCCGATCTGTTTCTTTATTGAGACCGAATCGATTTCAACTCCTTCTGAATGAAAGCGAGCGATTGGATTAATTGGCTGATGGAATTCATAAAATAATTGCTGAAGATTTTCTTTTACACTTTTGATGCCAAAGACATTATGTATTTTTTCTACTAGTTTTTTTTCGTTCATTAGATGTGTAAAATGAAAAGGTATCTCGTTAACTTCTAATTGATAGCCTTGCTTCAATCGTGTAAAACAGACATACAATTGAAATTTTAAATTTCCCAAAAATAAATGATGGTCATTGTTCACAATTGCCCATATCGTATTTTCTTTGATGAATATATCAATGATCTCTGAAATCAAATTTCTTTCTTCTTTTTGTATCAATTTTTCGGGCAAATGATATTTCTCAGAAAAATATACTGAAAAGAAGTCTCTGATATTCCCTTCGTTTCCGATAATTTTGATTTGATTGGTAATTTGAAAATCGAAAAACCGGATTTCTTGATTGATTCGATTAATTACCCTTGATACCTGAGTTTCTGAAATATAAAGCAAATCACTAAGCTCTTCTTTAGAAGTAACTTTTCCTAGGAAAATCGTTTCCAGTAATGTGTATTCTAGACTCTTTTCAAGAATTTTTGAATAGATAAATGACTTAGGCGTTGTGATATCTTTCTTTAAAATGATTCCTGCTCTAAAAGAAGTTTCAATTGATAGAGGCTCAATCATTTCGTTGACTTGAGATAGATCATTTCGAATGGTTTTTTCTGAACTATCAATTTTTTCAGCTAATTCCGCAGTCGTAATCCATTCCGTATTCCAAAGGATTTCTAAAATATTCAATTGGCGTCTCAAACGCCCGTCTAATATTTCTCTCATTTCTATTACATCTCTCCTCTCCTAACAGATAAATACTCCTTGTTTTATTTTTAGCATATCCCAATCTTTAAAAATAACCTTAATATACCGAGCCCTTGGTAAAATATCTTTCATAATCTTTTATTTTTTCCACCGATCCATTGAGTTGTTCGTGATGCAAAGTAAAAAAATAGGAGACCAAAGACAATCATTCATCTCGGGTCCCTTTACTAGGTAGATCTATGCAACAAACAGAATCGTTTTCACTAAATAGGACGCTCACTTTTTTTATAGTTAATGTAACGATAACTGCTCTTTGGATGTTTATTCGGAAATACTACTATGATTGTTACTGTATCGTTCAGCCTCTTTCTCAATATGTATATTCAACTTGTTTTGCTTTTAGATGAGTATATTCTTTCTAAAAACGTGTAATTCTTCCTTTTTGTTGATCAAAAAATGATGTAGTTTTTTGACAAATTCTTCTCCAAAATAATTAGGGACGCCAATAATTTTCACATCTCCTAGATCGCCAGTATTAAAGCCATTGGTTAGGACACAATCATAGTGTTTTAGCTGATTCACAGAATTTTGTGCTATTGGCAATAAAATATCAACTTCATATGTATTTCTAAAATGATATTCAATTTCTTCTTTTAGCATTTTTAAATGCCCGGCTGGTGCATCTAATAGCAATGCAGCGTGGATTTTAATCGTTGGCTTACGTATTTCCGAACGAAATTCAGACCATTGTGAAACTAAAGTATAAATGGATTGATAAATCATATTTTTTTTATCTAGAGAATGAACGGTTAGATCGTCATAAATTTCACTGAATTTAGCTTTCAAATTTAAAACGATATCTTGTCGATCATTCATTAATTCGCAGACAAAATCTTCTTCAACGTTATTTAAAATATGCGTTGGACCGATCGTACGAAATATCCGCCACATAACGGCCTGAAGTAGAGCTGTTTTGTTCTGGCATTTAATCTTAAATTCATAGCTAACTTCCAAAATCAGATTTTCCAGTCTTGTTTGTAAGATCGATTGACTAGTCCCTAGTTGTAAGCATCTTTCATTTAATTTGAATGGAGCATGAAAATACTCAAACAGGTTAAACAAAACTTCTTCTGATAGTTCGATACCAAACACAGCTTGCCACCTTTTGTTTAATTCTCGATCTCCAGTAATCATAGAATAATTAAAATAATCTTCCTCTTGTTTAAAGAATGAGCTAGATTTACAACGATAGGCAGCCACCCATAATCTCATTCGCATTTTATTCAATAAAAAATGATGTTGATCATCCATAACCATCTTCTCTTTATTTTGTTTATAAAAAATATCAAGTACTGTATCAATCAGTTGAAATTCTTCTGTTTTAAAAAGTAAATCGGGTGAAAGGTATTTTTCATAGAACAAACTAGAGAAAAGTTTACGGATATTTTTTTCGTGTCCGATCAATTTCAAATCATTTGTGATTTTTATTTCGTATTTTTTCATTAAAATATTCATTTTATTATGTAATCGATTGAGTTGTGTTTCTGAAATAAAGAGTTGATCGCATAGTTCCCCTCTTTTCATCATGGGATTGATGAATATCATTTCCAACATTTGACATTCGACACTTTTTTGTAAAAAAAGCGAATAAACATATGATTTTGAAACACCTAAGTCTTTACTTAAAAAAACGCCATATTTTACCGAAGTCTCTATTTTTAAAGGTTCAATTATTTCATTCAGTTGTTTGATGTCTGTTCGGATCGTTTTTTCAACCCCACCTATTTTTTTGACGATCTCTGCAATCGTCAGCCATTCGTTGCTCCAGAGTAACTCTAAGAGTGCTAGCTGTCTTAAACTTTGTTTCGTTAGTAATTGCTTCATTTTCCCCTCCTAATCCCTCAAAATTTACAAACGCTTTGTTTTCTCTATTCTCCTCTATTATTAATTTTAATGTACGAAAATAAGTATGTCTACCATTTCATTAAAATATAAGTATAATAATATTAAAAAAGTAGTGATCAACCTATAAGATTCGTGCTTTTCTGCGAGGTAATATTTTAATAAAAATAACACTCAAGATATCTATTATTAAAATATTTACTACCGGATCTTTTAGAGAACTCTATAAAGAGCCTTTCACTAAAATAATCTTTTTATCATTTTCACTACAATAGAAAAAACGCCTAAATTCGAGGACATTTTCAGCCACAGATTTAAGCGTTTATTTTTTTATATTTAATCGTTTTTTTACATAATCAATACACTGTATTTTTTATTTCAATAAATAGGATAAATCACTCGCTACCGTTGGATAACCCATGATCCACTGCTCTAATTCTTCTTTTTTTGTATGTTGACTGATCAATAAATTCAAATCATTGATTAAATCATCTGCCTGTTCACTAAGGACACTGGCACCAATCAAATACCCAGCTTTGTCATAGATCATTTGGGATTTAGCAAGTGGTTCATTCACACGATGATAGGTAAACCAATTGGTCATATCAATTTCTACTACTTCTTCTTGTCCAGTGAGTTGTTTTTTTGTTACCCCGACCTGAGCCAATTTCGGACTAGTAAAAACGATCGTAGGGATGGAAGGGTAACTAATTTTTTCTTTAGTATTTCCTAATACATAGTTTGCAACATAATTTCCTTCAAAGGTAGCAACTGGCGTTAATTTTGGCTCTGTCCGTGAGATGATATCCCCGCAAGCAAAAATCATTGGATTACTCGTTTGAAGATAGTCATTAACAACAACACCATGTTTCGTTGTTTCTACCTTCGCCTTTTCCAGGTCTAGTCGCTCAACATTTGGCTGTCTTCCAGTGGCACAAAAAATCGCATCTGCCTGTAGTTCTTGATCGTTTGACTGCAAGGAATAGTGCGTTCCTTCTTGAATGATTCGCTGTGACTCAAAATCAAAAACAAATCGAATCCCGGCTGCTTCCATTTGTTTAACTAATTGTTTGACCAATTGTTCGTCAAATTCTTTTAATGGTCGTTGATTATGGTGAACGATCGTGACATTGTTTCCTGAAGCATGAGCGATCATCGCTAATTCAAATGCAATATAGCCTGCACCAATAAAAATAATGTCCTGAGGCAATTCACTTAATGATAAAAAGTCAGTACTTGTTTGTAAAAATTCATTCCCATCAATAGGTAAAATCGATGGTCGTTGACCAGTAGCAAGAATGAAATGTTCAGCTGAAATTTTTTCTTCTCCTACAATGATCGTATTTTCATTGATAAAGCGTGCTGTTCCAGCTAGATAATCAATGTCAGCTGCTGCTAATTCTTTTTGACGATTCTTTGAAACTGGATCTGTAAAACTGCGCTTAAATGCTTGTAGTTCTTGCCAATCAACAGTTGGTACTTCGCTGAATCCTTTACCCAACAACTGTTCAATTCGTTTTCTTGCTTCCACACTATTTAGTAGAATTTTTTTAGGGTCACATCCTCGATTAGGAGAAGTACCACCCCAAAGATTTTCTTCGATGATCAAGACGTTCTTCCCTGCTTTTTTTAACCCATAAGCCACGCTCATACCAGCTACGCCAGAACCAATCACAACTTCATCATATTCTTTCATTTTCCCTTTCCTTTCTAGATAAATAAGTGAAGATATCTTTTCTTGTAATCTCCCCTAGATTTTCCTCATTTTCTCGAATATTTACTGCTTCATGTTGGATCAATAATTCGAATACTTCAGTCAGCGGTGTACTTAAGTAAACATCTGGAAAATCCGCTTGATGAAGTCCTTTGCTGTAATCGTCAGCTACGATCAGCTCTTTTACTGTTTGTTGTTTTTGTTGAATCGTTTCATCAAAAAAGCTCCGTACAAATTCATTTTTAGGCTGAGTCAACAACTGGTCGGGTTGGTCACATTGAATTAATTCGCCCTCTTTCATGACAGCGATCCGATCTCCTAATTTTATGGCTTCATCCATATTATGCGTCACAAAGACGATCGTTGTGCCTAATTCTCGATGTAAGGAAAGTACAAGGTCTTGTAAAGAAGCTCGAGACAAAGGATCTAAAGCACTAAATGGTTCGTCCATCAAAATAACTTCTGGGCTAGCTGCCAAAGCACGGACGATACCGATCCGTTGTTGCTCTCCACCGGATAATTCCTGCGGCATTCTATTTCGATAGATTGTAGGATCAAGTCCGACTTTCTCAAGTAATTGGTCAGCTATTTTTTCTCTTTTTCTTCTTTCCCATCCTAGCATTTCTGGAATAACTTCGATATTTTGTTGGACAGTCATAGTTGGAAACAACGCAATTTGTTGTAAAACATAGCCCATTTTCCACCGCATTTTTTGTAAATCATAGTCTTTTAACGATTTACCCTTGAAGAATATCTCCCCTGCGCTCGGCTGAGATAGACCATTGATCATTTTAAGCGAGGTCGTCTTCCCGCTACCAGAGGGACCCACCAAAACAAAGATTTCCCCTTGTTCAATCGATAAGTTTAGTTCTTTAATTGCATATTTTTCGCCAAATTTCTTTTGGACTTGCTTGAATTCTATCAGATTATTCATTTATTCCCCTCCTTCAGTAGTCCTTCTTTTTCCAAGAATGCATGCGCTACTTCCGCAGGTTGTTGTTTTTCTACATTCACTTGATAATTCATTTCAATCATTTGAGATTCTGTTACTTTGCCAGCGAGCTTGTTTAGAGCTGCAACGATTTCTGGATGTTCCTTCGCAAAGGCTTTGGTCATCAAAGGAGCTCCTTGATAATCTGGAAATAATCCCTGATCATCTTCTAAGGTGACAAGGTCATATTGTTTTAGATCACTATCCGTCGAATAAGCATCTACTACATTGACATCTCCGTTATCGATGGCTTGATAGCGTAAACTTGGTTCCATACTTTGGACACTTGGAAAATTAAGCTTGTAAAGTTCTTGGATTCCTTTATAGCCATCCGAACGATCAATAAATTCTAATGTGAAACCGGCTTTTATCTGATCTTCAATCTTTCCCAAATCAGAAATGGTTTTTAGCCCATTTTCTTTGGCAAATGATCGCTTCACCGCTAAAGCATAGGTATTTTGATACGCCATTGGTTGAAGAAGTGTCATTTCAAATTGTTCACCTAATAAGCGATTCGCTTGATTATAGGTTTCTTTTTCATTCAATTCTTTATTTTTTAAGTCATCAGGTACTTTAACTAAGCTTTCTAAAACAGTTCCTGTAAATTCCGGATAAATATCGATCTGTTGATTCTCCAATGCACTAAAAAGAAAACTGGTTTTGCCGAAGTTCGGTTTTAATTCAACTTCAACATCTGAATTATCTTCAATTAATTCTTTATACATTTGAATCAAAATATCTGGTTCTGAACCTAATTTCCCAGCAATTGTCACCTTATCTTCTTTAAAGAGTCCGCTTTGATACAAAGATATTCCACCGATTCCCAAAAAGATAAGCAATAAAGTGATAACTGTATATCGAGGTTTCAAATGTTGAAGAAGTCTGATTAAACTACTGAAAATAATCGCTAACAAAGCTGAACTGATTGCACCGATCAGAGTCAAAACTGGCGTATTTCGATCAATTCCTAATAAGATAAACGTTCCTAAGCCACCGGCACCGATCAATGCTGCTAACGTTGCTGTTCCAATGATCAAGACAAGGGCTGTCCGAATACCTGAAATAATAACAGGTAACGCGATTGGCAATTCCACTTTGATCAACCGTCTCATGCGTGACATACCAAAAGCAACTGCTGCTTCTTCAATGGATGGATCAATTTCACTAAGTCCGATATACGTATTTTGAAAAATTGGTAATAACGCATAGATCACTAATGCGATCAACGCTGGCACTGTTCCGATTCCAACGAAGGGGATCAACAATCCTAATAAAGCTAAAGATGGGATCGTCTGTAAAACACTGGTTATCTGCAACAATACTTCTGCCATTTTTTTATGGTTCACTGCCCAAATAGCTAATGGGATTGCAATAACAATCGCAATCAATAAGGCAATTAATGAAATTGATAAGTGCTGAAATGTTGCGGAGATCAATTCTCCTTTTCGCTCAACAAGCGTTTGAAAAAAATTATTCATAGGATCTTCCTTTCCATTCTAATTTAAGTATAAACATAGACGAAAAAATCCCCAACTAAGTTGTCTGAAAAGAACAAAAAAGATGCATAGTTCATCATTTGTAAATCCAACACCCCGGCAATTCTCTGAATATGCTTCAAACTAGCAATAAAGTCCTTAATCAATAAATGGAAAGAAAATGGAAAGAAAGAAGAAATATATTTCTTCAAACTCTATGTATTTCTTTTATATAAAAAAAGACACATCTCACGAATTTGAACGAGAAATGTGTCTAATTTATTTGAATATAAAAAAACAGCCAGTAAAGCAGAAACCTCGTGGGGGAGATAATTTTTACTGGCTTGTTCATAAATTATTATACTGTAAGTTTTGTCCAAAGATAAAAAAAAGTAATAAATGATCGTTTTAGAGTCATAAACGTTCAATTTTTCTCGAAATTCCTATTTTTTCTCAAATGACTAGCTGGTTTGCTCTTTCTTTCACTCCGTATAATGGGTAAAATTCTTGACCTTTTTGATACAAAATTTCTTTTTCACGATTTTTCATCAAGAAAATAAGCAACTCTTTCATCGGCAGATTGGGTTTATTTGGTTCAAATAAAAACACACATTGAGTCTCACCTTTTCTTCGAATGCTCGTCAAAGCCTGCAGATTATCATGAAGATCACAATAGATGCCTTTATATTCTCTTTTCGTTGGAGAAGTTGTGATGAGTGTTAATAGATCAGCTGCTCGCATAGTTACTCCTTTCCTTGAACATCCTTTAAATGTTGAAAAAAATTTTCAAATTATCTATTGAAGATTCTTAACTAATAAGTATAATAAAGAAGTTGCTGAAAATTTTCAAAAGAAAAGAGGTTTGAGAATGAAAAAAATAAATCTATTAATTGATCTGGTTGGTATCAGTTTTGGCGCTGCACTTTATGGTTTAGCTGTGACCGGGATCAATATTCCTGCTAAATTAGCAGATGGTGGTGTAACAGGAATTGCCCTTTTACTTAATAATTTATTCGGTTTTGCTCCTTCCATTACATCACTTATTATCAATTTACCATTGCTATTGGTTTCATTATTCATTTTTGGTAAGCAGTCTTTTCTGCGAACGATTGTCGGAACCTTTGCCTTAGTGTTCTTTTTACATTTGTGGGAAGGTTTAAACGTCCATTTTGCTGTCCACAGTCTTTTACTCAATAGCCTGATGACTGGTGTATTATCTGGTATCGGTTGTGGTCTGGTCTTTCGCTTTGGTGGAAGCACTGGCGGAACAGACATTATTTACCAAGCCTTTGAAAAATATTTCCATATCAAGATCGGTAAAAGTCTATTCTTGATTACATTTGGTATCTTGGTTGTTTCTTTATTATATCTGGATGTAACACATTTTGTTTATACCTTACTCAGTTGCTCCATCTTATCTTATACGTTAAACAAAGTGAAATATCTCGAAGTAAAAGGTTCTCTCAATCCTTTTTCTGCAAATCGTTCAAAAGAACCTTTTGATACTCTTGATTCTGCAGAACAATTTGAATAACATTCTTAAATGATTGGTTAGCGACTGAAAAGTATATTTCTACTTTTCAGTCGCTATTTCGTTACTAGCAAAACCTCCAGTAATCACTACTTTACCATGTACTTTTCCAGTCTCTACTTCTTTCGTTGCCTGCTTTAAAGTCTCTTTGCTGATGCCTTCTCTGTATACTTTTCCTAAAGTAGTATGGATTTTTTCTTCTTCTACCAATGCTGTCAAATGTTTTAATATTTCCCCTTGTGTCTCGATTAGTTGACCATAATCCGTTTTAGTAAACATATACTCCCATTCAAATGAAACAGATAAATTTTTAAAACTTGCAATATCGATTGGTCCATCAAGTCCTACGATCATCCCAATTTTCCCCATAGGTTGAATCATTTCTGCCAGCTCAGTTAGATAGGGACGGATATCATGTAAAACCGCTACGACATCGACGGTGCTTATCCCAACCTTTTCTAGTTGAGGCTTTAACTCTTGATGGTAATCAATTGGATGATCGACCCCATTTTCTTTTAACCATTGAAAGTTTTTGGGGCTGGCTGTCGCAACCACCTCTAACCCACTCCATTTTGCTAATTGTGTGAGAATCGAACCGACACCTCCAGCACCGTTGATGACCAATATTTTTTTACCTTTATTCGCTGATTCTTTAGGAATCAATTGAAATTTCTCAAATAAGAGTTCATAGGCGGTGATCGCAGTTAACGGTAATGCTGCACTAGCTTCGTCCGTGAGATTTTCTGGTGCTTTTGCCACAATTCGTTCATCTACCAACTGATATTCTTGGTTACTACCTGGTTGTTTTGCTGAACCAGCATAATAAATACGGTCTCCTATCTCAAAGTTTTCAGATTGGGGACCTTTTGCAACTATTCTCCCTACCGCATCAAATCCCAAAACAGTAAAAGACTCTTGTTTTGGCGTCTGCATTCTAAATTTTACATCCACTGGATTCACTGAAACCGCTGAAATCTCCACCAATAACTCCCTTTTTTTAGGAACCGGAGTTTCTGCCAACTTTTCTAAAAAACTATTTTTGTCAGTCAATGGTAATCCCTCATAAAACCCTATTTGCTTCATTTGTTTTTTCATAGAAACCTTTCCTTCTTTCTTTATACAAAAAGACCTGGATCAATCCACGAAAGGAGTTATCCAGGCTTTCCATTATTTAAAATAGCTATTTTCTCCCAAAGAATTCCCTTGTTCTTCTATCAATCCTTTTAATGATCTTTCTAAAACACCATGATTTTTATCTTTTCTTTTTGATGTCGCACTGAGTGGTTCTTTCTCAGCTTTGTTAAAAGGTTGTACAGAAGGAGAGCCGGCTTTTTTTGTTTGGTAAGGTACCGGTTCATTATCAAATAACAAATATGAATCTTTCATTTTTTTCATTGAATCAACTAGTTCTGCGTCAGAAATACTAGATACTTTTGGATCAGGAATAATTGATGCTGGCACATACTTAGGTACAAAGTAAGAACGCCCACGACCATTTTTTTGTTGGTTCGATGTATAGGCTTTGGTACTTGTGTGCTGCTCTTGACTCTTCTGACTATTCATTGAATCAGCCGCTTTTCTCGTCCGCTGATTAGTCAATGGGCGATTACTTGCTTGATGCGTATGATAATCAGGAAGCTGTTCTTTGTGTCTGACTAAATTTTCTTTTGGAATTGTTGATTTTTTTGAATTGCTCAAATTTCGACGTTTGCGTTGTTCTCTAGCATCGCCTTGAGCAAAGTGAAATTCTTGCATTTGCTCAAACATTGGTTGATTATTGTTTTCGGTTAATAGATCATCCTGTCCATCAAATAAAACACGCCTTTGGTTTTTTGCTAGTTTGACGCCAATTTCGTCATCATAGGCAGGAAAACGAAAATGTTTCCGTCTAATTTCATTCATTTTAAACCATCCTTCTCATAAATGGAACTTTTCTCAATCATAGCATAATTTTTTCATTTTCCATAGTAACCATAACTAAATTTAACCTCTTTCGACAGTCATCTGGTCGTTTCTCGAATGACCAATTCAGGGAAAAATCGACGATATCCTTGACTTTCTCCTTTTTCGGTAATTTTTTTTAACAACATTTCACCACAAACTTCACCCATTCGTACGATATCTTGTTTTACCGTAGTTAATTTGGGTGAACTGATTTGGTCTAAAAATACACCATCAAAGCCAATGACTCCAAAATCTTCAGGAATTTTTCCCTTTTCTTTAGCAATACCTCTTACAATCCCTAAAGCTAGTCGGTCAGAGCTGCAAATAAAACAAGTCTTTGGTTTAATAGTTGACCAATGATCGGCAAGATATTTCTCTGCCATTGTCGAATGATTTGGGAAACGTAATATTTGCGGCTCCATGTTGGCTGTTTCCATAACTGAAAGGTAGCCTGCTTCTCTTGATAACTCAAATGGCTCATCCTCGTCAATCCCAATATAAATAATGGTCTCGTAACCGCATTCCATAGCATATTGTGAAGCCTTTGCTGTGCCATAATGATTATCGCTATCTACATAATCATAGCCAAAACGATTTTCACCAAAAAGGACGACTGGTTTTTCCAATCGGTCGATCCAGTCAAAATCTTTTTCTCTCACCCCTGTAATGATGTAGCCGTCGCAAGACCCTACGTCAAATGCATCATTGGTTACCAACTGCAAAGAATAGTGCGCTTTTCCAATACATTTTGCAATTCCCATCAATAAATTCATATAATACGGTTCTGTTGTATCAATCTCTTCAAGGATGAAAAGTTTGATGATTTGTGACCGATTAGAAACGAGTGCTTTTGCTGCAATATTGGGGCGATAATCTAATTCTGCCATCGCAGAAAAAACTAATTCTTTTAACTCATCCGTTACTTGTTCCGGGTGATTGATGACACGAGACACCGTCATTTTGGATACATTTGCTTTTTTAGCAACATCAGCTAATGTTGGCATAGATTGCTCCTTTCACAATAGAAAACTTTTTTCTGTTTTCTATTATTATAGCAAACTTGAAAGCGATAAAATGTAGAAATATCGTAAAAATCATCTGCACGCCAGCATCTTTTTAATAAAAGTTCACTAGAATCGAAAGCCAGTTACTCCATTTTATTAGAAAAATGTACGTTATCTCCATCTATTTTCTAGTTTCAGATATGAACTAGAAAAATAGCAAAGAATGAGACTAAGCCAAAAATAGCCTCCTCTTCTAGTATCTCTAAAACGAATAAACGGTGTTTAAGGAGCAACAACTTCAAAAAATTTGCCGAAATTGACTAAAAATTTGAGAAACACCTAGTAAGTATCCATCAATAGCAAAAACCAGTGTTTGTGTTTCTTGTCAATTTTTGGATATTCTTTCGTATTTCTTGATGCTAAACGATTTTTTCTCAACCTCAACTTTGCTTATTTCATAGCATTGTTTACTTCTTTATCTATTTAATTTGTTATAAAAAATCAGAATACACCTGTCTTTTCTATTCTTTGGATTCATTCATCATTTGCACCAAAAATTTGGTTGCTGTATCCATCAATGGGATTTTTACCATATGCTTTTCGGTTTGCGAATAATCAAAAACAATTCCTTGACCATAACGTTCTTTTTGATTATTTTTCACAAAATCATTGGTTTGTTGAAAGGGAATTTTCTCGTCTTTTTCACCGTGCCAAAAATATAAAGGTCGCCCAGCTAGTTTTTCTGGCTGCAAAGATAAATCATATTTTTCGACCCAAGAAATTAAATCAAAATAATCGTTCGGCAGTATGTATTGGTACTGATGAGCTCTTTTGTAAATTTCTTTAGCATACTGTTCAGGCGCAGGGGAACCCATCAGACAAATACCACCAACCAAATGCGGATGTTTTGTTAACAACGCACAAGTCGTCATCCCCCCCATTGAAACGCCACCTACAGCTACTTTTTCATGAAGAACATCTCGTTTTTCTAAGTGCTTCAATAAAGTCTCAAATTCAAATAAATTTCCATAAATACTATTCCAAAAGGTAAAGGAAGGAATAGCAGAAACTACTTGCTTTCTTTCACCATGGTTCATTGCATCTGGTAGTAAGACACGAAATCCTTGTTTAGCAAACTTTCTTCCTTGTGTCAAAACTAATTCTTTACTCGTTTGCCAACCATGATAATAAATAATTATCGGAATTTTTTCAGCTCTTAATTCGGTTAGGACAACTTCTAATAATGGAATATTATTTACTTTACGTTTTAATATAATTGGATTCACTTCTTTAGTCTCCGATCTTCATCAAAATAGTCGAACGAAATATTTCCCATCCACTAACCACAATTTGAAATAAACAAATCGTACCAAACAAAATCAAAAATAAGCTCATCGTTCTTGAAAAGAGCAATAATGCTAAAAGACCAGCTAGTCCTAATCCTAAGGTAAGCAGTGGATAAATTGTGAAATTAAAAAAACTAGCAAAGCTGCCAAAAATATTTCCGATAAAGATCACGGAAAATAAAAAAATACTTAAAAGCAAGCTATCGGTCAATGATATCTGAAAGATATTATTATTGGCTACGATGGGCTGCTGAAGTGAATATAAATCTAAATATCCACAAGAGGCAACACTGAGAACATGAGTGACTCCTATGGCTCGGTTTATTATTTTCATTCGTATCACCAACTCTCTTTATAATTCTATTATAATCGTTTTATCATCATTTAGAAAAAAAAAAGGCTTAAATTTTAATTTTTTCTTTTTTCCAAATAATTGTTCACAATCAAAATGACCTAACAACCTATAAGTACCTCTTGTTTTTTTGTCATGCTCCTCATTTTGTCTGTCTAGTTCTGAAAAAATTTAATTCTTTTTTCAGGCATTTCATGTTCAAACTTCTCCTTTTTTAAAATAGAGAATAAATATACTTTTGGGAAAATCTACATCAAACTGATCTATTATTAACTCATAAGTAATAATCAATGTTTTCACTAAAATTCTTTGTGAATAAAAACATTTAAGTGAGGCACATCATTAGTAAAACCTTTAATTAAATTAGTTTGAAAACTTGTAATTGAAGTTAAAATGAAATTTACCATATAAAAAAAGCCTTTATTTTTTATTTACATTAAAAAGCATCGACATATACTCATCATTTTGTTATCATATATCTGATTAACACTATTTTTATCAGGAGAATATATGAAAACGAAACGACAGACAAGTACATTTTTGCACATAGGGACGCTTTTCGCCCTATTGACACTTTTTTTGTTCTTATGCTATTCCTATTTCAGATCTTCCGATATACCATGTAATGCCTTTGGCTGGTTATTGTTAGATCACCCCGGTTTAAGTCAGGTAGATGAGAGCCTCTTCTTGCTAATTCTTTCATCTTTGTGTGGTTTTATTTTTTCATTGGCTTTTCGAACATATGTGAAAAAACAAATCCCCAAAAAGATGGATGAAGCTGCTACAATTTTTGTTGCATCTAGGTTGCTCGCATTGCTGACCGTTTTATTCTATTCCTTTAACCAAAATTCATTGTTCTTTTTTATACTGAATGGACTGGTTATCATTTTATCCATCTTTACTTACTTTATTTTTTCACTAATATTCAAAAAGTTACGCTTGCCACTTTTAATGCAACTAATCCCACTATTCTGCTTTGTCTATAGTGTCTTTTCTTTTCTTGTATTAGCGTTAGCGCCAACTTTTGATCCAGCAGATATTCAAATCACTAGTAATTTTCTTGAATTACTCTTCATTTCGTGTTTAGGAATGATGATGTGGCAAATAAGAAAAACAGTTCAGGACAAGTAAGTCTAAGTGCCTTGAACTGTTTTTTTATTTTTCGGATGATATTGCTAATAAAGAATCCTTTACAATAGACATAAATGATTGAACTTTACATAAAAAACATCAAAGCTAGTCATTTCTGATAACTTTGATGTCTGAGGATTATTAACAGTTGAGTCTAAAAATTTTTCAGTTGATTTTTTCTATATAAGAAAAATCTGCTAAATTTAGTTCCTTGATAAGACGATCATAGACTTTTCTAGCAATATAAGCATGCTCTTCCACGGTTCTTCCAGCAGCGATTTTGGGTAGTTGTCTTCTGCTGTTTGCCGTTTTAACCAACGGCAATGCTAATTGATAGTTGAGCTGATCATCAGTTTTCACAACTTTAACAGTATTCGACAAGATCAGTGAATCAAAGAAGATACTGGAACGACGATTCTTATATTTTTGAGCTTGGATACGCTCAATGATTACTTCAACTTGATCAAAATAATAAGTTTCGTTGACGTCACCGATCAGTTCTACAAGTTTTAAAAATTCTGATGGCACAGGTAATTGTTTCTTTTGTAAATAAAAATAATTGGCAAGAGAATAAGATAACTTGTTATGATAATTTAAAGAAACAAATCGATAATTCTCATTGCCAGCAACCTGTCTCGTCACAGGAATAAGATCTTCTAAGGTTGCATAAAAATAGGTTGAATTAGACACGAAACATTCTTGCCAACATTCATTTCCCATAACCAACTGTTTTTCCGTTTGCGACAAATGACTAATAGCTTGTAAAATCTGGGCTGCAGCTTCTTCAATTTCTTTTTGATAAGTTTCTTCCTCAAATATTGGAAAATTCAACTTATAACGACGATTTTCCCGCTTGATTAGATTTTCATCAATCAACTGATCAAGAAAAGCTTCAAATTTCGGTTGATCAAAATTTTTTTTCAACTCTCTCAAAATAATGTCTTCTTCTTGATGATGATGCAAATACTCAATCAAAGTTGGAAAAACAGCATCGTTTACTAGTTTGCTAAGCAACTGCTGGTGATTTTGTGAATAAAAATAGTTCATTTTTTCCCCTTCTCGTTTTCCCTAGCTCAATTGGAAATAGGCCGAAGAATCCCAAAAATACGAGCAACTATTTTCGGATTCTTCGGCTTATTTTTTAAAGCTGGATCACTTCTGTTCCAACCTCATTTTGATCGAACAAGCTAGGCTGGCATTGTGAGCCTGGAACAAATAGCTGTCAGGCTCTTTAATAACTATCGAATAAAAGGTGTTAGCAACCCCTTAGCTAGCTTAGTTAAAAACTGCTGTTAGCTGAGGAACGACTTGTTTCTTACGAGAAACAACTCCTTTTAATAAGGCACGATTGTTCGTTAATTTAACTTGGAAAGCTTCTTCGACTTTATCTAATCCTTGACCTGCCACTAATAATTCCGAATCGCTATCTAGGATATTCGTTACCACTAGGACAAAGAGGTCATATCCATTTTTAGCCATTTCTTCAGTCATCGCTTCTTCCAGTTCCGTTTGACGAGCCATTACTTCGCTTAAATCGACTGTATTCACTTGTGCAATACGAACATTAGCTTCTCCCATTGGGAAGCTTTTGGCATCAAGATCAAGTAAGGTTGCAGCTGATTTATCGCTAAGATTTGTACCGGCCTTTAACATATCTAACCCATAGCTTGTCAAATCAACGCCTGCAATTGTTGCAAGTTCTTTTGCAGCTGCCTCATCTTCTGATGTGCATGTTGGTGATTTGAATAGCAATGTATCAGATAAAATTGCAGAAAGCATAATGCCAGCAATCTCTTTAGGAAGTTCTACTTGGTTTTCTTTATATAACTTCAAAATGATTGTACTTGTACAACCTACTGGTTCAGCTCGGTAATAAAGTGGATTTGCTGTTTCAAAATTTGCAATCCGATGATGATCAACGACCGCTAAAATTTCTACTTCTGCAATATCAGAAATACTTTGTTGAAATTCATTATGGTCCACTAGCATCACTTGTGTTGCTTCTTCTTTTGCTGATTGAACGACACGTGGGGCAGATAACTTAAAGTAATCTAATGCATATTGTGTTTCTTCGTTAGGTGTACCTAAAGCTACAGCTTCAGTTTCTTTTCCTAGTTGATTTTGCAAGTGCGAAAAGGCGATTGCCGCTCCAATTGCATCTGTATCTGGATTTTGGTGACCAAAAACTAAAATTTTTGACATTTGTCTCGCTCCTTTATGGTTTCTCCTACTTAATAATAGCAAAAAAACCGAAAGAAGCAATACTGACGCTATAATTTCTAGAATGGAAGATATTCCGATCCACCTTACTTTTATATCAAACAATCGTAAACAAAATTTTTGATAGCGCGAAGTACCATGGAACAGTCATTTAAAAAGTTGGCCATGCCATTACTTATTTCATTGCAGAACTCTTCGCACTGAAAGAAAAAGTTGGAAAAAGTAAATCATTTATCGTTTTTTTCTTTACTAGCCTTTAATGACTACTTGAGTTTTGAGCAAACGGTTCAACTAAGCGGTTTTCAGCGATTACCTGTGCCATCCATAAACTTGATTGTTTCGGTAACCGTTTATAGCCATTGTCCAGATCGACACGATAAAAACCATATCTATTTTTATAGGCATTCAACCAACTCCAACAGTCAGCAAATGTCCACATATGATACCCAAAGCAAGGAGAACCTTCTGAAATTGCCTGCTGCAGTTGCGTCAAATGTTCAAATAAAAAATCAATTCGGTAGTTGTCGTCAATCATATTCTCTTTATTGTTGAACCGTTCTTCTTGCGACACACCTATCCCGTTTTCTGAAATATACCAAGGGATATTGCTATAACTGTTTTTTAACCGCATCGCAATATCATAGATTCCCCGCGGATAGATCTCCCAGCCACGATGTGGGTTAATTCGTTTCTCCGGCCAATCATAACCTCGGAATAAATCTCTTAGTCCTGTGATTGGTCGTTTCTTTTCTTGAGGTGCTTGAACACGTAATGGCTGGTAATAATTACAACCAATAAAGTCTACTGTATTCTCCGCAAAAATTTCTTTATCACCTGTTTCTGTTTTAGGAAGCAAATCACTTTCTCGTAATACCTCTACCAGCTCTTCTGGAAAAGTACCTCGTACCGCACAGTCCAGAAAGCTGCGAATATAAAACAGGTCTGCCCACTTTGCAGCAGCCACGTCTTCAGCTTCTTCGCTTTTAGAGTAAACGGGTGCTAAATTGAGAATGATAGAAATTTGTCCGTCATTAAAAGAAGAGCGCCGGTACTCCTTTACAGCTTTCGCATGCGCTAGTAGTGTGTGATAGGCAACTTGTATAGCTCGTTTAAAATCATGCACCTTGGGCCAATGTGCATCTCCCATATACCCACATTCGATGTGTACAAGAGGCTCATTGAACGTCGCCCATTTTTTTACTAAATCGCCAAAAGCTTCAAACGCAGTCTTTGCGTAAAATGCAAAATGATCAACTGACTCACGAACTTCCCAGCCACCTTTTTCCATCAGCCACCAAGGCATATCAAAATGGAACAAATTGATGATCGGCTCAATGCCATTATCCAGCATTTCCTGAAAATAGGCTCGGTAAAAATCAACAGCTTGCGGATTTAATGTCTTGCCATCCGGTAAAAGACGCGTCCAAGCAATCGATGTCCGATAGGAATTTAAATTCATTGCCTTCATACAGGCAACATCTTCTTTGTATTGATAATACGTATTAGAGGTATTTTCTGGTCCTGTTCCGTTATAAAACAATTCTGGTTCTATTTCAAACCACTTATCCCAAGTTGATGGGCTCTTGCAATCAACCAAAGCAGCTCCTTCTGTCTGAGGGGCAGAAGCCGCTGCTCCCCACAGAAAGTTTTGTGGAAATGTATCCATTTAAAATTTCCTTCCTTTTCTATCGTTTTATCCACTGATTCCCTTCAGTCAGTGAACCCAATGATCATCGTTTATGTTGGTTCATTCTTTTTCTCATTTATATTTACCATGATTTGGCAAAATTATTTAGTCAGTGTGATACTCGTTCTCTTTGATCTTTATCATGAAACCATTTGTTTGACCATCATCGCTATGCTAGTTGCTAATGATCTCATTTTGGTTTCTCCAAACTCTTGATATTTTGTTCAAACAAAGCTGGACGCTAGGAACATCCCAAACGTCCACTTTGATGTTAAAGATGATTATTCGGTTTTAGCCCAACGATCATATGCATTTTGATAAGTGCTGACAAAGTCATTTAATCCCATTGATTTTAATGTACTGACATATTCATCCCATTTAGCCAAACTTTCCACACCTGTAATAAATTTAGCTTCCATTTGCTCTACATAAGTCCGAATGTCCGTCGCGTTGATCGCAATTTGATCTGCTTCATCTTTCGTCATATAAACAATTGGGAAAGGTACCTCGGTATTGGGCATGATTTTCTCATTGATTTCTTTCATGCGAAATTCCGTCCATACACTAGGATCAGGATCGTTGACATTAGCTAAAACACTTTGGGCATAATCGTCTTCTAATCCCGGTACGACTAAGCCATAATCCATTGCAATTTTCCCACGGTCTTCTTCCATCTTTTGTTTATTTTCACCTGTATATACCCGAACTTTTTCTCCAGAATCGTTTGTTTCATATTTCCAAAATGCCCCTTCTGGACCTTTTGTCATTAAATCTTGGCCTTCTTCTGTGTAAAGATAGTCCGCCCATCGCATTGCTGCCTCTGGACTTTTACATTTATTGGTAATCGCAAACGTTCCAGTTGTTACACGAGGATGACCCGGTGCTAAAGGTGTATTTTGAATACTTGAAGTAACTGGTGAAAACATTGGATCTGATAAAGAATCCTCAGGCATTTTACCAGTAGCCATGTATGAAGCATACGCGCCAAATAAACCGACTTTATCTGTTTGTGTGTTTCCTTGATACTTTTCTTCTGACTGCGAGAAGACTTCTGGGTCCAGCAATCCTTCAGAATAAAGTTTATTCATATACGTTAAATATTCCTTATAGTTAGCCGATGCAGCAGCATAACGCACTTTTCCGTTAACTTCTTCGATTCCTAGAGATTTCATACCAAAAGCAGGTAGCAACCACGTACGAATAATGGCCAACTTGTTGCCGTCTGATAACGGAATCTCATCTTGTTTGCCATTACCGTTGGGGTCTTCTTCTTTGAATCGCTTCAACAATTTATATAACTCATCCGTGTTTTTTGGCAATTCGGTTACCCCTAATTTTTCTAGCCACTCGCCGTTATACCATAAAGGTGAGATATAAAGAGGGCTAGAGGTATCTTCTGGATATAATCGTGGTAAAGAATAAATGTGACCATCTGGTGCAGTAATTGATTTTTTGAACTCTGGGTTCTCATCAAGGATTTTCTTTAAATTGGGCTCATAGTCATCAATCAAATCCTCCAAGGCAATTAAAATTCCTTGTGATCCATAATCTGATTGTTTGGCATTTGAAAGACCACTTCCTGCACCAAAAATAACATCAGGTAACTCACCAGAAGCAAAAGCCAAATTCAATTTCGCTTCAAAATCTGTACTTGGCGGAGTAATATAATCAAAATTGATTCCAGTTAATTCCGCTAACGCTTTAGCCGAAGCTAACTCATCCCATTCTGCTTCTCCACCAGGAGCCATCATCGTCATGTTGATTTTTTCTTTGACGATTGGCATTCCGGTTTTTTCAACGGCAATAGTTTCTTCTTTTCCAGCAGTATTTCCCTTGTTCCCACAAGCACCCAAAAGAGTTGTTGTCAACACTAATGATGCAATTACTAAATAACATTTTTTCATTCATTCCACTCACTCTCTTATTTATTTTTTAGTTAGCCTTTCAAAGAACCAACCATGACACCTTTAACAAAGTACTTTTGTAAAAACGGATAGATCATAATGATTGGTAATGTCGAAACGATCATTACTCCATATTTAATGACTTGTGCAAGCTGTTGTTTACTATAAGCTACTTCTGCTGCCGCTGCTGTCATCTCTGTTGTTCCTTTTGTTAAATCTTGATTCACTAAAATCTCTCGCAGGATTAATTGAAGCGAATACATTGATTTGTTTGTTAAATAGATTAACGCACTAAAATAACTATTCCAATGGGCCACTCCGCAAAATAGTCCCATTACTGCAATAATTGGCATTGATAAAGGTAAAACAATCTTCATAAATATCTGAAAGTCAGAACATCCATCAATCAATGCCACTTCCTCCATTTCTCTAGGAATGGTGGATTGAAAGAAAGTACGTGTAATTGCAATATTATAAACTGAAACGGCCCCTGGAATAACTAACGCCCAAATCGAATCATTCATCCCTAGATTTTTAATCAATAAATAAGTAGGTACCAAACCGCCACTGATAAACATAGGAACCATCAAAAACTTCATAAATAGATTTTTCCCATAAAATTCTGCTCTTCCTAGAGCATATGCACAAGGAAGTGTACATAATAAATTGATAAATGTTCCTAGTAATGTGTAATAAATCGTGTTCCGGTAACCTTGCCAGATAC
The DNA here is from genome assembly GCF_050530455.1 of Enterococcus sp. DIV1208. NCBI lineage: Bacteria > Bacillati > Bacillota > Bacilli > Lactobacillales > Enterococcaceae > Enterococcus > Enterococcus sp. DIV1208. The sequence goes on along the minus strand of NZ_CP172887.1, from coordinate 1,075,785 downwards.
TTTTATACGTAAAAATCGTTTTGTAACCATCCCAAGTGATCTTTTTTGGCAATAAACAAGTAGATGAGAAACATGAAAAATTTGTCACCTTTCGATGATCGGATCGCTTTTGAATACATTATTTTCCCTCCATTACCATAAACTTGTTTCGCTGACTTTACGCGAAATTTTATTTACTGTGATCAATAAAAATGCGTTGATTGCTGCATTGAACAGTCCGACAGCTGATGCATAGCTGTACTGTGCATCAAGCAACCCTTGTTTGTAAACAAACGTGGCAATCACATTTGAAGAATCCATATTCAACGCATTTTGCATCAACAGGATTTTTTCATAACCTAATGACATCAAACTCCCCACATTCATGATCAGTAAAATAACCATAGTAGGAATGATAGTCGGTAGGTTGATATACCAGATTCTTTGCCATCTCGTTGCACCATCAACAGTTGCAGCTTCATGAAGCTGTGTATCAACACCAGATAATGCAGCTAAATAAATCACTGAACCCCATCCTGTTCCTTGCCAAACCCCAGATAATACGTAGATCGTTTTAAACCAACGAGGATCTGTCATGAAACTAATTCGCTCAAAACCTAGAAAAACCAATAGATGGTTAATAATACCGGTGGAAGGCGTCAAAAAAGCAATTAACATACCGCATACGACAACGACTGAAATAAAATTAGGTGCATAAGTCACTGTCTGCGTAAACTTTTTAAATTTTCCATCTTTCAACTCATTTAGTGCTAATGCTAAAATAATCGGTAGCGGAAATCCTACGACCAAAGAATATATACTGATACCTAACGTGTTTTTAATTAGATCCCAGAAATAGTAGGAATCAAAAAAACGTTGGAAATGCTTAAATCCTACCCAAGGACTTCCAAAAATTCCTAATGATGGGATATAATCCTTGAATGCTATAATCACGCCGTACATGGGACCGTAAGAAAAAACAGCAACCACCACCAATGCTGGAATGACAAAAACATACAGCTGTCGGCTTTTATATAATTTTTTTTTGATCTCTGACCATTTTGTTTTCTCTTTCTCTTTATTGACATCAAGTAATGCATCAGCCATTTTTTAACCTCCTTTTATGAAGTTCACTCATCTCTATCCTTGTGGCTTTTTTAAAATTTCAAGACCAATCAGCCCAATTGCTGGTTTCTCTAATTCACTGCTGAGGATATATATTTGATCTTCTTCCGTATATACTTCTAATTCTTTTTTTGTAGATAAATCTTTAATCACATGATGTTTATCGGCCTCAATGTCAGCTAAAAATATTTTTTCTTGTGTAAAGCGAATACTTTGAAAGGCATAATGTATGGTTTGATCTTTGCTGTATGTCAATTTCCACTGATTTTGCCATTCTTTAGGTTGTGAGCGAGTTTCATAGATTCCTTCTCCATAGATATTTAGCCAATTCCCAATTTCCTGTAAGATTTTGGTTTCTTCATCAGTAAAGGTACCATCTGGTTTTGGCCCAACTCCTAAGATCAAATTCCCACCTTTGCTGACCACATCGACAAAAGTTTCCAATAGTTCTTGGGAACTCTTAAAGCGATCATTTGGTACATAGCCCCAATCATCACCAATCGGGATATTACTTTCCCAAACTTTATTGGGAATTTCAGCTAGTTCTGGCACCTTTCGTTCAGGGGTCACATAGTTCTCATGTCTGCCCCCCATCATACGATCCACAATAATTAATTCCGGTTGCTTCTCACGAGCGATTTCTGCTAATCGATCCATTTCCAGGTCTTCTTTTTTCTGTCCACACCAACCAGCATCTAACCATAAAAGATCCACATGACCATAGTTATGCGTGATTTCTTTAATCTGATTATGAACAAAACTTACGTAACGTTGCCAAATTTCTGGGTAACGTTCCGTATCATAGCTCGCATGACGCCCCTTGATCGTATCGTCATCTAACCAATAAAACGACGAATACCAATCGGCTTTTGAATAGTAGGCTCCTGTTGCTATTTCTTCTTTACGAAAAGCCTCAAAAACTTCTTTTAAAATATCTCTTTTAAACGGGCTTTGTTTACCGCCAACCTTATATTCTGTTTCAAGAGTATTGTACATATTAAACCCATCGTGATGTTTCGTTGTAAAAATACAATACTTAAAGCCTGCTTCTTTACATATACTTGCCCATTTCTTTGCCTGTAATTTTTCTGGGTTAAACTCTTTAATCAAATTCCAGTAGTCTAGTTGCAGTTGTTTAAAATCTTTCCGAAACTCACGCCCTTCTCTTGCCCAAAGGTCTTTTTCAGAAAGTTGCCAAGATTCTACGATTCCTGCTTGAGCATAAAGTCCGTAGTGAAAAATCACGCCAAGTTTTAAATCTTGAAACCATTCTAATCGTTCTTTTAGCATTTCTGTTTCTGGATAAGTCCTATGATCTAATTCAACCTCTTTAGGTACCTCGATATCTCCGCGTATCGCCATTTATAAAACCCCTTTCATGTTTGTGCTTTAAATTTACAAAAAAAGCAAGGCAACAGCAATATGTAAAAAGCATAAGCTATGTAAAAACAGCATAAAGCGTAACTTATTTAGAGGATATCTATATCTTATCTCTTAGTCGGAAAGTAACTATGTAAAAGTAGAAAAAGCTATGTAATAATCGCATACTGATAGAAAACATAAATAAACCTAACTATAATAAAAAGAGCTGTATGACTAATACAAGGAGGTTTTAGCTATGAATCAACATAAACGATCACCACATTCTATTTTTGATTTCACCTATTCTTTAGGAAAATTCTTGCTTTTTCTCATCAAGCTCCAAGTATTTTGGTTTTTATCGGTATTAAAAGGTTGTATTCTACTAGGAACTTTTCCCGCAAGTGTTACCTTTCTCAAATTTTTCTATCATTTATTTGAAGAAAAACAAATTCCGCAAGTCTTATATTCAGATTTTCAAACAAGCTTCAATAATCTGTTTATTTCAACAAATCAACTAGGCTATGCTGCTGGCATGTTACTAGGATTTCTATGGATGGATCTGAGAATTGCAGCTGTGTATTTACAAAACCCTTTCATTCATATGGGGATCTTATTATTATTTATCGCAACTGTCATAGTCATTCTTTATTTATTCCCAGTATTTTTACGTTATGATTTGTCATTCACACAATATTTCAAACAAGCATTATTTCTATCTTTGTGTAGCTTGATTGAAACCGTAGCGATTATTCTGGGGATCTTTGTCGTGACGGCTGTCTCTACCTTTTTCCCAATTTTGACAATCGTGGCTTTTGTGCCTTTATTCTGTTTGCCATTAAGTTGGTTCTCTTTGCAATCAATGATTAAAATTGAAGAAAAAAATCGTACGTTAACGCAATAACAAAAAACAAACCTTAAATCAAACAAACAGCTAAAAGCTGTAACAGAACTGCGAGGAGATTTTACAAGGAAACCTCAATAATAGCTCTTTTTTTAACTTACAATCTACAATGCGATTCGTCAGCCCTTTAGGTAAAAGTCAAATGTCTGTTTCACTCCTTATTCATAATTGTCGCCATCAAAGGGAACCTTCTGCCAATCGTTGACTCAAGCCTTTTTTCAATTTTTGCTAAGGCTACTACCTGTTACTTATCCCTTTAGCTTTTTCTTTCATTTATTATTTTCCAGAAGCTGATTGGCTATGTATATTCATCAACTTTCACTATGTCAAATAAACAGATTATGTACTTTCAAGCTAGTTATTTTCTTTTTTTACAAGTGCTATATACTGAAAATGAAAACGATTACTTCAAAGAGGTTATTATGCAAGTTTCAATCGAACTTACAGATGTCATGCGTGATTTTTTTGAAATTGCGACAAACGAATTAGCGTTAACTATTTCAGATAATGGAAAACCACTCCAACTGATTCAGCGTAACGGTTCATTAAAAATTGAAAATAAAGAAAACGAAACGTTTATCTATTTTCAGGAAAAAGCCCATCTTTTTCGAGCGCTGTCACTCTGGTTAGATCGCTGTGAAGAAGAATTTGTTTATGAAGAGTTTCCGCAATTTGAAAAAATTGGGCCCATGGTAGATCTTTCTAGAAATGCTGTGATGACTGTTGATCAGCTGAAACACTTTTTTGTTCTTTGTAGCAAGATGGGATTAAATAGCTGCATGCTTTATATGGAAGATACGTATCAAATCCCTGATTATCCTTATTTTGGTTATTGTCGTGGTGCCTATTCTCTTGAGGAATTAAAGGCGTTGGATGCTTTTGCAGACACAATAGGAATCGAGCTGATTCCTTGTATTCAAACGCTGGCTCATTTAACTAATCCGCTAAAATGGGGATTTGCCAATGGCATGAGAGATACAAGTGATATTCTCCTTGTGGAAGAGGAAAAAACATATCAATTTTTAGATCGTGCAATTTCTGTGATCGCAGCCGCTTTTAAAACGTCAAAAATTCATATCGGGATGGACGAAGCTCATGATCTGGGACGTGGTCATTATTTAACCCAGCATGGTTTGATCGATCGCTTTGATATTATGGAAAAGCATCTGAAAAAAGTAATGGAAATCTGCAGGAACTATCAGTTACAGCCCATGATGTGGAGCGATATGTTTTTTAGAATCGGTTCAAAGTCAGGAGACTATTACGATAAAGACGTATATTTTCCAGAAGATTTGATTGCAAAGATTCCTGAAATTAGTATGGTTTATTGGGATTATTACCATCATTCAAAAGAAGAATACCAATTGCATTTTTCAAATCATAAAAAATTGCAACGACCGATCGTTTTTGCGGGCGGTATCTGGACGTGGAATGGTCTTGCACCAAATTATGGAAAATCGTTTGAAACGACCAGTGCTAGCCTTTCTGTCGCAAAAGAGGAAAAAATCAACGAAGTTTATGCTACTTTATGGGGCGATGATAGTGCTGAAACACCGATCATCGCAAGTTTGTTAGGATTACAACAATTCAGCGAGGAACAATTTGCTCCTGAAGTAAGCATGGAACTGATTAAAGAGCGTTTCCGTCTCTTCCACCATCTTGAGGCTGATGATTTTTTACTGCTAGATGCTTTTGATCAGACGAAAGGTGTAGCAAAAAATAACCCTGATGGATCAAATAGTAGTAAGTTGGCACTTTATCAAGATCTATTATACGGTCTTTACGATGTTGATCTGCAAAATTTAGAACTTCCTTCGCATTATAAGGACTTAAGTGAGAAACTATCTAGCATAACAGCTAATGAGGACACACAAACGATGTTTACTTTTTATCAGAAATTAGCACAAGTCCTTTTTGTAAAAACAAATTTGATCGGTCGCTCTTATCGAGCCTACCAATCAAAAAGGAATGACCAGTTACAACTAATCCTTCACGAACTGGAAGTTCTCACCAAAAAGATCAATGAGTTGCAACACCTCCATCGCCAGCTATGGTTTGAATGGAATAAACCCTTTGGCTATGAAATTATCGATCTTCGTTACGGTGCCTTAAAAAGTCGGATAGAAACAACCGTTTGGCGACTGAAGAAATTTTTAACAGGAGAAATCAAGCAATTGCCTGAGCTTGAGCAAACGCCTTTACCCTTCGATGCTCCTTTCAAAACAGCAAGCGGTGTCGGGCGAAACTTGTTCCATGGAATTTATAGTGCTAGTAAACTATCAGATATCTAAAGGCAGGGATAAAAAATGAAAAAGAGAACTCTTTTTTTGGTCATTCTGAGTATTTTTTTGTTGGTCACTGCTGCTTCTCAGCTTGTCAGAAACGTGCCTCGTGTCGAAGCAAAACAGACATCTACTAAAATCACTGGGAAAATCAATAATCAAAGAACTGCGAACATCTGCCATCAGCTTTTACAACAAAATTTAAAGGCTGCAACGGATAAAAATCTGAACGACTATTTAGCAACACTAGTCAAAGATGCACATAAAGCGACCACAAAAGAAATGCAGCAATTTTTTAAAGACTATGATGTCAGTCATGAACTGCTTTCTTTCGAAGTAATCAAACAAGCACCTCAATCGATGTTAGTAGTGGCAGAACAAAAAACAGTGAATCATGGGAAGAAGGCATATCGAGATCATATCACAACGGCATATCACACCTTTATTTTTGAAGAGAATAAATGGAAAATCAAAGAAACAACAATGACAAATACACAATTTTTAAATTAGGAGTGTTCATATGAAAAAATTCAATAATTGGCCTACCGACTATCCTGATCCTAACTGGTTTATCCATGATCGTTTTGGTTTGTTTATCCATTTTGGCTTGTTCAGTGTGGGAGCTAGACACGAATGGTTTATGACCACAGAACAAGTCTCTTTAAAGGAATATTCAAAAAAATATTTTCAGCATTTTAACCCTGATTTGTTTGATGCAGATGCTTGGGCAAAAGAAGCCGCTCGCTGTGGGGTGAAATACATGGTATTCACGACAAAACATCATGAAGGCTTTGCCTTATGGGATACGAAACAAACTGATTACAAAATCACCAATACTGCTTTTGGACGAGATCTTCTGGCAGAGCTACTCCCGGCTTTTCGCAAAGTCGGGATCAAAATCGGGTTATACCACTCACTGATCGATTGGCGCCATGAACATTTCCCACTGGACGGACTGCATCCTGAAAGAGAGAACCAGAAACTGCGAGAAAAAAATTCCGAAAGAGATATCAAGATTCATCAACGCTATCTTCGCGAACAAGTCAAAGAACTACTGACAGAATATGGAAAAATCGATTATTTATGGTTCGATTTTTCTTACAGCCACCGCGATTGGGGTTGGTCAAAAGGAAAAGGGCACATTGATTGGGATAGCGAAGCACTAGAAAAGCTCTGCTTAGAACTGCAACCCCATCTCCTATTGAATGATCGGCTTGATTTAGGCCATGGCATCACTACTCCAGAACAGTTTCAACCTGATAAACCATTAGAGAAAAACGGCATGCCTGTTATCTGGGAAGCCTGTCAGACAATGTATGGCACTTGGGGGTATGACCGTGACAATATGGAATGGAAAAGTAGTGAGATGCTTTTGAAAATGCTGATTGATACCGTTTCAAAAAATGGGAATTTCTTGATGAATATTGGTCCTAATCCACGAGGAATGATTGATACGAAAACGTTGGAACGGCTTCATGCTATCGGGGATTGGATGACCCTTCACAAAGCATCTGTCATTGGCTGTTCATATAGCGCCTTTGAAGCTCCTGACGATTGCCGATATACACAAAATGGAAACAAGCTTTATCTGCATCTCTTTTCTTATCCTTACCGCAACCTTCGTCTTAAAGGATTAGCAGGTAAAGTTGAGTTTATTCGTCTGCTCAATGATGGCTCGGAAATTTTTTATCGAGGATTTGATCCGGACGAAGTGATTACTTCTACAGAAGCAGTCATTGCTCCAGAAGATCTTGTCATCACCTTGCCAATCATCAAGCCTGATGTGCTGATCCCAGTAATTGAAATTACCTTGAAAGACGATTAAAGAACAAATATAAAGCAGATGATACTTCCTTCGTCGATTCACAAAAAATACTGGCATCGAAAGCTTGTAAAAACATACTTTTAGTGAGAAATATAGTAAAACATTTGAATAACTACCCAAGTTATATGCTGAAAAAGCAACAATTTGGGTAGTTATTTCAGTCTTTTACAATTATTTGCTTTTGTTTTTTTAGTTAGAAGCTCAAAACTGGAAATAAAATGACTTCTTCGTCCTGCTCCAGTTCGATGCCCCCCTTAGTTTACTCCTATTTATTGCTTATAAAGTTCCTTCTCTATTCATTGTTCGGTATTGACCTGGAGTCACACCAACGTTCGTCCTGAATTTTCTCGTATAGTTTGAAACATCATAATAACCATTCTTTTGAATAATCGTTTTTATTGGCAAATCAGTTTCTATTAAGTCTTGCTTGATTTTTTCTAGCCGCAATTCTTGCAGATATTTTGAAAAAGTAGTACCTGTTTCTTTTTTGATAAAACGGCTAAGGTATGAAACTGAAAGTTGAAATTCATCTGCCAACTTTTCCATAGATAATTGGGAAGAAGCATAGTTTTTGTGAAGATATTCGAACAATTCTTTTTTCAGCACAGACTCTTGATTTTGTGGCTTAACTTGCATAACCTCACAGATCATTTTTGCGAGCATTAATAGTTGTTGCTTCAATTCGAGTAAATTACTAAACTTGGCACTTTTTTCTGCTTTTTTCAAAATTGTTTTATTTTGCAAATTACTACTTACTTTAGCAACTGCATTTAATAGATAAAAACCATACATTTTTTGTCCACTATAAGAAAAATGTTCTTTAATCCCCCGCTCAATCAACGATTCTATCGTTTCCGCAGCGATCGTTAAGTCTCCTTGACGCAGACTTTGAATCAATTTCAGTTTTTCTCCATCTGGGTAATTAATGCTGGTTGAAGACTCTTCACCTGGAATTTCATTATAGAAAACAAAGTTATTTTCTACTGTTGAATAGTCTAATGCGGCCAAACCTTCAATATAAGAAGCATTGATCTTCGTAAGGTTTTCAGTACTATTTCCTACTCCTATCCTAAAAGTACCGTAACACGCTTTTTTTAGTTGCTGAATCATCTCTATTACAACTTTCTTGTGACTAGTTTTTTCATAGGTACTAAAGATATAGGCGGTCACTCCTGCAGATAGGATCTCTGTACCATATCCCGAAAAGTTCTTTCCACTTACTTTCAGCGGTAACTCATTAGCTGTGTCGTCAATGCTCTGGATAGGATAATCAACTACGACGACAAAATAGCAAGTACCGGTAAAATGTACTTGGACAGAGTTCAGTAGAACTAATGAATCTTCTGGAGACTTAAATTTCCCTCCTAAAATTTTTCTAAGGACCTGTTCTCTCGCATGGGGAGTCTGTCGTTTAATTTCTTTATGTAGCTCTTCATGTTCGTTCAAAAATTGCGCCAACGTTTCATAGACATTCCCGTTGGAAACAGCTACACCGATTTTATTTCGATAATATTGATCAATCAATTTTTCAATGTTGCGGATTGGCTGTGAAAAACGAGTACCTATAATCACTACAAGCACTAGACCAAACACAAATATCACAAAAAAAAGTTTTAAAAACTTTTGGTGGATGGTATTGATCTTTGTCAAAGCTTGTGATGGATCCATTACAGAAACAAATGACATATTCAAATCCCTGCTATTCAAAGACTGGACAAGATAGTTTCGATGGTTGTAGTAAAAATTATCCTGTTGCAAGATCATTTGAATTTGCTTCGGCTGATGCAAATGCGCCGTTAGTTTGTTATTACTGGTATCTGCTGCTAGAATACGATACGAGTCATCAATCAGATAGTTGGTACTGATACCATCACTATTGGAAAGATTCAACAGCTTATTCAAAATCGAAAGATTGATTGAATAGATTGCTGCGCCATAAAAATGCATTTCTGCATCTTTAATTGGAACAATGTAAAAAAGTTGTGTGGAATTAGGTTCTTTTTTCAGGGTTAGTCCAGTTGGAATATCGTTATCAAGATGTGAAAGCAGCTCTTTTTTATCAAGCGAATGATTATTGATTTTTCGTTGCAAAAAATTGTCCACTGACAAGCTACCGGTAGATGAAAACAATGTATTTGGTTTTTCTTTGTAGTAAAGATAAATTTCCTCAACAAAATCATTACTTAGCTTATATTGTTGCAAGCTAAGCTGTCCTTCACGAGCATAATAACTATGGGAAAGCCTTCCAGGTGAAAGATTAGTGTTATAAGGAATATGTTGAGTGATATTATCCAATTGCAAAAACTTATTTTCAGATGAGTACTTCAATTGGAGTAACTGATTTTTGGCTGTCAAAACAACTTGCTGATTAATGCTTTCTTTAGCCGTATGAAACCAAATTAACGATACCATAAAAAATGGCACTAGAAAGACAAAAAGATAAGATAAAATCGACTTAGAAAGCTGTCTGTGCTGTTTATTTTTCCCGTTAGTAGCAACTTCTCGTACCATATGTCCCTCCTTGATTCTTTAGCTAATCCTGTCGTGTTATCTAGGGCTTTAGTTATAAATAGCAACTTTTCATTTCTATAATTACTCCTCACAATTCCATCCGCACTGGTCAATGAATAGATATCTACAGGCTGCTGATCCCGATGAAAATACCTAAAAAAGCTGATCCATCAACTTCATAGAACCATTTTCATTATCCTGACAACCCAGCTTTTTGCCGCCACATTTTATTTACATATATCACAAATCTAATTTTTATCTGTTATTCTTCCATCGTTTCCTTTTATTCCAACGTATGTATGCCTCGATTATAAAGCGCTTTCTAAACAAAGGAAATCCTTGCTTAAAATTTTGATCATTGTTCAAAAATTAGCAAGATTTTTGTTCAACTCATTCATTTTTATTCAAAAGCATTTTATTCGCAAAAAGAAAGCGCTATAATAAAAGAAAAACTTGGAGAAAAAAATGGAGACTAGACGTACAAGCGATCTTTTAAGCTATTTGGTAAAAAAGAAACAAGCAACTTCCAAAGAACTTTGTACTCACCTTCACTGTAGTATAAGTACACTTCGCAGAGAATTACTTGAGCTAGAAAAACGAAAATTGATCCGCAGAACTTGGGGCGGAGCGATCTTGAACGAAACGACAAACATGGAATATACTTATCTTCAAAGAGAAGCCAGTAATATCCCGGAAAAAAAGATCATCAGTGAATTAGCACGAGATTTTATTGCACCAGGTATGTGTATTTTTTTAGATTCCAGCAGTACGGTTCTACACCTTATTTCACTACTTGTTAAGATACCTAACTTAATTATCATTACCAATGGTTTGCGTACAGCTTTAAAGTTAAGTGAATGTCAGAACGAATCTTTAAAAATTTATTTGACTGGCGGTGAAGTCAAACTTAATGCTAGTACAGTTATTTCAAATACACTTGATCCCATTACCAGTTCCTTTCGTTTCAATGCTGCCTTTTTATCTTGTCGCGGGCTCGACCATGAAGGGATTTATGAAGCAAACTTCAATCAAGCACAAATCAAAAAAGAAATGATGAATAAAGCACAAGAGATTGTTTTATTGGCTGACGAAACGAAATTTGACTCTACTCATTTTTTCAAGATAGGTGATTATTATGATTATGATGCGATTGTTACCAATAAAAAACCGCCTAAGATTTATCATAGAATCATTGAAAAAAATGACATTCACTTGGTGTATCCCACTGAATGAGAAATATAAATGGACAAAAAACGATTGGAGCATCCAATATTTCTCATTGTCCAACTTGTTGATAGAACTTTTGCAACCAGCCAAATAAACGCCCTTGTTACTCACCCTTTTTCTTCTCAAAAAGCAGGTGAATCAAACAGCACTTATTTGCTTCATCAAAAGAAACAGCACACCTACATCAAGCTATTGGTTGACCTGAAATCACAGATCCTCAAACAAGACAATCCGCTATAAAAAGTGTTTTGGTATCGCTAAAAAATGAACATACAGTATTGAGGCCATTGCTTAATTGTCTCTATCATTTATGTGACTGGAGGATTCTTCAGTCACATTTTCGTGCGCTTTGTGCGAAACAAAAAATCTGAGACAGAATATGATTCATTCTGACCCAGATTTGATTTTACACAGCTACTCAGTTCTTATTGCTGAGATATCCTCGATAGTCTTCTGTGTGAAGTAGTCGTTTGGCATTCTCGACTCTTTCTTTTGTTGGCGGTTCAATACCTTCTAGTGGATAATCTAAGCCAAGTGTTTCCCACTTATATTTCCCCATCGTATGGTAAGGTAGAATCTCTACTTTAGCTACATTGTTCAATGTCTTGATAAAGTCATCTAGCCGAATCAAGTATTCATCATAGTCACTGCGTTCAGGAACTAATACGTGTCTGATCCACACTGGCTTATTGATTTCAGAAAGATATTGCGCCATCTCCAGAATATTTTCATTATCCCAACGTGTTAACTTTTTATGCTCTTCGTTGTCGATGTGTTTGATATCAAACAGTAACAATTCAGTATACTTCATCAATTCTTGAAAACGAGAAAAGAATGGTTCGTCACGCGTGAAAGGCTTCCCACAAGTATCTAGCGTAGTATGCATACCACGCTCTTTCGCTTTCTTGAACAGTTCGATCAAAAAATCGATCTGTAATAAAGGTTCGCCTCCACTAACAGTGATACCGCCTTCTGAACCCCAATAGGAACGATAGCGCTCTGCTTGGTCTAATAGTTCATCCGCCGTATATTCTTTTCCTCCGCCTATATTCCATGTATCAGGATTATGACAAAATTCACAACGCATGCGACAACCTTGCATAAAAACGACGAATCTAACGCCTGGTCCATCTACAGAACCAAACGTTTCGATCGAATGAACATAGCCAATTGTTTTTTCTTCCATAAGGATCACTTCTTTTCTTTGATTTCATTTTATTTCAAAAGACACTTGAATCAACCGATTGCTAGGAAAAGACGAGGGCAAAGACCTCCGCCTTGCCCTCAACCTTTTTCAATCGTTCTTTTTAATGATAGATCGTATTATTTATTCCGCTTTACATTCTATCGTGTGATGTTCTCATCAATACGTCTAATTGTTGTTCTCTCGTTAGATCACGGAATTTAACAGCATAACCTGAGACACGGATCGTCAAGTTAGGGTATTTCATTGGATTTTCCATAGCATCACGTAATAGATCATTACTAAATACATTGACGTTCAAATGGTACGCTCCTTTAGAGAAGTAACCATCTAATACATTACGCAAGTTGCCGATACGTGTTTCTTCATCTTTTCCAAGACCGGAAGGATTGATCGTTTGCGTATTAGAGATCCCGTCACGTGCATACCCATAATTGATTTTAGCAGTTGAGTTAAGACTTGCCAACAATCCATTTTGTTCTGCATTGTAACTTGGGTTTGCCCCAGGAGCAAGAGGTTTACCTGCTTCACGTCCATCAGGTGTGTTACCAGTGTTTTTACCATAAACCACGTTTGATGTGATTGTTAATAATGACGTTGTTGGTGTGGAGTTACGGTATGTTTTATGACGTTTGATTTGTGTCATAAAGTATTCTAAGATCCATTCTGCTAACTCATCTGCTGCATCATCGTCATTTCCGTATTTAGGGAAGTCGCCAGTTACTTCGAAATCAACGGCAATTCCTTTTTCGTTACGGATTGGTTTCACATCTGCATATTTGATTGCTGACAAGCTATCCGCTGCATGAGAGATTCCAGCAATCCCTGTTGCAAATGTACGTTTCAAATCTGAATCCATCAATGCCAGTTGAGCTGCTTCATAAGAATATTTATCATGCATATAATGGATGATGTTTAATGTATTCACATATAACTCAGCTAACCAGTCCATCACATTCATAAATTTGTGTTTTACTTCTTCAAAGTCTAATACATCAGCTGTGATTGGACGATATTCAGGAGCAACTTGGGCACCAGTTACTTCATCAACCCCACCGTTGATTGCGTATAATAATGCTTTTGCTAAGTTCGCACGAGCCCCGAAGAACTGCATATCTTTTCCAACAACTGTTCCAGATACGCAACATGCAATAGCGCAATCATCTGAACCCCATTGTTCGCGAAGAAGATTGTCATTTTCAAATTGGATAGATGAGCTTTCGATCGCAATTTTACTTGCATAAGTTCTGAAGCCTTCTGGTAAATGTTCTGAATATAAAACTGTTAAGTTTGGTTCAGGAGAAGGACCCATGTTAGTCAATGTGTGCAATAGACGGAAATCATTCTTAGTTACTAATGAGCGTCCATCTAAGCCCATTCCAGCGATTGAAAGAGTCGCCCAGATTGGGAATCCTGAGAATAATTGATTGTATTCTGGTGTACGGGCAAATTTCACCATACGTAATTTCATGACTAAGTGATCGATCAATTCTTGTGCTTCTTGTTCGGTGATCACGCCATTATCTAAGTCACGTTGGATATAGATATCTAGGAAAGCAGAGATACGTCCGATTGACATTGCTGCACCATTTTGTGATTTGATGGCTGCTAAATAACCGAAGTATAACCATTGTACTGCTTCTTTTGCATTAGCAGCTGGTTTAGAGATATCATAGCCATATTTTGCAGCCATTTCTTTCATTTGTGCTAAAGCACGATATTGTTCTGTGATTTCTTCACGAAGACGAATGACTTCTTCATCCATTGTATGGAAACCTGTCATATCATGGTCTTTTTTCTTTTGTTCCATCAAATAGTCAATACCATACAATGCGATACGACGGTAGTCACCAATGATTCGTCCACGTCCATAAGCATCTGGAAGGCCTGTAATGATTTTGTTTTTACGTGCTGCACGCATTTCAGCTGTATAGGCATCAAATACACCTTGGTTATGTGTTTTACGCCAATCGCTAAAGATATGTGTCAACTCATCATTAGGTGTGTAACCATTACTTGTTAATGCATTGTTAGCCATATTGATACCACCAAATGGCATAAATGCTTGTTTCAATGGTTTATCTGTTTGTAAACCAACGATTTTTTCAAGATCTTTGTCTAAATAACCTGCATCATGTGAGGTAATCGTTGAAACGATTTCTGTGTCCATGTCATAAACGCCATTGCGTTCAAATTGAATATCATTTAGTTTTTGTAATTCTGCCCAAAGCTTTTCTGTTGCTTCAGTTGGTTTTTCTAAAAAGCTGTCGTCTCCACGGTATTCAGTGTAGTTATTTTGGATGAAGTCTCTTGTATCTACGCCTTCTTTCCATTTCGTTCCTTTAAATCCATTCCATTGCTCCATTGTATGGACCTCCCGTTATCTGTTTTATGTAACAGTTTTTACGTGATTAGTATAACACAGACGAGCATCTTTGCAAGGGTTTTCTTGTTTTTTATTTAACAAAAGATGGCGTTTTTATTCGCTTATATCAACAAACGCTAATATACCAAGCTTTAGCAATTGTGAACACTTTCATATTTTTTATCTTAATATTTATAATTTTTTAATAATCAGAAAAAAGAAGGTAGTTCTGTATTAAAACAGATCTACCTTCTTTCAAAAAAACTATAACAGTTAATCGGTAATGGCTACTTCAGGTGGCTCAATGACTTTGATCACTTCGCCACCTTTTTTCTCGTCAACTGCAAATGAGCCATTAGAGGTTCGATCGCCAATCGGATAATCCGTTGGGTCAATCATTAGCTCTTGACCTTTTTGATTGATGATCATTATTTCTTTGGCGTTTCCTTCAGACATATGAATAACTCGATGTGGGTTTTTCTTTAGTTCACGTAGAACCGTAACACCACGTTTTGCTCGAGAGGTTTGACTAATTTCTTGCGCAAGCATCCGTTTTACCGCACCACGTTGAGTGACGATGATGATTGGCGTATCTCCTTCTGTCAAAACGAGTAACCCGTTAACGACAGTATCTTCGTCTTTGAGGTTGATTGAACGAACGCCAGCAGCTTTTGCTCCTACCACAGGTACTTCTTCTAATGGATATCGTAACCCCATCCCTTGGTAGGTGACTAAAAAGAGATCTAAATCTGTTTGACCTTCTACCAAGTAAGACGCAACTAATTCATCATCGTCACTTTTGAGTTTCATGCCACTTAACGGACGACTCTTATAAGTACGCCATGGTTCAAATTCAGTCATTCGAGTTTGTTTTACCCAGCCATTTTTACTGATGAAGACCAATGTTTTTTCTGCTTCGATTTTTTTGTATGGAAAAACAGCTAGAATCGATTCATCAACCGAAAGATTGACAATCGTTTGTGAAATATGTTCTCCAGCATCTTTCCATTTTAAATCTGGCAATTCATGGACAGGACGATAAATGACATTTGCCTTATTGGTGATCAACAACACATGATCCAAGGTATTTAGTTCACCAGAATACAAGAGATAGTCCCCTTCTCTCATGCCGATTTCCTCTGGTTTAGAAGCACTATATGAACGTAGACTAGTCCGTTTCACATAACCTTCCTTCGTTACGCTGACAATCACATCTTCTTGTGCTACTAACACTTTTGTATCAATTTTGATTTCTTCGATTTCGTCTTCAATTGTCGTTAAACGTGCATTAGCATACTTTTTCTTGACCTCACGAAGTTCTTTCTTCATGACTGAGAATAATTCTTTATCATTAGATAGAATTTTGTTTAATTCAGTGATTTGTGCTATTAAGCTTTCTGATTCTTTACGTAATTCCGTAATATCCGTATTTGTTAGACGATATAGTTGCAACGTCACGATTGCTTCAGCTTGTTCTTCCGTAAACTGAAAAACTTCGACTAAATTTTGCTTCGCGTTTTTCTTATCTTTACTTTCTCGAATCGTGGCAATGACTTCATCCAAGATCGACAAAGCTTTCATTAAACCTTCTACGATATGCTGGCGCTTTTGTGCTTTTTCTAAATCAAATTGACTTCGTTTCGTGATTACTTGTTTTCGATGATCAATATAACTACTTAAAATATCTTTTAACCCCACTTGATGCGGTGTCATGTGATCAATAGCTACCATATTGAAGTTGTAATTGATTTGTAGTTCAGTATTTTTAAACAGGTAATTGAGGATACCTTGTGCGTTAGCATCTTTTTTCAATTCAACCACGATCTGTAATCCAGTGCGGTCACTTTCATCTCTAACTTCAGCAATGCCATCGATTTTTTTATTTAAACGGATTTCATCCATTTTCTTCACTAATGTGGCTTTATTTACTTCATAAGGGATCTCGGAAATCACGATTTGCTGCTTGTTCCCTTTAATCGCTTCAATTTTAGTCTTTGATCGCAGAATGACTTTTCCACGTCCAGTTTCATAAGCTTTTTTGATCTCTGCTTTTCCTTGTAAGATTCCCCCAGTAGGAAAATCAGGACCAGGGATATAATCCATTAGTTTCTCTAAACTCGCTTGGGGATGATCAATGAGGTAAATCGTACCATCAATGACTTCTGCTAAGTTATGGGTAGGGATCTCCGTAGCATAACCAGCGGAAATTCCCGTTGAACCATTGACTAATAGGTTTGGATATCTCGCTGGCAACACAGTTGGTTCTTTTTCAGTATCATCAAAGTTCCATACAAGATCAACCGTATTTTTTTCAATATCTGCCAACATTTCACCACTCAATTGGGAGAGCCGTGCTTCTGTATAACGCATAGCAGCTGGTGGGTCACCATCCATACTACCGTTATTTCCGTGCATCTCTATAAGTACTTCTCTTAGCTTCCAATCCTGACTCATCCGAACCATGGCTTCATAAATACTACTGTCCCCATGAGGATGATAATTCCCCATGATATTTCCGACAGATTTGGCAGATTTACGGAATCCTTTATCAAAAGTATTGCCATCTTTATTCATCGCAAATAAAATTCGTCTTTGAACGGGTTTCAATCCATCTCGGATGTCTGGCAATGCTCTTTCTTGAATAATATATTTTGAGTAACGTCCAAAGCGGTCACCCATCACTTCTTCTAGGGTTAGTTCTTGGACTTCTTGACGTTCTTCCATTAGGTGACCTCCTATTCTTCTACTAATTCAGATTGTTTCTCTTCATCGAACAATTCATTGGACGTAGCTGTATTTTCAATATCTTCTTTTTTATCTAAGATACTACCATCTTCTTCTAACGTGAATTGCACATGATTTTCGATCCATTTTCGGCGAGGTTCAACTTTGTCCCCCATTAATGTCGTCACGCGACGTTCCGCTTGAGCAGCATCATCTATCCTCACGCGAATCAACGTTCGAGAGGCTGGGTCCATGGTAGTTTCCCACAATTGTTCTGCATTCATTTCTCCAAGACCTTTATAGCGTTGCAACATATAGCCTTTACCAATTTTTTTGATGGTCGCTGCTAATTCATCATCTGTCCAAGCATATTCGACCACTTGTTTTTTTCCTTGACCTTTAGAAACCTTATAAAGCGGTGGTAATGCGATATACACTTTTCCTGCTTCAATCAATGGTTTCATGTAACGATAAAAGAACGTCAGTAATAGCACTTGAATATGTGCACCATCGGTATCCGCATCGGTCATGATAATAATTTTGTCATAATTGCAATCTTCAATTGAAAACTCAGGTCCAACACCTGAACCGATCGTATAGATCATCGTATTGATTTCTTCGTTTTTCAAGATGTCTTGCATTTTTGCTTTTTCAGTGTTGATCACTTTCCCACGAAGAGGCAAGATGGCTTGGAATTTACGGTCTCTTCCTTGTTTTGCTGAACCACCAGCAGAGTCTCCCTCCACGAGGTATAATTCATTCTTTTTCGGATTTCGTGATTGAGCAGGTGTCAGTTTTCCTGAGAGTAATGATTCACCTTTTTTACGTTTTTTCCCATTACGGCTTTCTTCTCGAGCTTTTCGGGCAGCTTCACGAGCTTCTCGGGCTTTGATTGCTTTTCGCACTAACATTTGGCTCATTTCACTGTTTTCCTGTAAATAAAAGCCCATTTGTTCTCCAATGACATTATCTACTGCCGTACGGGCAATTGGTGTACCCAATTTTTCTTTTGTCTGTCCTTCAAATTGTAAGAGATTCTCAGGTACTCGAATGGAGAGAACAGCTGCTAAACCTTCTCTAAAATCACTACCTTCGAGATTCTTATCTCGTTCCTTCAGCAAGCCCACTTTTCGGGCATATTCATTGTAGGCTTTCGTCATCGCTGACTTCATACCGACTTCATGGGTGCCTCCATCTTTCGTTCGGACATTATTCACAAATGACAACACGTTTTCTGAATATCCATCATTATATTGGTAAGCAACTTCGACTTCGATACCGTCTTTTTCACCAGAAAAATAAACAACTGGTGTCAACGTATCTTTTTCTTCGTTTAGGTAGTCAACAAATTCTTTGATTCCTTCTTCGTAGTGAAAAACTTCCTTGATTGGTTCTTCACCACGCAGATCAGAAAGTGTGATTTTTACTCCTCTTAAAAGAAAAGCTGATTCTCGCAAACGTTCAGATAAAATATCATAAGAAAATTTAGTAGTGGAAAAGATCGTGTCATCTGGTAAGAAATGAACTGTCGTTCCATTGGATTTCTTGGTTTTCCCGATTTTTTTCAGTGTACCATCAGGCTTACCACCATTGCTGAATTTTTGTTGGTATTCAATCCCATCACGGACGATTGTAACAACCAACCATTTTGATAAAGCATTGACCACACTTGCTCCGACACCGTGTAGTCCCCCTGAGGTCTTGTATCCTCCTTGACCGAACTTTCCGCCGGCATGTAGTACAGTAAAAATCACTTCAACTGTGGGGATACCAGAAGCATGCATCCCAACTGGCATACCACGACCGCTATCTGTCACAGTGATACTATTGTCTTCATGAATGGTTACATCAATTTCATTTCCATATCCAGATAAAGCTTCATCAACCGCATTGTCAACGATCTCATAGACTAAATGATGTAAGCCCCGGCTATCCGTTGACCCGATATACATTCCTGGTCGTTTTCTAACTGCCTCTAATCCTTCAAGAACCTGGATCGATGCATCATTATATTCGTTCTTTACTTTTTTTGCCAAGGCAAACGCTCCTTCAATAATACTTTACGGTTAAAACCGCATCACGATAATCATACTAGAAATACGCATGAAAAAAAAGAGGTTAGGAAAGAATTAAAACTTAATTACTAACTAACCTTTGAGAATACCATCTTTTTTATTCTATTGTTCGCTTTTGTCTTGCCGATTAAATATTTCACGTTATTTAAAATGCAAACATTTAGTTATCTTTTTCGTTCATATTGTTCCACTCGATTTTTATACAACGATCCATGACGATGTCTTTGCGATTTGCTGATTGAAGCTTGTTTGCTGCTTCTTCATTTGCGATACCTAATTGCGCCCAAAATACTTTTGCTTGAGTCTGTAAAAAGTCAGCAGCTACCTCTGGCAAAAATTCACTACGCCGAAAAATATCCACGATATCGATCGGTTCTTGGATTTCCTGTAGCGATGCATAGACCTTTTCGCCTAAAATGATCTCTCCTGCTAATAATGGGTTCACTGGAATGATACGATATCCCCGTTCTTGCAGAAATCGAGCAATTTGGTAACTTGTTCGTTCTTCCTTGTTACTCAAACCAACAATTGCAATCGTTTTTGCTGTTTTTAAATAATCGAAGATTTTTTCTTGTGTTGGATTTTCAAATGACATAAATAATACTCCCTTTCCTTCACTCTTTCAAGTATTTCCAATTGTTCACGTACTTTATTCATGATAAAATAAATATTAGTTTCAAATTGAAAGAGGTAGAACAATGAAATTAATTTTATTATTGGTACTTGCCTATCTTCTAGGCTCGATTCCTTCGGGGGTTTGGATAGGTAAATTATTTTTCAAAAAAGACATCCGCCAACATGGTAGCGGAAATACTGGCACCACCAATACTTTTAGAGTTTTAGGAAAAACAGCAGGTACAATTGTGTTGTTCATGGATATCTTGAAAGGAACCTTGGCAACTTGCTTACCAGTTATTTTCCACGTTACAACCATTAATCCCCTATGGTTTGGTGTTTGTGCGATCTTAGGTCATACATTTCCTATTTTCGCTGGCTTCAAAGGAGGCAAAGCAGTTGCAACAAGTGCTGGAATGTTACTTGGATTCAATCCTCTATTTTTTATCTATTCCAGTATCATCTTCGTTGTTACGCTCTTTTGTACTAGTATGGTAAGTTTAACAAGTATGATCAGTGCAACTTTGATCACTTTATCAACGATTATCCTTCCTTACATCGCACCTGGTATCTTACCTAAGCAAAACTGGCTATTGACGATCATTGCATTTTTAGTTTCTGCCTTTATTTTCTATCGCCATAAAGAGAATATCCTACGAATCAAAAACCATACAGAAAGTCGTATCCCCTTCGGATTGAATAGTAGTAAGAAAAAAAATTGACCTGAGAGAAAAACAGTTGACTAATCAGCCAACTGTTTTTTTAGCTTTTAAATGATTGATTCGTTAAGAAGCGAAAAGAAACGATTAGCAAAATAAAGGGAACATGAATCATTATACCTGATTTCCTCTGATTAATTGAAATCAAACAACTTTAGGATAACCACTATTTTACCGTAATCGAATATTTTGTTTGAAAAATTTCATGTGCGCCTAGTTGATTGATTCCAGCTTTTTCCATCAATTCTCCCGAGCTGCTTACTGTATCTGCGATACCACACCAAGGTTCGATACAAACAAAAGGCGCTTCTTTTGGATAAGGTGACCAAATCCCAACATATGGCATATCTTTATAACTCAATGTCACACTGTGGCTAGATTTTTCACTACGGATGGCATAAGCGTTCAATCCTTTCGTTTCAAATACTAGTGCATCATTTTCAAAAAGATCGTGTACTAATGCAAGGTTGGTATTTGTTTGTCCAAGTGTTTTTTGTTCCATATCGATATATGGCCCACTTAAAGGTAAACGCAAACGTGATTTTTTAGGTGAAAACGCAAGATAAAAATCATCAAAAGTCAATCCTTCTTCCAGAGGAACATTAAAGGCTGGGTGACCCCCAATCGAAAAGAACATTTCTTCTTCTCCAGTATTAGCCACTTGATAATGAACAGTGATCCCATCTCCACCTAATTCATAAGAAATCACTAATTCAAAATCAAAAGGATAATTTTTTTTGGTCTCGGGTGTGCTTCTTAACAAAAAGCTGGCTAATTCTTGACCATGTTCGATTACTTCAAAATCCATATCTCTCGCAAAGCCATGTTGCCCCATTGAATAAGTCTTTCCTTGGTACGTGTATTGGTCATCCTTTAATCTTCCAACAAATGGAAATAAAACGGGCGCATGTCTTCCCCAATACGCTGGATCAGCTTGCCAAATATACTCAAGATTATTATCCTTTGATTTTAAACTGACCAATTCTGCTCCATGTTCAGCAATTTCAGCAATCAATTGATCATTTTGAATGATTACAGTCATTATAATTCCTCCACCGTTAAATCTTAGGACCTGAGATAGCTAGTCTCAGGTCCTAAGCTATTCTTATTTTTTCCAACAAGAAGTATCCGAATCATCCTTGGCATTACTCGTGTGTTTCAGCGAAAAGAAAACCCAAAGGAGACTCTTTTTGTTTACTTCGTTCCTACTGAATAGATTCATCTAATCAATCGGTCATAGATTTTTAGTAACTGTGTTTTGTTAATTCTTCTTTGAATCTGGAATTTAGAACTTTTAAATACGTCCCTTTCATCCCAAGGGAGCGTGATTCAATGATCCCAGCTGACTCTAATTTACGTAATGCATTGACGATCACTGAGCGAGTGATCCCAATTTTATCCGCAATATTGGATGCTGTTAAACGTCCTTCATCGCCTTCTAAGGCATCAAAAATCGCTTGAACTGCCTTCAATTCGCTATAAGACAAAGTATTGATCGCCATTTGGACAGCTGTTGCACTTCTGACATCCGCTTCAATACTACGTGATTTTTGATAAAGGATCTGCATGCCGACTACCGTCGCACCATATTCAGCTAACACTAGGTCTTCATCGGTAAAGGCTTGTTCCATCCTTGATAAAATAATGGTTCCTAACCGCTCGCCAGCACCAAAAATAGGGACTACTGTCGTCAAACCAAATGGGTATTTTTCTCTTGCTTCAAAAGGAAAAGCAGTCATTTCACTACTGATCGGAATATTGGCTTCCGTTTTGTTCAATTGATCAACTGTGTCAGTATAAGAATCGGGAAATTGCTTTTCAACAAACATCATTTTTATCCGTTCATTGTTGACATCATGACGTTCATCATAGCCTAATAAAACTCCTTCACTGCTAATGATATAGACATTACTATCTAAAATAGCACCTAATGTCACAGCCATTTTATCGTAAGGTAAATCAGCTCGCAGATCGAAAGTATTTTTTTGTTGTAATAATTTGTTGATATTGCGGGTTTTTGTTAATAAATCCGTCATTTTCTTCCTCCGATTTTATAAAATAAAACGACTTAAATCTTCATTTGCTACAATCGAACCTAATTTTTCTTCTACATAAGCTTCCGTAATCGTGATTTCTCCCATTTGCATGTCAGGTGCTTCAAACAATAAGTCTTCTAACAATTTTTCTAAGATCGTGTGCAAACGTCTAGCTCCGATATTGTCTGTATCGCGGTTCACATCATAAGCGATTTGAGCGATTTTCTCAATTGCTTCTTTCGTAAAGATAACTGAAACATTTTCTGTACCAATTAATGCTACGTATTGTTTGATTAGTGCATTGTTTGGTTCAGTCAAGATTTTAATAAAGTCATCTGCAGTTAAATCATCTAATTCTACACGTATTGGAAAACGTCCTTGCAATTCTGGAATCAAATCACTTGGTTTTGATAAATGGAAGGCACCAGAAGCAATAAATAAGACGTGATCCGTTTGGATAACTCCATACTTCGTGTTCACTTGTGAACCTTCAACGATTGGCAGGATATCTCTTTGGACGCCTTCACGTGATACTTCACCAGATTGTTGTGATTTTGAAGTGATTTTATCGATTTCATCAATAAAAATGATCCCGCTTGATTGTGCTAATTGAATGGCTTCACTATGGATGTCAGCATCTTTGACTAGTTTACTTGATTCTTCTTTGATCAACAGTTCAAGTGCATCTTTTACTGCTAACGTGCGCTCAACCTTTTTCTTCGGTGTTAGCGCCCCTAATGTTTCATTTAAATCAATGCCCATCTGTTCCAAACCATTGTTCATCATTGGAGCTGGTTTCTTTTGTTCTTCTATTTCGATTGTTACTTGACGGTTATCAAGTAAACCTTTTTGTAATTGTTCTAGAACCGTTTTCCGATTGACACGGATTTCTTCAGTCACTTCTTCTTGCGGTTCTGCTGTATTTTGTTGCGCAACATTGAACATGTTCATCATTTGTTCAAATTGATTTCCTGTTTGTTTTTGTTCTTTTTTAATTCCAGGAACCAGCACTTTTACTAATCGTTTTTCTGCTCTTTTCTTAGCTTCAGTATATACACGACTATATTGTTCTTTTTCAACGATCTGGATCGCATTTTCTACTAGATCACGAACCATCGACTCCACATCTCGACCAACATAACCTACTTCTGTAAATTTCGTTGCTTCTACTTTCACGAAAGGAGCGTTGACGATTTTTGCCAATCGGCGAGCGATCTCTGTTTTCCCTACCCCTGTTGGTCCGATCATCAGCATATTTTTAGGTGTGATATCTTGTTGCATTTTTTCATCTAATTGTAAACGGCGATAGCGATTGCGCAAAGCGACCGCAACTGATTTTTTAGCTGCTTGTTGTCCAATGATATATTGATCTAATTCATTAACGATTTGTCTTGGTGTTTGTTTTAATTCATACATTCTTCTTCACCTCTATAATTCTTCCACAATAATATTATGATTTGTAAAGATACAAATGTCTGCTGCAATATTCAATGCATTCTCTGCGATTTCTTTGGCACTCATGTCGTTTTGTGCGTAGTTCTTCATTGCTCGAGCAGCAGCTAATGCAAAATTCCCTCCTGAACCAATAGCCAAAATTCCATCATCTGGTGCAATCACTTCCCCAGTACCTGAAACTAATAACATTTCTTTTTCATTCATTACGATCAACATTGCTTCTAGTTTTTGCATGGACTGTTGTGTCCGCCATTCTTGCGCTAATTCCACTGCAGCTCGCTGTAAATTACCATTGTATTCATTTAATTTGCCTTCAAATTTTTCTTCCAATGTAAATGCGTCTGCGACACTTCCAGCAAATCCTACGATGACTTCATCATTATAGATTCGACGGACTTTTCTTGCGCTTCCTTTCATCACCACGGATTCGCCCATTGTAACTTGACCGTCACCTGCCATTGCAAATTTTCCATCTTTTTCAACGGCACAAATCGTCGTTGAATGAAATTGTGATTCTACCATAGTTATTTCCTCCCAATTAAGATTACTGATCCTTTTCTATTACGCTCTTGGATGAAACGAGCGATAATTTTTTTGTAAACTTTCTTTTGTCACGTGAGCATAGATCTGTGTAGTAGATAGATTAGCATGACCCAACAGCTCTTGAACTGTCCGCATATCTGCACCATTATTCAGCAAGTGTGTAGCAAAGGTATGCCGCAGCATATGTGGATGGATCGAACTATCTAAACTACTCTTTTTAATCACTTGATTCAATACATACTCGATCCCTGTTGGCGTAATTGGTTCACCATGATGGTTCACAAAAACATAGTCATGACTCTTGTGGTATTTATCCATCAGCACCTTTCGCCCTTTTTCAAAATACTCTTGTAAGGCATCTTGTGCGAATGAACCAAGTGGTGCATACCGTTCTTTATTCCCTTTACCATGAATCAACATGACTTCGGAGTCGAAATCGATTTCTGCTAGTTTCAAATTACTGCACTCGCTTAATCGAATCCCCGAACCGTAAAGAACTTCTAATAGCGCTTGGTTCCTCAAATCTAAAGGTTTTTCTCCTTTGACACTGTCAAATAATACTTGCATTTCATTCTCATAAAAAAAGCGAGGTAGTTTCAAATTTTTCTTTTTTAGGTGGACATAAGAAAAAGGATTTTCTTTGATCACTTCTTCTTTTAAAAGGTATTGATAAAAAGAGCGCAGACTTGCAATCTTACGACTGATCGAATTTCTGCTATATCTTTCATCAGTTAGGTAACTTAAATACACTCGAACATCTAAGTGATTGATTTTTAATAAATCATCCTCTCCTGATTCTGTAAGAAATCTTTCAAAATTAGTGAGGTCTTCCTCGTATGCTTCTCGTGTTTTTTCAGAGTAACCACGTTCCACGATTAAATAACGCAAAAACTTATCTTTCCACGTTTGTTCTAGCATTTTATCACCTTCCTTTTAATCCCAGAGATAAATTTAGCATAGCAAAATTAAAAAAACAAATAAATTGTCAGAATTTAATCAATATTTCTAAGTTTGTTCACAATTGAAACAATTAATTTGACAAATTTCTTAGATTACGACCTTTTTTTTAATCTGATATTTACTCATTTTTTACCAAAAGAAAAAATCCTTTTGGAACACTGCAAATAAAAGATGCGTTGTATATTTGTTTTATGCCTAGTAAAGAGCCCGGAACACCTTTGTCCCGGGCTCACTTCATGTTACTGAGCTGTTACTTCATCAATTAATTCTTTTTTTATTTGTTCATTTGCCTGAAGTGCTCTTTGAGCAATCGCTTCATAACGTGTTTTTTTGTCACGAATGCGCTCTGGTAATTCAGGGAACAAACCATAATTCGCATTCATTGGTTGGAAATGTTTTCCTTCAGCATGTGTAATATAATACGCCATACTCCCAATCGCTGTTTCTCGTGGAAACTCAATCGGCTCACTTTCTTTAGCTAAACGAGCAGCATTGATCCCTGCAAGCAAACCACTAGCTGCACTTTCAACATAACCTTCCACACCAGTCATTTGTCCTGCAAAGAACAAGTCTTCACGCTTCGTTGATTGATAAGTTGGTTTCAATAATTCTGGTGAATTCATAAAACTGTTGCGGTGCATTACACCATAACGGACAAATTCTGCGTTTTCTAAACCTGGGATCATACGGAAAACCCGTTTTTGTTCTCCCCATTTTAAGTGCGTTTGGAAACCAACGATGTTATACAATGAGGCAGCGGCATTGTCCTGACGTAACTGGATCACCGCATAAGGGCGTTTACCGGTTTTTGGATCTTCTAATCCAACTGGTTTCATTGGACCAAACAGCATTGTTTTAAAGCCACGCTGAGCCATCACTTCGATCGGCATACAGCCTTCAAAGTATTTTTCTTTTTCAAATGATTTAAGTTCGGCTACTTCAGCTGTTGTTAAAGCTTCGTGGAATGCTTTAAACTCTTCTTCAGTCATTGGACAGTTTAGATAAGCTGCTTCCCCTTTATCATAGCGTGATTTTAAATAGACTTTATCCATATCGATCGTTGCTTTGTCTACGATCGGTGCTGCTGCATCATAAAAATAGAATCCGTCAGAACCATTGAATGCTTTAATACTTTCAGCTAACGGGTGAGAGGTTAAGGGACCAGTAGCAATGATCGTGATCCCTTCTGGAATTTCAGTGATTTCTTCATTGATGACTGTTACTAGCGGGTGTTCTTTGACTTTACGTGTGATCGTCTCAGAAAAAGAATCCCGATCCACTGCTAAGGCACCGCCAGCTGGAACAGCTGTTTCATCAGCTGAAGTGATCACGACTGAATTTAACCGTCGCATTTCTTCTTTTAATAAACCTACTGCATTTGCTAAACTATTCCCTCTCAAGGAGTTGGAACAGACTAACTCTGCAAAATTACTTGTATGGTGTGCTTCTGTTGATTTCACTGGGCGCATCTCGTATAGACGAACAGGAACACCTGCTTGAGCGACTTGCCAAGCTGCTTCACTTCCAGCTAATCCTGCACCTATTACATTAACAGTTTTCAAATAAAGACCTCTTCTCATTTTATTTTTGAATGTCTTCTTCATAGTCGCCATTGATACATACGACTTGTTTTCCGCCTTTGACTTTCTTTTCAACTAAATACTGGTCACATTTCGGACAATTTCGTCCTACTGGTTTGTCCCAAGAAGTAAAGTCACAGTCTGGAAAACGTGAACACCCGTAAAAGATTCGGTTTTTCTTAGACTTGCGTTCAATCACCTGACCCTCATGACAAACTGGACAAGTCACACCGATCTCTTTAACAATTGGTTTCGTATTTCGACAATCAGGAAAATTACTACATGCATAAAATTTACCATACTTTCCTAATTTTATAACCATCGGATGCCCACAAATATCACAGTCAAATCCAGCCGGTTCATCTTTGATTTGAATTTTTTCGATTTTTTCTTCTGCATTGGTCAATTCTTTTTCAAATGGTTTGTAGAAACGATCCACCACTTCGATCCATGCTTCTTTTCCTTCTTCAATTTTATCCAAATCACCTTCCATTTCAGCGGTAAAATGGATATCGACGATTTGGGGGAAGAAATCACAAATCAAAGAATTGACGATTTCACCCAATTCAGTTGGTTCGAAGCGTTTTTGTGTCAATTTGACATAGTAACGTCGTTGGATCGTATCCAGCGTTGGCGCATAAGTGGAAGGACGTCCCACACCATTTTCTTCCAAAGCACGGATTAAAGTTGCTTCACTGAATCTTGCTGGCGGTTGTGTGAAATGTTGCTTCGGTTCAA
Organism: Enterococcus sp. DIV1208; assembly: GCF_050530455.1. NCBI lineage: Bacteria > Bacillati > Bacillota > Bacilli > Lactobacillales > Enterococcaceae > Enterococcus > Enterococcus sp. DIV1208. The sequence continues at coordinate 1,047,559 of NZ_CP172887.1, read as the reverse complement.
TGTCCACTGATTGAACAATGTCCCCTTGTGCTAGTTCTGGTAAGATATTTTCTTTATCTTCTTTCCCATCATCTCTGCCTTCAACATAGACTTGCATGAACCCTTTAAATTTAACTTTAGAGCCATTCGCAATAAAAAGTACGCCATTTTGTTCTAAGGTAACTTTCATGGTATCTAATATCGCTGGTGTCATTTGACTAGCAACAAATCGTGACCAGATAAGGGTGTAGAGTTTTAATTGGTCCTTGTCTAAATATTGTTTGATTTCCTCAGGAGTACGTAGGACACTTGTCGGGCGAACTGCTTCATGGGCGTCTTGCGCACCTTGCGCATTTTTGATTTTACGTTGTGCATGACTAGAAAATTCTTTCCCGTAAGTTTCTTCGATGAAGGTAGCCGCTTCTGCTTTCGCAGTCTCAGCGATCCGTGTTGAATCGGTACGCATATATGTGATCAAACCTACAGTCCCTTGCTTACCTAAGGAGATCCCTTCATATAATTGTTGCGCAACCATCATCGTTTTCCGTGTTCTAAAATTCAATTTTCTAGCAGCTTCTTGTTGTAGGCTACTCGTAGTAAATGGGTTTGCTGGATTTCGTTTCCGTTCTTTCTTTTCGACTTTTTGAACGGTGAAATCTGGTCCATCAATACGATCAGTAACTTCTTTTACGGATTGGGCATCAGGCAATTTCTTTTTCTTGCCATCAATTCCCCAAAAGTTTGCTTTAAATTTTTTACGTGTTTTTTTGAAATTACCGTCAATGCTCCAGTATTCTTCTGGAATGAAATCACGGATTTCTTTTTCACGATCAATGATAATTTTTAATGCAATAGACTGTACTCTTCCAGCACTTAATCCTTTTTTGACTTTGCGCCATAGGATTGGACTGATGGAGTAGCCCACCAAGCGGTCTAACGCCCGTCTTGCTTGTTGGGCATCCACTAAATCCACGTCGATCGTTCTTGGTTCCTTGAAAGCTGCTTTTACCGCTTCCTTAGTAATTTCGTTAAAAACCACACGATTTTTTTCTGATAAATCTAAACCTAGTAAATAGGCTAAATGCCAAGCAATTGCTTCCCCTTCTCTATCCGGGTCACTTGCAAGATAAACTTTTTGCGCTTTTTTTGCTGCTGATTTTAAACTTTTGATCACATCGCCTTTTCCGCGAATTGAAATATAATGGGGTTCATAGTTGTTTTCGACATCAATTCCCATTTTACTTTTAGGTAAATCACGTATATGACCGACACTGGCCATTACTTTATAATTACGACCAAGATATTTTTCAATGGTTTTGGCCTTTGCAGGTGATTCCACAATCACTAAATATTTATATGCCATTACTGAATGGACTCCTTTCCATTGACATGTTCCTACTATATTAAGCGGACTCATACAAATCGTAGCTTATCATATCCATTCAGAAAACGTTTGTCAAGAAAATCAAATGAGAAGTTCCTGTTATTCTTTCAACTCGAACAATAAATCTTCACCAGAAATCACACAAACAGCACCATCTTGAATTAGTTGATGGGAGCCAGTTGAGTATTGTGTCAAAATATTTCCAGGTACAGAAAAAACAGTTCGACCGATTTCTAACGCTTGTTGTGCTGTTATCAAAGAACCACTCTTTTGCTTTGCTTCAATGACACAAGTGCCTTGTGACAAAGCAGCAATGATTCGATTTCTCATGGGAAAGCGGTATTGTTTTGGTCCTTCGTATGGTGGATATTCACTAAGTAAAAGATGATTCTTTCCAATTTCTGCTTGAAGAAATTGGTTTTCCTTTGGGTAGGCTTTTTTAATTCCTGTACCGATTACCGCAATCGTCTTTCCAGTATTTTTAATCGCAGCCAAATGTGCGTATGTATCGATTCCTTTGGCACAGCCACTAACGATGACATAGTTAGCATCTATGACCGGAGTTAAAAGTTCATGTACAACTTTTTTTGCCAAGACCGAGGTTTTCCTGCCCCCAACCACACTGAGCATCTTTTGTTTTAGTAGAGAAAGATCACCAGAATAAAATAAAAGAATCGGTGGTGTCGCAAGATGAAAAAGTTGCGGGGGATAGCACGGGTCAAGACAAGTAATGAATGACTGAGCTGTTTTAAATTTCGCAAAATTTTGATTGATTTGCCGCCAACTTTCTTGAAATTTTTCTCGATGACGAACAATTTTTGCGATTTCAATGATTTCATAAGAAGACAACTCGCTTGTTTGAGCTTCCAATAAAGCCTGGACAACCGCCCATTTTCCTTGACTGCTAATTCCTTTCGCATAAGCTAATTTAAGTAAAAATCCTTCAATCTGATCCATGAACGAAAACCGCCTCTCGAAGTTACTTTTAAATAAAATACGCAAGAGACGGTCAAACATCTTAAGATAAATAATTTTTTATCGGTGCAAAAGAGCGTCGATGAATAGGGGTAATTCCTTGTGTTGCTAAGCCTTGTAGATGTTCTTTCGTTCCATAACCAGCATTATGGCCAAAACCATAACCTGGATATAGTTCATCATATTTTTTCATTAAATCATCACGATAAACTTTTGCAATGATACTTGCTGCCGCAATAGAAACTGAACGAGCATCTCCCTTGATCAATTTTTCTTGCTGGATTGGCAAATCCAGTGTCATGGCATCAATTAAGAGATAATTTGGACGTATCGCCAGCTTTTCTACAGCTTGAATCATTGCTAGTTTACTTGCCTCATAAATATTGACCTCATCAATCTTTTTTTCATCAATGATGCCGATACCGATAGCAAGTGCTTTTTGTTGGATTTGGTCATAAAGCAGTTCTCGTTTTTTTTCTGATAATTGTTTCGAGTCATTTAATCCAAGGATCGGTTCGTCTTTAGGTAGGATGACAGCGGCCGCTACTACTGGCCCTGCTAAAGGCCCACGCCCTACTTCATCAATCCCCGCAATCCATTCATATCCTTGTTCATATGCCTGCTTCTCAAATAATGACATTTCCAAATATTTTTCTTGGATCAATGCCGTTTTTTTTACTTGTTTCTCAAAGGATCGAAGCGCTTGTTGTACCCCTTTTCGCTGATCTTGCTTTAGTTCGGCAATGAAGGGATCAGTTAACGACGTCACTGTTTTTAATCGTTCCTTGATACTTTGGATCGATTCACTCATCGCTTGTTTTCCCCATTTCTTCACATCGATCTAACGTGTAGCGCCCAAGTTTTCCTTGACGGATATCGAAGACTACCACTTCACTACCACGATCATAATCATCTTTATAGCCACGCTTTGCAGTAATCGTCATCAATAATTCAGGTGCTAATTGTTGTTCTGCTTCTTCTGGCAACTGATAGCGCTCCGCAATTCTTCCTGGATAGTAACGAGCGAAAAAATCTAAGCCATAGATAGCGAGATCATCTAAATGAACTAACTGGTCTTTAATGGCTCCGGTTAGTGCTAGTTTTTTACCGATCTCTTCATCTTCAAATTTAGGCCATAAGATTCCTGGCGTATCTAATAACTCTAATTCGCTACCTAGGCGCAACCATTGTTGTCCTTTTGTCACACCAGGTTTATTACCTGTTTGCGCAATTTTTTTCCCAACTAAGCGGTTCATCAATGTTGACTTCCCGACATTTGGAATACCTAAAACCATGGCTCTGATTGCTCGTGGTTTGATCCCTCGAGCGGCATCACGTGCTCTTTTTTCTTTCAGTGCTTCTTTGGCTGCTGGAATCAACGCTTTGATCCCTTTACTCTCTTGAGCGGTAATCGCTAATGCTTGATGACCTTGTTGTTGAAAATACGTTTGCCATAACTTCGTTTGTTGGGGGTCTGCTAGATCAGCTTTATTTAATAATACCAACCTTGGCTTTTGTTGGATGATCTGATCAAGCATTGGATTACGTGAAGACAAAGGTAATCGTGCATCGACTAATTCAAAGACGATATCGACATATTTCATTTTCTCAGAAACTTCACGACGGGCTTTTGCCATGTGCCCTGGAAACCATTGGATCGTCATAGAATAAATTCATTCCTTTCATATAAGGATTTCAAACCTTATTCTTACATTATCATATTTAACCTTAGTAAATCTATGCATACAAGTCTACTACCATCAAGTAAGTTGATTAGGCTCATTTTCCTTATATTATTCAAAACAATTATTGGGTAGACTCTTTCAAAAGCAGCTCTGCAACTATCCATACTACCATGAACCTAAGATCAGCGATTATTTTTATGCATTTATCCTGACTTTACAATTTTTTAAAGTGGATACCGCTTTTTATTCATCAGTGGTTCGGCAGAATAATCCTTCTATCATGATACTAAATCTCAACGCCTTAGGGTATTTTTCTTTATCAAACATATTTTGTACTTTTATTACTATTAATAAAAAGAAAATACATCATTATAAATAACAAAAAGGCGCCTGTTCCGTATTTTATCATATTTCCCTACTAATCGCACTCTCATTTTGGCATTTTCCGTTCTCTGGGTTCTTAATTCCTCCATGCTACAAATTGGTGAGATAACACATCCTTTAAGACTTCTTCGTGATCCATTACTCAATATAATTTTAGATATTTTTTCACTTTATTATCGATTCTGAATTTTGGAATCATCAACTATCGATTATCCTTTTTCAGTTAAAAATGAGTGGAAAACTTCCAACTTGCTTTCTAACGTTTAATCGATTGAGTTATTTATTTTTTTATTTAACGCTCTTGCTTGCTTTTTGCTCTCATTTTTTGCGTATAGATAAAAAGCAATGGTGTGTAAGATCAAATTTAAAATAAGATAAATTGCCAAAAGATTAATTGGTGAAATTGCCAAAGGCAGTTTGAATGAAAGCAAATTGAAAATCGCTAAACCCGCAACTGTATTTCCAACAGTCGCAATCAAAATATTACTGACTGGTTTCAGCGTAAGATGATTCCAAAGCACATCATACATCACACCAAAGACTAATGCACAAACTAGACTAACACCCATTACGTGCCAAAGAAAATAAACATGGATCATCTGTCCTTTCGCAAAGAAGCTTGTTATTATAAATATCAACCAGATGCTGCTTAACGAGAACGTTTGAAAAAAATTATGTTTTATCTGTTTACTCATACCCACATCTCCTTAAATTTTTTTACATAGTGACGATTCACAATAAATTTAGAACCATTTTTCATTTCAATTTCAACCCGTGCATTATCCGTAGAACGAAAAGCTTTAATAAAAGATCGATTAACCAGCGTACTAATGTTGATCCGCACAAATCCGTAACTTGTAAATTGCTTCTCAACTATTTTTAACCGTACAGCTAATAGATACCTCTCATTTGATGTAAAAACGACATGACACATCTGTTCTTTTGACTCGATTGAGGAGACATCACTTAATAGCCTGGAAACTTTCTTATTTGTTTTTGCATCAATTACTACGATTGTTTGCTCCGTAGTCAGAATAGCTTCTTTTATTCTCCCCCACGTTTTTTCGCAAGAAGAATGGGTAGTTACCTTCACTGTATCCTGTGCAATGTGATTATCAATTCCAAATTTTATTCTCAAATTTTCTCCTCCTTGCTTTGATACTCTCAGTTTAAGCCGTACGCATACCATATTCAATTCCTTTCCATGAGGTTGCACTTTTTCGCAAGAAGATTGCAAGAGATAGGAAACATTTCAATACTTCCTCCCTATTCAGGTGTACCCTGCTTCTTCAAATGAAGAATGTTCCTGTCTTTAATGATGAACGACATTCGATTGGGTTTAATCGTTTTTTCTAGTATTCTGCCGATAAATATATTTAATGAACGTTTATAAAACTGTAAAGAAGAATTCTTTCAGCACGCATCTTTTGACAACGTTTACATTTTGATAGATGATAGGATAAAAGAAAGGAGAGGTACAAATGAACAGTATGGTTTTTGTTAATTTCCCCGTTGAAGATGTAGACAAGTCTGTTGCTTTTTATGAAAAATTGGGCTTTAAGAAAAATGAAGAATTTTCAACTGACGAAGCAAGCGCTGTGGTTTGGGACGACACATTTTGGATCATGTTACTCTCTCACGGTTTTTACAAAAAATTCTTAAAAGACAAAGAAATCGCAGATAATAAAAAAACAAGTGGCGCCTTGATTTCTTTTAGTGTAGCAAATGCGGATGAAGTTAAAAAGTTTGCGAATACGGCGAAAGAAAATGGCGGAAGCTATCATGAAGTCGATATGGGCATGTCTGAAGAAGAAATGTTTTCACTTGAAGTCCAAGATTTAGATGGAAATATATTAGAGCCTGTCTGGATGAAAATGTAAATTTTTTAAAGCCCTCCATTAGAAAAACAGATGGAAGGCTTTTTTAGATAAATTATCTTGGTCTCCTATGCACTTATTTTGGCTTGTTTGACTAAAATAGTAGTGCTAGTAGATCTTCGTTATTAAAATGAAAGATATAATCTGAAACAGTCATATCATTTAATGCGTTTTTTATTTCTTCATAAATAAATTTTTGACCAAGTAATTGTTGTTCAAGAATACTTACATCTTTTTGTCCAAAAAAATCACCATAAAAACGAATCTCATTGATTCTCCCATGCAGTGTCGACAAACGGACGTCCACAATTCCAACTTTGGGGAGCCTGATTCTGCGTTTCACCGAAAACCTTGGTGTTTCACCATAGACCCAATCATCATTAGCATAACGATTCTGGACGATTTGTTCAATGTTTTGTTCATCTTTCTTCGTCAAATCTACCCTTTTATCTTCAATTTCTTGCAGATCATCGACCTGATAGACTTCACAAATCAGTGCATCTCTAAAGTCAGCGGTTTTTTCAAATTGATATTTTTCTTTTAAAAATGGTTTCAGATTCGTCACACTTTTTTTTACTGATTTCGTTGCTTTAGACTCAATTTTCTCTTTGGAAACCGTCAAAATTTTATCAAGAACGGACAAATCAACATCATACATTAATGTACCATGTGAGTATAACCGATTTTTTTTCGTATACATGGCATTACCAGAAAATTTCATTCCTTCGATATACATATCATTACGTCCACCAACTTCTGCTTTGGTTGCGCCCATTTTTCTTAATGCTGTGATAATAGGCGAGGTAATGGATTCATATTCACCAAATTTCATTGCATTTTTGCTGGTCACAAAGCTAAAGCTTAGATTTCCTAAGTCATCATATACAGCTCCTCCACCTGAGGTTCGCCGAGTGAGTGTCACGTTTTTTTCCCTTAAATACTTGAGATCGATTTCTTCATAACTATTTTGGTTTCGTCCAATAATCACACAAGGTTTTTGAATATATAATAAAAACAAAGGTTCATCACTGTCAAAATTGTTCATAAGATATTCCTCTGTTGCTAGATTTCTCCGAATATCTAAACTTTCCATGATATGATAGCGCACTTTTATCCCTTCTTACTTTTTCTCCTATCATCTCTTTTAGAACATAAAATGGCAAGAAATTAGTTCATTTTATATCTTAATTGTACTATTTTAATCAAGTAAAAAAGCGACCTCCAAAAGTTAGAACAGAAAATCTAACTTTTGGAGGTCGCTTCCCTCTTCACTCTAAAACAAATTAGCGGTGGCATTAGCGCCTTGAAATCATCCTGAATGATCTCTTTTCTTTACCCAATCCATTTTATCTCGTTCAAAGGATAGTAAACAAAGCGAGCCTTACCCAATATTTCGCTTCCTGTAATCATACCAAAGGAGCGACTGTCTTTCGAAACACGTCGATTGTCCCCTAAAACAAAGTAACTGTCGGCTGGCAGCTTTGTCTTATTCGTTAATTCTTCCAGAGTAAAGTCCGTTGTATAAGGACTACTTTCATTATCTGACTTTCTATTTTTCGTTAGAAAAGGTTCTTCGACCACTTTTCCATTCACTTTCAGCTGATCATTCTCATAGCTAATTGTCTCTCCTGGCAACCCGATCACTCGTTTGATATAAATCGTTCCATCAGCCAATTGAAAAACAACTACGTCAAACCGTCTGATTTCAGAAAATTTTTCCATTACAACCATGTCACCTTGTTTCAAGACGTTTTCCATCGAATTACCTTCCACTGGCACTGGAATAAGAAGAAATCCTCTTAAAATAAAAGCGATCAAGATGGAGCAAAGTACATATTTGATTATAAGCCAAAAACGGTCGATATAGCGTTGTTTTTTTGTCAATATCCATCATTCCACTCTCAAGGTTATCGTTCTTTCTCTATTATAGAAAAAAAAACCAAAAAATGCGACTAGATGTTTTCTCTTTGATCTTTTCTAAAAAATGAAGAAAACAAACGCAGAATCAATGGCTGTTTTCTAAATATTTTTCCCACACCTCATCAAATATATCCATAGATGACAAATAATCCACATTCAATTCTAGATAATCGGAAATTTCTTCATAACTCGTACTATGTTTAGGAAACTGGATATCTTTTCCTGCTTCTGTGGCGAAAACAGACTGTTGATCTGCTTGTTTACCGCCACGAAGAGTCATTAAATAATGATAGAAGCTTTGATTCACATTCTTTCCTCCCAGTTTTCTTTGACGAAAGCCGCTCTTCTTGCATGGTTTCGCTCAAAATTTTCAGGATTTTTTTTATAATAATCTTGATGCTCTGGCTCAGCCAAATAAAATGGTTGTGCTTTTTCAATCGTGGTCACGATCGGTTTTGTAAACCGACCACTAGCCGCTAATCGATTTTTACTTTCTTCCGCGATTCTCTTCTGTTCATTTGTCGTAAAGTAAATAACCGGCCGATAATTCTCGCCACGATCTTCAAATTGTCCAAATGCATCCGTTGGATCGGTTTGCTGCCAATAAATTTCCACTAATTCTTGATATGATATTTTCTCTGGATCATAGATGATCTCTACCGCTTCTGTATGACCAGTCGTTTTAGATTTGACTTGTTCATAGGTTGGAGATGGCACATGTCCACCTGTATAGCCAGACATGATCGTATGAATCCCTGGTAGCGTATCAAAGGGCTGAATCATACACCAAAAGCATCCTCCAGCAAAAATTGCTCTTTCCATCCTTCTCTCTCCCGTCGATGACCCACTGTTTACTTCGTTACACTCGTGTCGGTGGTATCAGTATTCTTTGTCGTTTTATTGCTCGTTGTCTTTTCCCCAGTTTCTTTAGGTAGATATAGACTAAAACGAATGTCATCATTCACTAAATCAATTTTATCTGCTTTGATGTACATACCATTTTGCATACGGAAGCGATCTAAACGTAGCATGATCGTCAAATCATCCGTATTGATTTCAATCCAATCAGGCAACTTATAATTTCGCTTGATCATATTCATGATATCTTTGATCGGTAAACTCAATGTGCCGATCGAAAGACTTTTCGCTTTTAATTGGACATTTCCATTTTCCATCACATATGGATCAAAGTACAGATAAAAGTTGATTGGAAATCCTAATACTTCAAACGTACCATTCAACATCGCTTCATTTTCAAGATAAAATTTATATTGAATACCTTGGTCTTTTTGATAATCTGTCAAGAAAAAACTGATCATTTGATTGACCTTTTCTTTATTGGTGTTGATGGTCAAGACTGGATCTCCTTGTCTTTGGGTGATCGCTGGTACCTTAGCAAAATCCGGTTCTCGATTCGCAAAAATCCGAGTGCCTAAAAAGATGCTTGATCCAAGAACAACCCCTAAAAGGATCAAAAAAGCCCATTTCCAATAATTTTTCTTTTGAATTTCAGTATTCGTTTGTGTCGAAACCTTTTTTGAGCGTTTTTCCATTATTTCTGATCCTCCCTTGGCAACCATTGGTCTTGCGTTTCAATTAATTCATCTCGTACAGCATTTGCCATCAATTGATAGCCTAAGTTATTAGGATGAAAATGATCTTCTTCATACAATACATTATTTTTGCTATTTGACGTACTTTCGCTAGTACTTGACTGATTCGTTCCTTCTTCAGTTACGCCAACTTTTTGGTTTAACCCTTGATATAGCAAATCATTGATTGGGATAAAATAGCAGTTGTCCGCATTTTTGACAACAGACTCAGTCCCAGCATTCCAGTTGTTCACAATCGTCTGCATGTCTTTAATCTCAGGGAAATTCAAATAGAATGGATTATAAATACCTAAGATGTAAACCGGTGCGTGACCATTTAACTTCCTAATTTCTTCTATCAGTTGTTCAACATTTTTCTGATACTTTTGTAATGGTCGCTTAAATGATTGGATACTGATCCCAAATAGATCGTTTTGAATCACTTTCATTAAGTCATTTCCGCCCACTGTCAAAGTGATAAAGTCAGCTGATTTAATGTTTGTTTGAATCTCTGAATTTTTCTTGAGCCGTTTTAAAATTTGATCGCTCCGTTCACCGTTTACCCCATAGTTTTCAATTTCAACAGCAGTCAGATCATAGCGATCTTTTAAATCGTTGGCTACTAATGGAACAAAACCACCTTGTTTCGTTTGATCTCCTATTCCTTCAGTTAACGAATCGCCGATAGCTACATAATGGATTTTTTCTTTTTGATCCGTCTTTTGACTAACTGTCGCTGCTGGTTTTAATAGCGGTTTAGCTTTTGGAATCGATAAAGATAGTCCTAAATATACAAATATAGCGATAAGTAATGGGAACAAAACGAGCAATAGTTGTCGTTTTGTTAATTTCATATCATTCACCTCATATTATTCGATTGTTTCTTATGTTACCAAAAATTAAAATAAAAAGGTAGTGTTTCTGAAAAAAATAAGAATTATTATAAAGAAAAAAAGGATAAAATCAATGGCTAACTGACCAATGATTTATCCTCTTGATTTAGTCAACGTAATACATGATTGCAAAGGCGTTTTTCCCCGTATGTGTTGCAATAACTGGATTCGTGTGTAGAACAGGAATCGTCATATCAGGAAATAATTCTTGTAGTCCTTCTTTAAATTCTTGAGCAAGCTCTTGAGCATCTGCATGAGAGATCCCAATTTGACGAACATTTGGTAGCTCTTTTAATTCTTTCTTCAAATTATTGAACCATTTGTCAAAGGTTTTCTTTCCTCGACCCTTAGCAACTGGGATCAACTCTCCATGAGTGAAATTCATCACAGCACGTATGTTCAATACACTTGACAATAAACCAGTTGCTCGGCTAATGCGCCCACCTTTGACTAAGTTATCTAATGTAGAGATCCCAATATATAATTTTGTATTTTCTTGTACTTTTTTGATTTCTTCAAGAATCTCATCAGCACTTTTTCCTGCTTGTGCAAGTTCAGCAGCGCGGATTACTTGGAAGGACAGCCCCTGATCGGTTGTATCACTATCGATGACAGTCACTTTCGTTTTAGTCAGATTGCTTGCCTGACGGGCCGCTTCAACCGTTCCACTCAATCCTTTAGTCATATGGATCGAGATAACTTCACTGCCATCTTCGCCAAGTTGATCATAGGTTGAAATAAATTCACCGATTGGCGGTTGACTCGTTTTTGGTAATGATTTAGCTTGAGCCATCATATCCATGAATTTTTCTCCACCTAATTGATCGTCATCAGGATAGACCACGCCATCGATCATGATAGCTAGTGGCATCACCTGGATATTTAAGTTATCTCGCACACTTTTTTCCATTGTACAAGAAGAATCTGTTACGATTTTTACATTTGTCATACTATCTCACTCTTCCTTTAACAAGATGCCTTTTGGTTTACAACAAGTACTAATAAAGGCAATTTCTTTTTTAAGTATAACAGACAACAGACGTTTTTTCATTAAATACCTCTACGAACGATTCCGTTTTCATCCAAAGATGTGGTATTGATCCTTTCAACTTTATTAAAAAAGATATTTCCCAAAATGTGCTAAACAAGCTTTCAGGAAATACCTTTTTTCATTGGTTATTTATTTTCTTTTTCGTTGATATGTTTCAAATTGATGGGCATAAGGATTTTTTTCGTCCATCTCCCCTTGGCTGATATTGATTAATGACCATTGATCCCAATCAACTTCTGGAAAATAAGTATCCCCTATAAAAGAATGATGGATGACTGTACGATACAGCACCGAACAAAAAGGAAGAAATTCTTTATAAATAGCTGATCCTCCCGCAACGAACAAAATGCCATCGTTTTCCTTTGCATAGTCCAATACTTCTTCAATCTCGTGCATAACCATGACATTGTCAGCTTGGTAATCACGATCTCTTGTCATCACGATTGTTTGACGGTTAGGCAACGGACGACTTCCCATACCTTCAAATGTTTTTCTTCCCATAACTAAAGTGTTTGCTTCAGTCATTTGTTTAAAAAACTTCAGATCATTGGGTAATCGCCAAGGCAGTTGGTCTTCTTTACCGATCAACCCATTTTCATCTTGTGCCCAGATAGCAGCTAACATTTCATCATCCTTTCTGTGTTCATACTGCGATTGGCGCTTTGATTGCTGGATGAGGTTCATAGCCTTCAACCTTGATATCATCCATTTCAAAGTCAAACACAGATTTTTTTTCTGTATTTAAAACTAATTTAGGAAACGCACGCATTTCTCTTGAAAGTTGTTCTTTCATTTGTTCCACATGATTTGAATAGAGATGAGCATCACCTAAAGTATGGATAAATTCACCAACTTCTAATCCAGTTTCATGCGCAATCAGATGGGTTAACAAAGCATAACTGGCAATATTGAAAGGCACACCTAGAAATACATCACCACTCCGTTGATACAATTGACAACTTAAACGACCATCATGAACATAAAATTGAAACATCGTGTGGCAAGGCGGTAACGCCATACTAGGAACATCTTCTGGATTCCAAGCAGACACGATCAAACGTCTTGAATCAGGTGTTTTTTTGATTGCTTCGACCACTTCCTTGATTTGATCGATAAACCCACCATCTTTCGTTTTCCAATGGCGCCACTGGTACCCATAGATGTGACCTAAATCGCCATATTTTTCAGCAAATGCGTCATCAGTTAAAATTCTTTCACAAAATAGCTGACTTTGTTCTTGATATTGTTTATTAAACTCAGGATCAGAGATGCTTCGATGGCCAAAATCAGTCATATCTGGCCCATGGTATTCATCACTTTTGATATATCGTTCAAATGCCCATTCATCCCAGATATGATTGTTATTTTGTAAAAGATAACGGATATTCGTATCCCCTTTTAAAAACCATAACAATTCACTCTTAATCAACCCAAAAGGAACCCGTTTCGTTGTTAATAATGGAAATCCTTTTTGTAGGTCGAACCGCATTTGATAGCCAAAAATGCTGCGTGTACCGGTGCCTGTTCGGTCGCCTTTTTCATGTCCTTCTTCTAGTAGTTTCCTGCCTAAATCAAGATATGCTTGCTCCATTTTATTCCTCCTAGTCTTCTACCCATTCGCTTAAGTATTCCCAACGAGCCATTTTCTCATCTAATTTGCTTTCTGCTTGTGAAACGTTTGCTTGTAATTCTTGTAAACGAGTAAAGTTATCTCCTTGATGATTCATTTCTTCTTGTAGCTCTGAAATCTGTTCTTCTAATTCAGCAATTTCATCTTCGATCGTTTCCCATTCTTTTTGCTCCAAATAAGAAAGTTTCTTTTTTGTTTCCTTTTTACCGTCAGCAGCCGGCTTCGTTGGTTCATTCATTTTTTCTTTACCTAAAGGCGCTACATCTTTTTGTGTCAATAAATAACTCGACATATCCCCATAATATAATTTTTGCTTAGCATTTCCTTGAAAAACTAATAATTTTTCTGCTACTTTGTCTAAGAAATAACGGTCATGTGATACAGTAATCACGGCACCTGGGAAACTCTTGAAATAATCTTCTAAAATGGTCAGTGTGGCGATATCTAAATCATTCGTTGGTTCATCCAAGAGTAAAACATTAGGTTGTTGGATCAGCAATTTCAATAGATATAGTCGACGTTTTTCGCCACCAGATAATTTTTTGATCAATGTACCATGCATAAATCGAGGAAATAAAAATCTTTCCAATAATTCAGCCACACCAATTTGCATACCTTCTGCCGTTTGAGCTTCTTCAGCTGCTTCTTGCAAATAAGCAATCATGCGTTTTTCGGGATTCATCTCTTCATTTTCTTGTGTATAGTAGGCGATACGAACAGTCTCACCAACCGTAAACGTACCATTATCTAAAGGAATACGTCCCGCTAAAATATTCAGTAAGGTTGATTTACCGGCACCATTTTTCCCAGTGATCCCTAAACGTTCTCGTGATTGAATCAACAAATCTAAATGGTTGATCAGCAATTTCCCTTCAATAGCATATGTTCCATCTTTGATCTCTAATACTTTTTTTCCTAAACGTTTCGTTGCGATATTCAATTCGAGGTCTGCTTCATGATTGACTTGATACAAGTTTTCTTTAAGATCCTCAAAACGATTGATGCGTGCTTGTTGCTTCGTTCCGCGTGCTTGAACTCCAGCTCTCATCCAGGCTAATTCTTGTTTGTACAGGCGCTTTCGTTTTTCTTCTTGTTCCACTTCCACACGATCTCTTTCAGCTTTTTCTAAAATATAAGCTTCATAATTCCCTCGATACTCGTGTAGTTGTCCAAATGATAGTTCAAAAATGCGATTCGTCACTCGATCCAAGAAATAACGATCATGGGTGACCATTAATAACGATCCACGATACTGTTTTAAGTAATTTTCTAACCATTCAATCGCTTCATAATCCAAGTGGTTCGTGGGTTCATCTAATAATAATAAATCAGGCTCATCGATTAGGACTTGTGCTAAACTTACACGTTTTTTTTGTCCACCTGATAGTGCGCCAATCTTTTTATCTAATTCACTGATGCCTAATTTTTGTAAGATAATCTTAGCATTTGTATCTGTGGTCCAAGCATCTTCTTTGTTCATTTGTTCTTCTGCCTTGGCATAACGTCTCTGAACGCTCTCGTCCTCGCCATTCTCAGCTAATACAAGCAAAGCTTCCTCATATTCTCTCACGGTACGGATTAATGGACTATTTCCTTGAAAAACCGCTTGAAGTACAGTCAATTCATCAGAAAATTCGGTTGTCTGTGACAAATATCCAATTCGATAATCATTCGGATAAAAAACTGTTGGTCGATCTCCATCCCCACTGTCGATACCTGCTAAAATATTTAATAAACTTGTTTTTCCAGTTCCATTAGTTCCAATCAAACCGATTCGGTCTTTTTCGTGGATCAAAAAAGAAATCTGGTTAAATAGTTCTTTTTCACCATACGTTTTATTGAGGTCAGTTACTTTTAATTCTTTCAATCCATTCCCTCCTCATCTTGGTTATTGTATCATAAAATAATTTAATTACGGATATTTTTCTATTGTCATCTTAGACAAAATAAAGGGAGAAAATAAGATAGTGTTGATTTTTTCATTAGAGTGGGATAATAGTTAGAAAAAATCTGATTATTGCCTCATTTTTTTAAGGTACACAAAAAGCACACAACCTTGTATGATTAAAGTGCCTAAACAAAAATCAAAGGAGTGTGCTTTTTTTGTATCTATAAAATAAAAAAAATTTTATGTTTTGACTATCTATAACGTTCCTATTATAAAAAATAATTAGAAAGATGTTAATTATTCGATTATAGCTACTGCTCTAACCCAACCAGCACTAGCATTTTTAATTTTTATCGGATAACAACTGATTTTAAACCCCGTGGAAGGTAATTGATCAAGACTGGTTAATTTTTCAAGCTGACAATAAGATTTCTCGATTCCTGCAAAATGCCCTTCCCAAATAAGTGAAGGGTCTCCGGTCTTATCAAATTCTTTTGCAATGAATGGTAAAGGTCTGTCCCATGACCAAGCATCGGTACCTACCACTTTTATTCCTTGTTCGAGTAGCCATAAAGTTGCTTCTCTTCCTACACCGCACCCACTGATTAAGTAATTTGATGTTCCCCAATATTGATCCGCTCCAGTCCGAATTAAAACAATGTCCTTTTCTTTTAATCGATAGTCCATCGCATCTAAAGCTTCTTTAAAATCCTCGATTTCTAATCGATATCCGTCTGGTTTGTTTGAAAAATCAAATACAACACCATTACCGTAACACCAATCAAGAGGAATTTGCTCAATTGTCCAAGCTGGCTTACCTTTATCCATTGTTGGATGGTAGTGATAAGGAGCATCTAAATGAGTACCTGAATGCGTAGTCAAGTGAATTTTTTCGATCGCCCATGCTAAACCAGCAGGCAAGTGTTCTTTTTTTGCTGTTCCAAAGAAACGAAGCATATCGTTGACGCTTTGTTCATGATCAATATATGAAATTTTAGGTATCATTTCCTCTGGATCACTGGGCAAATCATTTTCTATAGTGATACTTAAGTCAACTAATTTCAATGTCTAACAACTCCTTGAATGATTATCTAAGTTTTAATATTAACTAAAAAAATTTTTCTATTTTACTTTTTTTTGATGATTTTTGAATTTATTTTTTATAGTGATAGTCTGATGGACAATCAATGAATTATGTCATTAAATTAAGAATAGACGTTATGAACGATGCTTTTATTAGTTTATAACGATTAGAAAGGTGAAGAAAATCTTGAAAAATAACTGTCATTTATCCTATTGATTTTATAATGTGGAAGTCCAACATAGTATACTTTACTTGATTTTTTGAGACTAGAAGAAATATCTTCTTTACATTAATAGAAAAATATATTACAATTTTTTTCGAATATCGGAGGATCCTAAGGGATTGGATAAGATTACTCTTATCCAATCCCTTTTTTGTTTTCTGATATCTAATTTTTCTTAAGGAGGTACGAAATGGAGAAGAACTGGTTTTACGTTATCTTCGGAGGTTTTTTAGAAATTTTTTGGGTACTTTGTTTAAAAAAATCAGAGAATTTCCATCATTTTTTCTATTCCATTTTGACGATTTTGCTCGTTGTTATTAGCTTTTATTTATTTGCTAAAGGTATGGAAAGCTTACCTACTGGAGCAGCATATACAGTGTTTACTGGAATAGGTGCAGTTGGAACAATCATTTTTGGTATTTTATTTCTAAATGAAAGTGTATCTGTGCAAAAAATATTGTTTTCTGCATTATTAGTTATAGGAATTTTGGGTCTAAAAATCACAACAAAGGAGGAATAATCTGTGGATATACTTTATCTTATACTAGCAGGAATAGCAGAGATCATAATGGTCTTTTCTCTTAAAAATTCACACGGATTTAAAAAAATAAATTGGAGCATTATAACTATTATTTCTGCAGCCTCTAGTTTACTCCTTTTATCGCATTCAATGAATACATTAGAAGCTGGGCTTAGCTATAGTATTTGGGTAGTTTTTGGTTCCATTGGTTCAATGATCCTTGGAGTATTTTTATTTAAAGAAAAAATGAACTGGCTGCAATTTGCTTCCATGATTATTATTTTATTTTCTGTGATTGGGCTAAAACTAGTTAGCTAATTAAATTGAAGAATCTATTGTCATTTGTGAGATTGGGACAAAACTTGTCTCAGTCTCTTCTACTATCACTAAAGCTGTTTTGCTAATTGAAAGCCATTTTCTTTTAAATACGCTTCAAATGCTTCTTATGTGATTTGAGTTTCATTCGGATCAAGCTTGGCACAAAACTCTCCGTTTTAAGCGATTATCTGGGCTTTTCCTTCAAAGTAAGGTTTTTCTTGACTTTCCTGATCTTTTCTTGCAATTGGTAAATCATAGATGTTGTTGGGGTTTGGACTCTACCTAAGGACAAACTTACTGGTATGCCTTTTTGCTGCAAGAGTAAACTATACCATGGGTTATCATTCATACCATCAATGAATCAACGTGAAATAACAAAAAATCTGAGACAGAATGAGGTTCATTCTGACCCAGATTTGATCACGCTGAGCACTTACTCAACTTTTTTAGCCGGAAGCGAACGTTTTCTTGCCCGCAATGCGAATTTAAATGAAAAATCATCAACTGGCTTATTCATAGTATAAGATTCCAGTAAATTAATATTTTTCCGATAACTATTAGCAGAAAAAGTTGTGATTTTCTCAGCTTCTTCATACTCATCAACGATTTTGCGCTCTAAGTAATAGCCACGTAACATTTTTTTAGAATAAAGACTGTCTTGTTGGATCATCCAAGAGGAGATCAAATTTCCTGAAGCCATTTTGATGCCTTCCATTTTTCGTTGTTGGATGAAAAAGTTGACCATTGTTTCATCATAAACATCGGTTAGGTTTTCTAAACTCTCAATGATCAATTGTGTGTTTTTTTGATAGGTTTCCCGAATTTCTTGAATATCTTTTTCAGAAATCAGTGTCTTTCGATCTGATTTTTGTCGTTGCCAGAACATTTTGGGATGTAAGATGATCCGAATCAACCGTCGAACAAAAATAAACCAGAAGCCGACAAACGACAGTACCTGACTAGTAATAGAGTGTTCAAAATTAGCAAGAAATCGTGAATAAAAACGATAGCCATTTGAGGAAAGCTTATCAGAACGATAACTTTTATCTAACCCATCACGTTCGATGGATAAAATCAATGCTTGAATTTCTTGTACTTCTTGCTTTTCATCATCAGAAAGATCTTTTAAATAAAGATCACGGATACGCTCTTGATAGTTTTCGATCACTGCTTCAGTTGCTAAATATTCTTTTGAATCTTTATCTAACGTTTTGATTTCAGATTTCAATACTTCAATGACTTCTTCTAGGATCATTAAAGCATTCAAATCTGTTTTCACTACCTCTTCCGTTTCTGTCAACAGGGGTAAAACCACGATGCCTACGATCAGCGTTACCAAAATAACTCCTGCCGTCAAAAATAATAATAAAGAGCGCTGATAAAAAATCATTTGGTTAATCGTAAAAGGTAAGATGAAAATCGTTGCTAAACTAACCGTTCCTTTCACACCACCAAAAGTTAAAATCAAAATCTCATTCAATTGTTCCTTGAATTCTTTTCCTTTATATTTAAATAAATAAAAAAGACTGATCGAAACAAAGCGAATCATAAATAAGATCATTGAGATCAACAAAATCGTGATTAACAGCAACCAATTTGAATAAAGCCCATCTCCCCAAACTGGAGAAAATACTTGGGTTAATTCGATTCCTAAAAAGATAAAAACTAACGCATTCAGCGTAAATGTGATTGTTGTCCATGTACTATCGGACAAACTTGATAACTCCGCATCAAACACCGAGATTTTTCTAAATCCCGAAGCTTGCAATACCCCAGCTACTACTGCGGCAATAATCCCTGAAACATCAAATACTTCTGCTAAAACATACGCTAAAAACGGTAATAGCAATTCAATTAACAAGTAACCTGTCACATCTCTGGCAGAAGCCTTCTCAATCAGATTAATTACTTTTCGTTTGACCCAGACAAGTAAAAAGCCAACGACGGCTCCTCCTATACTAGAAAACACAAGTGTAAATCCTGCGTTGACTGCAGAAAAAGAGCCCGTGATCAATGCAGCTAATGCAAATTGAAAGGCGGTAACACCTGAAGCATCATTCAATAATCCTTCGCCTTCTAAAATATGCATCGCTTTATTTGGGATATTCACCCGTCCAGAGAGCGAGCTGACAGCGACAGCATCGGTTGGTCCAAGAGCCGCTCCAAAAGCAAAACAAGCAGCTAATGGCACGCTGGGTAATAAAAACGACAGCGTGAAACCAACCCCGACTAATGTCAGGATTACCCCTCCAAAAGCCAGAAATAAAATCGTATCAAAGTTTTTCAGGATCGAGGATACATCGGCTTTTTCTCCTTCACGAAAAAGCAACGGCGCAATGATCATCACTAGAAAGAGTTCTGGTTCAAAGTTGATCGATTGGCCCCATTCTGTTAAGCCTAAGATGATACCAAGAAATATTTGGATCAGTGGAGCTGGGATCATAGGTAAAATGCGGCTAGCTATATTAGATAAGGTGATCGTTACAGCAAATACGATCACTAACTCAGCAAATTCCATGGTCCGTCCCCTTTATTTTTTATTTTGAGCGAGTACCTTTAGAAATTGTTCTTTTTTCTTCAATATTTTGTTTTCTACCACTTCTGCTTGTACATTGTTTCCTTCTAATTCACACTGTACTCGCTTTGATTCTAAACGTAGCAAATCATGTTTCAATCGCTCAAGCTGACGGTACATGATGATATTTTTCTTCCGCAGCTTACAAAGGATTTGCCGACGATCTTCCATTGAAAACGCACCATAACGATCATGCAACAGTTTCTTTTGTTCTTCAAAGCTCTTCCTCATTTTTAAGATCTCCTAAATGCAAACTTGATCTTCATGAAACACTGAACGTTAAAAGGAAAAGGATTCTCCTTCATTAGACAAGTTCAGCTGGATTCGAAGAATAAGTTTGCTTGAATTTCAGAAACTCATTCTATTCCAAATGGAAGAAAATATCAAGTGCGGAAAACACACCAAAAAAGGAGCTGGGAAACCATTTCCGCTCCTTTCTCAGCTATCCATTAAACTTTGGTTTTATTCAAAAAACTCGCCATAGATATCTTCAACACGTTGATCCGGATTGATCACGATGTATAAATTACCTGTTTTTTCACTGATTTTAGTTGATTGGTATTGATTATCCAATCCTTCTGTTCCTTTATCAAGATAAGGGAAATAAACTAGGTCAGGTGTACCATTGCGATAAAGAATCTCCATCCGTTCAATATCTTCATATTTTAATGCACGGTTGAACATGCCCATCTCTAATCCACCTAAGTTGATGTCGTGAGTTGCTACGGAATCACCTTCGTGAAAAATTTCGATCTTAAATCCAGCACAAGGATGGATTTCCATAAATTCACTACCATTGATTCGTCCAAAACTCGTTGTTATTTGTTTGATCCACAAATCACCAATATGGCGACGATTGATCGTCCACGTTTCGCCGTTTCGGAAATAAAATTTTAGCGCTGTCATTTCTTTACTCATAAAAAAATCCCCTTTTGACGTCATTTATTCTGGTTCCCTTTTAGTTTAGCACACATCCCACGTGAAGGTCACATCTAAAGTTTTTTCAAAGATGTGAAACTTTAGAAGCGTTCCACTATTGACAAAAAAATCCGGAAGCAACTCCCCAGCAATAAGCGAGGATTTTCTAAATAGGAGAAGTTTTTAAATTCCTCACTTATTACTCAGAGCTGATTGCTTCTTTCAGAATCTCTATTAAAGCGCGACTTCGACATTCATCGAAATCTATAAATGGTTATTTTGCTGGAGATAATCAACAAGGGCACTTGCTTCATTTGCTAAATTTCCCTCTACCACTGCTCTTTCTGCAGCTTGAAGTGCATCACTGACCCATTTCCCTGGTTTCTTGTCACTCACACTAAGAAGTTTCTTCCCATCAATTGCTAACTCTCGCATGGATGTAATCGGTAATTGATCATAGCACTTTGCTACTTGTTCTAGTTGAGGTGTTTCACCAAAATAAATCATGAGTTCTTCTGTCTTCAAAGCGTTCTCTTTTCCCAAACAATAGAGTACCATTGGTTCCAACATCTGTCTTTTACGTTGAATCAATCCATGAACGATCATTTGAACTTCTCGAATCATTTGGTTGGAACATTTCCATTCCTTTAAGAAAGGACGGATCTCACTTTCTTGAAGTCCTAACTGATCGATCAACAATGCCCACGCCTGACTTTCAGTTTGCAATGGTTCATCTGGTAAATCGGCAAAACGTAACAAGGCTTCACCATAGTCTCTTAAACCTGGACAATAAATATAACATTGCGTCTCAACGAATGTTCTCAATCCTGTAGAACGCTCTTTCCCTAATAACATTTTGATGAATTCCACATTAATCCGTTCGACAGAAATTTTTCCTAATAATGAATGGTTGGCCTGAATGGCCGCAGCCGTTTCTTGCTCGAGCGTAAACCCAATTTGACTAACAAATCGAATCCCACGCATCATACGCAAAGCATCTTCATGAAACCGTTCCTGTGGATCGCCTACTGCTCGAAGGATCTGGTTTTCTAAATCAGCTAACCCGTCAAATAAATCAATGATTTGACCATCTTCTTTTAATGCAAATGCATTGATCGTAAAATCACGTCTTTTTAGATCCTCTTCAAGTGAACGGACAAATTCGACATGATCTGGACGACGATAATCTTGATAGGTCGATTCTGTCCGAAAGGTCGTGATTTCATATTGTTCCTCTTCAGCCAAGACCAAAACGGTGCCATGTTCAATGCCGATATCAATGGTTTTCGGAAAAAGTTGTTTGATTTCTTCTGGGAATGCACTTGTTGCGATATCTACATCATGGATGGGTTGATCCAACAAGATATCTCTAACGCTTCCTCCGACAAAATAAGCTTCAAAACCCGCTTGCTCCAATTTATTCAAGACAGGAATCGCTTTTTGGTATTCTCTTGGTAATTGTTTTAGTTTCATTGTTTTCCCTCTTCCAACTTGATGGCTTACGCTTTTTTATCATCCTTATTTGCTTCTTTTCTTTCAAAGCGATTGTGATCTCTGCGATTAAATTTTTCCATATTTTTTTCAAATACATCCGTTAAATCGATTTCCAGGGAATTTGCCATGATCATAGTGACAAATAAAACATCACCTAATTCTTCTGCTACAGAATTGTTGGGCTCCGTTTCTTTCTTCGCTTTTTCACCGTATGTATGATTGACTTCTCGAGCCAGCTCCCCGACTTCTTCTGTTAAGCGTGCCATTTGAGCTAATGGAGAAAAATAGCCTATTTTAAACTGTTGGATATAGTCATCTACTTCCTGTTGCATACTTCTTAAAGAACGTTCTTTTGTCATTTCTTCTCCACCTTTCCTATTTATCTTACCAAAAACTACGTCCAAATCCTAGGCAAGAGCGATTGAGAAAATAAAGATTACGTGCTACATTGAGTATTGTGATGTAAAAAGAATGAAATATTGCGAAAATATTAGTCGGTTTATCGAAGGAGTGGTTTGATGATCTCAATGAAAACAGTTAAAGAAGTCGTAATGATTATGGTTGGTACAAGTATTTATGCGTTTGGACTCGTTTATTTAAATATTGCGAATCATTTAGCAGAAGGTGGCGTTTCAGGGATCACTTTGATCTTACGCGCACTTTTTGGGATTGATCCTGCCTACTCTACACTTTTGATCAATATACCTTTGATTTTGATTGGGGGAAAAATTTTAGGAAAACGTTCACTCGCTTATACCGTCTTAGGAACAGTTTCGTTGTCTGCATTTTTATGGATTTGGCAACGTGTTCCTTTACAAATCAATCTTCAACATGACTTACTGATCGTTTCATTATTGGCTGGCTTAATTGCCGGAACTGGAAGTGGTCTGGTCTATCGGATGGGTGGAA
Organism: Enterococcus sp. DIV1208; assembly: GCF_050530455.1. Taxonomy (NCBI): domain Bacteria; kingdom Bacillati; phylum Bacillota; class Bacilli; order Lactobacillales; family Enterococcaceae; genus Enterococcus; species Enterococcus sp. DIV1208. The sequence continues at coordinate 1,024,260 of NZ_CP172887.1, read as the reverse complement.
CTACCGGTGGAAGTGATATCATTGCTCGTATATTAGAAAAGAATTATGGGATCTCAATGGGTCGATCTTTACTGGTATTAGATGTTATCGTTTTGTTGGCTTCATTGACTTACATTGACTTGAAACGCATGATGTATACGTTAATTGTTTCTTATGTTTTCAGCCGTGTCATTGATTCAATCTTAGATGGCGGTTACTCAGCTAAAGGGATTTTAGTCGTCTCAAACAAAAATGAAGAAATTGCCCCACTATTGATGACTGGATTAGAACGCGGCGTCACTTTTTTAAGTGGTGAAGGTGGATTTTCTGGTCATTCTAAAAAAATTATCTATATGGTGGTTAGTTCGAGTGAATTGAATGAAGTGAAACGAATCGTCCATGAAATCGATGAAAAAGCCTTTCTATCGATCATCAATGTCCATGAGGTCGAAGGAGAAGGATTCACTTATCTTAAACCACAGTCTAAGTTATTTAAGCGAATATAGCTCTCTCCTAGTCCTACTCGTTTTTCTGGAGTGAGTTTCATCTTTCTTTTTGGCATACAAAATCCCCCTATACAGGATTTTTATATTTCAGTGTCCTATATAGGGGGAGCATATCAACTTTCCTCAGTCTCTTTTAGTATCTTTAAAAACGAATAAACGTTTAGATAAAAGTATCCTTAGTTAGGATTCTTTCCTGCATGTTCGCCTTTTACTTGGTTCTTGCTTAATATTTCACGATTAACTTCATCGGACAATTCCAGGAAAGCATCTTTATCCCCTTTTTCAAGCGCTTGATCAATCTGTAAGTAAAGCATTTTGAGATGGGCTGCTTGTTCTTTCTCTTTGAGATATTGCTCGACTAGTTCAAGATCTTCTTCACTAATAGAGTCGTTCCAAGATGCAAAGGGGTTCTCTTCTAAAACCATTAAATACTCTTTCGTCTGCCAAGCATTTTCAAAAAGGCATTCTACATATAGCGGTCTTTTCCAATTTAATCGAATTTCATGAAAAATTTGATCAGTATCGGTAAACTCTTTCCCCTCGAGAAATAATTTCATTGGTTCTCCATCGAAAGAAAGGTCACTGATTTGTAATCCCCGATTTGCTTGATTCGCTCCTTCAACAAAATGAACATTACTTAAGATTGCTTCATGATTAGCCAAGTAATTCAAAATCCAAAAAACCTCTCTGCGACTAAATGAAACATGATTGACCATCCAAGTTAAGAAATTCTTTTTTTCCTTTACATCTATTAGCATTTTACTCACCTCTCTGCTAGGTCGTCTAATACTGACAATGCCTCCAAATCTCCAGGTTCCAATTCTAAATAATGAGTAAGTAGATCTTTTGTTTTTGTCAATTGTCCTTCTTCTCGTAAGAATAAGGCGTATTCTTTTAGAAAATCAGGTTCATGCTCCAATTCGTGATACGCTTGTTCATAATGAACAGCTGCTAGCGTGAAGTCCTCTAATTCATTATAGGCATGGGCTAAATTCCATTCCGCATATGGATTTGCAGTTTCTTCCATTTGCTCGATACTCTTGATTACATCTTCGTAACGTTCTTCATCTAAATACAAATTACTTAATGTTAATAATGTTTCGTCTTGTTTTTCGCCTAATTCCAACGCATTTAATAATAGTTTTTCTGCTTTTTCTTTGTCATGTAGGCGATACGCATTTTCAGAAGCTAAGTGATAGAGTTCTACTTGATAAGGATTTTCTTTGATCCCATCTTCAAGAACTTTCTGCGCTTCTTCAATCAATTCTTCTTCTTGCAATGCTTGACCTAAATAAAGATAAAGAGATTGATATTGGGGATTTACTTCTCTCAATTCTTGTAAATAATTGATCGTTTTTTCATTTTCTTTTAGCTGCAGATTGGTGAAAGCTAACTGGAATAAGCGATCATCTGTCCGTTCTTCCTGCAATGCTTGTTCCAATGGTTCGATTGCTGCTTCAAACTCTCCTTGCATGCTTAGAGATTGTCCTAAACGTTCCTGCATAGAGATGCCAGAAATCTCATCAATATTACTTGATAATAATAGTTGATAGATCGTTGCAGCTTCAGCAAAACGATCGACTGAAAAGTAAAGTTCAGCTAATGCAAATTGGATCAATGGTTCATCAGGCAACAACGCAGCTGCTTCCTTCAATTTCGCTTCACTGACTTCAGGAATACCGATCACTTGATATAAATCAGCAATTGCTAATAAAGCTTGAGGATAGTAGTCACTTTCTTTTGAAATGTTTTCCAGATATTCAAATGCTTGATCGATTTCATTATCTTCAATCGCAATTTCCGCCAATGGAATGAACAACTCATCATTTTCGGGGTACTGTTTCACTAACTGTCCAAAAATTTGCTTTGCTTCTTCTAAAAAACCAATCGCTAAGAGTTCTTCCCCTAATTCAGCCAAAACATCGGCCGGATCTTCTTTCAAAGCTTGTGTCAGATATAACTGAGCTTGCGCCAAATCTTCCTCTGACAATGCTTGTAACATTTTTTCACTATTTGTATTCATTTAAATCCCTCTAATCTCACTAATAATCTCGTCATAAGATTTCATTGTTTGTATTAATTCTTGTTCCTTTGGCGATTGATATTTCTCTATTATACCAATTTTTTTCAAAACAAGAATTTTTTTGCTTTTTTCCGCTAGAAGCAAGACATTTTCTAAATAATCAATTTTTGATAATTGTTCTGGCCAATCGATAGGATAACCCAGATGTTTCAACCAGATAAAAAAATTTTTCAATTGAAAGGACATATCCGCTAGTCCTACATTCCAAGTAAGATGAAAAAGCATTCCTAATAGTTTTTTCATACTAGCTGATAACAAATGACCATTTTCTGTTAGGTAAAAAGCTTGTTCAAATAGTTTACCATAATTTGAGAGATTTTCCGCATCTACTTGGTAAAAACTAATCATTTCTTCCAGCATCCCCGTAAAAGCCCGCTGAGATAACTGCCTTGGTTGCGGATAGTTTTTATAGAGATTTTGTAAAAAATGATAATCACAAACTAAACCACATGTTATCAAAGTCAAAAAATCTATTTGTTTCCCTTCTCCTTGTTTTTCACTGATTGTTTGATCGTAAACAATTCGTTCTGGAAGGTTGGTCGTTCGCAAGACGACTTGATTTGGCAATTGTAAAATATTTCGTTGAGGAGTTAATGCCCGGGCCATTGAACGAATCGATACCGGTATTAGCCATAATGTTGATGCAAGTGAGGTATGCTTCTGGAAAAAACCTGCTAAATCCATGATCCCCTCATTCCCAAACCCAATGATAAGTAAGGATTGGTTTTCAGGATATCGTTTTGCAAATGTCACAAGATTACTTAGTTCTGTTAAGTGATTACATTGAGTATTGGCACAGATATACCAATCAATCTCACTTGGGTTAGGAAACTGTTGGTTGATTTTCTCAACAAACAAATCGTAATACCGTTGGTTCGTCAAAAATAAAACAGGCTGATCAATCGTTATTGTTTTCAGTTGGCTGACCAACGTTTCCCCATAATAGATTTTTGTTTGTTCTTCTTGTCCTTGATAGTCGATTTCCATAAGCACCCCTCCTTTTCTTTATTTTACCATTAGTAAGTAAAATCGGAAAAGAATAGGGTAAATTCTTGGGAGAATATAGAAAAACTTCGTAATTCACCTACATTTAAGAGCACCTATTTAAAGAATTCTTGTGTAATAAATCGGGCATGGTATACTGTAATACGAAGTAAAAGATTATATAGGACTTTGCTTTTCATTTTATAAAACGGAGAAATGGATTAAGCAATTTTATTCAACTAAATTTCATCAAAAATGAGGGATAAGTTTTGTCAAAAATAAATAAAAAATCAGTTACAGCAATATTAATTATCTCCCTATGTGCTTTTTTTATGGTTTCACCTCAAATTTATAAACATGCACTCATTGTTTCAAATGACTGGGTATTTCATATGAACCGTTTCTATGACACGGCTATGCAATTAAAAAATGGCACGTTTAATTATTTCCAATCCATCTACGGTTTTAGCCAATCGGGAAGAGTCATCAATGCCCTTTATGGAACCGACTTTGCCTATTTACATGGACTGTTACTTTTAATTTTTAAAACTTGGTTCAGATTCCAACTTGTATCTACTTTTCTGTGTTACTTCACTGCCGGTACATCGATGTATTTCCTTGGACGGTACTGCCATTTAGAGCAAAAAATTGCTACTGGGATGGCTATTTTATACATGGGTACACCTACCATTTTTTACTATACTCTTGCCCAAAATTTTTCTGGTTGGGGTGCTGCCTTTTTACCTCTTATTTTTATTCCAGCTGTTAGAATGATAAGAAATCGGGAAAGCCCAATCCAACCTGTGGTGCTAGGAGGAACCATTTCATTATTGCTATCTGTCCATATGTTTTCAACCTTACTAGCCGTAGCCGCTTTGATTCCCTTTTTCCTTGTGGGTTTGCTTTACTCTAACAAAAAACTAGTAATAATCAAACAGGCTCTGCTAGCAGTGGTGATCGCTATCGGTCTTTCTTTCAATACGTTTGCTGCTTTTCTGGATTTGTCCAATGATACCTTGATTCCACCATACGCAGTAACTAATCTATTATCGAATAGTACTTCACTTTCGTTTGGTTCAATTGGCTGGACAAACTTTGGACTAATCCTTTCTATGATATTTATTTTTCAACTTGTGTTTACTATCGTCCACTTTAATAAACTCAATGTGTTGGAAAAAACAATCAACTTAGTCGGAGCATTCTTTTTACTTGTCTCTTCTAAATACATTCCTTGGAATGATATCGGCAATTATTTTACATTTGTTCGCAAAATGCAATTTCCACAAAGACTGGGTTGCCTCGCATGTATCTTATTAATACTAGGGTTCGGTTTTACCATTCAAAAAACCTTTGTAACTTTAGAGAAACAATCGGTTTTAAAAATCAGTGTGCCACTATTACTGACTTTTTCATTGTTAAATTTAACAGGTGGCTATGCTTTAATTTCGGATACAGCAGCTATCTGGAATAGTGATGCCCCACTTTCTAAAGACACCAGTGCTGCTGAAACCTTAGAAAGTAATGCAAGTAATATTCGTCACCTATTTGGAGGCAATGCTGATCTATCTGCTGCTTTACAAATACACAGAAAACCGATGGCTGACTATTTACCCGCTAGTGGTGGACAATTGGAAGATCCTTACAAAGCTTATAAAGAGGACGTTTTACACAATTCTATCCCTCTTAAAAGATCAATTGACAAACAAGGGAATATACATCTAACTTTCACTGCTAAAGATACAAATAAAATAACTTTACCAGTAATCATTTACCACAATAGTTCCCTCATAATCAATGGAAAATCTAGAAGTGAAGCACAATATTCACTGACTTCAATAGGCGCTCTAAGAATTTCTCCAAAGATTGGTACAAATGAAATTATTGTAGGATATAAACCAGGTAAACTATTCAGATCAGCTATTTATCTCCGAATATTAACAGTGGTTATCATCATTGCTTACTATATGAGCAAACGATGCAAATTTTTCAGTAAAAACAAACGCACGCAATAACCGATGAGCAAAAGATTTTTTCTAAACAGCCAGATAGACAAATGAGACAATGAACGAAGCAATCAACTTTGAATAAATAAGAGGTTGTAAAAATAACGACTATCTTATTCATTAAGATAGTTTGAAAAAATAGCTTTTCGTCAATAATGACTGAGAAGTTTTGTATTAAAAATCTGGGACAGAATGAACCGTATTCTGCCTCAGATTTTTTTATTATTGTTTAAAGCAAAGTTGTGAAAAGAGCGTAAATCAGAGGTTTTGCAAGCATCGGGAGCTTCGATGACAATGAGAAAAGATTTTTTGAAATAGCTTCTCCTATTTTAGAAAATCATCGCTTATTGCTGAGAAATTGATAAAAGAATTGTATCGAAAACCTTCAACGTATCGTTTAGGTCGATTTGCTGAATTTATGTTTTTGACGGGCACACACATCGGAGAAGCAATAGAAATACAAGCGAAAGATTTTGATTTTGAAAATAGTCAAGCTTTCGTAAACGGATCAATTGATCGTTCTGGAGAATATCGAAGAGGGATCAAGGGATCTGTTAAAACAAACGCATCATACAGAAATCTTGATATAACAAATAGAACTCTTTGTTTGGTTAAACGGACAATTGAAGAAGTAACTTGGGATTCTATGGAAAACGACAAGTTCGAAAATCTCAACTATCTATTTGTAACGAAGAACGGGGTTCCTGTACAAAACAATTCTTTCAATCTAGCTTTGAAAAGAGCTGATGAACGTGTTGATTTAGCGCATAAAATTTATCATCTCATATTTTTCGCCATACGCACGTTTCGTGGTTGACAGAAAAAGGATAGCCGTTAAAAGCAATCATGGATAGAGTTGGACATGAAGACTCTAAAATCACAAATCAAATTTACACTCACGTTACATAGAGAATGCGAGTTAACATTTTAGAGGACTTAGAAAAAGATGGGCTCTGATTATTATTGCCCCTTTTCTGCCCCTTTTTCATATTTCGACTTAAGAAAAACGCCTGTAGCTCTAGAGCCACAGGCGTTTATTCAGCCGTATTATTTAACAGCGTCTTTTAATGCTTTACCTGGTTTGAATGCAGGTACTTTGCTAGCTGGGATTTCGATTTCTTCACCAGTTTGTGGATTACGTCCTTTACGTGCAGCACGTTCGCGAACTTCAAAGTTACCAAAACCGATTAATTGAACTTTTTCGCCGTTAGCTAAAGCATCTTGAATAGTTGAAAATACAGCATCGACTGCTGCAGTTGCATCTTTTTTAGTTAAGTCAGTAGCTGAAGCAACTTTTTCGATTAATTCTGCTTTGTTTGCCATGGATAGATTCACCTCCTCCACAAGAGATATGATGTAAAACATCAGTTTAGTTAAAAACATTCTGAGTGGTCCAGAAGTTTAAAAGAAATATTGATCTAGTTCAATATTCTGTTATCACGATATCATATAAACCGCTTAATAGCAAGGTTTTTACCATTTTTCACGTGCTTTTTTTAGTCATAAAAACGTAATAAACAAAACCACCTATTTTTTTTGAAAAAAATCTGCCGATGTGGTAAAATGCCTATTTTCGTCTTCTTGGAATGATTCGGATCGAAGTTCCTTCGAAAGTAAATGCTTTACGAATTTGATTTTCTAAGAAACGTTCATAAGAAAAATGCATCAACTCTTCTTCGTTAACAAAAACGACGAAGGTTGGTGGTTTTACAGCCACTTGCGTAGCATAGAAAATCTTCAACCGCTTCCCTTTATCTGTTGGAGTCGGGTTGATTGCTACTGCATCCATGATGATATCATTCAAGACAGCAGACGGCACACGCAAGTTTTGATTCATACTTACTTCTTCGATCATTTCAGGTAAACGTTCTAAACGTTGTTTTGTGACTGCTGATACGAAGACGATTGGCGCGTAATCTAAATAACGAAATTCTTCACGAATTTCTTGCTCAAAATCACGCATCGTATTGGTTTCTTTTTTGACAAGATCCCATTTGTTTACCACGATGATCACACCACGTCCTGCTTCATGAGCGTATCCAGCTACCCGTTTGTCTTGCTCACGGATTCCTTCTTCAGCATTCAAAACCATCAAAACGATGTCGGAACGGTCAATAGCACGCATCGCACGCATCACACTGTATTTTTCGGTATTTTCATATACTTTTCCACGTTTACGCATTCCAGCAGTATCGATCATTAAAAATTTCTGACCGTTATCAGATACAAAGTGAGTATCGATAGCATCTCTAGTCGTTCCTTCTATATCCGAAACGATCACTCGTTCTTCTCCTAGAATCGCATTAATCAATGAAGATTTCCCAACATTTGGGCGGCCGATCAAACTAAATTTGATCGTATCATCCTCTTCTTCTTCCCCATCATTTGAAAAGTGTTTAATTGCTTCATCTAATACGTCGCCGATCCCTAAACCGTGACTCCCTGACACTGGATATGGATCACCCAATCCTAATGAATAAAATTCGTAAATATCGTTTCGCATTTCGGGATTATCCACTTTGTTAACTGCTAAAATCACAGGTTTATTACTGCGGTATAAAATTTTTGCTACTACTTCATCTGCATCGGTGACTCCTTCACGTCCGCTGACAACACAGATGATGACATCTGCTTCTTCAATCGCGATTTCTGCTTGATGCTTGATTTGATCCATGAATGGTTCGTCACCTAAATCAATCCCACCTGTATCGATCACACTGAATTCTCGACCTAACCATTCGCCTTTAGCATAAATACGATCGCGAGTTACTCCTGGAGTATCTTCGACAATCGAGATACGCTCGCCAGCGATGCGGTTAAAAATCGTAGACTTACCGACGTTCGGGCGGCCAACGATTGCAATTGTTGGATTTGCCATATTTTTTCCTCCTCACAAGTTTCCAATCTTACTTAGTGTAACGAAAGCTTTGCGAACTTTCAAGCATTGTTCGCTAAAATTACGCAAGTATTTATTCATTGGACAACTTTTTTTCATAAAACATCAAAGTGAATATTGAACCCTAGGAAACCACCTTTTATTCTTGTTTCTTTGGTTAAGGAACTTCATTGTTTCAATAACCCTAAAAACCATATTCAGAACCGCTAGATGAGCGTTAGCCTAAATATTCACACACTACTGAACTTAAAATCGATCAGTGACATTTGATTATAGCATAAATTGTTTCTCTCGTTTTCATTTTCTACTCTTTTTATTGTTTCATGATATGTGAAAGCTCTTTTCTTCACTCTCATTCTTTCAACGATCTTCATATTCTCAAACTCTCAGTTTATCTAGCGCAATATCCTAATTCCTTATTCTAGCCTGTATTTTCTTATGGTCACTTCATTAGTCCCACTGTGCCTACAATATAGCCTGATGCCCAAAAATGTTGATTTTCAAACTCAAATTAATATTTTCATGTTTACCAGAAATTATTAACGTCCTTTTTCTTTTAAATAGCCTGTAAAACTGGACATGCATATTTCATTAATCTACAACCGGAAAGTTTATTCCATATCTAGCTATGAGAAATAAGCCGAAGAATCCAAAAATAGTTCCTCCTATTTTTGGTATTCTTCAGCAATTTTTTGTTAAAGCAACTTCTTGAACCATGTGGATAAGGTCGTGAAAGAAGCGATCAGCTCCAAATTTTTTTGAACGAATGTGATAAACATCAAGAAAAGAATTTGACGTTAAATGCTCCCTCCGGGAAGTAACGAGATTGGCAAAATGTAATCCTTGCTTGTCTTTTCATTCTTCATTTTTTTCAGAAGAACATCAACAATCAGACTTGCGATTTCATCAATTGGTTGTCTGATTGTGGTCAATTGTGGGAAAAATTTCTCAACAAAAGATGTTCCATCATAGCCAATAATTTTTAGATCTTCTGGGATATTAAGTTTAAGCTGATGAGCAATTTTCATAGTAAGAATGGCTGTTAGATCATCAGAAACAAAAATACCATCTGGTTTGTGACTTAGGATCGTCGACTTGATTTCCATTTCTCGACGAATCGTAGAGAGATTATTAGGAATTTTGAAAACTTTGCCATTTGGATTTTGAAAAGAAAAACCAAGCGCACGTAACCCTGTTGGAGAATCCGTATTGTCATTTCCTGTAATCATAATACTATTTTGACAACCATTTTTTTGTAACGTTTTAGCAGCCAGTTTTCCACCTTCAAAGTTGTCTGAAGAAACAATGGAAACATTGGGAGCTAAGTTTCTATCAAAAGCGACAATAGGTGCTCCCACACGCTCATAATCAGCAATTCCAAGATTATGACTAGATGAGATAATCCCATCAACTTGATTCGCTTCAAGCATTTCAATATATTCCCGCTCTTTAGCAGGATCGTTCTGACTATTGCAAATAATTGTTTTATAGCCATGTTTGAATAATTCGATTTCCAGATACTCAATCAGTTCAGAGTAAAAGATATTACTGATATTAGGAAAAATAAGCCCAATAAGTTGGGGTGACTTTCCTTGAAGTCCACGTGCTAGATTATTAGGTTTGTAACCAAGAGTTTTCATAGCTTCATGAACTTTTTGTTTTGTTTTTTCCGATAGATATCCCTTATTGTTAATGACACGTGAAACGGTAGTTGGGCTAACTCCAGCTAGTTCAGCGACATCAGATAATTTTGCTACCATATTAATATTTTAATTCAAAGTATTTTCCAGTCGGTTCACCTGATTTAAGTTGAATACCATTTTGGTGTTTCTCAGGGAATACGCGACTAGTAAATACTTTTTCTCCTTTATTAATAAAAATCTCAATGATTGAATTGTCTACAAAAATGTTAGCAATTGTTTCTTTAGTATCAATTGAGCATTCACGAATCGTACCAAAGTCAGTGGCATATTGAATGCCTGCTTTACTGCGATCTAAAATAATTTTTCCTTCTTTGGTATCTACAATCAAGCTAAGTCCATTTCCTTTACTATCAGAGAAAAGAAGTAACTCCGATTTCTGATTTGGAGGAAACGTTAGTTCAAGCTCATAAGTATTATTTGTTTCTGCTTTTGCTGTAAATTGTTCAGAACTAGCACGTAATGATGTAATAGCTTCTACTGGATATTGGTAAAGTTTACCATCTTTTATTGAAAGTTCTTTTACAAGACTCATTGCTCCCTGATAATCATACTTATCAGTTGGATAATCGATATCAGGTAGTCCAATCCAACTGACAATCAGAGCACGACCATCAGGAGTATTGAATCCTTGAGTCGCATACGCTTCAAATCCATAATCAAGATTTTGAATTTCTGAAGTGCCCACAAGTTTTACTTTTTCTATGTCAAGCGATTGACAGATCTTAAAAGTATTTGGGTAGATATTTCCATAATTAAGCTCAGATTTATCCAACCCTTGAGGACAATAAATGAGAACAGGTTTTTTGTCTACAAATACCAGATTTGGACACTCAATCATGTATTCTGAACCAGTGCCGCCAAAATCAAGGTTGCCAACTTCTTCCCATGTTTCCACGTTATTGTCAGTCGCTTTGTAAAGTTTGATAAAGCCTGATTTTTCTAAATTTTGTGCTCCAACAATCGCATACAATTGTCCTTCATAATTAAACATTTGTGGATCACGAAAATGATCAGTTACATCAGCAGGTGGATGAATAAGAACATTCTCACCTTTCGTAATGTTGTAGTCTTTATCCATCCATGCTCCGATTTGAAGTGTATCACGTTCCCAATTTTCATTTCGAACGTTTCCTGTATAGAGTAAGAATAGATTCCCCTCTATTTCATATGCAGAACCGGAATAAGCGCCGTGGCTATCTCGTTTTGTGTCTGGAAGAAGTTCTGCTCCTGTTACATGAAAATGAACTAAGTCATCTGATTCAGTGTGTACCCATTCTTTCAAACCATGAGCAGCTCCAAATGGCCAATTTTGATAAAAAAGCGTATATTTTCCGTTAAAAAAAGAAAAACCATTAGGATCGTTTAACAATCCTGTTTTAGGTTCGATATGATAGCTAGCACGCCAAGGTGATCGTTTTACATTATCCTTAATTTTATCCATCTCATCTTTAGTCCAATCAGAATAAGCACGATATCGTATTTCTCGAGGTAAGTTCATATTTTACTCCTTCAATTTATCTTTTTACAACTAGTATGGTAAACGTTTTCCGTTGAAAAATCAATCATTTCATTTAAAAAAATAAATTATATGACAAACGTTTGACATATTTTTAAGATATGCTAAAATAAATTTGCATTTAAGTGAACCGTTTTCACGTAAAAATAAAAAAGGAGTGATTCGAATGAATTACAGTAAAGTAGCTTCCGACGTAATACAAGCGGTCGGAAAAGATAACCTTATTGCAACTGCACACTGCGCTACACGTCTTCGTCTCGTACTAAAAGATGACACGAAAGTGAATCAAAAAGCTTTAGACGAAAATCCAGATGTGAAAGGCACATTTAAAATTGATGGACAATATCAAGTGATTATAGGTGCAGGTGATGTTAATTTCGTTTATGACGAACTTATCAAAAAAACTGGACTTTCAGAAATTTCAACAGATGATTTAAAACAAATTGCTAGTAAAGATAAAAAATTCAACCCCATTATGGCATTAATTAAATTATTATCAGATATTTTTGTTCCAATTATACCTGCCCTTGTTGCAGGTGGTTTATTAATGGCATTACAAAACTTTTTAACAGCTGCTGGACTTTTTGGACCAAAATCAATTGAAGAAATGTATCCTGCGATTGAAGGTATTTCCTCAATGATCCAACTGATGTCCGCTGCACCATTTATGTTTTTGCCTATTCTAGTTGGTATTTCCGCTGCTAAACGTTTTGGAGCCAACCAGTTCCTTGGTGCTGCAATTGGAATGATTATGACAACACCACAACTTGGTGGTTCTATGGAATATTGGAATATTTTTGGTTATCATGTCTCACAAACTAACTATGCTTATCAAGTCATTCCTGTGTTAGCAGCTGTTTGGCTATTATCAATACTGGAAAAGTTTTTTCACAAAAAACTTCCATCATCCGTTGACTTTACATTTACCCCCTTATTATCTGTAATCATTACCGGCTTTCTAACCTTCACAGTCATCGGCCCTGTCATGTTATTGCTTTCTAACGGGATTACAGATGCGATCGTTTGGCTATATAATGCAACCGGATTTATTGGAATGGGTATTTTTGGTGGAACTTACTCGTTAATCGTTATGACCGGTCTTCATCAATCATTTCCTGCAATTGAAACGCAGTTACTTTCAGCATGGACTAATGGTATTGGACATGGAGACTTTATATTTGTAGTTGCTTCTATGGCGAACGTTGCCCAAGGTGCTGCAACATTTGCTATCTGGTTCTTGACTAAAAATGCTAAAACAAAAAGTCTTGCTTCCTCTGCAGGAGTATCAGCTCTTCTTGGAATTACTGAACCAGCTCTGTTTGGTGTCAATTTAAAATATCGTTTCCCGTTTTTCTGTGCTTTAATTGGTTCCGGAGTTGCCGCTGCAGTAGCAGGTCTACTGAAAGTAGTTGCTGTATCACTTGGTTCAGCAGGTTTTCTTGGATTTCTTTCAATTAATGCAACCTCTATCCCATTTTATTTACTATGTGAATTAATTAGCTTTGCGATTGCTTTTGCAATTACTTACTTTTATGGAAAAACAAAAGCTTCAGGCATCTTTGCAGCAGAAGCTCTTACGGATCAAACAGTGACGAATCATTCAGAAAACACCCAACAATCCACAGTTACTTCTGGCGAACCTACTAAAACAAATCATTCTTCAGAAACAATCGTTAGTCCCCTTGCAGGTGAAGTGATTGGACTTGATTCAGTAAATGATCCAGTATTTTCTTCAGAGACTATGGGAAAAGGTATTGCGATTAAACCAACTGGGGACACTGTTTATTCTCCAGTAGACGGTACTATTCAAGTTACATTTGAGACTGGACATGCTTACGGTCTTAAATCGAATGATGGCGCTGAAATACTGATTCATATTGGTATTGACACCGTATCGATGGGCGGTAAAGGATTTATACAAAAAGTTACTGCTAATCAAAAAGTAAAAAAAGGAGATATCCTTGGAACGTTTGATCGTACGCTAATTAAAGAAGCAGGACTTGATGATACAACAATGGTTATTGTGACAAATACCGCAGATTATTCAAAAGTGACACCACTTATTAAAGGAACAGTTACCGCTACTACTGATTTACTTGAAGTTGACTAATGGAATAGTCAATAGTACTGATTATTCTTTCTAACCAAAACATCAATAAACGGATAATTTAAAGGGCTATGCGCGATCTGATGTATGTATTAACTGGAATAATAGCGATTTTTCAAAAGAAAATAACAAATAAACGAGTTAAATTCTTTAAAAATCTGAACAATAAATTGGTTAAATGCATAACTGCCCATGAAATCATCTTTAACTATAAGGAGAAATGTTTTATGCTATACGGTGCAATTGAAGCAGGAGGAACAAAATTTGTCTGTGCAGTTGGTAATGCACAATTAGAGGTTATTGAGAGAGTGAGTTTTGAAACTTTGAATCCAGGAGAAACAATGCCACAAGTTGTTTCTTTTTTCAAAAAATATGAAACAGAATTGTCCAGCATTGCTGTTGGTTCTTTCGGACCTATTGATATCCATCCTGAATCGAAAACATATGGATATATAACCTCAACACCTAAAATACCGTGGAGAAATTTCGATTTTATTGGTTATCTAAAAAGAAATTTTGAGAAAATTCCTTTTTATTGGACAACTGATGTCAATGCTGCAGCTTATGGAGAATATATAGCTGGACATGGTCAAGGCCATTCATTAGTTGTTTATTATACAGTTGGCACAGGTATAGGTGGTGGTGCACTGCAAAATGGAAGATTTATCGAGGGATTCAGTCATCCGGAAATGGGACATATGATTGTACGTAATCACCCTGACGATCACTTTAAGGGTAACTGCCCTTATCATCAAAATTGTTTAGAAGGTATGGCAGCAGGACCTGCTATCGAAAAGAGAATAGGAATTAAAGGTCAAGATTTAAAGGAAGATCATCCTTTTTGGGACATGGAAGCTTTTTACATTGCCCAATGCATTCATAATACTACAATGATGTTTTCACCGGATATTATCATTCTAGGTGGCGGTGTAATGAAACAAGTACACTTACAAGAGAAAATTCATCGTGAATTTTCAAAACTTAATCAGAATTATGTTGCTCATCCGAAAATAGAAGAATATATTGTTTTTCCAAAATTAGGAGATCAAGCTGGAATTATCGGTTGTTTAGGGCTAGCCCAAAAAATAGCTTCTAATTAAACAATGATAGAGTTTTGATAGTAGTTTGACAGAAATCTCCAGCTCTGATAAATAGTTTAAGCAAATCATCTATCCAATATCTCCAATTGTGAATACAATATGGCACTTGCACAGCCATTTGGTATGGTCTAAACGATGTACTTTATTAGGTATTCCTTAGCCCTTCTCACAGCAGTTGGTTTTATCTTTCACTCGATTTGTGAGTTTAACTAGTTCTAATGATAATAACAGAAAAAGATCAATCAATGTTGTAAACATTGATTGATCTTTTTGTCTCATTTCAGTTTTTTTAAAATGAACACTCAAAAATTTTATTTTTCTGAATCATCAGTAGTCGTTTCTTCGACTTCTTCTTTCAAAGCATCACCTAAAAGATCACCCATTGTGAAACCAGTATTTTCTTCTGGTAATTCATAAGTTTCAACATCTTTTGGTTCTTCTTCCGATGCTGGTTTTTCTTCTAAAGCCTTGATGCTAAGGGCAATACGATGTTCTTCAGGATGTACTTCTAAAACTTTTACTTGCACTTCATCCCCTTCATGAAGTACTTCATGAGGTGTAGCGATGTGCTTGTGGGAGATTTGAGAAATATGAACCAGACCTTCTACCCCTGGGAATACTTCTACAAATGCACCAAAGCTTGTCAAACGTTTCACTTTTCCATCTAAAACTGAACCAACAGTGGCTTTTTCTTCAATATCAGTCCAAGGCCCAGGCAACGTGTCTTTAATTGAAAGAGAAACACGTTCTTGTTCAGGATTAATCGAAAGAACTTTTACTTTTACTTCATCCCCAACTGCTAAAGCATCACTAGGCTTCGCCACATGGCTATGTGAGATCTCAGAAACATGGACCAATCCATCAATTCCACCTAAATCAACGAAAGCACCAAAATCAGTAATACGAGCTACTCGTCCGTCGATAACGTCTCCCTCGTGAATATTGGCTAGAATTTCTTTTTTCTTTTCTTCTTTTTCCGTTTCCACAACTGCTTTGTGTGAAAGAATTAAACGGTTTTCTGAAGGTTCGATCTCAACGATCTTGAACGCCAATGTTTGACCTTTGTATTCTGAAAAATCAGCAACAAAATGATCTTCCACCATTGAAGCTGGTACAAAACCACGAACACCTACATCAACGACTAAGCCGCCTTTTACGACATTCGTCACAGGTGCTTCGATGATATTACCTGCTTGGAAATCTTTTTCGATATCTTCCCAAACTTTTTTGGCATCCAAACGGCGTTTTGAAAGCAAATAGCTACCGTTTTCTTTATCTTTTCCGATAGTACTGATAACTACAAGATCTAGAGTATCTCCTACTTTTACTACCTCGTTGATATCTTCAACAGGTGAAGTAGACAATTCTTTAGCAGGAACGACGCCTTCAACTCCGGCACCTTCGATTCCTACCACAACTTGTTTATCTTCGATTACTAAAACTTCGCCGGATACAACGTCTCCAACGTTTACTTCTTGGACGCTATTCATTGCATCTTCCATTGATTGACTGTTTTCTGTTTGATTTTGTTCAAATTCTGTCATAACATTTGTCCTCCTAACCAACATTCTGCCGTAACAACGGTACTAATTTTAGTTTAATTGATTATTAAAAAAAAATAAAGCGATTTCGTTTGGTTTACCCTAAAAATCCTGAGTTTTTCCCTTTTTACAAAAGATAGCCTTTTTCTGTGACCACTTTTTTGATGGATTGGACAACTTCCGTAATCGATTTTCCAGTAGTGTCGATTCGAATGGCATCATCCGCTTGTCTTAAAGGGGATACTTTTCTTGTAGAATCATAATGATCTCTCTCTTGGATTTCCTTCGTAAGAGTTTCCAACTCTGTTGGTATCCCTTTTTCAATATTTTCTTTATAGCGTCTTTGTGCCCGTTCTGTTACACTTGCTACTAAAAATATTTTCACTTCTGCCTGAGGTAAAACAGAAGTACCAATATCTCGGCCGTCCATTACAACCCCACCATGTTCACCAATTTTACGTTGGATCGAAACCAGTGCTTCACGTACTTTTTGATGAGCAGAAACTTCAGAAACTGCCTTGGTCACATCTGGCTGACGAATTTCTGTAGTTACATCTTGGTCTGCCACCAAAACGTGTTGACCGTCTGTCTCTTGGATAAAAGAGATTGGATAGGCTTGGATCAGCTTTACGAGTTGCTCTTCATCTCCAAAAGGTACTTGGTGTTTTATCGCTAGATACGTAATGGCACGATACATGGCGCCTGTATCGGTATAAATATAGTTGTATTCTTTTGCCAAAATTTTTGCAACAGTACTTTTACCTGACGAAGCAGGTCCATCTATTGCAATACTGATTTGTGTCATGCTATAACTCCCTTTTCAAAAAAAAAGCCGCAGATCGCGGCTAAGATTATTTAACTTTTAATTGTTGTCCAGGATAAATCATATAATTATTTGGATCTAAACCATTTAATGCAAATAATTGATCAATAGTGATCCCGGCACGTTCAGCTACTTGTTTAGGTCCGTCACCTGGTTGAACAGTCACTGTTGATCCATCTGCAGCAGCCGAAGAGGATGGTGTTGTCGCTTCTTCTACCGTGCTAGTTGGTTGTGTTTCTTGTTGGTAAGTAGACGTTGTCGAAGGCGTTGTTTCCTCTGGTACAGTAGTACTTTGTGGTGTACTTGCTACTACTGATTCTGTCTGAGTAGTGCTTTCAGGCTCCGTACTTGATTCTTTTGTTGATGATACTTCTGATGAGGTCGTACTTTCCACTACAGAAGACGTTGTTGTAGTTGATGATGCACTTGAAGCATTGGAAGACCCATTTCTAATCCAGAAGTAAGCTCCCGCTGGAATTGCAATACACAATACTAATAATACTAAGAAGAGAGACAAAAACAGCGTGTTGCCTTTCTTTTGTTGTCGTTGAGAACTTCTTGAAGAAAATTCGTCTTCAGTGTCATAAATCGGTTGTTCCCATGGCTCTTGTGTTTCATTATTTTCTGATGAATGATGTCTATCTTTTCTGCTCACCTTATTAACCTCCTAATTTCTATCGTGAATATTATACCATAGCCAGAACGCGATTGTCTTATAAATTTTCTATCCAATGTTTTTTTAAAATAAATTTAGTAAAATATCTTGCCACTGTTTTAGCTCTACAGATGGGCTGACTTCTCTATTTTCCTGACTCGTAAGGACCGCTCCATCAATATCACAACATTTTTCTGGTTTTTTTATCAGTTTCTCCCCAAAGTATTCAAGAATCAGCGCTCTTCGACAAGTCTTTGTATTGACATAATGAAGCATTTGTTGTAGTCGATATTCCTTTTCTTTTTCTTGACGTTTTAGCCGATTTAACCACTCTTGCGGATTGCTCGTTTGTGCAATTATTTCTAACCATTTTTGTTGAATCTCATCGAATTGTTCTTGTTCATTGCTATGATATTGCAGATAAATTTCAAAACTTTGTCGTTGTTCTCTAGAAAGTTGATTAAAAAAATAATGAATGCGTTCGTCATTTTCTTTGTATAAAAGAATCGCTTCACTCGCCTGTTGGTCTCTTCCCGCACGCCCGATTTCTTGAACATAATTTTCTAAACTATCTGGTAAATCGTAATGGACAACATAACGGATATCTGGCTTATCGATGCCCATACCAAAAGCATTCGTCGCAATCAAAAATTGAAGTTTATTTTGACTAAATTGTTGTTGCAACTGTCGCCTTTGTGATGCCTCTAATCCACCATGATAATAGCCGATAGTAAAACGTGAGCGAAATAGCTGATACAAACGCTCTACCTCTTTCTTTGTCGCACAATAAATAATCATCGAGCCTTTTGCTTGTTTCATCAGGTCCTCTAGATCAGCTTCTTTTTGGGAAGTCTTTTTGACATATAAAGCAATATTTTGTCGATTAACCGAATGGATAATTCGAACTGGCACTTCTTGAAACAAGACAGTTTCAATATCATGTTGCACGGCTGTAGTAGCGGTTGCTGTCAAGGCAAGCGTTACTGGAGAGCCTAATTTCTGAGCAATTTCTCCTAGTTGTTGGTATTCCGGACGGAAATCTACCCCCCACTGAGAAACGCAATGCACCTCATCGATCACATATAACCCAATTTTTTGTTTTTGTAATTGTTCCATCACATCTTTTTGCGTCAACATTTCTGGACTTAAAAATAAAAATTTATAATCGGACAAATGATTTAACACATAATATCGTTCCGTTCTAGATAGTAAACTATTGAAAGCAACAACTCGCTTTTCTCCTTGTTTCTGTAGTTGCATCACCTGATCCTCCATCAATGAAAGCAAAGGTGAAACAATGATAACTATTCCTTCACGCAGATAACCGGTCAGTTGGTAGCATAGGCTTTTTCCATTTCCTGTCGGTAACACTGCGAGGACATCTTGGTCATTCAATAAAGACTGGATGATTTCTTCTTGTCCTGAACGAAACGAAGTAAATCCAAAACGTTTTTGTAGTTCATCCTTCAGCGACATTCTTCAGTTCCCCTTTCAATACACCAATTTGATAAAAACGAAACTCTCCATAGTCTAGTGGTGCGACTTCATTTAATTCTCGATAATTCCATTCTTTGATGTTCGATAGTTGACTTAGTCGCTTAAATGTCTGCTTGGTGATCATTTTTTGATAAGGAAAATCAGTTAAATAAAGTTGCCATTCGATCAAATGATCGGTTACTGTTCCTCTTTTTAAATGACGTATCTTCATTACTTCATCAATTGAGCATCCAGATAAAATCAGTTTTCTCGTCGTTAACATACTTTGATTGAAGTTTTGCATAAGTAGTGGTGAAACCAATTGAAAAAGCAACGAATCTTTTTTTTCTTCGATTGTTTTTAGCAGCAGGTGTACTTGCTTTGCTTCATACAATTCACGTTGCACTTCATTGGTTATTTCTGTTAATTGATAAGTTAATAGACCAGGTGACTGGATACCTGAAAATTGATTGGCCAGAAAGTTAGCCGATTCAGATGTCATCGTTGAAAAGATTTCACTCAGTTCTTGGCTTAATTTTTTTGCTAAGGTTTGTCGATCTAGTTGTGTGTCAGCTAACCATTTTTTTACTTGGATAGTATAATAGGGACTAGTTTCAATCGGTAAGTATTCCTTTTTATTATTTACCAGATGAGAGACAACTTGAACAGCAAACTTGATCAACCGCCAACAATTCTCAGCGGTTCTTCCATAACGATCATAATGGAGCCCTTCTAGATCAATTATTTCTTCTGCTAAAGCTTTTTCACCTAAATGAGTGATCATCACGCCATCTTCTAGCTGAATAAGGAACTTTTGGTCAACTAATTGGTCAATGATACGTGTAAATTCTTCTTGATTCATTTTAGGAAAACTACCATGTATAAATAATAAATGGTTTAAAAAACTATAAATCAATACCGAACTCGTTCGTTTTCCTGTGATAACTTGGTATAAGGAGCTGATCCTTAACTTGTTTCTTGTTGAAAATAAAGCTAAAATAAATGAAGTCATATTACTCCCCTTAAGAATAGGATGGTCAAAATGTCATTACTATGTAAATTAGTACCTGAGCGCTGTATCGCTTGTGGTCTTTGTCAAATCGAAGCCCCAGATATCTTTGATTATGATGAAGAAGGAATCGTTTTATTTGCCCAAGAACCAGAAGCTCATCAGCAATTTGTTTCTCAAACTGACGAGGAAGCCGTCAGAAAAGCTTATCAAAAATGTCCAGTAAGAGCTATTTTATTAGAGAAATCATGAAAACTAGTTAACCAAATGAATATAGATCAATGTAAGTGTTTCTAACAATGATGATTTGAAAAGTAGGCAGTTGACCTGGAAATGGTGTCTGAACAAATTTCTTTCTATGTTCAAGTGAAAGTTTGAGTTGATTTATCTCTAGTCTATTTATATAAAGATTGTGACTTATGTAGCTCTTCGGCAAAGTTTCTGATAAATGGACTTCTGAACTGCCTTAGATAAAGTCATGAAAGAAGCGGGAAGCTACGATAACAATAAGCTTGAATTTTTTTTAACAGTTTCTCATGTTTAAAAAAATTCAAGCTTTTTTCAAAGAGCTGATGCACACTTTTTACTCATTTTTAAAGTGAGCTGTAAGATTTAGATCTGGAACTCTATTCTCCTAACCAATTGATTAACGTATTGGTAATCGCTGTTTGTTGGTCTTCGTTTGTAATCTTAGCTTTACCGTCTCCCTTTTGTTCCCCATAGCTGCCAAATCCGCCATGATTTCCTCCATTAATCGAAACATATTCTGTTTGCTCAGGTAAATATTCTTTAGCTGATTCATAGGCTTTTTGATTCAAGACTTTATCATTAGACGCAGTCAGGCTTAATACAGGTAACGTCGTTTTCGCCAATGTACCTTTTTCATCAGGATAGCTTGCTAAGAAAAAGATTCCTTTTAAGTGTTTGTCAGAAGAATGCTGATTAGCATAGCGACTCGCCATGACGCCCCCCAATGAGTGTCCACCAATCACATAATTTCGATTTGAAAAGTCTTCTTTGATCTTATCTGCCTTATTCCCACTAAGTATGGCTAAGTCAAGAGGCATCTTAGCGATTGCTACGGAGTACCCACTTTTTGCTAATTGTTCAGCCCAGACACTATAACTAGCTGGTTCAACCAAAGCACCTGGATAAAAAATAACCAGTGGTTTTTGACTTTTTTCTTTCGTCTCAAAAAATAAATAATCTTTTTTATCCTTTCCATTTTGGGCTATTTGACTTGCTTGACTAGATGGTTCATAGGTATTTTGTTGTAAATAGTAGTACCCAGCGCCTCCTGCTAGCCCCAAAAAAATAATTATACCAATTAATACTCGCTTAAATATCTTCACATCTCTCACCTATTCTCCTTTTATCGTACCTATTGATCGATTATAAATTCACACTAAATAAAATACGAATACATTGCAACTCTTTTTTCTTGAAAAAGAATAAATTTGTTTAGCCAGTGGCACTAAATGCGATCTTTCTTAGACCTGACTCTTCCCCTCAACAAGACCCACTATAACAAAAAAAAAGGCTGATGAATGTACATTGACCTTCATCAGCCTTTAACAGTAAGAGAGCAGTTTCGTTCTCTATTGAACTAAAGTGTATTTAGTTGAGCATTCCAAATGATTATTTTCCACACAAACGGTAAACAGCTTCTGCATAGATTTCCATTGCTTTGTACATGCTGCTTAGTTCCCAACGTTCATTTGCCTGATGCATAAAATCAGGGGTATCTGGGAACATTGCACCAAATGCTACACATTGGTTCATCGTCCGCGCAAAAGTTGCACCGCCAGATACAAATGGTTCAGTCATATCACCAGTAATATCACGGTAAGTTCCTAAAAGATTTTTGATCAATTCACTGTCTAATGGAACATAAAGGGAATCTAAGAAGTCAAATTCTTCATAAGTCAAGTCATACTTTTTAGCAGTTTCTGTTAGTTTTTCTACGAGTTCATCTTTTTTGAAAGTTACTGGGATACGCATGTCGACCCCGATTTTAGTTTGTTCAGGAGTGATTTCCAGACTAGCAAAGTTCATTGTCAATTCGCCAGATTGTTCATCCACCGTTTTTCCTACCACGTTTTCACCAGTAGCATTTTCTTGAACTAATTGACCTAAGAAGTTGATTGGAGCAAAATCAAATACTTCAGAAAGAGCAATCGCTAAACGAGAGATTGCATTGACACCTTCTGCTGCATCTTTGGCATGGATACTTTTTCCAAGAACGACAATTGATTCTCCTTGATCTTCAAAGTCAAATCCATGTTTTTTCAATGCTTCTTTGACTTCAGCTAATTTTTCACCAGCATAAGGAGCTGCATCTGGAACGACATTCAGTGCGCCACCAGCTTTAACTGAAAATTCAGATGTTCCCGGTCCAGTTAGGTAAGCTTGTAGTAATCCTTTTTCAGCATAAATCAATGGAAACTCTGCATCTGGTGCGAATCCTTGCGTAATACCTTCTTCTTTTTCGTTGTATTTATCTAAACAACGCCACAAGTTTTCTTCATCGGTTCCAAAAATAAATCGGATACGTGTATTAAATTCAACGCCTGCATCCATCAACGCTTTGACAGCATACATTGCAGCGATAGAAGGTCCCTTGTCATCTTGTGATCCTCGTCCAATCAACCAACCATCTTTGACAGTTGGTTCAAATGGTTTAGAATCCCAATTGTTTTCATCGCCAGCTGGAACGACATCCATATGACACAAGATACCAAATAGCTCATCGCCAGATCCGACTTCCGCATAACCATAATATCCTTCTGGATCTTTAAATGTCTTAAATCCTAGATTTTCACTGATTTCTAACACTTTATCCAATGCTTCGATCACTTTTGTCCCAAAAGGATGCCCTTCACCAGTATCTGATTCGTCCAGAACTGAAGGGATTCGAATCAATTCATTTAAAGATTCCAATGCTTGTTCATGATGTTGTTTTGTTACAAATTGTTTCATGTTACTAGCCTCCTAATATAATAAAAAGGTTATGTCAAAACAACAGACACAACCTCTTTTTTCAAACAATAAATAGTTGAGCTTGGATCTTGTCCATTCACATCAAGTAAAAAACCATGTACACTCTAAGTCAACGGTTTTGTCTACTTTGTTATAACATTGCCGCTACACCTAAGATAACACAAATGGCTACAAATAGGATAGCAATCAATTTTCCTGTGAATTTCCACCAAACGGAAATATCAAAACGAGCGATCGCAACAGCCCCCATAACGATTGCTGATGTTGGTGTGATCAAGTTGACCAAACCAGATGCTGATTGATAAGCAGTGATAACTAAATCTTTACCAACGCCTGCAAATTCACCCATTGGTCCCATGATTCCCATAGTAGCTGCTGCTAGTCCAGAAGTTGATGGGATCAAGAATGACATAGGGATATAGAAGATAAACGTTAAGATCAAGAAGACACTAGATGACAATGAACTTAATCCTTGTTCACCCCAATGTAAGATCGTATCAGTAATTAAACCATTATTCATCACAACTTGGATACCACGTGCAACAGCTACCACGATCGCAACACCGATCAAATCTGAAGCTCCTGCTAAGAATTCAGAAATAAAGACTGATTCTTTCATTCCGTAAGTGATTGCCACTACAATAGCCATCACTAAGAACAACATGGTAATTTCTGGGAAATACCATTCTCCTAAAGGAAGCATGTTTTTACCTAAAACAGTTCCGACTACAGGTAACCCTGTTAACCAGTTAGTTAATGATTCAAAAATCGTAAAGTTTTTATTCAATGTTGTCCAAGGAATCAAACTAATGATCATAATACCAAAGGTAATGAAAAATAGGATATTTACATGTTTTTGTCTTTTAGTAATTGATTCTTGACGACCAATTGAATCGATATCAAAATGTTTGATGTCTTCTTCACGTTGTTTATATACAAGTGATTTCGTTGGGTCTTTTTCCACTTTAGATGCGTAACGGTAGACATAAGCAATTGAGATAGCCAATAGTACCACGAACATCAAGAAACGTAACCCGATTCCTTCACCCATTGAGATACCAACTGCTTGAGAAGCGACCCCAGTAGCAAATGGATTAACGGTTGAAGCTAAACAACCAACTTGTGACCCTACTAAAACGATAGCTACTGCAACAACTGTATCAAACCCAACAGCCATCATAACAGGAATCAATAAAGCATAGAACGGAATAGTTTCTTCCGCCATACCATAAGTTGAACCACCTAATGCAAATAAGATCATCAACACAGGGATCAACATTTTTTCTTTTCCTTTAAAGCGTTTTACAACGGAAGCAATCCCTGCATCCAAAGCACCAGTTTTATTGATAATACCTAAGAAACCACCCACAACTAAAATAAAGAATGAAATTGGAATAGCAGCCGGTGTTTCTTTCGTTAATTCCCCAGCAGGTACACCTAGCATCCCATTAATCGGTGCCATAAAGATATCCCATAGCCCCTGAGGATTTTGCTCTACTCGTTCATATGATCCAGCAATGATGTTGCCTGCATCATTGACACTATAATGTCCAGCTGGTATGAACCAAGTTAGTACAGCGATAATCGCAATAATAATAAATAAGACCGTATACGCTGAAGGCATTTGAAATTGTTTCTTCTTTGTTTGTTCCATGTTCTTCTCCCTTTCTTGTAACATTAGAATCTTATAAGAGTGATTCCATCAGTTATTTTATCAAAAAGAATACGATAACCAAAACAATAACCTATTGATTTGGCAAATTTTATTCAAAAATCCTGCTTTCACTCCTTTCTCTATAAAATTTAAGGTAAAGCTTTTTCAATACAATTGTAGCGTTTTCCTCTTCCATTATAACAAAACTATTTATCATTCAAAAAGTGATTAATTTCACATTTTGAATCATAAAATACATTTTTATGCATAAACAAAAGAAATACTCAAACACCGTTTATAAAACGCTTACGCAACGTAGGTTAATGAATTTTTTTTCATTAAAATTTCCGATATTTTTTTATTTCCTTGAATTCTTTTTAGAAAAAACAATTTTTATTTTCTCATCCCTTTTTTTTCTAATCGTTGGACTACTTTTTCAGAAATACTAGTACTTACAAAAACGGCTCCATAACTTTTTATATTGTAAAAGTTATGGAGCCTTGACTGATTTTTTTAATGATAAAATAATTAAGAAAGTGGCATCAATTCATGCTTCCCTCTGAAAATGGATAAACGAGCATGAGCTGCTGTACTATTTATTTGTTGTTCGTCACTGTATGTCTTTGTGCCAACTGGTGTTGTTTCCGACTTAACCATGGCAATAATTTTGCGTGTAAAACCAAAAAGGCAGCACTGACGATAAATCCTTTAATGATATTAAATGGGACGATTCCGATCAGGACATAATTAGCTAACGGCATCCCTAACATTTGATTAGCATTTAAACCTAAAAACATAAGGTACAATGGGGTAATCACAAAATAGTTTGCGACACTCATGAAGATCGTCATTGCGATCGTACCAGAAATCACACCTAAAAACTTATTTTTTCCTACTTGAGTCTTCTTACGGAAGAAGTAGAAAATAGGTAAGGTAAAGATAGCTGTTGCTAAAAAGCTGGCTGTATCTCCTACCAAATTATCTGGTGAAAAGCCGGTAGTGATCAAGTGTAAGATCGATCGTAAGAAAGCTGTAACCAATCCAGCAACTGGACCAAATAAAAACATACTGATCAGTACTGGGATATCACTAAAATCGATCTTTAAAAAACTAAAGGCTGGCATGATCGGAAATGCGATATATTGCAAAACCAATCCGATCGCAGCAAATAATGCCACAGCGACCATTTTTTGTACACGGGTGTTCTTCATTTGAAATCCTCCTGTTAGGACTCCTCTTCAGCGAACTTTTCGACGAACTTTTTGCAAATAAAAAAACTCTCCAATAACAGGGAGAGTTAGAGTTATTTGGCAAAAAACTACGTCAAATAAGCTCTATCTTCTTTATCCAGACTATACTGTCGGTATCGGAATTTCACCGATTCAGCTACTTAGGTAAAGTAGGTCGTGGACTATAACCACCGGTCGGGAATTTCACCCTGCCCCTGAAGACGAACCATTTATAATTTTGTTTACCTTTACATTATACATCGCTTGAGAAAAAATGCAATCATTTATTCTTATAATAAGTAAGTAATCATTTTGATTGATTCAATAAACTGCTGACTTCTTTTTTGTTCAACTCACGATAGTCGCCAGGGCGTAAGCCTTGAAGCGTCAAATCGCCGTATTTTTCTCGTTTTAATTTTTGAACAGGTAAGCCAACTGCTTGAAGCATATTTTTTACTTGATGATTTCTACCTTCATGGATAGTCAATTCAACGATACTATGATTTGTCTTAGGATCCACAGATAATATTTGGTAACGTGCTGGTGAAGTTCGTTTCCCTTCGATTTTTATCCCTTTCGTCAAGGGAGATAACATTGTTTTAGTAGCAATCCCTTTGACTTTCGCCACATATACTTTGTCTACTTCATGTTTCGGGTGGGTCAAACGTTGCGCAAAATCACCGTCATTAGTCAAGAGCAGTATACCCGAAGTATCATAATCTAATCGTCCTACTGGATAAATTCGTTCTTTCACCATTGGAAGCAAATCAGTTACGACTTTTCGCCCCTTGTCATCAGCAACAGCGGAAATCACGCCTTTTGGTTTATATAGTAAATAGTACCCGTATTCTTCTTGATAAATCGGCACTTCATCTACTTCGATCAAATCACGTTTGCTAACTTTTACTCCGAGTTCTTTTACTGCTTTGCCGTTGACTTTTACTCGTCCAGCCAAAATATATTCTTCCGCTTTACGTCTGGAAGTGATCCCTGCATGCGCAATTACTTTTTGTAGTCTTTCCATTATATCTGTTCTCCTTCATCCATTTCATCAAAGAATAAGTCGAGTGAAGACTCTTCGTTTAATGAATGCTCCATTGCTTGTATATCTGGTAAGTCTTTTAATGAGTTGAGACCAAAATAATCTAAAAAATAAGGAGTCGTCCCATACAAAATAGGTCGTCCAGGTCCTTCCACGCGTCCTTTTTCTTCAATCAACTGATGAGCAGCTAGCCGTTGAATGGCACCTGAGACTTGAACCCCACGAATTTGTTCGATTTCTACTCTGGTAATCGGTTGTTTATATGCAATGATCGCCAACGTTTCGACAGCTGCTTGTGAGAGAGTATTAGACGTCCCTTGGGCATAGCGTTTCAACAATGGCGCTAACTCTTTTTTGGTTGTTAAAACGACATGTGCCTCTGTTTCCAAAATATGCAAAGCACTAGCTGGATCATTTTCATATCTTGTTTTTAATTCCGTTAATAAAGCCACTGTCTCTTCTTTCGTAATAGTTAACAGATAGCTGATTTCTTCTAACCCGATTCCTTCCTCGCCAACAATAAATAAAATGGCTTCAAGTTCACTTAATTTTGTCATCTTTGGTATCTCCTACTGCTAGATAAAGCATAATTGTTTCATAATTTCCTTCTTGTTGCGCAACGATCTGACCATTTTTCATCATTTCTAATAAAGCCATAAATGTAGTGACTACTTCTGTTTTCGAAGGCGTTTCAAAAAAAGACTCAAAAGAGCATCCCTTATGATGTTGCTTAAGACGCTCTTCAATAAAGATGATACGTTCTTCAATTGTTGTATCATCAGGAGTAATCGTTTTTTCAACTTTCTCTGAGAATTTCTTTCGCTCTAAGATTTTTTCCATCGCATGAAATAAATCAATCTTTTTGACTTGTCCACGTTTCAATGGTTTCTCTTGTCCAATGAGATCGTCTACTGCAACTGGTTCTTTCGTATAATATAAGCTTCTCTCTTGGGCTTTTTCGGTTAACTGCTCTGCAGCATACTTATACTTTCGATATTCCAATAATTGATTGACTAATTCGTCACGCGGGTCCTCTTCCCAATACTCATCTTCAATGATTGCTTCTTGAACAGGTAACAAAGTTTTGCTTTTGATCGCCATCAACGTGGCAGCCATCACTAGATATTCTCCAGCAACAGCAAGTTCAAGAGTTTTCATCGTATGGATATAACTCATGTATTGCTCAGTGATCGTTGCAATCGGGATATCATAAATATCGATCTCCATTTGCTGGATCAAATGAAGGAGTAAATCTAAGGGTCCTTCAAATATATCTAATTTGATATTGATTTCTGTCACCATATTCACTCTTTCTTCTTGTTTCGATCGACCCATTTTGCGAGATATGGACGGGTAATCTCTGTTGGTCGTATGGAAAAGTCTGGGTATTTTTCTTGAAGTTCATCAAGCATTTGAAAGCCCATCTGATCTCCCCGATAAGATGGATTCAATGAAACATCGTGAATAATCAATTCCTGATTTTCACCCCAATAAACACCAATGATTCCTTGAATATTCGTTGAACCTTCTGGTGTGAAGAAAAAAAGTTCATATCCTTCTTCTGTTTCATAGGTATTGATTTCTTTGAGTAAATTCGATTTATCCGTTAGTTTCTTATGAAAACTTAACAGTCCCATAGCAATTTTACGATTTTCTTTTCGGTAATGTGTTAACATTTTTTCACCTTCCTATGACTAAGCCCTTGGAAAATGCTGCTTATAAACATCCGTCATTCTTTTCTTTGTGATATGTGTATAAATTTGTGTTGTTGAGATATCAGCATGTCCTAACAATTCCTGTACCGTTCGAAGATCTGCACCATTTTCCAGCAAATGTGTCGCAAAACTATGCCTTAAAGTATGAGGGGTCACCTCTTTATTGATTCCTGCTTCACGCACTAATTGTTTAAGGTTTTTCCAGATACCTTGCCGTGATAACCCTGTACCATGATGATTGACAAATACATGCGTTTCAGAAGGATTCGCTACAAGGAGGGGGCGTGCTTCGTCTAGATACCGCTCCAACCATTGGATCGCATAATCACCTAGAGGTATGATCCGTTCTTTGTCCCCTTTACCAAGTGTTTGGACCAAGCCGAGCGACAAGTGAAGATCACTTAGCTTTAAACCAACGAGTTCACTGACACGCATACCTGTTGCATACATGACTTCTAGAATTGCTCGATCTCTGATCCCTAGATTTTTGGTTGTATCAGGTGTTTCGATCAATCGTTCAACCTCAGTCAAGGATAAGGTGCTAGGTAACTTTTGAACCTTTTTAGGCGTATCAATGTGTTGCATGGGGTCATGATCAGTCAATCGTTCTTGACGTAAGAATTGATGAAATCTTCTCAAGCTAGTAATCATTCTGGTCACGGTTGCTGGAGCTTTCTTTTCATCATGCATCTTTTCCAGATAATTGATCACGACGTAGCGATCGACATCTTGCCAGGAAGTGATTTGCTCATCTTCTAAATAGTGAAGATACTGTAACAAATCTCGTTCATAACTTTTTCTCGTATTTAATGACAAGCCACGTTCAATCGTCAAATAGTGGAGATAATCATTAATTTCTTCATTCATAATAATCCACCTCGTGCTCTTCTATCATATCAGATACCCTTCATTTTCGATAGTCTATTTTACAGCTAGGCAAAGAAAAAGCCGTCTAGCAATCAGACGGTTTTGCTTTCTTTTTCTTTAGTGTAACATTTTTGACAAATACCATGAAATGTTAAGCGATGATCTTTTACCAAAAAGTGATACCGTTGCTCCACAATTTCTTCCACTTCACACAATAAATCTTCTTCAACCTCTTCAATCGTGCCACATCGTAAACACAATAAATGATGATGGAAATGTTTTGCTCCTTCTTTTCTCAAGTCATAGCGAGCAACACCATCATTGAAGCTGACTTTATCAATGACTTTCAAATCGGTCAAAATCTCTAACGTCCGATAGACAGTAGCTAACCCAATTTCTGGACTCTTTTTTTTCACTAGAAAAAAGACTTCTTCTGCCGATAAATGTTCTTTCTCATTTTCTAAAAGTACTTGTAAAGTTGCTTCTCTTTGTGGGGTTAATTTGAACCCCGACTCGTGTAATTGTTGTTTCGTTTTTTTCATTACTGACATCGCATTCATAACCATGTATTCAACCCCGACAATTTATAATAATTATAATCAAACAAAAGGAATCTCTTTCTAAATTAAAATAATTATAAGCTAGTTAAGATAAACATGCAAGGTATTCTC
Organism: Enterococcus sp. DIV1208; assembly: GCF_050530455.1. Lineage (NCBI taxonomy): Bacteria > Bacillati > Bacillota > Bacilli > Lactobacillales > Enterococcaceae > Enterococcus > Enterococcus sp. DIV1208. The sequence continues at coordinate 993,701 of NZ_CP172887.1, read as the reverse complement.
AATTAGATTTTCTAATTCGTTTCGTTACCCCTGCTTCTTGTTTGACTAGTCCTTGTTTTAATAGATTGCCGATTGCTCGTTTAAAAGCTCCCTTGCTTATACCAAAAGTTTTCATGATATCTTCCGGATCAGATTTGTCAGTAAAATGGATTTGCTCATCTGCTGATCGTTCAATGATCGTTAAAATCATTTGTGCATCATCAGAGATTGCTTCATATGCTCTTGGTTTTAATGAAAGATTCAATACTCCATCAGGTCTCACACCAATTACTCGTCCTTTGACTTGTTCACCTAAGCGCGGCTCATTATAGCGTTCTGATGGGTGGATAAATCCGATATAATAATCATCTGTTAAGACGTACGTTCCGGTAATTTTCAAGCGGTAAGCAACACCTGTAATGTCTTTATTTTTGATTTCTTCTGTTCCACGTTTACTCAATGATTTAAAAATCTTTTCATCGGCTAAACTACCCCAAATTCGGTCTTTGCTATCGACTCTTAAAGCAACCATTAAACGATCGCCTTTTTTAGGCCAAAGTTCTGTCATCGTTGGTAGTTCATCTAATGAGACTACAAAATCTTTGTCGGGTAATCCAATATCGACGAATACTCCTAAATCTTTTCGTGAAGCAGTCACTGTACCAAAAGCATAATGACCAATTCGACTTTTAGGAATCAACGTAGTAAAACGATTTTCATGTTTTTGATTTTGATAACCAAACCCTTCGACTGCTTCACCGATACGATAGGTCCCTTCGGTTTTACTTAATCCAAAAGTTTGTCCATTTTTCTGGACAAAGTAATTTTTTTCATTTTCATCAATTACCATTCCGGTAAATATTGTTGCCAATAATTCATTCATCTTATTTCTCCTTATTTATAAAAGATTCAGCCATCTTTTCTTAGCTATCATAACATAATGTTCCCATGATTAGTAGTTGGTTTGGTCTTAGTCGTCGCAAAAAAAATCAGATATCGTGTATCTGATCCTATATGGTCATCCACTTAGTTCCATACGATCTACGATATCTGAGTAGTATTTGATCATTGTCTATCTAGCAGATTAATGGCTGCCATTTCCGCCAAACCAGCCTGTTTTACAATTGATCGTCACAATATAAAATGGTAATGCACTTTCACCGATTCCACGCATCAAATTAGATTGGGTTGAAGTAGCATAAAGATTATAATAACCTTCACCATTTTCGATTCTCGCTTTTTCTAGTTTATATCCACCTGCCACAATGTAGCCTCGTTGAATACAAGTAGCAATAACACTTTGTTGGACTCCTGGTGCCCAATTCCATGCTGGATTAAATGCATCAGCCACATCACTTTGTCGAGTTGACATGATGGGTTGATTGGCTGAATTAGTCTTATTGGTCGTTGAACTAGATTTTGCTTGTTGTGCAGCCAGAGCTGCAGCTTGTTTGGCTGCTTCAGCTGCTTTTTTTGCTTCTTCAGCTTTTTTCGCTTCTTCTTTTGCTTGTGCTTCTTTCTGCTCTTTCGCAGTCAAGGTTTCATCTACTTTTTTTAGTTGATCTTTTAAAGCGACAGCTAGCTCTTCATTTTTGATTTGCTCTACAGCATTTTTTGCTTCGTCATACTGCTCTCTGTTCGCACTGTCTATGACTTGATTATCATGATAGACAACGTTCACTTTATCTTTAGCCGTCTGCAATTGTTTGTATTGATCCTCTGCTTCGGTTTGCGCTTGCTTGATCAGACGTCCAAAAGCAGTTTCATTTGTAGTCATTGGTTGAATGGCTTGATCTTCTTTTAGTTTGGGATCAGCTGCTAAATGATCATCGTCAATCACTACCGAAGTAAATAACTGGTTGACACGTTGAATATCTTTGATTTTGGTTTGGATATCCTGGAATGTTTTTTCTAATTCAGGATATTCTTTCTCTTTTTTTACGTCATTCAGATCAGTCTTTAGTTTAGCTAAGTCTTGATTGATCATTGAAGTACGGATAAACTGGTGAGACGGATCTGTATAAAAAGCGTTCAAGGCAGTTTGTAGCTCTGCCACCTTTTGTTTTTGTCTTTCTTCTTGTGCAGCGATTTGCGCCTGAACATCTTGCTGATGGTCATAATAAGCCCAACCACCGACTCCGAGCAAGACGATTGCTGCTAAAGCCAGATACGGTCCTTTTTTCGATCTTTTTCGTTTCCCCTCATCAGACTTAGCTGATGTAACTGGTTCTTTTTGTTCCGTTTCTGTCCTTTGATCGATTTCATTTGATAATTCTGTTTTTTCTATAGCTTCTGGTTTTGAAGAATCTTTCTTACGAATTTCTTCTTTTGGTTCTTCTTCTTTTACCGATTCTTCTTTCGATATTTCTTCTTTTGCTGTTTCTTTTTTCGATATTTCTTCTTTTAGAACTTCTCCGTTTGATTGATTCTCTTGTAATGGAGCTGCTTTCGGAATATCTTTTTCTGAAACTTCAGGTTTCAAATTTTCGTTTAATGCTTCGTCCTCATGGGTTGAGTTTTTATCGACATCTTCCGCACTCGCTTTTTCTTCGACTTCTTTTTTTCCTATCAAAAGATTTTCTGACGACGATTGGACGTGAGTCGATTTTGAAGCGGGCACTGGTTCTTCAGTTTGTTCCTTAGAAGAAAGCAATTGATTTTCTTCTAAAGTTTGGGTTACCGTTAAGCGTTCATTATTTTTTTCTGTTGCTGTTTCAAACGTTTCTTCTTGATCAATCACTTGATGGTCAGTTGGCTGAACAACGCTATCGTTCGTATCAACTGGTTCCTTTTCTTTCGTTTCACGTTCGTTAGTTACTGGCACTATACTTTCTTGTTTTGAATCAGTCTCTTTGGCATTTTTAGCTGCGAGTTCCTCTTGGATCATTCGCATCAATTCTTCTGCATGTTCTTCTGTTGTATCTTCTCTATGAGCTTTGATATAAGCAGATAAAATCGAATTTTCTTTTTCATGATCAACAAATTCTTTTAATTCAGCTACTCTTTTTTGTTGTTCTGCTTCGATTTCATCCGTCAATTCATCGCCCTTAGCCTGTTTTTTCAAATCAGTTCCTTCTTCGCTTGTTGACGGCTTTTTGTTTGCCTTTTTAGTGACTACATCTTCAGCATCATTAGTTTCTGCTAGATTCGTTTCTTCAGATGATTCTTCTTTAAACAAGGCCATGACCGATTCTAATGGTAACTCTGTTAATTCTGACCATTCGATTGGATCATTTAATTCCGTGTCAGGAAAATGTTCTTCTGAAGAATCTATTGGTAATTGACTATTGTTCTTTTCTTCATTCGTGTGTTGGTCTTGCTCTTTTATTTGGTAACCACAATCAGGACAAATCAACTTTCCTTTGATTTTCTTTGATCCACACGTTGGGCATTTTTTTATCACTGAGCGATCGGCTCCTTTTGTTAGGTTTACGCTACCATTTAATCTACCATATTCTGAAAGTTTCGCCAAGAGTCTATTTTGATCAAACGGATATCAAATAGTATAACTCGTAAAAATAAAACAAATAATTTACAAAAAGTTTCTTATAATTACGCATAGTTACGCAATTATTTATGTTTTCATCATCATAACGTTAATAGCGCATCAATTATTTATTATGATCAGGTTCAAGCTTTTGACTCAGCCATTGACTAAAAAAGTAGCACGAGATCATCTATTCTGATCCCGTGCTACTTTGTTTTCAGTAAAGGCTACTCGCTATTTTAAAAGACAGTCATTGTCTATAAGATTCAAAATTTGAATCCTATTTTTACTCTAAGAAATCTTTCAATTGTTTTGAGCGTGATGGATGGCGTAATTTACGTAACGCTTTCGCTTCAATTTGTCGAATACGTTCACGTGTTACTCCGAATACTTTCCCAACTTCTTCGAGTGTTCTGGTACGACCATCGTCTAAACCAAAACGTAAGCGGAGAACATTCTCTTCACGGTCAGTCAATGTATCTAAAACATCTTCTAATTGTTCTTTTAGCAATTCATAAGCCGCATGTTCTGCAGGACTAGTAGCTTCTTGGTCTTCAATGAAGTCTCCTAAATGAGAATCATCTTCTTCACCAATTGGTGTTTCTAAAGAAACTGGCTCTTGCGCAATTTTCAATATTTCACGTACTTTTTCTGTAGGAAGGTCCATTTCTGCCCCAATTTCTTCTGGCGTCGGTTCTCTTCCTAAATCTTGAAGTAATTGACGTTGGATACGGATCAATTTATTGATGGTTTCTACCATATGCACTGGGATACGGATCGTACGTGCTTGGTCAGCGATGGCACGAGTGATTGCTTGTCTGATCCACCATGTAGCATAAGTTGAAAATTTGAATCCTTTACGATAGTCAAATTTTTCAACAGCTTTCATCAAGCCCATATTTCCTTCTTGGATCAAATCAAGAAATTGCATGCCACGTCCAACATATCTCTTAGCAATACTTACGACCAAACGAAGGTTTGCTTCAGCTAAACGCTGTTTTGCTTCTTGATCACCTTCTTCGATTTTTAAAGCAAGAGCTACTTCTTCTTCCGCAGTTAATAGGGAAACACGACCAATCTCTTTTAAATACATACGAACTGGATCGTTGATTTTTACACCAGTAGGTGCTGACAGATCTTCTGTTTTTGCTTGTTCCGCTTTTTTCTCTGCACTCTTCAAGCTATGGATCGATGGATCTCCATTTTCATCAACAACGCTGATTCCAGCATCCTCGACTTTTTGGATCAATTTATCCATCTCATCCGCATTCAATGTGAATGGCGTTGCAAGTTTATTTGAAAGATCATCATACACGACTTGTCTTTTTGGTTTGTTTTCTTTGATAAAAGCTGCTACTGCTGCTTCATACTTTTTATTCTCTGTTACATTTGCCATAAAAGAAGGCCCCCCTTGAGTAGCTATTCGGCTTGTTTTAACTGTTTTGTTAAATTAATGATCTCAATCGTTAATTCCAATTCTAATTGCTTGTTTCCAGTTCTTCTAGCCTCTTGCTGCATTTGTTTTTTTAAAGTTATTTCATCAGCTAAACTAGACTTTCTGATTACACGCAATAAGTCTTGGATTTCTCTTGGTGTGCTTTCTTCGGCTACACGCAAATACTCGATTTCCACCACTAAACGCCTTAAATTTTCATCTTGCAAAAAGTCCAAAAACTCCGCAAGGTTGAATTCATCATGTTGTGACACAAATGCATCGAATAAAAAATATACTTCTGCATAAATGTCATGAATAAACTGAAATTGCTGTTCTTTCAAAAGATTACGGACAGATATCTCTTTGAACACTCTGTACAAGAGCATTTGTTCCGCTTTTTCTACTTGAGTCAGCGGTCTCTTTTTCGTTATTGCCGTCCGTGAAATAGCTGGTTCTGGCAATGTCGTTGGTTGGTTGGTTCGATTCGTTTGATTTTCCCTGCGAAAATCCCGTATTTGCTTTTGCAGGGTTTCACGACTAAGTTGAAATTCGGTCGCTAGTTGCGATAAATACATATCTTGTTCGATTGGCGAGACAACTTGACTAAGTTCTCTCGATACCTCTTCTAAGTACTGGATTTTATCTTTTTCATTCTCCAGGTTCTTGTCTTGCTTCAAATAACGTGACTTGAAAGTAAAGACCGTTTCACGACCATGAAAGATCAGTTCATTAAAGGAGTCATTTCCATATTTACGTAAATATTCATCGGGATCAAGTTTTTCCGGAATCACAACGATTGATAATTGCAATCGACTATTTTGTCGTAACAATTCGATCCCTCGATTCGTTGCCTCGAATCCTGCCTTATCTCCATCGTAACAAAAAACTAGTTCTTTGGTTACTCGTTCAATCTGCTGGATCTGTTGATTCGTTAAACTCGTTCCCATGGAAGCTATCCCATTTTTTACACCTGCTTGCCAAGAAGCAATGACATCCATGAAACCTTCAAATAAAAGAACTTCACCGCTTTTTCGGATATCACTACGTGCTTTATCCAAGTTGAACAACACTTGTCTTTTATTGAATAATTCTGTTTCTGGACTATTCAAATATTTGGGTTGATCTTTTTCTTGTCCTTTTTCTGGTGCAAGCCAGCGTCCAGAAAAACCAATCGTGCGCCCTTGAGGGTTTCTGATAGGAAACATGATACGTTGGTAAAACCGATCAGATATTCCTCCATCCTCATGAGAGATAAACAAACCAGAACGTTCCAACACTTCTTGATCGTATGCTTCAGTTTTAAATACTTGTTTCAAAAATGAACGTTCATTCGGTGCAAATCCGATCGCAAATTCTTCAATCAATTCTAGTGTCAAACCACGTTGTAGTAAGTAATCTAAAGCTTGCTCGCCTACTTTCGTGTGTAGCAACATATGATGATATACTTCTGCGGCTTTTTCATGCGCTAAAATCAATTTTCCTGTAATTGAATCGCTATTTTCGAAGGGAAGTGTTTGTTTGCGCCATTGATCTTCTAACTGAATTTGTTCAAAATCAGCAACTTTGACGACTGCTTCTGGGAAACTAAGTCCTTCTAGTTCTTGAAGAAAAGTAAAGACGTTTCCTCCTTTTCCGCAACCAAAGCAATGAAAAATCTGTTTATCTTCAGCCACCGAGAAAGATGGTGTTCGTTCTTCATGAAAAGGACACAAACCTAAATAATTCTTTCCAGATTTTTTTAATTGGACGTATTGACCAATCACCTCAACAATATTCGTTTGTCCACGAATCGTTTCAATGACTTCTTGAGGAATCCGTTGAGCCATGCTTTCACCCCCTGTAAATAGCTAATTGGCATCTGTCAAAGAGATACCTCAGGAGAATAACCGGTAAAAAATCGCACTAACGAAAATCAGTGCGATTTTAAAGGACACAATTATACATGTTTCATTCTATCACAATTCTAAACTTTTTCAAGTATAATACTTGTCATTCTAAGAACAAGCAACGGTTTATTTCGTTGTTGCTAATTTATTCAATAAGTAGTCACGGATATTGGTCTTTCCATAAATCAGTCTCAAAATGATATTAACGATCATAAAACCAATGAAATATGGCCAAGCCGTTCCTAACCCAAGATCAACTTCTAACAGATGATGGAAAAGCATCGCTGCTACATAAATCCCTACAACAGTTGTTACCGCTAAGAAAATTCGCAACGGATTAAATGGATAACACGCTTTGACTACTGCCATACAGCTGATTCCGATCAATAGATAATACATTAAAGTGGTCGTTTGCAACTGGGTAAATGGCAAAACTTTTCCTAAAATATAAACCACAATAATATTCAATACGACTAGCAATGCATTTGGCAATGCATTGATCAATGCTGTTGGTAAATAACGATAGGTAATCTTTCGTTTATCTTGTTCAAACGATAAGAAGAAAGAAGGATAACCTTCAATAGCTAAGTCAATCAATGTGATCTGGATTGGGATGAATGGAAACCCGATTGCAGTAATTGCGCATAAGATAGAAAGAATAAACGAATAGATCGTCTTTATAAAGAAAATACCTGAAACTTTGGTCACATTGTTCACGACACGACGCCCTTCGAATAAGACTTCTGGTAAAGTCGTAAAATCAGAATCAAGTAAAACGAGATTAGCAATTTGTCTTGTTGCACCGTCTCCTTCAGCCATGGCGATACTGCAGTCTGCTTCACGCAGTGCCAACACGTCATTGACTCCATCCCCAGTCATAGCCACAGTTCCACCACTTTGTTTTAATTCGTTCACTAATGTTTTCTTTTGTTGTGGACTCACACGACCAAAGACCGTGTATTCATGAGCGGCTTCCCGGACAGCTTTTTCTTCTGTCATCGTAGAAAGATCAACATACGAATCATAATTTGGTAAGCCTGCACGGCGGGCAATATTTGAAACTGTGAACGGATTATCACCTGAAATAACCTTTAGATTCACACCTTCAGCATGTAAATAAGCTAATGTTTCTTCTGCATTTTTACGTATTGGATCGTCAATCTCAAACAGCGCGATTGGTTCAACGCCTTTTGGCTCTCCTTCAGTCAAATGTTGTTCAGGAGCGACACCTAGCATCAATACACGGTAGCCATTTGCTTGAGCATCCACCAAACTTTCTGGCAGTTGTGATTTTTCAACCAAACGTTCAGGAGCTCCTACATAGATCACACCTAATTCAGGAAACTCCATTGCTCCCCATTTACGGTCAGAAGAGAAAGCTAACTTTTCAGTCACAGTATAGCGATTAGCTACTTGAAAGTAATCTCTAAGTGCCCGCATGGTAAGATTATTGTCACTGCTTTCAGCTAGATAGGTTCCCATGATTTCAGGAATCGCTTTTTCGTACTTAGGATTTAGGGCTTCGACCCGTTGGATACTCATTTTTCCTTCAGTGATCGTCCCTGTTTTATCCAAGCAAAGCGTATCTACATGAGCAAGTGTTTCAATCGAATACATATCTTGGACTAAGATTCTTTTCTTTGCTAATTTCGTTACACCAGTAGTCAGTGCAATACTAATCAAAAGGACTAAGCCTTTAGGCAACATCCCTAGTAATGCTGCTGCCGAAGCAATAACAGAAATCTTAATGGAAGCATCACGGATAAATAACGCTTCTAAAAATAAAATAATACCTAATGGAATGATAATGAAGCTAGTAAATTTCGATACTTTTCGAATAGAATCGACAAGTTCAGAATGAATCGCTTTATGGGTTTTTGCCTCACTCGTTAGGCGAACTGCATAGTTGTCTGCACCCACACGAATCGTTTGAGCTAAAACAGAACCACTGGTTAAGAAACTACCTGAAAGCAATTCATCTCCTTCGGTTTTGACAATCAGGTCTGACTCCCCTGTCAATAGTGCCTCATTGGCTTCTGCGCGTCCTGAGATCACTCTTAAATCAGAAGGAATCTGTTCCCCTGCACCAATCTTTACGACATCTCCTAAAACTAATTCTTTCGTTGAAATCGACTGCTCTTTTCCTTCGCGGACAACTCGTACCTCTGATTGCGAAACAATCGATAACTTTCTTACTAGATTTCTAGCATGGATTTCTTGATAGATACCAATAATGATATTCACCACAATGATTGCCAAGTAAGCCATATTGGAATAGGCACCGACCAATAGTAAGCAAATCCCAATACCAAAATTTAAAAAATTGAACAGCGTTAGTATATTGTCACTAAGAATCTGCTTAGTACTTTTTGATGCATCCTCTTGGTAATCATTTTGCTGCCCAGAGGAAATTTTTTGTCTCACTTCTTCCTGAGTAAGACCGTTCATTTCTTTCGTTTCCATTTTTCGCCAACTTTCAAAAAATAATCAATATATTTAAGTCTAGCTTGTTCTATTATTAAAAACAACTTATTTTTTACAAATTTATACAAAATAAGAACACATGATTCTATGCCGTTGAGAAATCCCAGCAAAAATCATGCGCCATTCAACCTTTATTTATATTGTTCTTCTAAACGACTCATCCACCAACCTAATGCGATACCAGCAAAAAATAAAATGGGACAAAAGATGATTCCTAGTAAACTTAAATTTGTGTAATCTGTAGGAACAATCATTACCGTCGAAGCAAAAACAACTCCTAAAATAAAATGGAACAATTTACTATATGCCTTAGAAAATATAAAATCAAATAACTTTGATAACGTCAACACGCAGAATACCGCGCCTAAACCGATCGGTAAGATCACGTCTAAGCGAGCTTCTTTGAAACCATCAGCCATCGCCTTGTATAACCCCATATAGACTAAAAAATTCGAGGGACTCAGTCCAGGAACAATCATCCCTAAGCCGATTAGACCACCAGCGATGATCCAAGTTACTGTGTTTTGTTCAACTTGACCATCAAATAGTTGTGATCCGTAAAGTAAAAAGAAATAAGCCACGATCAATGTGACGATCATCAGGATGATATCACCTGATTGCCGCCCTTTCTTTCCAGCTTCTTTCCACAACGCTGGAACAGTACCTACAATACACCCAACAAAAAACCATAAAATCGTCGTTTCATATGTCCCTAATAAGAAACTCACCAAAAAGGAAAGCAAAAAGACTCCGCTGATGCCTCCTAATCCGACAGGCAAAAAGAAAAGCACGTTTTCTTTAAAATTTCTGGTTAGATGAGCTAAAAAAGAGATCAATCGTTCGTACATCCCAAAAACAGCTGCTAAAGCGCCTCCGCTTACCCCCGGTAAAATAAAACCCGAACCGATAAACATTCCCTTTACAAAGCGCAATAGCCAGTCTTTCCCTGAATCTTTCGCTACCTTTTCTGTTATGATTTGTTCTTTTTCCACTTTTTTGAGCACTCCTTCTTTCTGATAAGATAAAGATCTAGCAAAAAATCTCAGCATTACACTCAATTAGTTAAAAACTTTGTCATATAACTCAATGAGGTCTTCATTCATCTTGACAACTTTTGTGTAAAACATGTTCCCTCCATTATGATAAAGATAACCGCCATTGTAAAGCAATGAGGGGACTCGCCAATAGCGATACTTGGTTTTTTTCTCATTACCTAAAAGTGGACTCAAGACATTTTTGGAATATTCTTCTGCTATCTCCATAGTATTTTCCCCACCTCGGTTTTTTACGTAGACAATATAATCCTTACCGAAGTTATAGGCTTGTATAGCTGTATCAAGATCACATCCTTGTTTTTTTGCCTCATTGATCATTTCTGCTAAGTAGCTGACTCCTTGATCGATACTTTCTTTTTGATTATCGATCAAATTGGCTTTACCATAGGCGCTTTCCGAACTTTGCATCAAATCAATCCCCTTGCCTTTTGATTCTGTTAAAATGATCCCCTTGACCAAAGACTCGTACTCTTCCATATGGTACTTTTTGATTGCTGTTGTTATTTCTGGTTCGTACTTTTCTACTCTTTTAATTGATTGATAGGTTTTTCCTAAGATGATCAATACTCCTATGACCAAGACAATCACTAAAAAAGAGACGATTCTTCGAAAGATTGATTTTTTCTTTTTTTTCATAAACATTCACCTAGTTATTTTGACATCTTTTTTTATCTTACTATTTATTATCGTTCTTGGCTATTTCTTACTAATCATTTGTTCCTTTCCTTAATAAAAACTGAAATTTTCGGAATTTTTTACTATCTTACGAAAATGATCGTTGTTTTTTTAGGAAAACAATTGCTCTTATAGGAGAATTGTCGTTATACTTTAACCAGTAGGTGATTATGTGAAAAAAGAAAAGAAATATGCAAAAATGACTGATGGAACAGAGATCTATTATGAGAAAAGCGGAAATGGCATGCCTCTGTTTTTACTCCATGGTAATGATGGCAGTGGTCGTTTCTTCTCAGAGCAAGTTCCTGTCTTTAGTCAGTTTTATACCGTTTATCTCATTGATAGTCGAGGTCACGGACGTTCAACGAATCAAGCAAATACCTTGTCTTTTCGTTTGATGGCAGAAGATCTTTATACCATCATGCTACTTGAAGGAATTACAAAAGCAAATATACTAGGTTTTAGTGATGGAGCTAATCTTGGATTGGTCTTTTCAAGTTATTATCCAGAGAAAGTACATCGATTAATATTAAATTCAGGAAATACTTTAGTTAAAGGGGTTTTATTCTCAGCGAGACTGCTTAGCTACTGTCATTATATTGGTATGTGGTTGCTTTCTTTAGTTTGCCCATCGCTTAGAAAAAATTTGTTGGTGATCAAATTGTTGTTAAAAGATATCGGTCTTTCAACAGCAGATTTAGAGAAAATTAAATGTAAAACATTGATTATTGTTGGAAAAAAAGATGTGATCAGACTGCAACACTCCCTTTACCTAGCAAAAACGATCCCAAATGCTTCTTTTGTTTTAGTGAACGAACAAGGACATCAGTTAGCTAGAAAAGATCCTCAACGTTTCAATCAAGAAGTATTAGATTTTTTGTCTGAATAATAAGAATAGTAGGTGATTTTTTTGTTAAAACAAGCCTTACAATGGTTCAAAAACCATTTAGGTCTCTTTAAAACAATCTTTTTAATTTCTGTGGTTGTCATTATCGTTAGTGAATTGATCAATATTGGCAAAACACTATCGATCGCTCAATTAGCCGAAACATTTGCAACAATCCCACTTTGGAAGACGGGGTTGATGCTCATTGTTGGATTACTATCTGTTGCACCGATGATTGGGTATGACATCATCCTTAACCGCTTGTTGGGACAAAAATTAAAAAAGAGTTATTTATTTGAAACAAGTTGGTTGATCAATACCATCAACAATGTTGCCGGTTTTGGCGGCTTTGTCAGCATCGGATTACGCTCCGAATTATACGGTCATAAAAAAGACAGTAAGCAGTTGATGCAAGCTTTGTCGAAGATCTTTTTATTTCTAATGGCTGGACTGTCTATTTATAGTTTGATTTCTTTTTTTATGGTCTTTTTTGCACCGGTTGCGCCTTTTATTAAGCAGTATTGGATTTGGTTGATCGGTGGTGGGTTATACTTCCCACTTGTTTTTGTAGTCACTACCTTAAAAAAAGAGGGCTACCTCGGAGGACTTTCATTAAAAACACAAGGACAATTGCTGCTTGTCTCGATCTTAGAGTGGTCTGGTGTCTTGTTCACCTTTCTAGCAGTTGGGGCACTTATGGATATCAAAGTCGATTTGTGGCAAACGATACCGCTCTTTATCGCAGCTTCAGTTATCGGAATCGTCTCGATGATTCCTGGTGAAATCGGTAGTTTTGATATCATGATGATTATCGGTCTTTCTGCCATAGGTGTGCCAAAGGCAACTGTAGTCGTTTGGATCTTACTGTACCGAATTTTTTATTACATTATTCCTTTTTTGATCGGGATCGTCTTTTTCTTTAAGAATATTGGCTCAACTTTTGATCAACGTTATTCTGGTATTCCTAAGCAGCTGGCAACAGAGATTGCTCATAAAGCCGTCGTCGTCCTTTTATATTTTTCTGGTATCATGATGGTTCTTTCAGCAACGATCCCACAAGCTTTTACCGAGTTTCGTTGGCTGCATAGTATCAATCCGTTAAGGTTGCATTTTATTATTCAATTCCCAAGTATGTTGTTAGGATTTCTCTTTGTCATCATGGGGCGTGGGATTGCTGCAAGAGTCAAAAGAGCCTATTGGCCAACTATTGCACTGATCTTTTTAGCAGCATCTTATGTGACGATTATTGACTTTAGCTTTACTGCAGCTATTTTCCTATTGTTACTGTTGTTGATCGTAATTGCTTCGAAAAATGAATTATTTAGAGAACAAATCATTTATTCATGGGAATGGTTGACGATTGATGGTGTGATTATTGGTGCTTTAGCGTTGCTTTACATCATTATTGGTGTTTATAATCTGCCAACATTTCCTCATCGTAAGCATCATTTTATTTCGTTCTTTTTGTTCCCGTCAGAAAAGATTTGGTTATCTGGATTATTTGCTATTATTGCAGTAAGCTTTATCATCATTCTTTTCGTCCACTTCCTACAAGGAAAGAAACAGCAAGTCGGCGAACCGTTGGATGAAGAAAAAGCGTTAAATATCCTCCATACCTTTGGCGGAAATTCTGACAGTCAATTGATTTTCTTAAAAGACAAGCGCATGTTTATTTACGAAAAAGACCAAGTTGGAACGGTTTTATTACAGTTTGCTTGTTACAATAATAAATGTATCGTGATGGGTGATCCTTCGGGTAAAAAAGAAGATTTTCCTGCTGCTATCGAAGCGTTTATTGAAGAAACTGATCGTTTGTGTTACCTACCCGTCTTTTATGAAACGAGTGAAGAAATCGTGATGATTTTACATGAATTTGGCTATGATTTCATCAAAATGGGCGAAGAAGCACATGTTGAATTAGCCAATTTCACTACTTCTGGAAAGAAAATGAAAGGGTCACGTGCGATCTTGAATCGGATTGACCGAGAAGGTTTTACTTTTGAGATTATTCAGCCACCTTTTTCTGCGACACAGATGACTGAACTCAAACAAATTTCTGATCAATGGTTAGGAAGCCGAAAAGAAAAAGGTTTTTCACTGGGGTTCTTCTCAGAAGATTATCTACAGCGGGCACCGATCGCTGTTTTAAAAGACCCGCAACAAGACTTAGTAGCATTTGCTTCGATCATGCCAACCTACACAGATAACAAAATCGGCACGATTGATTTGATGCGTTATGATCCTGAGAAAGCACCAGCTGGAAGTATGGATTATCTTTTCCTTCATTTATTTGAGTATATGAAAGAGGAACAGATTGAGTTTTTCAACTTGGGGATGGCGCCATTATCCAACGTTGGAACCTCAAGAAAAAGTTTTATTCAAGAACGAATCGCTTACTTAGTTTATGAATTTGGTTCACATTTTTACTCTTTCCACGGCTTGCGTGAGTATAAAGATAAATATGCGACTCATTGGACTTCCCGCTATACTTCCTATTCACGTGACAGTTGGATTGCCTATGTCATGATCGCATTATTGATCATTGATAATGCACCAGTTGACCATAAAAAGCGATTAGTAGGTTTAAAGAAATGGTTACAAAAACGCTGAATATGACAACTTATATCTAATGATGGATGAAAAAAAGACGCATGATTCTAAAAGTCATCTGACTTGTTGAATCGTGCGTCTTTTTTATTTATCTATCCTTTGTTCTTAGGCTTCGATTTCTGTTACGATACCTGAACCTACTGTACGACCACCTTCACGAATGGAGAAAGTCGTCCCGTTTTCAATAGCAACAGGATGAATCAATTCTACATCGATCGTTACGTTGTCGCCAGGCATGACCATTTCCGTTCCTTCTGGCAAAACAATTGTTCCTGTTACGTCAGTTGTGCGGAAATAAAATTGTGGTCGATAATTATTGAAGAATGGTGTATGACGTCCGCCTTCTTCTTTAGTCAAAACATAAACTTCTGCTTTGAATTTAGTATGAGGTGTAATTGAACCAGGTTTGGCAATCACTTGGCCACGTTCGATGTCTTCTCTTTGAATCCCACGTAATAACACACCTACGTTATCCCCTGCTTCACCGTAATCAAGCGTTTTGCGGAACATTTCAACTCCTGTTACTACGGCTTTTTGCGTTTCTGGTTTGATCCCTACGATTTCGATTTCGTCACCGACTCTAACAGCCCCACGGTCAATCCGACCAGATGCTACTGTTCCACGTCCAGTAATTGAAAATACATCTTCGACGGGTAACAATAATGGTTTGTCCGTATCACGTTCTGGTGTTGGGATGTATTCATCGACTGTGTCCATCAATTCCATGATAGCTGCTTCTGCATCAGGATCACCTTGTAATGCTTTTAATGCTGATCCTTTGATAACAGGTGTATCATCACCTGGAAATCCATATTCGCTTAATAGTTCACGAACTTCCATTTCTACTAGATCAATTAATTCTTCATCATCGACTAAATCTGTTTTGTTCAAGAAAACAATCAAATATTTCACGCCTACTTGGCGAGAAAGTAAAATGTGTTCACGAGTTTGAGGCATTGGGCCATCCGTAGCAGAAACAACCAAGATTGCTCCGTCCATTTGAGCTGCCCCAGTGATCATGTTTTTCACGTAATCCGCATGCCCTGGTGCATCGATATGTGCATAGTGGCGTTTGTCTGTTTCGTATTCCACATGAGCAGTATTGATCGTGATTCCACGTTCACGTTCTTCTGGTGCTGCGTCGATACTAGCATAGTCTTGAGGATTTGCTAAGCCTTTTTTACCTAGTACTGTAGTGATCGCAGCAGTTAAAGTAGTTTTCCCATGGTCGACGTGTCCAATGGTTCCAATATTTACGTGTGGTTTACTTCTATCATAATGTTCTTTTGCCATAATTAACAAACCTCCTAATTAATTTAGAGCTTTAAAGTTTTGCTCTCATCTGTTGTCCATTATAGACTTCTTTGGAAAAATCCAAAAAGAATCTGTCTGTCTTACTTTTTGTAAGTATCGAACAATTTGTATTATACGTCAAACTTGGTCAAAGTCAACCAAGAACACTTATGCTGATTAATGACTAATTTTTCATCAGCCAACCATGCGTAATTGTTGTGACTATCTCCTTGTTTTCACTACAATGGGCTCTTTCGTAACTATCAATATTCGCGATAAAAACAAATCATTTCTTGTGTCGCTACCGACTGAAATTGGCATTTTTCATAAAATCGACGGGTTCGTTGTTCATTTTCTGTCAATAAAACTTTTTGTCTGACTTTTGGATAAGCTTGTACCATTTTTTCGATTAATTGTGTCCCGATCCCCTTGTTTTGATAAGCAGGATGAACAAGCAAATCTTGAATATAAAGAATTGTTTCGCCATCTCCGACACTACGGATCAACCCAATCAATTGTTGTTCGTGCCATACCGTTATTACTTCGAGTGACTGCTGGATTCCCAGAGCTAATTGTTGGATGTCCTTCGTATAGGCTGACCATCCTACAGCTGTATAGAGCGCGAACAATGCATCAAGGTCAATTTTTTTCTCTTCGCTGAATTCCATGTGCTTCCTATCCTTTGCTATATTTTTGTATGATGTAATCTGTCTCAATCTGTCGTTAACTCAATCAGATTTCCTTCAGGATCTTGGATAACCGCTTCATAATAACCGTCGCCCGTAGTTCTTGGACCACTGATCAATGGATAGCCATCTTTTACAAATGTTTCAGCAAATGAATCCACCTCTGTTTTTGTTCCCACTGAAATTGCTAAATGAGCATAACCAAAAGTATCGACTGCACGATCTGATAAAAAAGGCTTTGTAATCAATTCAATCCGACTTCCTGAGGTGAAATTCAGGAAGTAAGATTGAAACCGGGTTTTAGGATTCGTGTATTTCTCTGAACTTTCTGCAGCAAAATAATTCTCATAAAACGCTCTCATTTTTTCTAAATCATTAACCCAAATAGCAATATGTTCAACTTTCATTTTGTAACACTCCTTTATATTTTCGTTATCTCTTCCTATCCTTTATACCATTTTCTCTTTATTTGATAAAGAATGATGTGATTATTTTGGCTTTTGCTCTTAGTGATCAGTTCATAAAAGAAATGGTGTTATCTGGTAAAAAGAAAGCTGTCATTCTGAAACATCTAAAGATATGCACTACTTATATAGTTTACACCTGCAAAAAAACCAAGAAAAACTTTATACTGACCGAAAAAAGTTAACTTTTTAATCCAACTTTTAACGTTCACTATAGTTTCTCTTGGCTCTTTTCTTGTCTGCTACATTTTATTGTATTCTCTGAATAAGCATTCTTTTAATAATTATAAACGATTTAATACTTCGTCTACATTTTTGATCATGACTGAGATTGTTCCATCTGGGTTATTAACAAATTCGATCAAATCTGGATTTCGGTAGACGTCTACAGGGACGATCAATTCGATTCCATTGGATAACTTGAATTTTTGTTTACCAAATTTTTTCTCAGAAATTTCTTGGACTTCTCTGACTGGCAAAGCTTCAGCAACAAATCCCTGTTCTTGGACTTCTTCTTGAAAAGCTAATTTCGCTGTGATATTTTCTTTGAAGACTTTTTCCGCAATCATTTCATGGTCTAGTCTGCCCTTTTCCTCGATCGTATCATAAACAGCCTCTTTTAAATCAGCCACTAGATCAAATTCTTCAGTTTCAAATTTTTTCCCTAAACTTTTAGCTACTTTTTGGATCACTTTGACATTCTCTTCTAATGAAGGCGCAGGAACACTTTCGATGACTCTCCCCGAAAAATAGAGTTCTTTTTTTCCAGAAAACTCATATTTTTTTTCAATCAATTCATAGGTTAAATCAGTTAATGCTACCGCAAACGCTTCATCTGCCTTTTGGGATTTTGCCCCCAATATCGCTCGATTCAAAATCAATTGATTGGCGATTCCTGTTTCGTCTGCCTCTACAAAATGTGTATAGGATTCTCGGTAATTGACTTTTAACAAAGCCACATACATCACCGTATCTACTTCATACAAAACAACAAAGACATCAGCGCTTGGCGCTTCTTCGCTTTCTTGATAGATCTCAAACCAGCGTTGAACGATCCCTTCACTTGCTGCTACAAAGTTTTCTTGACAGTCCTGGACTTGTTTCGCCATCATACTTTCAGGTGACAGCTGTCCTGTTTTCGTTTGTGCAGAAGAAATTTTTTGGATTTTCTTTTGTAAAAAATCTCGAATAAACTCTTTAGTCAGATCCAATTCTTGTTGAGAAAATACGGGTGATCCCGTTTCACGATCAATAATATGCATAATTGCTTTTTTTAAATAAATATCCATGTTCTCATTCCCTTCTGATTTAGTTTACGGAAAATCAATACAAAATACCAGAACGAAAATCATTATTTTCCTTTTTTTGAAAAAAATAATTGTCTCCTAAACAAAATGGATTCCTTTTTTGAGAAAATGCGCTACACTTAAAAGTGAACTAAAAATTAAGGAGTTGAGAATATGGATTCATTAACAAATACGTATCGTTTATCAAATGGTTATGAAATTCCGATTGTTGGTTTTGGTACTTGGCAAACACCGGATGGCGATGTCGCAGTTTCTTCAGTCAAAGAAGCGCTAGCTGCTGGTTATCGCCACATTGATACAGCACAAGGTTACAAAAATGAGGAAAGCGTCGGTCAAGCGATCAAAGAAAGTGGGATTCCCAGAGAAGAGATTTTTCTAACAACAAAACTTTGGAATGCCAATCACAGTTATGACTTAGTGATGTCTTCGTTTGAAGAATCACTACAAAAATTACAAACAGATTATATTGATCTTTTCTTGATCCACTGGCCTAATCCTGTGGCTTTCCGTGACAATTGGGAAGAAGCAAACGCCCAAACTTGGCGAGCTTTTGAAGAGCTGTATGAAGCTGGAAAAATCAAAGCCATTGGCGTCAGCAACTTCTTGCCCCATCATCTAGATGCGTTACAAAAAACAGCCAAGATCATGCCAATGGTCAACCAAATTTTCTTAGCTCCTGGTGAATTACAACCAGCAGTCGTTGACTATGCCAAAAAACACGAAATGATCCTGGAAGCTTACAGCCCACTTGGCACAGGGAAAATTTTCGATGTACCAGAGATGCAGGAAATTGCCAAAGCCCATCAAAAGAGTATTGCTCAGGTTGCTTTACGCTGGTCCTTACAACATGGTTTCTTGCCTCTGCCAAAATCCGTAACTCCTAGTCGGATCAAAGAAAATGCTGAACTTTTTGACTTTGAACTGTCAGAAGAAGAAATGCAACAAATCGATCAATTAGATGGCGTAGTTGGTAAAGCAAAAGATCCAGATACTACCCAATTTTAATTTAAGGATGTTTGATAACAATGACTCCGATTGAACGTTTAGAAAGGCTCTCAGAAGAAATCACTCGTACTTTTCATCCTGATTTTATCTTTTTGATCGGACCAGACAAGATCCAACACTTCCCAGCACGTAACTGGTCCCATGATCAAAAAATTCAAGAGCTAACCAACCGTTTCGATCATTCGCTAATGGTTACGACTTGGCAAGGACATGAAGTGATCTATTCACCTGAACTGTCTGTCTTTGCTTTGATTCCTTGTTCCAAAACAACGTAGCTGACTTCAATGATCGTGATAAGCCGATACACACTGAGTTTTTCTTGCCGGTGTCGTATCGGCTTATCTTTTGATATACACCTAAAAAGAGGAAACATTTCTGTTAAAAACAAATATTTTCCTAAAAAAATGCGTATAAATACATACATATCTAAGTTTTTTTCGTATAATCCTTTTCATTTCATCTTTTTTTTCTTATAATCGAAAGGGTATGAGCGAAGGAGAGAACATATGAAGAAAAAACAAAAACAAAAATTACTCAATCAATTCCGTCCTTCTTTAGATGGAATCAGAAGTCAATTATTTCATTCTTTAGAGGATGAAAGTCTACGTCGTTACGGCTTACCTTTACAAGTCATGCTTGATCCGAAAGACCGCCACATCTTAACGATTGGACTTGCAGGAAAAACAAATGAAGATACTCGCATCAATGTACCGATTGATGATAATTTCACAACTGTCTTAAAACGAATCCGTTCAGGAGAAAAAGACATCTTTGAACGCTTCCGTGACAACTTATTGATTGAAATCGTTTCTTATTGGAATGATCAACGTCTTAAAAATGATGAACCAACTGCTCAAGAGATTTCTACACCTGTTGCTGAAACAAAAGTTGCTGACTCAAAACCTGTGGAATCACCTAAAACAGCTGAAGTATCAAAAGCGGAAACAACTGAAAAACAACGCTCAACTGAAACTGCCGCTTTGAATTTCGCTGATTTTTCAAGCGCAGTAGCGGAATATCCAAAATTTTATGTAGAAAAAGAAGCGGATGCAGCAGTCATCTATGAAAAAACCTCAGATGAACCACGTAAATTAGCTGAAATTTCAATGACAGCAGAAAACCAATTTACAATTGAAAAAGCGTTAGAACGCAAATACAAAGTGAAACTGACATTGATCCCATTGATCGAACAGTTTGCTGCAACAGCTATTTCAGAAAGATAACCAGTTTCACAAATCTATCCACCGCATCAAAAAACGGATTTTTGTCAAATGATGCCGGTAATGAGAAATCATAAAATGTTAAATGAGCAGAAAGGCAATTGCCCTCTGCTCATTTTTTTATAGTAAAATATTTTTTCTATTACTTTGAATCACCAAAAGTTGTCAATAATCTTCACCAATCTTAAAAAAGATAGAACCAAAAAACCAAGCGGTCTCTTTCCCTTAGTTTATTGGTTATGTTTTCCCAGCTTACCCATGCGCATGATAAAAGACATTCAGTTCATAAGCGACACCAGAAATAATTACTGCTAGTAAAAGGACTAAAAGACCTAAAACTACTTTTTGCTTTTTAGAAAAAAGCGTTTTTTTCTTCTCTAATTGCCTTGTTTTCAATATTGAATCTGTGGAGATAAAAGAGAAACAAACAACATAAGACAATAAAACTACTACTGCACTTAACGAAAATCCAGCTAAAATATCACTTGGATAATGGACTCTTAGATATAATCGAGTTGCTGCAATCAGCAATGGATAGCTGATAAAATACCAAGCAACTCTTCTGGTATCCTGACGACTCCAAATAATACTTAACGATAAGATAATTGTTAGGAAAAGCGCAAAGGATAATAAAGAATGTCCACTAGGAAACGAGTAACTCGTACGTATTTCCAATTGTGAAACGGCAGGTCTGATTCGTGCAATGAGCTTTTTTAGAATATACCCAAAAAAACTAACCGCAAAGATATTACAGATATTCCAAATCGCTAACAAATGGTAATTCTTTTTCCAAATATAAAAAGCAAAAAGAAAGGCGAAACATAAGGTCGGACCAATCGTTGCTAACTTAGCAAACAAACGAACAATCGTTGTTAGTTGTGGAAAATTAGGTAAATCGATCTTTGTATAAACCGCTAAATCTAGTGTTTCGAACCATGGAGGATTGATTTTTACGCATAAAATCAATCCAATCAAAAGACATAATGGAACGATTGATAATTTCAGTGCTTTTTGTTGATAATCACTCATAAAACTTTCACTTACTTTCTAACTTCATCTGACTAAACAAATGACTTATTCTACTTTTTTAAAACCTAAAATCATACCTAATCCGCCTCCCATGATCAACAAGGAGGTTCCTCCTTGACTTAGAAAAGGCAAAGGAATTCCTGTTAAAGGCAGTAAACCAATCGAAGCGCCGATATTTTCTACGATTTGAAATAATAGTCCAAATACGAGTACTACCGCTAGATATAGATTTCCTTTATTGTTTGTCTGTATCGCAGTGTAAATAACTTGGTAGAAAAGATAGAAATATAGAAAAACGACGGTCACGCTACCTAAAAAACCAAACGTTTCGGCAATTACAGTAAATACCATATCTGATTCACGTACCGGTACATAGATTGGTGGTATTTCAGCTGGTCGTCCACTAAATCCACCTGCACTAACAGACAATAAGCTTTGTGATTGTTGGTATCCGATCGATTGACTGTAAGCAAAAGGATCGATCCAAGCTCTCACCCGGTCTAATTGATACGTCTTAAAGTTCAGACTATAAAGGATCTCATTACCGTATTTCGTAAAAACTAGACAAATCAATATGACCCCAATAATAAATAAAAAACTAGCACATACGGCCAAGATCTTCCAATGGACCCCTGCAATCATGAACAGAGCCCCCAAACAAATAATAAATACCAAACTTGTCCCAAAATCTTTTTGCATATACATCAACAAGAAAGTTGGTAAACTGATCAACAGAACTTGAAAGACATAGATCAGATCCGTTTTCACGGTACGTTCACTGACTTTCTTTTCATAAAGCAAGGTGAAATAAACGAGAACTAATGCAAAAGTCAATTTAACCAATTCAGAAGGTTGAAAAGTAAAACTACCCATCCTCAGCCAACGTTTCGTATCGGTTAATTGGTACATCACCGGATCATAAAATTTGTAGAGCAAACTCATAATTGCTAATGAAATGGCATAAAAATAAGGAGACAATCGTAACAATAACGCTGTCTTGATTTTTTGTGTCAGTAACAAAAGTCCTAATGAAGCAATGCAAAAGATCACTTGTTTTAAAACAATAGTTTTATAAGGCACTTGGTCGTAGACTGCTGCTCCATATTGCACACCGATACTTAATAAATAAAAGAGAAAAATCGGCAAAAATAACGCATAATTAAACTCAAATGATTTTGATTTCACACACAACACCTCTTAAACGAAAGTTTTCGTAACCAGAATTTCTCTAATCTTCTTATCAAAACATCCGTTATCAACTAGTATCCATTTTGCCATCCTTTCTATTAGGCAAAAGGAGTCACTTTCACATGAGGAAAAATAAAAGTAGCGTGATCAAAATGTGCTGTGATTTATTTTCAAGTAAGTGGCGTAAATATCCAACTCCAAAAAATAAGCCGAAAATTCACAAAAATCAGCAAAGATTTTTAGAAGTTTCGGCTTATTTGTTAAAGTTGCGTACATCAACAACTATCTCATCGTGTGAGTTTTGACACTAAACAACGTAAAGATTTCTCTTAGCTATCTTATGAAGAGCCTTAATTCGACAATTCCTGTTTTACACATTGGCGTCTTTCGACGTTTCTGCGCAATAGCCTATGTTTGTTTAGGAGCCTCGCCTAACAAGTATTAAATTTGAAAAAAGTATATCCTTTAACGAACAATTTCACAATAGCATCCCGTAGAAAGTTCGCAAAAATTTAGTCATATTTAACCTTTTCCTTAATTTTACCGGCAATTAGCAAAAAAAGAGAGCTTTTGACTAGGAATAATATGAATAAATATAATAAATATATAGTAGCTTTTTATCCATTCTGCTGTTATCCCAATCAGTCTCTCTTTTTTATAAATACTTATTTTTTACGTAATTGCATCAAAAATTTTCTAGCTACGTCCTGATTCATTCCTTCGGCTTTTCTTAGAAATTCAGCGACTTGTTCAATTTCAGTTCCTTGTGCCCCGACTGTGATCGCTAAGGCTCTAGCTTGAAGCGACATATGCCCCTTTTGGATACCGTCTGTCACTAATGCCCGCAAAGCAGCTAAATTTTGTGCTAAACCGACGGCAGCAATGATTTGAGCTAATTCTTTTGCTGATTCAATCTTCAACATGTCTAGTGCAATCTTTGCTTTTGGAAGAATCCTAGAAGCTCCTCCAACTGTTGCCACTGCCAAAGGTACCGTTAATTGTCCAATTAACTTATCTCCAATCATTTGCCAGTCTGACAGGCCTTGGTAAGCACCATCTTTCGCAGCATACGCATGAACGGCAGCTGCACAAGCTCTCGTATCGTTTCCAGTAGCAAGAATGACAGCTTCGATGCCATTCATGATCCCTTTATTATGTGTTGCTGCCCGATAAACATCTAATTTAGCATACTCGGAAGCTTGTTGGATTTTTTCAGCAATTCTCTTTCCTGCTTCAATCGTTTTTCCCAATCGCTCGAAGGGAATCTCACAACTAGCTGTTACTAATGATTCTGTTGCGAAATTGCTTAAAATACTAAATAAAATCTCTTCTTTAGGAAACCAGGAACGTATTTTCTGGGCAACACCTTCTAAGATAGCGTTGATGATATTAGCTCCCATCGCATCTTTTACATCAACCAAGAAATCGATCGATAAGTAATCCAAATTATTACCCTTAAAGTTTCTTGTTGCGATTTCCTGCACTCCACCACCACGTCTCACGATCGAGGGATAACTTGCATTCGCACATGCTAGTAGTTCATCTTGTCTGGCGATGACAGCATCAGTTATACCTCGATTATCCAGTTCCCCTGATAGTACAATCTGACCACGCATCAGGCGTTGTGGTGTAATTGCTGTAATGTCTCCACATATTTTTGCACCGTTACTGGCTGCAGCAATTACAGACGGTTCTTCTGTCGCCATCGGTACTTGCCTTTTGATTCCATTGATTTGAAAATTAGGTGCAATCCCTAGAGGAATCTCAACTTGACTGATTTGATTTTCAATCAAATGATTGGCTACTTCTTCAGAGAGTGTTCCTACTTTTAATTCATCAGCTTGTGATTGACTGATGATTCCTTCACTAACCAACTGACTCCGACGTTGTTCAGGCGTCAGTTGATAAAACTTTTTTTTTTGGTCACTTGATTGTTCCGTTTCTAGATTTGCTTCAAGTAACATGGCTAGTCCTAAGCCTCCACCAATACATAAAGAAGCCACACCATATTGTTGGTTCATTCGTTTCAAGCCATAACTTAATGTTGTCAAAATACGAGCACCACTTGCACCAATCGGATGACCGAGTGCGATGGCACCACCATCTACATTGACTTTTTCTTCAGCTAGTTTTAAGTTGCGATTGACCACGATCGATGAAGCCGCAAATGCTTCGTTGATCTCAAAACGATCGATTTGATCAATAGAAATTTCTGCTTTTTTCAATAATGTTTGGATTGCTGAGATAGGTGCAATTCCCATAATGCTCGGATCAATCCCAATTTCAGAAACAGCCTTGATCGTTGCAAGATAAGGAAGCCCATGTTTGATCGCATATTCTTTTGAAGCTAAAATCAATACCGATGCTCCATCATTTAACGGAGAAGCATTCCCTGCTGTCACAGTCCCATTTTCGGAAAAAACAGTTTTCAAAGTCCCTAATTTTTCCAGTGTACTATTCCCTCGGATGGCTTCGTCTTTATCCATGATTCTTTGATCAGGTAAAGTAACGGGAATAATTTCTGCTTCAAATACCCCGTTTTCACTAGCTTGAGCTGCTTTTTTTTGTGAGTTGAGCGCATATTGATCTTGTTCTGTTCTCGTAACGGAAAATTCGTTCGCTACTTTTTCAGCAGTTAAGCCCATATGTGCATTTGAGAACGCATCTGTCAGCCCATCATTGACCATACTTGAGATCGGCTCTTCATAAGTTGCATTTTCTGCTTCATATTGCTGAAGCAGTGGCGCACGTGACATGCTTTCAGTGCCTCCTGCGACTACTAGATCAGCTTCACCTAACTGAATCAATTGGCGAGCCAAAATAACCGCCTTCATTCCTGAGCCACATACTTCGTTGACTGTCATGGCAGGAACCTGAACAGGGATCCCACTATTGACAGAAATTTGTCTGGCAACATTCTGACCATTCCCCGCTTGTAATACATTTCCAAATATTACTTGATTGATGTTTTCTTTATGGATACCTGTTTTTTCTAACAGTTCTTTTGTAATGATTGTTCCTAATTCTACAGCAGAAAAACTGCTTAAACTGCCACGATACTTTCCAATTGGCGTTCTCGCAGCATCTATAATAACGACTTCCTTCAAGTCAGTCACCTCCTAGAAAAATATACCATTGTTTATGCTAAAAACAAATACCTCACTACAGCTTCAAAAAAATCTAGGAATAAATTTTACAAATCCTTAAATATTCGCTTTTTTATATTTCTTTTAATCTTTTTATGATACTTTAGTAAAGTAAGTTTTTTTATCATGAGTAAAGAGGTGTTGAAATGAAAGTAGGGATTGATCGTCTTTCCTTTTTTATTCCAAATTTATATTTAGATATGACAGAGTTAGCTGAACGTCGGGGAGATGATCCTGCTAAATACCATATCGGTATTGGCCAAGATCAAATGGCCATCAACCGAGTGTCAGAAGATATCGTGACTTTAGGAGCAAATGCAGCTACTAGGATCGTCACAAATGAAGATCGCGAGCTGATCGATATGGTTATCGTAGGAACGGAATCTGGCATCGATCATTCAAAGGCGAGTGCTGTAATTATCCATCATTTATTGAAAGTCCAACCTTTTGCTCGTTCGTTTGAAGTAAAAGAAGCTTGTTATGGTGGAACTGCTGCTCTCCACATGGCAAAAGAATATGTAAAAAATCATCCAGATCGAAAAGTTTTAGTGATCGCTAGTGACATCGCCCGTTATGGTCTAGCTAGTGGTGGAGAAGTGACACAAGGTGTGGGTGCTGTCGCTATGATGGTTACCAAAGATCCACGAATCATCACTATCGAAGACGATAGTACTTTCTTAACCGAAGATATTTATGATTTTTGGCGTCCTGATTATGCGCAATACCCAGTGGTTGATGGTCCTTTATCCAACTCCACTTATATCGAATCTTTTCAAAAAGTTTGGAATCGACATAAAGAGGTAACAGGATTTACTTTAGAAGACTATGATGCGCTAAGTTTTCACATTCCTTACACAAAAATGGGGAAAAAAGCCTTACAAAGTGTCTTGGATCAGACAGATGAAAAAACACAAAATCGCTTATTGACTCGCTATGAAGAAAGTATTCGTTATAGTCGGCGAATTGGTAACCTTTATACTGGTTCTCTTTATCTAGGATTGATTTCTCTTTTAGAAAACTCACAAGTGTTAAAATCAGGTGATCGAATTGGCTTATTCAGCTATGGTTCGGGTGCTGTCAGTGAATTTTTCACAGGTTACTTACAAGACGGCTATCAAGATTTCCTATTGACTGAACTACATCAAGAAATGTTAGAAGGTAGAGAAGCTGTCACAGTCGATCAATATGAAACAATCTTCAAGGAAAAATTACCTGAACATGGGGAAACAGCCGAATATTCTTCCGATGTACCATTTTCAATCTATAAAGTTGAAAATGATATTCGTTACTACAAGTAATCCTATGAGACAACTGCCTGATTGATTTAATAGGTAATCAAAAATGTTTGCAAAAAAGCAACTTTTGACATATAGCTACAAAAAGCAGTAAAACAAAAAATAGCGGCTTGCAATTACTTTTGTCAACATTGTTGTGACAATAAATAACTGTAAGTCGCTATTTGATTTTCTATCCTATTTCATAAACTATATGATGCTTCTTGATATTTAGAACCATTTTTTGAATAGTATAT
Source organism: Enterococcus sp. DIV1208 (assembly GCF_050530455.1). Lineage (NCBI taxonomy): Bacteria > Bacillati > Bacillota > Bacilli > Lactobacillales > Enterococcaceae > Enterococcus > Enterococcus sp. DIV1208. Next base: position 966,335 of record NZ_CP172887.1, on the reverse strand, counting down.
AATATAAAATTTGATATTCTGATTTTTCTTTTAATGTTGTTTGATCCATCATCACCCATAACAATTTCTTTTCTGGTGATCGGTCACTTGGAACCGGATTGACTAACTCTTTATCCCAAAGTTGAGTGGCTAATGACGTAATTCTTTTTTTGAGATCCTCTTTGGCATCATTTTTCAAAGCTAGGTTTTCTAATCCAAATTGGGTTACTACCCAACGATTGGTCGATTGCGTAGTATCAACGATCCCTTCTGAAGAAATGAAGCGGTTTTTAGGTTCTGCATGATAAATTTCAACGATATCACCTATTTTCAATGATACATTTTCTTCACCAGTAACAGACTCTATGCCTTCGATCGTTTTTTCGTATTTCAGTTCTCCTGTACTACTTTTGACCATTACTTTTACATAAGTTTCATTCTCATAACGATAATGAGGTCTCGAATGCGTAACTGAAACAATTGCTTCTTGAGTATCACTGTTCTTGTTTGTTCTAAATGTAAATGAGCCAAACTTCCTGTCATTCACTCCATGAAAATCAATGACTTGGCTATCTTTTACTTCGTCCAACGTAATAACCGCATGATTTGTTACTTCTTTCACGTAAACATAACTATTCTGTGGGATGAAATACATCATTTGATTTCCAGAGAATTCTGCACAATAGATGCCATTAGGAATGTTTTTAAAAGTGACTACTCCTCCAGTGATTTCTTGAGTAGCTATTTCTTTCGCTCCATCTTTTAAAGTTATTTTGGTACCTTTTAATAGGTTTAAATCTTTCAAACTTAATTCAATCGTAAGATCACCTTTTAGATTTAGCGCAGCAATCTCCTTATTTTGCACCATCTCAAAATTAGAATTGATCAAATAAGATGGGTCGACTAATTCACGCGCACGTGCCAACTCACTTTCTGGTACGACATCAGCTAAAGAAGCGACTGCCGGATAACCATGCTCACGATTTTTTTGAACTTGTACTTGATCAAGCGTCAATCCCCATTTCTCTAAAACACCTGAAAAATCTAGTTGACTATTTTCACTATAGATACGATTCATTAAATCAGGTAAGGTATGATCTTCACGGACGAAATCTGATTGATTAGCTATTTTACGATATTCTTGGTACATTTTAGCAAAAGCCTCATCTCCAGCTTTTTGTTTCAACATCGCTAATAAAATTAGTTTTTCGTTGGCTTTAGCCTCAGCATATGTACGTTTTTCGTAGATCATATGTTCATACATACTTCTTTCTACTGTATCTTTTTTCCCTTCAAATAGCCCGCCTTTTTTATCTGCTTCTTTTCCAAATAGGATATTGTACTCATACTGAACACCAAACAAATTATTTGATATTTCTCCCGTATACATTCCAACTCCATCAAAACCAGCTTGATAGCCATGACCAATTTCATGCAACACTTTCCAACTGTCTTCAGTTAACCAGCACTCGACTGTGCTATAGCTATTTGCTGCCCATTCTGAGGAATAATAAGCACCGCCACGTCCGTTTTTATCTGCTTTAAAGAAAAAACGGTTCACTCCATTTTGATTTTCTTTAGACGAGTTATCAAAACCAGCGATTTGATTATAGTAACCAAACAATTCGATGTAGTGTTCGATCAATTCATCTAAGGAACGGTAATCTTTCAAGTTTCTTACTTTTTCTTTATCATTTTTAGGAACAAGCAATTGAAAATCTGGTCCTTTAATCAAAGCATATTCAGCATCGAACTTGTCCCACATTGAAAGAAACATAGTATCATCTCCATGATAATTATAAACTGGTAATGGTTTAATATTTTCAGAAGTGACGATTTCATATTCAATCTGAGCAGCTTCTTCTCCATATGGCGTATCAATAAACGGAACCAAAGGATCATCTGCACTTATACTTACCCATTCTGAACCAACTAAGATACTTTTTTCGATACTTGAAGCATTACCTAACAATCTCAATCTTAATTTATTTTTGAATTGTTTATTTGTTTGTCTAATCCTCAATTCAACATTTTCGGACAAGATAAATCCTAAATCCTGGCGATCATGATTTTTTCCTTTATCCATCCCTGCATTGAAGATCCAAGTTGGTTCAGGAATACTAAAAATCTCTTTTTTAATTACCTCTTGCGCCTGAACATTCGTAGAAAACAAACAACCAAAAAACAACACTGATAACCATATCAAAAAAATCTTTTTCAAACAAAAAACCTCCTGTTATGTAATTTTATACAAATTGCCATTTAATCAAACAAAGCAATCGTATACATTTAAGTATAAATAAAATAGTCAACAACCACAATAAAAATTATACTTTCACTTCAATTAAACTATTTTTTTAAAGAAATAATTAAGATGCAAGCTATAATTTTCTAAAACAAACATTTCAATGATTTGTTATTTTATAAAATAATAAAAATGATTTAAAACAGTTAAGAAAACATAAGGCCAATATATCTGACAACTCATTTTTCTTCGTTTATTATTTTAGAAAGATAACCAACAGTCAAAAAATAGTTTTAGGTCGATTTCTTAGAGTGAATTGTTAAGACACAAGCAAATATAAGTGTTTTTTCTTTTACGTTGATTTTCGATTACTCCATTAGCCACAACAAAAAAAGACTGAGGCAAGTTGTGATATGCTCTCCCTATACAGGACTTTTATATTTCAGTGTCCTATATAGGGGGGAGCATATCAGATTGGCTCAGTCTCTTCTCATCATATCTCTAAAGACGGATAAACGGTGTTCAAAAAGTCATTCCTCGTCAATCCGTCCTAAGAGATAAATCGTTTTTCTCTATATTCTTAGAGTAAACAAAACTAGTCATGCCCATTTGGGGTCACTCCTTCTTGATTAGTAGTAGCCGATAGGTCAACATCGTTGTACTAACAATTTTTTCTTTTGGGTCAAAATATTTTTGAATATACTCTTTAAAAATTGTTTCTTCTAGATATTCTTGATAATAAGCTCTCATAAAATCTTCCGTAATTTCTTCTTTAAACGTATACGTAAATTCTTTTCTTTTATAGGACCATTCTTCATCTTTTAAATAAGTTTCCAATTGATCCATTATTACTGGTGAAGTCACAGCATCTTCTTCGAAAATTCCTAATTTTTTTTCCAACGATGTAAACAGATCTTCTTTAGAAGAGACAACTCTTAGGATGACACAATATTTTTTCATCTTTGTTAACATTCTACTTAACTTTACGGAATCGTCTAAAGCCGGATTAGAAGCAGAGAAAATAAAATCATACGTTTTTCCATTTTCCAGAAATTCAGAAAAAGTCTGTTTCGTTAGATGAATGTTTTCCCTCCCCAATCTAGCTGCTTCTTCAGTAGCAAACTTCAACATTTCATCCGAAAAATCTATCAATTCATATGTAGTTGCTTCTTTTGACATCGCTAGATAGCGTCCAGCGCCACCTGCTACATCCACTATTTTCTCAGTTGGTAATGCAGCTTCTTTTTTTAGATATTCAATGACATCTCGGACAATTGTTTTGTCTGATTCTTTTTGATTCATGTAGTAATCGCTTGCAAAGGCGTCCCATTCTTCTTCGTTCATTTTCATTCCTCTATTTCTCTATTTTTATATCGCTTTTTCACTTTTCGGAATAAATAATATACTGACTAATTCATAACCAAAACCTACCTGCTCTTAGGCTTATCGAAATAATTATTTTTAAAATTTCTGTCCTTTCATTATACATGATTCACATGTGTTTTCCTTTCTTTCTATCTCATCAGAGCCAAATTTTTAAATTACCGATATAGTTCTTCACTATGTATATTAGACAGCTATCATCAAGTAAAGAATAAAGATGTCATTGAACAAAAAACTGGCTGGTATACATTCGGTTGAATCCCGAAGCCATACCAGCCAGTTGGTGAAATACTCTGCTATTAACTTTTGAATAGCACATCAAAAAATTATCCCAGGTATTCCTTTTTATTTCTCTTTTTGTACGTGTACAAGGATCAGTTTTGTGATTTCCATTAAAATGATTGTTACTAAGGCAATCCCGATTGACGTAAAGACTTCTGTCAAACCAAATGCTGCTGGAATTGAAAAGACTTCTTTCAAGCCTGGGATCATCGTCAAGCAATACAATGCACTACATACTACAACAGCTAACAATACGCTTCGATTTGCGAAGAAACCTGCTTGGATCGCTGTTTGTGTGTTAGAACGCGCAGGGAATGTTTGTAATGTTCGACACCAGATCAATGTAGAAAACGACATTGCTACGCCAAATTCTGGTGAATGTTGCATTCCTAACCATTGCGCAAAAATGACTGCGATACCGATTAATACGCCTCGATAAGTAACCGAGATCAATGTTTTATCGGTAAAGATTCCTGAATTTGGATCTCTTGGTGGACGTTTCATTGTAGCTGGTTCGGCTTTTTCTGTTCCTAAAGCAATCGCTGGTAATGAGTCGTTGACTAAGTTGATAAACAATAATTGTAATGCTGTAAATGGATTGGACCAATCAGCAACTAAAGCGAAGACAATCGCAATGATCGCACCTAAGTTTCCAGAGAATAAATAGGCAATCGCCTTTTTGATATTATCAAAAACATTACGTCCTACTTCTACGGCACTAACGATTGAAGCAAAGTTATCATCGGTCAAGACCATCGCTGCCGCATCTTTCGATACATCCGTACCCGTACCCATGGCAATACCGATATCCGCTTGTTTCAGGGCCGGAGCATCATTAACACCATCGCCTGTCATCGCAGAAATGTGTCCTTTTGTTTGCCATGCACGTACGATTCGGATCTTGTTTTCAGGAGATACACGTGCGTATACAGTCACTTTTTCCAAGACTTCGTTTAATTGATCTTCGGTCAATTCATCTAACTCTGTCCCTGTAAGTGCTTGATCTCCTTCTGCAAAGATCCCAATTTCTTTCGCGATCGCAACAGCAGTCGTTTTGTGGTCTCCAGTGATCATAATTGTTTTAATTCCAGCGCTTCGAGCTTCTTTAACTGCTTGTGTGACTTCTGCTCTTGGAGGATCGATCATGGCAAGTAATCCAACTAGAATCAAGTCATTTTCATCTTCAAATGACAACTCTGGACTTTCAATTGGGCGATAAGCAAAGGCTAAAACACGCAATGCCTTGTTTGAGAAAGCTTCATTTTGTTCTTTGAATTGTTTCATCAATTCCTCTGTCATTGGTACAACTTCACCATTTAGCAAGACCTTTTTACTGCGAGCAAACACGATATCTGGTCCACCTTTAACAAAAAGATAGTGTCCCTGATCAATGTTATGAGCAGTCGACATTAATTTTCGGTCAGAATCAAATGGTAATTCAGCTTTTCTTGGATAGTTGTTACGGATTTCTTGATACGGTTGATTCAATTTTTCACTAAAATCAATAAACGCTACCTCTGTCGGATCTCCAAGTTTCGTACCATCTTCACTGATGGAAGCATCATTGGCTAATACACTGATTTCAATCAAGCGTCTTTCATCGTCTGTCCATTTTTTTGGATCATCGGTAAAATCTCCAGTCGAACCATTCGCTAGATAATAATCAACTACCGTCATCTTATTTTGGGTCAATGTCCCAGTTTTATCTGTACAAATAATACTAGTCGAACCCAATGTTTCCACTGCTGGTAATTTTCGGATAATGGCATGTCGCTTCGCCATTTTATTGGTTCCCAAGGATAAAACGATCGTTACGATTGATTGTAATGCTTCTGGGATGGCAGCAACCGCAACAGCGACTGCAAACATTACTGCACTAACGATATCAGCAGTTAAATCACCTGTGCCTCCGCCAAGATAGATTCGGAACAATTGGATACCTAAAATAACTAACGATAAAGCTAAAATCGCTAAACTTAACTTCTTACTAAATTTATCTAATCCACGCTGTAGTGGTGTTACTTGTTCAGTTGTTGATTCAAGTAACCCTGCCACCTCACCGATTTCTGTGTTATTTCCAGTAGCGGTAACTAAGAATTTCCCACGACCATAAGTAATGATTGTTCCACTAAATACCATGTTGATACGATCACCAATCGGCACTGTCTGACTAATATCAGTTACTTCTTTTTCCGATGCTGTCGATTCACCAGTTAGCATCCCTTCATCCACTTTCAATGATCCAGCTTCTAACAACCGACCATCGGCAGGGACATAATCTCCCGCTTCCAATAAAACGATATCTCCTACAACCAGTTCATTCGCAGGGATCGTTTTTTCTTTTCCATCACGAATCACACGTGCATCAGGTGCAGAAAGATTTTTCAATGCCTCTAAAGAACCTTCTGCTTTCTTCGTTTGGATCACACTAATCACGGAGTTCAACATCAATACGGCAAAAATAACGAAAAATTCGATATAATCTCCCATGACCATTTGAATCAAAGCGACAATCAATAAGACAATAACCATTGCATCTTTAAAAGTTTCTAAAAACAATTTCCACGTTGGCTTCTTAGGTGCTTCTTTTAACTGATTCAATCCGTCTCTTTCTAACTTTTCTTTTGCTTGTGATGTACTCAAACCATCGGTTGAGCTCTGTGTTTTTTGCATCAGCGAGTCAATTGGTTCTTTATAGACAACTTGCTGAGCCTGTTCTTTGTTTTCCAAATTCCATCCCCCATTTTGTTTTTCGTTACCAAAAAGTTTTCTGACTGAAAAAAAAGAGACCTAAGACAAATGCGGATTTGTCTTAGGTCTCACCATTTCATACAATACCAGAAAACCAAATGGTTAACTTACTGTTGATATTATCACAACAAACGTTGTCGGTTACTCCCCTAAGGAGATATTCAACTATATTCTTATCCTACATGAATGAATAGAAAATTGCAACCACTTTGCCTTGTGGTTCTTTATTTTTTCAAACCACTTTATAATCTCTGCAACTTCAAATTTAGGATTCTAAGGATTCTCATGATATAATACTGTTTGTTATTCTAAATAAGGAGGAAGCTATTTTGGTTATCACTATTCTCACGATCCTTTATTTCATCAATGCACTAATTGCTTTAGTAACTATTTTAATCAAACCTCGTGACGTAGCTGCAATCTGGGCGTGGTTGCTCGTACTATTTGCTCTTCCAGGTCTTGGATTTATTCTATATCTCTTCTTCGGTCGCGGATTGACTGATAAGAAAAAATTTTATTTGAGACAAAGCGACTTGAAAGAACTAGAAAATTTTCAAGATTTCAAAGGAGATACGATCGATCACTATGATCCCGTCATGGATAATGAAGAGCATCAACAATTTGTTGACTTCTTCTCTTCTTTGAATCGCATGCCATTAACCCGACGTAATTCCGTCACTTTATTAACAGATGGTCAACAAAAATTAACTTCTCTATTAAGTGATATTCGGCAGGCAAAGCATTCGATTCATATCGAATATTATGCATTCGTCACGGACAACATCGGACAACAAATCTTGACATTACTTGAAGAAAAAGCTGCTGAAGGGGTTGAAGTCCGCTTATTATATGATGCGTTTGGCTCACACGGCACTAAACCGAAAGACTTTAACCGTTTGATCCAAAATGGTGGTCACGTCCACACATTCGTCACGTCACAAAGAGCATTACTTCGATTCCGCTTAAATTATCACGACCATCGTAAAATCGTCGTGATCGATGGTAAAATCGGCTATACCGGTGGCTTTAACATCGCCAATCAATATGTCAATCCAACCAAAAAGTTTGGTTATTGGCGTGATACTCATATTCGAATCTATGGCGCTGCTGCTTCATTATTACAGCTACGTTTTCTAACGGATTGGAATGTTTCAGTACCCGAACAAAAGAAGGTTGCCTATCATCTTGATTACTTTTTTCAAAAAGAACTTGGGAAAGACGACAAGCATGAAAATACTTCGATTCAACTAGTATCAAGTGGTCCTAACAACGAACGTGAACAAATTAAATTATCCTTTATTAAATTGATCACAGCTGCTAAAAAACGGGTATGGATTCAAACACCTTACCTGGTTCCAGATGAAAGTGTGATCGCTGCCTTAAAAATTGCCGCTTCTTCTGGCGTAGAAGTCAAGATCATGATTCCTAATAAACCTGATCATCCGTTTATTTACCGAGCAACCCAATATTATGCACGTCAATTGATCAAAGAAAACGTTCAAATCTTGGTTTATGAGAATGGTTTTTTACATGCGAAAACATTGATCATGGATGATGAAATTTGTATGGTCGGCTCTGCCAATCAAGATGTTCGAAGTTATCGGTTGAACTTCGAAACCAGTGCTGTCATTTATGATCCAGCCTTTTTAACCCAGTTAGCAGATCAATTTTTACAAGATGAAAAACAATGTACACCGATGACCACAGAAACAGTCAAAGAAATGTCTGGCTGGTTGTTATTCAAACAACAAATTTCTCGTTTGTTTTCACCTATCTTATAAATCATACGCAGGAAAGACTTACAAAACATGAGAAACTAGTGTTTTTTCCTTGAGCCACAAAAAAAGCCAAGAGCTTCAGAAACATTTTTTGTTTCTGGATTTCTCGGCTTATTTCTTTATGTTTAACTATTGCTTATTAAGAAACGTCGAAAATTGCTAGCGGAAAAATGAAGTAAGTCTCTTATCAAAAAATGACTCTATCCAGGAGCTTTTACGATAGTCCATTCTAATTCAGATTGATATACCCCACTTTTCCCTCCTGGAGCAACTGTTAGTTGGAATTGATGAGCTTGGTCTTGAGGTAAAGAATACTCCCTATCATTGATCTGTCTTAATGAAAGATTGACAGGTGTCGTTGAAATCACTGAACGGACCGAGTCATTTTGATAGGCTAACTGAGCCGCTAACTTTTGATCTCCATTACTAAACGGTTGAACTTGTTTAACGGTTAAATCCCAATCCTTTGGCTTGCCTGTTGTATCCTCTACTATCACATTCACTGCTTTTTGTGTCGTTGATTGGCTCGTTTGCCCTGTGATCACTAAATCTTGAAATAACATCTCTGGATCAATCTGTTTAAATGAAATCGTTCCTTGAACCAATTGGATAATCAATTTCTCCTTTTCAGAAACCTGTCCTTCCGCATCTTTTCCATAAATTTCTACGTGGTTTTCTCCTAATTGGAGCTGATCTAGTGGGAGTTTTTGACAAAAATCTGTCCACGTATCTTTCTTTTCATTACTAATAGAATTTACTAAAACATTTTCCGTACCACTTAATTGATAGAAAAGACGAATACTCTCACTTTCTTTATCTTTCCATTGACCTTTGATCACTAGTGACTGATCGGTCGGTGAAACCGTGACTTCACTTGTGGGTTCTAATAGTTTGACCTCTGGTGGTGTGTCTGCTTGAACAAGTGATAGCACTGCATCATCTTCAGCTACTTGCGTGCCGTTAGTGATCTTAAGATGAACTGCATTATCTCCTAATTTCCCATGATTTTTCAAATCAACAGGAATTGAAAACGTCCCGTCTTCCTTAAAATCTGTTACTGATACTGGGATCGTTTGCCCATTGATCGTCAAGTCAGGAGAAAGATTGCTTTGATCGCCCACCCAATTTCCTGTCAATGTTGTTTGGTAGGACTGCTCATCTGAAACAGTGATTTGCTTATTTTTTGTTGCTTCATCAAAAGAAAGGCCTAGTTCTTGAATCTTTGGCGCTGATACTGTTAGGAAATTATCCCAGTCAATCGTAGCTGTCTGACTATCGAAAATAGCTGTATGAAAAGTAAATTTACTTTTCGTTAGTGCTTCTTTTGTGATCTCCGCTTGGTAAGATAATGACACTTTATCCCCTTGATGAAGCAATAATTTTTGTAAGGAATATTGATCGTCGTAGTTTCCATCTGTAAAACCTGAGTCAGAGATTTGGGTCATCCTACCGTTATATGTGATATCGTCTGAATATAATATTTTTACATTCGTATTAAAATACCACAACATCGTTGATTGCAACTGTGTATTGCTATCAATAAAGGCACCTGTTTGATTTTCCCCATTTATTGGCTGATAAGTAAAGGCTGGATCCCCGAATAATTTTAGCCCTTGAGTTTCTTCGGGATATAAAATCACGACAGAAGACTGCTTGTACACATCTGGCAGAATTCCTTCGTCCTGTTTTTCTAAAGTCGTCGTGACAGTAATTTTATCGCCTACAGCTGTGTAATTAGGTGCATGATCTTTTGTATAAGAAATGGTTGCTTTTACATGCCCATCAAAAATGAGTCCTTCCGTCTTTTCTGGATAAGTAACATCCGCTAACACCGAAGTAGTAGAAAAGAAAAGAGTGATCAAAAAACAAAAAAAGAATAAAAAGAATAAAAAGATAAAGAGCTCTTGTCTTAATTGTTTTTTTGCATCCATTTGACTAGCTCACCTACCTTTTTGCTTTCAGTAATTTCCAACTTAAAAATAAAATGATCAGCACAAGAAATAGTCCAATTCCGATAATGAGGGATAAATAAGGGATTCCCTTTTCATTTGTCACAGCATCATGATTTAGTTTATTTGCTTTATCAGCTTTAATTGTCAAATCAGAGGTCATATGCCAGCGATGAGTGGTTCCTTGCTCTTTTGCATCAATGGTCACTGTATAGTTACCTGCAGCGATTTTGTCTTTGTTCAAACCGATCGGAAAATCAAAATTTGTATTGGGTGCGATCGACAAATTCTCCTTTTTCGTTTCATACAGTATCTCATTACTGTCTTTTTTCGTCACTTTAGCATCAAATGCCACCTTACTAATGATCGTAGCTGTCGGATTTTGGATATTTGCAAAGATTGTCGTATACGAGTTTTGTAATCCTACGTTGACTTTTTTTAATTTTAAGTCAGGAGTCACTTTAACCAAACTATTTTGTAATTTAACGCCAATGACATAGGCATATTTATTACGGATCGCCGTTCCTTTTGCTTTTTGGCTAATGTCATCCTTCTTACTAACGTGAATCCCGCCAAGAATGATCCCCTTAAAAGCAGTTTTTGGCATGGTGATCTGGAATTGAACATCCTCAGCTTTTCCCGCAGGTAATTCTACTTCTTGTGTTTTGGGTTTTACTAGTTGATTCAACTCGTATTTGGCTGACGGATCTTTTTTAAATTCATTTTTTCCATAATCGATCACACCATTGCTATTGGTTGCAGCATTATTCACGTTCACAAGAAAAGCAGCTTTTTCTTTCCCAGTATTCGCTAGATGGATCTTAATTGTTTTTTGTTGATTGGGCTGAAGGTGTAAATCAAAATACGAAAGATTCTTGTCAACTTGGAAATCTGGAATATCCGCGCTAACGCTATATGCTGATTCATTTGAATCAGCATAGACGGACATTGGCAACATAGTCACCCATAATCCAAGAACCAAAACAATCAATGCTCGTAGTTTATTCATCTTACTCCTCTTTCTATTCCGTTGGGCCTGCCGTCAATGTCCAGGTAATCGTAGCCGTATATTCTTTTGCTTGTGCCGATCCTGAAGGAACCGCTAACTGCACATTTGCATTGTCTCCTTGTGTTCCATTAAAGACATCTACCCAAGTGCCTTCTCCAGCTAAACTATCTGCTGTCATGACCGTTTGTGCTTCTGTATTGGCAAAAACGACATCATTCGTCACTGGCTTTTTACTGATATTATCTGAATTAGTAGCTGCTTCACCATTTTTAAATGAAAGAATGGCTCCTTTTAATTCTGAGTTGTCACTAGCTGTAAATTTTGAGGCTGAGGCTGTCAAAACCCAACCACCTTCTACACCACGCTTATCCGTTACTTGGACATAAGGGGAAGCATTGACTGCATGATATACTTGTCCAGTCGTAGCAATATCTTTGGTACCAAATGTAATATTCGAAACATAATCGATCGATAATGGACCATTGTCTCCTGTCCCATGGTTATCTGGATCATCTGGATCAATCGGATTATTTGGATCAACTGGCGTATCCGGATCGTTAGGATTGACTGGTGTGACCGGATCGGTATTGGTTCCATCAAAAGTGATCTTTGCAGTAGAAGTAGTTGAATCATCAATCGTTTCGTCTGCTTTCACCATCGTAGATAATAAGATAGTAGAAAATAATGAGGCCGTTGCTAGCGTATAAAGTACTTGTTTTTTCATTGTTATTCCATTTCTCCTTTAATTAAAACTATGCTGGTGCATCAGTTAATGTCCAAACTAAAGTGGCCGTGTAGGCTCCTGCCAAATTCCCTGAAGGAACTTTTAACTTCACTTGAGACGTTGTCATTTCATCTGCCCAAGTACCCAGACCAGTATCTTTCACTGCTGACATGATATTTTGGGCATCATCATTGACGGTGATTTCATTTGTAGCAGGCGCAGCGGATTGACTATCTGCGACAGTTTTAGTTTGCCCAACTGGTAGCGTGAGTTCTGCCCCTTTTAATGTTTGATCAGCTGAAGAAAAACCAGATTGTGCTGGATCATAGTTTACTTGCAGATTCCAACCAGCCCCTGTTCCTCGTAAATCTGAGATTTGAGCTTCGACCATGTTAGCTGGTGCTGTTGCTTGGTAAGTCTCTGTCTTCCCAGAAATCATTTGAGTCCCAAAATCAATATTTGAGATATAATCAATACGCAAATCACCTGTGTTACCAGTAGGTTGATTCGATGATGGGTTATCATCTGGATCAAGAGGGTCAATCGGCCCTACTGGATGATCAGGATCTTGTTTCGTCAAGCCGATTTTTGCTGTACTTTTTCCACTTAAATCATCGGCATGTACGGTTAAAGCCCCCATTAAAAAACTTGTACTGAGTAATACAGTCGTTAAGATTATTTTTTTCACTGTTGTTCCTTCTTTCTTTTCCTGAACAGTTGCCATAGACCTATCACTAAAGTAAGAAAACCCAGCCATTCTAAAAAGAACGAGGATCGGTCATTTGTCTGTGGAAATCGTGTTTTTTCTTCTTTTTTTGTTACCTGATTTTTTTCAGATGCAGAAAATAGAGTACTTGGGTCTTTCGGAAGCTCCCCTTTAAAGGTGATCCCCACCTGACTTTTTTCACTTGAAGCAAATACTTCATCATTTAAAACGGATAATTGGACCGATAAAAAAATCAAAACATACAAAACAATCTTTTGAAATGTCTTCACATGTATTTTGCATCTCCCCTTTTTAAATAGTTATTAAATGTCAGATAGGATCGATTTTTCGTTCATGACTAGTTAGAACACTCAAAAACAAAAAATAGGTCTATATCTTTTCAAACCAGAATCATACACGCTTCCTCTTTTCCCAGCAACGTAATAAATGTATGCCATACAATTTTCAATGAGAGTTTTTTGAGGTTTTTGAATTTTTTTTTAACTAGTTAAACTAAACTAGCTGAGACTAGGTCATTCATGAAACAAAATAAGCCGAAGTGCCCCAAAGTTAAACTACTTTTGGCTCTTCGACTTTCTTCTCAAATATAGATACTTTTCTTTCAGTATAAAAATTATGAAATGAAGATTTATTGAATTTTATTGAATATGGAAGAAGCAGTTTGCTCTAATACGTTGTTTAACGAATGTAACTTTTCTTTTCCAATGGTTTGAAACCAATCTACTGCAGCTTCGTTGCCTTCTTTCACAAATGGTGACACTCCTTCTGGCCAAGTAGCTCGTCCACATAATACTCCATTGAAATCAGAACCTGCTTCATGAGCAAATCGTAATGTTTGCTGAAATAATTCTGTGCTAACTCCTGCACTCAAAAAGATAAACGGACGTTCAGTTGCAGCGCTTTGTGCTAGAAAGAATGTTTTAGCTTCTTCTCTTGAATACACAGCTTCTTTCCCAAAGCCTTCGACAAAGTTCATATTGACAGGAACTTCTACTTTTAATACATCTACATGATATCGCTCTTTTGAAAATTCCGGCATCGCTTCAATTACTTTTCGCGGTTTTATTTTTGCATATTCTTTTGTCGTTGTATCAGAGTGAATTGCATCGTACGAAATGATTTCTAAAAAAAATGGTAGTTCTTCTGCAAGACATTCTGAGCCGATTCTTTCGATATAGGCTTTCTTTTGTTCATTGATTTCTTCGTTTTCATCCACATCGTAATACAATAAAAATTTGCAGGCATCTGCCCCCACCTCTTTTAATCTTTTTACAGACCAAGTATTCAAACTATCTGGTAACCGTCCTGGCAGCGAACTATCATAACCGTTTTTTTCATAAGCTAATAATAGTCCTGTATTATGGGCACGATCTTTCGCTGCTGGTAATCCATACTCCGGATCTAACAAAATAGCTGAGGCATAAGGTGTTAATTCCTTTGAAACGATTTCTTTAAAACCAACTATATCGCGATCGTTTGTTTCTCTGTATTGACCAATTAGTTTCTTCAATGCGCCCCGTTGATCAATTGCTAAGGCACCGATCCTTCCATTTTCATCAACTATATTTTTTAAATGGTTTCGTTTCCCTTGACTGATCTTTTTCATTTAAGCTACCTCGTCTATCTGATTATTTAGTAATTTGGCTATTTCATCTGCTGAACTGGCTTCTTTTAAACTAGCTCTTATATCATCACGCATCAATAAACGTGCCACTGTTGACAATAACTTTAAATGCGCGTCATCAGCTTGTGTATCGGGAACAAACAAAGCAATAATAAATTGGATTGGCTGACCATCCAAACTTTGCCACACTACTTTTTCTTTTAGTTTTAAAATAATCGCTGCCGGGTGATGAATCGCTGAAGCTTTCGCATGAGGAATCGCAAAACCGTCCATCATTCCAGTAGTACCTTCATTTTCTCTTTCAATTAACTTTTCCAATACTTCTTTTTGATTGTCTGCAATAGTCAAATCAACGGTTTTCTTAGCTAAAAACTCAAAAATATCATTTTGAGTTTGACCTATTTGATTCAAAAATATATTTTGCTCTTGGATAAAGCCCATTTTATTATCTCCTAGTCTATTGATTTAACCATGATTTTATTTTTCATAGTTACAGTTCTTTTTTGCAAAAATCCTAATAAAAAGCCGCCAATTAAAGAGCCAATTAAAATAGCGATCAGCCATTTCACCCCATGTGTAACAACAGGTAATACTAAAAATCCACCATGAGGAGCAGGGACTTGTACCCCGAAAATATAGGTTAAAACTGCAGCAATCGAGGATCCAAACATCATGATTGGCAAAACCTTCAATGGGTCTTTGGCAGCAAAAGGAATAGCGCCTTCGGTAATATGTGTCGAACCTAGAATAAAGTTCACTAAACCAGCGTTTCGATCATTTGTCGCAAAATATTTACCAAAAAACAATGTCGCAAAACCGGTAATTAACGGTGGGGCAATACAAGCAGCAGAAACTCCTGCCATAAAGGTTGTATTTCCTTGCGCTAGCAAAGCGGTCCCAGTGACATACGCCGCTTTGTTGATTGGTCCGCCCATATCAAATGCACACATACATCCCACAATGATTCCTAAAACAAGTGGACTAGAATGTTGAAAACTAGCTAACCAATTCATCATTCCTTCATTGATCATTTTCATTGGTTCTGCTAAAAGGGCCATAATTGTCCCAATCGTCGCTACACCAATCACGGGATAAAGAAAAATTGCTTTCAATCCATCTAATGACTTTGGCAAGTTTTTTAATAGTTTTTGCAAAAGTAGAATAAAGTAACCTGATAAAAAGCCTGATAAAATCCCCCCTAAAAAGCCTGTTCCTCCTGCATTTGCTACCAAGCCACCTACTAAACCTGGTCGTTTGGCAATTCCTTCTGCAATATAAGCTGATAAGATAGGAACCATCATCCCCATCGCTGCATCTCCGACACTTTTCAGCATTGCAGCAGTTGCATTGTATTGGGCATTTGTCGGATCAAAGGAATAAATGCCCCACACAGCAAAAGAGATAGCAATTAAAACACCACCGGCTACAACAAATGGCAGCATATGTGAAACACCATTCATTAAATTCTTATAGACACTGTGTCCCAGTGAATTAGCGGAACGCTGGTCCACATCTTCAATCGTATCGGCTACTTGATCTTTTGTTACAATTGAGCCTTTACCAGCTAGCGCCTCTTCAATCAAACGATCTGCTTCTTTAATCCCCACACTAACAGAAACATCAATGATTCGTTTCCCCGCAAATCGTTCTGGCTGAACATCTTTATCTGCTGCAACAATTACCGCATCAGCTTCTTGAATCTCTTCATGTGACAGTTCATTCTCTACTCCTATTTGTCCGTGCGTTTCAACCTTGATCGTAATACCTTTTCGTTTGGCTGCTTGTTCTAATGCTTCTTGTGCCATATACGTATGGGCAATTCCTGTTGGGCAACCAGTGGCTGCAATCAGTTGATACTTCGTCATACTTTCTCCCCCTCTTCTTGAATCACATTGATTTGTGTCATTAATTCCTCAACATCCGAAAAATCGGTTAACCCTTTACGAAAAGCCGTAGAACTCCCAGCTGCGAGCCCTTCTTTCAATGACTCTTGAATTGTTTTTTGTTTCAACCACCCAGCTAAAAATGCCCCCAGTAAACTGTCACCCGCACATGCGGTATTCACTACTATTCCTTTTGGCGAATTACCGAATAATACTTGTTCTTTATTCAGAAATAAAGCGCCTTCACTGCCGAGTGAAATTAACACATTTTGAGCTCCTTGTTTTAACAACTCTTTTCCATAAAAAATATACGCTTCTTTGGTATTCCTCTCTGTCTGGAACCATATTCGCAATTCTTCTTCGTTTGGCTTTAACAAAAACGGTTGGTATGGTAAACAATCCAATATTTCGTAGTAGCTGCTGTCAATGATCAAAAAGACTTTATTCTTTTGACAAATGCGACTGATTTCGACTAAAACTGCTGGAGAAACACCTTGAGGCAAGCTTCCTGAAACACAAAGATAATCGCCCATTTTAAGATTCTCAATTTTCTTTAAAAATTGCATCACTTGGTTTTTAGTTAATTCTGGGCCTTTATTTACCAGTTTGTATTCTGCTTTTTCTTTTTTTACCTGAGTAAATACATTGATCCTAGTCATCCCAGGAACTTCTAAAAAGTCCGTTTTAATGCTTCTTTCTTTTAAAAAATCTTCGATATATTGTCCAGTAAAACCTGCTTTAATCCCCATTGCTGTACTTTCGATACCTAACATTTTTAAAATCATCGACACATTGACACCTTTACCATTCGCTTGAATATCATCTTGATTTGTACGATTTACAACAAAAGGATTTAATTGATCCGTTTCAATAAATAAATCAATTGCTAGATTTAGCGTACATGTATAAACGGCCAATTGACTCCCTCCCTTCTTTCCTTTATTATGAAGCAGAGCCTATTGTAAATGTTTTCATAATCACTCATATTCAATGAAAAGTTTTACAAACAACAAAAAAACAAATATTTTTATTCTTTTTTACAGAAGAAGTGCCGCAATTTCTTTCTATTCTATACATCAAGCGGGGGATCATACATGGAAAACAAGCTAAGTGAGTCTGAACAATTTTTGTGGCGTTTTATTGAGGCACATATTTTAGATATTCCTGATTATTCGATCATCAAACTGAGTGAATTAGCTAATGTGTCAACAGCAACCATCGTTCGAACTATGAAAAAGAAAGGTTATGAAGGTTTTACTTCTTTCAAACACCATTTAAAAGAAAAGGGAAATCAAACGATCAACTTTTCTACTTTAGAAAAAGTGGATCGAGGGATTCGGAAAGCTATTTTAAAAAATGAAGAAGAAGTAACTCGTACGATCAATATGATTGAAATCGGCAACATTGAGGATGCCATCCAAAAAATCAAAGTTGCACGTCGGATCATTATTTTTGCTCGTGGCTTTTCAGAATTAATCGCCCAAGAAATGATGGTTAAATTTCAACTTGCAGGCAAATACTGTGAGCTTCACACTGATCCTGAAATCATCAAAAATATCAGTAAAACGTTACATAAAGAAGACATTGCTATTTTTGTTTCTTTAAATGGCGAAACAAGCGAATTAGTAGTTGCTGCTCAAAATTGTTATAACGCAGAGATTGGGACGGTACTCTTAACCGCGAATCAATACTCTAGTATGATGCAAATTATTGAAATCGCTTTCGTTAGGTTTAAATCAGAGGGTTCATTTTTTCCTGATTACGAGGTAAGATCCAGACTCCCATTGTCGATATTAGCGCGTATATTATTAGATGCATACGCATTGAGAACAAGCGAGTAAAAGAGAACATGGATCGTTTACTTTCATACTCTATGAACTTATTTTTTTGAATAAAACAAACGAAAGACAGTGGAGTGATCATCAATGAATGATCCTCCTCTGTCTTTCTCGGTTACTTTAACCAGCTATTTATATGATTCACTTATACTTTTTTGAAAAATTATAAAAGCAAAAAAAAACGATTCTTTTAGATAGCTATTGATTCTTCTTTGAAGAACAGTTTTTTGCTGAGAGTTGCTTTTCTGCTGCCCAGTGATTGATGGGACCATACTTGTGACCGACAATGATTTCTTCACCAATTGCAATATTGACATAGTCTTTTGCCGTTCGGATTGCTTCTTCTACTGTTTTTCCTTTCGCTAATTCTGCAGCAATGCAAGCCGACAATGTGTCTCCTGTACCGTTGATTCGATCTGTCGGATAAAAGACTGCACTTAACCAAAATGATCGTCCAGATTCCAGCAACACATAATCTCTTACTTCTTCTTGATTACTTTCTTTCGTATGAAATCCTTTGATCATCACATTTTTGGCACCCATTGCCTGTAAGTCAACAGCGGCCTGAACATAATCTTCATCTGTCGTTAAGGTTCTTCCAGTTAATTTCTCTGCTTCATAGAAATTCGGCGTCAAGACAGTCGCTAACGGTACTAGTTTTTCTTTCAGACTACTTAAAGCAGCCTCTTCTAATAATAGATTTCCATGCTTCGTCACGATTACCGGGTCGACCACTAAAGGACCGAAGTTATACTGTTGATAATTTTTAACTACTGTTTCAATCAATTCTGCATCAGCTAACATACCTGTTTTAGCCGCTCTTATTTGGTAGTCTTCAGCGATCAAAGAAAATTCTTTATCAATGAACGCACTTGGTAAGGTCACACTTGCTCCGATCCCATAAGAATTTCCTGCCACACAAGCCGTCATAACTGATACACCATAGACGCCACGGGTAAAGAAAGTATGCATATCTGCTTGCATTCCTGCACTTCCATCACTGTCTGATCCCGCGATCGTCATGACTTGTACATATTGGTCGTTCATACGCTTCATTCCCTTTTTTATTTTTCCAACTCATTCCCTATTCTACACAACTATACCACTTCTTACTTTAAGGAATCAAATCGTATATAAATAGGCATTTCCATCCACTAATCATTTGCTGATTAGTAAAAAAGGGAAAGCAAAAAGAAAAAAGCATGACAAAAAACCGAAGAATACTGACATAAAAGAGATGATGCTCAGCTTCTTCGGCTTACTTTTTTATTTGCTTCTTCAGTGTACTGCTCAGTTCTAGCATCCTCTCACTAACTAGCGAGTGACGTTATTTTACTACCAACACATTGCACGGTGCATGTGTGACTACATAAGAAGTAGTTGACCCAACTAAGACACGTTCCACGGCATTCAATCCTGTAGCCCCCATAACAATCAAATCAATTTTTTCCTTTGATTCATTGAAATTTGCAATCAATGTTTTCGGATATCCATACAAAATATACGTCTCGATATCAGTTAGTCCCTTTTCAATTGCTAAGTTGCGATGCTCTTTCATTTGGTTTTCTGCAACTTCATCTAATTCCTCTTGTAAGTTCGTTGTAACAAATGCAAAATCACCGAAATAGTTACCCGTTACTTCGTTTACGTACAAAATGTGTAGCTTTGCCTGATTTCTTTTTGCAATTGTAACTGCTTCAGAAAAGGCTTTTTCTGCTTTTTCTGATCCATCAATTGCTACTAATATATTTTTATAGGTGTCTGCCATTGAAACCGCCTCCTTTACAATCAGTGTAGCACGATTATTTTAAGGGAACAACTAATTTACTAGCACTGACCAAACTTAGCGATTCGCTTGTCTTTGAACTTGTTCATGCGGTTTTCTTTCATTAGAGCTGTGACCTTCTTGGCTTGCTTTTTCTTTTATCTGAGTCATACGCAGTTTTTTTTCTAGCGGCTTCATTTGTCCTAAATTACTTTTCGGTTCAAAATGATCCGTGGTAGGAAATAACCTTTTCTTTCCGTCTGTCTCTGTTAAATCCATCATATTATTATTTAACTTCTTATGCTCGCTCACTGTTGATTCTGTTAATATTTCAGTCTGGCTTTCCTTATCCACTGATTCTTTTTGTTGAAGTTCTTTAGGTAATATTTTTTTTAAATCTGAAGCGATACCTGTATAAAAATCCGTTATTTTTTGTGCTTTACCCAGTAATCTCCATTTATCAGAATCCCCATCCGCTTGAAAAGAGTATAATTCAGGTCTATATATTGGGTTTAAATTTATATTCTTGAACCCAGCATAATCGACGAGGATCGCTCGTAAATTTTCACAGCACCAAGCTGGACTTTCTTGATACAAATCATAGATTTGTTTTTCTACTGTCGTTTGGTTTCTTAACTTGGTGTTGTTCCCAATTCCTTGGAACAAATGCCGGCTTATTCATGAATAAAAGATTATATAAATAAATACTATCTGACATCAAATTCGGGTTATTCTTTAAATTGATAGATTCATAACCATTTTTTCCATAGTCCACTCGATCTGCTTTAAAATATACATTAAATAAACCTTCGTTTTTTTCCATTCGATCTCCTTTTCTTTATCGACAGTTTTTGTAAATTGCAACAAATTTTAATCACTCGTATCCATGTTCTTACTAGTTTGGATAACTGTGTCGGTTCACACTGCTTTTTAGTATTGTTTCCTACCATTTTTTATGTAATAAACCAATGAAATTGAGACAAAAAGTTTTTATTTTCAAGAAATGAGCAGATAAGCCGAAATTTCTGAAGATTGGTAAAAATAATAAAATCGTTTATTGCGATTATGACCTTTGTACTTCACAACTTTTTGTCCCAGTTTCATTCGTTTTTATTCTAAAAACTATTTACAAAACTTTTTAGGCTTCAAACCCATTTTTCATGGCTACGGTTTTAAACCAATGGCCCGACTTTTTAATCGTCCGTTTACCGTCTTGGTTTAGATCGACAGCAATCAGTCCATAACGATTTTTATAAGCGTTCGTCCAAGACCAGTTATCCATGCAAGTCCACATGTGGTAACCCACACAATTCGTTCCTTCTTGGATTGCCTGATGCACATATTTCAGATGGTCTGTGACAAAAGTGATCCGATAATCATCTTCAATCACGCCTTCCGAGTTAACGAAACGTTCTTCCCCTTCTACACCCATACCATTTTCAGAGATATAACATTTGATATTGCCATAGTTCTCTCTCGTATTCGTCAAGATATCATAGATCCCTTTTTCATAAATTTCCCAACCACGATAGATATTCATTTTTTTATTAGGCATATCATAATAATCAAAATAATCTTCTGGCATTGGTCCATTCTGATGATCAAGCGGTGTTTCTTTTGCCTTGATTCTCCGAGGTTGATAATAATTGATTCCTAATAGATCAATCGTATTTTCTTTGATAATCGTTAAGTCATCGGGCCCCATCTCTGGCATTATCGCTAATTCTTTCACAATAGCAACCAACTCTGATGGAAACTCTCCTTTTACTGCAGGATCAAGAAAAGAACGATTGAAAAAAGCATCAGCGACTCTAGCAGCCTTGACATCCTCAGGGTTTGTTTCGTCTCGCGGGTAGCTAGGAGTTAAATTCAAAATGATTCCAATTTCTCCTTTTTGTCCCATCTTATGATAGGCTTCAATTGCTTTGGCACTTGCCAAATTTTCGTGGAAACCAACTTGAATAGCCTCTTTTAGATTGATATGGTTAGGATAATGGAACTGATAGAGATAACCGCCTTCTACTGGAACAATCGGTTCATTATGGGTAAACCATTTCTTTACTAAATCCCCAAATAACTCAAAACAGGTTTTTGCATAGGCCACATAGGCGTCAACCGTATCACGAGACAACCAGCCACCCGTTTGTTGTAATTCTAAAGGCATATCAAAATGATATAAATTGACAAATGGTTCAATTCCCTGCTCCAGTAATTCTGTAAAATATGAGCGGTAAAATGATACAGCCTGTTGATTCACTTCTCCTTTTCCTTTAGGGAATAGACGACTCCATTGAATGGATGTTCGGAAAGTATTATGACCTGTCTCTTTCATCAATTGAACGTCTTCTCGATATTTCGTGTAAACTTGAGAGGTTTTCTCAGGACCAACTTGATTGAAAAATTTTTCTGGCTCTAGATCATACCAATAGTCCCAAATGTTTTCTCCTTTCCCATCTCCTTTGATTCTGCCTTCTGTTTGTGGTCCACTTGCGGCAGTTCCCCACCAAAAATTCTTTGGAAAATCGTAGTGTTTCATTTCATAATCCCTCAATTCTTTTAGTAATTACCGTAATCATAAACAATCACCGAAAATAAATCAATACTTTTTATAAAAATGACTAGACATTTAAACAGACAGACGTTATACTACGTTTGTAATCGATTGCAAAATAAATTTGAGGTGAAAAAAATGAATGGTTTTATGGATAAACTTTCTCAAAAAATTATGCCCTTAGCCAATCTTTTAGGGCAAAACCGTTACTTAACTGTGTTACGGGATGCATTTATGTTGTCATTTCCGCTAACAATGTTTGGATCAATTGTGGTCGTTGTGAATAATCTACCGTTCTTCAGTGATGGTACCAAAGGCACGTTAAGCACCCTTTTTGGTAATGGTCAAAATGCGACGATGAGTATCATGTCCGTTTTTGTTACATTTGGTATCGGCTATTATTTATCAAAATCATATGATGTAGAAGGTATTTTTGGTGGCGCTGTTTCATTCGCAAGCTTTTTGATTCTCACACCTTTTGTGATGACAACAGCTGGTGGTGAAGAAGTTTCGGGTGTCCTATCACTTGATCGTCTAGGTGCTAAAGGAATGTTCATTGGAATGATTGCTGCCTTTTTAGCTGCGGAAATCTACTGTCGAATCACCAAACGTGGTTGGCAAATTAAAATGCCTGATGGCGTACCACCTGCAGTAACGAAATCTTTTGCCGCTTTGATTCCAGCTGTAGTCACATTGACTGTTTTCTTGATCATCAACGCTGTCATGACTGGCGTATTCAATGCGAACCTTCATGACTTAGTCTATGAAGTTATCCAAAAACCTCTAACTGGTTTAGGTAGTAGTTTACCTGCCACGTTGATTGCCTTATTCTTTGTTCAATTTTTGTGGTTCTTTGGTCTTCACGGTCAAATTATTGTTAATTCTGTTATGGACCCTATCTGGAATACATTGATGCTTGATAATTTAGAAGCTTATCAGCATGGGAAAGAACTACCACATATCATCACAAAACCATTTATGGAAACCTTTACCGTTGGTATCGGTGGCTCTGGAATGACGTTAGCAGTAGTATTATTGATGGCTTTTGTCTTGAAGAAAAAACAATACCGTGATGTTGGTCGTTTAGCGCTAGCACCTGGAATCTTCAATGTCAATGAACCTGCAATTTTTGGTCTACCAATCGTATTGAACGCAACCATTTTGATTCCTTGGGTCGTTGCTCCTTTGGTCGTGACGACGTTCAACTACTTGATGATGGCAGCTGGCATCGTTCCTCCGCCTACTGGTGTTTCAGTTCCGTGGACTGTGCCGATCATTGCTAGTGGTGTTTTAGCTACCAATTCATGGCTAGGCGGTCTCTTACAAGTAGTCGATTTTGTGATCGTCGCTTTTATTTGGTACCCATTCTTAAAAGTATTAGATAAACAACCTGATTTGGACGTTGTGTAAAGCCTTATCTACTCACCTGTGAAGCAAATCATCTTCTTTCTAATAGAGATTAAGTAAATTTTATAATCTAGCATGAACAGTCAAAACATGGAATGATGTGAATTGATTTGTTCATGCTTGTTTCATTGAAATGAGTGATTCAACAACTAAACTTCGTTATTTCTTTCTTGTCGAACGAAATAACTTTCGTTATACTCAATACGAGGTGAATAACGTGCCAAAATATGAAGAAATCGCAAATGTTTTAAGGGAAAGAATCCGTTCAAAAGAATATCCACCAAACAGTTTTTTACCTAATCAGATCACTTTAGTCGAAGAATTTGGCGCAAGTCGAATGACCATCAAAAAAGCCATCAATATTCTGGCTATGGAAGGATTAGTTTATTCGCAAAGAGGGGCTGGAACCAAAATTTTAGATCATCCTTTTATCGAGAAAGATACCTCCCCTGCCAATGAGTATGAGGGACTCAGTCATCAAATGAAGCGTCGTCATCGTTCACTGACGAGTCAAATCATTCAATTTGATGTCGAGTTTCCGAACCCATTTATTCAAGAAAAACTAATGATTGGTGCCGAACAACCGGTTTATAATATTCACCGTCTACGAATTTTAGACAACGAACCTTATATTTTGGAACATACATTTATGCCTGTACATTTAGTTCCAGGTCTAAAAAAAGAACATCTGCTTTCTTCTATCTATGATTACTTGCACCAAGATCTAAATCTTCATTTTGCAGGCGCCTATCGAGCAATTTCAGCAGATAAAAGTACGCACTTTGATCAGGAATACTTGAATTGTTCGGAAATAGATCCTGTTTTGGATGTGCAACAAGTCGTTTATCTAAAAGATGGTCAGCCCATCGAATATTCATCTAGTAGAAATCGGTTTGATGTCCGCAACTATTCCTTACTTGATGTCCGTTCAAACTAAAAAAATCCGTTTCAAAAATAGGAAACTATTGTGAAACGGATTTTTTGGTGTTTACAAAAGAGCAGAGTCAAACAGAATAATTGCCAGAAACGTTTCCACTCACTATACTGTAACTAACACAATACTTACTTTTTGTAAGTTCAAAGGAGGAACTCCCATGGATACTCAAATCAAAGGCATCCACCATGTTACCGCTATGACTTCAAGTCCCACTAAAATTTATCGTTTTTTTACGGATATTTTAGGAATGCGCTTAGTAAAAAAAACGATCAACCAAGATGATATCGAAACGTATCACCTTTATTTTACA
The DNA here is from genome assembly GCF_050530455.1 of Enterococcus sp. DIV1208. Taxonomy (NCBI): domain Bacteria; kingdom Bacillati; phylum Bacillota; class Bacilli; order Lactobacillales; family Enterococcaceae; genus Enterococcus; species Enterococcus sp. DIV1208. The sequence continues at coordinate 941,193 of NZ_CP172887.1, read as the reverse complement.
GATGAATACGGCTCCCCTGGAACTGACATGACTTTTTTCGCTTTTCCTAATCAACCTCAAGGAAGTAAAGGAACGGATACGATTTCTAGAGTGTCCTTTCGAGTACCAACTGATGAAGCATTGACTTATTGGTTCAAACGCTTTGAAGAAAAGAATGTTCTTCACTCTGCGATCAAGGAACGTTTTTCTAAAAAATATCTGGAGTTTGAAGACTTTGACCATCAATTCTATCAATTGATTTCTGATGAAAACAATACAGGTGTTGCTGGTGGTACTCCTTGGAAGAACAGCAATATTCCATCAGAATATGCAATTACAGGCTTGGGTCCAGTTTTTGTCCGAGTGAGTCAAATGGAACCATTACAGTTACTATTAGAACAGACTTTAGAGTTTAAACTTACTGATCAAACAGGAGCTTTTTCGCTCTTTGAAGTCGGTCAAGGCGGTAATGGAGCAAGCATCATTGTTGAACAGCGAGCAGATTTACCAAAAGCAATCGAAGGATTCGGCAATATCCATCACCTTGCCTTGCGTGTCGCTGATGAAGAAGCCTTACGTCACTGGATCCATGTGATCAATCAGATAAACGTACCAAGTTCAGGGTTTGTGGATCGCTTCTACTTCCAATCAGAATACTTCTTAGCTGCCACCCACGTTCTCTTTGAATTAGCAACAGATGGACCTGGTTTTTTTGGAGATGAATCAGCAGATACAGTTGGCGAAAAACTATCACTCCCACCACAACTCGAAAGTAAAAGAGAAGAAATCGAAGCGTACATTCGTCCCTTCGATACTCAGGATGCCAACCAACAACGAGAATGATCTTCTTTCTATCCAGACAGTCGTTTTCAAGAAACATAACTTTCAAGAAAAAGAGGTCAAATCATGGAATATTTTTTTCAAGCGGGAAAACAAACAAGTAGAAATTTACTCCTTCTTCATGGTACAGGTGGCGATGAATATTCTTTACTTGAAACCGCCCAGTTCCTTGAACCGGATGCTACGATTCTTTCTTTTCGTGGTTCAATCAAAGAAGACGGAATGAATCGCTTCTTTCGCCGGAATGGGTTGAATCAATTCGATTACCAGAGCTTAGCAGAAGAAACAGCGCTTCTATACCATGAAATCTCAGCAGTTAGCCAAAAAGAAAACATCTCGTTACATGACTGGGTGATCGTAGGCTATTCCAATGGAGCGAATATCGCTGCTCACTTGCTATTATCGAGAAATACTGAGCTGCGAAAAGGAATCCTTTTTCATCCAATGTCTTTAAACGTCAATTATCCAGCAAAAATAATGACTGATACTCAGATCTGGCTTTCTTACAGCAAGACCGATCCAATCGTCTCCTCTATAGCGATTACGAATCTGATCAAAGATTTTGAAATGCAAAAAGCTCACCTCACATTGCAAGAAACGTTTACTGGTCATCAATTAACAAAGGCTGAATTAATTGCCGCAAAAAGTTGGCTTTCTTCGCTTTCGGTTAACTAATATTGGACGAAGGTTGTGATGCATCGGATTATTTTTTCAAAGTCTCTTTTTCAAAGACTCTATAATGAGGTACGCTCCAAAAGTTGTACGTGAAAACGACAATTTTTAGGGCGTATTTTTTTGTTTCGACCTTTACGCACGAAACAGAAAAATGGATGTAAGTGCTAGATCCAACTATCCATTTTTCTCAAATCATCTCTTTTAATTTTCATTTTGGAAAATCCTTCTTGGCTCCCCCTCATTTTAAACGCATCATATTAAAGATAAATAGAAACATTCCTCATTTGAAAAAACTGTAGAATATGGATTTCTATTATAAAAATTAGAAAAAAATGAGTTTTTGATTAGCTAGATTTCCGAAAAATTGCTATAGTTTAATTAATCAGAGTTGCAATCATTTTAGCGTTCGCCAATTTTTTGTCGAGTTAATATGGTTCACTCATTAGGGAGGGGGCACGATGCTTCACAAAAAAAGAAAACAGATTCAACAAGTAATCTTTCTGTTATTGACACTTCTGTCAGTCCTTGCACAAACAAATGTTGTTCAAGCAGTTTCGTTAAATTTATTTGGTACGACTACCGCAACTAATAACAGTCAAACCAGTCCAAATGCGCCTTTTTTAAACCGAGTAAATGTCCCTGTCACTTTTCTCATTGAAGGAAAAAATGGCATCAGCGCTGGTGTTATCACAACTGGCGATAAATATGCCATTTTAGAAGCACCGACTGAAATGGTCGGGTATATCCAACCTAATGGGAATGCGACTGTTCAAACTACTGTTACTGTGCCACTTAGTCAGTCCCCTTTACAATTGATTTTGCCGACCATAACCTCTGTGATTTCGTTGATCGTCAACTCACCTTTAGTTTCCACACAAAATAAAACAGCGGTTAATCAGGCATTGTCAGAATTACGTTCGGAAACTTTTGGTGCCCAGAATCTTACTCTAGCTATCGTCCCACGCTCAAGCACTCAGTATGGCGTAGCGATTAGTCAAGGGCTATTACCCATCCTGACAACGACATTAAAAAATCGGATTCAAAATTTATTAACGATCGTCCAAGCTTTACCGCTGATTGGTACTGTTTTAGGAACATTATTGTCCCCCTTTGTCACAGCTTTGTCTCAATTTATTACGAGTTTAAATTCACCAACTTCTGATAATAGTAAAAATTTGGTTGCTGCTTCGATTTTAGGTAATACGAGTGTTTCGCTACCATTTCTTTTATCTTCGCCCAAATTGACCCAAGATCTAACAGCTAATTTTAAGGGCGGTTTTATTCAAACAGATCAGTCGACGATTCAGTTAGGACCTACTACTGGTACAACACCTGTTTATTTTTCAGCTGGAGCACTCACTTGGCAGACCACAAGCTTGCCGACTCACTTGAACTTTGGTCAGCACTTGATCCAGACCCAACAGGATGAGCACTTAGTAGCCACCAATAACAATCAAGTAACTACCGGATCGATTTCGATTACTGATACACGGACAGTTGTAAAAAATTGGCAAATAAAAGTCCAACAACTTAGTCCTTGGCAAAACGGAACCAATCAATTAACGTCCCAATTACAAATCTCAACAGCAGATTTAACAACTACCTTTCCTATCACTGGGATCACAAGTACTGCTAATCAAATGGTCCCTCTATCTATAGGCACGCAACAAACATTACTCAAATTAAATGGTGTAACTGATCCTGGTCAAGTCCAATTGGCAATCAATCAGTTCTCATTAGCGGTTCCCAAAGAAAGTCTGAAAACAAAGGGAACCTACCAAACAATGGTGGAATGGCTCTTATCGGATACACCGTAATTTATTTAGGAGGAAGAAGAAATGAAAAAGAAAACGTTATCTTTTTTTGTCTTGGGGATCAGCTTGTTTTCAAGTTCTCTCGTTTTTGCTGATTCACAAACCCAAGGAGAAGTGGCCTATGTGGAAGGCGCACTTGAATTTGACTATGCTGGCGGTATACCAACTAATTTAGACTTTGGGGATCATCCCTTGCAAACTGCAGCTGCTGAAAACTGGATTGCTACTGCTACAGGTGAACAAACCGGCTCTACACCTACTACTGGAACCGTAGCTGTTCGAGACAACCGAGGAAATCCTGCAGCTACATGGACAGTTAAGTTATCTCAAACTGACCAGTTCAAAACAGCGGATGATGTTGAGCTATCAGGTGCACAGCTCAATTTATCTTTTGGCGCACTTACAAATAACTTAGGATTAGCCCCTACCAGTGCCTATGAAAACGATGAATTAGCGATCCAAGTATTCAATCAAGATGCTACGATTTTAGATGCAACCGCAGGTCAAAACTCGGGTGATACTGCACTAGCGATCAATCAATTCAGCTTATCTGTTCCAGCGAATACAAATAAAGTAGCCGAACAATATACTACTATATTAAATTGGACTTTCTCATTCAGTCCAACCAACTAAGAAAGGAGGAATGATCGTGAAAAAGTGGTTTTGGATACTACCCTTCTTCTTTCTACTGATGGGAAATCTTAACATCTACGGCGAATCCTTACAAAGTTTTGATGCACAAATACAAGTCAATGAATCAACACCATCAACAAACGACAATTATTTTGATCTACAACTAAAACCTGGACAGGAATCGACTTTGAATGTCTTAGTCACGAATCTAAAAGAAACTGAGATCACGATCATTCCGTCCTTTAATCGTGCAAAGACCAATCAACTAGGCGTTGTTGAATATTCTGGTAGAAATCAAGATCGTCCTAATAATTTGCCCATCGATATCGAGAAAATTGTTTCTGTTGATAAGCAAAAGTTTACTCTTGCGGGACATGAACAAAAAAAGATTCCTTTAACCATCAAAATGCCAGAAAAAGATTTTGATGGAGTAATTGCGGGTGGGCTCTATCTCCAAGAAGAACCAAAAAAAGATATACAAGGAAATATCCAACATGTCTTTTCTCGGGAGATTGCTGTCTTACTTAAAACACAACTAAACAAAATCCAACCGAACTTAGAACTAAAAAAAGCAGCACCTACCCAAATCAACCAGAGAAATGCCATCAAAGCAACTTTGGAAAATACTAATGCTGCTTATCTATCTAGTGCTCGTATACACTATGAGATCAAAAAAGAACAACAACAAACCCCAGTACTAACTGGGACTCAACCCATTTCGTTCGCCCCTAACAGCGGCACGGACTATTTGATTTTTTTAGAAGGAAAAGAATTCGAACCAGGAACCTATCAGCTAATGGCGAATGTCAAAAACAAGGAAATCAATTGGCAGCAAAAGATAAATTTTACTATTTCGCAAAAAACAGCTGCAACTTATAATGAACAAAATATATCTACTACAAAGGATGAGCCGCAAAACAATTGGCTCCTTTGGCTAGCTGGAGGTATTATTTTCGCTCTCGTCCTCATTATTGTCTTTTTACTGTATATTGTAAAAAAGAAAAAACGATAACTGTTATCAAACAAAAACTAACTCTACCCAAATTTTCACGAGGCAGAGTTAGTTTTTTTCTTCTGATCTAGCAGTTATTGATATACTATCAAACACATTAGTTCTTTACTACGATCAGGAACAATCCCAGCCGTTCTTCAACAACTAGCGACTCCTTATTGTGGTTCTCCAAATCGGATGGTATCCCCAATCGCAAACTCTGGAAAGATTTGAGGCTCTACAACGATTGCTCCTGGCAAGACTTCGTTTTCTCCTGTGCGGAAATAAATGGAGATATGACCGAGGGTTTCAAAGTTATGATTGGCTTCACTGCCAACTTCTTTGATTTCATATTCTTGGTTGCCGATGGTCAGTATATCCCCTGTTTTGATGACATTTTTAGCCGTTTCATGATTGTCATGGACCACACAGATGTCTTTTAATTCAGGTGGTACCTGTTGTCCGAAAAGAATCATTAAGTACTCTGCCGCAAATTCTTCCACTAAAGAACCAACCTCAACAATCTTTGTTGTGTGCATGGTTTTCTCCTCCTTCTATGATAACGTCGTATCTTGTAAATGACGTAACTGCCAAACAGTGGTACTGGCATCTAGTTCAACGTCATCTTCAGTTAAGAAAGAACCCGCCCGTATAAAACGTTTTGCTACTACTTCTCCAGAGATCAGTCCGATCGGGATATGTCCCTCTCGCTTCATTTCTTCGTGGGTCTCAAGTACTCCTCGGACACAAAAACCACCGATTCCATCTAAATGATCCCCAGGTTGAATATCTTTTTTCGCTACCGCAACGGTTTCTGAAATTGGGGCGCCTAATGGAACAATGGCATGATCTTGTTGTAAGACAGCTTTTGCAATCGTAATTGGTGTTTCTAAACTTGCTAAATGATACGGGCGATATAAGATATGATGATCCCGTTCCCCTTTCTTCATCAAGTAATTCATTTCTTCAGCTACTTCGCTATTTTGCCCCTTAACGATAACAAAGACGCCTGGCGCTAAACCATCCACATATTCCACTACACCAAATTGAGATAAGACACCACCATTTTCTTTTAAATCTAACGAAGTAATGACAGAATCTAGATCCCCTTTCAAACCATGCATACCTACCTTGTCAGGGATATAGCCAATCGCATTTGATAAAAGATTCATTTCAGCCATTGTTTTTGTTCCATCTTGGAAAGCAGCTAGCATGTGAGGAGCCATTTGTTTTTTCTGAGCTTCTTTTTCAGCAGTTGCCGGATTTGCGGAAATATTCAATTGATTATTTTTGCCTTTTCCCGCAACTAAGACTTCCATCCCCATAGACGAAGCAAATTCAAATAATTCGGTGGTTGCTGCAGGTTCATCGCCATCTGATCCTGTATAGATCAACCCTGCTGAATCATAGAGTTTATGCATCAAAGGTCCAATAGTGATATCGATTTCAACATTTAATAAGACAAGATGTTTTTTTGCTAATAACGCTTCAAGCGCAATTTTTGCTCCTGCTTCAGGTACACCAGTAGCATCTACGATTACTTCATTCCAATCAGAGTGAATAATTTCTTTAGCATCTGTTGAAATAAGGACATCATTTTTAACTTTTGCCGAAGCTAGATACGCTTCTTTCGCTTTTTGTGCATAATCAAGGGACAAGTCACTGATCCCTGTTACGATCATCCCTGGAATTGACGCTATTTGTGCAATCATTCCCCTGCCCATTTGTCCTGCACCAATTACACCCACTTTGATTGGATTTCCTGTTTTTTCTCTTAATTGTAATTCACCATATAAAGTCATCTTATGTATTTCCTCCACTCATTCAATTTTTTATGTTTTTTTATAAATATTCTCTAAAGATTCGGTTCACTAATATTTTAGGCGAATTGGCAAAATTACAAATTGTCGAGCCCGCAATATGAGGAGTGATCGTGAGATTATCTAATGTTAGATAAGGATGGTCTGCGGGTAATGGTTCCTGTTCAAAAACATCCACTGCCGCTCCCGTAATCTCTTTGTTTCTTAATGCTTGAATCAAATCTTGCTCATTGACTAATCCAGCACGGGCACTATTGATGAAAACAGCAGAAGGTTTCATTTTCTTGAAATGCGACTCATTGATCATATGTTTTGTTTGAGGAGTCAATCGATAATGCATCGAAAAGATATCTGCTTTTTCCACCAGTTCCTCTAAGCTAACTTGAGTATCAGGGGACGTACCATCAAAATAATCATCAAAGAAAAGAATGTTACATCCAAAAGGTCGCAACAAATGAGCAACTCGTTGGCCAATTTCGCCATAACCAATTAACCCAATCGTTGACTCTTTTAATTCAGGTGCTAATAGCCCATTAGGATAGTACTTTTGCCACTGATGCTCTCTTAATTTTTGATTTCCTCGTGCGATATTTCGAATTTCTGTCAAAATCAAACCAACAGTAAATTCCGACACACTAGTCTTACTTCTGCCAGGAGTATTATAAACAGCAATTCCTTTTTCTTCGGCATAGCTAACAGCGACATTTTCTGTACCTGCTCGCAGTACGCCAACTAATTCCAAATTTTCCGCCCGTTCGATCACTTTTTTACCAATCGGTGCAAATTGAGTAATGATCCACTGATACTCTTCAATATTTTCTAAGAGATACTCTGGTAATTCGACTGCATCACACCCATGTTTTTCAATCTTGATATTACCTTTTTGCAGACTATCTAAATCAGAATGCCGCCATTCTTTGATGTCTACAGAAATTCCTTTTGTCGCTAAATCTTTTAAGCCTTCTTCCATCATTTCTCGATCAATAAATAAATCTGCGATTGCTAAACATTTGATCATTCTTTATTCCCCTCCTCATTTAATACAACTGATACCCGGTAGCTTCCTGGGGTACTAGCGATCTCGAATGCTTTTTGAATATCCATTAATGGAATTTTGGTTTCGATCAATTTTGATACATCGACACGCCCTTCATTTAGGAGTGTAGCTGCGTCATAAAAATCTTCTAATGTGGAAGCATACGTACCGATCACTTCGAGACGCATATAATGAATCGTATTTGGCTGGATAGCCATTTCAGGCGCAGGATAACCCGCAGCATAAATCGAGATTTTCCCATCTTTTTCTTTCACCATCTCAAGGGATTGATTCATCGCCAAAGTTGATCCAACTGCGACAATGACGCTGTCAGCCCCTCTCCCATTTGTGAGTTCTTTGACTTTTTGGACTGGATCGTTTTGACTTGCATCAATCGCTTCAAACCCTAATTCCTTGATCAGAGCTAACTTTTTAGGCATGACCTCAGAAATAATGACCCTTGCGCCCATTGCTCGTGCTGTTAGTCCATTAAGAAGTCCCATTGTTCCTCCACCGATGATCACGATCGTTTCTTTCCCAGGCACTATTCGTAATTTTTTCATATTTTGAACGACGGAGGATAAGGGTTCGACAAAAGCAGCTTCTGAGGCAGATAAAGTTGGTCTCATCTTGACGAAGCTCTTGGCTTTACGAACAAAATAATTCGCAAATCCAAAAATCCCATAAAACTCTTTTGAATAATTCTTTCCAAATTGCCGTTTGTTTTCACAATTCGTAATTTCACCAAATTTACACTCATCACAGTAACCACAATAATCATAAAGTACACTGACTCGATCGCCGATCTGGTAGGTATCGCCGACAGCTTTGCCTTTTGCTATGACAATTCCTGAACATTCATGTCCGCCAGCCATAGGATAGCCTTGATGTTCTCTAAGTCCTAACCATTGTTGATAGTCAGTTGTACAAATGTTACAAGCTTCTTGTTTTACTAACAATTCATCTTCTGCCAATTCAGGCATCGGTATTTCCTTGATCTTTGCATTCTTCTTCTCAGCTAAATAGCCAAACGTTATGTTTTTAGGTTGCATTTTTTCACTCCTATTCTATAATCCAATTGAAAAGGCATACGCAATGATAACTGCGATCGGCCCAGTTAAAATTCGCGAAAACAACACAGCTGGCACACCATTAGAAATCGTTTCTGGTTTTGCTTCTCCCAAAGTCATTCCTACGGGTGCAAAATCACAGCCAACTTGTGAATTGATAGCAAACAGTGCTGGTAGAGCGTAATGTGGCGGGATTGTACCATTAGCGATCTCTGTTCCGATCAATAAACCAATCACCGAAGCAATCACCGCCCCTGGTGCTAATAAAGGAGATAAAAACGGCAAACTAGTAATAGCACCTAATAGAACTAAGCCAAGTAAGCTACCGCCTAAAGGTGACAAAAACTTCGCAATAATATCCCCAATTCCTGTATAGTTGATAATACCAATCAAAGTTGCAACAAAAGCCATAAATGGAATAATATTTGTTAGCACGGTATCGATCGTTTCACGCCCTGCTTGATACATGATATTGATAAAGCTCCCCGCACCACGTCCGATGGTATCGATCAAGCCAAAAATCCCACCTTTTTTATTGCTATGATTTTTCTTTTCAGTGGTTTCTTTTGTTATTTCTGTAGTTGTTTCCGGTTTATTTGTGTTGATATTTGATGTTTTTTCATTCTTATCTTCTTTATTATGTACTTGTGCAGCTTCGCTTTCACTAATAATTTCTATGTTTGTAATCGTTGTTCCTGAAACAAAAATATCTTCTGTCATAAATTTCGCCAACGGCCCAGAAGGCGCTTGCAATTTTACGTTGATTGTTGGGATCTTCATTCTTGGATACGTTCCACAGCGTGCTGTTCCGCCACAATCAATGACTGCACACAAGGTTTCTTCTTTTTCCACTGGATTTTTAAATGCATCAACCGCTGTTACCCCAGCTAATTCCGCAATCTTTTCAGCGACGGGATGAATACCACCACCGGTTACACTGATAACGTACTTCTTACGTTCATCATTTAACGGAATGGTTAATGGTCCTCCCCAGCCTCCATTTCCTTTATGGATAATTAGTTTTTTCGCTTCCATCTCTACCTCCATTCTCAGTTTCGTCTATGCCTCTGTTGTTTTTTTTGCTTCTCTTTGTGTTAAGAAACGAGCAATTTTTTCTGTAATGATTCCTCGTACTAAGATAATCATAAAAGCAGCCAATAAATACCTTAGACCTAATTCACTTTGATTTCCCACTTTACCAAAGCCAGCTGCTACACCAAGATAAACAAATAGTTCAGCTGAATTTGCATGAGGAAATAATCCCACGATGGGATGAAGCATTGACACCGTTGCATCATAGTAAGCTGCCTTGTGTTCTTCTTTTAAAAATCGTCCAAATGTATAACACATTGGATTTGTTAAAAAGAAACACGCTAAAAACGGAATCAATGTATAACGTAATAACGTGAATTTCGTACATCGTTGCATGAATCCAAATACTCTTTTTTCTCCGATAATTTTTATTAGAGCGTTTACAAAAAGAATCAAAGAAATCAACAGCGGAACGATCGTCGTTAAAAATCCAACAAAAGTATCTGCTCCAGCTTGAAACATTCCCATAAAGCCATCTGACAACTTCACCAGAAAATTCAAATCCCATTCCTCCTTTTAAGATCAAATTGCGCGCTTTTATCAAAAGACAATTCATTTGTCATATGATACCACACCAAGAATATATCATTTGACAAAATTAATGTCAATTGATTTTTTTGAAAAAATAAAGTACACTAAAAATGGAAATGTTTTTTATTAAATGTATGACAGTTATGATTACCCGATCGACTTGATCTATTTAAGTGAAGTGAATAACTGGAGTGAAACGATCAATTGGAGGAAAAAATGAGTAAGTCTGAAGAAAGAAACATGGTGAAAGTAGCAACTTTATATTATAAAGAAGGTCTGACACAAGCACAGATTGCTAAGAAAATGGGAGTCTCTCGTTCACTCATTTCTAAATGGTTAATTGATGCTCGAAAAGCAGGTTTCATTGAATTTTTTATTAATAGTGAAAATATCTATGCCATTGAATTAGAAACCGAACTAGAGAAAAAATTTGCCTTATCTTTTGTTAAAGTGGTGGACACAACGAATCTATCTTATCCAGAAATCGAGAAAATGGTTGGACAAATTGCAGCAATTTCTTTAAAAGATAAGATTGCAGCTGCGAAAACAATCGGGATTTCATGGGGAAAGTCAATCAAAAGCTTAGTTACTCAATTTCCATTTGAGAATTATCCTGATACAACATTCATTCCATTAATTGGCGGCATGGGATATGATCATTTTGATATCCACTCCAATCAACTTTGCCATGAATTTGCTCGAAAGACGCGTGGTTCTTCAAAATATCTTTACACTCCAGCACTGGTTTCTAATGAGATAATCCGTCAAGAATTTGAAGGTAATATCTACATTGATAAAATTCTCTCTGAAGCCAAAAAAGTCGAATTAGCACTTGTCGGTATCTCCTCCCCTGATCATTTCAACACGATGGAAGAAATCGGGTATACTAATAAAAAAGAAATGGCACAATTAAGAGGGATTGGTGCAGTTGGGGACATCAACTCCCGTTTTTATGATAAAGATGGGCAAGAAGTAAATCATCCAATCAATAAGCATGTGGTTGGCCTAAGTCTTGAAGAGCTTAAAGCGATTCCTGAAACCATCGCTATTGCTTATGATGATGCGAAATGGCAAGGAATCTATTATGCTTGTAAAAATCAACTGGTTGACTCCATCATTACTACCGACACCATTGCGGATCACTTGATTCATATGGATATTTAGCAATGACAAAAACGGAAGTTACGTAAGAGCAGTTCCGCTTCTCACCTGTTTCCTTTATCTGCTCTTGAATCTCCTAACTATTTCCGCTATGATTAAAAAGTAATAAAATATGATTTTGTTTGCAGGGGGACGCTGTTGCGTTGAGAAGGTAAAACCTGACCCTTTGAACCTGTTTGGTTGATACCAGCGTAGGGAGCAAATGTCCTTTTTGTTGATGCGAAATCAAAACAAACAAGACATTCTTCTTTCTAGGGGAATGTCTTTTTCTATTTTAAGGAGGATCACAGATGAAAAAAGTGCTTAGTATTGCAGGATCAGATTGTAGTGGTGGTGCGGGTATACAAGCCGATTTAAAGACTTTTTCTGCTCATCGAGTGTATGGAATGTCGGTTATCACCTCAGTCGTAGCTGAAAATACGGTTCGTGTATTGACCTACCAAGATATTTCCCCTCAAATCATCAAAGATCAAATGGATGCGGTTTTTGAAGACATTTTTCCCGACGCTGTAAAAATTGGGATGCTTTCTAGCCAAGAAACAATGCTTGCAGTGACCGAAAGTTTAAAAAAATGGCAACCACAAAATATTGTTTTAGACCCAGTGATGTACGCTAAAAACGGCAATGCGTTGATGGAGCCAACTGCGATTGATACACTGATCCAGACAGTTCTTCCCTTAGCTAACTTGATTACACCTAATATCCCAGAAGCAGAAAAAATTGCACAATATACGATCTCATCAATAGCAGATATGGAACAAGTCGGACGAACCATCTACGAAAATAGTGGAACAGCTGTTTTAATCAAAGGTGGGCATAAATCTGGTGAAGCTACCGATGTGCTCTTTGATGGAAAGAAAGTCTATCATTTTACTGCAGAACGAATCGAAACCAAAAATACTCATGGGACAGGGTGTACGTTATCTTCTGCTATTGCTTCTGAATTAGCTCTAGGAAAATCCTTAGAGCAGGCTGTCTGTGAAGCAAAGAAATACGTTACACTTGCAATCCAACATTCGTTGGCGATCGGTCAAGGACATGGTCCTACGAATCATTTCTACTCGCTTTACCAAAATACCGTTGAAGAGGAGTAATTTTATGTCATCATTCGAAACTATTATCCAACAAATTCGTGCATGCAATCCGTTGGTTCACCATCTAACGAACTATGTAACAGTCAATGATTGTGCCAATATTACTTTAGCTATTGGTGGTTCTCCGATAATGGCTGATGCGATTCAAGAAGTAGCAGAAATAACAGCTAAAACGGATGCACTCGTTCTCAATATAGGAACCTTGAATGAACAAACCGTTGATTCGATGATTCTTGCTGGCAAAGAAGCGAACAAGCATGGAATTCCGGTCATATTCGATCCAGTCGGTGTGGGTATTTCTCAATTTCGTATGGATGTGACTAAAAAGTTATTAAACAGTATCCATTTTACAGTCATTCGTGGAAATTATTCAGAAATCCTTTGTCTAGCAGGTATTCAAACTTCAGCTAAAGGAGTAGACACTTCGCTTGTGAATCAAAAAAAAGAAACTGAAGTCATCAATATTGCACGAACACTAGCTTCTTCTTTTCACTGTATCATCGTCATAACCGGCGCAATCGATATCGTTTCAGATGGTGTTCGAACGATGCAGGTAAAAAATGGTTGTGCTGCAATGCGCCATGTTACTGGTACTGGTTGTATGTTAGATTCCCTAATTGCTACTTTTTGTGGTGGTTATTCCGATGATTTTTTTGAAGCAACCGTAAGTAGCGTGATTGCAATGGGTGTTGCTGGTGAATTAGCTTTTGAAAAGGCAAAAACCAACGGAACAGGTAGTTTACGTACTCATTTAATAGATGAAATAAGTAAACTAACTGATCAAACCTTATCAGAACGAGGTGACTATATTGCATTCGATGATTGATTACCGGCTCTACCTAGTAACAGATCCACTCTTGTTCACTACCAATACACTGCTAGAAGCTGTCTCACAAGCACTTGAAGGAGGCGTTACTGCTGTCCAACTCCGAGAAAAACAGTTAGATTCTAGAAAGTTTTACGAAGAAGCCATACAGATAAAGCGATTAACCAAAAGATATAACGTTCCCTTGATCATCAATGACCGCCTTGATATTGCTCTGGCATGTGATGCAGACGGTCTCCATATAGGTCAAAATGACTTACCCTTAACTATAGCTCGTAAGCATCTTGGACCAGATAAACTAATCGGTGTTTCAGTACAAAAGGTTGAAGAAGCCATCGAAGCAGAAAAAAATGGTGCGGATTATCTAGGAGTCGGTGCAATGTTTCCTACAGATACCAAACCAGATGCAATGCATGTCACAACTGAAGAATTAGAAAAAATCTGTGCGCAAATCTCGCTTCCAATCATTGTGATCGGTGGAATCAATCAGCAAACAATCCCAGCTTTTCACTCACTTCCCATTCAAGGTTTTGCTGTCGTATCTGCTATTTTGTCAAAAAAAGATATCAAAAAAGCCAGTCAGGAACTTTTAGGATTGATTGATCAGACGATTGGGAGGTAAATCAATGTCATTTTCAAAAAATTTAAAAATCGAAGCTTATGACAGCTGGGAAAAAGGATTTAATCATCCATTTATTCAAGAATTAGGAAAAGGTATTCTTGCTAAAAAGACATTTCAATTTTATTTACTACAAGATTACTTGTATTTATTTGAATATGCTAAAGTATTCGCATTAGCTGCCACCAAATCAGACAATGAACATCAATTGTTTCATTTTGTGGAAGCACAATACAGTATTCTAGCAACAGAACTTGACTTACATCGCCAATATATGTTGGATTATGCTATTGAAAAAGAAGAATTTAACACCGTACAACCTTCTTTTTACAATCGCTCTTATACAACAAATATGCTAGCGATCGGCCATAGTGGAGGTGTAGCTGAAATCATCGCAGCTATCCTTCCCTGCGCTTGGACCTATTACGATTATGCGAGTCGTTTAAAAAAACGATATCAATCGAGTTTAGAAAAGAACCCCTATCGCTCCTGGATTGATTTATATGCAGATCCTAGTTTTGAAAAATCATTTGAGTGGATGTTTGACCTGTTGGATGAATTAGCCGAAATGAAAAGTGCGAAGGAACAACAAAAAGTAAAACAAATTTTTATTTCCAGTTTGGAATTTGAATATCTTTTTTGGGAAATGTCTTATTATGAAGAAATGAATCTGATTCCATTATCAGAATAAATTGTATAGTGATTTCAGTAGACAACTTCTTCTGCTTTCGTTTAAAGCAGATCTAGTAAAACATGTTAAGTCTAGGACACTCACCTTTTAGTCTCTAGACCAGACGAACACTCAATCATTGTAGGACTGATAGAGTATTCTATCGGTCCTAATTCTTTTATAAAAAACTACTACACTACCGCTAAGATGAAGTTATTCAACCCATCAATCTGAAAGAACTTATTTGATCACGCCAAACTACTAAGTAAAATTGTGTATGTCTTTTACTGCTTTGAGAATAACCGTTTGTCTAGTCCTCATTGGTGATTACACTCATTCGACATAAAAAATAGTAATCTCTCTATAAAATTAACTGACGAAAATATAATCATAAAAAAGCACAAATTCTTTATTGAACCAAATAGAATTTTCTCATAAACTCACATTCCTAAGTCACACATTGCGTCTTTTAGCCAAGGATGTAAAACGAAAATATCCGTTAAAGCCCACTCAATATAGGTTTTACACCCTTGATCTAAAGAGATGTCTAAAGCTTTGTTCAATTGTTTTAAATAAGGAGCACTATGGTCTCTATCCCATTTAATCTTATCTGCAATGAAAACAACTTTATCTAAACTAGAAGCATTTTTTTTAAGCGTTGTATGACATTCAATAGCTGATAATATTTCTCTATCCTTTATATTGAATAGTTCTTTTGCTATACATACTGATTGTTTTTGGTGGAGAATCATAGGTAGTTTCTCTTCTTCTTTTAGAACTTCCTCCCCTAAACTCTTTTGTAGTTCTATCCTTTCATCATCAGGAATGATTACGCTAATATCATGTAACAAACCAGCAAGATAGGCTTTATCTTTTGGTACGTTAAACTTTTCTGCAAGTTCTTTCGCCTTGTTGGCTACTTCATACGAGTGAAAGACAGTTTTATCTTTCTCATAATAATTCAAAAATTCTCTGACTTGTATTTCAATATTTTTAGAACTAAAGGGTATCTTATACTCAATAATGTTCTTCATTTTAACTCACCTTCCAATGAATGCCTTTACATTATTATGTATTAATAAGGTCAAAAATAAAGTTCGACAATCATTCCATCCTCTGATGGTTTTGCTCCTTTTTAGCTTTTCGATTCCCCTGGATCAGGGTACAACGAATAAAATCATCAAATCAATCTAAGTGCGTTTTGATTTCTTACTGTCTGACTTATTCCTATCAGATAACAAACCATAAGTGGCATAAGCAGGAATTACTACAGCTAAGAACATTTTAACGAGAAACTTAAAAACTTTCATATGATTCACCATCCTTTATATGTTACTCATACTTTATCATACTACCTATTAATAACCCAGCTATCACAGGCAATCGTTTATCCTTAGAGACTAACTACTTCTTACTTCTCTCTCATTATTTCATGAGGTTGTGAAAAGAGTGTCTTGACCTGAGCGCTCACCAAGTAAAAACTGCGACGAGTAATCGCAGGAGCATTAAGGATGAAAATCTCGAAATAGCTCCTCATGTTTTGAGATTTTTTGACTTATCGCCGAAGGTCAGCTCTTTGAACACCGTTTATTCGTTTTTAGAGATACTAGAATATTATCTGTCATGGTAATACTATTTTAACCAAAAAAGAACAGAAAGAAATTTTCTTCTTTGTGTCCAAATGATTCTAAGAATTTTCTTTACCAACATCATTTGACAAAGAGACCAAAAATGTAAGATTCATTAGTGGTTCTATGATACCCGAAGGCTGGGGTTTAGCTAGAACCCTGATTATTTTAATTAGATGATTACCCATCTCGTATTTTCTTAGTTCAGTTTAACTAGATGATTTATTTCAAAACAAGATTGCTGACTTAAATCCTAATTCAGCATAATCAAACAAATATGCTGCATCAATTCATCTCACATTTTAATTTTGTAAAAAATTGATATTTGTTTCACAATTTTATTGTAAAATAAAACAATGCTTATTGGAACAAACACACCTAACATCAAGCGGAATAATCCATTTATAGGTGTTATTTCGCCATGCCTCATATTAAAGATTTGAATAAGTATCATATGAAACAAGAATATATTCTTACTATAGGAATTTAAATTTTCAAAACTTTTGATTTTACTTTTAGAAATAACCAACAGTCCATACAAACTAAAAATAAAAGGGATTGTGAAATACATAAAATTCTTATCGATTCCTTGATTATAAAATGTGATTATCCCTTCGACTCCTCCTAAAAAACACGCAGCGACTAGTCCATATATGAATAACTTTCGATGCTTTTCTAAATTATGTACATTATCAGCCAAAACAAATCCTATGGAAATAAAGAGTGGACTAAAGAATAACCCATTTCTTGTAGTAAAAAAAATATTAAAGTATTTTTCCATAACTGATATGACCATTGGATTTGATATAAATAAGGAATACGTTTCAAGGGAACCAACTGAAAAAAATAAAAAGCAAACCAGAAAAATCCATTTATATCTAAATCTTTGAAACATATATTTAACTATAGCTAATGAACTTATCAAAGCAGGAAAATACCATAAGTGATAGAAGCTTCCAGTATATAGGAAACTAACTACCAATGCCAATAATATTGACCATAAATTCCACTGAATATCAACTGTATCTTGTAACAGTTGAACACCAAACGGAATGTACAACAAAAACACTATAGTATATAGACGTACTATTCTTCTTAGCCACATCTTCGAATAGCCTTCCCTCTTACTATTTATCCGAAAGAAATATGCATTATTTACAAAAAAGAATGGAACAGCAATACGACAAACCATACTTTTTAGAAAAAAATGCACTATCGGGTGATTAGTAATGGTTCCACAATGAATAACAACAACACAAATTGTTGCAATAAACTGAGCAATAAATAGTTTTTGATTCTTATTATCCATAATCCCTCCAACAAGCAAATTTGACTTTAATAGGCTAGAAATAAAAATAGAATATGTACCAAAAAAAATTTGGAGATAATTAACTCTAACATCTATATTTTCTCTTTCCTCTTTAATTTCTTAAATCCACAATACTATATTAATTATAGTATTGATTAATGTAAAAAACATTAGACTAAAGTCCAATTCATTTAATTCATAATTGTATAGAGCGGGAGCAATTTTAAACTATTGAGGTATTCAAAAAAACAATAGATAGATCCCTATTTTTTTAAAATTAGATGATTACCATTATTGTATTTTCTTGGCTCAGTTTGATTAGATGAATTATTTCAAACACAGATGAGTGGGTAAAAACGACTTTCACTATATCTAGAAGCCAGAAAAATCATAGGCTATCTAACGTTTGAATCCCTGTAGGACCCTCACCAATGATAATGAATGATAAGGACCATTTTCTGCTCTTTGCAGTAGCGAAAGCAACTCATAAAAGTCATCAGACAGAAAAACGTTTTCTTCATCTTCATTACCTCTATTCATTTTAGCATCTTATACGGCAGTAGGTACGGTTCTTTTCATGATGTGGAATGATTTTCTGTATAGAGAGTAGGACAACGCTTCAAAAAGAAAATGGCTCTATAACAAAAAAATCTGAGACAGAATGAGGTTCATTCTGACCCAGATTTGTTTTTACACCACGCATCAGTTCTTATTGACAAAGAGCTAAAGAAAACCCCTAATGTAAGACACATTAGGAGTTCATTATGATACCGGCGGCCGGGGTCGAACCGGCACGCCCTTAACGGGCACTGGATTTTGAGTCCAGCGCGTCTGCCAATTCCGCCACGCCGGCGTAAAAAACTGGGGTAGCTGGATTCGAACCAACGCATGAGGGAGTCAAAGTC